>CAOPES010000021.1 GCA_948502395.1 uncultured Clostridia bacterium | reverse complement strand
ATTTTATATACTTTTTCAATATTTTTATTCAATTTTCTTCAACTTTTCATCGACAAAATTCGACATTACTATAATAAGACATGCTTTTTATATTCTAAAACAACCAAAAAGTTCATTATATCTTTTGGCAATTTGTATTTTTTAAAAATTCCATGTTTCTTCTGTTCTGTCTGGTACTTTTGGTATTTCATTCTCTGTAATACCAGATTTTAGTGATATTACTGGGCGTACACTGGCCCAAACGATACCATTATTTCCGCGCGAATCAAACAGAGAATAAGCACCTGTACGAGTAGCATTGTCTCCTATACGAACCATTCCAGGGCCGAAATAAGCATATCCTAAACCTGCACGAACACCGCATGAAGCAAGCCAATATGATGCTCCTTGTTGATATTCAATATTATTAAATAACATATTATATATTCTTGTATTTGATAACGTAACTGCTGGCGCATCCTCTTCAACCTTTGAATTTATGCTATAATAATATCCATTTATAGTTCCTGAAACCGTAGTTTGTTGCTTTTCATTTAACCAACTTTGTGGTGTATATTGGTTATCAAAACTATATGTGTCGCCATATTGCTTATTTCCATAATATTTATCTATATTTACTTCTTTTATTTTTTCATCTGTTGTTACTCCTGTTATTTCATCAATATCTTTTTGTTTTATACTTCTTGCTGTTCCATACTGTGTTGTGTATAAACTACATAAATCATTTAATACTGTCTCTGAATTTAAATAACCTTTCGCTCCATACAAGTGTAAATATGGATCTGTTTCTGAATTGTTGCTTTTCATTGGTCTTCCTGAAATTAATTTTATTCCACCTGTTGTACTATCTTTTCCTAGTACTCTCCAATTTAATTGGTTCTTTGATGCTTCATAAACTTGATTACTTGTATATCCTGTTTTTTCTTTTTCTGCTGTTTTAACACCTGATGTTGGATTTTTGTAATCCACGTAATCTCCTATATGCAAATGTCTTTTATTTGTACAATTTCCGTCTTGATTTATACAATTATCTGCTATTGCTTTGTCATACATGTCTACTAATGTGAATAATTCTCCAAAATTAATTTCAATTCCACCTATTGTTATTACATCTACATCTGCTAGCATTGTTACTTCTTCTGCTGTTAATTTTCCTTGTTTTTCTAATTCTGAAATTACTTCTGCCCTTGTTCTTCTTGTCCCATTTGTGTTATCTGCCATTGTATTTTCTGCTATTGCCATTTCTACGTACTCTTTTACTTCTCCACCCCTTGTTGCATCTTTTGCTTGCACTGCTTTTGTTAATATTCCATTATCTCCTGTTAGTGTCGCTATTGCCACTCCTGCAAGTACTAGTAGCACAATTATTGTGATTGCTAGTGCTATTAAGGTAATTCCGTTTGTTTAATTTATTTTTGCTCATTTTTATCAACCTTCCTACATTTAGTTTATTATTATTTTACTTTTCAGAATGGCTTTACGTCAACAAGTAATAGCCTAGGAAAATTGTTTTAGTTCCCTAGGCTTTATTTTTATTGTTTTATTTTATACCATTTTCAATTTTGCTAATTTTTTTGGGTCTATTTTGGCTATTTTCATTATTTGTTCATCACTTAAATTGTTATTTATCATTTCTTTTACCATTTGCGTTATTGCTTTGGTTATTCCTAATTTTTCTCCACGTTTTTCTCCACGCTTTTCTCCAATCCTTTCGCCTTCTTGCCTTCCAGCTTGCTTTCCTTTTAACCATTGTTGTTCTCTATCCTTTTTTATAACTTCAATTATCATTTCTTTATCACCTGACCTTTCTAATTTATCAATTATATCTTTTGTTT
>CAOPES010000020.1 GCA_948502395.1 uncultured Clostridia bacterium | reverse complement strand
ATATAATCGACCAAATGAGTATGGATGAAAAGGAATGGAATTTGTACATATCAAGGCAAAGAGCGATTTGGGATTATAATACAGGTATGAGAACAGCAAGAGAGAAAGGGCTAGAAGAAGGTGCAAAATTAAAAAATATAGAAAATGCTAAAAATATGTTAAAAGAAAAAGTTGATATTCAAATAATAGCAAAAGTTACAGGATTAACAAAAGAAGAAATTGAAAAATTAAAAGAAAATAAATAGAACAAGAAATTATCTTAGAAAATATAAATTCTAAGATAATTTTTTTATGTTATAGGAAAGTTAAAAAAGTCACAATGGTATTTCTTTCGGGATTTTTTTATTACATTCGAAAACTCAAAGAAAAGGTGACAATGTCATTTTCCTTGTATATAGTATACACAAAAATTATTTAATGGAACAACTGTTGACGTAATGTGTGCATGAAGTATAAAATTTTAGTAAACAAAAGAAAGGGGATTTTAGAAAAATGGAACAGAATGAAATGAATGGAATTACGCTAATAGCACTAGTAATAACGATAATTGTACTTCTAATACTTGCAGGAGTGGCAATTGCAACGTTAACAGGAGATAATGGAATATTAACAAAAGTAGTTACTGCAAAAGAGAATACAGAAAAAGCAAGTGCAAAGGAAAGAATACAAATAGAAGTAATGGGAAGTTATGGAGAAAATGGAACACTAGATATTGATACACTAAAATCTAATGTTAACAAAAATATCCCAGAAGCAGTAGTAGAAGGAGATACATTTCCAATAACAGTAACATTGGATAGACAAACGATTACAATAGATGCAAGTGGAAATGTTGAACTTGCAGGGGCAACAGAATCAGCAGAGCTAATAGAAGCAGAAGATATAGCAACAAACCCTGATACTTTTAAGAAAGTAACAGAAGGAAAAGTATTAAATTATGGAGATTCACTAAAAGTAACAGATGTAGAAGGAAATCAAGTAGATTTAGATGTAGAGTGGAAAGTATTTTATGCAGAAGGGAATGATATATACTTAATAGCGAGTGATTATGTACCAGTAAGTAAGTTAGTAAGTCAAAAAACAAGTTTAGGATTTGCAGACAATGGAAGTTATAATATTTATTGGGACAGCAGTAGTGACTTTAAAGTAACAAGTATAGATACAGCAATAGCAAATAGATTTATGCTAAATCAAGAAGCATCATTCACAAAAAGTAATGATAATTATAAAATGACAGCGTGTTTATTAGATGCAAGTAAATGGGAGACATTTAGAGACACAAGGTGGGCAGATGCAAATAACGTAATAGGAAGTCCAACACTAGAAATGTGGATAGCAAGTTGGAATAAAAAATATACAACAGAAACAAATACAGCAGATAAGTTATATTGTAATAAAGCAAGTTCAACAGGATACTATATAGGGACAACAAATGAAGCAACAAGCACATATATAGGTTCTGATGTAATGAGTGTAAAAGATGGTTATCAAGACATTCTATATTACCCACACAGAACTGTATACAACAATTGTTATGGATATTGGTTGGCTTCTCCGTCTGCTAATGGCAGTAACAGTATATTGTATGTATATTGTAGCGGTGATATCAATTTTAACAATTCTTACATTTATGGAGTTCGACCAGTAGCTCATCTAAAAAATGATATAAAGTTTAAGCCACAAGGTAAGGATTTTGTGTTAGTAGCAGAATAAAGTTATTTCGACTGACAAATTGCCAAGTATAAGAATATATATACAAAAACAAAATGTGAACGATAATTTAAAAAGAGAAAAGTTATACAAAGAAACAAATATATTTGTATAATTTTTTCTTAATTATCTAAGCTAAAATTATTTATTCAATTGTCGAAATTTGTCGTATTTTGCGATGAGTTTTTTGACAAATTTTAATAAAAATC
>CAOPES010000019.1 GCA_948502395.1 uncultured Clostridia bacterium | reverse complement strand
ATAATCAAACTTTGGGAGAAGAGAAAACAAAAGATATAATTGATAAATTGGAAAGAGTAGGTGATAAGGAAATGATAATTGAAGTTATAAAAAAGGATAGAGAACAGCAATGGAAAAAAGGAAGGCAAGAAGGCGAAAGGATTGGAGAAAAGCGTGGAGAAAAACGTGGCGAAAAATTAGGAATAACCAAAGCAATAACACAAATGGTAAAAGAAATGATAAATAACAATTTAAGTGATGAACAAATAATGAAAATAACCAAAATAGACTCAAAAAAATTAGCAAAATTAAAAATGGTATAATGAAATAAATATAATAAAAGAAATTATCTTAGAAGATACAAATTCTAGGATAATTTTTTATATATAATATACACAAAAGTTATTTAACGGAATAGATGTTGACGTAATTCTTGAATAAACGATAAAATATCAATAGCAAACAAAAGAAGGGAGAATTTTAGAAAAATGAAACAAAACAAACGGAATTACGCTAATAGCACTAGTAATAACAATAATTGTACTATTAATACTTGCAGGAGTAGCAATAGCAACACTAACAGGAGATAATGGAATATTAACAAAAGCAGTTGAAGCAAAAGACAAAACAGAAACAGCAAAAGAAACAGAAGAGCAAATGTTAGAATTGTTAGAAAAACAACTAAATGAAGAAGGAAAAATTACAGTATCAGCATTAAAAGTAGGAGACTATGTAAAATATGGAGACAAATTAACAGCCCAAACTTATGTAACAAAAGAAAATGAAGAGCCAGATACAGGATATGAAACATCACAAACATTTAACACAAATACAACAACATTGTGGAGAGTTATAAATAAAAAAGCAAATGGAGATGTGGAAATAGTAGCAGTTAATAATACTTTATCAAGTGACGGAACTACTGGTTTATATTTAAAATCTCAAAATGGATTTTTAAATGCTGAGACAATATTAGATAACTTATGTTCAAAGTTATACTCCAATCCAGCATATGGAACAGCAAGAAGTATAAATGTTGATGATATAAATAATTTAACAGGGTTTAATCCTGAGACAGATGCAACAAACTATAATAAGGCATATACTTATACATCAGGTGGACCATTTTGGGACAAAAATACAAATATTTTTAGAAATGCGACAACAGAAAACCCTATAACAGTAGATAATACGTACTATTATTATACAGTTAATAAAAATATACCACTATATGACACACTAATAGAAGAAACAAAAACTTATACAGGAGATTATAGTGAAACGAATTATCCAATGTTTTATTGGTTGGTTTCTCGTAGCATGCATGCATATGAAGATTCTTCATATTTTAATGTGCGTCATGTGAGCCGTGGTATTGTGGGAAACTGGAACTTATTTGATAGTAATGTTTATGGTGGAGCTAGTAAGTATGAGGGGGGCTGTGCAGTTCGTCCAATTGTAACTTTAAATTCTAATGTTCAACTAGACACAAGTGATGCAACAAAAAACGGAAGTGAGCAATCAAAAGCTTGGATATTAAAATAATAATAAAGGAATTGCCAAAAGAGATGATTAACTTTTTTGGCAGTTTTTTTTGTTATGCATCAAATTATAAGAAATAAAAATGTAAATACTAAAAAAGAGAAGTAAGGTATACTTGTTGACGTAATGTGAATGTAAAGTATAAAATTTAGTAAACAAAAGAAGGGAGAATTTTAGAAAAATGAAACAAAACAAACGGAATTACGCTAATAGCACTAGTAATCACAATTATAGTATTATTAATACTTGCAGGAGTAGCAATAGCAACACTAACAGGAGATAATGGAATATTAACAAAAGCAGTGCAAGCAAAAGACGCAACAAGGGGCGGAGAAGTAAAAGAGTACGTAGAGATGGCACTAGTAGAAAACACAATGGCAGATAACACAAATGGAACAAGAAAAACAAGGGCAGAAGTAATCTCAGAATTAAGTACACAAGGAAAATTAACAGCAGAAGAAGTAACAACGCTAGCAGATGTAGATGTAATAACAATAGGTGGAATTCAAATTAATTTTGGAGAATTATTTACATTAGTAGACATGTATGATAAAGCAATAGCAGATAATTGCACAAACAAAGATGGAACTTGTACAAATAAAAGACATTTACACATAGGAGATTACGTGGATTACAAAAATCCAACATCAGGTGTTAAAACAGCAGAAAAAGAAAAAACAGGATATACAAGTAATCAAGTTTATGAAGCATCAAAGAACCAATTAAATTGGAGAGTACTAGGAAAAGATAGTACAACAGGTGGAATAAAATTAATTTCAGGAAGACCGATGAAAAGCAATAACTCAGAAACAGATCCATATTTACACTTGTGTGGAGCAAAAGGTTATTTAAATTCAGAAACAGTATTAAATGATTTATGTAGTTTATACACAACACAGTATGGAACAGCAAGAAGTGTAAATAGGGATGATGTAAATGAGATAACAGGAATAACAACAGAAGAAAAAATTAAAGAGTTTAATAAAGGCCCAACTTGGTGGGGAGATATGCAATATGGAGAGACATATAACCTTGAAAATCAGTATACGCCAGAAAGTTACTTAGATGGAAATCCACAAACTATAATATCTACGACAGTAGATGGGTATGCTTATACTGTAAATTCGGGAGAAGACCCAATAGTAAGAGTAACAAACACAAGAGCATATAATATGCTATTTGATAGTGTAAATTCTGATAATGGAGAAGACGCATATTGGTTAGCAACACATGGAGTGAATCTAAATCTTAAATTTGTATGTGCTAATTTCTATATTAGTATAATAAGAGAAAATGAACAAGGTGTTGGATTAGTTAATCGTACTATATTTACTTCAAGTACTGGAAATGGAATTGATGCTTGTTATGCTGTAAGACCAGTATTAACATTAAAAGTAAACATTACAGAAAGCGAAATACCAAAAATACCCGACCAAACAGAAGAAACATGAAATTTATAGAAAGTATAAATTGTCAAAAGAGATAACGAACTTTTTGGCAGTTCTAGAATATAAAAAGCATGTCTCATTATAGCAATGTCGAAAATTGTCGATGAAAAGTTGAAGAAAATTGAATAAAAATGTTGAAAAAGTATATAAAATCTGATATAGTACAAAAGTGTTAACACAGAATTTATA
>CAOPES010000018.1 GCA_948502395.1 uncultured Clostridia bacterium | reverse complement strand
TATTTTTGCAATTCTTTTATTATTATTTTAATATCCAAGCCTTTGCTTCTTCACTACCGTCTTTTGTTGCGTCACCTGTGTCTAATTGAACATTAGAGTTTAGTGTTACAATTGGGCGGATTGCACATGCATACGCACGCTCAACAGTACTACCATTGGTTCGACCGCAGAACAAATACCTGTCTCCAATACCTCCGCCGTCCACAAAGCGCACATGGAAATTTGAGTGGTCAACATATGCACCAACGCTACAAGAAGCCAGCCAATAGAACATTGGGTAATTTTCTTCGCTATAATCTCCCGTATAAGTTTTTGACTCTTCGATTAGTGTGTCATATAGTGGTATATTTTCATTAACTGTATAATAGTAGTACGTATTATCTACTGTTATAGGCTCTTCTGTTGTCGCATTCGTAAAAGTATTTGTATTTTTATCCCAAAATGGTCCACCTGATGTATAAGTCTTCGTTCTATTATTTAAATAGTACTCTTTATCTCCCCATTCGCTCGTCTCAGGATTAAACCCTGTTAAATTATTTATATCATCAACATTTATAC
The DNA here is from genome assembly GCA_948502395.1 of uncultured Clostridia bacterium. Lineage (GTDB taxonomy): Bacteria > Bacillota > Clostridia > TANB77 > CAG-508 > CAG-269. The sequence goes on along the minus strand of CAOPES010000018.1, from coordinate 3,849 downwards.
TTCTTGCTGTTCCATATGCTGGATTGGAGTATAACTTTGAACATAAGTTATCTAATATTGTCTCAGCATTTAAAAATCCATTTTGAGATTTTAAATATAAACCAGTAGTTCCGTCACTTGATAAAGTATTATTAACTGCTACTATTTCCACATCTCCATTTGCTTTTTTATTTATAACTCTCCACAATGTTGCTGTATTTGTGTTAAATGTTTGTGATGTTTCATATCCTGTGTCTGGCTCTCCATTTGAATTTGTTACATAGGTTTGAGAAGTCAATTTATCTCCATATTTCACGTAATCTCCTACTTTTAATTCTGTTACATTTTTCATATCTGATAGACTTCCACTATAAATCTCAGATACTTTTATTGTATGTTTTCCGTCTTTTGTTTTTAATTCCAAAGTTGCCATATTTTCTGCTGTTATTTCTTCTGGTACATCTTTGAAATATTTATTTAATATTCCCTTTAATTGCCCTGTTGTAAGCTTTCCGTTTTTATCTGCTTGAATTCCTAATATATCCAATTTCGCATTTTCTATTATTTCTGCTCTTTCTGTTTTTTCCTTTGCACTTGTGGCTTTTGTTAATATTCCATTATCTCCTGTTAGCATCGCTATTGCTACTCCTGCAAGGATTAACAGCACAATTATTGTGATTACTAGTGCTATTAGTGTAATTCCGTTTGTTTTGTTTCATTTTTTTAAATTTCTCCCTTCTTTTGTTTACTAAATTTTATACTTTACATTCACATTACGTCAACAAGTATACCTTATTTCTATTTTTTAGTATTTACATTTTTATTTCTGTTATTCTCATTTATATTTTATACAGACTGACGCATAACGTCAATTTTGCAAATAAAAAAACTGCCAAAAAAGTTAATCATCTCTTTTGGCAATTTGTATTTCTTAAAAATTCCATGTTTCTTCTGTTTTGTCTGCTATTTTTGGTATTTCATTCTCTGTTATACTAGATTTTAACGATATTACAGGACGTACTCCGTCTTGTAATTCCCTTTTCTATCTCATTAGCTGAACTAAAAATACCAAATGATCCTACACAAGCACTCTCTCTTCTTATAGAAATATCACGAACAGCAAACTGAGCGACATCAGAGCTTGCTAATACACAACAAGAAGCTAACCAATAATGTGCTTTATCTATATTATTAAATAACATATCATATACTCTTGTATTTGCCATCGTTATTTCTGGCTCTTCTCCTGAATTTATTGCATATAAATAATTGCTGACTATTCCTGACACTGTTGTTCGTTGCATTCCATTTAACCAACTTTGTGGTGTATATTGATTTTCAATATTATATGGTTCATTATATTGTATATCTCCCCACCAAATTGTAGCTTTATTAATTTCTTTAATTTTTTCTTCTGTTGTTACTCCTGTTATTTCATTTATATCATCTATATTTACACTTCTTGCTGTTCCATACTGTGTTGTGTATAAACTACATAAATCATTTAATACTGTTTCTGCATTTATATATCCTTTTGCTCCATACAAATGTAAATATGGGTCTGTTTCTGAGTTATTGCTTTTCATTGGTCTTCCTGATATTAATTTTATTCCACCAGTTGCAGTATCTTTTCCTAATACTCTCCAATTTAAGTTGTTCTCAGATGCTTCATATATTTGGTCTGTACCATATCCTGTATCTACTGCATTTGCCCTTTTACTCCCTGATGTCGGATTTTTGTAATCCACATAATCACCTATGTGTAAATGTCTTTTATTTGTACAATTTCCGTCTTCGTTTGTACAATTATCTGCTATTGCTTTATCATACATGTCTACTAATGTAAATAATTCTCCAAAATTAATTTGAATTCCACCTATTGTTATTACATCTACATCTGCTAGCGTTGTTACTTCTTCTGCTGTTAATTTTCCTTGTTTTTCTAATTCTGAAATTACTTCTGCTCTTGTTTTTCTTGTTCCATTTGTATTATCTGCCATTGTATTTTCTGCTACCGCCATTCTTACGTAGTCTTTTACTTCTCCGCCCCTTGTTGCATCTTTTGCTTGCACTGCTTTTTTTAATATTCCATTATCTCCTGTTAGTGTCGCTATTGCTACTCCTGCAAGTATTAATAGCACAATTATTGTTATTACTAATGCTATTAGTGTAATTCCGTTGTTTTGTTTCATTTTTCTAAAATTCTCCCTTCTTTTGTTTACTAAATTTTATACTTTGCATTCACATTACGTCAACAAGTATACCTTACTTCTCTTTTTTAGTATTTACATTTTTATTTCTGTTATTCATATTTATATTTTATACAACTTGACGCATAACGTCAATACAATAAATAAAAAAACTGCCAAAAAAGTTCATTATCTTTTTGGCAATTCTTTAATTATTATTTTAATATCCAAGCTTTTGATTGCTCACTTCCGTCTTTTGCTACATCACTTGTGTCTAGTTGAACATTAGAGTTTAATGTTACAATTGGACGGACTGCACAGGCACGTGCACGCTCAATGGTATAACCGTAAATATCAGCAAGGAACAAAAGCCACCCGTCAACATCTCCGCTGGCTACGATGCGCACAACAAAGTCCGAGGCGTCATCACGCGCACGCACGCCATGAGAAGCTAACCAATAAAACATTGAGTAATTCTCTTCGCTATGATCTCCTGTATAAGTTTTTGTTTCTTCTATTAGTGTGGCATATAGTGGTATATTTTTATTAACTGTATAATAATAGTACGTATTATCTACTGTTATAGGGTTTTCTGTTGTCGCATTTCTAAAAATATTTGTATTTTTGTCCCAAAATGGTCCACCTGATGTATAAGTATATGCCTTATTATAGTTTGTTGCATCTGTCTCAGGATTAAACCCTGTTAAATTATTTATATCATCAACATTTATACTTCTTGCTGTTCCATATGCTGGATTGGAGTATAACTTTGAACATAAGTTATCTAATATTGTCTCAGCATTTAAAAATCCATTTTGAGATTTTAAATATAAACCAGTAGTTCCGTCACTTGATAAAGTATTATTAACTGCTACTATTTCCACATCTCCATTTGCTTTTTTATTTATAACTCTCCACAATGTTGTTGTATTTGTGTTAAATGTTTGTGATGTTTCATATCCTGTATCTGGCTCTTCATTTTCTTTTGTTACATAAGTTTGGGCTGTTAATTTGTCTCCATATTTTACATAGTCTCCTACTTTTAATGCTGATACTGTAATTTTTCCTTCTTCATTTAGTTGTTTTTCTAACAATTCTAACATTTGCTCTTCTGTTTCTTTTGCTGTTTCTGTTTTGTCTTTTGCTTCAACTGCTTTTGTTAATATTCCATTATCTCCTGTTAGTGTTGCTATTGCTACTCCTGCAAGTATTAATAGCACAATTATTGTTATTACTAATGCTATTAATGTAATTCCTTTGTTTAATTTATTTTTACTCATTTTTATTTTATCAACCTTTCTATCTTTAATTTATTATCATTTTACTTTTCAGAAAGGCTTTACGTCAACAAGTAATAGCCTAGAAAATTTATTTCAGTTTTCTAGGCTTATTTTTTATTTATTTTATGCCATTTTTAGTTTTTCTAACTTCTTTTGGTCTATTTTTACTATGTCCATTATGTCTTTGTCACTCATTTGCTTTTGTAACATCTCTTTTACTATTTGCGTTATTGCTTTGGTTATTCCTAATTTTTCGCCACGCTTTTCTCCAATCCTTTCGCCTTCTTGCCTTCCTTTTTTCCATTGCTGTTCTCTATCCTTTTTTATAACTTCTATTATCATTTCCTTATCACCTGACCTTTCTAATTTATCAATTATATCTTTTGTTTTCTCTTCTCCTA
>CAOPES010000017.1 GCA_948502395.1 uncultured Clostridia bacterium | reverse complement strand
TTTCAAAGTATATATTTTTAAATAAAGTGTGACATATGTTTGACAAACCTACAAACACAAAAGTAAACATAAATCAAATTGGATTGACAATAGAGCAAAATCAAGATATAATGTCCATTGGGGACGTTTCCTTTTGGACATTTTGTCCACTTTGGGACACATCTTTGAAACAATAGATAGGAGAAGTAAATAATGAAAGAAGTAGAATTGTTAGCACCAGCAGGATCATTTGAAAAAGCAAAAATTGCATTTTTATATGGAGCAGACGCAGTATATGCGGGAACATCATCATTATCACTTAGAACAAGAGCAGATATGAAAGATGATGACCTAGAAAATACAATAAAATACGCACATAGTATAGGAAAAAAAGTATATGTAACATTAAATATCTTTGCTTGGGACGAAAAATATGAAGAAATAATAGAAATGGCAAAAAAATTAGAAGAATTAAAGCCAGACGGAATTATAGCAGCAGATGGTGGAGTAATGGAAATTTTAAAACAATACGCTCCAAGTGTAGCAATAAATGTAAGCACACAAGCAAACATAGTAAGTATGCACTCAGCGAACTTTTGGCGCAAAAATGGTGCAAAAAGAATGATTATGGCAAGAGAAATGAACAAAGAACAGCTAAAATATATTATGGAAAATAAGCCAGAAGACATGGAAATAGAGATATTTGTACATGGGGCAATATGTTTTGCATATTCAGGAAGATGTTTTCTAAGTGATTTCTTATCTTGCAGAAGTGCAAACCTAGGAGACTGTGCCCAAAGTTGTAGGTGGTCATATAATCTATATGCAGAAGAAAAAAACAATCCAGGGGAATATATGCCGATCGAAACAAATGAATATGGAACAAGTATATTTTCATCAAAGGATTTATGCTTGATAAAAGAAATTCCAGAAATAATTGAAATGGGAGTAGACAGTTTAAAAATAGAAGGACGACTTAAAACAGAATATTATCTAGCAAGTGTAATAAATGCTTATAGAAATGCAATTGATGACTACAAAAAAGACCCATCAAATTATGATTATACAAAATATTTAAAAGAACTAGAAAAAGTAAAAACAAGAGGATTAACAACATTTTATTTTAATGATAGAAATAATAAAGATATTCAAGAATATAGTGGAAGACAATATAATGAAAATTACGAATTTGGCGGAAAAGTAGTGGAATGGAATGAAGATATTTCTATAATAGAAATTAAGAATAAACTTTCAGTAGGAGATAGTTTAGAAATTATAGTTCCAAACAAAATTGAGCCAATAGAATTTAAAATAGAAAAACTTTATGATGTAGAGACAAATGAAGAAATAAATGAAGTAAGTCCAGGTGTTAAAGGACAACAAGTTAAGATGAAATTACCAATTAAATGTGAAAAAGATTGGATATTAAGAAGAAAGAAATAAAGAATGGTGTTTTAGGGTGTTTTTGGGGACAGACCTTAAAAACACCAATTTTTTTAATAGCTATAACTAAAAAATGTTTTCTAAATAGGGTGTTTTTTAGGACTGTCCCCAAAAACACCCTATTTTAAATCCGAGCCAAATACACAATAAACAAATAATACCATTCAAATCAAGATTAACATTAGGAATCAAAACAAATATAGAACCAAGGCTAAATCCAATAATAGTGTAAAATGTTTGAACATAAAAATGCTCAAAGAAAAATTTAGTAAGTTTCATCCATACAATACACCCTAAAATTAGTCCAATTCCCAAAGGAATAAGTATTGCAAAATGCAAAGAAGAAACAGCTGATAAATATATAGAATAGATACCAAATAGCATTAAGATTATCGTGCTACTTACGCCAGGCACTACAACACCAACAGACATAGCAAATCCTGAAATGGCAAGATATAGCGGAGTAATGCTATCAATAGTGGAGTTAATAGCAATATTTTTTTCTAAAATAACTAAAAAAATTCCACAAGTAAATGCTACAATCGTGTATAAAAGGTAGTGCAGTTTAAATTTGTATTTTGTGTTGACATCTTTAAAAAGTGTTGGAATACTGCCTAATATGAGCCCTATGAAAATTGATTTTGTTTGTATAGGAAATTGATATAGTAATTGATTTAATATATTGCTGAAAATTAGAACACCAATACCAGCTCCAATGAAGATTGGAAGTAGGAATTTTGCGTGTTTTTTTATGTCTGAAAAGAAGTTTAATATGTGGTCTAATAATTCTTCATATATTCCAAAAACTACACAGAGTACACCACTACTTATACCTGGTAATATGGCTCCTGAGCCGATTGCGATTCCTTTGATACAGTTTGATATAAATTTCATAATTCACCTCTTTTAAAAGTATGAATTAAAATAATAAAAATGATTAAATACGAAAGTTTATTAAAATAAATTTGATTTTATAATAGATTAAAATAATTTTGACTGCTATGGAAAATATGTAAGATAAAAATTTGCCCGAGTATTATGATTTACCGTATATAGAATTACATATTTGTCTATTGGAATTCTTCGAATATTTTTATCGGGAAAAATTTTTTGATATCTTTCTGGAAAATAAGATAACGTGGATATAAATTTGAATACTTTATTATGGAATTTGTTTGCTAGGGAAGGTTCCTTTAAAGTTCTGGATAAATAATTGTATATATGGCTTAATTCATATTTAAAACTATTAAGCCATATGATTTTATATTTTTTATTCTCTTGATAGTCCATATTCTTTCTCCAATTCTTCCATAGCTTCTTCCATAGTACAATAATTTCCTTCCTCCACATCCTTTAAAGCTTGTTCCACTTTGTCCCATATTGCCTTTTGAAATTCTTCAAAAGTTGCGTACTGTTTATCAAAATGCTCAGAAACAAGCCTTTCAATTCTTTCTTCCTCTGTTTCTTGATTAATCTTAACAAAAGTTTCATAAGCTTCATCGCTTAGAACAACTAAATCATTTGTTCCATTTTTAGTAATATACATAGGTTCTCTAGTTTCGTGGCAAATTCTTGAAATTTCATTATAATTATTTCTTAAATCTGCACAAGGTCTAATTAAAGCCATAAAAATACCTCCTTTTTTAGTATGGACAAATTATATCAAAATTGTGATATGAAATCAATAGCGATTCAAAAATAAGAACCTTAATTTTCTTATTGCATATAATTCAATATCAAAATAGAGGTGATAAATATTGAATTCATGTGAATTTGTAACATTTATTTCAGCATTAGCATGTACAATAGCAAAAGACAAATCAGATGAAGAAATAGCTGTTTTAGCAACATTTTTTACACAATTAGGAGATACTTTGGCAACTATAACAGCTTTTGATGCTAAATGTGAGCAATAAAATAAAATTATATAGGGTCAGGCACTTTTAAAAAATATGTGCATATAATTGCAGTATGAAAATGGAGGTGCAATTATGTTCTCAGCACTTTGTATAAGTGGGATATATGGATTTATAGAATTCCTAAAATCAGCAGTATTTGTGGTTCGGATACATTCAAGGAAGTAACCTATTTCCAGAACCATTAACAGCAGAAGAAGAAAGAAAATGTCTAGAAGAAATGGCAAAAGGTGATGACGAAGCAAGAAATATGCTAATAGAAAGAAACCTAAGACTAGTTGCTCATATTGCAAAAAAATATAGTACAGCAAAAGTTGAACAAGACGACCTAATATCAATAGGAACAATAGGGCTAATAAAAGGTATAAACAGCTTTAATGTGGAAAAAGGGGCAAGATTATCTACATATGTATCTAGATGTATAGATAATGAAATTTTAATGCATTTGCGTGCAACTAAAAAAATAGGAGCAGAAGTGTATCTAAATGAGCCTATTCGGGAAAGATAAAGATGACAATGTTGTAACATTGCAAGAAGTACTAGAAAACAACGAAAGAAATATCGAAGAAGAAGTTGATATCAAAATGAAAATAAAATTGTTATATGAAAAAATGAAAGATTTATTAAAAGATAGAGAAAAAACAATTTTAGAGCTTAGGTTTGGACTTCGGTGGACATAAGCCAAAAACACAAAATGAAATTGCAACTATGATGGGGATTTCACGTTCATATGTATCAAGAATTGAAACAAAAGCGATAAACAAACTTGCAAAAGAAATAAAGGAATAGACATCTACTAATAAATATGATATAATCCAATAAAAAAATTGGAAAAAGCTTGATATTTAAGTAATACCAAAAGAAAAGGAAGTAATATGAAAAGAATAAAATTAGAAGATAGAATATTGCCAACATACACAAAAGGCGAAGAAATATTTAATATGACATCACACATAGTAGGTGGGGCGTTTGGAATAGTTGTAACAGTGCTATGTGTGGTGTTTGCAGCAATACACAAAAATGTATATGGAATTATAAGCGGTGCAATATATGGCACAACAATGATAATGCTATATACAATGTCTAGCATATACCATGGATTAAGCCCCAAAAGAAAAGCTAAAAAAGTATTTCAGGTCTTAGACCACTGTTCAATATTCTTATTAATAGCAGGTTCATATACACCATTTGCATTATGTACAATAAGGGAAGAAAATTTAGTTGCAGGTTGGACAATATTTGGAATAATATGGCTTGCTGCAACCATTGGAATTGTACTAAATTCAATAGATATAAAAAGATATAAAGTATTTTCAATGATATGTTACTTACTAATGGGATGGTGTATTTTGATAAGAGTAAAAGCATTGCCACAAGCATTAGGAACAACAGGGCTTGCATTACTAGTGTCAGGTGGAATTGTTTATACAATTGGAGCAATTTTATATGGACTTGGCAAAAAACACAAATATGTTCATTCTTTGTTTCATCTATGCATTTTAGCTGGAAGCATATTACAATTTTTCTGTATATTATTATATGTAATGTAATATAAAAATTGGTAAAAATAAATTTGAAAATTATAGGTTTACAATAGATATGTCACACCAAATATAGAAAATAAAAAAGGAA
>CAOPES010000016.1 GCA_948502395.1 uncultured Clostridia bacterium | reverse complement strand
TGTACATATCAAGACAAAGAGCGATTTGGGATTATAATACAGGTATGAGAACAGCTAAGGAAAAGGGAATAGAAGAAGGTGCAAAACTAGAAAAGTTAGAGATTGCTAAAAATATGTTGAAAAAAGGAATTGACATACAAACAATAGAAGAAATCACAGGATTAACAAAAGAAGAAATTGAAAAATTATAAGAAAATAAATAGAACAAAAAATTATCTTAGAAAATATAAATTCTAAGGTAATTTTTTTATGTTATAAGAAAGTTATCCTTTTCAATAATATAAAAAATGCTATAATTGCTATTGCCGTTGAGATTTTCTTATTATATTCGAAAAGTGGTATACACAAAAATTATTTAATGGAATATCTGTTGACGTAATGTGAATGCAAAGTATAAAATTTAGTAAACAAAAGAAGGGAGAATTTTAGAAAAATGAAACAAAACAAACGGAATTACGCTAATAGCACTAGTAATCACAATTATAGTATTATTAATACTTGCAGGAATAGCAATAGCAACATTAACAGGAGATAATGGAATATTAACGAAAGCGATACAAGCAAAAGACGCAACAAGGGGTGGAGAAGTAAAAGAGTACATAGAAATGACAATAGTAGAAAATGCAATGGTAGATAATACAAATGAAACAAGAAAAACAAGAGCAGAAGTAATCTCTGAATTACAAGCACAAGGGAAGTTAACAGCAGAAGAAGTAGAAAAGCTAACAGATGTAGATGTAATAACAATAGGTGGAATTGAAATTAATTTTGGAAAATTATTCACATTAGTAGACATGTATGATAAAGCAATTGCAGATGATTGTACAAACGAAGATGGAAATTGTACAAATAAAAGACATTTACACATAGGAGATTACGTGGATTACAAAAATCCAACATCAGGAAGTAAAAGGGCAAATGCAACAGATACAGGATATGATACAGACCAAATATATGAGATTTCAAAGAATGATTTAAATTGGAGAGTACTAGGAAAAGACAGTACAACAGGTGGAATAAAATTAATTTCAGGAAGACCGATGAAAAGCAATAATTCAGAAACAGATCCATATTTACACTTAAACGGAGCAAAAGGTTATTTAAATTCAGAAACACTATTAAATGATTTATGTAGTTTATACACAACACAATATGGAACAGCAAGAAGTGTAAATAGAAATGATGTAAATGAAATAACAGGAGTAACAACAGAAGAAAACATTAAACAGTTTAATAAAGTTCCTTCTTGGGGCGGAAAACAATATGGAGATACATATAGCTTCGAAAATCAATATACACCACAAAGTTGGATAAATGGAAAACAACAAACGATAGTATCAGGGACTGTATTTGATTATGTATATACTGTAAATTCAGGGAATGAGCCAATGATAAGGATGACAAATATAAGAGCACATGATATGGTATTTAATAATATACTTTATAATCAGAAACAAGCATGTTTTTGGTTAGCGTCATGTTCAATTACAGCATATGCATCAAATGCAGATTTTAATGTGGGAGATATTCATGCTGGTGGCGATGGTGTAAGAGTAAATTCATGCTATTTGTTTAATTCAATGAATGGCAATGAACGTGATAGTGCATTTGGTGTACGCCCAGTAATATTGCTAAAATCTAGCATAACACAAAATGAAATACCAAAAATAGCAGACAAAACAGAAGAAACATGGAACTATTCAAGCAGTTTCAGTACATAGAATTAAAATCATAAATAAACATAATAGCTTTTAGAAGTTACTATGCTTGGGATTATAATACAGTCATGAGAACAGTTAAGAAAAGGAAATAGAAGAAAGAAAAAAATATAACAAGAAGTTATCTTAGAAAATATAAATTCTAAGGTAATTTTTTATGTTACAAGAGAATTATAGAAATATATGATATTCTTTTTTCTATGTGTAACCTTTTATTATTCCAATAAATGTGATAGAATAAGAAAAGCAAAGGGCGTGATAAAATGAAAAGCAAAATAGCAAAAGGAATGCTAGAAGCAATATTAATAATAACAGCAATAATACTAACAATACTAATATACTACATAACAGCAGACATACAAACCAAGATTCCAACAAAAGTAGAAAAAACATGTAACATAGAAACAAAGCAATACAAAGGAAGAAACATATTCATTATAACAACAAACGAAAAACAAACAAACAAAAAAATTCTATACTTCCATGGAGGTTCATACATGGCAGAAGCAACAAGTAATCACTGGAAATTCGTAGAACAACTAGCAAAAGACACAGGAGCGACAATAATTTTGCCAGACTATCCACTAACACCAAAATACACATATAAAGACGTATTCAATATGGTAGAACCACTATATAAAGAAATAATAGAACAAATAGGAAGTGAAAACCTAATAATAATGGGCGACTCCGCAGGAGGTGGACTATCACTTGCTTTAGAAGAACTACTTGGAGAGCAAGACATACCAATGCCAACAAAAACAATACTAATATCGCCATGGCTAGACGTCAGACTAAACAATCCCGAAATTGGAAACATAGAAAAATCAGATACAATATTAAACAAAGAATCACTAAGACTAGCAGGGATAGCATATGCTTCAAATGAAGGAATGGAAAACTACTTGGTAAACCCAATAGACGGAAACCTAAGTAAATTGCAAAATGTAACAATACTAATAGGCACACATGACATACTAAATCCAGATGTGAAATTATTACAACAAAGAGCACAACAGCAACAAAAAGAGTTGAATACAAAACAAGAAGAAAATATTCAGCAAATAGAAGTAAAAGAATATGAAAAAGCAAAACACATATGGATAATAGACAAAAACAGTAGTCAAGAACTTGTAGATCAGGGATATCAAGATATAATAGAATTAATAAACAAATAGGAGATGTGTCCCAAAATGGACAAAATGTCCAAAAGGAAACGTCCCCAAATGTCCCAAATATCTCGGAAAGGAAGATTATGAAGAAGGAAGAAAATGGATTATATTGGAGAAGGCTAGACAATTCAGCCAAAATTTTCCCAATATCAACTGGGAAGAAATATAGTACTGTATTTCGTTTATCAGCAGTCTTAAAAGAAAAAGTTGAGCCAAACATTTTAAAAGAAGCAGTAATGCAAACACTAAACAAATATAAATCTTTTAAAGTTAGAATGAGACCAGGGCTTTTTTGGTATTATTTCGAACATAATACCAAAGAACCAATAATAGAAAAGGAAAGTGATTATCCTTGCAAATATATTGATAGTAGGAGAAATAACAACTATCTTTTTAAAGTTACCTATTTTGAAAATAAAGTTAATATTGATATATTTCATTCTTTAACAGACGGAAATGGTGGTACAATTTTTTTTAGAGAGATTATCTACACATATTTAGAGCTTATGCATCCAGAAGTATTGAGTGAAGATGAAAGACATATTAGAAAAATAGAGTACAATACAGAAGATAGCTATATGAAAAACTATGATAAAAAAGCTAAATCAAATGCTTCTTCAAGGAAAGCATATGTAATAAGGGGAGAAAAAATCAAATTAGGGGCAGTAAGTGCTATTCACGAACTGATTGATTTAGAAGATTTAAAAAGAGAGTGCAACAAATATAATGCAACAATTACACAATATCTAACAGCTGTTTTGATATATAGTATTTATCAAGAAAAGTATATAAAATATAAAGGAAAAAAGCCAATAAAAGTCTGCATACCAGTCAATTTAAAAAAGTTTTTTCCTTCTAAAACAATGTCAAACTTTTTTTCTTATATTACATTAGAAGCAGAACCTAAAAAAGACAACACAAATACTTTTGAAAAGATTTTAGAATTTGTTAAAAGTGATTTTGAAAAAAGACTTACAGAAGAAGAAATTACAAAAACAATGTCTGCAAATGTAAAAATAGGAACAAATCCATTTATAAGGCCAGTTCCGCTATTTTTAAAAAAGATACTTGTTAGATTAAGTTATATTGAAATTAGAAAATATACAACAATAACATTTTCAAATATAGGAAGAATTGGTATTATAGGTAAATACAAGGATTATATAGATTATTTTTTAATGTTAATTGCGCCAGAGCCAGTGGAGAAAATTAAATGTTCTAGCTGTACTTTTGAGAACAAATTGGCGTTTACATTTACATCAATTTTACAAGATAATAAAATTGAAAAGAGATTTTATGAATTTCTAAAAGAACAAGGAATTAAAATCAAAATAGAAAGTAATGGTGTTTTAGATGATATATCCAGAGAAAATTAAAGCGAAGAAAAGTGATAAAATTATAAAAATTTTAATGTTTGCATCAGCATGTGTTGCAATATTGTTATGGGTAATTAATAAATTAACAACGCCACAAATTCCGTGGGCTGCACTTGCAAATGGCGGAATTGTATATGTTTGGGTTGTTGTTATTTATTCTATCCGCAAAAATGTTAATATTGCGGGGCATGTGCTTTTACAAACCATAGCTATTTCGCTTTTAACAGTTTATATTGATTATATATTGCATTTTAAAAGGGGATGGTCTATTAATATTGCAATTCCAATTATAATTATTATTGCAAATGTTACTATGGCAATTTTAACTATTGTTAGTTATAAAAAGTATATCAAATATGCTATTTATCAGCTGATTATAGTTATGCTTAGTATGCTTCCTGCTATTTTGATGGCTGAACATATTGTTCCTAATAATGGTCTTAATATTAGTGCGATTGTGGTTTCTGTAACTAATTTTGTTCTTTGTTTGATTTGGTGTGCAAAGGATGTAAAGGATGCGGTTGTTAGGAAACTTCATTGGTAGGAATTTGTTACTCGTTAATGGCTTGGATGTGTTTGGAAGTGCAATGGAGCAAATTTTAGCTTTTATTTTGTTCATTCCATTTGATAAGAATTTGTATGTTTATAAAAAAAGGAGCTTTCACTCAGGCTCAAGTAATTATTTTATTTTTTGAATAAATTATGAATGTGCCCTGAAATAAGGTTAGAAATTCTTTAATTATTTTATGGAAAGAGTTCACACTTGCTGTGGAAGGGAGCCATAAAATAATTTTAGAATTTCTTTGCTTATGTAAGAAACCGAAGAATTTATGAAAAAAATAAAATAATTACTTGCCCGCGAACATTACTTTTTTTATAAACTTACATATTCTATATCTCATTCCATTCAAATCATAAAAGCTAAAATTTGCACCATTGCACTTCCAAACACATCCAAGTCATTAACGAGTAACAGAAATTTGACTAAATTGAAAAATAAAGATATAATAATTAGCGAGAATTTAAATAGGAGAAAAAAGTGAAAAATATAAAAGATTACGATTTAGAAGAACTAAAAAACGAATTAAAACAAATAGGAGAAAAACCATTCAGAGCAGAGCAAATATTCAAATGGTTATACCAAGACAAAGTAAAAGAATTTGACGAAATGACAAACCTATCATTAGGGCTAAGAGAAAAACTAAAAGAAAACTACACAATGTGTAACTACAAAATACTAAAAAAACAAAAATCAAAAGACGGAACAATAAAATACCTATTTGACGTATTAGACGGAAATGCAATAGAAACAGTATTAATGAGTTACCACCACGGATACAGCTTATGTGTATCATCACAGATAGGGTGCAAAATGGGATGCAAATTTTGTGCATCAACAGGAATAAACTTCATAAGAAATCTAACCAGTGGAGAGATAGTAGAGCAAATTCTTGCAGTAGAGCAAGATGAAAAGATAAGAATATCAAATATTGTATTTATGGGAATAGGAGAGCCATTAGATAATTACGATAATGTTGTAAATGCAATTCGTATAATAAATAATCAAAAAGGATTAAGCATTGGAGCAAGACACATCAGTATTTCAACAAGTGGGCTAGTACCAAAAATCTATAAATTGGCAGAAGAAAATATTCAATGTACATTGTCAATTTCGCTACACGCAAGCAACAACGAAAAACGTAGCAGTATGATGCCAGTAAATAATAGATATCCAATTGAAGAATTAATGCAAGCTTGCAAAGACTATATCAAAAAAACAAATAGAAGAATATCATTTGAATATGCCTTAGCAAAAGACAATAATGATAATTTAGATGATGCAAAAGAATTAATTAAACTATTAAAAGGTATGTTATGCCACGTTAATTTAATACCAATCAACAAAATAGAAAATGGACAATTTGATAAAAGTTCAAATGAAAACATTATGAAATTTAGAGATTTCTTAAATGACCACGGAATTGTAGCAACTATTAGAAGAGAGCTAGGCTCTGATATAGATGCGGCTTGTGGCCAATTAAGAAGAAAAAACTTAAAAGAGTAATATAGGGAGAGAGAAATGTTATTAAAAGATATAAAATTACCATTTCCAAATAAAATAAAAGTATATGCATTTGTAGGACCATCAGGAACAGGAAAAAGTTATAGAGCCCAAATGGTAGCAAGTGAAAAAAATATAAGTTATATAATAGATGATGGATTACTTATAAGAGAAAATGAAGTAATAGCAGGGGAATCCGCAAAAAAAGCAGAGACAAAGGTCGCAACAGTTAAGCATGCTTTATTTTATGAAGAAAAAGAAAGAGAACCAATAATAAAAGCATTGAAGAAATATAGGGCAGAAAGCATTTTAATACTTGGAACATCAGACGGAATGGTTCAAAAGATAGCGGCAAATTTGGGATTGCCAGAAATTTCAGAAACAGTGTATATAACAGATGTTGCAACAGAAGAAGAAATGAAAACAGCAAGAAGAATTAGGGTAACAGAAGGTAAACACGTAATACCAGTTCCAACTTTTGAAATAAAAAAGGATTTTTCACGGATATTTGTTAGACCCACTTCAAATTTTTAAATCAAAAGGAAAAGGACAACAACCATATATATCAGAAAAATCAATAATAAGACCAACATTTAGCTATATGGGGAAATTCACAATATCAGACTTAGTATTTAGACAAATACTAGAATATCTAGCTCAGAAAACGCCAGCAATACATAAAGTACTAAAAACAAGAGTTGAAAATTACGGCGAAGGTGCTAAAATATATATGGAAGTTAGTGTTGTGTATGGATTTAATGTGGTTGACGGATTAAACAATTTCAAAGAAAAATCAAAAAAAGAAATTGAAACATTAACAGCAATGAATGTTACAAAATTAGAAGTTGTGGCAAAAAATATTTATGTGCCACAAGAAGGAGGAGAACAATAAAATGTCATTTATAGTAGCAATTGATGGACCTGCTGGAAGCGGTAAAGGTACAATAACAGAAATACTTAGCAAAGAACTAGGCTTAGTAAATATAGGGTCAGGTTCTGCATATAGATGTGTTGCATTAGCAACAATTAAAGCAGGAATAAAATTAGAAGAAAAGGAAAAAATAATAGACCTTTTAGACAAAATCAAAATAGAATTTAAAATGGAAGACGGAAAAGACATCGTGTATTTGGACGGAGAAGATGTAAGTAGCAGAATTAGAGAAAATGATGTTGCAAAAATTGTATCTCAAATATCTTCAATAAAAGAAGTTAGATTTAAATTAAATGATATATTTAGAAAATGTGCAGAAGGAAAAAAAGTCATAATGGAAGGTAGAGATATTGGAACTTATGTATTTCCAAATGCAGATGTTAAATTATATTTTGACGCAACACCGGAAGAACGTGCTAGAAGAAGATTTGAACAAAATAAACAAAGTGGTATTGAAATGAGCTATGAAGATGTTTTGGCAAATATTATTGCTCGTGATAAAAATGATATGGAAAAGGAAATTGGAGCTTTAAAACAAGCAGATGATGCTGTTTATATCGAATCTACTAATATGTCTATTGAAGAACAAGCAGAAGTTGCTAAAAAAATTATTTTAGAGAAATTAGGTAAATAGAGCAAATGCGGTAAAGAAGATATGAAAGTAAAATATGTTAAGGCAAGTTTGCATATAATGGACTTATAAAAATGTAATAGTAGGAGTTGAAAAAATGAAAGAGTTTTTTAAGAAAATAGGTAGAGGAATAGTAATAGGAGCAATATATGCATATTGCAAAGTAGTACATAGAGTAAAAATAATAGGAAAAGAAAATGTACCAAAAGAAGGACCAGTAATAATCTGCGGAAATCACAGAACATATTTAGACCCACCATTAATGGAAGCAACATGTGGTAGATATGCAAGATTTTTAGCAAAAGAAGAACTAACCAAAAATCCATTTTTAGCATTTTTAGGGGTTGTATTTGATGCAATTTTAGTAAAAAGGGATTCAAAAGAAGTAACAGCAATAAAAGAATCATTGAAAACACTAAAAAACGGTCAATGTTTAGCTTTATTCCCAGAAGGAACAAGAAACGGACTAGAAAAAGGTGAGGCAGTAAAAGACGGAGCAGCATTTTTCGCAGTTAGAAGCGGAGCAAAAGTTGTGCCTTGCGGAATAAAAGGTGGAGAAAAAGGAAATAGAAAAGTTACAATTACATATGGTAAGCCTTTGGATTTTAGTGAGTATAAAGGTGCTAAGGATAAGGAAACTTTGGATAAGGTTACTAAGGAAATTATGGATAATATAATAGAATTAACGAAATAGGAAAGGGTGTTTTTGGGGACAGTCCTTAAAAACACCCTAAAGCAAAAAAGAAAAAATTTAATAAGAAACATATTGAAGAAGGGTGTTTTTAAGGTCTGTCCCCAAAAACACCCAAAAATAGAAAAATTATGTTGACACTGGAAATTAATAGGTGTATAATATTAGATAGTATTAAAAAATCAGACGTTTTTAAAAAGGCGACTTTATAAAAACGTCTTATGTTATGAAAAAGGGGTAATAAAAAATGAACAACCAAAAAATAAGAAACATAGCAATAATAGCACACGTAGACCACGGAAAAACAACACTAGTAGACGCAATGTTAAGACAAAGTCACATATTCAGAGAAAACGAACAAGTACAAGAAAGAGTAATGGACTCAAATGACCAAGAAAAAGAAAGAGGAATTACAATACTTTCAAAAAACACATCAGTAATGCATGATGACATCAAAATAAACATAGTAGACACACCAGGGCACGCAGACTTTGGTGGAGAAGTTGAAAGGGTTTTAAAAACAGTTGACGGAGTTTTACTTTTAGTTGATGCTTTTGAAGGTGCAATGCCACAAACAAGAGAAGTTTTAAAGAAATCTCTAGCACTAGGATTAAAACCAATTGTCGTAATAAACAAAATCGACAGACCAGGGGCTCAACCTGAAAAAGTAGTTGACCAAGTAATTGAATTATTTATAGAATTAGACGCAAGTGACGAACAATTAGAATTCCCAGTTGTATACGCATCAGCAAAGAACGGAATTGCAAAAATGGATTTAAGCGAAGAAACAGAAGATTTATCTTGTCTATTTAAAACAATAATAAACACAATTCAAGCACCAAACTGTGATGAAGAAGGACCAGCACAAATGCTAGTATCTAATATCGATTATGATGATTATGTAGGAAGAATTGCAGTAGGAAGAGTAGAAAGAGGAATCATAAAAGTTGGAATGCCAGTTGCAATTTGTGGAAAAGAAGACAAAATAACACAAGGAAGAATTGCAAAAGTTTATACACACGTTGGATTAAACAAAGTTGAAGTTGAAGAAGGAAAAGCAGGAGATATAATCGAACTTGCAGGATTAGCAGACATCAACATAGGAGACACAATATGTGACTTCAACAACCCAGAAAAAATCCCATTTGTAGACATCGACGAACCAACAGTATCAATGACATTTAGCGTAAACAATGGACCATTTGCAGGAAAAGAAGGTCAATTTATAACATCAAGACATATACGTGATAGATTATTTAAAGAATTAGAAAGAAACGTATCATTAAGAGTAAGAGAAACAGACTCACCAGACTCATTTGAAGTATCAGGAAGAGGAGAACTTCATTTATCAGTATTAATAGAAACAATGAGAAGAGAAGGATTTGAGCTACTAGTATCAAGACCAAAAGTTATTTACAAAGAAATAGACGGAGTAAAATGTGAACCAATCGAACTATTAGTAGTAAATGTTCCAGACGACTGCGTAGGAAACGTAATTGAAAAATTAGGTAGAAGAAAAGCAGAAATGGTAAATATGGAACCAGCGGAAGCAGGTCACACAAAAATAGAATTTAAAATACCAGCAAGAGGATTAATTGGATATAGAACAGAATTCTTAACAGATACAAAAGGTGAAGGAACAATGAACCATATTTTTGATTCATATGAACCATTTAAAGGAGACATTCAAGCAAGAGTAAGGGGAACAATAGTAGCATTTGAAAAAGGAAAATCAGTAACATACGGACTATACAATGCACAAGACAAAGGAGACTTATTCATCGGAGCAGGTGTAGAAGTATATGAAGGAATGATAGTTGGACTAAATTCAAGGGGAGAAGACCTAAGTATAAATGTATGTAAAGAAAAACATTTAACAAATACAAGAGCTTCGGGTTCAGATGATGCTTTAAGATTAGTACCACCAATTCAGATATCACTTGAAAAAGCAATCGAATTTATACAAGATGATGAATTAGTAGAAATAACACCAAAATCAATTCGTTTAAGAAAGAAAATATTAGATTCGAAAGAAAGAGAAAGAGCTAATAGACGTTAATAATGTTTTTGGGGACGGATCAGAAAAATATTGCTTGATAATAGACCGTCCTTTTAAACTTTTTAGGAGAAATTTATGGATAAAACTGAATTAGAGAAAATAAAGCAAAAAGCTTTGGAAGCACACATTCCAATAATAATGGACGATACCTTAGAAGTAATGGAAAAATATTTAAAGGAAGAAAAGCCACAAAGAATACTTGAAATTGGTACAGCGGTAGGATATTCAGCAATATGTTTTACAGAATTTTTAGCAGAAAATGGAGTAATTGATACAATTGAAAGAGATACTGAAAGAGTACAAGAAGCAAGAGAAAATATCAAAAAAACTCAAGTGGCAGACAAAATAAACATCTATGAAGGTGATGCAGTAGAAATTTTGCCAACTTTAAATGAGAAATATGATGCTGTATTTATAGATGCGGCAAAAGGGAAATATCCATTTTTCTTGAAAGAAGCTTTAAGAATGATAAAACCAAATGGAATTATTTTTGCTGATAATATTTTGTATAAAGGATATGTTATGAGCGACTATAATAAACATAAACAACGTACAGCTGTAAGGAATTTAAGAGAATATATAAAAGAAGTTAGTGAAAATCCAAATTTAGAAACTGAGATTTTAGAAGTTGGAGATGGATTGGCTATTAGTAAAATAAAATAAAAAACACAGACCTTAGAAAAATAATTCTAAGGTCTATGAATTTACTGTTGAAAGCTAAGCATTCATAAATGGGTCAATTGATTGGATAAGTCCTACCGTATCAAAGAGTTTTCCTGGTCCATGATATCCAAAACCAAAGATGTTGATTTTCTCTAAGTCTAAATTTATACGTTCAGGATATTTGTTCTTATCATGAGAATCATGATTACAAGAAGGGTCAAACTCTACTCGCATATGAGTTGCGAAAGTTCGAATCTGGATTTCAGTAGTAATTCCCTTTGGACTTTTGAATACAATGTGCAAAGACTGATATCCATTCTTTTTAGGGGTTAGATAATAGTCTTTTACATTTACTTCAAAATCGGTAAGAAGTTTGCTTTTTTTGGGAACAAACACATTGGGATGTTCCTTAGCACAAAATCCAACATCAACCAAAGGTTCTGCAAGTTTTATAGTGTAGCCTTTTTCTTTGGTGAAAAAGTTTATAGTTTCATTCAAAAACTTGTAGCACATATCAATAGTTTTTGCCGAATCTTCTTTTCCAAAATCCAAAATCCCTCTTACTCCAATAACATCACAAATTCTATCTAAAGAAAATTTCTCTCGCTCTTCAAAAGTTTTTGCATCCAAAGCTTTCAAAATGTATAAACGAATTTTTTCGTTATATTTGATAAAGCTCTTTTTTCGCATAAAAAAGTCGAATTCGAAATTATAGTTATTTTGTTTTTTCCACTTTTTCATGTGAGCAACATACTGCGAAAAATCTTTGATATTTGGAGTAGCTTCCAAATATTCAAGCAACTTATTAGCGTATGCAATGCAATAACAATTTCCAGTATCAATCAAAGCTTTCCGATAGTTGTGAATACTTTGTTCCAAAGTAATCCGCTCATTTGGACATAAAAAAGGTTCAATGTCCGGAAAAATGAATCGCTTAGCAGATGTCTCAGTTTTCATATTGTATATACCTCTTTCTATAAATAAATTTTTATAAGCAAATGCTTATATATAGTATAACACAAAAGTAAACATAAATCAAATTATAGGTTTACAATAGATATGTCACACCAAATATAGAAAATAAAAAAGGAA
>CAOPES010000015.1 GCA_948502395.1 uncultured Clostridia bacterium | reverse complement strand
GAAAGAAATTCTAAAACGACCAACATTTCATCTATGTATTTTTGAGTGTGCTAAAAAAGTTACACAAAAAATAAAAAAATACTTGCAAAATTGTATAAATTATTATATAATTGGAAAGTACTAAAAAGAGTAATTAATTTTCTGGTGATGATAACACTTAGGGTAATACCTGTTCCCATTCCGAACACAGAAGTCAAGCCTAAATGTGCCGAAAATACTTGCGGGTTACCCTGCTGGAAAGATAGGTTGTTGCCAGATTTATATATATTCCTCGTTAGCTCAGTTGGTAGAGCGCTCGGCTGTCGAGCAGATCGCAAGATCAAAAAGTTAGCAGCTCTATAAGGAAACTTATAGATGAAAAGGTGGCTAAGTCGGTGAAACTCTTAACAGGTAATGCTGAAGACAATACCGAGCAAGGCGAAAGCTATGTGTAGAGACTTTACACCACCTACCTAAGTCGAGAGATATGGTAAAGATAAAGTCCAGACTACAAATTATGATTAAATCATAATGCTAATGAAAATTAGTGTGGTGCAGTAACCGATAGGTCGTTGGTTCGAGTCCAACACGAGGAGCCATAAAGATAACAGATACAAATAAGAGTATCTGTTATTTTTTATTTGTTCGCTAGTATTTTCTAGAAAAATTATATATAATGAATAAATAAGGAGGAATAAAACTATGGCTTTTGATTATAAAAAAGAATATAAGGAATTTTATATGCCAAAGAATAAACCAAGTATTATAAAAATTCCTAAAATGAATTATATTGCAGTTAGAGGAAAAGGAAATCCTAATGATGAAAATGGAGAATATAAACAGACAATAGGTCTTTTATATGCGATTGCTTTTACTATAAAAATGAGTTATAAAGGCACACATAAAATAGATGGTTATTTTGAATATGTAGTTCCACCACTTGAAGGATTTTGGTGGCAAGATGGAATGAAAGATGATATTGACTATAATAACAAAGACCAAATGAACTTTATATCTATTATTAGATTACCAGACTTTGTAACAAAAGAAGATTTTGACTGGGCTATAAAGGAAGCAACAAATAAGAAAAAAGCAGATTTCTCAAAAGTGGAATTTTTAACTTATGATGAAGGAATTTGTGTTCAATGTATGCACATAGGCTCTTATGATGATGAACCCACTACTATTAATTTAATGCACAAATATATGATAGAAAATGGATATGAATTAGATATAACCAATAATAGATACCATCATGAAATATATTTGAGTGATCCAAGAAGATGTGATACAAGTAAATTAAAGACAGTTATAAGACATCCAATAAAAAAATTATAAAAGCCAAACAAGAAGAACAATTGACTTTTATATAGAAAAGAGGAAAAATATGAATGAATATATAAATTTAACATTAGAAAATATAGAAAAAGAACATATATGTTGTGCTATTGGAGATCCAAAACATCAAGTAGGAGTAAATAATAAAAAGGAATGGATTAAAAGTAAATTAAAAGATGGGCATGTATTTAGAAAACTAAATGCAAGGGGAAAAGTATTTATCGAATATGAACCAATAGAAACAGCTTGGATTCCTATCAGTGGTAAAAACTATGAATACATCTATTGTTTGTGGGTAGCAGGAAGTTTTAAAGGAAAAGGGATTGGAAAAGAATTACTAGAATATGCAATAAACGATTCAAAAGAAAAAGGCAAAAGTGGTATATGTACGTTGGTTTCTAAAAAGAAAAAACCATTTTTAGGCGAAAAGAAATTTTTTGAACGATTTCGGGTTTAAGGTAGTAGATGTTATTTCCGACTATGAATTATTAGCATTGCAATTTGATGATAGTGAAACTCCTAAATTTAATGAAATGGCAAGAACTATGAAAATAGATAATCAAGATTTTACTATTTATTATAGTAATGCTTGTCCTTATGTAGAATATGAAGTAAAAGAATTAACAGAATATGCAAAGGAAAATAACATTAAAATTAACTTTATAAAAATAGATTCACTAGAAAAAGCAAAAAATGCACCTTGTGTATTTAATAACTGGGCAAATTTTTATAAGGGCAAATTTGTTTCAAATACTATATTAAATGCTAATTCATTTAAAAAGTTAATTAAATAATAAATTATTAAAATATAAATTTTTCTAAAAGTATTGCCAAACCTAAAATTTTATGTTAAATTAAAAACATAGTTAATAGCAAAAAAACACCGATTTATGGTACAATTATTGTAATCTATTGCTATAACTATATTTGAAACGGAAATAAGTAACTTTTTTGCGATAGATTTTTCGAATACGCCCTACGCAAAGGAGCCATAAAGATAACAGATACCAATAAGAGTATCTGTTATTTTTTTTATTTGTTCGCTAGTATTTTCTAGAAAAATTATATATAATGAATAAATAAGGAAGTGAATATGTATGACAAAAATCTGTGAAATCTGTGAAAATAAATTTGAAACTAATAGTGCAACAAGAATATATTGCTATAATTGTAGTGGAGATTCAACAAGGAGTAATGAGACAACAAGAAAACATCAAAAAACAATATTAAGGAGAAATATGAAATTACAAGCGGTGAAATTATTAGGAGACAAATGCTCTTTGTGTGGATATAATAAATGTATAGATGCATTAGAATTTCACCATGAAAATCCAAATGAAAAAGAATTTAAGCTTGGCTCAGGGAATACTATGTCATGGAAAGAATATAAAGCAGAAGCATTAAAATGTATATTAGTATGCTCAAATTGCCATAAAGAGATACATAGTAAGTTAGGATATAGGATGCATACAGATATGATAAACTAATAAAAAATAAGGAGAATGAAAATGAGAGAATTAGAAGAAGAATTAGACGAATATATAAATCAAAATGTCTATAATTGTGCTTTTTTGTTAAAAGGACAATGGGGAAGTGGGAAAACATATTTTATAAATAATATTTATAGTGAAAACCATAATGATAAAGAATTTATATATGTATCTTTAAATGGGATCGAGACATTAGAAGATATTGATATAAAACTTACAGAAACTTTAATAAAAGATCATTTGGGAAAAGGAAAATTAAAAAGTTTAAGTTTAAGAAAGATATTGTCTAAGGACATATTTAAACTAGTAAATTATAAAAATATAATAGGGATATTAAATAAAGAATATAAAAAAGTTTTGATAGATGCCATATTAGATACTATTACAAATTTTTTAAGTAAAGATAAAGTTGTGTTAGTGTTTGATGATATAGAAAGATGCAAAGTTGAAGCTGAAAAATTATTAGCATATCTTAACAATTATATAGAACATCAGAAAATAAAAACTATATTGATAGCTGATGAACAACATATAAAAGATAATGAATATGGTAAGATAAAAGAAAAAGTTATAGGAAATAGTGTTGAATATATTCCTAATATAGTAAATAATATAAAATTTTTATTTAATAAAACAAAAATAAATGAAGAAATTACAGATATAATCAATAGAAATCTAGAGAAGTTTAATAATGAGCTAGCTAGTCAAAAATTTTTTAATATGAGAACAGTTCAATTTATTATAGATAGATTTATGAATTTTTATAATAAGATATTAAAGAATAGTGAATACACGGGAAACATAGAATTAGAAGATAGAATTTTTAATTACTTAATGCATACGTCAATCATTTATAAAAAAGGTGAAAAATTATATCAGTGGAAAGAAGCAAAATATGGATATATTAATAATGAAGACGAATATTCGTATGAAAATTATAGATATGGATTTAAATTTATCGATGATTATATTGTTAATGGAATATTAGATAAAGAAGAAATATTGTATGTTCTACATGACTATAATAACCATAACTTACCTAAAAAAGATCCATATAATCAATTAAAAAATAGATATTGGGAATTGCAAGATAATGAAGTCTATAAATTAGTAGATGAAATCTTTGAGAATTTAAAGCAAAAAAAATATGAGATTGAAATGATATCCCCTATATTAGCTTTAATACTTAAATTAGAGGAATTTGGATATAAAATAAGAATAGAAGATTTTAAAAAAGAGTTTAAAAATTTTATATGTGAGAAACAAAAAGAAGACAGCATACTATATTTAAATACTGATATTGAACTTATTAATATGGAAAGCAGTACTAGAAAAAGATATATAGAAGAATTTGAAATGTTAAAAAAGTATTCTTTAATGTTAAAATGGGACTATATTAATAATATAGTAAAAAGTGGACAGTTTGACATATTATTCGAAGAATTTTCTTCAATTAAGAATCAAAGTTTATTTATAGACAATGGATTTTTTAGTAATATTAATTTGGATGAATTAGTGAAAGAAATAAAAGTACAAAATAAAGTGATTCAAATATGGGATTTTAAGTATTTTTGTGATTCTTTAATAAAAAATTACCAAATCAATGAAATGATGAAGAAAGATATGAAAGATATCAAATACTTATTAGATAAATTGCAAAATTTGGATTTGAATGATTATGATATAGGTAAAAAAAGAGCTATACAATGTATAATAGATGACTTAAAGAAAATGATTACAAGGATAAAGTAGAAAAGAAATTCTAATAAAATAAAGGAGATGAATAAAAAATGAAAAAAGTACTATTTGCAACAACAAATCCAGCAAAAGTAAAAAAATACAAAGAAGCACTAAAAGAAAAAGGAATAGAACTAATAACAATAAACGACCTAGACATCAAACTAAAAATAGAAGAAAGCGGAAAGAACGCAATAGAAAATGCACATATAAAAGCAAAAGCATACTATGAAAAAACAAATATGCCAACAATAGGAATGGACAACAACTTATTTATAGAAGAACTAGCAGAAGAAAAACAACCAGGAACACATGTAAGAAGAATAAATGGAAAAGAGCTAAACGACGAAGAAATGATAGAATACTATACAAATTTAGTTAAAGAAAACGGTGGAAAGTTAACAGCAAAATGGGTATATGGAATGGTAGTTTACAGTGAAAAAGGAATAAAAGAATACACATGGGCAAAAGACAAATTCAACTTTATAACCAAACCATGTGAAAAAAGAAACCCAGGATATCCATTAGACTCAATTACAATTGTTCCAGAATTCAATAAATATTTAGTAGAACTAACAGAAGAAGATAAAAAACAATATAAAAATAAAGATAAAATAGAAGATGTAATTAAATTTATAACAGAAAACTTATAAAAAATAGAATTGAAAAATCCACAAAAATGTAATATAATTTACACAGAAAATAAAAAGGGAGGAATAAAAAATGGAAGCAAAAATTATAGGAGATACACTACCAGCAGTAATATGCAAATTACAAAAAGGAGAATCAATTTTAACAGAAAATGGTGGAATGAGCTGGATGGATAATGGAATTGAAATGAAAACAACAACAAATGGTGGAATTATGAAGGGAATTGGAAGAGCATTTGCAGGAGAATCTATATTTATGAATGTATACACAGCAAAAGAAGACGGAGTAGAAATTGGATTTTCGTCATCTTTCCCAGGACAAATTTTAGAATATGATTTAAAAGAAGGAGAAACAATAATTGCACAAAAAAGAGCATTTTTATGTTCAGAAAACACAGTAGACATATCTATGCAATTCCGTAAAAAACTTGGAGCTGGTTTTTTTGGTGGAGAAGGATTTATTATGCAAAAAATAACAGGACCAGGAAAAGTATTTTTAGAAATTGATGGTTCAGTAGTAAGAAAAGAACTAAAACCAGGAGAAAAAATAAAAGTAGACAATGGATATGTTGCTGTAATGACAAAAGACGTAAAACTAAATATCGAAACTGTAAAAGGGATGAAAAATATAGTATTTGGTGGAGAAGGACTATTCTTAACAACACTTGAAGGCCCAGGAGTAGTGTGGTTACAAACAATGCCAATATCAAAATTAGCAGGAATGTTATATATGGGAACTGCTAAATAATGATAATAATTTCAAAATGAAAGGAAGCTAGAAGTATGAAAAAGACAATAATTAAGGTAAATGGAATGGTATGCGGTGGTTGCGAAAAAAGAGTAAAAAACGCATTAGAGAGCATAGAAGGAATTAAAAAAGTAGACGCAAACCATAAAAAAGGAACAGTAACAATATCTTTGGAAAGCGAAATAGAAACCAAAATCATAGAAGAAAAGATAGAAGAAAAGATAGAAGACTTAGGATTTGAAGTTGTAAAATAAAAACATTAAAAAGATGTGTCCAAAAATGGACAAAAGGAAGGAAAAATTTGCGATGAAAAAGATTATTTTAGCAATAGGTGGAATGACATGTAGTGCCTGTTCTAACGGACTTGAGAAATATTTAAGCAAGCAAAAAGGAGTAGAAAATGCATCAGTAAATCTAGTAATGGCAAATGCAACAATAGAATATGACGAAAATATACTATATCAAGAAAAAATTGAAGAGTTTGTAAAACAAGCAGGATTTAAAAGCTTAGGACAATTCAAAGAAATAAAAATAGATAAAAAAAGTAAGAAAGAAAAAATAACTTTTGTTATTTTTTCCTTTTTGGCTATTATTTTAATGTATATTTCAATGGGTCATATGGTAGGATTACCAACGATAGATGTGATTAATCCACACATTAGTCCAGTAAACTATACCACTACATTACTAATATTAACAATAGCATTTATGATATATGGATTTGATATATTAAAAAATGGCTATAAAAACTTAATTCATTTAACACCTAATATGGATACATTAGTAGGAATAGGTGTAATAAGTAGCTTTTTATATAGCTTATATAGCATGTCTATGATACTAAAAGGCGAGCATAGTTACACTATGGATTTATATTTTGAGTCAGCTGCAATAGTTATTTATTTTATAAAATTAGGCAGATATATTGATGGAATTAGTAAAGACAAAACAAAAGAAGCGATTCAAAAGTTAGTAAAAATAACTCCGGACACAGCTGTTATAAAAAGAAATGGAATAGAAAGAAAAGTTACACTTGATGAAATAAATAAAGGAGATATTGTTATAAGTAGACCAGGAGAAAGGATAGCAGTTGATGGGGAAATAGTTACAGGGAAAGCACATTTAGATGAATCTTTTATAACAGGAGAAAGCAAGCCAACTTCAAAAGAAAAAGGAAGTAAAGTAATTGCAGGAAGCATAAATTATGACGGATATTTAGAATATAAAGCAGAAAAAATAGGAAAAGAATCTACAATATCAGAAATAGTAAGATTAGTAGTAGAAGCAAGCAACACAAAAGCACCAATTGCAAAAGTTGCAGATACTGTAAGTGGTTACTTCGTTCCAGCAGTTATTGGAATTGCAATATTTACATTTTTCGCATATCTAATAGTTGGACAACCATTTAGTGTAGCATTATCAACATTTGTAACTATTCTAGTAGTTGCGTGTCCATGCAGTTTAGGACTAGCAACACCACTTGCAATAGTTGTAAGTGAGGGAGTATGTGCATCAAAAGGAATATTAGTAAAAAAGAGTGAAATCCTAGAAAATGCACAAAAAGTAAACACAATTGTCTTTGACAAAACAGGAACATTAACTTATGGTAAATTAAAAATTGCGCAATTGATAAATTATAGTGATACAAAAGATGAAAAACTATTACAATTAATAGGAAGTATAGAAGCAAAATCTACACATCCAATAGGAAAAGCATTTACAGACTATTTAGAAGAAAATAAAATAGAAAAAGTTCAAATAGAAGAATTCGAAAATATAGCGGGATTAGGAATTACTGCAAAAGTAAACAGCGAAAAAATCATCTTAGGAAATTCAAAAATACTTAATAAATACTCTATACAAAACAATTATTTAGAAGATGAACACAAATTAGCTCAAAATGGAAATAGCATAATATATGCAGTAAAAGGAAATAAAGTAATTGCACTTATTGGAGTAAATGACATCGTAAGAGAAAATGCAAAAGAAGTAATAAATAAATTAAATAAAAATAAAATAGAGACAATTATGCTAACAGGAGACAACGAAGAAACAGCTAAAAAAATCGCAAAAACAATAGGAATAACAAAAGTAATAGCAAATGTAATGCCACAAGAAAAAGCTAATATGGTAAAAAAATTAAAACAAGAAGGCAAATATGTTATGATGTGTGGAGACGGAATAAATGACAGCCCAGCATTAGCAAGTGCAAATATAGGAGTAAGTGTTAACACAGGAACAGACATAGCAATGGATTCATCAGATGTAATATTAACTAGAAATGACTTATCTAGCATATTGAACTTAATTACAATTAGTAAAAAAACAATTAGAAATATAAAACAAAACCTATTTTGGGCATTTTTCTATAATAGTTTAATGATACCAGTAGCAATAGGGCTATTTAAATCAATAGGAATTTCAATAAACCCAATGCTTGCAAGCTTTGCAATGATATTCAGTAGTATTACAGTAATTTTAAACGCATTGAGACTAAGATAAAACTTTGCCTGCCAATGGGGACGGTCCTTAATGGCAGGAATTTGCCAAAAAGGTCCGTCCCTATTGGCAGGAGTTGAAGAAATAAGGAAAGGTAAAAGTATGAAGGAAGCGAGAAATATAGGAATTTTTGATTCTGGAATAGGTGGAGTTACAGTATTAAAAGAGATAATAAAAGTTCTACCAAATGAAAACTACATATATTATAGTGATTCTAAAAACAATCCATATGGAGATAAAACTGATGAAGAAATTTTGGGAATATGTGACAATATAGTGAAAATGCTATTGAAGCAAAACTGCAAAGCGATAGTTATAGCATGTAATACAGCAAGTGCAAAAGCGGTTGGATTTTTAAGAGAGAAATATCCGCAAATTCCATTTATTGCGATAGAACCAGCTTATAAAATGGTACATGATTATTCTTATGAAAAGCCAACATTAGTTATGGCTACAAAAGGAACAATAGAAAGCGAAAAGTTCAATCTTTTATTTCATAAATATGATAATCATAAGACTGAATTATTAGAGTGTGTTGGGTTAGCAGATATAATAGAAGCAGGAGATAATAATAAAATAGAAGATTATTTACAAAATATGTTAGGAGAATATAAGGGAAAAATAGAAAATGTAGTTTTAGGTTGTACACATTATCCCCTAGTCCAAAATGAAATTAAAAAAGTTTTAGGAGAAAATATTACTTTTTTTAATGGTGCACCGAATTTGGCTATTCATTTAAAGGATGTTCTTGCTAAAAATAATTTGTTAGGTGATAATTGCGGAAATATTGATTTTATTGATTCGCAGGGGTTACTTTCTAAAAAAGAGAGATTTTTTAATATTTTAAAATGATGTTCACAAAAAATTCACGAAAAAAATTAGCACTAAGTATTGACAAGTGCTAAAAATGGGTATAATATATAGAAAGTTAGCAGACAAAACCAAAGAGTGCTAAAAATAAAAAACTAACAATTATGTACTAAAAGAGGTGAAAAGGTTGTTAGACGCTAGAAAGAAAAAAGTATTACAAGCAATAGTAGAAGAATACATAAACACAGCAGAGCCAGTAAGTTCAAATGCACTAACCAAAAGTTATGGCTTAGATTACAGTAGTGCAACAATAAGAAATGAAATGGCAGACTTAGAGAAAAGGGGTTTTTTAGACAAAACTCATACATCAAGTGGAAGAATACCATCAGCCAAAGGATATAGATACTATGTAGACGAACTACTAAATGACAAAGATATCAGCTTAGAAGAAATAAAATATATAAGTGATAAACTAGAAAATAAAATAAACGAAATTGAAGACTTAACAAAAATAACAGCAAATACAATATCAGAAGTCACACACTACACAACAGTATCAATAGGCCCAAAAACAAATACACAACTAATTGAAGAAATAAAATTTGTGTTGTTAGGTTCAAGGATGATGATGGCAGTAATACTAACAGATACCGGATTGGTAAAAGAAACAATAATAAAATTTGGAGAAGACATAAACGAAAAACAAGTAGAAACAATAAATTATATGTTCAACAAAAAGCTAAAAGGTGAGCCAATAGAAACAATAGACAGGCCATTAGAAGAATATTTATATGATGAAATGACATACAGTGTAAATGTAATTAAGCCAATAGTTGAACAAATAAAAAAAGTAATAGAAGAAGACAACAAAATATATTTGGAAGGAGCAAACAAGGCATTCGACTTACCAGAATTTAATAGTCTTGAAGTAGCAAAAAACTTTGTAAATATATTAGACACCAAAGAATTAGTAGCAGATATGTTAAATTCAGGTTTTGCAGAAGACATAAAAGTTTATATTGGAGAAGAAAGTGAAAGGGAACAATTGAAAGATTTCAGTGTTGTAACCTTTAAACATAAAGTAAAAGGCAAAGATTTAGGTACAATAGGAATTATAGGGCCAAAAAGAATGGATTATTCAAAAGTAATTTCAGTTATGAAATATATAAACCAGAAATTAAATGGTAATAATTAAAGGAAAGAAGGTACAAAATGTCAGAGAAAGAAAAAAATGAAGAATTAGAAAAAAATGACACACAAGAACAAAACACAGAAATGATACCAAAACAAGATTATGACGAATTAGACGATAGATATAAAAGAATGTTAGCAGAATTTGAAAACTTCAAAAAAAGAAGTAGCAAAGAAAGAGAAGGATTATATAATTCAATTCTTTCAGATGTAGTAGAAGTTATGCTTCCAGTTGTAGATAACTTGGAAAATGCTGCAAAAGCTGAGACAGCTGATGAGAGCTACAAACAAGGTGTAGAACTTGTTTTAAAACAATTTAAAGATGTTTTAAAAAATAAAGGTGTTGAAGAAATAAAAGCAGTTGGAGAAACTTTTGATCCAGAGTTACATGAAGCGGTTAGCAGTATTCAAGATGATAGTCTTGGAGAGAAAGAAATTGCTCAAGAGTATAGAAAGGGCTACAAGATAGGCAGTAGGGTTATTAGACATAGTATGGTTGTAGTAGCCAACTAAAATAAATGAAAAGCAATAATCTGCACATTTTCGATATTTATTTCAAACTTCGACGTACCAACGTACGCCGTCAGCTTGACATAAATGTCAAAAATGCACATCTTATCACTTTTGATTTATTTTACAAAACGATTATTAAACTTA
This sequence comes from uncultured Clostridia bacterium, assembly GCA_948502395.1. Classification (GTDB taxonomy): domain Bacteria; phylum Bacillota; class Clostridia; order TANB77; family CAG-508; genus CAG-269. The sequence goes on along the minus strand of CAOPES010000015.1, from coordinate 3,300 downwards.
TAATTGTTTTATAAAAATTAAATTTGTTATTAAACTTAAAAAGATACTTTAAAAATGGGATGGAAAAGTATCATAAAAATAAAAAAGAAAATGAAAAAAGATGTTTTTTTGCTCCGTCCCCAAAAACATCAAAAGGGAGGATTTTAAAATGGGAAAAATTATAGGAATTGACTTAGGAACAACAAACTCATGTGTAGCAGTTATGGAAGGTGGAGAGCCAGTTGTAATACCAAACGCAGAAGGTAACAGAACAACTCCATCAGTAGTTGCATTCTCTAAAAATGGAGAAAGATTAGTTGGACAAATAGCAAAACGTCAAGCAGTTACAAATCCAGACAATACTGTTATTTCAATCAAAAGAAAAATGGGAACAAACGAAAAAGTTGATATAGAAGGTGACAAATTTTCACCACAAGAAATTTCAGCAATGACATTACAAAAATTAAAAGCAGATGCTGAAAATTATTTAGGACAAAAAGTAACACAAGCTGTTATTACAGTTCCAGCATATTTTAGTGATAGCCAAAGACAAGCTACAAAAGATGCAGGAAAAATAGCAGGACTAGAAGTTTTAAGAATTATAAACGAACCAACAGCAGCAGCTTTAGCATATGGAATGGACAAAGAACAAGATCAAAAAATTATGATATATGACTTAGGTGGTGGAACATTTGACGTTTCTATATTAGACATAGGAGATGGAGTTTTCGAAGTTCTAGCAACAAATGGAAACACACACTTAGGTGGAGATGATTTTGACGAAGCAATTATAAATTACTTAGTAGCTGAATTCAAGAAATCAAGTGGAGTTGACTTAAAAGCTGATAAAATGGCAATGCAAAGATTAAAAGAAGCAGCTGAAAAAGCAAAAATTGAATTATCAGGTGTACAACAAACACAAATAAACTTACCATTTATCACAGCAGATTCAACAGGACCAAAACACTTAGATATTACTTTAACAAGAGCTAAATTTGAAGAATTAATTCGTGACTTAGTAGAAGCAACTGCTGGTCCAGTTAACCAAGCTTTAAAAGATGCAGGTTTAACACCAAGCGAAATCCACAAAGTATTACTAGTTGGTGGATCTACAAGAGTTCCAGCTGTTCAAGAAGCAGTAAAAAGAATTACAGGAAAAGATGCTGATAAAGGTATAAACCCAGATGAATGTGTTGCAATTGGTGCAGCTATCCAAGGTGGTGTATTATCAGGAGATGTAAAAGACTTAGTATTATTAGACGTAACACCATTATCACTAGGAATTGAAACATATGGTGGAGTATTTACAAAACTAATCGAAAGAAATACAACAATACCAACAAAAAAATCACAAATATTCTCAACAGCAGCAGATGGTCAAACATCAGTAGAAGTTCACGTATTACAAGGTGAAAGAGAAATGGCTGCATACAATAAAACATTAGGAAGATTTCAATTAACAGGAATTCCAGCAGCACCAAGGGGAGTACCACAAATAGAAGTAACATTTGACATTGACGCTAACGGAATTGTACACGTATCTGCAAAAGATATGGCAACAGGAAACAGCCAAGATGTATCTATCACAGCTTCTACAAACTTAACAGACGAAGATATTGACAAAGCAGTAAAAGATGCAGAAGCTCATGCAGAAGAAGATAAAAAGAAAAAAGAAGAAATTGAAGTTAAAAATAATGCTGAAAGCTTAGTGTATAACAGTGAAAAGACATTAGCAGACTTAGGAGACAAAATAAGTGGAGAAGAAAAAGCAAAAGTTGAAGCTGAAATCGAATCTACTAAAAAAGCTCTTGAAACTAATAATACAGAAAAAATAAAAGAAGCAACAGAAAAACTAACAAAAGTATTCTACGAAATGTCAGAACAACTTTATAAAAACGCAAATCCAAATGCAGCACAAGGTGCAGCTGACCCAAACGGAGCGACAGCAGAAGGACCTAAAACTGATGAAAATGGTAATGTTTATGATGCTGATTATAAAGTTGAAGAATAAAATTTAGGAGATATGAAAAATGGCGCAAAAGAGAGACTATTACGAAGTATTAGGAGTAAATAAAACAGCAACAGATGATGAACTAAAAAAAGCATATCGTAAACTTGCAAAAAAATATCATCCAGATGCAAATCCTGATAACAAAGCCGAAGCCGAAGCTAAATTTAAAGAAGTAAATGAAGCTTATGAAAACTTATCAGACCCACAAAAAAGAAGAATGTATGATCAATTTGGACACAATGGACCACAAGGCTTTAATGGAGCCGGTGGACCATTTGGTGGCCAAGGCGGATACTATTCTTATTCAAGTTCTGGATTTGACGGATTTGGTGATTTTGGTGACTTAGGAGATATATTCTCTTCAATCTTTGGTGGTGGTTTTGGTGGAAGAACATCATCAGCCAAACAAAGGGGACCACGTAAAGGTGCAGACTTAAATGTAAGAATGGAAATTACATTTGAACAATCATTTCTAGGAGTAGAAAAAGAAATCGTAATAACTAGAGATGAGCAATGTAACCACTGTCATGGAACAGGTGCAAAACCTGGAACATCACCTATAAAATGTCCAACATGTCATGGAACAGGTCAAGTTACAGGAGTACAAAACACAATTTTAGGTCAAGTTCAAACAACAAGAACTTGTACAAACTGCCGTGGGACAGGTGAAGTTATAAGCGATCCTTGTGAAGTGTGTAACGGAAAAGGTAAAGTTAGAAAACAACCTAAAATAAAAGTTAAAATACCAGCAGGAATAGATGACAACCAAACAGTAGTGCTTCGTGGAGAAGGTGAGCCAGGAGAAAAAGGTGGAGCAAAAGGAGATTTATATATTACTGTAAAAATCAAAAGACATAGCATTTTTACAAGAAAAGGAAACAACGTATTATGTGATGTTCCAATAACTATAACTCAGGCAACACTTGGTTCAGAGCTTGAAATTCCAATGGTTGATGGAAGTAAAGAAACATATAAAATACCCGAAGGCACACAAACAGGAACTAAGTTTACTATTAGAAATAAAGGATTTAAATCTATAAATTCTAATAGTGCAGGAGATTTTATTTTTACTGTTAATGTACAAACACCTAAAAAATTAACTAAGGAACAACGTGAATTGCTTGTTCAATTGGCTAAAACAATGAATGAACAACCACCTATAAAAAAACGTGGATTGTTTGGATAGAGAACATATATAGAAGTAGCAACTAATATTGCTACTTCTATTACTAATTTATATAAATTTAATAATCAATGTCGAAATTTGTCGTATTTTGCGATGAGTTTTTTGACAAATTTTAATAAAAATC
>CAOPES010000014.1 GCA_948502395.1 uncultured Clostridia bacterium | reverse complement strand
AAATTTTTAAGAATTAATCTTGAATTAAATATTTCAGCTTATAAAATTAAGCTTTCACAAATTTTTATAAAAATTTTTTGATTTAAAGAATTTATAAAAGTATATAAATTCTGTGTTAACACTTTTGTACTATATCAGATTTTATATACTTTTTCAATATTTTTATTCAATTTTCTTCAACTTTTCATCGCAAAATTCGACTTTTTTCGACAAATCCATGCCAACAGGGCTGCTTCTTGCTAGCAGATTCCTGCCAAAAAGGTCCGTCCCCAATGGCAGAAAATATGGATGTTTTTTTGCTCTGTCCCCAAAAACACCCAAAAACATTATTTTTTCCAAAATACTGCTCTCAATCCATAAGGACAACTCCAAGGGGCTCCTGCTATTGAGCCTTCTTTTTTATCTATTATTATTTCTTTTAAACTATTACATCTCGAAAAAGCATCACTACTAATACTCTCTATTCCTGACTTTATCTCAACTTTTTGTAAATTAATCGCATAATCAAAAGCTAGGCTCTCTATTACTCTTACACTTTCAGGTATTACTATTTCTCTTAAATTATTCTTACAATAAAATGTTGATGAACCTATAATTTCAACTGAACTTGGTATATTATAAGTTGTTAAATCTTTTGATACTGCAACTATTCTTTTTCCATCTTTTGTTAATATAATTGTTCCATCCTCTGTTTTCAAGTTTTGATTATCATTTGATATTATTATATCTACATTTTTATTTGTAAAAGCAGACGAAGCAATATCACTAACTTTGGATGGTATATCTAGTTTCGTTATTGACGTTTCAACAAAAGCAAATGCATCTATTCTTTCTAAATTTTCTGATAAAGTAAGATTAGTTAAGTTAGTCTTATCAGAAAAAGCACGATTTCCTATTACTTTTACTGAGTTAGGCAAAATAAATGATGTCTCATTTTGAATATATACATATATGACTGTCATATCCTTGTTATACAAATTTCCATTATCGCTTTTAAACCACTGATTATCTTCTACCACATTTATACTTGTTATATTAATGCCATACATACTTTTTATTCTTCTTACATTTTCTGAAATATTTAGTACTGTTTTTACTGGATATGCTTCAAAAACTCCTATTCCAATTTCTTCTACTGTATTTGGTACATTAATTTGTGTTAAATTACGTGCAACAAAACTTAATATTTTTCCGTCTTTTGACATAAGAAATCCATTTGAAAAACTATAATTATTGTTGTTTGGTGATATTTCTATATTTGTTAATTTATTATTCCCAGTAAGTGCAGAACCATCAAAACTTGTTAATGATGCTGGTAATGTTATTTTTTGTAAATTCATACAATATTCAAATGCTGCACCCGTAATAGTCTCAATTCCTTCTGGAACTTCTATTTCTATCAATGAATGACAGTCACTTAACATTCTATACGGTACTATTTTTAAAGATTTTGGAAAATTAATTTCTACAAGAAATTTACAACTTTGAAAACAGGTAGAACCAATTTCTGATACACTATCTGCTATCTTTATTGTTTTTAATGCTAAACATGATTGAAAAGCAAAATCTCCAATTTTTTCAACACCTTCTTCTATTATTACATTTTCCAAAGTTGGATTTCCTGAAAAGGCATGCTCACCTATTTCTTTTACTGTTCCTGGAATTACTATGCTTCGTAATCCTGGTACATCTCTGAATGCTCCTGCTCCTATTTTTGTTACATTTTGTGGTATTACTATTGATCCTGTTGCTTCATCCATTAAGTCCAAATTTCTATCAGATGACATTAATTCTCCGTCTATTATTATATATGGGCTTACTTTTATTCCTATTTCTTTTGCCCATTTTTTCTCATTTTCATTTTGAGAGAAGTAAAATAATTCTCCTTTTATTACTTCAAAATTATCTACATATTTTTTATTCGAATTTTTTAGAACAGTATATATATTTCCTTCTTCTTGTACTGAGTCATATATTAATGCATTTTTACCAGCATATAATGCTCCTTCTTCAAAACTTCTGTCGTTTGCAATTCTTTCTGTTAAATATAATTCGTATTCTTCTGCTACTGCTGATAGTTCTGTTTTGAATTTTGCTTCTCCGAGCTTTTCCTATTGTTCCATTTTCTCCTGTTAGTGTGGCCACTGTTACTCCGGGCTAATATCAACAATACTATTATTGTTATTACTAGTGATATCAGAGTTATTCCTTTTATATTAATTTTTTGCATATTCCTTTTCTCCTTTGTTTTTTCTTATCGATATTTTATCGTCCGAAAAGGAATTACGTCAACAGTTATATCTCTACTATATTTTCTATTTATCAAACTCCCATTGTGGCACATATTCTTCTTCATGTTCACCCAGCTCCTGAATATAGCCATTTTCTATTTCAAGTTCATATATATAATTTTCTATCTCATTCCATTCATATTTAGTTAACTTTCTATCTAAATCAGCCATTTCCTTTGCTTTATATGTTGGAAAGTACTGAGCCATAATGCTTATATAAGTATTTTTAGGTAATTTTTCTCTTATCCATTTTAGAACTTTTTTACTATTATCTATATTGTTTGGCAAAACTAAATGTCTTATGAGAACGCCTTTTTTCATCATTCCACATTCATCTAATTTCGTCTCCCCAACCTGTCTTAACATTTCTTTTATAGCTTTTGTAGCAATTTCAAAGTAATTATCTATATTAGAATATTTTTTGGCAAGTTCGTTATTTGCATATTTTAAATCTGGTAAATAAATATCCACATATCCATCCAGCATTTTTAAGGTCTCGACATTTTCGTATGAATTTGTATTATAAACTATTGGAAGTTTTAGCCCATTTTTCCTTGCTATTTCTATTGCCTTTACTATCTGTGGCACATAACTTGTTGGCGTTACTAAATTGATATTTTCTACATCTTTTGCTTGTTGCTTTAAAAATATGTCTGCTAATTCTTCTATTGTTATTTCTTTCCCTTTTCCTAATTGACTAATTTCATAGTTTTGGCAATATATACAATTTAAATTACAATTAGAAAAAAACACAGTTCCTGAGCCTTTTTCACCACTGATACATGGTTCTTCAAAATTATGTGTTGAATATAATGCTATTTTTACTGTGTCTTTTGCTTTACATCTTCCTATTTGATTTTTATTTCTGTTTATTTTACATTTGTGTGGACATATTGTACATTTATCTAATTCTTCTAACATCTACTTTTGGACCTTTCTTATTTGTTTTCTACTTTTTGCACTGTTAATTTTTCTTCTTTATTTCTTAAATATATTTTCTTCTTGGTAAACCTATCTATATTATTTTTTACTATCTCTTGCATTTTAGTTTCACTATCATTTATTCCTACTCTTCCAATCTCTTCATTATCGAGATTTTTTATTATTACACTTTGTTCTTCTGAATAATTTTCTAGATATTCCACAATCTCAACTATATATCCTTCTTTTGTCCTTTTTATATCACTTAATAAAAATGTATCAGAATCTTCATCTAGCCCCATACCTGTCGTATAATACATTTTGGTTTCTTCATTATAAATTATTGTCTCGCTTCCTTCTTTTGGAAAAGTCTTTGTGAACTCTTGTCCAAAAATCTCTCTTAATGCTTGCTCTATTTCATCATATGTTATTTCATAATTTTCTAAATTTTGATTTATTACTTCCCATAACCATATATCTGGTGCTTGGTTTATATCTTCAAATGTTGGTAATGCTTCATTTGTTACTTCTTTCCACATATATATTTTTGATATATATTCTTCTATCTTCTCAATTTCTTGTATGTTGATATTATCTTTTGTTCCTACTGCTGTTTTTTTATATATAATCATTCCTACAAATATTGTTGCTAAAATTGCTATTATTATAAACATCTTTTTCATTGTTTTCCCCCTATTTTAGCATTTCTCTTTGACTGTTTTTTATTCTATCATAATAACTTTTTAGTTTCAATAGATTTTCAGTCCAAAAAAGTTCAAAAGATATATTCCGAATAAACATTGACTTTTTATGTAAATTATGGTATAATTTGTATTGTTATAGGAGGACATTTTTTATGCAAAACAACAAAGAAAAGATGGAATCAGTACGGTTCTCAAATGAATGTTTAACATTCTGTGAAATTCATGGTATTCATCCGTTATCAACTCATATTCTAAGAACTAGATGTCTTAGAATCCCTGATAGCGGGATAGAAGCTATTCACAAGCCAACCAATTTGAAGAATAAGTTCTACCCTATTATTAGTAGTAAAATCTTTGATGGAACTACCGAGAAAAAACTTGGTCGTTATGCTACTAACAATGGTGTTATTGTCTTCGTCCATTGCGATGGAGATACTTATCTGACAAAAGATTGGAGTGTATTTACAGAATTAGCAAACAATGGTTACAAGCGAGGAAACCTTCCTGTAGCATTGTCTTGTGAAGAAACAATTTCAGATCCTGTACTTTGTAAAAAGTGGGAAAAATTATCCCCCCATCTTTCTACGATTTAACAAAGAATCCAGCAAATGCTGGATTTTTTGTTTATATGTTATGCAGTTTCTTTTTCTTGCCTTTTTGGAGTTTGTCTTTTTTTCTTAACATTAACAACTTTATGTTGTTTATTTTCATTTATAACAATTTCTGGTTCTTTGTTCTCTACCACTGTTTCTTTTGTAATAATACATTTCTCTATATTTGGATTAGATGGTATTTCAAACATTATATCTCTCATTATTTCTTCTATAATTGAGCGAAGCCCCCTTGCTCCTGTTTTTCTTTCAATTGCTTTATCTACAATTGCTTCTAACGCTTCTGGCTTAAATATAAGTTCTACATCATCTATTTCAAATAGTTTTTGATATTGTTTTACTAAAGAATTCTTTGGCTCTACTAAAATCTTGATTAATGCTTGTTTATCAAGCTCTTTTAATGTCGCTATTATTGGCAATCTTCCTATAAATTCTGGTATTAATCCAAATTTTAGTAAATCTTGTGGTAGTAATTCTTTAAATATTTCAAATTGTTCTATATCTTTCTTAGTTTTTACTTGTTTTCCAAATCCTATTGCTTTTTCACCTGTTCTATCTTTTATTATGTTTTCTAAGCCTTCAAATGCTCCACCACATATTATTAAGATATTTTCAGTATTTATTTGTATTAATTCTTGATTTGGGTGTTTTCTTCCACCTTGTGGTGGTACTGATGCAATTGTTCCTTCTATAATTTTTAGTAAGGCTTGTTGCACTCCTTCTCCACTAACGTCTCTTGTTATTGACGGATTTTCAGATTTTCTTGTTATTTTATCGATTTCATCAATATATATAATTCCTTTTTCAGCTTTTTGTATATCTCCGTCTGCTGCTTGGATTAGTTTTAGTAAAATGTTTTCCACATCTTCCCCAACATATCCAGCTTCTGTTAGTGTTGTCGCATCTGCTATTGCAAATGGTACATTTAGTATTTTTGCTAAGGTTCTTGCAAGTAGTGTTTTTCCACAACCTGTTGGTCCTAATAGCAAGATATTGCTTTTTTGTATTTCTATATCATCTTTGTTAGCATTTTCTTCGTGTGCTATTCTTTTATAATGATTGTAAACAGCTACTGATAATGTTCTTTTTGCATCATCTTGGCCTATTACATATTCGTCTAATATTTGTTTTATTTCTTTTGGACTTGGTACATTATTTAGTTCGTTTAGTGTGTATCCTGCTTTTTCATCTTCATACATTTCTTGTTCTATTATGCTTGTACAAAGGTCCACACATTCGTCACATATATATACACCTGGTCCTGCTACTATTTTTCTTACATTTTCTTGTGCTTTTCCACAAAATGAACATCTTATACTTTTGGGAATATCATTTTTCGCCATTTCATTTCTTCCTTTCTTATTTGTGGCAAAATTGAAATTTGGCTAGGCAAACGATAATTAAATTTAATTTGAAGTTTAACAACGCCAAATTTCAATTCTAGTGCAAATAGTTATTTTCTTTTGTCCATAATCCCATCAATCAAACCATATTTTAGTGCTTCTTCTGCTGTCATATAGTTGTCTCTTTCAGTATCTTTTTGAATTGTTTCAACTGTTTGACCTGTTCTATCACTTAAAAATTTGTTTAATTTTTCTCTTGTTTTTACAAGATGGTCTGCATGTATTTTTATTTCTGTTGCTTGACCTGATAGTCCGCCACCACCGATTAGTGGTTGGTGTATTAATATTTCTGCATTTGGTGTTGCAAATCTTTTACCTTTTTCTCCTGCCGCAAGTAAAGCTGCTCCCATACTTGCTGCCATTCCTATACATATTGTTGATACTGGACATGTTATATAATTCATTGTGTCTATAATTCCCATTCCATCTGTTATTGAACCACCTGGAGAATTGATATATAAGCTTATTTCTTTATCTGGGTCTTCTGATTCTAAAAATAGTAATTGTGCTATTATTAGGCTTGATGTTGTTGGATTTACATCTTCTCCTAAAAATATAATTCTATCTTTTAATAGTCTTGAGAATATATCGTATGATCTTTCTCCTTTACTTGTTTGTTCAACAACATATGGTACTAAACTGTTTTTTTCTAACATTGTTTTCCTCCTTGGTTTTTGTTTTCAAATTATTTTATTTTTGCGTTTTTTACTAAGAAGTCAATTGCTTTTTCAGAAGCTATTCCTTGTTTTATGTAGTTTTTAACATTCTCATTTTTAAGGAATTCTTCGTCGTTTTCTTTTCCGTAATTTTTTGCCATTTCTTTCATTTTTTCTTCTAATTCGCTGTCTGTTGCTTCAATTTTTTCTGCTTTGATTACTGCTTCTAATGCTAATCTTGATTTTATTCCTTCAATTGCTTGTGGTTCATATTCTTTTTTGATATCTTCTTCTGTTTTACCCATCATTTGAAGGTATTGTTCTAATTTTAGTCCTTGGTATGATAGACGTTGTTCAATGTCTTTTAACATGTTTTCAACTTCTAGTTCTATCATTCCTGTTGGTATTTCTACTTTCATGTCTTCACATAGAGCTTTTACTACTGCTTCTTGTGTTTCGTATTTTGCTCTTTCTTCATTTTGTTTTTCTTTTTTTGCTTTGATGTCTTCTTTTAATTCTTTTAATGTGTCAAATTCACTTACGTCTTTTGCAAATTCGTCATCTAATTCTGGTAATTCTTTTTTCTTTATTTCATGTACTTTTACTTTGAATGTTGCTTCTTTTCCAGCTAGTTCCTTAGAGAAGTATTCTTTTGGGAATGTTACAACTATATCTTTTTCTTCATCTATTTTCATTCCGATTACTTGGTCTTCAAATCCTGGAATGAATGTGTTACTTCCTATTTCTAAGTCGTGACCTTCTGCTTTTCCACCTTCAAATGCTACTCCGTCTACAAATCCTTCGAAGTCTATTGTTGCTATATCTCCACTTTCAACTGCTCTATCATCTATTGATACTAGTCTTGAATTGTGTTCTTGCATATGTCCTAGTTCGTGTTCGATGTCTTCGTCTGTTACATTATACTCTATTTTTTTGATTTCTATACCTTTATATTTTCCAAGTTCAGCTTCTGGCTTTGTTTGCATTGTTGCTACAAAGATTAGGTCTTTTCCTTTTTCTATTTGTGTTACGTCAATATTGGGTCTAGATACTACTTCTAGGTTGTGTTCTTTTACTGCTTCTTCTAATGCTTCTTCTGCTACTTCGTTGAATGCATCTTCATAAAAGATTTCTTTCCCATAGTATTTTTCTACTATTTGCATTGGTGCTTTTCCTTTTCTAAATCCTGGTATATTAAAGTATTTTGCACTTTTGAAATATACTTTTTTTATTGCTGCATCAAATTTTTCAGCCTCTACTGTTATTTCTAATTTTACTTCATTTGCGTTTTTTGTGTTTTCTAATTTACTATTCATTGTTTTCAATCCTTTCTTTTATTCGTATAGCTTAATTATTATACCACATTTTTCCTATTTTGCAAGGAATTTTTCATATTTTTGAAAAAATACTTGTTTTTTTTTATTTTTTGTGTTAAACTTAATAACAGTCAATTTATTTAGATTATTAGGAGGTGCAATTTAGATATGGCAAAATGTGCAATCTGTGAAAAAACAGCTAGTCATGGAAATAAACTTAGCATTACTCGTTCTCATATAAGTAAAAGATCACCACGTACTTGGAAGCCAAACTTAAGAAGTGTTAAAGCTGAAATAGATGGTGAAGTTAAAAGAATTCATGTATGTGCTAAATGTTTAAAAGATGGAAAAGTAAAAAGAGCTTAGAAAAAGCTCTTTTTTTGTTGGCTCAATATGTGTTATAGATTGAGTCTCTCCACATCTCCAATTGTCCTTACGATTTTCCCCCGTTTGATATTCTTGTTATCATGGGCTGGAACATATCTGTCCGGCAATAAGATATCGAAATATCTCATTTCTTCACCAGTTTGTTTTCCTGTTTCCAAATTACAATACGGAACCGTTTTTGTAATTCTAACAGTTGTATACTGGTCATTGTACTGGTTATTGATTTCAAGCATATCTACTCCTTCTCTAAAACCAGCCTTCTCTAACACAATCCGTAAAATGGACATTGTCTCCGTAATTGGAGCATCAATGTAAAGCCCCTTTCTTTTCAGAAATCTAGCAGTATTGTTATTCTCACACATATCTATGTGCCTCCTTCTAAGTTAACTCTTAGTTAACTATAATATATTATAGCACACTTTTCCAATTTTATCAAGTTATGTAAAATTCATTTAGTCTTTTATTCCAAATATTAACTTTACAAATCCCCTTAAAAATTTAGGTACTTTTTTTACTACTATTGTCATATTAACCCCTCCCTTTCTTTAACATGCAAGCCACATAAATCCAACACAAACCACTGTAACTCCTATTATAAATAACCAGCCTGTTATTGGAAGTAATAAAACTAATAATATTCCTAAACCTAAACCTATTAAGCATACTGCAAGTGTCTTTTTTAATAGACATTTCATATTTTTATTACCTCCTATCTTTGTATATTATATTATGTTTTTTTCTTATTTGTTCCTTTTTATGTTGATGTTTTTTTGCTCTGTCTCCAAAAATATTGACTAATTATCTTTTATTTTATAAAATATTAATGAGGTGAAATAAATGAAAAAAGATGAAGCAAAAGAACTTGTAGAAATATTGAAAAAAACTTATCCTGATGCAACTTGTAGTTTAGATTTTAGCACTCCATTTGAGTTAGTTATTGCTGTTATGCTTTCTGCTCAATGTACTGATGAGCGAGTTAATAAAACAACGCCTGAATTATTTAATAGGTGCAAAACTATTCAAGATTTTGCAGATATTGATATAACAGAATTAGAAAATATTATTCATCCTTGTGGCTTTTATAAAAATAAAGCAAAAAATATAAAGCTATGTGCTAAGCAAGTTTTAGAAAACTTTGGTGGAGTTGTACCACACACTATGGAAGAGTTGACTTCTCTTGCTGGTGTTGGTAGAAAAAGTGCTAATGTTATTATGTTAGAAGTTTTTGGTATAGCACAAGGAATTGCTGTCGATACTCATGCTAAGAGAATTTCTAATTTGGTTGGCTTATCTAATAAGAAAGAACCTGAGAAAATTGAGCAAGATTTGCTTAAAATTTTCCCAAAAGATTATTTAAAAGATATTAATCATTTATTTGTATGGCATGGTAGAAATACTTGTGTCGCTAGAAAACCTAAGTGCGATGCTTGTTCTATAAATAATTTATGCAAACATTATAAAAAATAAATTGATTATTTTATTGACTTTTATTTGATAAAGATATATATTCATTTTATAAAAATAAAAATTTTAGGAGGTACTTTTTATGTTAAAAAACAAATTAAAAATAATTGCTTTATTAACACTAATTGTCTTAGCACTTACTATTCCTATTGTAAGAGCTGAAAACGAACAAGTAGAACCAATTTCTGAAGCACCAACAACAGAAGAGAATTCTACTGCAACACCTACATCTGAAACTACTCCAGAAGGAGAAACTACTAGTGAATTACCAGAAGAACCTAATATGAAGAGTTCAGATGCTTACTTATTAGGAGATACAGTTACTGTTGACTACATTATTGATGGAAATGCTTTCATTTTTGCAGATACAGTAGTAATTGATTCTCAAATTGGTGGAAACCTTTTTGTATGTGCAAAAGAAGTTACTATTAAAGAAAATGGATTTGTAGTTAATAGTTTCTTTGGATTTGCAGAAAAAATTAATATCTCTGGAGTAATTTGCGACTTCTATGCTGCTGCAAAAGAAGTTAATATATCTGGCTATATTTATAGAGATATGAGAGCTGGAGCTGAAACATTAAATTTGAGCGGAATTATTGGAAGAGATGCTTTTGTTGAAGCTGATAATATCAATTTTTCAACTTCTAATGAAGATGGAAGTATTACTTCAACAGCTATGATAAATGGAAATTTCAACTATACTGCTAATGAGGAAATAACTATTCCTGAAAATGTTGTCCATGGTAATGTAGAATTTAATAAATCTACACCTTACACTAACGACAAGTCAATTGGCGACTATATTTTAAATTTAGGTTCTTTTGTATTTACAGTTGTTGCTATTTGGCTACTAGCATTATGGTTAGCACCAAAATTTGTTAAAAATCCTTATAACATATTATCTAAAAAAGTTTTACCTGCAATTGGTTATGGATTTTTAACACCAATCGTTTTAATATTTGCATTTGTTACACTACTTATAATAGGTGTTACTGCTGGTGTTTCATTAATAGCTTTAATGCTATTTATTGCATTGGTTGCAATTAGCCCAAGTAGTTTTGTAATTACTGCAAATGGTTTAGTTTGTTCTAAATTAAAAATAGAAAAACCAATTCAATCTTTTGGTATATTAATCGCATGTGCTGTTGCTTATTGGCTAATTGGTTTAATTCCAGTTGTTGGTACTATATTTAGTTTAGCTGCTGGCATTATTGGTTTAGGAATTGTTGTTTATAACATCCTTCCTTTAAAATCAAAAGCTGATTAAAAAAAAGGTGTTTTTGGGGACAGACCTTAAAAACACCTTTTTTATTTATGTTGAAAAAAACACTAAAAAGTTAAAAGGGTGTTTTTAAGGTCTGTCCCCAAAAACACCTTTTTTTAATTCTTTTATTATTACACTATAATCTTTTGCCATTAAAATTGCAGTTCCTGCAACTAAAATATTTGCACCTGCTTCCTTTACCTTATCTGCTGTATTTAAATTTATTCCGCCGTCTGCTTCAATATCAATATCTATATCATTTTTGTCCACATATTTTCTTAATGTTGATATCTTTTCTACCATATCTATTAGTAATGTTTGTCCGCCTTTTCCTGGCTCTACTGTCATAACTAAACACATATGGATAAGTGGTAAAAATTCGTATATTTCTTCTATTTTTGTATTTGGCTTTATAGAAATGCCCACTTTACAATTGTTTTGTTTTATATATTTTATCATTTCATATACTTCTTCTTTGTTTTTACAAGCTTCTAAATGAAATGTTATAATGTTTGGTTCTACTGCTAAAAAGTCGTTAATTGCTGATTTAACGTCTTCTACCATTAAATGTACGTCTAGTGGCAAGTTTGAAATTCTTCTTATATACGCTGCATATTCTAGCATTTTTTGATATGTGTCTTTTTCTACAAATTTTCCGTCCATGACATCAATATGAAAATAATCTGTTTTTGCCGCTTCTAGCTCTAAAAAAGCACTGTTTTCTTCTCCTTTTTTTAGTGAAAGTATTGATGTTGATACTTCAAAATCATTTACCATTTTTTCCTATTCTCCTTTTCTTTTAGTTCTTCATATATTTTACAAAATCTTTTATACCTTTCTTCTGTTATCGTTCCCTTATTAATCGCTTCTTTAATTCCACAGTTTTGTTCTTTTATATGTGTACATCCTACAAATTCACAATTTTCTATATTTTCTTTAAATTCCTTAAAATATTGGTCTAAATCTTTGCTTTCTATTTCAGAAATATCAAAAGTTGAAAATCCGGGGGTGTCTGCAATATATGTATTATTATCAATTTCATACAATTTTATTGCTGTTGTTGTATTTTTTCCACGTTTATTTTTTTTGCTTATTTCTCCTTCTTGGGTTATATCTGTGTTAAAAATTGCATTAATTAATGTAGATTTTCCTACTCCTGAATTTCCTGAAAATGCATTTATATTATCTTTTAATGCTTGTTTTAAGTCTTCTACTCCTTTTTGACTTTTTGCTTCTGTTTCTATAACTGTATATCCTACTTTTTGGTAAATATTTTTTATGTGCATAAATTGCTTGTCTTTGTCTAAGTCTGTTTTGTTTAAGACTATTATTGCTTTTATACCTAGAAATTCTGCAAATGCGAGTTGTTTATCAAGCATAAGTAAGTCTGGTTTTGGGTCTTTACTTGATACTACGAAAACAATTTGTGTAATATTTGCAAGTTTTGGTCTTTTTACATATACTTTTCTTTCTTCTATTTTATTTATTACTGCTGTTTTCTTTTCTTCTTCTATTATTTCTATTTCTACTATATCTCCAACAACAGGGCTAATTTCTTCTTTTTTGAATTTTCCCCTTGCTGTTGCTTCATAAATTTGCTTTTTTGGCTCTTCTACTGCTATTTTATATAAGTTTGATATGCTTTCTATTATAATTCCTTGCATTAATTCCTCCTTGTGTTCACTTTGGGACACATCTCTAATTCAATTTGTTCACTAGTTTCTTTATTTCACTCATATAGTTTTCTTTTATACTATTGTATATTTGTCTTGATGCTTCTTCGTCATATAAATGTGATAGTTCATTCCTTGAAAGCATCATTTTTATCCATATTTCTCCGTCTTCGATTATCCCTGCTGCAAATGCTTCTTTTATAATTTCTCTTGGACTTCCTATCTTACCTGTTATTCCTTGATATTCTAGATAATCTTTCATTGTTTTCCACGCAAGTTCAAAAGTAAATTCAAATCTATGTAGTACACCGTCAATTGCTAAATCACTAATTCCTTCTGTTAGTGCTTCTTCTAGTCTATTACTTGCTTTTATTAAGTCTTGCTTTCTTTCTTCAAATCTCTCCATTAAAATTCAACTCCTTCTCTTTTTATTGATTCTAGTAATTCTTTTTTGATATTTTCTTCAATAAATACTAAATCTATTTTATAAATTATATTTAATTCGTCTATTTCGTTTTTTATTTTAAATTTGTCTTCTTGTGTTAAATTTTCAAATATTGCTATGTCTATATCTGAGTTACTTTTGTATGTCCCTTTTGCCCTTGAACCAAATATTTTAAATTTGTATTTAGAGTTTCTTTCTACAACTTCTTTTATTAACTTATATGTTTCTTCATTTAATCCATATTTCATTTTTTCTCTCCCTATATTCCTTTTGTGTACCCTTATCTTTTCCTTTTATTTTTATTATTTCTCCGTCATTATTTAATGCATATTTTAACACTATTATCTTATTTTGTCAAAAGCAAAAGGAACGAAAAACTCGTTCCTTTTCTAATAATTAATCATACTCAAAACTTTTTGTCATGTATCAAAAAATTTTATTCAAACGTACAAGATGTTGTAGTGTTCAAATTAATTTCCTTTGTTCCCTTCAAAATATCGTCCACATAAACTTTTATAGTTACATTTCCTTTTGCACTAAAACTTGTGGTTATATTAGTTGAAGTCTTTTCCTTTGTTTCATTATAAATTGTATCATTTCCAACTACTATTTTAACTTTTCCTTTTTCTATTACTTCTTCTCCATCTTCATCCTTAGTTGGAGTATAGTTTAATAGTGATTTTAAATTTACAGTTACTTTTCCTTGTTTCATTTCAGCCAATTTATTTACTGTAACAGTTACAGTTGTACCTTCATCAACAGTCTTGCCAGCTTCAATACTTTGTTTTAAAACTGTGCCATTATCTTTTGATGAATCTTCGTCATAAGCTATATTAACCTTTAAACCTAAAGCTTCAAGTGCTTTTTTAGCATCTGCTTCTGTTTTTCCAGCTACACTTATAACATTTACTTGTTTTATACCTGTTCCTGTACTTACATGAATTTTTACTGTATCTCCTGCAAAAGCTTCTGTATCAGGGTCTGTTTCTTGACTAATTACATAGCCTTCTTCTACCTTTTTGCTTGTTTCTTCTATTATTTCTACTTCTAGTTTAGCATCTTTTAAAGCTTGTTCTGCTTCTTCTTTTTCTAATCCTACAACCTTTGGCACTGTTGTTTTTTCTTGGCCTTTACTTACTATTACTCTTATTGTACTACCTTCTTTTACTGCTGGTAAGTTTGTTACGTCTTTTACGTGATTTCCTATTTCTGTTTTTAGAGATATGATATGTCCTTCTGGCACGTCTTTGTTATATTCTTCTTTTTCTACTTCATATTTTAGTTTAGCTTCTTCTATTTTCGCTTTTGCTTCTTCTTGTGATATTCCTATTATGTCAGGAACTTTTACTTCTGCTGGGTTTGTTAAGTTTAAGGCTAACATTGTTCCACCTAAGCTTAGTGCGAATAATAGTATTAATCCTATAAATACACTTAATTTCTTATGGTTCTTTATGAATGCTATAAATTTATTTTCTTTTTTGCTATTGTTGTTTTTGGCGTTTCTATATTGATTTCTGTTTATTACTTGTGTTCTTGCTGTTGGGTCATATTCTACGTCTTCTATAAATTCTCCGTCTGGGTCTTTTAATGCTTTTCTTAGGTCTTCTAGCATTTCAGATGCTGTTTGATATCTTAGTGTTGTGTCTTTTTGTAATGCTCTCATTATTATTTTGTTTACAGCTGATGGTACATTTGGATTTATTTCTATTGGTTCTTCTGGGTCTTCTTGCATATGTTTTAAAGCTACTGATACTGGTGTATCTGCGTCAAAAGGTACTCTTCCTGTTACCATTTCATACATTACTACCCCTAAGGAATACAAGTCAGATTTTGCGTCTGTAAATCCTCCCCTTGCATGCTCTGGTGAAAAGTAATGTACTGAGCCTATTGTTGTTCCAAATGCTGTTATTGTTGAGTTTGATACAGCTTTTGCTATTCCAAAGTCTGTTACTTTTGCTACTCCGTCTTCTGTTACTATTATGTTATGTGGCTTTATGTCTCTATGTACAATATTGTTTCTGTGTGCCATTTCTAATGCTGATGCTATTTGTATTGCCATATTTATTGACCATTTCCAAGGTAGTGGTCCTCTTTCTTTTAGTATGATTTCTTTTAGTGTTTTTCCTTGTATTAGTTCCATTACTATGTAATATAAGTTTCCGTCAACACCTACGTCATATATTGATACTATGTTTGCATGTGCTAGTCTTGCTGCTGATTGTGCTTCTGCTTCAAATCTTCTTATGAATTCTTCGTCTGTTGTGAATTCATCTCTTAGAATTTTTACTGCAACATTTCTTTTTAAGACTTTATCGATTGCTTTATATACGGTGGCCATTCCACCATTTCCTACTTTTTCGATTATCTCATATCGACTACCTAGTAGTTTTCCTTCTAAATTCATATCTTTTTCATTCCTTCCTTAACGGTTTATATGTTTTTTATGATTATAACTGTTATGTTGTCATAACCGCCATTGTCATTTGCTTTTTTTACTAATTCTTTTGGGGCTTGCTCTATATCTTTTTTTGCTTCGTTGAAAATTTCTTCTACCGATACTAAGTTTGTTAACCCGTCTGAATTCATTATTAATATATCGTCTTTTAAGAAACCTTTTACCATAACATCTGGTTCTACAAATGCATTACAACCGTAATGCTTTCATTAGCATATTTTTTTGTGGGTGGTGTTGTGCTTCTTCTTGTGTTATTGTTCCATCTTTTACTAATTTTTGTACATAACTATGGTCTTGTGTTAACTTTCTCATAAATTCTTTTCTTATCCTGTATATTCTGCTGTCTCCTACATGACCTATAAATACTTTATTATTATATATTAAACAGATTTCTAATGTAGTACCCATTCCTTCTAATTCTTTGTTTTCTTTTGATTTTTCAAATACTACCATGTTTGCGTATTCCATACTACTTCCTATTAGCTGGATTATGCTGTCTCTGTCTTTTTCTATTTCTTTGAAGTTGTTTTCTATATAATTTTTGGCTGTTTGTATGGCTAATTTACTTGCTATTTCTCCGCCATTGTAGCCTCCCATTCCGTCTGCCAACATATATAGCTGTACTTCTGATAAGGAGTCTGATATGTAAAAAGAATCTTGGTTTATTTCTCTTACTTTTCCTATGTCTGATTTTGCATAAGCTTTAATCATGTGTTCACCTCTTTTTTCTTTCTCTTTCTTTATACCACAACTTTCTTTTTTTTGCAATATTTTATGGGTTTTAAAACTAAAAAAACTTAAATGAAAAAGTATATTTTTTCTCTTTCATTTAAGTTTTATATAGTGTGCTTTTTTTTAAGGTTTTTATTGACAAGTTTTAACGCTATTTTTAATGTTTATTGTTCTTTATTTTAATGTCCAGGCTTTTGCTTCTTCACTTCCGTCTTTTGCTATGTCACTTGTGTTTAGTTGAACATTAGCGTTTAGTGTTACAATTGGTCGAACTGCAAACGCACGTGCACGCTCGAGAGTACTACCGTTGGGATTAGCATGAAACAAGTACCAGTTGTTCACATTTCCGCTAACTACATTGTGCACATTGAAGTTCGAGCCACTATCATATGCATTCACGCTACGAGAAGCCAGCCAATAGAACATTGGATAATTTTCTTCTTTGTATTCTCCTGTATAAGTTTTTGATTCTTCGATTAGTGTGTCATATAGTGGTATATTTTCATTCACTGTATAATAGTAGTACGTATTATCTATTGTTATAGGATTTTCTGTTGTCGCATTTCTAAAAGTATTTGTGTTTTTATCCCAAAATGGTCCACCTGATGTATAAGTCTTCGTTCTATTATTTAAATAGTACTCTTTATCTCCCCATTCGCTCGTCTCAGGATTAAACCCTGTTAAATTATTTATATCATCAACATTTATACTTCTTGCTGTTCCATATGCTGGATTGGAGTATAACTTTGAACATAAGTTATCTAATATTGTCTCAGCATTTAAAAATCCATTTTGAGATTTTAAATATAAACCAGTAGTTCCGTCACTTGATAAAGTATTATTAACTGCTACTATTTCCACATCTCCATTTGCTTTTTTATTTATAACTCTCCACAATGTTGTTGTATTTGTGTTAAATGTTTGTGATGTTTCATATCCTGTATCTGGCTCTTCATTTTCTTTTGTTACATAAGTTTGGGCTGTTAATTTGTCTCCATATTTTACATAGTCTCCTACTTTTAATGCTGATACTGTAATTTTTCCTTCTTCATTTAGTTGTTTTTCTAACAATTCTAACATTTGCTCTTCTGTTTCTTTTGCTGTTTCTGTTTTGTCTTTTGCTTCAACTGCTTTTGTTAATATTCCATTATCTCCTGTTAGTGTTGCTATTGCTACTCCTGCAAGTATTAATAATACTATAATTGTGATTACTAGTGCTATTAGCGTAATTCCTTTTTCATGTTTTTTCATATATTCTTTTCTCCTTCTCTTCTGTTTTTATTATTTTACCGTCGAGAAAGGAATTACGTCAACAAGTGATAGCCTAGAAAATTTATTTCAGTTTTCTAGGCTCCTTTTTATTTATCTTATACCATTTTTAGTTTTTCTAACTTCTTTTGGTCTATTTTTACTATGTCCATTATGTCTTTGTCACTCATTTGCTTTTGTAGCATCTCTTTTACTATTTGCGTTATTGCTTTGGTTATTCCTAATTTTTCACCACGTTTTTCACCACGTATTTCTCCACGTTTTTCTCCAATCCTTTCGCCTTCTTGCCTTCCTTTTAGCCATTGTTGTTCTCTATCCTTTTTTATAACTTCAATTATCATTTCTTTATCACCTACCCTTTCCAATTTATCAATTATATCTTTTGTTTTCTCTTCTCCCAAAGTTTGATTAT
>CAOPES010000013.1 GCA_948502395.1 uncultured Clostridia bacterium | reverse complement strand
ATAAAGAAATTGATAAGGCCATAGATATAATCGACCAAATGAGTATGGATGAAAAAGAATGGAATTTGTACATATCAAGGCAAAGGGCGATTTGGGATTATAATACAGGTATGAGAACAGCTAAAGAAGAAGGCATGAAAAAAGGAGTAGAAGAAGGTGCAAAATTAAAAAATATAGAAAATGCTAGGAAGATGTTGAAAAAAGGAATTGACATACAAACAATAGAAGAAATTACAGATTTAACAAAAGAAGAAATCGAAAAATTAAAAGAAAATAAATAAAGCAAGAAATTATCTTAGAAAATATAAATTCTAAGGTAATTTTTTATGGTATAGGAAAGTTAAAAAAGCTACAATAGCTATTGCCTTCAAGATTTTTTCATTACATTCGAAAACTCGAATAGGCAAGAAAAAAAGGTGGAAAAACTGTTTAACGAAATATCTGTTGACGTAATTCCCGAATAGACGATAAAATATTAATAAAAAAATTATTATTAACAAGGTCTAAAATATGTAAAGTATAAAATTTTAGTGAACAAAAGAAAGGGGATAAAAAAATGAAACAGAACGAAATGAAAGGAATTACGCTAATAGCACTAGTAATAACAATCATTGTACTTCTAATACTAGCACGGAGTAACAATCAGCACACTAACAGGAGATAACGGAATAATAGGAAAAGCAGTAAAAGCAAAAGAAGAAACAGAAAATGCAGAAATAAAAGAAAAAAAGGACTTAGAAAACCTAATACATGAAGCACAAACAGGAATAGTTGTAGAACAAGTAGAAGATAAACAAGCAGGAGTATTAGAGAAAAAAGATGAAACCACATTTGTTATAAATAGTATAGAAGACCTAGTATTTTTTGCCTATGATGTAAGAAGTGGGAACACATATAAAGGAAAAACAGTAGAATTGGGGGCAAACCTAGATTTTTATTCAACTAAATCATATGTAGATGCATTTAGAAAAGATTATGATAAATATGGATATGAAGGAGAATTAAAAACAGCACTAACAACAGGAGAAGGATTTAAAAGCATAGGAGTAGACTTTCTTGGTGAAAACGAAACCGAAATAGGATATTTTAGTGGAATATTCAAGGGAAATAATAAAAGCATATATAATTTATATATAAACAAAGATGTATTTGGTGAGCAAAAATATCGAATAGCCTTATTCGGTGCTTCTTTATACGGAGAAGTTCAAGACCTTTCTCTAATTAATATAAATTATAATTTGAAAAATAATGATAATGGAGCTAGTATATGTGCAATAACAAATTGTTTGAGACCAGGTGGTAAAGTTAGCAATGTAAGTGTAACAGGAGAAATAAAAAACATCGGATTAGGGGAAGGAAGCGTAGGTGCTTGTGGAATTATATGTTATAACCAAGGAATAATATCTAATTGCCACAATTTTGCAAATATATATGCAGAGTTAAATGACGATACTTTAACTGCACGGTTGTTATGTAGGTGGAATTTCAATAAATCAGGAAGGAGCACAATATATAGAAAATAGTAGCAACAATGGAGATATAACAATAAAAGGAAAAGGCAAAGAATTTGTAATAGGTGGAATAGTGAGATTGATGAATACTAGCGGAACTGGAAGTGCAATAAAAGGGACCTTTAATAATGGTAATATTAACATTTCAATTGAAGAAGCACAAAATGTTAGTGTTGGTGGAATTATTTCTGAAGGAAGAGCAAATACAGCATTGAAAAATATATATAACAAAGGAAACATAGAAATAAGTTTAACAAAAGGAAATAATGTCATCGTTGGTGGTATTATTGGTGAAACTTTCAATGGTACATCAAATGTATCAAATGGGTACAGTTGTGGAAAAATAAAAATAAATAGTGATGCTACAAAGAAATATATAGGTACTATATGTGGAGTAAATAATATAGATACAGCACTAAAAAATTTATATTATTCTAATAATACTGGATACAATGGAATTGGAAAAAATAATGTTACTTCGGCACAGATAGAACAAATAGACGAAAATAATAAAAATGAATTAGTAGATAAATTAAACATAGGCACTGACAATTGGAAACAAGACAGCAATAATATAAATAACGGTTATCCTATTTTAGAATGGCAACAATAAAATAAAAACAATAAAAACTATACAAATCTCTAAAAGAGAAAAGTATAGTTTTTTTAAACCAGTTGCAAAAAACAGAAAAAAAGCATATAATTTACCAAAGAAAAAGCAAAGGCAAAGCAAAACAAGCAAAGCCAGGGGAAGGAATGAAAAATCATGAAAAACCTAAACATAAAAGAAATAATAAAAGAAACAAACGGAGAACTAATACAAGGAAACGAACAATACGAATGTATAAACTTCTCAAAAGACACAAGAAGCATACAAAAAGAAGACTGTTACATAGGAATAAAAGGAGCAACATTTGACGGAAGTAAATTTTGGAAACAAGCACTAGACCAAGGTGCAAGTACAGTAATAATAGAAAACGTAGAAATCACAGAAGAAGACAAAAATCAATATGCTGAAAAAAACATAATAAAAGTAGAAAACACGCTAGAAGCGCTATACAAAATAGCAAATTATAAAAGAAATAAATATAACATACCAATAATCGGAATAACAGGGAGCGTAGGAAAAACAAGCACAAAAGACATGGTAGCAAACGTAATATCACAAAAATATAAAACACTAAAAACACTAGGAAACAATAACAACAACATAGGATTACCATTCACAATATTAAGACTAAAAGACGAAGAAGCAATGGTATTAGAAATGGGAATGGACCATCTAAGAGAAATTGCATTATTATCAAAAATAGCTAGACCAGATATATGTGTAATAACAAACATAGGAACATCACATATTGGAATTCTTGGGTCACAAGAAAACATTTTAAAAGCAAAACTAGAAATCCTAGAAGGAGCAGAAAATCCAACAATAATAATAAACAATGACGATAAATTACTAAACAAATGGTATGAACAAAATAAAAACGACAAAAATATAATAACTTATGGAATAAAAAATAAAAGTGATATTATGGCAAAAGACATCAAACTAACAATAGAAAACAGTGAATACACTTGTATTTTAAATAATGAAGAAATAAAAATGCACGTACCTGTTTGCGGAGAACACTTCGTACTAAATAGCTTATGTGCAACAGCAATAGGAAAAGTACTAGAAATAGAAAATAAAAAAATTGCAAAAGGAATTGAAAGTTTCGAGTTAACTAAACAAAGAATGGATATAACAGAGCTAGAAACAGGAATAAAAGTTATAAATGACGCATACAATGCAAATTGCGAATCAATGCAAGCATCACTAAAAATCTTAGGAAACAGTGATAATCATAGAAAAATTGCAGTATTGGGAGATATGCTAAACTTAGGAGAATACTCAAAGGAACTACACGAAAAAGTTGGTAAAGCAGTAGCTGAAAACAAAATAGATATATTAATATGCCAGGGAGAAGAAACAAAATATATAGTAGAAGAAGCTGAAAAACAAGGTATAAAAAAAGAAAAAATCTATAAACTAGAAAATAGGGAGCAAGTAATAGAAAAGTTAGAAAAAATAGCAGAACCAGGAGATGTAATCTTAATAAAAGCGTCACATTCCATGAAATTTTACGAAATAGCAGAAAAATTTATATCAATCCATAAAAAATAAAAGAAAGGAAGATGCTTATGGAAAAGAAAAACTTAGGAGTTATATTTGGGGGAATGTCAACAGAAAGTGAAGTCTCAGAAGCTTCAGCAAAATCAGTATTGGCAAACTTAAATAAAGAAAAATATAACATATATCCTATATACATTTCAAAAGACGGAGACTGGTGGAAATACGAAAAAGAAGAAAAGAACGAAAAAATTGAAAATATTGTTGAATACCTAAAACAAATGGATGTTGTATTCCCAGTATTACACGGACTTTATGGAGAAGACGGCACAATACAAGGCTTACTAGAACTTTTAAAAATACCATATGTAGGATGTGGAATTTTAGCATCAAGTGTAGGTATGGATAAGGTATACACAAAAATCATTTTTGAAAAAGCTGGGCTAAAACAAGCAAAATATGAATACATAAGAAAATACAAAGGCAAATATATATATGTAGACAAACAATTCAATGAAAAAGAAATGAACTTAAAAGAAATATCAGAAAAAATAGTAAAAAACTTAGGGCTACCAGTATTTGTAAAGCCATCAAGATCAGGCTCAAGCGTAGGAATAAACAAAGCTTGCACACAAGAAGAACTGGAAAAAAACATCGAAGAAGCTTCACAATATGACAACAAAATTATAATAGAAGAACAAATAGAAGCAAGAGAAATCGAATGTGCAGTACTTGGAAACCAAGAAATAAAAACATCAATATTAGGAGAAGTAAAATCAGCAGAAAGCTTTTACTCATATAGTGCAAAATATCAAAACAAACAATCATATACAGAAATACCAGCAGATCTACCAGAAGAAATCTCAGACAAAATAAGAAAACTAGCTGTAAAAGCATTCAAAGCAATTGACGGAAAAGGCTTATCCAGAGTTGACTTTTTTGTAGATAAAAATACATCAGAAATATATATAAACGAAATCAACACCTTGCCAGGTTTTACAAGCATAAGCATGTATCCACAGCTATTTGCCGCAAGTGGAATTAATTACAAAGACTTACTAGATGAAATTATTGCCATTGGGGACGGACCTTTTTGGCAATAAATTGTCAAAAAGGTCCGTCCCTAGTGGCAATAATAAAAAATCCATAAAAACTATGGATTTTTTTCATATTTGTGGTATAATAGTTATACCTAATTTTGGGAGGATGTTAAAAATGGTATTAAAGAATTATTACAAGATACTTGGTTTAGATACAAGCAGAGTATCAATAGATGAAATAAAAATAGCATATAGACAAGCTGCAAAGAAATATCACCCAGACTTAAATGTAGGGGACAAGCTGGCAGAAGAGAGAATAAAAGATATAAATGAAGCATATAGAACACTATCAGTACCAGCATCAAAGAGAAAATATGACAGAATGTGGAATTCTAAATTTGGAAGAAACACAAGAACAGTTACAGGTGCAGGTACAATAATAAATATGTTTTTAGGAGATATTGAAAAGCTAAATAGGAGTGAAAGCACTAAAAAGCAAATAGCAAAAAAAGGTGAAAATATAGAAACAGAAATAATAATAAAGTTAGAAGAAGCTTTCTATGGCAAAACTAAGCAAATAACTTTAAAAGATACTAATGGAAGAGAAAAGACAATAACAGTAGCAATTCCAAAAGGTATAAGAGATGGAGAGAAAATAAGACTGATAGGACAAGGGAAAGCAGGAGAAAATGGCGGAAAGAATGGAGACTTGTTAATAAAAATCAATATTGAAAATAATCAAAGATTTAGACTAAAAGGATGTGACATATATACTGATTTACTATTAACACCATGGGAAGCGGCATTAGGGACAAGAGTATTAGTAAATTCAATAGATGATGAAACAAAAGTATACATTCCACAAGGGATACAAACAGGAGAGAGAATAAGGATACCAAATAAAGGATATCAAACAGGAAAAGATACAAGGGGAGATTTGGTAGCAGAAGTAAAAGTGGTAGTTCCAAAAAGATTAACAGAAGAAGAAAAGCAAATATATACAAAACTGAATGAAATATCAAACT
The DNA here is from genome assembly GCA_948502395.1 of uncultured Clostridia bacterium. GTDB lineage: Bacteria > Bacillota > Clostridia > TANB77 > CAG-508 > CAG-269. Next base: position 23,133 of record CAOPES010000013.1, on the reverse strand, counting down.
TTAATCCAAGAGCATAAATTATAGAAAAATCAACTTTACATAAAGAAAATATTGACAATTACATAAATGTGAGATATAATATTGAACAGCGATAAAACAAATGAAAATCTATGAGACATGCATAGAATAGGGGTGTGAAAGAAATGGATGCTATACAAGGAAAACATTTTAGTATAACAGATCCAGAAGGAGTAAAAACAGTAATATACCAAGTAAATAAAACTGAAAAAGAATTTCTAAAAAATTCTCCAAAATATACAGCAGAGCGATTAGATTACTCAGAAGAGTTAGTACGGTAATTACAACAGAAAAACTTTTTATGTTGACGAACTGGACAAACATAAAAATCAAATACTTATTTTATCTTTTGCAAAAGATAAAGTAGTTATTAATAATGGAATTTTGGACGATGATGAAGTTAGAATATCAAAAAAGCCAATGCCGTTTAAATTTGACACTATATACACAGAACAACCACAAGAGTACAAAAATGTAACATACACACCTAATTTAAAAAGACCAATATTTATAATAGACCCAGAAACAACAGAAGAGATAAAGCCAACACTTTATTTTGATGAAGAAACAAATGATGTAAAAGGAAAATGTAAATTAAGACCTCACAAATCTTATTTCGTATTTGAAATGAGAGAAGAAGAGGGAAAAATTAATTTGGTTGGGGGAACCCCAAAAATTGCAGATTAATCAAGGAGGAGAAAGAATGACATTATATTGGCCACCAGAAAGAACATTCCAATACAAATTTAAAGATAATAAGGAATTAGTATTAACAATACCATTGGAAAGCAACAAGAGTAAAGAAAATAACGGAATGGAAAAATAGGTTTAACACAAAAGAGTAGGTGAAATATATGAATTATAAAATAGAAGGTGCAATAAGAAGAAACAGAAAAAACTTTATAATATTCGCAATACTATGGATAATTATAGCCATAGTATTTGTGCCGTCAATCACAAATAGTATATACACAGCGGGAATAGATGGGAAATTTGACTTAATGATATTTATAGAAACTTTTGGAGCATCAATAACAAACCCATTTGGAGCATTAGGAAACATATTCAAAAACGGAGTAACAGGAGACTACATCTCACATTTACTTGTAACAACAATTTTTTTCTCAGTATTCTTCTTCATAGGATTCGTAAGGTCAGCACCAAAAAATGAATACACTGACATTGAGCACGGTTCAAGTGACTGGAGTCAGCGTGGAGAGCAATACAGAATACTAAGTAAAAATAAAGGAATAATACTAGCACAAGATAATTACTTACCAGTAGATAAACGTGGAAACGTAAACGTATTAGTAGTAGGACGGTTCAGGTTCTGGTAAATCAGCATCATATTCAATACCAAATGCATACCAATGCTTAGGGTCATACGTATTTACAGACCCAAAAGGTGAATTATATGATAGAACAGCAGGATATCTAAAATCAAAAGGATATGAAATAAAAGTCCTAAACCTAGTAAGACCAGAATACAGTGACGGATACAATCCACTAGCACATATAAACTCAGAACTAGATGTAGATGTTATTGCAAACACAATAGTAAAAGGTCAAAAAACTGAAAGTGGTTCAGACCCATATTGGGATGATATGGCAGAAATGCTATTAAAAGCATTAATTTATTATTTAATAGCAACAAGACCAGAAGAAGAACAAAACTTAGCTAGCTGTGCGGAATTAGTAAGAGCTGCAAACAACAATGGTAGTGGAAACTTATTAACAGAATTAATGAGCCAATTGCCATATGACCACCCAGCGAGAATGAACTATAAATCAATAGAAATTGCATCAGAAAAAACATATAGCAGTATATTAAGCTCATTGCAATCAAAGTTAGGAAAATTCGACTCCAAAGAAATTGCAGAATTAACATCAACAGATACAATAAACTTTGAAGATATAGGAAATAAAAAGACAGCAGTATATGTAATATCATCAGACACACATACAGCATATGACTTCTTATTAACAATATTCTTCTCACAAATGATACAACAGCTATATGACCATGCAGACAAAAATGGCGGAGCACTAAAAGAGCAAACATTCTTTATACTGGACGAGTTTGCAAACATCGGAAAAATACCAGATTTTGATAAAAAAATATCAACATCAAGAAGTAGAAAAATATCATTTAGTGTAATCCTACAAAACGTAGACCAATTAGAAGCAGTATATGAAAAATCATATGAAACAATAATGGGAAACTGTGATACACACTTGTTCTTAGGAAGTAACTCATATAAAACAGTAGAATATTTCTCTAAACAATTAGGAGAAAAAACAATAGGAAGAGACAGTATATCAATAAATAGAGACAGGCAAAACTGGAAAACAGGAAAATCCGTATCAGACCAAGTAATGGCAAGAGCATTAATGACCCCAGACGAACTACGTAGAATGGACATTGACCAATGTATAATCTTTGTAAAAGGATTAAAGCCAGTAAAAACTAGAAAATTTTATTACTTTGAAAGTCCAATGGCAAAAAAACTAAAAGAATTAGAAATAAGCCATAATGACATAGGAACAATAGAAAGGGGAACATGGAGAAAATATAATCCATATAACCCATATGTAGAAGAAAAAGACAAAGAAGCAGTAGAAAACTTAAAAGTAGAATCATTAGATGATTTATTTGAAGACGAACCAATGGTAGAAAATAAAAAGACAGAAACAAAGCAAAAAGAAGAACCACAAATTCAAACTTTAAATTTAAATGACTTTGAAGATGATTTTGAAGAAATATCAGCTCCAACATTACCACAAGATCAAGAAAATGATGAATATGATTTACAAAAAGAATTGGAAGCTAAATTTGATGAATTATTTGGACCAATGGATGATGAGTAAATAGAGAGAAAAGCGAAAGAAATTTCGCTTTTTCTATTGAAAAAAAACAAAACTTATAGTAGAATAAACCAAAAGAAAAACAATAGAAGGTGAAAAAATGAAATTTATACACATAGCAGACATGCACTTTGACAGTCCATTTGTCAACTTATCAGAAAAAGAACTACTTGGAGACAAAAGAAGACTAGAACAAAGAAAAATATTCAAAAAAATAATAGAATATATAAAACAAGAAAAAATAGACAACTTATTCATATCAGGAGATTTATATGAGCATAAATACATAAAACAATCAACAATAGAATATATCAACAATTTATTCAAAGAAATACCAGAAACGCAAATATATATAGCACCAGGAAACCATGACCCATACCTAAAAAACTCATATTACAGCAAATACAAATGGAACGAAAATGTAAAAATATTTCAAGGAAAAATAGAAAAAATCGAAACACAAGAAGCAGATATATATGGATATGGATTTAATGACTTTTACTGCACAAACTCTGGAATAGAAGAAATAAATATAGAAAATAGAAACAAACCACAAATATTAATAATACATGGAACACTAAACGGAGCAAACATAGAAGAAAAACAATATAATTCAATAACAACAAAACAATTAGAAGAAATAGGATTTGACTATGTAGCACTAGGGCACATACATAAACCAGACTATACAAATAATAAAATAGTATATCCAGGCTCAGCAGTAGCCCTAGGCTTTGACGAACCCGGAGAACACGGAATGGTAGTAGGAAACATAGAAAAGTCAGCAGATAATGAAACAAAAATAGAAATAAAATTTGTTCCGCTAGATGACGAAAAATTCATAAAAAAAGAAATAGACGTAACAGAAATAAACTCAAAAGAAGAATTAATAGAAAAAATAAATGAAATAGAAATAAAAAATAATGAATATATAGAAATAATATTAATAGGAAAAAGAAATTTCGAAATTAATAAATATGAAATAATAAAATATATAGAAAATGAAAGAATAATAAAAATAAAAAATAAAACAAAAATAGCATATGATTTAAAAAAACTAGAAAATGAAACAACATTAAAAGGGCTATTTGTAAAAGAAATATTAAATAGATATGGGCAAAACGACCAATCAGAAGAAGAACAAGAAATAATAGAAAAGGCAATTGAAATAGCATTCGAAGCACTAGAATAGTTGAAGGGTGTTTTTGGGGACAGACCTTAAAAACACCCTAAAGCAAAAAAAGAAAAAAATTAATAAGAAACATATTGAAGAAGGGTGTTTTTAAGGTCTGTCCCCAAAAACACCCAATTAAATAAAAAGGAGAAAAAATTTTGAAAATAAATAAAATAAAAATAAATTCATTTGGAAAATTAAAAGAAAAAGAAATAGAATTAAAAAATGGAATAAATATTATTTTTGGAAAAAATGAAGCAGGAAAATCTACGTTATTAAAATTTATAGTAAATTCATTTTATGGAATTTCCAAAAATAAAAAAGGAAAAGAACATTCTGATTTTGAAAAATACACTCCTTGGATAGGAGAAGAATTCTCAGGAAAAATAGAATATGAATTAGATAATCAAAATAAATATGAAGTTTATAGAGAATTCAAAAAGAAAAATCCAAAAATATTTAATGATAAAAAAGAAGACATTTCGAAAGAATTTAATATAGATAAAACAGCGGGAAATCAATTTTTTTATGATCAAACAAAAGTGGATGAAGAATTGTTTATGTCTACTATTGTGGTTGGACAGCAAGATGTAAAGCTAGGGAAACAAGAGCAAAGCGTGTTAGTTCAAAAAATAGCTAATTTAGTTGGAACTGGTGATGACAATGTTTCTTATAAAAGGGCAATTGATAGAATTAACAGAAGACAACTAGATGAAGTTGGAACAACAAAATCGAGAGAGAAACCAATAAATATAATTTCAAGAAAAATTGAAAATTTAGAAGAAGAAAGACAGGAATTAGAAAAATATAAAAATTTTAAATATGAAATAGAAGAAAATAAAAATAATTTAGAAAAAGAAATTTATGATTTAGAAAATGAAAATAATTTATTAAAAGAAATAAAAAAAATAAAAGATGAAGAAAAATTAGAAAATGAAAAAATAAAAATAAAAGAAAATATAAAAAAAGAAAATAATGAAAAAATAAATTTAATAAAAAATAAAATAAATGAAATAAAAATAGAAAATAAAAATATATTAGAAAAAAATAATAAAAAAATAAAAAATAAAAAATATAAAATAAATAAAAAATTAATTTTAATATTTATTTTATTAATAATTATAAATATTTTACAATTTATTTTAATAAAAAATAATATTTTTAAATATATTTTTCTCCTTACAGTACCAACGTTTTTAATTTTTTCAATATTTTTAGAAAATAAAAAAAGAAAAAAAGAAAAAAATATAGAAAAAAATAATTTAATTAATTTAGAAAAAATAAATAATGAAATAAATAATTTAAATAATGAAATTAACTTATTAGAAAATAATAATAAAAATTTAGAAAATGAAATAAATAATTTAAAAAATAGTTTAATTTTAAAAATTAATTTTGAAAAAGAAAAAATAAAAAATAATTATTTAAATAAAATAGAAAAAAATAAAATAAATAATTTAATTAATTTAGAAAATCAAAATTATGAAATAGAAAATTTACAAAATAAAATAAATAATAAAAAAATAGAATTACATTCTTTAGAATTAGACAAAAAAAATATAGAACCAAAATTAGATGACTTATCAAAAATTGAAGAAGAATTGGTTAACAATAAAGAAAAGATGTCAACATTACAAAAATTAAATTTAAGTTTTGAACTTGCAAAAGACATTTTAAACACATCTTATGAAAAAATGAAAAACACAGTAACCCCTAAGTTTACACAAGAGCTATCAAAAAATATTTCTAAGATAACAGACGGAAAATACAACAATATTTTATTTAATGACGAAGATGGACTAATAGTAGAATTGGAAAATGGAAATTATGTGCCAGCATCAAAATTAAGTATTGGAACAATAGACCAATTATATTTGTCATTAAGACTATCAATGGTGGAAGAATTATCAAAAGAAAAAATGCCAATAATTTTAGATGAAGCATTTGCATATTATGATACACAAAGATTAGAAAATATTTTAAAATATATTAATGAAAAATTTATTGGACATCAAATAATAATTTTTACTTGTACAAATAGAGAAAAAGAAATATTAAAAAATTTAAATATTAATTTTAATAATATAGAATTAATATAATTCTTAGGATACCACTTGTAAAACCTAGTAAAACGTAGTATAATATTTTGGAATAAATTAACAAAAAAGGAGCGTTTATATGTTTGAGAAACTAGAAGCAGTAGAAAAAAGATATGAAGAATTAACAAAAATGATAGCAGACCCAGAAGTCATATCAAACAACACAGAATGGCAAAAATTAATGAAAGAGCATGCAAGCATAGAAGAAATTGTAGAAAAATTTAGAGAATATAAAAAAGTAAAACAATCAATGGAAGAAGCAGAAGAACTAATGCAAGATCCAGATATGAAAGAATTAGCAGAAGAAGAATATTACAATTCAAAAGAGCAAATGCCAAAACTAGAAGAAGAATTAAAATTCTTACTAATACCAAAAGACCCAGACGATGATAAAAACATAATGTGTGAAATAAGAGCAGGAGCAGGAGGAGAAGAAGCAGCACTATTTGCAGGAACACTATTTAGAATGTACTCAATGTATGCAGAAAAAAGACGTTGGAAATTAGAAGTACTAAATGAAAACGAAACAGGGTTAGGCGGATACAAAGAAATATCATTTATGATAACAGGAAAAGGAGTATACAGTAGACTAAAATTCGAGAGTGGAGTACACAGAGTACAAAGAGTACCAGACACAGAAAGCAGTGGAAGAATACACACATCAACAGCAACAGTAGCAGTATTGCCAGTAGTAGAAGATGTAGAAATAGAAATAAATCCAGCAGATATAAAAATGGAAGTGTTTAGAGCATCAGGAGCAGGTGGACAACATATCAACAAAACATCATCAGCCGTAAGACTAATACACGAACCAACAGGAATTGTAGTAGAATGTCAAACAGAAAGGTCACAATTCCAAAATAAAGACAATGCAATGAAAATGCTAAGAACCAAACTATATGAAATAGAAAAAGAAAAACAAGATAGTGCAGTTGCAAATGCTAGAAGAACACAAGTTGGTTCAGGTGATAGAAGTGAAAAAATAAGAACATACAATTATCCACAAGGAAGAATTACAGACCACAGAATAGGAATGAGCATTTATCAAATGGAAAATTTCCTAAATGGAGATATAGACGAAATGGTTGATAACTTAATTGCAGCAGATAGGGCTGAAAGATTAAAAGGCGAAGAAGAATAAAAAGTAGTGGACATAACCTAGAATGTGTGTTATAATGTCAACATAAAGACCCAAGGAGGACAGACTATGAAAAAAGAACAAATCTTCAAAATACGGGAAACGTATAGATGCAATAAGAAAACTGGCTGGGAATTGGATAATGAAACAGGAGCATTAGTAATTTATTCAATTAATGCAATTTATTACAAAGGCAACTATTACTCCATGAAGACAGGAGAAAAAATTACTTTTGAGCCATATGTGGCAAAAGTAAGGAAAAGTTGTGGTAATGGAGCATTGCAAGTACCTGGAACAGGAGTAATTGTTTATCGTAAAAATGAGCAAGGACAAACAGAAATATTGTTACAGTTGAGAAAAGACTTCAATATTTATGGGTTGCCAGGTGGTTCAATCGAATTAGGGCAGACATATGAAGAATGTGCTGTTATGGAGCTATTCCAAGAAACTGCATATTTAGCAAATCCAAATGATATGAAATTGCTAAAAATATATGCAGGCCCAAAACATATCACTCGATATCCTTCGGGAGATATTGTATTTCACAGTGTCGCAGTATTTAAAATTGATGGAAGTTTGTGTACAAAAACTGAGTGTCAATATGATACTAACGAAACGAAAGAAATTATTTGGGCAAGTCTTCCCAAAATACGGAGACTGTTAAATGAAAAATTGGTATTTCCGAATAATGTACCGATATTGGAAGATGTTGTGAACGAATATTTTAAGTAGGGTATTTGTTCAAAAAGACTGTTGTTTTAACAATGGTCTTTATTTTTTTGTATATAATCTTAAAATGTAATAAAATAAAAATTTTTACATAAATTAAATAATAAAAATTAATTTATAGTAAGGAGAATTTAGATGGAAATATTAAAAACAACATTGTTAGGATTATTCTTCGGAACATTTGGAACAACATTAGGTGGAATAATAGGAGTAACAATAAAAAAGCATTCAAACAAATTCCTAAGTTTCATACTAGCATTTGCATCAGGATTAATGATGGCAGTAATATGTTTTGACCTATTACCAGAAGCATTTGGAATAAGCAAAATAACAACAGTAGTATTTGGAACAATAGTAGGAATAATAGCAATGATATTTTGTGACTTGCTAGTAGAAAAGAAATTCAATAACAAAATAGAAAAAAGTGCAAACAATCTTCTAAAAACAGGAATAATAGTATCAATAGGACTAGCAATACATAACTTTCCAGAAGGATTAGCAATAGGTTCAGGATTTGAAGCATCTATAAAGCTAGGACTTAGCCTAGCAATAGCAATCTGCCTACATGACATACCAGAAGGAATATCAATGGCAGTACCAATGAAAAATGGTGGAATGAAAATAGGAAAAGTAATATTCTATGTAGTTTTATCAGGAATAACAACCGGAATAGGAGCATTTTTTGGAGCAATAATAGGTGGAATATCACAAGCTGTAATAGCTTTTTGCCTAAGTTTTTCAGCTGGAGCGATGTTGTATATTGTGTCACGGAGAGCTTGTACCAGAATCAAATAAATTATATAAAGGTAGAATGACTGCGGTAGGAAATATGCTGGGATTTATAATTGGAATATTTGCAACATCAATATAGGAATTTTGTGATAAATTTCAAAAAAAGCATTGTAAAAGAGAACAAATGTTGCTATAATAGAACAGACAAATGAAAAAAAGAAAGGAACATATAAATGCAAGATATATTAAAAGGATTAAACGACAAACAACACGAAGCCGTAGTAACAACAGAAGGGCCATGCCTAGTAATAGCAGGAGCAGGAAGCGGAAAAACAAAAGTGTTAACACACAAAATAGCATACCTAATAGAAGAAAAAGGCGCAAAACCATGGGACATACTAGCAATAACATTCACAAACAAAGCAGCAAACGAAATGAAAGAAAGAATAGCAAACCTAATAGGAGAAGCTGCAAAAGACCTATGGATGGGAACATTTCACTCAATCTGTGTAAAAATACTAAGAAGATTTATAGACAGAATAGGATTTGACACATCATTCATAATATTTGACACATCAGACCAAAAATCACTAGTAAAAAGTTGCTTAAAAGACCTAAGCATAGACGACAAACTATTTAACGACAGAGCAGTACTATCAGAAATAAGCAACGCAAAAAACGAAATGCTAGAACCAGCCCAATACCAAGCAAGAGCAAACGGAGATTTTAGAAAAGAAAAAATAGCAACAGTATATGAATTATACCAAAAAAGACTAAAAGAAAACAACGCAATAGACTTTGACGACATCATAAATTACACAATAAAAATATTAATGGAAAATCAAGATATACTAGAATATTACAGTAACAAATTTAAATATGTACTAGTAGACGAATATCAAGACACAAACAAATCTCAATTTACACTAGTAACAATGCTAGCATCAAAACACGGAAACATTACAGTAGTAGGTGATAACGACCAAGGAATATACTCATTCAGAGGTGCAGACATATCAAACATACTAAACTTTGAAAAAGACTTTGCAGGAACAAAAATAATCAAATTAGAACAAAATTACAGATGTACAGGAAACATATTAAAAGCAGCAAATAGTGTAATAAAAAATAACGAAGTAAAATACAAAAAAGAATTATGGACAAACAATGAACAAGGAAACTTGCCAAGAGTATACCAAGCGCAAAATGAATATGACGAAGGAACATACATAGTAGAACAAATAAACCACTTAAAAAGAGAAGAATACTACAAATACTCAGACTTTGCAGTATTATACAGAATGAATACACAATCAAGAGCAATAGAAGAAATGCTAAGAAGAGAAGGAATACCATATAAAATTATAGGTGGGCTAAAATTCTATGAAAGAAAAGAAATAAAAGACATCATAGCATATTTAAGATTAATACAAAATGGAAATGACAATTTAAGCTTAAAAAGAATAATAAACGAACCCAAAAGGGGAATAGGAAAAACAAGCTTAGATAAAATAGAGCAAATGGCACAAGCAAACGAAACATCAATGTATGAAGTAATAAAAAACGCCGAAGCATATGGATTAAACAGAGTATACTTAAATTCTAGGGAATTCGTAAATTGTATAGAAGAACTAAAAGCTAAAAAAGACGAAATGAAAATATCAGAATTAATAAAAGCAACACTAAGAAAAAGTGGCTATACAAAAGCTTTAGAAGCGGAAGACACAATAGAAGCAACAAACAGAATAGAAAACTTAGACGAATTCCTAACAGTAGCAATAGAATTTGAAGAAGAAGAAGCAGAAAATGGACTAAGTCAATTCCTAGAAGGAATAACACTATCTAGCGACATAGACAATCTAGAAGAAACAGAAGACTACGTAACACTAATGACACTACACAGCGCAAAAGGACTAGAATTCCCAGCAGTATTTCTAGTAGGACTAGAAGAAGGCATATTCCCAGGATATAAATCAATATCAGAACCACGTGAACTAGAAGAAGAAAGAAGACTTTGCTATGTAGGAATAACAAGAGCAAAAGAAAACTTATTCCTAACATGTAGTAAACAAAGAACAATATTTGGCTCAACAAGCTATAATCCAACATCAAGATTTTTAACAGAAATACCAGCAGAACTATTAGAAGGATATGAAGAAGCATTTGGAGAAACAAGTAACAAAGAAACAATGTTTAAAGACTCAAAATATAGCTGGACATATGGAAGCAAAAACAATAATAGTATTGGAAATGGCAATAGTAGCATAAAAACATACAAAATAAACGAAAAAGAGCCAGCCGTAGCAGCTGCTGCATCAACTAATAAAGCCGGAAACCAAGGATTTATGTTTAGAACAGCAGAGAGCTTCCTAAACACATTATCAACAAAAACAAACTCAGGCAATGTAGACCTATCAAAATACAAAGCAGGGGTAAAAGTAATGCACAAAAAATTTGGAGAAGGAATTATAGGAAAAGTGGAAGCGGAAGGAGAAGACTTAAAGGTAGATATAGATTTCACAAAATCAGGACATAAACGACTTATGGCAAAATTTGCAAATTTGCAAATAATAGAATGATGTTTTTGGGATTATAAAGAAGAAGCAATGATTACATATCATAAAGCTTCTTCTATTTGTTTTTCAACTCTTCAAGTTCAATAATAGAGTTAATACATGCAAACAAAAATAAATCCACATATGTATTGACTAATTACATAATTATAGATACAATGTAAATATGTTCAAAGTATTATTAAAAATAAAAGAAGTAAACGGAATACAAAATTTAAAAAAGAAGATAATAACAAAAGAACAAGAAAAAACAAAAGAAAGGAGTTTTTAAATGAAACCAAACAAAGAAAAGGGGATAACGCTAATAGCACTAGTAATAACAATTATAGTATTACTAATATTAGCCGGAGTAGCAATCGCAACACTAACAGGAGACAATGGAATACTATCAAAAGCAGTAAGTGCAAAAGATAAAACAGGAAGAGCAGAAGTAATCGAAAATGCAAAGTTGGACATAATAGCAATTCAATCAGATAAAAACGGAAAACTAACAACAGGAGATTTAAAGGGAGTATTAGATAAATACTTTAAAGATGTACCAGAAGAAATAACAGCAGAAGACATAGCAACTTTGGAATTAAAGACAAAAGATGAAAAACACACAATAAAAGTATCTGAGATTTATAATGGTAAATTAGTAGAAGCTTCAAAAAGCAAAACAATAGCAGACTTATATGACGGAATAAACAATCCAAATGAAGCAGGATATAAAGAAACAGGAATGCACATAGGAGATTATGTGGATTATACAGCTGGAACTTGGAGTGAAACAAAAGCAGAACCAACATCATCTGAGCCATTTACATTTGGTGGATACACAGCAGGGCAAAGTAGAGATACAAGTGCAAGTGGTGGAAGTATGGGAAGTGGATATGGATATTCAGGTTGGAGAATATGGGATATATCAGAAGATAAACAAACAATGACACTAATTTCAGCAGGATGTCCTGAACTTTATTATCATCCTTATGGAACGAATTATGCATATAATACTGAAAAAATATTAACAGGAGAAACAACTGGGACAATAGATGAAAGTCAACCTAATACACCAAGAATATGGACAAATTATATAAATACAGCTAAATATGCAAATAGTGCAAGAGCAATGAAGAAAAGCGATTTAGACATGTGGTATGGGAAATATATTAATAGAAGTATAACTGATTCGTGGGATATAGATAATTTTCCACAAAATACAGAGAATAAACTAATTTCAACAGTAGAAAATGGTTACTATTACTGGCTTTCTTCTGCTGGCAACGGCGACGGCGTGTACCGTGTGAGCCCGGACAACCGCTATGTGGACATCAGCAGCGACGGTGCGGATGGGGTTCGTCTTCTAGTTTCTCTAAAATTTGAAGTCAAATTTGGTGAAACACCAGAAAAAGTAGAGCACGACGGATTTTCATACAATAAATGGATAATAGAATAAAATAAGTGAAAAAATTAACATCGAGCGGGCCTTGTGTCCGCTGTTTTTTATGTTATAGGAAAGTTCTCCTTTCCTATAACATAAAAATGCTACAATCGCTATTGCCTTCGAGATTTTCTCATTACATTCGAAAACTCGAATCGGCGAGAAGAAAAGGTGGCAAAGCCACTTTTCTTGTATCTAAATTTTTTAAGTCTTAATTCTTACAAAAATTATTAAAAATTGAATAAAAAATCAAAAAAAGCAAACAATAAAAAAGAATGAAAAAAGAAAGGAATGATAAAAATGGCAGACTTAAATCAAATGGAATTACAACATTTAAGACATTTAATAGGAGCACACGAAACAGCATACCAAAAACTAAACACTTACTCATCACAAGCAGTAGACCCACAAATAAAGCAAGTATTTGCAAAATCAGCGCAAGACGCATTAAACACAAAACAAAAACTAATGAACTTTCTAAATAATTAAAAAGGAGGAAATAAAAATGGATGAAAAAATAATGGTAAATGATATTTTAGCCGGAGTAAAATCAGACTTATTAGCATATCAAACAGCAATATCAGAAGCAGAAAATATGCAATTAAGACAAACATTTCAACAAATAAGAAATAATGACGAAAGCTTCCAATACGAACTATTCAAAATAGCACAATCAAAAGGTTACTATGTACCAGCACAAAAAGCAACAGTAACAGAAGTAAACACAGTAAAAACAGAAATGTCAAACTAACGGACGTTTTGGGACAGGTTAAAAAGTTTCGGTTTTGGATATTTTGGGACAGACCCAAAACATCTGCGGATAAAACTTTTTTAACCTGTCCTAAAAAGTTTTAAAAATGAAAAACGGAGATAAAAGGAGAAAAAACGAGCAAATAACAAGAAAACACATAAAAACTATAAAATATAAACAAGTGATATTGTTGCAAAAAATGAAATATTACAATATTATTACAAAAGAAATACAAAACAAAAACACAAAGGAGATAAAGTAAGTATGTTAAAAAAGATACTAATACATACAAGACGAGGAATAAAATTCACAGTATTATTTGTAATTGCAGCATTCCTAATTGTAGGAACAATAGCATTTTTATACAAGCCAACATATAGTGTATGGCTTGGTGAAGAACAAATAGGATACACAGAAAATAAATCCACTTTACAACACACAATAAACAATTATGTTGAAAATGGAGAAGGGGAAGAAAATGTTGCATTTGTGCAAGTAAATGAACTTCCAGAATATAAATTGTGTTTATTGAAAAAAGACATAGTAACAAATGATGACGAAATACTAGGGAAAGTTAAAGAAGAAGGAACAGCATATTACAGATATTATGCAATAGCTGAAAAAGGAGAAGAAAAACTATATGTTTCTAACTTCGAAGAAGCAGAAAAAGTAGTAAATCAATTAAAAGAAAAAAATAGTAACAATATGTCAGACATATCAATTTTGGAAAAATACGAAACAGAAATGGCATCAATAGTATCAAGCGAAGAAGCAGTATCAAAGTTATATGTAGAAAAACCAAAAGTCGTTACAGTAGCAAAAAAAACAAATACATATAAATCTATTGGAAATGTGAATGTAACAAGGTCAATGTCAGGTGGAAGCGCAAATATAGGCGTAAACTTAATAAGACCAATATCAGGAATAATAACATCAAGATTTGGGGCTGTAAGTAAAATAAGACGCTCCGCACATACAGGACTAGACATATCAGCGGCACAAGGAACGCCGATAAAAGCAGCAGCCAGCGGAACAGTAGTATCTTCTGGGAGAGATTCACACGGATATGGAAACATGGTAGTAATATCACACGGAAACGGAGTACAAACATACTATGCACATTGCCATACATTAAACGTAACAGCAGGACAACAAATATCACAAGGACAAACAATAGCAACAGTTGGGTCTACGGGAAACTCAACAGGACCACACTTACACTTAGAAGTAAGGGTTAATGGAGTTGCATACAATCCACAAAATTACGTATATTAAAATAAAAGCCTAAACTCATTGCAGTTTAGGTTTTTTCACATAAATATAAAAAGTTTAATAAATAGATGTGTCCCAAAGTGGACAAAATGTCCATCTGGGACGTTTCCTAATGGACATTTTGTCCAAAAAGAAACGTCCCCAATGGTCCCCGATGGTCCTTAATGGACAAAATACTTTATCCCAGACAAAATAGCATTATTTTTCATAACAACCTTGCCATGTTCCAACAACTTGCTCTCAAAACCCAAAGTCAAAGTCAAAGGTTTAGCAAACTCAGAAACCAAGCACATAAAAGCCCTTGAAATATTACAGCAAGCATCAACATTCTTAACAAGCAAAAAATAAGTATCATCATATATGTACAAAGAAATATCTTTAAATAATTTCTTTATATCAGCCTTGGCTGTGGCAACTTGATTTATTCGTTCGCATAACAAACAAAAATCTTCAAAATTATCAAATTTAAAAACGGAATTTGAGTTTGCACAGCCATTAAATTTTTTCTTTGTAGTTATTTTCTTTTTTTGCACTTTTGGTGAATATTTAGTAATAGTAAAAACCAAAATATTCTCAGAAGAAGAGAAAGATTCAACCAACAACTTGCAACCATCAGTATTAAACCCAACTTCGCACTCTGCCTTTTTCAAAATATCAGCTAGCAAAAAATTGCTTTCCAAAGCTGTATCGATAAAAGTCATAGGAGATAGATTTTCTATATCAAAATCGGAGGGGTTAATAAGTACTCGAATTTTATTTTCTGTTAGTTTTTCTATTTTCATAAATATAGGGCCTCCTTAAAACACTTATTAATTATATTATACTACTAATATCATTATATTTAAATCCACAAAATTTGGTAACAAAAAAATTGTTCTTTGGGACGAAAGTTATTGCCACTGGGGACGGACCTTTTTGGCAATTTTTTGCCAAAAAGGTCCGTCCCCAGTGGCAATAACTTCCATTCTAAGTAATAGGAAAAAATATGTAAAAAATAACCAAATGGACTTGAAAAATTTGCTAATACAATATATAATAGGAACGTGGTAAAAATAAATAGCCGTAAGGAAAAATTGAACTTTTAGGAGGAGAAATAGAGATGGCAACAAAAGAAAAAAACATATGGATTTTATTAATATTCATTTTATCAGGACTAGTAGTAGGTGGATTACTTGGAGAATTAGCAGCAAGAGTACCATGGCTATGGTGGCTATCATACAGTCAAGAATTTGGCTTAAACAGTCCAGTAACATTAAACTTGAGTATAATGCAAATAACTTTTGCACTTATGTTTAAAATAAGTGTATCAAGCATAATAGGAATGGTATTAGCAATATTCATATACAAAAAAATATAAAACAAAGTGATATTTGCAAATTAAAATAGCAATATTCATATAAAATAGGGGCAAACATTAAAATAAAGAACAGGAGAAAATGCCTATGAAAATGAAAGAATTACCAGAACTAGAAAGACCATATGAAAAATTAGAATTATATGGAGAAAAAACATTATCAAATGCAGAATTATTAGCAATAATAATAAAAACAGGAACAAAGGAAGAGACATCAGTACAACTAGCACAAAGACTATTAAAACTAAACAATACAACAGATGAAGACCTAAGCTATTTGCAAACTCTATCAATAGAAGAACTAATGCAAATAAAAGGAATTGGGAAAGTAAAAGCAATACAACTAAAAGCAGTAGGAGAGATTGCAAAAAGAACATTTCAAAAAACGAATTATAAAAGAACAAAAATAAAAAATCCGGACAACATAGCAGAAATGTTAATGAGCGAAATGAAACTCAAAAAAACAGAAGTAATAAAGGAAGTAATATTAAACTCAAAAAATGAAATACTAAGAATACTTGAAATAGCAGCAGGGGGAGCAAATTTTGCCAATATATCACCAAAAGAGATATTATCAGAACCAATAAAAATGAAAGCACCAAAGATAATACTAGTGCATAATCACCCAACAGGAGACCCAACACCAAGTAATGCAGACATAGAATTCACAAAGAAATTATACAAAATGGCTGAATGGGTAGGAATAGACCTAGTAGACCACATAGTAATAGGAGATATGAATTATACAAGCATATTTACTAAACTTATAAGTGAAGGGCAATTAAAAATTGATAAAGATTGGAAGGAAGGAAAATTAAGATGTTTAAATTTTTTACATTAGGATCAAAAGACATAGGAATTGACTTAGGTACTGCAAACATATTAGTAACACTAAAAGGAAAAGGAATAATACTAAAAGAGCCATCTGTTGTGGCAATAGACAGAAAAACAGGAAATATAATGGCAACAGGAAATGAAGCAAAAGAAATGTTACGGAAGAACACCAGAACAAATAAAAGCAGTAAGACCATTAAAAGACGGAGTGATAGCAGACTTTACAGCAACACAATTAATGCTAAAAAACATAATACAAAAAGTAGCAAAGAAATATAACATAGGAAGACCAAGAATAGTAGTAGGAGTACCATCAGGAATAACAGAAGTAGAAGAAAGAGCAGTAGAAGAATCAGTTCTACAAGCAGGAGCAAAAGAAGTATATCTAATTGAAGAACCAATGGCAGCAGCAATAGGAGCATCACTAGATGTAGGAGAACCAAGTGGAAACATAATAGTAGACATTGGTGGTGGAACAACAGAAGTAGCAGTAATTTCATTAGGTGGAATAGTAGTAAGTCACTCATTAAGAATAGCAGGAGACGAGTTAGATGAAGACATTGTTAACTATATAAAAAGAGAAATGAACCTAGCAATAGGAGAAACAACAGCAGAACAAATAAAAATGGAAATAGGATGTGCAATGCCACTAATGACAGAAAGTGCAGTAGAAGTAAGGGGTAGAGACCTAAATGACGGACTACCAAGAACAGTAAAAATAACTTCTGTACAAGTAGAAGAAGCAATAAAAGAATCAATAAGCAAAATAGTAGAAATAGTCAAAGTAACACTAGAAAAAACACCACCAGAACTAGCATCAGACATAATGGAAAAAGGAATAGTATTAGCAGGTGGTGGAGCATTGATAAAAAACTTGGACAAGCTACTTAGTATAGAAACAGGAATGCCAGTATATATTGCGGAAGAGCCATTAGACTGCGTAGTAAGGGGAACAGGAAAGACATTAGAAGATTTAGAAAGACTAAAAGTAGTGTTACAAAATGCAAGAACAAGAAGATAAAACCTTCCAGAATAATTACGCATGAAACTTTCAAATAAATATACAGAATGCAAAAAACAAAATAAAGAAAAGAAGGAGTAGAAAATGTACAAAAACAAAAAAGGCGGAATAATAGGAATTGTAATAACAATAATACTATTAATATTAATTGTAATATTTTCAAATGGAGAAAAAAATAGCAACTTTTTTGAAAATGCTGCATCAAACCTAGTAATGCCAATACAAAACGGACTAACATACTTGAAAAACAAACTAGGTGGAAACAACACATTTTTTACAGACATAAACAACCTAAAAAGCGAAAACGAAAAACTAAAACAAAAGAACAGCGAACTAGAACAATCACTAAGAGAACTAGAAAACATTAAAAACCAAAACGAAACACTAACAGAATACCTAAACTTAAGTGAGAAATATGGAGAATACAAAACAATCCCTGGATATGTAATAAACAAAGAAATAAGCAATTACTCAAAAACAATAGTAATAAACATAGGAAAAAAAGACGGAATAAAAGAAAATATGACAGTAATAGCAGACAAAGGACTAGTAGGGCACGTAATATCAGTAACAGAAACAACAGCAAAAGTACAAACAATAATAGACACAGCAAGTTCAGTAAGTTGTTCAATGAGTACAACAAAAGACAGCATAGTATGCAAAGGAACACTAGACGAAAAATCAGCACTAAAAGCAATGTATATACCAACAGAAAGTAACATCATCCAAGGAGACAGCATAGAAACATCAGGACTAGGTGGAATATACCCAAAAGGAATTCACATAGGAACTGTAAAAAAAGTAACAAACACACAAAACATAACAGATAGATACGCAATTGTAGAAGCAGCAGTAGATTTTGACAAATTAGACACAGTATTAGTAATAAAAAATCAATAAACATTGGATAGGGGTGAACGAATTGAAAAAGTTAATAATAAATATAGCACTAATAATAACAGCACTAATTATATACTATCTACAATCAAACTTTTTTAGTTGGTTCAACATTTCAGGAGTAATGCCAAACCTATATATAATCTTAGTATTATTTGTAGGACTATTTGCAAGCCAAACAATGGGAACAGCATATGGAATAGGAATAGGGATAACATTAGACCTATTACTAGGAAAACAAGTCGGAATATATGCTGTATCCCTAGGGCTAATTGGATTTTTAGCAGGAGTTTTTGATAAAAACTTTTCAAAAGATAGTAGAATGACAATAATGGTTATGTCATTAGGAGCAACAGCAATATACGAAATATTAAACTGGATATTAAAATATATATTTGTAGGAAGCCAAGTAGAAATAGTAAACTTTGCAATAATTTTAGCAACAGAAATGGTGTTTAACGTAATATTAACAATAATATTATATCCATTAATCCAAAAAGCAGGATACTATATTGAAAACGAATACAAAGGAAATAAAATACTAACAAGATACTTCTAAAAGTAAGGGGGGAATAGTTTGACAAATAAAATGAAAAGCACAAAAAAAGCCAATGTTAATTTAAGATTTAACATATTAACAGTATTAATATATATAGTAGGAATTATATTGATTGTCAAACTATTTTCACTTCAAATAGTACATGGAGCAGAATATAGAGAACAATCAAATACGCGATTAACAAGAGAAAGTACACTAGAAGCATCAAGGGGAGCAATTCTAGATAAAACAGGAGCACCACTAGTAACATCATCAATGAGATTTTCACTTGAAATGTACAAAACAAAAGTAGACAATGACACATTAAATAGAGACATTCTAAATATGGTAAAAGTTTTAGAAAAATACGAAGTATCATATGTAGACTCATTTCCAATCAGCATAAATCCATATGAATTCAAAATATCAGAACAAGCACTAACAAATTGGAAAAAAGCAAACAACTTAGAAGCAAGTGCAACAGCACAAGAAGCATTCAATAAATTTGTAACAAAATATAAAATTCAAAACACAAACAATGTGGAAGAATTAAGAAAAATAATAGCAATAAGATATGAAATATCACAAAAAGGATATAGTAGTACAAGAGCAATAACAATTGCAAAAAACATACCAAGAGAAGCAGTAGCAGAATTCAGCGAAAATTCAAGTAAATTTTCAGGGCTAAACATAGTAGTACAACCAGTAAGAAGTTACACATCAGAAAATCTAGCATCACACATTCTAGGATATGCTTCACAAATAAGCCAAGAAGAATATAACACAAGAAAAAATACATATGACCAAAATGACTTAATAGGAAAAACAGGGATAGAATACGTATTTGAAGAATACCTTAAAGGAAAAAAAGGTACAAAACAAATAGATATGAGTGTAGACGGAAGCACAACAGCAGAATACATATCAAAAGAAGCAATAGCAGGCTCAGACGTAGTATTAACAATAGATGCAAACTTACAAAAAGTAACAGAAAATGCATTAAGAAATAACATACAAAAAATATCAACAGGTGGATTTGGAACAGTACATGACACAAAAGCAGGAGCATGTGTTGTAATGAACGTAAAAAATGGAGAAATACTTGCAATGGCAAGCTATCCAGACTATAATCCAGCAGACTTCGTAGGTGGAATAAGCTCAGAAAACTGGGCAAAATATAGAGATGATGAAGCAAAACCACTAGTAGATAAAGCAATACAAAACTCATACTCACCAGGTTCAACATTTAAAATGATAACAGCAATAGCTGGGTTAGAATCAGGAGTAATAAACTTAAACACAAGAATAAACGACACAGGTGTATACACAAAATATGCAAGAGTTGGAATAACAATGAACTGTTGGGTATACACAGACTACCATAGGGGACATGGAAACATAAACGTATCCCAAGCGATAGAGCAATCTTGTAACTATTTCTTTTATGAAACAGCAGACAGAATGGGAATAGACAAACTAGTACAAGTAGCAAAATACTTTGGATTAGGTGGAAAAACAGGAATAGAACTACAAGGAGAAACAACAGGGGTACTAGCAAGTAGAGAAGCAAAAGCAAAAATGCACACAGACTCACCAAATTGGAACCCAGGAGACAGTTTAAATGCAGCAATAGGGCAAGGAGACAACGAATTCAGCCCACTACAAATGGCAAGATACATAAGTATGTTAGCAAATGGTGGACACAGAATATCTCCAACAATAGTAAAAACAATAAGAAATGCAGATGGAACAGAAGTATCAAGAGAAGAAATAGACAAATTTGTAAATGCAAAACTAGGAATACAAGAAGAACAATATGAAGACATAGATATAAACCAAAACTATCTAAATGCAGTACTACAAGGAATGAAATCTGTTACATCAGATAGATCAGGAACAGCATACTCAATATTTAGAAACTTCAACATAAGTGTAGGTGGAAAAACAGGTTCAGCAGAAGCACCAGGAAACAAGGTAAATGCGTGGTTCGTGGGATTTGCACCATTTGAAAATCCAGAAATAGCAATAGTTGTTATGGTAGAAAACGGTGCACACGGAAATTATACAGCAGAAGTTGTAAGAGATATAATGTCAGAATACTTTGGAATGAATACACAAAATGTAGAAGAAGACATGAGTGCAACACCATATGTACAAATAATGAATTAATTGAAAGGATGTTAAAATGAGAAATAGTGTTAGTATTAATTTAAGAAAAAACGAAATAATCATAAAATTAAATGAAGAAGCGGAACAAAAAGAAATAGTGGCAAAGTTAAAAAAGAAATTACCAGACCTAAAAAAACTATATCAAGATGAAAAAACTCCAATAAAAGTAGTTGGAAAAGTACTAAAAAACAAAGAAATAGACGAAATACAAGACCTAATAAAATCAACAATAGATGTAGAAATAAGTTTCGAATCTCCAAAAGGCCTAGGGCTACACAACATTAGAAAAACATTTGAAAGAAAAATAGCAGTATCAGAAACAAAATTCCACAGGGGTTCACTTCGCTCAGGCCAAAAACTAGAAACAGAAGGAAGTCTAGTAATATTAGGAGATGTAAACTCAGGAGCAGAAGTAGTAGCATCAGACAACATAGTAGTACTAGGAGCATTAAGGGGCTTGGCACACGCGGGAGCAAAAGGAAACAAACAAGCAATAGTTTCAGCAGGCCTATTTGACGCTGTGCAAATAAGAATTGCAAATATAGTAAAAGAAATCAACAGAGACGAAGAACCACAGCACAAACAAGCATACATAAGTATTGTAGAAGACCGCATTATAATAGAATAACTAGCCTAAAAGTAGCAAAATTAAAGTAATAAACAAAAACTCATCTTTGACTCCTTCATTATATAAGAAAAAAAGCAAACCAATAATAAGAATATCATCAAAAAACAATTTAATGCCTAAAATTTCTAAAATAGGCTCTTCCAAATTGGAAGAAAATAGATTAGAAAAATTCAAATTGGCAAAAGAATTGCGTTTAGGTGATATTCTTTTTTGGAATTCAGCAGTTCTAGTATCTTTATCATCTTCTACAATTGGTTCATCTACAACCACAGGCTCAGTGGCTTTTTCTGTATTTGCTTGAAAATTATAATTTTGTGGTCTACGATTATAATAATTATTATAGCGATAGTAATAATTAGGATAAACCATTACCATTATTCTCCTTGCCATCATTTTTAAACAACTCAGCAACCTTTGCAACATTCATCAAATTAGCATATTGATCAAGCTTTTCCTTTTTTTCATCTCTTAAATAAGGTTTCAAAGAACGAAGCAAATTTGTTCTAGGGTCGTCTTTTGCATTCATCTTATCCATAACAGACTTCATTTTCATAATAGTATTCATATCAATACTGCTAAAATCAAAACCGCTAGAAGCGTTGTTTCCGTTAGAATTCCCGTTATTAGAATTTCCATTATTGTTCATCATAGAAGAAAAATTTTGCATCATCTCAGGCGGAATTTTAGAAATAACATCAGAAAGTTCCCCATTATCCATCATACCCTTTAATTTGTTAACCATATTCTCATCAATATTAAAATTATCCAAAAAAATCACCTCTAAATAAATATATTCAAAACAAATAAAAAAAGACACAAAAAAATACTGGAAAAATTGACATAAAAAGTTAAGAAAATCCATAATATATAGGTTTACAATAGATATGTCACACCAAATATAGAAAATAAAAAAGGAAATAC
>CAOPES010000012.1:16672-33646 GCA_948502395.1 uncultured Clostridia bacterium | reverse complement strand
GAAAGAAATTCTAAAACGACCAACATTTCATCTATGTATTTTTGAGTGTGCTAAACACTATAATTTTCTAGTGACGATGACATTTGGGGTAATACCTGTTCCCATTCCGAACACAGAAGTCAAGCCTAAATGTGCCGAAAATACTTGCGGGTTACCCTGCTGGAAAGATAGGTTGTTGCTAGATTTTTTTTATTTTTATAAAAAGTAGACTAGAATTTAATGAGCACTATTGAATTGTAGCCTATTTTTTGGCGAAAAATAAGAAAAATGCTTGACACTTTATGTAAAACAGTGTAAAATAAAGATATGCGTTATGTAGAGTTGGTTTAACTCATTCAGTTTTATCAAGACAGGAGGAAAATTAATTTATGAGTGAAACAAAAAAATTACCTAAGACGAACATTGTATTGGATCATGTCGATATTGTTACATCACATCTATGCAATAAGAACTGTAAAAATTGCGTAGATAAGTTTTTAGGAACATCTGATAAGATTATTTCATTAGAAACTATTAACCGGTTTTTAGATGTAGTAAAAAGGAATACTGACAAGCAGTTAGAAGTTCTATTGCTTGGTGGTGAACCAACAGTTTTGCCAACACAGAAACTTATTGATATTGCTAATCTCGTTCATTCGAAAGGATTTCTAGTAGTGATGAGTACAAACGGAAAACTTCGTGACAAGATTATTGAGTTAATTCCATATTACGATTCTATTCAAATTACTGTTAACAGTGATTCAGAAATAGATTTTTGGAGAAAATGGCCAAATAAAATAAACATTAAATTAGCTGGCGATAAATCGTTAAATATGGAAAAACTCAACCATTTCATAGAACAAACAGAAGGGTTCTTAAAAAGATCAATTACTATGTACTTTACACCAGATTTTGAGGAAGTATGTTCAGAAAAAGAAGTTTGGGACTTACTTGAAACTTTGGAATGGAAGAGAAATGGTTCATATATGTATACATTCTATAAAGGCGTAAGAATTAAAAAAAGTATACATGGTGTAGCCAATATTATTGAGGAGTCGACTATTCCGAAAGTATATCCTAATGGAAATTATAATAAAACATGGTGTAATGAAGAATTGGATGATTACTTGACAGATGGAGAATGGAACAAGTAATCTAGGGTAAATAAAAAAGCTTTTTCTTATAGATAAATTTCTATTTGAAAGGGCTTTTTTATTATAAATTAATATAAGAAATTATGAAAATTATAAATATGGAAAGGAGTATATGGTATATAATATCTTAAATATACTATATAAATTAGAAATGAGTAAAAAAGTAATGTGGAAACCAGGAACATTCTTATATCCATTACCAGCAGTAATGGTAAGTTGTGGAACTATGGAAAAATCAAACATAATAACAGTAGCATGGACAGGAATAATAAATACAAACCCAGCAATGGTATATATATCAGTAAGACCAACAAGATATTCATACAATATGATAAAAGAACAAGGAGAATTTGTAATAAATCTAACAAATCAAAAATTAGCAAGAGCAACAGATTGGTGTGGAGTAAAAACAGGAGCAAAAGTAGATAAATTCAAAGAAATGAACTTACACAAGCAAAAAGCAAACTTTGTAAAATGCCCAATGATAGAAGAAAGCCCAGTATCAGTAGAATGTAAGGTAAAAGAAATAAGGGAATTAGGTTCACACCATATGTTTGTGGCAGAAGTTTTAGCAATAAATGCAGATGAAAAATATATAAATGAAAAAGGAGCATTTGATATATCAAAATGTGATTTAATAGCATATTCAAATGGACATTATTATTCGTTAGGAAAGAAAATTGGGAGATTTGGATTTTCAGTACAAAAAAAGAAGAATAAAAGGAAATAAGAAAAAGAGAACTTATGTAAGTTCTCTTTTTCAGGACAATTAACCTTTTGCACATGGAGAAAAGTCCCAAGCAGCAATGAGCTCCTCATTTTTCACCATTGCATTAAATAACTGGCTAGCAGAAATATATTTTAATACATTATCTTCATTGCTATCAAAAACTAATGCGTTACCATTACTTAAGCCAAACAAAACTACATAATGTCCACCTACTCTTGATTTGTCATGATGATAAACCGAGTTTTCTACTCGCATTGGTACTGGAATTCCATTTTTCAAATTAGAAATGATTTTTTTGAAATCACTAATACGAGTATTATAGGTATTTAAAGGCTGATTAGCAAGCAAATGGATAATATTATCCAATGCACATGCAGCCCCGCCGATTCCAACGGCTTCGCCATACAATTGACCGATTTCTTCCAAAGTTTTGCACTTTTGAATAGGGTCATCAGCAGGAAATTCTTTCTTAATAGAATCTACTTCGAATTTAGGAGTAGAAAGTGTTCTGCTATTATTAGCAAATTTCCACAATCTATAACCTTTATTTTCCAATTCTGAAAGAATTTCTTCTAAATCATGAGATGAGCCAAAATAGTCTAGCATAACTTTTGAAACAAAAGCAATACATGCACTATTTTCAACAGTGTTTACTGCTCCAAATTGACGCTTAGCCCATTTTGGATTATGTGCTGATGAAACAGAAAAGAAAAATTCCCTGTCATAAGAGCCAACCAAAGTCGTAGGCGAATTACCAAGCGGGGTAATTAAGGTAGTAGCAAGGTGTGTTACCAAACTGAGCTCACATAAATCTAATGTTTTTTTCAACATCTTGCCACTTTTCAGAAAATAATTTTTCCGTGCCAGATACTCATTTTTTTCCAATGTGCATTCAGGTAATACAAAAGCTGTTTTCATATATATGTCCTCCTTATGAAATATTAGAATGCTCTAATAGATTAATTATACACCTAAATCAGCTAAAAGTCAACATAAACAAGACAAATTATGGTAATATAATTATCAAATAATATAAGACAAAAAGTTACTATAAAAAATCGGTCAATTCTAAAAGTAAAATTATTACAAAAAATCTTAAAAAAACTCGAAAAATCCATTGACACAAGCGGAAAAAAGTGGTAGAATATTAAAGCGTATGTAATTACGGACATACGATCACATCGTTTCAAAAAAGTAAAAGGTTAAAAAATACGGAGGTGTATTCAAATGGCAGCAAAAGGACCAAGAGAAAATATAACATTAGAATGTACAGAATGTAAAAGAAGAAATTACATGACTTCAAAAAACAAGAGAAACAATACAGACAGATTAGAAATTGTAAAGTATTGTAAATTCTGCAAAAAACGTACAACACACAAAGAAACTAAATAGTAAATAAGCTATTTTAAGGAGGAAATAAAATGGCTAAGAAAGAAGCAAAAGCAAACAAAAAAGAAGTTAACAAAAATAAAAAAAGTTTTGCAAAAGACTTTAAAGCTGAGTTAAAAAAAGTAATTTGGCCAACGCCAAAACAACTAGTAAATAACACAGTAGCAGTTGTAACAATAGTATTAATAACAGCTGCAATAGTATTTGTATTAGATTTAGCATTTGAAAGTGTAAACAAATATGGAGTAAACAAAATAAAAGAAGCAGTATCAACAATGCAAGAATCTTCAAACGAAGACAACAATGCAGAAAGTACTGAAGGAAACACAGAAGGTGGAGAAGAAGCTAATGCAGAAACAACACCAGAAGAGCAACCAACAGAAAATACTGCAACAGAATCTGAAAACACAGTAGCTGAATAAAATACAAAACAAATAAAATAAAAAAGAGGAGGCTATTTAAGTATGTCTCAAAAAGATTATGATATGGTAGCTAGATGGTATGTAGTACATACATACTCAGGTTACGAAAACAAAGTAAAAACAGACTTAGAAAAAACAATAAAGAACAGAGAATTAGAAGACTTCTTCTTTGACATAATAGTACCAATGGAAGAACAAATAGAAATAAAAGACGGAAAAAGAAAAACAAACCTAAAAAAAGTTTTTCCAGGATATGTACTAATTAAAATGATAGTAAC
Source organism: uncultured Clostridia bacterium (assembly GCA_948502395.1). Taxonomy (GTDB): domain Bacteria; phylum Bacillota; class Clostridia; order TANB77; family CAG-508; genus CAG-269. The sequence continues at coordinate 29,694 of CAOPES010000012.1, read as the reverse complement.
AGAAGAATCTTGGTACATAGTAAGAAATACAAGAGGTGTTACTGGATTTGTAGGATCAGGAACAGACCCAATACCATTAACAGAAGAAGAAATTAGAAATATGGGATTTGATGATGTTCCAATAAATGTGGACTACGAAGTAAATGAACAAGTAAATATTATGAATGGTCCATTTGAAGGCTTTGTAGGAACTGTACAAGAAATAAATACAGAAAAACACAAAGTTAAAGTTCTAGTATCTATGTTTGGAAGAGAAACACCAGTAGAATTAGAATTTTCACAAGTACAAAAAATCAAATAATATAGTAAAAACAAAAAGGGAGGTGCCACCAAAATGGCAGAAAAAGAAATTTCAAATATTATTAAATTACAAATAGAAGCAGGAAAAGCATCACCAGCTCCACCAGTAGGTCCAGCATTAGGTTCAAGTGGTGTTAACATCATGCAATTTGTTAAAGAATTTAATGATAGAACTGCAAACCAACCAGGAATGATTATACCAGTTGTTATAACAGTATATAAAGATAAATCTTTTGAATTTATTACAAAAGTTCCACCAGTTGCAGTATTAATCAAAAAAGCAATTAAAATTCAAAAAGGTTCAGGAAAACCAAACAAAGAAAAAGTTGCTAATATAACAAAAGCACAAGTTAAAGAAATTGCTGAACAAAAAATGCCAGACTTAAATGCTGCATCAATAGAAACAGCTATGAGTATGGTTGAAGGAACTGCTAGAGCTATGGGTGTAGTTGTAGTAGACTAAAAAACAATTTAATAAATAAGAAAAATGGGAGAGCAAAGAGCTCGTTAGAACCAAGGGAGGTAAAAAAATGAAAATGTCTAAAAGATATGCAGAAAGTGCAAAATTAATTGACAAAACAAAAGAATATGAAGCTAAAGAAGCTTTAGAAATAATTGAAAAAATGCCACAACCAAAATTTGATCAAACTGTTGAATTACACGTTAAATTAGGTGTTGATTCAAAACATGCTGATCAACAAGTTAGAGGTACAGTAGTACTTCCAAATGGTACAGGTAAAACACAAAAAGTTTTAGTTTTTGCAAAAGGACCAAAAGCTGAAGAAGCTGAAAAAGCAGGAGCAGATTTCGTAGGAGCAGAAGAATTAATACCAAAAATCCAAAATGATGGATGGTTTGATTATGATGTAGTTGTTGCAACTCCGGATATGATGGGTGTTGTAGGTAGATTAGGTAAAGTATTAGGACCAAAAGGTTTAATGCCAAACCCTAAATCAGGAACAGTTACAATGGACGTAACAAAAGCAATAAGTGAAATTAAATCTGGTAAAGTTGAATACAGATTAGATAAAAACAATATCATTCACTTAGGATTTGGAAAAGTTTCATTTGGTGCTGAGAAATTATTAGAAAACTATGAAGTAATAATGAATGCTATTATAAAAGCAAAACCAGCAGCAGCAAAAGGTCAATATGTAAAAAGTGTTGCAATAGCACCATCAATGGGGCCAAGCGTATTTATTAACCAAAAATAATATAGAAAATTTAATATAGCCAAAGACAGTAGGCAAAAATTTAAGTCCTACCGAGGTAACCAAAAAGAGAAATAACACTCTATTAGTAACCTTGGGTAGGAAACTTAAAGAGTGTTATTTATTTTATTTATATAAAATCGTAGGAGGTGAAAATAAATGGCAAATGAGAAAATACTAAATCAAAAGAAAGAAGAAGTAACAAAATTAGCAGAAAAAATTAAAAATGCTAAATTAGTACTTTTAACAGATTACAGAGGAATTAATGTAACTGATGATACACAACTAAGAAGAGATTTAAGAGGAGCAAATGCTACATGTAACGTTATAAAAAATAACATTACAAGAAGAGCATTAAAAGAAGCAGGAATAGAAGGATTAGAAGAAAACTTAGTAGGACCAACAGCTGTAATAATGAGCGATGAAGATTACTTAGAAGCTTCTAAAATAATCTACAAATTTGGTAAAGATAACGAATTCTACAAAATCAAAGGTGGAGTTATTGAAGGAAAAGTAATGACAGCAGAAGAAATCATTACACTTGCAAAACTACCTTCAAGAGAAGCTTTACTATCTATGCTTGCTGGAGCTTTACTTGCAAATATCTCAAAAGTTGCAGTTGCATTAAATGAAGTTAAAAAACAAAAAGAAGAAGCTGGAGAAAAAGTTACTGTTGCAGTAGCTGCCGAAGAACCAGCACCAGCAGAAGAAGCAAAAGCTGAAGAACCAGCAGCAACAGAAGCTGAATAATAAACAAGAGAAGTAAACTCTATAAAACAAAAAATAAGAGTAGTGAACTTATATCACTAAAAGGGTCAAGAAAATTAAATTAAAATATAGACCGTAAAATTTAAGGAGGATTTATAAAATGGAAAAAATTGAAAAGTTAATCGAAGAAATCGACGCTTTAACAGTTGTTGAATTAAATGACTTAGTAAAAGCAATTGAAGAAAAATATGGAGTATCAGCAGTAGCAGCAGCAGCACCAGCAGCAGCTGGAGCAGCTGGAGCAGCAGCTGAAGAAAAATCATCATTTGATGTTGTATTAGCATCAGCTGGTGACCAAAAAATTAAAGTTATCAAAGTAGTTAGAGATGCTACAGGATTAGGATTAAAAGAAGCTAAAGAATTAGTTGACGGAGCTCCTAAAACAGTTAAAGAAGGAGTAAGCAAAGACGAAGCAGAAGACTTAAAAGCTAAATTTGCTGAAGTTGGAGCAGTTGTTGAATTAAAATAGTTTATAACAACAAAAGACCTAGATAAAATACTATCTAGGTTTTTTTATTTGCTACAACTTGACATATTATGTAAAATGCGGTAAAATATAAAAGCATAAGTTGAAAACTTATTTTATATAATTCCTTTGAGAATTGGTGAAAGCCAGTTTGACATTTGATTTATACTGTGCCAAGAATTTGGAAAGGAAGGTCATATATGACAGAAAAAGCTATTCTATCAGCAATAATTCTTACACTTATTTATTTAGCTCTTGCCACTACTACAATAATCTTAATAGAAAAAATAATTGAAAAAGCGAGATCTGAGCGCAATCGCAATGATGAGATTTTAGTTCCTTTATGTTGGCTGTGGCTTATTATGGCTACTGTAATAATGGTAACATATACGAATGTGTGGATTACTATAATAGTAGGTATAATAATACTGCGATTTACAAATTATAAGTATAAGGCAGATAAATTCTTTCGGTATATGTTTGGGATTACTTATGGTATGGGATTAATTATTGGTTGCTTTTATTCGTCTATTGGTGATGGAAATGTAACTAATGTAGCTGAACAATATATAGAGACAGAGGTTACTAATATCGTTTATGGTGAAAACGTTAAAGTAGAAGAATTACCACAAGATACAATGTGTCTTGAAAAAATAGTATTAAACGATTATTCGAAAAACGAAGATTTTTATAGATACTATTATAGAATAAAAGAAAAAGACGGTAAAATTGAATTGAAATCAAATGGAGAAATACCAAAAAATAATGTAGAAATTCACTATGTAACAGACAAAGAAAAAGCAATGTTTAAGAAAGTGGTGACAGAAACATACTATGAAAAGATGTTTTTTGAGATTGAAATTCCAATTCTAAAAAAACACGTAGAAACAAAATACGAATTTTATATCCCAAGAGAATTGCTGGAAGTAGTAGAAATTAAATAACATATTAGAAGGTAATGTATTACCTTCTTTTTATGCTTGTAAGGGCTTGTTTTTTTGGTAAAAAAAGTATATAATATAGAACAATAGTGACGTAATTACGTTATAACAGAGAATGTAGGAGATGATAAAAAATGCAAGTAAGTAAAGAAGAACTTTTACACATTGCCAATTTAGCAAGTTTAGAAATTGAAGAAAACGAAGTAGAAAAATACCTATTAAATTTACAAGACATATTAAACTTTGCAAACATAGTAAACAAAGCAGACGTAGACGGGTTAGACATAACAATTGGCTCAAACGAAGCACATAATATATTCAGAAAAGACGAAGTAAAAATATTTAAAGATACAGAAAGTTTATTACAAAATGCAGAAGAAAAAGAGCAAAATATGTTCAAAATACCAAAAGTGTTAAATTAAGGAGGAGAATAAATGAACATTATAGAATTAACTGTTCACGAGCTACAAGAAAAATTAAAAAACAAAGAAATAACAACAAAACAAATAGTAGAAGCATATGCCAATAGAATAGAAGAAAAAGAAAAAGATGTACAAGCATTTGTAACAACACTTGTAGAAGAAGCCAAAAAACAAGCAGAAGAAATTGAAACAAAAAAAGAAAGCGGAGAGATTACAGGAGATTTTGCAGGAATACCAATAGGAATAAAAGACAATATGTGCACAAAAGGAATAAAAACAACATGTAGCTCAAAAATGCTAGAAAATTTTGTTGCACCATATGACGCAACAGTAGTTGAAAAACTAAACAACGAAAACATCATAAACTTAGGAAAACTAAATATGGACGAATTTGCTATGGGAGGTTCAACAGAATATTCATATTTCAAAAAAACAAGGAATCCATGGAATTTGAACAAAGTACCAGGGGGATCTTCGGGTGGTTCAGCAGCAGCAGTAGCAGCAGGAATGGTGCCATGGGCGTTAGGGTCAGACACAGGTGGGTCAATTAGACAGCCAGCTAGCTTTTGTGGAGTTGTAGGATTAAAACCAACATATGGGCTAGTTTCAAGATATGGACTAGTAGCATTTGCCTCATCATTAGACCAAATAGGGCCAATAACAAAAGATGTTTATGATAGTGCAATGTTATTAAATTTAATTGCAGGTCCAGATGAAAGAGATACAACATGCAGCAAAAAAGAGAAGATAGATTATACAAAAGCTTTAAAGAATGATGTAAAAGGACTAAAAATTGGAGTTCCAAAAGAGTTCTTTGGAGACGGAATAAATGAAGAAGTAAAAGCATCATTAGAAAAAACAATAGAAACTTACAAAGAAATGGGAGCACAAATAGAAGAATTCTCATTAGATATTGCAAACTATTCATTAGCAACATATTACATAGTTGCGTGTGCAGAAGCAAGTTCAAACTTAGGAAGATTTGACGGCATTCGTTATGGTCACAGAGCAAAAGAATTTACAAGCCTAAAAGACCTATATAAAAAGTCTAGAAGCGAAGGATTTGGTTCAGAAGTAAAAAGAAGAATTATCCTTGGGACATATGTATTATCATCAGGATATTATGATGCATACTACAAAAAAGCTCAACAAGTACGTACATTAGTTATGAAAAAGTTTGATGAAGCATTTGAAAAATACGATGTTATATTAACACCAACATCACCAACAGTAGCATTTGATATTGGAGCGAAAAGCTCAAATCCGCTAGAAATGTATTTATCAGACATATGTACTGTTTCTGTAAATATAGCAGGTTTACCGGGAATCTCAGTGCCATGCGGAGTGGATAGTCAAGGTATGCCAATTGGAGTACAACTAATTGGAAACAAATTCTGTGAAGAAACAATTTTAAATGCAGCATATACATTAGAACAAAAAATCAAATTTAGAGAAAATTATAAACCAGAATTCATAGGGGGTGCAAAATAATGGCAAGAGAAGATTACGAAGTAGTAATGGGATTAGAAGTTCACGCAGAACTTTCAACAAAAACAAAAATATTTTGTTCATGCCCAACTGAATTTGGAGCAGCACCAAACACACAAGTATGCCCAATTTGTATGGCAATGCCAGGAACATTACCAGTTCTAAATGAAAGAGTAATAGAATATGCAGTAAAAGCAGGGCTTGCAACTAATTGCGAAATTGAAAGAAACAGCAAAAATGATAGAAAAAATTACTATTACCCAGATTTACCAAAATCTTATCAAATATCACAATTTGATAAACCACTATGTAAAAACGGAAAAATAGAATTTGAAACAAGTAATGGACTTAAAACAATTGGAATAGAAAGAATTCATATAGAAGAAGATGCTGGAAAATTAAATCACGATGACCTTAATGGTGGAAGCTTAGTAGATTTAAACAGGGCAGGTGTGCCTTTAATTGAGATAGTATCAAGACCAGACTTTAGAACAGTAGAAGAAGTAGAATTATATTTGAAGAAATTAAAATCAATTCTAGAATATATCGAAGTATCTGACTGTAAAATGCAAGAAGGTTCATATAGAGCAGATGTAAACGTATCTGTTAGAAAAAAAGGTGACCCAAAACTTGGAACACGTACAGAAATGAAAAATATGAACTCTTTTAGAAGTATTATAAGAGCAATACAATACGAAATAGAAAGACAGATAGACGTTGTAGAAAGTGGAGAAAAAGTAATTCAAGAAACACTAAGGTGGGACGAAGTATCAGGAAAAACATTCTCTATGAGAGATAAAGAAGATGCACAAGATTACCGTTATTTCCCTGAGCCAGACTTAGTAGCAATAAAACTTTCAGAAGAATATATCGAAAATATCAAAAAAACATTGCCAGAATTACCAGAAAGCAGAAAGCAAAGATATTTAGAAGAATACAAACTATCAGAAAAAGACGCAAACATCATAACATCATCAAAATATCTATCAGACCTATTCGAAAAATCAATAAAAGTATGCAACAACCCAAAAGCAGTAAACAACTGGATTATTTCAGACATATCAAGAATAATAAACGAAACAGAACTAGAGCCAAGCCAAATACCATTTGACAGCAATCAATTAGGAAAATTAGTAATATTAATAGATAAAGGCATTATCAGTTCTAGCATCGGTAAAAAAGTATTGGTAGAATTATTTGAAAATCCAAGAGACCCAGAAGAAATAATCAAAGAAAAAGGGTGGCTACAAATATCTGATGAAGGAGCAATAAAAGAAATAGTTGTAAACATATTAGAAGCAAATCCACAATCAATTGCAGACTACAAAGCTGGAAAAGACAGAGCTTTAGGGTTCTTAGTTGGACAAGCTATGAAACAAACTAAGGGAAAAGCAAACCCACAAATATTAAACAAACTATTCTTAGAAGAATTAAATAAATAAAATTTAAATTGCCAAAAGGGACGGACCTTTTTGGCAATTTTTAGTCTCCTGCCAACGGGGACGGATCTTTTTGGCAGATTCCTGCCAATGGGGACGGACCTTTTTGGCATGGTTCTGACAGTGGGACACTTCTTTAAATTCCTTTAAGATTGCCCCCGTAGCTTTAAAATATAAATTTATATCAATTGTTTTTTAATTCCGTCACTGACAAAACTACAAATAATAAATTCAATTCCAAAAGTCAAGCTAAGCTTAAACAAAGAAAGCCCTATGTTATATAAAACTGGAGAATGTCCAGTTAAATTATATGTAAGTAAAATCAAAATAGAAATTATGCACAAAGCTAAACAAAAAGTTAAGCCTGATTTTAAAATCTTACAAGTGATTTTTTCAAAACCCTTGTAGCTTTCCATTATCTTTTTAAACATAATACACCTCTACATAAATAATATCTATTAATATATTAACATTTTAACGACACAAAAACAATGGAAATTAATGGTGGAAGGAGTGTCCCTAGTGGCAAAAAATTGCCAAAAAGGACCGTCCCCAATGGCAATAAATTGCTAAAAAGAACCGTCCCTTTTGGTACGATTCTTTTTTCTTAAATAAAAACTATGCATAATCTTTATTTTTTTGCTTAAGCGATTGCTGCGTTTAATTTTTTTGATAAAGCAGATTTTTTTCTAGCTGCTGTGTTTTTTACTAATACACCTTTGCTACATGCTTGGTCTATTTTTTTAGTAGCTGCTGAAAATAGAACTTTTGCTTCTTCTACGTTTCCTGCGTTAACAGCTTCTTCGAATTTTTTAACAGCTGATTTATATCCTGATTTTATCATATTATTTCTTAAAGTTTTTTTCTCGATTACTTTAACTCTTTTTTTAGCTGATTTAATATTTGGCATTCTGGTTTGCACCTCCTCTTAGTCTTAATACATTATATAACATATTAAATTTTACCATATTTTTCTGTGAATTGCAAGTAAAATACAAAATTTTTGTAAAATTATTGTAATATTAGGCAAGTTGTGATATATTTGAAAAGGACAAGATAGTAAAAAATATATAATAAAAATGGAGGTACTTATGATAGCAATAGGAAGTGACCATGGTGGTTATAAATTAAAAGAAGAATTAAAGAGATATTTAGAAGAAAAGGAAATAGATTATAAGGATTTTGGAAGTCAAAATGAAGAAAGAGTAGACTATCCAAACATAGCAGAAAAAGTTGCAAAATCAGTACAAGCAAAAGAATGTGAAAGCGGAATACTAATATGTCGCTCAGGAATAGGAATGTCAATATGTGCAAATAAATTAAAAGGAATTAGATGTGCATTATGTCATAACGAATATACAGCAAAATATGCCAAACTACACAATAACAGCAACATTTTAGCAATAGGTGCAGATGATGTTACAACAAGTGAAGCAATATTGATATTAAGAATGTGGCTTGCAACAAATTTTGAAGGTGGAAGACATCAAGAAAGATTAGATTTAATAAAAGAATTAGAAAACAAAAATATGAAATAGGGAGGGCATCTTACTATGTGGGGAGATGTAGCAATAGCATTTTTACTAGCGTTCATAGTAGCTTTTATGGCAACGCCATATACGATAAAGATAGCACATAAAATAGGAGCGGTAGATGTACCAAAAGATGAAAGAAGAATGCACAAAAAGGCTATGCCAAAATTTGGTGGGCCAGCAGTAATTTTAGGTTTTTTAGTGGCAGTAATATATTTAATAATTGTAATGAGCATGGAAAACACAATTAACTTGTGGGGACCAGACAAATATGGAATGAAATTATTGGGGATGTTGATAGGAACTATCATACTTAGTATAACTTGTATAATTGATGACATAAAGCCAATAAAACCAATAGCAAAATTAGCAGGACAATTATTAGCAGCAATAGTAACCGTGGCATTTGGATTAAGAATAGGAGAAATAAACTTTTTTGGGACAGCGCAGGCAAATGAAATTGTTTCTATGATAATAACAGTTATTTGGATAGTAGGGGTAACGAATGCAATAAACTTAATAGACGGTTTAGATGGACTAGCATCAGGAATATCAGTAATATCAGCGGTATCGCTATTAGTTATATTTGTATTAAATGGTTCTCCACTAATATCAATAATATTAGTTGCATCATTGGCAGGAGCATTGGTTGGTTTTTGGCCATTTAACTTTGCACCAGCTAAGACATTTATTGGAGATACAGGCTCAAATTTCTTAGGATATTCGCTTTCTATTATTTCGATACTAGGAGCGGCTAAAACCTATACAATAGCAGTAATTGTATTACCGCTTATTGTATTAGGACTTCCTATATTTGATACTTTGTGGGCAATAATAAGAAGATTAATAAAAGGAAAGTCAATAAAGGCTATATTCAAAGCTGATAAAGGTCATTTACATCATAGGATAGTTGCAAAAGGTTTCGGGCAAAAGCAAGCTGTTTTAATCTTATATGGGATAAGTGCAACTTTTGGAATTTTTGCGGTTATATTGCTTGATAGCGGTATTTGGAAGGCGTTATCTTTCTTACTAATGGTGATTGTTGCAATTAGTTTGGGATATAAGAATTTTAAGGATGAGCATTCTGATATGCAGAAGTTTGAGTGCGTGGATTGTAAGTATATTTATAATCCAAAGTATGGTAATGAGAAGGCTGGGATTAAGCCTGGTACTGAGTTTGATGATTTGCCTGATGAGTGGGTTTGCCCTGTTTGCGGAGAAGGTAAAGATATGTTTCAGAAACAGTCATAAGGAAATTGAAAAGATGTGAAAGCACATCTTTTTTTCTGTGGTAAATTTAAATAAAATACTTGACAAAAGCAAACAAATGTTTTAAGCTATATAATATACAGTTTAAAGGATGTGTAAATATGGAAAATAAAATAGAAGATTTAGAAATTCAAAAAACAATATCAAATATAGAAATCAAAAATTTAATATATACAATACGTGGAAAGCAAGTTATGCTTGATAGTGATGTTGCAATGCTATATCACTATGAAACAAAATATATAAATTTAGCTGTAAAAAGAAATAAAGCTAGATTTCCAGAAAATTTTTGTTTTAAATTAACAACGGAAGAAATAGAAAACTTGAAGTTGCAATTTGCAACCACAAGTTTAGCAAAAACAAATTATGGTGGCAGAAGAAATGCACCATATGTATTCACTGAGCAAGGTATAGCTATGCTTTCAGGACTACTAAGAAACGAAATAGCAGTACAAGTAAGCATAAATATAATGAACGCATTCGTCGAAATGAGAAAATTCCTAATGCTAAATGGACAAGTATTCGAAAGATTGACAAATATGGAATATAAACTATTAGAACACGATAAAAAATTTGATATGATATTTAATCAATTACAACAAGAAGAAAATGTTAAACAAAAAATATTTTTTAATGGTCAAATATATGATGCGTATAGTTTAATAATTGACATTATAAAAAAAGCAAAGAAAAAGATTACAATAATTGATAATTATATAGATGACAGCGTTTTAAAAATGTTAACAAAAAAGCAGAAAAATGTAGAAGTTGTAATACTAACATCTACAAAAAGTAATATACAAAGCATTGACATACAAAAATTTAATAAAGAATATCCTATATTAAAAGTAGGAAAAACAGATAAATTTCATGATAGATTTATATTAATAGACAATAAAGAAATGTATCATCTAGGGGCATCAATAAAAGACCTAGGAAAAAGATGTTTTGCCATAACAAAAATAGAAAATGAAGAAATTATAGAATTAATTAAAAAAGTCATATAAAACAGAACCATTGACTTAGGCAACTTTTTGCTATATAATATACAACAGAAAATCAGCAAAAGGAGAGAAAAAAATGCAAGACAAAATAACAAAATTCCTAGCACACAATGACAAAATATCAATAATATGCATAAACACAACAGACTTAGTAGAAAAAGCAAGAAACACACACGACTTAAGCCCACTAGCAACAGCAGCATTTGGAAGGCTACTAACAATAACCGCAATAATGGCACAAGAAATGAAAAACAAAACAGACAAAATAACAATACAAATAAAAGGAAACGGCGAAATAGGCACAATGCTAACAACAGCAAGCAATGAGCCAAAAGTAAAAGGATATGTAGCAAATCCATATGTAGACTTACCACTAAACGAATTTGGAAAACTAGACGTAGGTGGAGCTGTTGGACAAGAAGGATATATCAATGTAATAAAAGATATCGGACTAAAAGACCCATATATAGGAATATCACCATTAACATCAGGCGAAATAGCAAATGATTTTACCAATTACTTTGTAAACTCTGAACAAAGACAATCAGCAGTTGCACTAGGTGTTTTAGTAAATAAAGACGGAGTAAAAGCAGCAGGTGGATACTTAATTACTCCAATGCCAGACGCAACAGACGAAGAAATTTCAAAAGTAGAACAAGCAATATTCAAAGCAGGAGCGATTTCAAAAATGTTAGACGAAAATCTAACATTATTAGAAATAGCAAAAAAGGTAACTGGTGACGAAAATGTAAAAGTAATTGAAGATGAAAAAGTACCTGTATATGAGTGTGATTGCTCAAAAGAATATATTGCAGAAGGATTAGCATCACTTGGAAAAACAGAAATAGAAAACATTATAAAAGAAGATGGAAAAGCAGAAATAATTTGTCATTTTTGTAATAAAAAATATGATTTTACAAAAGAAGAATTAGAAGAAATAAAAAATTCAATTTAATTAGGAAAATAAAAAGAATTCAGCATAAATATAATAATGGAACGAAAAAATTATATACTATAAAATAAAAAGGAGAAATGAAAATGGAAAATCAAGTTTTAATATTTGGGCATAAAAACCCAGACACAGACACAATATGCTCAAGTCTTGTAAAAGAGATATTAGACAAAAAAATGGGATATGAAAACAGAAAGGCAGTACGTTTAGGAAACGTAAATAAAGAAACACAATACATACTAAACTACTTAGGAATTGAAGCGCAAGACCTAATAGAAAAAGTAGAAGAAGGCCAAGAAGTAATACTAGTAGACCACAACGAATTTGGTCAAAGTGTAGAAGGAATAGAAAAAGCAAAAATACTATCAGTTACAGACCACCACAGAATTGCAAACTTTGAAACAGCAGAACCACTATATTACAATGCAAAACCATATGGATGTACATCAACAATACTATTCGAAGAATTCAAGCAAAATGCACTAAAAATAGACAAAAAAGAAGCTGTATTAATGGCAAGCGCAATAATATCAGATACACTATTATTAAAATCTCCAACAACAACAGAACATGACAAAAAAGCATTGGAAGAATTAGCCCCAATAGCTGAAATTGATGTAAACAAATATGGATTAGAAATGTTAAAAGCAGGAACAGATTTGGACGACTTTACAGCAGAACAATTAGTGAATTTAGATGCAAAAAGTCTAGAAAAAAACGGCGTTAAATTTGTAATAGCACAAGTAAACACAGTAAGCATTCCAGATTTATTAAAAAGACAAGAAGAATTAGAAAATGCAATAAATAAAGAAATTGCAGAAAAAGGATTAAATTTTCTAGTGTTTGCAATAACAGACATATTAAATAGCAATTCAGAAATAATAGTACTTCGGAGATAATTCAGAAATAGTTGAAAAGTCATTTGATGTGACATTAGAAAATAATAGAGCTTTCTTGCCAGGTGTTGTTTCAAGAAAGAAACAATTATTGCCAAATATAGATAAAAACATATAAAACAAAGTAAGACAGTAGGGATAACTAAATAAAGATAATTAAATAATATAGAAAAAAGATATGCTAAGTCAACAAGTATATCTTTTTTTTGCCAACAGGGACGGACCTTTTTGGCAAAAAATTGCCAGAAAGGTCCGTCCCCGATGGCAAAAAATTGCCAAAAAGGTCCGTCCCCGATGGCAAAAAATTGCCAAAAAGGTCCGTCCCCGATGGCAA
>CAOPES010000012.1:0-16572 GCA_948502395.1 uncultured Clostridia bacterium | reverse complement strand
AAAATTGCCAAAAAGGTCCGTCCCCAGTGGCAATAATTAAAAAAGCTCCCAAATTTTGTATAAATTTAGTAATTAAATCAATACTAAGAAAGTACAATTAGATAAAGAGGAGTGATTAAATGGTAAATCAAGCAGTAAGGAAAACAACAGTAAAGAAAGAGACTTTTATGCAAGGGGTTATTACACTTATTTTTTCACAAGTATTGATAAAGGTATTAGGGTTATTATATACATTATATTTAACAAATAGAGAAGGTTTTGGGGATAAAGGAAATGGGATTGTGGCAGCTGGGTATCAAATTTATGCGATGTTGCTTACGATTTCGTCAATTGGTGTTCCTAATGCAATTTCAAAATTAGTATCAGAAAGAGTGGCTATTCGGGGATCATAAAGGGGCTCACAGAGTGTTTAAAATCGCTTTTGCGACATTTGCATTAATTGGATTGATAGGAAGCTTGCTTTTGTTTTTAGGGGCAAATATGATAGCGAATTATTGGTTACAGATACCAGAAGCGGAAATGACACTGGTTGCGTTGTCTCCTGCAATATTTTTTGTTGCTATTTCTTCTGTTATGAGAGGTTATTTTAATGGGAGACAGAACATAAAGGCAACAGCAAGGTCGCAGACAATAGAGCAAGTTTTTAAAACAGCGCTTACAATTATATTAGTAGAAATTGTAGCAATACTTTCAAATGTTTCAACAGAATGGATGGCAGGTGGTGCAACGCTTGCAACGACGCTTGCTACAATGTCTGGTTTTGGATATTTATATTTATTTTATAAAACAAGGAGCAAAGAAATTGCAACAGAAATAAAATCAACAGTAAATTACAAATATGAAAGAGTAAGGACAATTATAAAAAAGATTTTGATAGTTTCTGTGCCTATCGCATTGACAGCAATAATGTCATCTTTAAATAAAAACATAGATTCTTTCACAGTTGTAAGGAGTTTAAAACAGTTTATGCCAGAAGATATGGCAATTACACAATATGGAATTTTAGGCGGAAAGGTAGATACACTAACAAGTTTACCATTGTCAATAAATGTGGCTTTTTCTACTGCGTTAGTGCCGGCTATATCAGCAGCAAAAGCAAGGAAAGATATAAAAACAATATCGCAAAAAACATCATTTTCTTTATTAGTTTCAATGTTGATAGGGCTACCATGTACAATTGGAATGTGCATTTTTGCAGGCCCAATATTACAATTATTATTTCCTAATGCTAGTAGCGGAGCGACAATTTTACAAATAAGTGCATTGACAATAATTTTTACGATTTTAGACCAGACCATAAATGGAGCTTTACAAGGTTATGGAAAATTGAGAATTCCGGTAATATCATTAGGAATTGGGGTTATTTCAAAGTTGATTTTAAATTTGATATTAGTTCCAATTCCAGAGATAGGAATAAATGGTGCAGCGATAGCCTCAGTTGTGTGTCATCTAGTTGCTTTTGCAATTGCAATAGTAGCATTAATGAAAAATATTAAATTAGATTTGACGTTTTCAAAGTTTGTTGTAAAGCCAATTATAGCTACTGCTATGATGGGAATTTGTTCATATTATACTTATTTAACATTATCAGGAATAATTGCTAAAAAAATGGCTACAATATTAGCAATAGTACTTGCAGTAATTGTGTATGGATTGGCAATAGTGGTGTTAAAGGTGTTTTCTAAGGAAGAAATATCTTTACTACCAGCAGGTGAAAAACTGTGTAAAGTGCTTACAAAGCTGAAAATATATTAAATTCTTTAAAATTTTTTGAAAAAAAAGAAGGATTTTAGCTATTTTTGGCGAATTTATTTAATTAGAAGTACATTATTGTTAGTTCAGACAATAAAGTACATAAACTATTTATAAATCTTATAGGAGGTAATTCAAATGAACAAAGCTGAATTAATCGCAGCAATGGCTGCAAAAACAGGAGAAACAAAAAAAGCAGCTGAAGCATCAGTTAACGCTTTTGTAGAAGTTGTAACAGAATCACTAAAAAAAGGAGAAAAAGTTCAATTAGTTGGATTTGGATCTTTTGAAGTAAGAAAAAGAGCAGCTAGAAAAGGTAGAAACCCACAAACTAAAGAAGAAATCAAAATACCTGCATCAAAAGCTCCAGTTTTCAAAGCTGGTAAAGCATTAAAAGATTTAGTAAACAAAAAATAAGAGTTTTGTATAAATATATAAATATATGAATTCATAAAATAAAAACCGTTTGTATCAATAGATATAGCGGTTTTTTATTTTAGTTTTTTGGGGGATTATACAAAAAAATTTACATAAAAATAGCCAAATATAAGAGAAAAGCTTGAAAATTTGCTACAACCGTGTTATAGTTAACATATAGAAAGAGTAGGTATAACTATGACATTCCTAAGAAGAAAGCCGCGTCGGTACAAAAATAATTTATCCGACCAAGAGTTCATTGCATGGTTTATTGACTGGGCAAGAAGAGATTTCGAAAAGTCAAAAGAAGAATATTGGGCAACACATAATGAAGAATGTGCTTCATATGTTCAATATTGTAAGACCAGAGAAATCGAAAGATATTTTGAACTGCAAGACCAAATTAATGAATCTGCAAAGACATTTAAAATCAAGGTTAATAAAGACAAGAAAACTCTTCGAATTTCAGATGTAGATTTTGATGATAGTAAATCTTGATTAAAAAGTTATTCCAGGGCGATAGTTAATTCTATCGCTTTTTAAATTGAAATTTAAAATATTATGTAAAATCCATTGCAAATATGGAATAAGTATGATATACTATATGCAGAACAGAAAGGTAGGTAAATTTATGATATTCTTTAACAAGAGTAATGATTGGCGGGAATGCCAAAGTAAAGACATGCGGTTTGTAAGGAAATTTATTCGGGAACAAGAAATGCGATTTAGATTTAACAAGTCCCAGAATAATGGAAAAGGAAGATATGATGAAGTTGTTACTTATTATATCTGTCCACCAGAAAAACAGTATCTGACTATTAAAAGGTTGGAACATGTAATCAACCAAAATTCAGGTATGGTTAAAATCAAAGTCGAAGAAAATGGTATTTTGGTCATGCGAAAAGAGTAATTGTATTTTTACCCAACATTCAAGACGATAGAATATTTCTATCGTCTAAATTTTTAAAAAAAGGTGAAAGAATATGTTTAACATAGAAGAAGAATTAAAAAAATTGCCACACAAACCAGGAGTATATGCAATGCGAGACAAAGATAACAACATCATCTATGTAGGAAAAGCCATTTCACTAAGAAATAGAGTTAGGCAATATTTTAGAAAAACAGACAAAACAGCAAGAATAGAAAAAATGGTAAGCTTAATAGACCATTTCGAATATATAGTAGTAGACAACGAAGCAGAAGCACTAATATTAGAATGTAATTTAATAAAAAAGAACAGGCCAAAATTTAATGTACTTTTAAAAGACGACAAAACATATCCATATATAAAAATTGACCTGAAATCGGACTATCCAGGAGTATTTATAACAAGAAGGCTAATAAACGACGGATCAAAATATTTTGGTCCATATGCAAATCCAGGAGCAGCAAAAGAAATGATAGACTTCATAAAACAGAAATATAAAATACGTCAATGTAGAAACCTAAAAGACAGAACCAGACCATGCCTAAACTACCATATAAATAGATGTTTAGCACCATGTATGGGATATGTAACAAAAGAAGAATATAGAAAGCAAATAGACGAAATTATGGATTTGCTAGACGGAAAAATAAGCAAAGTTGTAAAAGAATTAGAAGCACAAATGAAGATTTCGGCAGAAAACTTTGAATATGAAAAAGCGGCAGAGTTAAGAGATAGAATACAAGCAATAGAAAGAGCATCAACAAAACAAAAAGTATCAAATATATCAGAGAACAGTATAGACGCAATAGGAATCGCAAAATCTGAATTACAAATATGTATAGAAATATTTTTTGTTCGTGGAAGTAAAATGATAGGAAGGGAACATTACTTCTACCAAGACTTAAAAGATATGGATGATAAAGAAATTTTATCAGGATTTATAAAACAATATTATCTAGACAATCCGAATATTCCAAATAGAATAATGATAAGAGAAGAAATAGAAGATAAAGAAGTTTTGGAAGAATGGTTATCCACAAGTTTAGGAAGAAAAGTGGAAATAAAAACGCCAAAAAGGGGAGAAAAACTACGTTTTGTGGAAATGGCAGAAAATAATGCAAAAGTGACACTGGAAAACAAAGAGAAAAATCAAGGAGAAATTCTTATTGAACTTAAAGAAGTTTTAAATCTAGACAAATTACCTAGAAAAATCGAAACATATGATATCTCAAATATGTCAGGAGAGCATATGGTGGCAGGGATGTGCGTTATGCAAGACGGAGTGATAAAAAAGAATTTATCAAGAAGGTTCAAAATAAAAACTGTATTTGGACAAGATGACCCAAGATGTATGGAAGAAGTAATTACAAGGAGACTTAAACACTCAATAGAAAATCCCAAAGGTGGTTTTGGAACTTTGCCTGATGCCATATTTGCAGATGGTGGGATAACTCAAATTAGAGCAACTAAAAAAGCTATTGCAAAATATAATTTAGATATTCCTGTATTTGGTATGGTAAAAAATGATAAGCATCAAACAAGAGCATTAATGAATGAAAATAGAGAAGAATTAGAAATATCACAAGAACTAATGAACTTGATTACGAGATTTCAAGATACTGTGCATGATACAGCAATTTCGTATTATAGAAAACTACACAATAAAGAAATGAAAAAGTCAGAGTTGGACGGAATCAACGGAATTGGTGAAGCGCGAAAACAGGCATTATTAAAACATTTTGGTAGTGTTACTAAGATAAAAGAAGCTTCTATTGAAGAACTTATGGAAGTAAAGGGAATAACAAAAAAGATAGCGGAAGAAATAAAGAAAGAAGAATAGAGATGCTGGTCTCTATTCTTCTAATATTCCTAAAATTATTGACGTTATAAAAAGCGCCGGTATGGCTAGTACAGCTATAATGAATAAAAAAACAATCCGCATAGCCACTAAAAAAATAAAAATAATAAAATCAAAGACATTTGTCAAAAAATTTTTCATATAAAATTTCCTTTCTAGGTGGTTACCAGCAAAACCATGATATATATATTATATCATAAAGTAATGCAAATGTCCATTGGGGACGTTTCCTTTTGGACATTTTGTCCATTTTGGGACACATCTTTTTCAAAAATAGATGCTTTTAAGGTCTGTCCCCAAAAACACCCAAAAATATCAAGAAGTTTTGTCATAAAAAATTTTTTCCCGAATATACATATATAGATATAAATTTTAAGGGGGAAGTTTTTATGGAGATTGCAAAAGAAAAATTTTTTGAAGTTAGATATGACACAAAGTTGGACAGGCTAGTTTTGAAGAAAGAAAGGATTGTAAGTAAGGTTTCAAGATTAATAAAAAAACACAAGTTAATTACAACAGCGAGTTTCGCATTTATTATGTTTTCGTGCTTGAATATTGTTATGATATATAGTTTTATGAGAATTTTGCAAAATATTTAAAAATGTGGTAAAATATTACTATTCTGAATAAAGGGGGATAGTAGTATTTTTTTACTACTTATAAATATATGAAATTAGCAAGTGAATGGAAAGATTATAAAATTTTGGACATGGCAGAAGGACAAAAATTAGAAAAGTGGGGAGATGTTGTTTTAGCAAGACCAGACCCACAAATAATTTGGAAGGATAAAAGTTTCCAAAATAAATGGAAAGAGATAAATGCCACATATCACAGAAGTAAAAGTGGTGGCGGTGCATGGGAGTTTAATAAAAAAATGCCTAAACAATGGCAAGTGAAATATAAAAATTTGATTTTTAACATTAAACCAATGGGATTTAAGCATACAGGGTTATTTCCAGAGCAAGCTGTTAATTGGGATTGGATGATTAACAAAATTAAATCTGAAAAAAGAGAAATAAAAGTGTTAAATTTATTTGCATATACAGGTGGAGCAACTGTTGCATGCCTATCAGCAGGAGCATCAGTTTGTCATGTAGATAGCTCAAAAGGGATGACAACTTGGGCAAAAGAAAACGTAGTTTCATCAGGTCTACAAGAAAGACCAGTTAGATTTATTGTAGATGATGTTGTTAAGTTTGTTAACAGAGAGATTAGGCGCGGAAATACATATGACGCAATAATTATGGACCCACCTTCATATGGAAGGGGAGCAAAAGGGGAAGTATGGCAATTTGAAGACAACATCTATGATTTAGTTGAATTATGTACAAAAGTATTATCAAAAGACCCACTATTTTTCTTAATAAATTCATATACAACAGGAATTTCAAGTACAGTTTTACAAAATATTTTAAGCTTAACAGTATCAAAAAAATATAAAGGAAAATTAGAATGTGGCGAAATTGGTATTCCAATGGAAAATTCTAAACTAGTTTTACCTTGCGGAATTTATGGAAGATGGGAGAAATAATGCAAAATTTAAAAGTTATTTATGAAGATAATCATATAATAGTTGTGGAAAAGACGCCAAACATACCGTCACAAGCTGATAAAACAGGTGATATGGATATGCTGACATTGGTAAAAAATTATATTAAAGAAAAGTACAATAAACCTGGGAATGTTTACTTAGGGTTGGTTCATAGATTAGATAGACCAGTTGGTGGAGTTATGGTTTTTGCTAAAACTTCAAAAGCTGCTTCAAGGTTAAGTGAACAGGTAAGGACGAAAAGCTTAAAAAAGGTTTATTTGGCTGTTGTCGACGGGAAAGTTGAAGAAAAAGGAATTTTAGAAGATTATTTATATAAAGATGAAAGAAATAATATGAGCAAAGTGGTAAGTGCTACTAAGAAAAATGCAAAGCTTGCAAAATTAGATTATGAAGTTTTGAAGTATAATGAAGTTAAAGATTTAAGTTTGCTAAAAGTCAATTTACATACAGGAAGACATCATCAAATTAGAGTTCAACTTTCTAATTTTGGTCATAGTATTTTTGGTGATCAAAAGTATGGTACAAGGGGAAAGGGAAAACAGATTGCTTTGTGGGCATATAGTTTGACGATAATGCACCCTACTACTAAGGAAGAGATGACATTTGAAGATTTCCCTGAACCTGTTGGTACTTGGTGCATTTTGAAGTAGAAAACACCATTGATATTCAGTAGATTTGAATATTAATGGTGTTTCAATTATTTTTATACTTATTTCTTAATAAAATTTTAGAATTATAAATTAGTTATTTCTTCTTTTGTTAAACCAGTAGTTTCTGATATTATAGTTATATCGATATTTTTTTCTTTTAGTTTTTTAGCAATTTGAATTTGGCTATTTTTTGTACCTTGTTCTAAGCCACGCTCAATGCCTTGTTTCAAGCCTTTATTAAAACCAGCTTTTTCAATAGCATTTTGATCTAAAATATGTTTTTGCCTTAAATGAGCCAAATATCTTTCATGTTCATCTTGGCTAATTTCTTCTAATACTTCCTTAGCTTTTTTGATAGCATCGTTAGAATTTTCCATATCGATATCTCCTGACTTAGTTATAAATTTTACCCAAGTGTCTAATTTAGAGTTTTTGCTGAATTGCTCAACCTTAGGTAACTCTATTATATAAATTTCTATGGCATCTGTCAATATAATTTTACTATAATCTTCTTCTCTAAAATTCCACTTAGTTAAATATTTAGGTATATGAGATAAATTAGATAGATTAAAATCAGTGAATAAAATTGCTATACATTTTTTTAGTTTAGAATAATCAGTACCCTGAGTTAAATTTCCTGTATACATTTTGCTTAAATAAAAAAGTAATCTTTTTTCAATATTATCTTTATCAACGACCTGCATTTCGATATCGCAATCAATATTATCATTTATAGTTGCGCGAATATCTAATATGCCAATCTTATCGTCATATAAATCTTTTTCAAGAATTTTTTCACAGTTCAAATTTATTTTTGAAACTTTATCTTTTAGAATAGAATTCAATAAATCTATTGTTATTGCTTCGTTTCCACGATATCCGAAAATCCTTTTGAAAGTATAATCATTTTTTAAACTTAAAAGTTCTATATGTATCACTCTCCTTGTATTGTTTTGTAAATTTGGGATAAATAAGATAAAAATTATTAAGAAATAAATAATAAAAATAATTTGAAAATATAATACCATAGAAAAATAAAAAAAGCAACAAAAAGTTATAATGATATAACTGTTGACGTAATGTCCAAGCGAAGTATAAAATTTAATCAAACAAAAGAAAGGAAAAGAAAAAATGAAACAAAACAAACGGAATTACGCTAATAGCCTTGGTAATAACAATAATAGTATTACTAATATTAGCCGGTGTAGCAATAGCAACACTAACAGGAGACAACGGAGTACTAACAAAAGCAGTACATGCCAAAGATGCAACAAGGGGTGGAGAAGTAAAAGACTATGTAAGAATGGCGGTAGCTGAAAATGCAATGGCAGATAACACAAATGGAACAAGAAGAACAAGGGCAGAAGTAATCTCAGAATTAAGTACACAAGGAAAATTAACAGCAGAAGAAGTAGCGAAATTAACAGACGAAGAAAATCCAGTAGATGTAATAACAATAGGTGGAATTGAAATCAATTTTGCAGAATTAGGTTCAGCAGGTGGTGGATTAACATTAGTACAGATGTATGACAAAGCGGTAGCAGATAACTGTACAAATGAAAACGGAAATTGTACAAATAAAGAACACTTACACATAGGTGATTATGTGGATTACAAAAATCCAACAACAGGAAGCAAAAGAGCAAATGCAGTAGATACAGGATATGATACAGACCAAATATATGAAGTGACAGACAAGAAGAACAACTTAAATTGGAGAGTACTAGGAAAAGATAGTACAACAGGCGGAATAAAATTAATTTCAGGAAGACCAATGAAGAGTAATAATGCGGAAGATGACCCATATTTACACTTAAAGGGAGCAAAGGGATATGTAAATGCAGAAATAGTATTAAATGATTTATGTAGTTTATACACAACACAGTATGGAACGGCAAGAAGTGTAAAGGTAGATGATATAAATGAAATAACAGGAATAATAACAGAAGAAAAGATTAAGCAATTTAATAAAAATCCTTCTTGGGGTGGAAAGCAATATGGAGAAACATATAGCTTTGAAAATCATTATACACCACAGAGTTGGTTAAATGGAAATCAACAAACGACTGTATCAGGAACAGTAAATGCTTATGTATATACAGTAAATTCAGGAGACGAACCAGTGGTAAATTTGACAAATACAAGAGCATATAAAATGCTATTTGAAAATGTAGATGAAGCATATTATTGGCTAGCTTCACGTAGTGTCGCTGCGTACTCTGACTATGCTCGCTTCTGTGTTGGCGGAGTTAATGGAGACGAAGACGGAGGCGGAGTGGGCGTGGGCTCGTACCGCTTGTTCGATTCCGATAACGGCGGCGGGTACGACGGCTCCTACGGCGTGCGTCCTGTAATATGTCTAAAATCTGAAATCACAGAAAAAGAAGTACCTAGAATATCAGACAGAACAGAAGTAACATGGGGAAGTACAGGCTCAGGAGATGAACCACAGTAATTAGAAACCAAGAAGGCCTTTGGTCTTCTTGGACAAAGCGCGAAAAGGAACAGAAAATGCTATATAATATAGAAAAAACTATTGCATTTTAATAAAACATATGGTAAAATATCATAGTATTTACGAGAAAAGCCTTAAGGAGGAAGAATAAATGGAAATAGTAAAAGGAATATTAATAGCAATTTACCTAATAGTAGCGCTAGTATTAACAATATTAACACTAATACAAACAAAAGAAGACGCAGGAATGTCTTCAACAATAACAGGTTCATCAACAAACAACTTCTTCGAAAAAAACAAAGGAAGAACAAAAGAAGGAAAACAAAAAAGATGGACAATAATCCTAGCAATAATATTTGCAATACTAACAATCGCATTAGGAATTATATATATGATGAAATAAAACAAAAAAGGGGCTATTTTATTCAAAATAAAATAGTCCTTTAAAATTCTGTCAACATTGCCAACAGGGACGGACCTTTTTGGCAAAAAATTGCCAGAAACGACCGTCCAAAATGGAAAATAATAAATAGATGTGTCCCAAAATGGACAGAATGTCCAAAAGGAAACGTCCCCAAATGTCCCAAAACGGACAAAATGTCCAAAAGGAAACGTCCCCAAATGTCCCAGGAAAGGAGAGATTAGATGAGAAAAGAAGGAATATATAGAAAAAACCAAAAAGGGTTTGGATTTGTTAAAGTAGAAGGAGAAGAAGGCGAAATATTTATTGCCAAAGAAAACTCAAAAAATGCACTAAATGGAGATAAGGTGCTAGTAAAAATAATACAAGAAGAAGGAACAGGAAGCAACAAAGATAAGAGTGCAGAAGGAAAAGTTGTAGAGATTTTAAAACATGAGAAAGATGTGGTTGTAGGAATTTTTCAAAATAGCAAAAATTTTGGTTTTGTAGTGCCTGATGATAAGAATTTTGGAACTGATATTTTTATTTCTAAGAAAGATTTTGGAAAAGCAAGAAATAATCACAAAGTGTTAGTAAAGATAACAAAGTTTCCAGAGAAGGGAAAGAATGCAGAAGGTAAGGTTATTGAAGTTATAGGCAATGTGAATGAGGCTGGGGTTGATATGTTATCTTTAATAAAAGAACATAATTTGCCTTCAACGTTTCCAAAACCAGTTGTAAAAGAAGCTCAGAAATATGGACAAGTTATTGATAAAAATGATATAAAAAACAGAGTTGATTTAAGGGATAAAATTATTTTTACAATTGATGGAGAAGATGCGAAAGATTTAGATGATGCTGTAAGGGTGGAAAAATTAGAAAATGGAAATTACAGATTAGAAGTGCATATAGCAGATGTAAGTCACTATGTAAAGGAAAATTCATTATTAGACCAAGAAGCTCTTTTAAGGGGAACTAGTATTTATATGCTAGGAAGGGTAATTCCAATGTTACCAAGGGAGCTTTCAAATGGACTTTGTAGTTTAAATGCAGGGGAAGATAGATTTACATTATCATGTATAATGGAAATTAACAAAAAGGGAAAGGTTGTGTCTTCACAAGTATATAAAGCAGTTATTAATGTAACTGAAAGAATGAGCTATAAAGATGTTCAAAAAATAATAGATGGCTCAGATGAAGATGTTTTAAAAAGATACAAGCCATATATCCAAGAGTTTAAAAATATGGAAGAGTTAGCGAAAATTTTAAAGGCAAGAAGAGTTGAAAATGGATATTTGAATTTAGATATTCCTGAGAGCAAGATTGAGTTAGATATAAATGGAAGAGTAACAAATATAGCAAAATATGAGACTACATTTGCAAATGAAATTATAGAGCAATTTATGCTAACAGCAAATGAAACAATTGCAGAAAAATTTTATTGGCTAGAAGCACCATTTATTTACCGTGTGCATGAAGAACCAGACCTTGAAAAAGTGCAAGATTTGAATAAGTTTTTATTCAATTTTGGATTAAAAATAAAAGCAAATAAAGATAATATCTATCCAAAAGAATTTGCAAAAATATTAAAAGAGATAAAAGGTAAAGAAGAAGAAAAGGTAATTTCAACATTAGTGTTAAGAACATTAAAAGTCGCAAGATATGAGGCGCAAAACAGTGGACATTTCGGAATTGCGAGCAAATATTACTGCCACTTTACATCGCCAATCAGAAGATATCCAGACTTATTCATACACAGAGTTATCTCAAAATATTTAGAAGATAATTATATTTTAGATGATGAAGAGCTTGAAAAGCTTGCAGAACAAGCAGATGATAGAGCAAGAAAATCATCTGAAAGAGAAAAGGTTGCAACAACTGTTGAAAGAGAAGCTGAGAAAATTAAAAAAGCAGAATATATGGAATCAAGAGTTGGCAACGAATATGACGGAATTATTTCTTCTGTTACTCAATTTGGAATATTTGTAGAATTGCCAAATACAGTAGAAGGTTTAATTAGGTTTGAAGATTTAGGCAATGAATACTTTATTTATGATGAAGAAAGAAAACGTCTAATAGGAGAAAGAACTAACAAAACCTACAAAATAGGAGATAAAATCAAAATAAGAGTTAAAAAAGCAAGTAAGCTATTGAGACAAATTGACTTTGAAAGTGTCAATTTGTCCATATAACATAATTTACAAATATCGAAACAAGTAGAGAAAAGGAAATGACAATAATGCCACCCCATTTATTATTCATTTCCTTTATTTCATATATAGCAAAACCGATAACTTTAAGAAAAGCATAAATACTTACAAATAAAAATATAATGTGAAAAATTAAACTAGCCATACCATATCCTTAAAAATATATTTAGGTTTTTAAAAGGGTTTACCTATAAACCATTAAATTTAAGTTTCTGTAAGAAGCATTCCAGATTTTATAGAAGTATTAACTTCCACATCAAAAAATGCGTTTTTGTAATTTTCGTGCCAATTATATTCTTTAAATTCCTTATCAGTAAAGAAATTTTTCAAAGCTGATGTTCCAAAATTGTTGATATCTGATTTAAAATCTTTTGAAGTTTTATATAAATAGTCTTTAAATGTAGATTGCAAATAACTATTACATGTACTAGAAATCTTATCTAATATTTCAGGTGATAAATATTTGGCATTTTCAGACATTGAGTAAATTCTGCCATCAAATTTTAGTTTTACACTCACATAAGGAGTTGTAGTAGAAGTATCAACTTTAATCTCAGTAGTTTTTACAGGAGACATATAAATATCTAAATAATCACCATTATTTAAAGGATCAGGAATTGAAATTAAAAATCTTTCAATCTGATTTCTTATATTTAAAAAGGCAATTGTTTCAAGTGCATCTAATTCTCCAACAAGCTTGTCAGCTTTAAAAATTGCTGTACCAATATTTTCTGCACCATTTTGCCCTGTAATTGAAGAATTATTTGCCTTTAAAGAATAATCCTTTTGGCTATTTGTCTCACCTGTTTGCTGATTAGAGCTATCAAGTTGAACTCCACCTAGTATGCCATAAGGTTGACAAGTTGGACAAGTTAAAGAGTTAAAAAAGCTACCAATTGTCGGACAGGGCATATAACCTGTGTATTCACTAGAATTTGTAAATATCTCATAATATTTAGAAATTAGAGTTTCTAGTTCAGGTTGAGTTTGCTCTAAATAGTATTTTGCGGAACATTTACTAATAACAACATTTGTGGAAGGCCTAATTTGAGAGTCATTAATTAAAGTATAAATTTCGTCAGAGATTCCTTGTGTTGCTAGTTCTTCGGAAAATATAATTACCTTACAATGAGACATATTTATCTGTTTACCAAGATATCCATTTACTAAGTTGATAGCATTGCTTAAAGATGATGCTGTAACTGTATTTATAATTGAAGTTGGCTTTTCACTAGAACCGCCTTCGGAAGCAGATACTGGTGTTGAAAATTGAAAGCTTACTTCTAGTGCATTATCAGAAGCGGTATCAATACCAATCGCTAGAACATAGGCAAGATTGTCTATACTAAGTGAAGAATATGAACTGGAAAATCCCATAATAAAAATTACAATAGCTATAAAAATTACGGAATTTTTAAATAATTTATTCATTGTTTTTTCATTCCTTTCTTAAAGTATTAATTGATTGCTTTCTTTTTAATAGATTAGCAAGAACTAAAATGCTAATTCCTAAACCAAATACAATAATAATTACACACCAAGGATATATTTTGCTCTCAAAAAACTGAGAAATAGCATAATTTTTAGGGAAAAGAGCAATACCAAAAATCAATAAACTAAATATAGAATTCAATGGCTTTTTGGTTTGTATATTAGTAAGTTTTTGAAAGATACTCATAGAAAATTTAGAAACTATACTTAAATAACAAGCAAAAGCCAAAATCCATATAAGTAAGAAAACAGATTCTAATCTTTGGAAAAAGCTACCTATTTCAATATATCTTGCGGCAGTATATAGTGGTGTTATTTCGCTAACTGTAACGAAAAACGAAAACATAAATAATAATGTTGCAATACTAAGGATAAGATATATAACTGATGTTCCAATAGAGCTTATTGCTATTTTTTTGAATTTTTCAGGTTCTTTAAGAAGTGGTGGAATAAAGTACAAATATGCAATTCCACCAAATGATGCTATATTAATAAGTCCAGCAACAAAGGTGTTATAGACACCATCACCTAAAATTGGAAATATTTTTTCCGGCTCAAAAATTTTCATATTTGCTAAAAATAAAAAAATTATACTAACTAGAACAATAGGTAATATTATCAAGTTTGTTTTTAAAGTTGCACTAAAATCTAGACCATTTCCAATGTAAACTGCTATAACAAAAAATGCAATTATAAAAATAATATCAGTCATGGGGTAATAAACAATTTTCAAGCTTTCGCAAAAATTGCGTAGTAACATACTAGATGATATTACGAAAAATGTGATAAATATAGTTCCTACAATGTTTTTAAATATTTTTCCACCGACCAATTCGGAGATATCTATAATATCTAAACCGGGAAATTTTCTAAATAGTTTAAATATAATGTATGCAATTGTAATTGCAATAAATCCGACATATATCAAATTAAGTATGCTAGCAGATTTTTGAGATGATAGTATATCATGTGGCAATGAAAGCATAGTGTGGATTACGGTTATTGTGAGTATAAGCATAATTGCTTCTATTGTGCCTATTTTTGATTTTGACATAGTAAATGTTCCTTTCTATTTATTTGTATTTTGTGATTGTTTCCATTTCATGGCGAATTTAGGTTGTTCTCTTTGTTTTTTAGTTCCCATGTAAGGAGGGTAATATTCTCTGTTCCAAATAGGTGGCATAAAATATCCATTTCCCTTTGACTTACTCATAGGTGCAAATGGCGTTGTATAGTGAACTCCAAATGATTTTAAACTGCACAAAATAGAAATATATATAAACAATCCAAGCGAAATTCCTAAAAATCCAGCCATAAATCCAAGCAATACAAACAAAAATCTATAATATCTTAAATGAAATCCAAATGAATAATCAGGAATAGCAAATGAAGATATACCTGTAATTGCAACTACAATAATCAAAATTGGACTTACAATACCAGCACTAACAGCTGCCTGCCCCAAAACCAAAGCACCAACAATTCCGTATAGTAGGACCAATAGGAGAAGGAACTCTTAAACCAGCTTCACGAATAAGCTCAAAAGAAATCTCCATAAGTAAAAGCTCTACAATAATTGGAAAAGGTACATTTTCCCTTGCCGATAACATAGAAAAGAGAAGTCCAGTAGGTAAAATCTCTTGATGAAAACTAGTTACTGCAACATATAGCCCTGGCAACAATAATGTAATAAAAGCAGCTATAATCCTTAAAACTCTAAGAAAATTGCCAAAACTTGTTTTTAAATTTGTATCTTCGGGAGAAGTTAAAAAATCAAATAACAAACCAGGCATAATAATAGCATAAGGAGTACCATTCACAATTACAACAACCCTACCATCTAGCAAATACTTACTCGCTTTGTCAGGTCTCTCAGTAAGCAACACCTGCGGAATTCCCAAAGTATCAGAATCTGCCAATAATTGTTCCAGCTCACCAGCAGATAAAAGAGAATCTATATCTAAATTATTTAACCTAAACTTAACTTCATTTATTAAATCACTATTTGTAAGATTATCAATATAACAAACAGCACACTTAGTTTTTGTCATTTTGCCAATGTCAATATTCTCTATAACTAGATTTTCATTATTAATAATACGCCTTAATAAAGAAGTATTTGTCCTAATATTTTCTACAAAAGCCTCATGTGGACCTTTTATAATAATCTCATTATTTGGCTTATCAACACTCCTTTGTTTAAAACCTTTAACATCAATATTAAAAGCTATATTTAATGTATCAACAAACAAGCCACAATTTCCGAGAATTAATGCCGGAAATAATATCATCAAAATTTGTTTCTTGCGTCACAGAATTTTGTGGCATCAAACAACCAAGCAAATATGACGGCAAATCAAACTTCTTCACCTTTCGAACAGTAATATTATTAGTCACAGCTTCTGAAATAACTTTATTCTGAGACCCGTCAAAAGAATTGCTCTTATTACGAAGCATCAAAGGCTTTAAAACAAAATCATCCATAATCTGAGAATTAATCATCCCATCAATGTAAAGCAAAAAAGCATTGTACTGCTTGCCACGAGCATTAATTGTAAAATTTCTTAGAATAATATCACTATTAATTAACAAATTATATTTTGTCTTCAAATACTCTTTGTTAACAGTCAAACTCGGATAAATAGCAACCTTTTCACTTTCTGATGTCTCTTTATTAGACATAGCTAAATCCTGAAAGTCCTGTACAGGCTCAGTATCTGGAAGATTAAACTGATATTGCTGTGTTGGCATATATCCAAAAAATTTATTAAATAAATCTTTATAACTCATATAATTCTCCTTAAATTGCCACTGGGGACGGACCTTTTTGGCAATTTTTTGCCAAAAAGGTCCGTCCCC
>CAOPES010000011.1 GCA_948502395.1 uncultured Clostridia bacterium | reverse complement strand
TATTTTTGCAATTCTTTTATTATTATTTTAATATCCAAGCCTTTGCTTCTTCACTTCCGTCTTTTATTGCGTCACTTGTGTCTAATTGAACATTAGAGTTTAGTGTTACAATTGGGCGAACTGCACAGGCACGTTCATACACAATAGCGTCACCGTCATTAAGAGCAGCAAACATACTCCAACCACGAACAACCCCGAAGAGCTACACGACGTATGCCGAAGTTCGAATTGTCATCGTATGAAAGTAAACTGCGAGAAGCCAGCCAATAAAACATTGGGCAATTCTCTTCGTTATAATTTTCTGTATAAGTTTTTGATTCTTCGATTAATGTATCATATAGTGGCATATTTTCATTAACTGTATAATAGTAGTACGTATTATCTATTGTTATAGGATTTTCTGTTGTCGCATTTCTAAAAGTATTTGTGTTTTTATCCCAAAATGGTCCACCTGATGTATAAGTCTTCGTTCTATTATTTAAATAGTACTCTTTATCTCCCCATTCGCTCGTCTCAGGATTAAACCCTGTTAAATTATTTATATCATCAACATTTATACTTCTTGCTGTTCCATATGCTGGATTGGAGTATAACTTTGAACATAAGTTATCTAATATTGTCTCAGCATTTAAAAATCCATTTTGAGATTTTAAATATAAACCAGTAGTTCCGTCACTTGATAAAGTATTATTAACTGCTACTATTTCCACATCTCCATTTGCTTTTTTATTTATAACTCTCCATAAAGTATTTGTATCTGTGTTAAATGTTTGTGGTGTTTCATATCCCGTGTCTGGCTCTCCATTTGAATTTGTTACATAAGATTGAGAAGTTAATTTATCTCCATATTTCACGTAGTCGCCTACTTTTAATTCTGTTACAGTTTTCATATCTGATAGGCTTCCACTATAAATCTCAGATACTTTTATTGTATGTTTTCCGTCTTTTGTTTTTAATTCCAAAGTTGCCATATTTTCTGCTGTTATTTCTTCTGGTACATCTTTGAAATATTTATTTAATATTCCCTTTAATTGCCCTGTTGTAAGCTTTCCGTTTTTATCTGCTTGAATTCCTAATATATCCAATTTCGCATTTTCTATTATTTCTGCTCTTTCTGTTTTTTCTTTTGCACTTGTGGCTTTTGTTAATATTCCATTATTTCCTGTTAGTGTTGCTATCATTACTCCGGGCTAATATTAGAAGCACTATTATTGTTATAACTAGTGCTGTAAGGATAAAATGTTACTTTTTTCATCAAAAATATATGGGTTTTCGTAACCCTTTAAATAAAAATCAAATTTTGTATCATTGTATATAACAACTTTATCAACTAATTCCTTACAAATGTTTTTACTAAACTTTTTCAAATTCAATATGTTATCTACCGTTTTTCTAACACTACTTAATATTTCTTCAATATTATCTCTAATTTTGATTTTCTGCTCTTGTGCTTTTAGTTCTTTTTCTAATTTTATCATTTTGTTTTCTATCTCTTTGTTCTTTAGTCTATAAGTTTCTTCATCAATTATTTCTTTTATACACAAATCTAGTAGTTTGTTTTTTTCTTTACAAAGTTGTTCTTTTTCCTTTAAAAGTATATCACTTAATTCAGTTTCTTTTTCACATTTATTTATTGCTTTTTTTACATATTCTTCTACATCTCTTTTGATTTCATTTTTATTAGTTAATATTTCTTTTAAAGCCTTTGTAAAGCATTCTTTTAGAAGTTCATTATTTACTCTATCATTATCGCATCCTATTTCTTGGTCATTTTCTATATGTTTCTTTCCATATTTAGTAGCAGTGTAACATCTCCATGTTTTTCTTATTGTTCCATCTTTTCTTTTTCTATTTTCGCCACCAACATAAGATGCACCACAGCAAGCACAAACTAATTTGCCAGAGAAAGTATGCTTATTTGTATATTTACTTTTTTCGTGTTTATACATTTCACTTCTTCTTTTCAATTCTTTTTGTGTTGCCATAAATGTTTCCCTGTCAATTATAGCTTCATGATGATTTTCTTTATAAATAAATTCTACTTCGCCTTGATTATATTTTTTAGTATGCTCTAAAAAGTCAGTAGTATATGTAATCCTTTGTTTTAAATCTCCTATGTACTTCACATTTTGTAAAATATCTAGAATCGTTGATTCTCTCCAGTCTGTTGACTTCTCTTTACTTCTAGTTCTCTTGATTTCAACTCCTCTTTCTTTTAGTTCTTTTGCAATAGTATAAGCACCTTTACCTTCATGAAGATACATATTAAATATTTCTCTTACTATTGCTGCTTCTTTTTCGTTAATTACTAATTTGGTCTTTTTACCAGTTATAGGATCTCTGACAAAATCGTAGCCATATACTATATTTCCAAAAGCAACTCCTTTTTTCATACTTTGTATTACTCCAAATTGTACCCTTTCAGAAATTCTCCTACTTTCATCTTGAGCTAATCCTGCCATTATTGTTAGTCTTAATTCTCCATCTGTATCAAATGTACTAATATTGTCTATTATGAATCTTACTTCAATTCCTATTTTTTTAAATTCTCTTGTCTTTTCTAGTGTATCTACTGTATTCCTTGCAAACCTACATACTTCTTTTGTCAGTATAATATCATATTTGTTTTTTAGCCTATCTCGATACATTCTATTAAAGTCATTTCTCTTTTTTAATGATGTTCCACTAATTCCTTCATCTGCATATATTTCAATTAGTTTCCAGTCCTTATGTTGGCTTACATATTCTTCAAAATACAACCTTTGATTTTCCAAAGAATTTTTTTGATCTTCATGGTCAGTAGATACACGACAGTATGCAACAACTCGCTTCATACTCTCTTATACCTACCTTTCCCTTAATTTTTTCAATTTCTTTGCTATTTTAATTCTTTCAGCCATCTGTTTTTTATATTCTTCATTTTCCCAAAGTGCTTTCATTTTTTCACTTCGTGATTTGTTTGCTTTTCTTCTTTTTTCTTCCTTTTTAGCTGTATCAACTTCTTTCTCTATTCTATTTCTTATATTAGTAGCTTCTTTTTCATTGACTTGATATTTTCCATCAACAAAGTCATAACCATATATTTTTTCTCCAATGTTTCTATTGTTTTTTACTTTTTTCTGTATTTTTTCAAATTCTTTTTTTCCTATTATAGCTCCGTGATAAATTTTCTCTTTTTGCTTTACTTCTCATTTCATTTTCGCTTTGAATCATAAAAACAATTATTTGAATTTGTGTCCTTCCTACTGCATCTGCTGTACTAATTTTTTCGTCCAAGAAAATTACTTCTATTTGTTTTTGATTAAAAAATTTTATAAAAAAGTCTACCTTATAATTAGTTGCTTGGCAAAATTGCCTTACATTTTTTATTAAAATAATATCAATATTTTCTTCTAAAGCTTCATTTAATAATTTCTCAAAACTTATACATTGTTTATTTTTTGTATAGTCTATAAATTTTTTTACTATTTTCCATTCTCCATAATCTTTAATATACTCTTGTATTTGCTTTTCAAAATCTTTTATACTCTTTTCATTATTATATAATCCATAAGTTACTACTTTTTTCATCCTTGCTTGTCCTTTCCTACTTTCTGTGCTAAAATAGTAGCAGAAAGTATTTTAATATTTTCCGAACTATCTATATTAGTTTCACGGCTATTGGATAGTTCTTTTTTATTTTTCAATATCATTATGTATTGCTGTTTTCTTTATAATTGTTGCTTTATTATCTTTTGTTTTCCTTAAAAGTACCTCTTTTTGCTCATTTTCTGATAATTGTTCTGGATTACCTACTCTGCAATATGCAAAAACTCTCATTTCTGTTTTAGGCATCAAGCTACCCTCCTTTCAAAATCTTTGTCTATCTCTATAATTGCTAATTTCATTTCTTCTTCCGTTAGTATTCCTTGTTCATATAGGTCTTTTATAATTCCTATCTCTATGCACTTTTTAGCAATTTCTCGCATACAATTCCTCCAATTTAAAAAGGAAGTTTTGTATTGCCTATAAATAGCATACTCAACTTCCTAAATCTTTTCCAAGGTACAAAATTTACCTTTCCTATATTTTTATAGATTTGACATATTATTTTCTATCTTTCACATTTTCTGCTTGTTTTTCAACTTCATCTGGAGAATATAAATCAATAAGTGTTAAGATATATTTTCCAAATTCCTCGTTTGAAATTTCCAAGTTCCCTGTATGTTTTAGATATTCTCTTGCTACCATTCCATAAGATGCAATTTGATTTCTCGTAACAAATTCTGTTTTTTCTTCTATTCCCTCTCTATGTGGCACTTCTTTTTTGATTTTCTCTAAATCTATTCCTAATGAAATAATAAGAGCTTTATCTACTTTTCTCAATTCTCCAATATCTAAAGCACCTATATAATATTTTAATCTTGATTTGTCTATTGCTCTGATTTGTTCTGTCAAAACAAGTGAATTTTGTTTTAGTCTATCTTTATACCCTTTTATATACACATGAGTTGGTATAATCGATTTTGAATTTACTTTACTTGTTATTGGTGCAATTATAACAGTTGGACTATGCTCATTTCCTATATTGTTTTGCAATATTACTACTGGTCTTACTCCTGTTTGTTCACTTCCTACATAAGTTTCGTCTAAAGCTGCATAATATAAATCTCCTCTTTTAATTTCCATTTTATTTCTATTCTCCTTTTTTTCTTTATAATTTTTCAAATATTCCATTTGTTCTTGATCTTCCATTATTTTTTCTTCTTCTGTTTTACTCATACTCGCATATAGAATCATTAAATATGTAAATATTGTGATAAGTATAAGTAGTATTAAAAATATAATTAGTAAAATATTCATTGTTTTATTTCTCCTTTTTTATTCAAAAAGGCTACCTTATAAATTAGATAGCCTTTTACAATTACTTTCTATCTTCTCCTAAAATTCATTAAACGGCAATTAGCTAAATTGCTCCACAGGACTTCCACCTACCTGCTTTCAACAGATTTGTTCTCAATGCGTGGGACGGTTTTATCTCGCTCGTGCTATGACTAAACAAGTGTATCATTATACCTACTACTTGTCCTCGCCTTATAAGTGGCTATCTTATATTTAAGTAAAGTAATTTGTGAGATTACTTTTTAACTAGCTCGAATAGTAGGAATGTATTTAATGAATTGTTATTTAATTTTCAAAGTTCATGTGGAATAAAAATTCCTCTCATTTCTCCTGTGAAAAAATGAGAGGTTTGTAGGATTAAATTTTTAAATTTTTATAAATTTTTTTAATTTTTCTAAAATTCTATCTCGTTTATCTTGAATTGTAGTGTAATGTTTGCCTACTATTGCAGCATATTCTCGCAATGTTTTATTTTCAAAAAATAATGCTTTTATTAGTTTGTATTCTTCTTCACTTAATTGTAATAAAGCTAATCTTAATTTTTCTATTTCATTTTTTCTTTCAAAATTAGCTTCTACATTATCTATTGGATTTGAAATTATATTTTTTAATGTAGCTCCATTTTCAGATTCATGATCATAAGAGATTAAATTCATTTTTCTTGCAACTCTATCTAAATATTTTTGTCTTTGTTCCTCATACTCTATAATTTCATAATCTTT
The DNA here is from genome assembly GCA_948502395.1 of uncultured Clostridia bacterium. Taxonomy (GTDB): domain Bacteria; phylum Bacillota; class Clostridia; order TANB77; family CAG-508; genus CAG-269. The sequence continues at coordinate 51,391 of CAOPES010000011.1, read as the reverse complement.
TTTTGACACTTCTAGCAAAACATCATCCAATTTAATAAATTTCTTTTTCTTATATGTACTGTATTTTTTTCGTTTTTCTTTAAGTTCTTTATATGTAATTTCTTCATAAATTCCCTTTTTTAATTTTATAAAACATTTTGCATTATCTTGCATTTCTCTTTCCTCCAATCAATTCGTTTTTGTGAATTGACTGGTAGGTGGGCTACGGCAATGTTTTTCTTTTAGAGCATAAAAAAAATCAAATATACAACGCATAATTGCACATTTGATTTGAAATAGGCACAAATATCTAATATTTACATTTTTTAATGTAAATACTTGTGAAATTACTTTTACATTTTTACTTGTACCCCTCCCCATATAAAAAACTCCTTTACAGAATAGTGCCTAAACAAAATTCTTAAAGGAGTTTTGAATAATTAAAAAATAAATCAATACTATAATCAAAGTCTAAAATATATACTTGTAATTATCTTGTGTTTTCTCTATATCTTTTGAATCGCCTCCCTTTTAAGACTTTGATTAAGTTGCTTGCATTATATAGAATTTTACTTTTCTAATGTCAAAAAAGGGGGAATATGGCGAAAAAGGGCGAAAAAAGGCTAAATTTTCTTTTACTATTTTTTCCATTTTATATTGTGTTTACATAATTTTTATGGTATAATGTTATCGAATTTATAATATAGACATTTGTAGGAGGGTTTCCAGATGCAGAAAGTCCTTATTGCTAATCCTAATGTTGAGCAAAGAATAAGGCTTTGTCAACAGCTTGCAAATGATAAAAGGTTAGAAGTAATAGAAACAGCTGATGGAAAAACTGCTTTAGAAAAATATCTTGATATTAAACCTAATGTATTAGTTTTAGATTCTTGCCTAAGAGATATAAATTGTATTGAAATAATTGATAGATTATCTACAAATATTGCAGATAAGAAGAATAACAACATTATATTAACAGCTCAAAAAGAAGAAAACTTGAATTTGTCTAATGCTGCTAGAATATACAAAGTAATATATAAAGATGAAAACTCAAATGACTTCTACGATACAATTAAAGAAATGTACCTTTTTGGAGAATATGAAGAATTAACTAACGAGGAACTCGATTTATTATTTTTGACATTAAAAATTCCTTTAAATTCAAATGGAACTAATTACATAAGAGAAGCTATTTTTGAGTGCTACTACTACCCTGACTTACAGAAAAAATTGAAAGATATTTTTACTATAATTGGACAAAGACATAACAAACCTAATTCGGCAATACGATCAAGTTTTAGAACTGCATTAGAACGATTAAATATGTATAGAGATACTATCAACTGCCCTATTATGCAATATTTTGATATTGAAGAAAACATAACCCCAAAAGATTTTTTAGAAATTGCAGTAATGTATTTACATCTACAAAAAGGAAAGAAGAAATAAGTTTTGTAAAAACCTATTCCTTCTTTTTTAGTTTATGCGTTTTCTTTCAATTCTTTATACCCTTGCATTATATTGTCTATCTCTATATTGTTTATTGGCTCTGATACAAATGTATTCAAATTTCTTCCCATTAGATTATATGCTGTTTTCATATATTCATCACTAACATTATCACTTGTAATTATATTGAATATTGGTACATTCTCTTTTAGACTTTCTTTTGATTTTCTCATTATTTCCATACTGTCCATATTGTCTAAATTCATTTTTGCAAAAACCATTTCTGGCTTTGATTCTATAATTTTATTATATGTTTCTTTTCCGTCTGCTGCTGTGTCTACTAATTCAACATAGTCTAAACCTTTTATTGTATCTGCTATTTTATTTCTTATTTCCTCGTTATTATGGGCAATTAGAATTTTTATCTTTTTCATTCTATTCTCCTCTAATTCATACATAAATTCTACTGGATTTTGATATAGTGCATTTCCCTTTTTCACATCTACACCATGTTCAGTTTTTATTATATCTCCATTTGCTATTAGCAAAGTATATTTATCTTCCATGTCCTTTTCTTGTCTAAAGTCTGTTTCTCCTATATTTCCAAAATTTCTAAATACATTTTTAGTTTGCTCAAATTCTGCATCTGTTATTTCAAATTCGTCTTTATTTTTTTCTGCTGTTTCTCGAAGTGGCATAAATTTAAAGAATTTCCACTTGCTAATATTATAATTGTTTAGGAACTCTCCTAGCTGCTCCATTTCATTTATATTTTTCTTGCTAACTACTGTATTTATATTTACTTTAAGATTTCTACCTTTAACATAGTCTAGTATAACTTTAACCTCTTCAAAATGATTTCTGCCTCTTCCTAGCTCTTCATTGGTGTCATCATTTATTGTATCTAATGACAATGTCAAAGAATCTAAATAATCTAAAATCTCTCGCATATTTTCATTCTGTGCTAGTACCATTCCGTTTGTTATCAATTTATTCTTTATTCCATTTTCTTTTGATATTTTTAATAATTCTTTTAAGTTTGGATATAGTAGTGCTTCTCCTCCTGTCCAAGTAATATTGTTTACTCCATCTTTAATCAAATTATTCAATATCTCTTTATTTTCTTCATAAGTAAGATCGTTAATACCCAAAAATCTGTGGCAATATTTACAATTTTGATTACACTTTGTTGTAATATTCCAACAAACTCTCTTTTTTTGCATTTTTTACATCTCTCTTTCTTTGAAATTGATACACAATTATTATATATTGTAAGAATTTTCATGTCTATTCTTAAATATTTAATCAGTATTAAATAATTTTTAACATAAAAAAAGAATACCCTTCGTTTTAAGGATATTCTGCCTACTTTCTTATATTCATTTATTACTTATTTTTTAAGTATTTTTTTATAAATTTCTTATCTACTTGTGTTAGCATATCTTTCATATACACTAAATTTATACTTAATTCTGGCAATTCTATTGGTAATTCCACTTCATATAAATCGCCATTTTCTAATTGTTTTTTAACAGCTTCTTTCATTACATAAGCTATTCCTAATCCATTCATTACTGCTTCTACTCTTATTTCTGTTGTATCACATTTCATATTAGGTTTTATTTTTACTTTGTGTTCTTTTAGAATCTTGAATAGATTTTTAGTAGAAATCGTATTGTCAAAATTTAATATATATCGTAAATCTTCTAATTCTTTTACATTCTCAATTTTCAATGGCTCTTTTGCAACAAATATATTGTTTACTTTTTTTAATTCTTCAATTACAAACTCATCTGCTTCTGTTGGTATAACATCTGTTATTACAAAATCTAATTTGTGATTCTTTAACATTTCAAACATCTCGCTTGAAACTGCACCACAAATTAAACCTACATTTAAGTTTGGAAAATCATTTTTGGCTTCTTTGATATATTCCATTAAGTAATAATTTGTTAAGTGTGATTGACACCCTATATTTATTGTTCCATTAGCCAAATCATTTTTCTCTTTTATTACTTTCTCTGCAAAATCAAATGAAGAAATACTTTTATTTACAATTTCATATAGTCGCTGTCCCTCTTCTGTTAGCCTTACTCCCTTTTTTTCTCTATAAAATAATTTAACATCTAATTGGTTTTCTAAATTACTTATCTGTGTACTAATATTGGCTGGAGTCTGATCTAATTTATTGCCTGCATCTGCATAACTTTTAGAACTTGCAACTACACAAAATATCTTATACAAATTATAATTTACATTAGACATAGTAGCACCTCTCAATCGCTATTATTATATCATATTATGTAAATAAAGTAAAGAGTTTTGCCTTATTTCTAGGCAAAACTCCATGTATTACTTGTTATTTTGTTTTGAATATAATAAATCTGCTTTTCTAATATCAAACTTTGTTCCAGTTTTTAAGTTAAGTGTTTTTACAAATTCTATTAGCTGTTCTATATTTTGTTCAGCATTTTCTATTTTCTTTGCTTCTAGTTCTATAAATATTCCTAAATCTTTAACATCTTGAATATATGCTATAAACTCATCATTCTCATACATATAGTTTTTGTCAATCATATTTAAAAATCTTGTATAACCTAATATATTCAAATGTTTTTCTGCTTCTTCTATGCTCATAACTTTTAATACAGACTTTTCTGTACTTATCTCAAATCCATTGCTGTTATGATTTCTTCTTTTACAAACTATCTTTTTGTCATCTTCATTAACATATCTAATAATTAGTGTGTCTGTAATTCTTCCATTTTTAGGTGCAAATTCATTAGTTTTATCATTTTTCATATATATATCATCTAATGTAAATTCTTCTATGTATTTGAATCCTTTATCTTCTAAAACTTTAACAATAGTTGATATTTCTTCAAAGACTTCACAAGTTATTTCTACATCTTTTATAAACTTTGTTTCTCTTACTGCATCTCCAACATATTCTTTTAATTTTTGTTCTAGTAACTCAAAATCACATGAAATGCTAATAAAAAATGGGATTTTTATATGTACTACATTTTTGTATATTTTCTTTGCTTTTGAATATATCACATTTTTATTATCATTTATAAAATTGCTTTCTGCTTGTAAGAGATCTCTATACTTGTCCCCTCTACTATTAAAATCTAATAATTTTATTGCTGTTTCTGGAACTGGTAGCATTTCAGAGAATCTTATAATAGATACATTTTTTCCTTTTCTATCTTCTACTCTTATAAAACTAGGATTATCTTTGTACTTATCATAACCTACTTTGTATGAATATAAAGGTGCAAAATATAAATAATTTTCTACCCTTAATACAATTCCTACATAAGGTCTTTTTTGCTCTTTATTCCAACTAACATGACTATCAAATTTGCTCAAATAGTCTATGTAATCTTCATTTACTGTATAAAATTTTAGTGTTTCATTTTCTCCCATTTTTGCTCCTTTACAAACAAAACAGGATATATTACTATACCCTGTTTGTATTTTAAATCTCCCTACTTGAGGCAAGGGTTTTCCTAATGTATAACTCCCTACTTAAGGCAAGGGTTTTCCTAATGTAAATCTCCCCACTTTCGGCAGGGGTTTTTCCGATTAGTAATCATACGATTACTCTTTTAGTATATTCATTATACACTATTTTTATAACATTGTCAAACAAATTTTTACACTAATTTCTTTTTTCCTTTATTTTATTCAAATTAGGAAATGTAGCAACAACAATATCTTTTAAGATTTCTAATTCTTCTTCATCACACTTATCAATGATATTTTTCAATATTTCTTTATTGGTGTATTCTTTATTATTACTCATTCTTTCTCCATATAATAAATAATCAGAAGATTCTTTTAATTTTGAACATATTTGATGCAATGTATGTATGCTACAACTCTTGTCGCCTTTTTCTAAACTCAAAAGATAATTTTCAGTTCTATCTATCATTTCAGATGCTTTTTCTCTTGTTAATCCTATACTTTCCCTCGCATTTTTTGTTCTTTCTCCAAAGCCCTTCCAGTCTGTATATTCCTTTTTATCTGTTCTGCTCATTATTTCGCCCCCATACCAACAATAATTTTTATAATTTCTGTTAGTATTATCTCATTTTAGGCAAAATAATATTAGAAACCAATAATAATTTATATTATTATTATTAGTCATTTTATAAGCAAATAAAAATACGATTTTAAATCGCTTTGAGTTTACATTTTTTGTTTTATCAATTTCATATACTTATCATTTAATTTTTGTAAATATTCAAGGTTAGCATTAGTAATTTGAGTATTTTTTACTACCCCATCTTCTTGCATTTCGTCAAAGTATCTATTGTTTAAGTATAATAGTTGTTCAACTATTTCTTGCTCATCAATATTACAAGCTCTCAATGTTGCATATACATAAACATTATTTGAAAAATGATTTAATTCTTCCTCTTGAGCATTAGGAAAAGATTTCCTCACTTCTTCCTTTATTTTTATTGTCATTTCTAATCTAAATGGCTTGTTCAATAATTCGCTATAATCTTTCACAATTTTCTTCTTTTCATTTTCTAAATATTGTTTTGCTTCTAAATATTTTGCAATTACTTTATCTGTTACTACTGATTGTTCATATAGTTTATCATATTCAGTTGCATTATCAACAAGTCTATTTAGTTCATTTTCTGCATTAGTAATATCTTGATCTAGCTTTACAATGTCATACTTCATAAATTTCCTCCTTTCATTTTCAAGGTTGTGCCTTTCAAATTGTAGCATAAAAAAATGATAAAATCAACATACTTACAATAAAAGGAAGGAATTTTTTTATGAGCAATAATAGAAATCCATATAATGGGCTAAAAGGCAGATTAAATGTTACTGGCGAAAATATAAATCGTATTAGAGTACAGCAAAATTTATCTGCACAAGCATTATCTGATAAACTAATTATGATTGGTTTAGATATTCATAGGCAAGCTATTTACGATATTGAATCTGGAAAAAGAACTGTAGCTGATTATGAACTTTGTGCAATAGCAGAAATGTTAGATACAACTTCTGATGCACTACTAAAAGATTTTTCTAAATATGTAAAAAAAGAAAAAAATTAAAAGAGATTACTAAAATTTGAAATAGTAATCTCTTTATTTATACAAATTGTAACTTATTTATAAAGTCTTTTTACTTGATATTCATAATGACTATCTGATTCTAAATTTGTTTTATGCAAATTTTATAGAATCAATAATAAATTTACTAATTTCTTTCCATTCATCTTCTAGTTCTTTGGTGCAATTAAAATTAACTAATCTTAATTTACCATCAACTGAAAATGCTATTATATGATTATATATTTCTGTATCTGAAGCCTGTGTTGTAAATTCTATTTCTCCAATTTTATGATTATTTATTTCCCAAAAGTTTACTTTTACATCTTTTGAATAATTTTTATATGTAGATTCCATTGTTTTTATATATTCTTCTATTTGAGTATTTTTCATTGCTACATCATTCATAACTAATGCTACATTTATTGTTCCTCTTTCATTTGTATAAACTAATGATGGTGGATTTCCATTTGGATATTTTACATTTAACATTTCATCACTCATTATTTTAAATTCGGTTGGTATCTTTAGTGAAAAGCCTCCAAAATCTTCATATTGTGTTTTAATTATATTTCCTTTATTACTTGTAATCTCCAATGTATTTTCTATTTCACTAATATACGGATCTTTATTAACAGATATATTTGTTATTGTAATAATACCACTAATTAAGGCAGCTACTATACTTATAACTAATACTATTTTTAAAGATTTTGTTTTATCTTTATATTCTGGTATTTTACTTTCCTTATTGTATATTTGATACATCTCTTTTATATCTTTATCATTTTTTACATCTATAAGAATTATTGGAATTGCAATTATCATAATTAAAATTGAATTGATTATAGTTATATTATTGAGAATTAAATTTTTGCTTGTTGCAAAAACATTTCCTACAACCATTATCATTGTAAGCAATATAATAATTATTTCATAAACATAGTAGTCCTTAAATGCTTTGTTTTCTTTTTTCATCATTTTTTTAAATTCACTTTTTTTCATATTTTCCTCCAATTTACTATTTTTAATATACTACGAACTTGCAATTTTTAATTATTTCAACACTTCATTTAATTCTTCTAGTGATAATCCTCTAATTAATATATTATTATCTTTTTCATCAATAACAAATTTCATAAGTCTATTTATTGCTTCATAATAATCTATATCTCCTAAAACTCCATTATTTGTTGTACTTACAAGCATTAGTTTCCATTCATCAACCTCTGTATTATTTACTTTATACAATAATCTCGGATTTTTAGGAAAGGAAGTTAAAGTGCCTTCTGTTAGTGCAAATGCACCAAATGGCTTACTATCTTTACCATTATAAAAATTTGGCTTTCCTATATAAGCATTTTCCCAATTATTATTTTCTTTTTTCTTAAATTTATCAAATAATCCCATAATTACATCTCCAATCTTTTTATAAATTACTATTCATGTTACGATTATATAATAAAAGACAGATAATTTCAACTTATTATCTTCTTCACGAATTGTAATTTGTAATTATAATCCAAATAAATCTGGGTTTACTAATGGTACAATCAATTCACAAATATCGTTATTCGAATCATACCCCCAATAACTTTGATAAAAGCCATCACCCAATCCACTAGCAACCATAACTAGCTTATTTTTTGTATTAGGATTTTCCCATTCTATGAAATCTCCACCTTTTCTTTGATATTGTGGAAATTTTTCATAACTTTCTTTAAATAGTTTAGCAAAATAATCATCATAGTGGTTTCCGTCTGGATTATCTTCATACCACTCATTTATAAAATCTTTATACTCTTTTGCAACTTGTTCATCACAAATAGAAATCATACCTGCATCAACTGGAAAGCCACTTAATACTCCGTCTGTTCCAATAAATGCTGCACTTTCTTCGGTAGGATTAGCCAACTTATATAATATTGCTACTGTTTTCTTTATTTTCAATCTAACAGTACACATACGAACTCCTACCTCGTTACTTCTACAAATAGAAATTTCAACTGGATATTCTCCAACTGGCACTTGAATATTAAGAACTGGACTGTATTTATTTGATGGTAAATATGCAAGAGGATCAGCAACAACTATTTTACCTGTTGGACAATCAACTTTTCCAATGGTTAAATAAAATCTTGTATCACTTTTTACAAATTGTCCTCTTATAACATCAACATCTTTTTCGGTACTTGAAATATATTTTAAATTAGCCTCAAATCCCTTTCTAATGTCTATTTGTGTATTTTGCTCTTTGTCTACATTTACATTTTTCTTCTTTTTATTAAATAATCCCATAATCAATCTCCTTCACAACTTACTAATTGATGTTATCATTATATAATAAAAGACTGATATTATCAACTAATCATCTGCTCTATAACTTGTAATTTAGCGATTACTTGTTATTCTTTTCTTTCCAATAATCATAATCTTTAAAACATTGTAACTTTTTTTCTAAATCCTTTAAATCAGGATATTCTTTGCTTAATGCTTTCATATTTCTATACATTGCTAATCCATAACCTTGCTCATTATTCTTTATTAGAATATCTGCACATCTATTTAGATAATTTATTGTACTTTCTCTATTATATTTTGTTTGAGATAACAATGCTACGCAATAAGCGTGTCCTATAATATCAAAATGACCATCTGTGTTATCCACATAGAAATAATCTTTTATAGCATTATATACTGCTTCTACTAATTCTTTGTCATTAGTATATTTTTCCATCCTTTTATAATCACTTAATGATATAGGTGCATGAATGAATTTTGCTAAATGATTACAAAAAATATTTACTCTTTGCCATAAAGTATCATCAGTAACCACTTGTCTTAATCTTTTAGTAATATCTCTATTAGAGCAGATTCTTTCTATATCTCCCATACAGTCATCTCACTTTCAAATTGTAATTTGTATGTTACTTAACAACTTTCTCTATCCTAGTATATTCATCTTCAGTTACCTGATAAATACCATTATAAGGTTGCTCAATATAATATTGATTGTCTTTTTTATAAATATAAGCTGATTTGTAATTTCCAGAATCATTTTTAAATTTGACAAAATATAATATATCAGGGTTAACTGGAATATCATTTACACTTTCTATATGAGTTTTTTTATCTGCAAAAACCTCATAAATTTCTTCTATTGATTCTTCATCGTTGAACTCTTTTTCATTATCATATTGAGCTAAAGTATCTATTGTTATACTTGATATTTCTTTTAACTCAAATAAATTAATTACATATTCCTTATTTTTATTTAATTCTTCTTCAAATTCTTTTTCATATTTTTTCATTTCTTCTTCAAAGTCATTATAATCCATAAACCAAGTACCAATTTTAATGTCATCAAATCCTGCTAATGTATGAAAATCAATTACCTTATATCCTAAGCCAAAGTATTCTATTGTTCCTCCATCATTTATAATTCCTGCTGGATTTTGTATGCAGAAAATAGGTTTTTCTTGTTTTTGTACTCTAACATAATCTACTGCAAAAAATATTATTCCTAAAATAATTATAACTCCTAAAATAACTCCAATTACTTTTAAATATTTTTTCATAACAACCACCAGTTTACCTTTCCTTTTATAAATTAACCTCAACAAAAAATTACTATATTTTATTATGCTTATATTATCATAAATTGGAATACTTATCAATATAACTATTCCCATCAAAATTTGTGTGTTAAATAAGGAACAGATATAAAATACCTGTTCCTTAATATTTCTCTACTCATTTTCTTTTAATGTATATTGACTAATATCTGGTTCTGTAAAGACAGAATCATCTACCGTATTAAATTCATATTCTCTTTCATTTACTATATCTGCTTCTGTTGATTTTACAAATAGTCCTGTTTCTTTATCTATATATGTTTCTGCACCTTCAGAAGTTAAAGATATTGATGACATAAATTCTTTTACAATATAGCATTCTTTTCCATTATAATCAACTGATTTTATTTTTGCATTTATGCATCCTAGAATTGTTTGCCACTTACTATCACTTTCTAAATGATTATAAATACCAACAGACATTATTGTTCCACTATTGAGTTGTGCAATTTTTGAATCTTTTGTTTCTGTAAAAGTATCTGTTCTTTCTCCATTATTATACATTGATATTTTTGTTATTTCATTATTTACATTTCGTTCCATAAAAACAACTTGCTTACCATCTTTTTTATAATAGTCCATTTTTACAATAGTTCCATTATTTTCAGTTGCAACTGATTTTATATGATAATTTGTGCTACCATTGTATTCTGCAATCTTATTTTGCAAATCTGTAACAATTACATAATTTCTAATTGTATGAATAATAAGAATTACAAGCAAAATAGCAATCACTATTAAGGCTATTTTTAATACATTTTTTATTATTTTTTTCTTTTCCATATATATTACCTCCTCTTTAGTGCAACCTAGCAATCATAAGCATTACTGCTTTTAGACCTATGGCTTTGCGTCATAAACTTTCGTTTATTTTGCTTTTTTACAATAATCTAACTATATTATAACATATTTGCTTATTTTTAGCAAATTTATTCATTTTACAATATTTTTAAATATCTCTTTGGCATTCTTACTAGCCTCTTCTTTAGTTATTCCTTCTTGTTGATAAGGATAAATTATATAATCTCCTTTTTTTAGATAAATTCTCCAACTAGCAGAAAAATTTTTTCCACAGTAACTTACAAAATCATTTATATTTTTCATTGCCTTATCTAAATCCTCATAAGTATTTATTTTGATATATGTATCATATTCCAAAATATCACCTGTTCTATTTTCATTTACTACAAAATTGCTTTTGGATTCATTTTCCCATTTATCAAAATAATATTTATGACAATTATCCATATAATCTTCACTTAAATTTCCAAATCTTCTTATCGCTGTAAATTGAATTTCATTATTATCTGACATTTTAAAAGTATATCTGCCATTTTCTTTTTCATCTATATCTTTATTTACTAAATCAATCTTTGTATTATACATACTTTCTATTGTCTTTTCTGGATTTACATTTGTTTTTGAATTAATGTTAGAAATAATAAGGTCAAAAATCAAAATAACAATTGCAATAACTATTATAGCAGTAATAATACCTCCGATTTTAATTGTTTTTCCTGCTATTTTCATTCCTTTTACCACAGTATTTACACCCTTGTGTTCTTTATCTTTCTGTATTTCAGAAAAGTCTAATCTAAATTTTTCCTTTTGTTCTTGTTTCCTACTTTCTTCCCACTTTTCTAATTCTTCCCAATCTTCTTTGTTTCCCATATTATATCTCCTAATCATCTTTACAAATTGTAATTTCTTGTTACTTTTTACTTTGCAAATCTTTGCAAGTTTCAACTACTATTTCTTTTAGTTTTTCTTTATTATCTATATCATCAATTAAATACATAGGTTTAGCACTTTCATAGGGTATTTGTTCTTGCATATTATATTTTTTATTGCTATCAACTATCTTTACAAGTAGCCTATTATCATATATTCCACCGAATAAGACATTGCTATAATACAATAAATATTCTCCCATCATTGCTCTACAATTTATATCATCTAATAAGTCTAATTGCTCTAATATAAAATCTTTATAATCTTTTGATGTTCCCATAATAAAGTCCTTTCTATATATTGTAATTTATCTTTTGATATATTTTTCTTTTAGATAATCTATAAAATCAATTATTTTTTTATCTGATTCACATTTCATTAGAGGCAATACAAAATTAAATACCTTTATAATTTCTTCTACCCAGAAAGCATTTTTTTCTTCTAGTGATAAAGTTTGATATGAAGAAAAATCAAAAGGCATTGTAATTACTGAATAACCATCGGAATTTCGCTCCCTTACTTCAATCTCTTTTGCATTTTCATCACAACTGACATTTAATTGTTTTATAAATTCGTTATTACAAAATCTAACCACATTGTAATATTCAAGATATAAAAAATCTGATTCTTTTCGTATCAATGCTGTTCGTTCCTTTGTTTTTTCTAAATCTCCCAAAAAAGCAGAATATATATTTATTGCTCTTAATCTCATTTTATTTCTCCTTCATAAATTGTAATTTATCTTTCATCTAAAAACTTGGTATTTGTTCTATTTCTTTCTTCTAATTGTCTTTGTTCATTTTCAGATTTTGTTTTAGTATTATCAAATGATTTGCTTTTCAAGTTTCTATTTCTATTTCTATTAGCAATAAGCTCGTTAATTGCCATAACATATTGTTGTGGATTATTTATGCTAAAATCTCCATGATAATAATTAGGTAACACTTCAATTCTGCTTCCATTTATCTTTTTATGAATTATACTTGCTGATTTTTTCATTATTGGTCTTTCTTTATCTCCTACAACTACTAAAACTTTCGATTTTGTGCTTGATAAAGAATCTTTAATTTCATATTTTGAGTTTGCTTCCATAAAAGCAATCATATCTTCCTTACTAATTTTACAAGTATCTCTATAATATTCACTAAATAAATCTTCTCTTATTTTTAAAGACTTAAATTGCATTTGTGAAAACCATTTCTTTGATATTAGCCCATAACTCATAGAAAAAGCTGGTCTAATCATTTTATATGTTGCTTTCATAGGAATTGCTAATGCACTCTCAATAATAGCACAATCACAAATATCATTTTTCCTTGATAAAATTTCTAAAAGAATCTGTCCTCCTAATGATAATCCTCCCATTAAGCGAATATGACCATTATAATTATTAGTTATATAATCTATAATTTCTTGTGCATTATCTTCTATGCTTGTAAAACTTCTATCACTATCTGAATGTCCATCTAATATTGGAATAACAATATGATAACTTTCTTGTAATTTTTCTGCTTCTTCTCTATAATTCCACCAAGAAAGACCACCACCATGTAATAACATTATTGTATCTTTATTATTATCTCCATATTCTTTAAAGTTCATTTATTATTCCCCCATTCCTAGTGATATATTGTAATTTTGTGTTTACCATTTTCCTTTTTTTATTCTACCACCTATCATAATAACTGCAAAAATTATTATAAGTAAAACAGCTGTAATCCATATTGGAGATAATACCCATATCCAAGACCAACTAATGTTATTCGTTAACTTCAACACTATGAATATTAAAGTTAATACACTAATAAATCCCATTCCACTATTTCTAACATTTTTATTTTTCATTTTTACATTTCCTCCTTAATTAGAGCAATAAATTACTATTAGTCTTTCAACTTAACTATATAAAATATTGCTAAATTTCTTATTAAGATTACTTATATCTTTTGAACTCTGATTCATAATATAATCTGTTACTTTTATTTTTAAGTTTTCTCTTTCTTCTTTTGTATAATCTTTATCTTCAACATATATTCCTGCCTCATTAAATAATTGTTTTTCACTTTTTGAATATTTCATTATTACATCCTCTTTTCCATATTTTAATTCATCTAAATTATTCCCTTATTGCTACCATAAGTTCATTGTCTTGTACTGTTCTATTTGCATTTTGATATGTAAATTTTGCACCTGTGAAATAAACTTTATAATCTATACCTTCTAGTCTTGTTTTACATAGTGCTAAAAATTTGTCAACTTCCTCTTCTGATAAATTATGCTTAACTCTTAATTCATAGAAAGTAAAGATAATTTCATTTTCATTTTTTATCATCTTTTCATTTATAAGATTCTCTACAAATTGCGTTGTCATTGTTTCCACTCCATTCTGTATTGCATTATATCATTTATTTTTCATTTTGTCTTTAAAAAACAAAAAAATCGCAGAAGAAATACTTATTTTTTATAAGTAGCTCTTCTGCTTATTTTTATTAGTACATTGGCGTTCCATACCCTAAAATATCTAAACTGTTTATATCATAATCTCTTCTGCAACAACTATCGCTCGAATTTCCCTCTATTGTATAAACTCTTCCATTTTCTGTTTTTTCTACTATACCTACATGATCTGCTTGTCCATTCCTTACTCCTGTTTCTTTATCTGCCCAGTCAAAGAAAATAATGTCCCCTGGTTTTGGAGAGAATCCTTTTTCTTTCCAAAGTCCACAAGTTCTAAACCAGTCTACACCTTCACTCTGACACCCAGCAAATTTGGGAATAATTCCTGCTTCAATGTAGCCACATTCATTAGCACACCACGAAACAAAGCAAGCACACCATTCCACACGAGAATCATATCCATACCAACTCCAATATGGTTGTCCTCCAACATTTCCTATTTGTGAAGCTGCAACTAGCACAATATCGTTACTTCCAACAGATGAGCCATATATTACTGATGACCACATATTAGCATATTTATTATCTGTTAACTCTAGTAGTTGTTCTCTTTGTGCTTGAGTAAAGTTGTATTTGTCTGCCATTTCATTTGCTGTTTTTCCTGTTATTGTAATATGCAACTTAACTTTTGTTACTGTTACTCTGTCAGTAGATGCAAAACCTATTCTTATTTCTTCATGACTTTCTTCATCTTTTGTAAATGATATTTCATTCATTTCCCAAAAAATCTCTTTTAGAAGATTAACCTTTTCATCATTTAAGGTTATTACATCTGCTTCATTATTACCATTGCTTAATTTAACTGTGTATATTGCTAGTACATCTTTCCATTCTGCTCTATGCGAATTTATATCATACTCATCATAAGGATTATCTTTCTGTATTTGTGTTATCTTATTCATAAATTCTGTATTTAAGTCTGCTATTACTTGATTCATTGTTACTACTTGTTGTTGTCCATTTACAGTTATTGTACTACCTGTATCTTCACTTGAAAAGAAAATGCCAAAAATCGAACTAACTAGCATTGCTATTAAGCAAACTACAATTATAATTAGGACAACGATCCACCCACCTGCTACTAAAAATGCAATTAGTGCTTTTGTTGCAACTATGATAGCCTTTATTGCTGCTATCGTTGCTTTTATTCCTACTTTTATTGCCTTTACTGTTGCTTTAGCTGTTGCCTTTGCCATTTGTATTGCTCTTTTAGTTGCTTTGGCTGTTGTTTTTGCTACCTGCTTTGTTGTTTTAACTGTTCTTTCTGCTGTTTTTATTTCTTTTTTTATAGTCTTTGTTGCATTTTTCATTTGTTTTACTACTTTTTTGGCATGATTTTTCTTTTTTATCGTTTTCATTTTTTGATTTACATTTTGAATATTTTGTACTGTCTTGTCAAAATTCTTTTTTCCATATTTATTAAATCTATAAATATTATTAGGTAGATTACTTGCTGTTTTTGATATTTTATTTATTGCATACTCTGTTCCACTATCACTTGTTTCTTCTTGGTATGTTTCTTTTGTTTTGTCCTTTGCTTGTACTAATCTGTCTTTCATTTTCTCTGTGCCAACTACTGCTTTGTTAATTGTTTTTACTGTTCCTTTTTTGCTTTCTTTAACTTTAATATCTGCCAAACAAATACCTCCTAATTGTTTATTTTTCTTGCAATAACTACTAATCTTCCGTTCTTATTGCTATATTCACAAGTAGAAAGTGTAATAAATTTATCTTGATATTGAGGGTTTATATTTGTTTCATAAAATGATAATTCTTTACACCTATTTATAAATATATTGAACTCATCTTCGCTACTAAAATTTACAAAATTGTAATATTTAAAAGTATTTTTGCTATATACTACTGTTTTAAATACTGCAAAAATTTCATATTTTTGTTTTTCTTCTAATGTTGTAAACTCTATAACCTTATGATTTTCGTAAAATTCTTTTGATTTATAATCTTCTAATGCTCCAAATACCTTTTTATGATTCATGTGATGTCCATAAATTACAAGGTTATCGCTTGTATTTATACTACATTCTTCTGACATATAAGGTGTTCCATAAGATGAATACTTTTTATAAAAATCTCTATGCAAATAATAGTTAGGATCACTTTTTGTCTGCATTATTGGGTAATTTATTGTTGTATCGTTTATTCTTAACCAACCTACAATATCACTATTGATAGCATATAAGTTATCTATATTTATTACTGTTTCTTCTTGTTCTTTTTCTTCTGGATTTGTTTGTTCTACTATTTCAATTAGTTCTTCAAAATTGTTTTCTTGTTCTTTATTTTGTTTCAATTCTTTATAAATACAATAACTGCTAATAAGAATTGAACTTATTAGCAGCATAATGCAAAATACATACAATACTTTTTTCACTATGCAACACCTTCTCCGAGGTTTTGTTGTCATTAGTTTGTATAACTCTGTATTTCGTGGGAATCTGTTTACAAATGGAATTAGTGAACTTCCTATTTTTATTAGCCCTTCTCCTGCATTTACATTTGTAATATAGCTCATTTGTAAGTCTGATATATTTAATAGTTTTGCAAGTTCTACTCTGTCGGTGCTTGCTTGATTTAACATGATAATAAGCTCACTATTTGCTAGCATTGTTCTTGCTGTATGGCTTTGCAACATATCTTCCACATTTTGCGTAATTCCGTGTGCAATATGCTCCGATATTTTCTCACTCTCTTCCATAGTGTGAATAGGAAATTTGCTGAATACTCGTATTGGAATAACAAGTAAATTTCATCAATAAAAATAAAGGTATTTCTACCTTTTGACCTATTCATTGTTATTCTATTCAAAATCGAATCTAGCACTACTAACATTCCAATAGGTAGTAGTTGCTTTCCCAAATCTAAAATGTCATAACACACTAAACGATTATGTGTATCAACATTTGTAGATTTTGCAAATGTGTTCAAACTACCATTTACAAATAATTCAATAGCAAGTGCTATTTCTTTTGCTTCTGGCTCTTGTTGTCTTAACAATTCCTCATAAAAGTCTTGTAGTGTAGGTGGTGTACCTTGATAATTACCTTGCTGATAATACCTATACACACTTGCTGTGCATCTGTCTATTATAGATTTCTGTTTTGCACCTAAATTATTACTTCCTACTAGCTGTTCGCATAGTGAAAGTATGAACTCTGATTTTAATATGATAGGATTTGCTCCATCTCCATAGTCTTTATTCATGTCCATAGCATTGATATGGTTTCCACTTGTTGCTGATATTTTTATTACTTCTCCACCTAGCGATTTTACAAGTGAACTTGCTTCCCTTTCTGGATCTACAATTATCACATCTGCATTAGGATCTTTTAACATTATAGAAACAATTTCTTCTTTTGCTATGAAACTCTTTCCACTACCACTAACACCTAGAATAAAGCTATTTCCGTTCAATAATTGCTTTCTATCTGCAATAATCATATTTTTGCTAATGACATTTTGCCCATAGTATATTCCGTTTTCGTGTCTTATTTCTTGTACTCTAAATGGCATAAATACTGCAAGAGATTCTGTTGTAAGTGTTCTTAAAGTGTCAATTTTTCTTACTCCAAACGGCATAGCTGTATTTAAGCCATCAAGTTGCTGAAATTTTAGCACACCGAACTGACATAAATGTTTTCTTGCTATTGTTAGCAATGCTTCTGTATCATTGTCTAATTCTTCTTTGCTTTCTGCTGTATGCACCATTGTAAGAACTGATATAAACATTCTTTGATCACGAGTTATTAAGTCATCTAAAAACTCTTTGCTTTGTTCTCTTTGTTGCTCCATGTCATAAGGAATAATTGCTGAAAAGTTATTATTTGCATTTTGTCGTCTTTGCCAATTCGTGATATTAGTTTCTATTCCTAATCTTCTATTCTCTGCTTCTCTAACTGCCTCATCCATAGGTATTGGTATAACATCTATACTCATCATCATATTTTTATTTATATCTGTTAATTCTGCTACCATGCTGTCCTTAATATAGCTTGCATACTCTTTCAAGAATATAACTCTACCATATCTGTTTCCAATTTTGAAATAATCACTTTCAAATTCCATAGAATCTGGACAAATAAAATCCTTAAAGCTATGTCCTTTTCTCATATTAGTTATCATATCAAAATTAAATGAAGTTTCTTCTCCCACCCTATAAAAGTCATGAAATATTCTTAATCTTTCTACTGCATCTAATTCAATACATATAGAGCCTAATTCTTTGAAATGATTTATCAAGTCTGTTCCAACTCTTGCAAAATAATTCTTTGCTTCCTCTATACTTTTTTTATCAACTGATATTGTTATAAATTTCTCTTGTACTATACCATTTGAAGCTGTTGCTTTATCTAGTAACATTTTATTATATTCTTTTCTAAATTTATCTAAATCATCATTTTCCATAGGTAATAGCATAGTTTCTTCAAAGTCAATTTTATTTAATCTTCTATTGATTATAGTTATTTTAGTAGTAGCACCTGTATCAAATGAATTTAATAACTCCGAATATTCTAAAAACATTGCTTCTTTATCATCTCTACTTGCTACTGCATAATTTATATCACTAAATTTATAACATTTTGAATACTTATTTTTCCCAATAAAAAAGATGCCGTCTTCCCATATTGCCTTAATAGGAATGGCATCTTGCACACTTCGTGGTATGACAAACTTCTCTTTGTCTTGTTTAAATAATTTATTTAATGTTTTCAATACTTTGCGAATCCTCCTTATTTTTATTTTTTCTCTCTTTTTTTACTTTTCTATTTTCTATGTTTTTCAAATCCTCGTAGTATAAGTTTATTGGCTTGAAAGTTAATCTTTTAGGTGTAAGTATCATTGATTTAATCCAAGCTGCAACAAACTTTTCTGCTGTCATTCCATTATATTTAATAAACCCTAGTGCTGCGAATGGTGCTGCACCTAATATACAAACCCATGATAAAGTTTCAATTCCACAATAAGGTTTTAATATAAAATATAGGATAACAGCTACTACACAAGCACATATAGAAAAAATGAACTGCCTTAATGACAGTCCAAAAAATATGCTTTCCGTATATTCTCTTATTTCTCTATTGATTTTTACTTCCAATTATCGTGCCTCTCTTCCTTTTTTATTCTTATTAAAGTTCTCCATTACTTTTTTATAAATTTGTTCTGAAGTCATATTTGCATCTACATTCCCATCAAAAATATGTTGCCCATTTTTAGTTATCTCACACCAAGTACCCTCTTTATGAATTGAATAACCATTTATTACTTTATGGCTATTTTCATTTACTTTTTCTTTTTGTTTGTCTTGTAATTGTTCTATTGTATATACTTCTGTATTTCTAGCTGAAAATTCCTCAAAATCTATAAAATTATTGTAGTATTTATTGCCAAATTTTAATTCCTTATCTGTAATAATAGAGCCTATTCTATTTACTAAAACACTTTTCTCAATAGTTGCAATTTCTCCACCCTCATCACTATGTCTTAAATCATAACAATATAAGCCTTTGCTTTCTATTTCCTGTTTTTCTGCATTATCTTTGTAATTTGTAACTAAATATTTCATTTTCCTACCTTTCCATACTCTTTTCTGGTACAAGTTTCATTTTCCTTTTAAAACTCTCTTTATATTCTTCTTGTATCTTTTGATAAATTTGCTCTAAATAAATCCCCATTTTTGTGCTACATCTCTTATTTTCATCTGTTATTTTATAAAAGCAATCTCTTGTTTTGAAATTATAACTTTTTAACCTATTGTTTATAAATCCTTGTGTTGCTAATGGTATTTTTATTCCATATAGTTTTGCTAAATATAGAATATTATTTTGTATTGTTCTACCACTGCATTTATCATCTTTATAAAACTCAAAGTCCTCAACTGAAATCATTTCTCCAATAAAGATTTTATATTTCATTTCTTTTAACGCTTTTTTGAATCTGTCATTTACAGCTTTTATTTTCTCTTGTTCTTTCTGTTCCTGTTCTTGCCTTTTTTGTTCTTGTTCCCTATCTCTATTTTCTTCAAATGTTCTTCTACTTTCTCTTGCTTGTTCATAAATCTCTGGAAAGTACCTATTGATATATTCTAATTCACATTTATTGAAATACCTATTTTCATTTATTTTCTTTTTCCAGAATGCTTTTAGATCTAATTTCTTATATGCTTCTGTTATATCTTCTCTATATTTTTCTACTACTGATGGCTCTGATAAATATGAATCTATACTTCCTATAAACATATTTAATCTTATTGGAGCAATTCCTAATTTCCAATATTCATTATTTTTGTCTTTAATTAAAAACTCTTGCACATCATAATATCTTTCTTCTTTTAAAGTAGCTATCTCAACATCATTATATGTTGATAATACTACTTTCTTATTTTTACAAGTTAATTCATTGTTCTCAATATGCCATACTTTTGCAATTTTTATCTGTTCTTGCATTCTATTGTTCCTCCTATAAACCTAACATTTCTCTTACTAATCTATCTGATATTTTAACTGTACCTACTAACACCAACATATTGAATATCAATTCTCCGTATATATTTCCATACCATTGTTACTGCTGCTGCATTTGTATCTACTACTGGTGGGCTTGTTGCAAACAGTGAGAAAATAACACATGATAGCATTATAATTACACCCTCTAGGCATACTGCACTATAACCTTTTATAAAGCTCTTTCCTATATTTTGTGTTGGCTCTCCACCAAAACTTGCAAATGCTATTGGAGATATTGCTGTATATAGATAGATTTTGAAAAATCTTCCGATAAACTGTAAGAATCATTACAAATGACAATACTGTTATAAATAGTCCTCCGTATCAATGTTACTGCCCACAATGGTATGCTTTCAAAGAAATTACAGGCTTCTACTGCTGATATAATTTCATTTGGCAGAACTGTATTTGTTGCTCCACCTAATCCTGCTGCACTCATTACTGTACTTGCTAAACCTTGCACAATCTTAAAAATTGCCATCATTAGCTCTAAACCATAAGTTACTAAAACTTTTGCAACTGCAAATCGTATAAAAAGTTTGAGGGCATGCTCTGGCTTTTTTACTTCTGCAAAACTTCCGACAAGTTTTCATTACTCCTACAACAAAAAACAATACAAGTAATGCTAATGCAATGGCTTGTACTGCTCCATGTATATTTGTTATTACATTCCAGATAGTTCCACCTTTAAAATCAACTGGCGATTGTGATACAAGTGTCCATATTTCACTTAATTTTGAGTTCCATGTTTCTATTGCATTTTGTAGGTTTCCTACTACCCAATTCAATATCTACCACCTCCTAACTTTGTTTTGAATACTTGATATACTCTTTTTGTTTTTTATTTCTCATTTTTGCTGTTTCTTCATCTCTTAATTCTGGATTTTTCTCTTGTAATTTTCTTCGACATCTCGTAATGCTTTCAAAACTTATTCCTTTATTCTTTGCATTAAACATTACTGTTGCAAATTGTTTTCCTACTTCATAAGGATATAATTTGCTTATTACTTGTAATATTAAGTAACAGTCATCTTCTCTTGCAAGTTTATCTTTTCGTAGTATTTCTTCTACTACTGTTTCTAATTTTTTTAATTCTGCTATTTCTCATCATCTCCATATTCCATTAAATCAATATCGCATTTTACTTCATTTCCCCACGAATCCCAACCATTTACTTTTTGTCTTGCAAATAGTTCTACTCTTGGTATATCTCCTAACAATTCCACAATTCTTTTTCTTGTTTCATCTGGCTTTTTACTATGTTCTTCAACTGGAGATATAATTACTTGATGCACTTTTGCAGATATTCTTTTAGGCTTGCCTTTTGTTGCTAATATACATATCTCTGCATTAGCTCTAGTCCAAAAACCTAATCCCCAAAACAATGATGGTGTTTTCTTATTTTGCTTAATCCATACAAAAGCAACCGTTTTATATTTAAAACCCCAATTCTCCAAAACTTTTAGTCCTTCTACTAATGTTGGAAAAGTCATCCACATAAAAAGGACACAGTCTTTGTCAGCTATTTTCTCTACTGGTAATTTGCATATATCTTCTATGCTCATTGTAGAATAATGATTTTCTGCTGAACGACCTTTGCCTTTATCTGAATATACTTTGTATTGCCATGGTGGATCTGCATATATGATTTTATATTTTTTATTTTCTTCTATAAAATTACCTCCTTAAAGTTTTTTAGGAGTAGATTATTTTTTCTTAATAACCTACTCCTTTTACTTTTTAACCACCTGTTATAATATTTAGGATTTCCTTTGCGAAAGTAATAACTACTCCTCCGTGCCAATGTCATGAAACCATTAGCTCGCTGTGATGGATCGTGTGATTTTAATGACATACCAACTTGTACTACTCCGAATCCTAAAATAATCATTCCAACTGCTCTTATAAGTCCAAAAATAAAGTCTGACAAATTATTTATTACTGTTAATGGCTCATCTGCTGCAAATACATGAGATGCTTGTGCTACAAATAATGCAACAATATACAAAATAATTATGCAAGACCTTTTTAATATTTTTAATAAAGTTTTTTTCTTTTTCAATTTATGATACCTCCCTAATAAATTCTTCTAATTCTTCTTCTGATAGGAGTTCATAATTTTCTAGTAATTGTTCTTTTTCAAATGTATCTATCTCATTTTCTTCAATATCTTCATCTAGCACAATAATAGAAGCTGTTGCTTTATCTGTTTTTCCATGAATATAAGGCTCTCCTTTGCCATCAGTAGTCAAAGCTACATTAGGGTGTTTTAATATATCATATTTTAGGTCTTTAACTGGTCTTTCTCCACGAATAAAAAGAAGTGCATATTTATTATCAAGTAAACGCACTTCATCTGGAGTCATAAGTTCTCTTCCTGCAAGTTGATAATTTGTCGAATAATTGCCGCTTCTACCAGAGCTTTTTCCATGTGTGTCTAAATCTATTGTTTCTTTTCCGTAGGAGTTCTGAAACATATTTATGGGTACTTTGCTCGTTTCCACCTAAATACAAAAAAGTATCGCAATTTCCGTACAATACTTTCCCATTGTTTTTCAAATAGTGCTTTAAGCTGTGCTAAATTTTGGAGAATGATAGATACTGATACTGACCTTGATCTCATGACACTTAAAATTTTGTCAAAATCATCTGGCAGACTTACATTTGCGAACTCATCCATTACAAAATGGACATGGATTGGCAAACTTCCACCATACTTATGGTCAGCAATATAGAATAATTGTTGAAATAATTGTGTGTATAATATACTTACTAGAAAATTAAAACTCGTGTCATTGTCTGGAATTAGAGCAAACAATGCCACCTTTTTTTCACCTAAACTAGGCAAATCTAACTCGTCAATTTTTACTATGTTTGCAAGACTCTCTAAATTAAATTTTTCTAATCTTGCAGCAAGTGTAATTTGAATTGATTTTAATGTTTTTGCAGAGCCTGACCTATAATTTCTATAATACTTTAGAGCAATATGCTCTGGGTTATTATATTCTAATTTATCAAATAGAATATCTAATGCACTTATAGGATTTTCTTGTTCTTCATTTACATCTCCTGCTCTTAACATTTCCATTACCATTGGAAAGTTTTGTTCATCTTCTGGAGCTTCATATTTGAGATAAAATATAAGTGCTAGCAATAACATACTAGCTGCCGTGTCCCAAAACGGATCTTGGCTCTGACTTCCGTTTAGGTGTTGTGCTTTTGAAAAGGTTTGTTACCAACCTTTGAACATCATTATCTGTCTTTAAATATTTAAAAGGGTTATAGCAATGACTTTTTTCCATATTGATTAAGTCAAGCACTCTTACCTCATACCCTTTTTTCTCTAATAAATTCCCCGTATCTCGCAAAATTTCGCCGTTTAGGATCTAGGATTACATACGAACTTGAGCCACATTGCATTACATTTGGCTTACCGATAGAATCTTGTTTTACCTGCACCGACTACCGACCACAAATTAAAACATTAAGATTTCTTCTATGTTGTTTTCCATTTAGACCTATTGCTACATTTTGCGTTAATATTTTATTATCATTAAATGGCTTTTGCCTATATTTTTTATTAAGTACACTTGCTATACCCCACTTGGCAGAGCCGTGTTCTTCTCTTCTTCTATAATTCTTTTTTGTAGATTCATATATACTTATTCCTAATACATAAAAGCATATAAAAATAAGAATAGTTTTTATGCTATTCTCACACCATATCAAATTAAATGGATTTTCCATTATTTTTGAAAAATTATTTATTATTCCTACGATTCCATTATTTATATATGGTGCAATTAGAATAGCTACCCATACTACTGGAATTATACCTAATATATACAAAAGCTCATTTGTTTTTTCATTATCTCTCGTTACTTACTCTTTCTCTTTGAAATATTGTTCTTTTTCTAATGGGGATATTTAATAGTCTTAATAATAATTCATTTACAAATTCTGTTGATTTGTTTTCTCTTATTAACTTTGTACGAAGTTCGTTAAGGGAATTTATTATCATTCCATATTCGTACTTATTTAATATTACTACTCTTTGTTCTTCCAATATATTTTTCTCCTATCTTGCTTGTTCTTTTTCTCTACTTTGTTTTGCAAGTAGTTCTATACAATGACTTGTTCTTCCACTTATGTTTTCCATTGCATCATGAATTGGCTCTAGTTCTTCTCTTATTTCCTTTGCTGATAACTCCTTTAGTTCATAAGGAATATCAGTTACATTATAATTTGAAACATCTATGCCATATTTTTTGCAAACCATATAAGATACACAATTAGCTTTGAAAGTATCTAATTCTGTATTTTCTCCTATTTCTTGTTTTGCAAGTTCTTGTGTTACTTCATGGAAAATTTGTGGTGCTTCTGCACCTCTTGCAATATATAATACATCTTTTTCTGAATCATACAATGCACTTCTATCTGTATTTGGTATTTCATTTACTACTTCTACCTTTGCTTGGCTACTATTTAAAAATACTCTTAATAATAATTTATTATCATATCTCATTATAGGATTTGGTTTCTTTCTTATACTAACTTGTGATATATCAGTTAAGTATTTTACATTATAATTTGTTGCCTTTGTGCCATCTTCTCTCATATAAGAATCTGCTGGCTCTAATATTTTTATATCATTTTTACGATTTTTCTTTGGAAAGCCACCTACATTTGTCCAACTATCATAATCTCTTAAAACTGTTGCTTCTGGCATTTGTGCTGTTATTAGTAAACTATTTCCTACTGAATATTGCTCAAACTTACTTTGAGTATCTAAATATTTCTTAAATTCTTGCCCATCTTGTACGATCTTTTCTGCTGTTGTATCAATTAGTGCATATACTTCTTGTTTTTCTTGTTTTTTATATTCAATCCATTCTTCTTTATTATATTGCCTATTTTTTCTGCTATAATTATCAAATACTTGGTCTAATTCTCCCATGTTCATTTACCTCTTTCCTTATTTGCTATTTCTAATTTTGGTGTCTGTACTTGTGGCATTTCTACCATAATACTTTCTTTAGATTTTTGAGCTTTCTTCAATTCCGTTTCAACCTTTAACTCTGCTTCTGCTTCTTTTAACTTTTTCTTAACAGATTCTTTTTGTGCAGGTTTAGTAACCCCCTCGGAATTGTTTTTGCTCTTCAAGGAAGGCTCTGACGGAGGGTTTTTTTCCGTTTTTGCTACTTCGGGGTTTTGATTTTCATTTTCCTTTGGTTTAGAAAAAATATCATCTACCATAGCTTCGTTTACTTCTGTTCTTTCCTCTCCTATATCTGGTGCATTATCTGACAAGTCTTTTTCATTTTTATTAGTAACTTTCTCATTTTCAATTTCTGTTTGAATTGATGCCTTATCATAAGTGCATAAATTATATCTTTCTACAATTCTATTTACTTGTGGTGCATCTTTTGCTCTTACCATTATATCTACCATACCATCAATATTTTTGTTTTTTCTATTTACCAAAGCACAATATAATATTCCATAGCTTCTAGCTTCATGGCAAAAAGTTTTCATATCTTCTTTTTTAATAGAAAAGATTTTTAATTCGTTATCACTTTTTATCATATTATTTAGTCTAGTCTTGCCTTTTGTCTGCTTTTGGTCTTGTGATATAGTATATAATGCTACAGCAATATTTTTTACAGCTAGTCCACTTATTTTTGCTACTACTACTGTTCCATCTAATAGCAATTTAACAGTTTGTTCTGCCGAATCACTTGATATACTCACTATTTTCTTTCTCCTTTTCTTTATCTTGATTTCTATTTTCTACTTCATCAATAATCTCTTTTATCTTTGGTGTTCTTGTTTCAATACCTTCTATTAACTCAATTTCTTGGTTTAGTTTTTTTATTTCACTCTGAAGCATTTTTATTTCTTCATAATTTTTCTGTTTATCACTTTCATTAGCTGCTTTCCTATTTTTCTTCCATAAGCTCTCTACCTTTGCCTTATTTTCTTTTCTATCAAGTATAAGTGATTTTTTATATGCTGAAAGCTCTTGAGCAGATTGAATATTTTTTCTACACAAGAGCTTTGCTTCTTTTGAAATTTTATCCATCTTTTTTATTTCTTCTCTCATTTCTTTTGAATATTGTTTTTTCATCTTCTTATTTTTGGGATACACTTTTAATAAAAAGCAATAATGCAAATATAATGCTTTTATTCCTTTAGCCTTTTTTCTAGTTTTTAGATTTTGCTTTTTTACCATTCTATATCTTTTAGGTTTTGCTCTTGCTTCTGGAAATGGCTCTCTAATTGCTTGTGTTTCATAAATTCTTTTTTCAATATTTTCAATTTTGTAGTCATCTCCAAAGGCTCTTTCTATTCTTATATTCTTTTTGTATGGCTTTTTTCTAACACTTAATTTTCCATAACGATTTTCTACTGTGTAATTCATTTTATTTAATATAGATAAAAAGTCTTTATATGAATATGCTTGTCCTATTGCATAGTCAATATCTTCTTTTGCAATAGTATGATGATTAGATTTATTTACTTCTGATTTATAAAAATTTCTGTAATCTATTTTACTTTTTGGACACTTCTTTTCTTCTATTACACTCAATTTATATTCTTCACAAAGTCTATCTGATGTTTCTCTCATTAGAGCATAAGTTCTATGATCATCATAATATTTTTTTCCATCTTTAAATGAAACAGAATTCAAACAGAAGTGATTGTGTATATGTTCTGTATTCAAATGTGTTGTTACAACAACTTCAAATCTATCTCCCCATAATTCATTTGCCAATTTTACACCAATTTCGTGTGCAATTTCTGGAGTTACTTCGCCTTTTGCAAAAGACTGAAAAGCATGAAAACCTAAAATTCCATTTGTTTTACTATATCTTCTTTTTGTTCTCAACATATCTTCATGTATAGAATCTTTATCACAATTTATTGCTGTAACATATAATTGTTCTTCTGTTTTATATGATGCCTTTGCATATTCAATAACATTATGAAGTTCACTATATGCTTCCTTACTTGTTTTGCTTGGATTAGTTGTATAATCAATTACATGGTCAAGTCTTTTCTTTATTGCTTTTATTTTTGTTGTAGCCATTCTATTTTTCCATATCAAGAAATTCTTTTTTTATATCTTGTGCTAGCTTATTCCATTTTTCATAAACCTTTTTATAAAATGGTGCATCAACTATATCTAAAGCATTTGCTTTCCTTGCAATTTGATTTAAGTTTATTCCAACAAGTTTTAATTGTTTTATTATTTCATACATATTTTCTGTTGGTTGCTCTTTTGGTTTGTATCCCATAATAAGATTTCTTATATACGCACTTTCATTTAATCCTGCTCTCTTCGAATTTTGTTTTAGTGCTTTTAGTTCATCTTCATTTAGCCATACTTGTTTTTTTATATCTCTTGTTCTCAAATAAAAATTATACACCTCTTTCTAAAATCATTTTTTATGGGGTTTGGGGTTTCCCCACATTTTGAATTTGTGCGGGAGTACAAATTCAGTGCTTGCTAGGACATCATTTTTACATTTCTAAAATAGGCTAAAATAAAACTATATATTTTTTTGTTGTATTTTTTCTATTTTTTAAGCTGATTTTTGTTCAAAATTTATTCAATTTCTCTTACAACTTCTTTTAAATCTTCAATATTATCTTCCAAATTTTCAATTAACATATCAATATATACAATGTCATCTTCTACCAAAGCATTATCCATTTCTTTAAGATTTTCATACATTTGGTCAATAGTTCCTTTAATATTTTCTCTACTTTCTTTATCAATAATGTTTTCCTCTTCCATTTCGCCGTAGTTATTTTCTTCTCTTTTTCCAATAACTTTTGTTTCAACTGCTGCTAAATCCTTATAAGAATGGTCTAACATATTTGTTCTTAAATATGCCTTTTCTACAATGTCTGTTGCTTCTTTTTCACTTTCTGCACATACTAAAATTTCTTTTCTAAATATTTCTTTCATTTCAATTTTATATTGATTCATAATTTATTTTCCTCCATTTTTGTTTTATCTTGCTACTTCGCATACCTTTTCTTTTGCTGTTTTATTCAACTTTTTTATACCTAACATATATCGTAAGTAATCATTACAGTCCTTTCCTAATGGTGCAGGTCTATCTAAAACTTTATAGCTTTTTGATAGTGTTTCTTGCAAAGCTATGCTTGCATTTCTTCCAACTTCATCATTATCTAAATGCAAATGTATTTCGTTTATGTTAGGATTCTTCTCTAAAAATTCTTTTATTGCTATTGGTATTTTATTATTTTCACTTGTCTTTGATGGGCTATTTACTCCTGCAAGTGAAATCATATTTTCTCTATGCCAGTCTATATTTTTCATTTTTAATAATGTTGCATAAGATAATAAATCAATAGCACTTTCAAATAAATGTACTCTATTGCTTTCTGTTTTTGCCTTTAATCTAAAGGTATATGCTTTATCACTTCCTTTCGATTCTCCCATAAATCTTGTATCGTTTGTACCTCTATAAAAAGCATACTTTGGACATTTTTCATCATCTACACCTATAAAAACAACATTGTGATTAGGCTCACTTTCATAAATCAAATCGTTTTCTATGCACTCTTTTATTATCTCTGGGGCAATTCCCCTACTCATTAAATATCTTTTTGCACGATCACAATTATTTGATTTTGTTGGTAAAACTAACACAATGTTTTCTTGTTTTTCTTCTTTATAAATTACAGGCTGCTTAACATTTATATTGCCTATAATTGTTTGTATAGCTTCTAAAAAGGAATATTTTTTTACTTTCATTAGATAAGAAACAGCATTTTTTCCACCTATACCCTCTGAAAACCAATTCCATAATCCATTACTTATTCTCATACTATCGTGTGTTTTTGTGGTATATGTTCCGTTTCCTATCTTCACTAACTCATCTGGCTCATAGTTTTGCAAGTAAGTTAATAAGTCCATTTCTTCTGCTTTTTTTACTATTTCTGGTGGTATATAAGGCATATTTTTCACTACCTTTCCAACAAAAAAAGAGATACTAATTTCTTAATATCTCTCAAATTGCTTATTATTTTTTGTATTTGCTTTTTACTCGCCTTTTTCAATTTTATCAATGCTATTAGATAAAGATGTCATAAATTGTTCTTTAGTTATTCCTACTTCCTGCATATATCTATGTGATAATAAACTAATAAAAATTCCTAATTCTGTTGGCTGTGTTTGTTTCACTAATTTCTCAATTACTTTATCAGCTTCCTCTGAATTTATAGTAAGATTTTCTTCCATTCAATGTCCTCCTTTTGGTATTTTCATATTTAATATGCTATCATATCCTAGAAAAAAATGTCAACTAATTATCACTATATATCGTAATTTATCTTTTGATATATTTTTCTTTTAGATAATCTATAAAATCAATTATTTTTTTATCTGATTCACATTTCATTAGAGGCAATACAAAATTAAATACCTTTATAATTTCTTCTACCCAGAAAGCATTTTTTTCTTCTAGTGATAAAGTTTGATATGAAGAAAAATCAAAAGGCATTGTAATTACTGAATAACCATCGGAATTTCGCTCCCTTACTTCAATCTCTTTTGCATTTTCATCACAACTGACATTTAATTGTTTTATAAATTCGTTATTACAAAATCTAACCACATTGTAATATTCAAGATATAAAAAATCTGATTCTTTTCGTATCAATGCTGTTCGTTCCTTTGTTTTTTCTAAATCTCCCAAAAAAGCAGAATATATATTTATTGCTCTTAATCTCATTTTATTTCTCCTTCATAAATTGTAATTTATTGTTATGTTATTCCATTATTTTATTATCTTTAATTTCATATACAATATCTGCTACATTTTGTACTAATCGTTTATCATGTGATATAAATATTATTGTACCTTTATATTGTTTCATAAGGCTTTCTAATGCTTCTATACTTGGTATATCTAAATAATTATTAGGTTCATCCATAATTAGTACATTATATCTTCCAAGCAACATTTTACATAATAATATTTTTACAATTTCTCCACCACTTAATGTTTTCATTTTTCTAGTAATTACATTTTGGTTTAATCCTAACATTGCTATCATACTTCTTATTTCTGACACCTGATAATCTGATTCTTCTTTTAAAAACTCTAAAACATTTTTTTCTTTTTCAAACTTATATCCATTTTGTGCAAAATAACCAATTTGTACTTTGGGAGATATTTCTATTCCAGTTTCTTTATTTAAAATCATTTTTATTAATGTGGTTTTTCCAGTTCCATTTGCTCCAGTAATTGCTACTTTTTTGCCAAGTGGTATTTTAAATTTTGCATCTTCAAATATTATTTTATTACCAATTTTTTTATTTAGATTATCACTTATAATTGGAACAGGATTATATATCTCAAGCGAACCACTAATTCTAAAATGTATTTGCCTTTCTTTTATTGGTTTACTTATTTCTTCTAGCTCTTCTATTCTTTTTTCTACTGCTTTTGCTGATTTATGAAGTGCTTTTTCTTTACTCCCTGTTGATTTTTGATGTGCTAATCTTCCACCATTTTCTGTACTTTTTTGATTTTTACTTTTTCCAACTTTTTGTGCTTGCTTTTGTTTTTCAGTAATTATTTTTTCTAGCCTTTGCTTTTCATTTATATATTGTTCATATTTTTTTAAGTGGGTTTGCTTTTCTTGTTCTTTTTGTTCTATATAATCTGTATAATTCCCCCAATATTCTGTAATTTTGCCATTTTCAATTTCCCATATCTTATTTACAACTTCATCTAAAAAATATCTATCGTGGCTGATTACTACTACACTTCCAGAATAATATTTTAATGTTTTTGTTATATAATCAATACTGTCTTTATCTAAATTACAAGTAGGTTCATCTGCAAATATGCCATCACTATTTTCTGATAATGCTTTTGCTATTTTTAATTTTGTTTCTTCTCCTCCTGATAGATTATTACCTTCTACATTATGAACATTTAATTTACCTAATATAGATTTATCTTCTATGTTGGTTATATCTATTTGCTCTAATTGTGGAATATATGATATTTTTCCATAAGTTTTAATCTCTGCTGTTTTTAATTCTATTTGTCCTAATAAGACTTTTAATAATGTTGTTTTGCCACTACCATTTTTTCCTACTATTCCGATTTTATCATAGTTATATATTTCTAAATTATCAATATTTAAAATTTGTCTTCCATTATATTCTAAATCTATATTTTTTGCTTTTACTATTAAATCCATTTATTTACTCCTTTATTACATTTCGTATTTTTATACGAGTTACTGTAATAATGTTCTTATCACGAAATAACTCGTGATCTTACCATATTCTTGGTATCATATTTATCTCTCCTCTACAACTTACTAATTGATGTTACTATTATATAATAAAAGACTGACATTATCAACTAATTATTAGCCCTATATATTGTAATTTTTCACTATTTAATACTTTTATAAATCTGTCAATATTTTCGTTTAATATTTTTATTTCTTTATTCTTATCTATGTTTTTGCTTACCATTTTTGTAATAAATTTATCGAAGCCTTTTTGTTTTTGTATATCCATTTCTCCTCCAAAAGTATCATAAATAATGGCAGTATCTAATAAATCCTTTGGAATATTTTGTTCATAATAACTTTTCCAATTTTCATTAAAACCACAGCAAATAAAATATGCTACCTTTTTTGATTTTAAGTTTTCAATATTATTAATCAAAAACTTTTTTATTTTTTTGTCTATCATTCCCATTCTAATTGGAGTGCCTATAACAATTAAATCATATTTGTTTATATCTTCATTTTGATTTAATATATTTACAATTTTAGAATCTTTTAACTGCCTATTTATTTCTTTAGCACATTTTTCCGTTGTTCCTGTTTTACTAGCATAAATAATTAAAGTTTTCAAATTATTTCCTCCTACTCGACAACTTACTATCTGTCGAGATGATTATACCATATCTTTTTATAAAAAGATACAAGAAGATACTAATTTTTTAATATCTTCTTTGCATATAGATTACCTTTCATGGTCTTTGTTTTTATCTTTTTCATTTTCTTCTATTTCATCATTTGATGTATCTAATACTTGCTTTTCTTTTTCATCTAGCTTTAATAAAATATTTAATTCTTCAAGTTTTTTCATTTTTTCTTTTAATTCTTCTTCTTTTGGAAATGGCTTTTGAACTTCTATTTTTGCTGTTTCAAGTTGCTTTTCAATATCTTCTATTCTCAACTTTGCATCTGGAATCTTATCTTTTATTGCTTCTAGTGCATTATTTATTCTTGTAATATTACCAAAAGTATCACTACCTAAAAAAATACTATAACTATATTTATTTCTCATAGTCATAGTAAATTTCTTTTCTACTGAATTAAAACCAAGTTCTAATCTAAATCCCCTATATTCTCCTATATCTTCAATATCTGGATTTGATTTTGATTTGCAAACTTCTAGTATTGCTTTTCCTGCTTGCTCTTTATCAGTATATTCAATTCCTTTAAGTGTCATTTTAGAAAAGCCATCTTCATTTGGTATTGTGTTATCTTCTAGCTGCTTGACATCAGCTTCTAGTGCATCGACCTTTTCTTGTATCTCTTTTATTTGATTTGGATATGATCTTGCAATTTTATCTTCTAAATCATAAATCTGGCTTTGATAACTTTGTCTTACTATTTTTAATTTTGCAACTTCTGAATCTAACTGTGTCTTTTCTAGTATATATTTATTTCCTGTTGCTAAAGCCTTAATTTCTCCATAGCTCAATGCCGTTTCATCTATATCATCTGCTGTTCTATCTGGAGTCTTTGAAGTCATTATTTGTGATATAAAGCCTTGCTTTCTCTCTAACATTTGGAATAAATAAGCATCAAATGTTTTCTCTGTTACATAGGTGTATATATGCACTTGCTTATTTTGATTTCCTTGTCGTACTCCTCTACCATTTCTTTGTGTTAAATCTGCTGGTCTATATGGTGTGTCTAAATGATGCAAGGCAATTATTTTATCTTGCACATTTGTACCTGCTCCCATTTTGCTTGTACTTCCCATTAACACTCTAATTTCGCCTTTTCTTACTTTAGCAAATAGTTCTTTCTTTTTAGTTTCATTATCTGCTTCATGTATAAAGGCAATTTCTTCTCGTGGAATACCTTTTAATACTAGCTTTCTTCTTAAATCGTTATAAACATCAGTAAATACATAATTTCCCTCGTCATCAAATTTTTCTTCAAATTGCTTTGGTGTAGACAAATCACAGAATACTAATTGTGTTAGTTTTTGTTCTTTATTTTCTTCCCATATTTTATAGATGTTATTTGCACAAGTTCCAACTTTTCCATTTTCATTATCTTCTAACATTTCATTCATAAGTCTTTGGTCTAGTGCAAGTTTTCTACCCTCATTAGTAATTTTTAGCATATTATCTTCGCTAGGATCTACACTACCTTTTCTAATAGCTTCTGCTCTTTCTCCTAACTCTGCTACCATATCTTGCTGCATTTGACTAGGTTTTACTATTTCATCATGCCTTACTACTTCTGGTGTTGGTAAATTTAAAGTATCAGCAGTTTGAATATCTGCAACTTCTTTGAATAAACTCATTAACTCTGGTAAATTATGAAATTTTGAGAATCTTGTTTTACTCCTATAACTTGTTCCGTTCTGGCGAAAGTTCCATTGCAGTTACTGTTTCCCCAAAAATAGATGCCCAATTATCAAAATGTTCAAGTCCCATTTTTCTTAAATCATTATATTGTAAATATCGTTGCATAGTATATAATTCTACCATTGAGTTACTTACAGGTGTACCTGTTGCAAATACTACCCCTCTGCCCTCTGTTATCTCATCCATATAACGACATTTCATATATAAATCACTACTCTTTTGTGCATCTGTCTGTGAAATTCCACCTACATTGTTCATTTTAGTATATAAAAATAAATTCTTGTAGTTATGTGCTTCATCTACAAATATTTTATCTATTCCTAACTGTTCAAAGTTGATTACATCATCTTTTCTTGTTTGTGAATTTAATTTCTCAAGTTTGCTTTCTAACCCTCGTCTTGTTTTTTCCATTTGTTTTATAGTAAAATTCTCTGCCTTATCTCTTTTAGCTTGTGCTATTCCTGCTATAATATCTGCAATTTGCTTTTCAATTAGCTGCTGTTGTCTTTCTATTGACATAGGAATCTTTTCAAATTGTGAATGTCCGTATAATTACTGCATCAAAATCTCCAGTAGCAATACGAGAGCAAAACTTTTTTCTGTTAGCTGTTGCAAAGTCTTTTTTAGTTGCTACCATAATGTTTGCACTTGGATATAACTGTAAGAACTCTGCTGCGAATTGTTCAATGATGTGATTAGGCACAACAAAAATAGACTTGTTACAAAGTCCAAGCCTTTTACTTTCCATAGCACCGAGCAACCATTTCAAAGGTCTTTCCTGCTCCGTACCTCATGTGCTAGCAGTGTATTTCTTCCATACAAAATATGAGCAATGGCATTTTGTTGATGCTTCCTTAATTTTATCTCTGGATTCATACCTACAAAATTCAAATGACTTCCGTCATATTCACGAGGACGAATGCTATTGAATTTATCATTATATAACCTTACTAATCGTTCTCTTCTTTCTACATCATTAAAAATCCAATCTTCAAATGCTTGCTTAATTTGGTCTTGCTTTGCTTGTGCAATAGCTGTTTCTTTTGCATTAAATTCTCTCTTCTTGTTTCCGTCAATATCTGTTACAGTATCAAATACTTTCACATCTTTTAAATTTAATGTTTTTTCAATAATTTCATAGGCATTTACTCTATTTGTCCCATAAGTTTTATTCGCTTTTACATTTGAATAATCATAATTTTTACTTGTTATATACCATTGTGAATTATACTCACTAAATTTTACTTTCATATTCCATTGTGCATGATTTGGAGTTTCTAACAATTCATACATAAAACTATCAATAATCTCTGTTGGTATCCATGTTGCCCCTAACTTTATTCCAATTTCATTAGCTGTTAAATCTTTTGGCATTACTTGTTTTAATGCTTCTATATTAGTTGCAAATTCTGGGTGCATTCCAACTGATGCTTCTGCCATTTTTAGTTTTTCTCTTATATTTCCTGAAAGGTATTCATCACTTGTTACATATTTATTATTTTCCATAGGAAGTTTATAAATAATACCATCTAGTTCTTTTACTAACTCTTCTTGTGTTTTGTTTGTAAGTTTTGACATATATTCTAAATCAACACTTGCTTTCTCTGATAATGATACAATTAGTGCTTCATTTGCAGTATCAACACTTGTTATCTCTTTATATGCTTTGATAGTTCTTTTTGAGAACATATCTGCTTTTCTCACAAATCTGCCCTCGCTGTCCATTACTTCTAATGAACATAGTAAATAATAACTACTGTCAGCTTCAAAAGCTAAACGATTTCCTCTACTGTTGATAATTCCATATTTCTTAACATAGTTGTCATACATTCTATTTAATTTTGCTTGTGCTACTTTTATGTTTTCTTCTGGATAATCTTCTGTTTGTAAATCTATTAAATCTCTTACACAATCACGAAGTTCTATCATTCCTTTTATTCTGCTTATTGTAGTAATTGGCAGGTCTTGTTCTGCCATTACACTATTTTCTCTAAAATATACTTTTCCATCAATAATAGTATAAGAAAAGTTTTTTACAGAAGGATCTGCTGGGAGCATTGTTTCTTCTCTTTCTTCAATATCTCCTATTTCGTATTCTGTAATTTCTCCTTCTATCTTCTCTTTTGCTTCATCTAATAAAGTCTTTAATTCTATTCCCTCATAAGGTTTACAAGTCGAATCTGGTCTACCATATTGTGTAGGCTCCATTTCCATTGTTCCTAGTATCATGTCTGGATTATCGACAAAATATTTATTCATTGTAATACCATTTTTATCAGTATCTAAATAAACCCAGTCTGGCATAATGTCTGTCATATTCTCTCTTTTTTTCAAAAATAGTATATCTGAAGTTACTTTTGTTCCTGCGTTTTTTGTAAATGTGTTATTAGGTAGCCTTATCGCTCCCAATAGCTCTGCTCTTTGTGCAATATACTTTCTAACTTCTGAATTCTTTTTGTCCATTGTTCCTTTTGAGGTAATAAAAGCAATAACCCCACCGTGGTCTAACCTTATCTAGTGTTTTTGCAAAAAAGTAATCATGTGTTAGAAACTTATTCTTATTGTATCTTTTATCGTTTGGCTTATATTCATCAAATGGTACATTGCCGAACTGCTACATCAAAAAAGCTATCTGGTAATTCTACTTTTTCATAGGCATTTACTGCTATTGTAGACTTTTGATATAATTGTTGTGCTATTCTTCCAGATATAGAATCAATCTCAACACCATACATTTTGCATTCTTTTAATTGTGTTGGTAACATTCCAAAGAAATTTCCAACACCACATGATGGCTCTAATATATTTGCTTCTTTTAATCCCATATTTTGTAGTATTTCATACATTGAATTGATTACAATAGGTGGTGTGTAAAATGCTGTCAGTACAGAACTTCTAGCATTTTTATATTCCTCATCATTTAATAATTCTTTTAATATTTTATATTCATTTGACCAACTACTATCATCTTCTTTAAATGCTTGTTGTAGTCCACCCCATCCAACATATTTCGACATAATTTCTTGTTCTTCTGGAGTCGCATACCTATTTTCCTCTTCACACTTTTTCAATACTTTAATTGCAGCAATATTTCGTTCAAATTTTTCTCTAGGTGTTCCTATTCCTAAATCATTATCTGTAATTTTATAGTTATTTCTATTTTCTAGTGCTATTTCTGGGTGTAATACGAAGTCCTGAATTTTGTTTTTAGTTCTTACAAAATTAGGCTTAATATCTTGTTTAGGGAAGTTTCTTTCATTTTGATTATATAGACTTTCAAAGGTTAAAATACTTTCTTCTCTAAAAATAGGTATAGGCATTTGTAAGTCTTGCAGTTCTATTTTATCTTTTTCTAGGTCTATACTGTATATATTATATGCTCTGTCAGATTCTAAATAAACTTTTTGCCCTACCTTATATGGCTTTTCTTGTTCAACTTGTTGCTTATTTTCTCCTTGTTGTTCTTCTGTTTCTTGCTGTACTATCTCTTCTTTTTGAGTTTCTTGTTTTTCTACTTTTCTTTCATATTCTACTTCTAATTTTTTTATGATTTCTTTTAAATCATTTGTAAAATCATTTACTTCATTTTCTTGTTTTAATATTTCTTTTAGATATTGTATTGTTTGTTGTATAGATTCCGAATTTTTTAAATCATCTCTAATTTGTTCTATTGGTACTTCATTAAGATCATATATATCATAAGTATTGTAAAAGTCATACAAATCTTGTTCTAGTGTTTGACCTTTATCATTATCTACTTCTGCTGAATTTTCTTTTTGTTCTTTTACAATTAAATGGTCATTTGAATAATTATCTTTGACTTTTCTTTCAAATTCATCAAAGCTCATTTGTTTATTAAGTATTGGAAATTTTGTATCAATTAAGGTAACTACATTGTCCTTTATACCTGCAATTTCATACTTATCTGCACCAATATAGACAGTATCTCCTAAATGATATTCATAATGTGGAACTCTTTTCTCTAATATTGATATTATCACATCTAGTTCATGTTTTTGTGAGTCTGTATCTGCAATATTTTCTCTTATTTTATTTAAAGCATTTACATAGTCATTTACATTTCTCGTATCACTTATATCTGATTTTACTATTTCAATATTTTCTTCATCTGTGTTTAAAGCTGCTGTATCATCTGGATAATTATATAAATCTGATGGCTTAACAAATGAATATACTCTTTTGGCAAGCTCATACTCTTGTTGTTCTGCTTGATTTTCTAATTTTTCTTCTGCTTCTCTTAATTCTTTTGCTTGTTCTTGCTCTTTTAGCCAATTAGGGTATTCTGCAAGTTCCTTTTCATTCAAATATCTTTCTACCTTAATAAGTTCTGTTATTCTTTTTGCTACATCATTCCAACTTATTGTTGTTGTAATTTCATCTTTGAAATAACCTCTATTTAATGTCATACCTTTAGGAGAACATTGCAAACCTATTCCTGATCCAGATACAGTTCCAGTTGTTCCATAATAGCCTAATCCATACATTTTCTTTAGATAGTCTGCATTATCTTTTAATGACAAATGTGTTTCAAATTGTTGATATATAGAATATTTGCTGAATGTTCCTCTTTCTTGTAATACTCTATCTATAAACTCTTGTGTAAATTCTAGCTCTGGCTTTTTTTCCACTTCATTGATTAAAGACATTTGGTCTGTAACAGATGAGATTCTTGTTTTCACATCTTTTAATTGATTAAGCATAATCATAGCTTCATAATTATCAATTAAATTTTCCCATGAAATAAAACTTTCTGTATCTCTTGATAAAAAACTACCTTTCCATACTAAAAGTCCATTTTCAAATGCTTTATAGCCATATCTTTCATCATTTATTATAATTTCTGTATAATCAATATTAAAGCTACCTTTTAGAAATTCTGCTCGTTTACTTTTGCCTTTTTCATTTTCAAAGTATTGTCTGATTTCACTATTAGAAACTCTTAAATGTGGTGCATTAGTTAGTATTTGATTAACTTTTGCATCTGTAACAACATAAGGACAGTCCTTACTACTGTCCCTACTATAAATACCTAAATGTAAATTATTTCGTTCGCTGCTATCTCCTCTGCTGTCGCTTTGATGTTGTTCATGAATCCTACCCATGTCATTTGGTCTTTGGCTTTCAATTCTTCTGTTATCCCTTGTTGTTTCTTCATCATCTCTACCAATTCTTCCACTCTCTGGCTCACTTGTTCCTGTACTTGTGTCAAGTGTTGTGCTAGTTTCTTGTTCATTACTAATATTGTCAACTCGTGGTTTTTGTGATTCTTTAGATAATTGTATCTCATCAGAGCGTATTTTCCTGCTGGTATCTTCTCTTTCTCCATTACTAGGTTGGGCATGTAATAATCCCCTTGTTTCGTGTACTCTATTTTCTCTACCATCTTCTTTTCCTCCTTTGATTTTTTCATTATCATTAGAATACATCTCTTTATCAAATTTTTCTATTGTACGATTTTTTAATTTTTCACTTTTTTGTAGATTTGCAACTGTCCTTGCAATTTCTCTCAAACCCATTTCTGCTATATCACTTACACTTGCACCTAATGTTGTTATAACTTCTTGGTTATTAAAGTATTTTATATATGATAACTCTTGCTCTTGTATTTGATCTTTTGCATTTATTCCACATCTAGTCATCATCATATAGCTTACACTTGCCCATGTAGTTGTAATAAGCATAGTTTTTATTTCATCATCTGATATAGTTTCAAGCATTGAGTTTTTCTTGTTTTTTATAATTGATGTAAAATAATCTTCTATATTATCTACTACCATATTATAACTTGCTGAAATTATAGCTTGTGATAGATTTTCTTTTGAGCTTATATCTCCAAAATTGGCTTCTAAACTTTCGATTATATCTTCTTCATAATTTTGTTTTATAGTCCATAATTTATACTCTGTATTATTATAATTGTTGGTATCTGATAAGTCAAACACTAACTTAAATGGATATTCACTATATGGATTTTTATCGAATACATATATTGGTTTTGCCCCACTATTTACCCATCTATGTGGTACTACTTTTTTATTCCATTCTTGCATAGTTGCACAAGCTCTTGCATCTGGTCGCTGTGCATATATAAGAATTTGGTCATCAAAATCATATTTGAAATTCCATGAACTGCTATCTAAAAACTTTCTCCAATTTTCTGCACTTTGTGAAAGTTCATTTATAACTTCTTTATAGAGTTGTCTTGTTTCTGTTATTTTTCCCAAACTATTCCTCCTCTACATTATTGTCTTTTCATTTTCCTTGTATAATCTTCATCTACTTTTAATACATTATCAAATGCAGAAAGTAATAAAACTATTAGTTCTGCTGCTTCTTTTTGGAATAGTCCAATGTCTATTATAGATATTTCTCCCTCTTCATCTTTTTGTGGTATAGAATATCTTAATAATAGATCTTGTAAGTTTTTAGCTTTTTCTTTCCATTCTTCTGTTACAATATTTTCTTCTTGAAATGCAAGTAATGCCATTAGTTTATTAAAGTTTCCTTTATTTACAATGAATTTTACTGATGGCTTTTTATAATGTTCTATCATAGTTATCTCCTTTCTGTTTCCTCTTTTCCTGCTAAAAATCCTATTACATTTTTCTTTGCTACTGCTTCTTTTAAATCCATAATAAAACTTTTTTCAACAGGGCTAAACTGTTTCAAATCTTCCCATTTTAAGGCTTTTATTTTTTGTTCTGAATCTATATTGTTTTCAAATAATTTTTCCAATGTCTTTACACTTTGTGTTAGTGTATATTGTGGCATGATAATTCCTCCTTAAATTGAATTAAGGTGGCTAATTA
This sequence comes from uncultured Clostridia bacterium, assembly GCA_948502395.1. Taxonomy (GTDB): domain Bacteria; phylum Bacillota; class Clostridia; order TANB77; family CAG-508; genus CAG-269. Next base: position 10,023 of record CAOPES010000011.1, on the reverse strand, counting down.
AAGCCACCTTGTTATTGGTCTATTTTTTATTTACTGATTTTCTCTTTTTATATTCGTGTACTCCCACACTAGCTAATGCAAGTATAGATAAGCCTAATAAACCTGCATATAGTTTTAAGTTACTATTATCTCCAGTTTTTGGTGTATCTACTGGTACATTTTCAAATTCAAAAGTATATGTTGAATCTTCACTTTCTACTTTCTCATTATCAATAAATATTCCTTTGTCATTCATTTCAACTTTGATTACTTTATCTGATAATACATAACCCTTTGGTGCAGCAATTTCCTTAATATAATAAGTTCCATATCGTAAATCTTCAAATAAAACTGTTCCATTTTCTTTATCTGATTTTACTTCTTTTATAAGTTTTGTGCATTCTGCATCTTCATATATTCCAAAAGTAAATTTATCTTTGATAACTTCTTTTGTATTACTATCAATTTTTACTAATTTAATATTTTGAAGAATAGGCATATCTTTCATTTCTACTCTTTGTGTTTCTTTATCTTCACTCACAGTAAACTCGATTTCTTCTGTAATCTCATAGCCATAAGGTGCAGTAATTTCAACTAATTTGTATTTTTTGTTTTCTTCTAATCCAACTACTTTATGTGGCTCTTTTGTAGATGTCCATTCATCTATTACATTGCCATCTTCGTCAATTACTTTCAATTCTGCTCCTTCAATTTCTTCGCCTGTTACTAGATCTGTTTTTACAACTTCTAATATTTTGTCAATTATTATTACTTTTTGAGTTTCTTTATCACTTGTTACTGTAAATTTTACATCAGTAGCTTTTACATAGCCATCTACCACGATTTCTTCGTGTAATATATATTCTTCGTTTTCAATAAGTCCATTTACTTTGTGTGGCTCTTTACCAGAAACCCATTTATCTACAATGTTCTTTGTTTTAGTGCTTGTAACAACTAAAGTAGCTCCCTCTAGTTCATTTCCACTAATATCTTGTTTTGATATTTCAACTACTTTATCTATCATTTTCACTTCTTGTGTTTCTTTATCAGTAGTTACAGTAAATTTAACTTCATTTGATATAACAAATCCATCTGGTGCATATTGTTCAATAAGTGTATATGTTTTTCCCTCTACTAAATTGTTAATTCTATGTGGCTCTTTTGTAGATGTCCACTCATCAACTACATTATTATCTTCATCAATAACTTGAAGTTCTGCTCCTTCAATCTCATTTCCACCAATGTCTTGTTTTGTCATTGTTACTACTTTATCTATCATTGTTACTTTTTGAATCTCTGCTGTATTTTCTACTTTGAATTTGATTTCTGTTGCTACCACAAATCCATTTGGTGCTGTTTCTTCTTTTAGTGTATATTCTTTTCCTACAACTAAACCTTCTATTTTGTGAGTTTTTTCAGTAGATACCCAACTATCAATAACTTCGTTATTTTCGTCTGTAATAGTTAGTTTTGCACCAACTAACTCTTTTTCTCCTGTTATATCTGTTTTGCTAACTTCTATTGCTGTTGTTCTATTTTCAATATCTTTCTCTACAACATATTCTTTTGTTACTGTATCTTTTTGTTCAAATATTACTTCGTATTCTGTTTTATCTAATACTGCTCCATCTATTGTTGTTAGTTCTTTTAAGTGATATTTGCCCATTGGTAAATTTGAAACTGTTAATGTTCCATCAGCTTTTAAATTATATTTTCCTACTACTTTTCCTTTTTCATATATAGTAGATCCGTCAGCATAATCAATTATTTTTTCATCTGCTACTAATTCAAAAGATATTTTTGTAAAGTCAATATCTTTTATCATTGTTTTGTCCATATCTTCTCTTAATGCTACTTTTTTATTTAATTTTAGTGTTCCTGTTGGTTGCTCATTTTTTACTGTTACTGTAATCCAAGCATCCCAGTCTTTATCATAATTTAGTGTAGAGTTTCTGTTATCTACTTTAAAAGTTAATTCTTCATCTAATTGTATAAATCCTGTTGGAATTTTTATTTCAGTTAATTTATACTTTCCTGCTTCTAACTTTGTTTCTGTTTTTGCAACTCCCTCGCTGTTTGTAGTCCAAGTTTTATAATATTTATCGCTAATTTTACATTGTACTTGTTCCCATTTGTTTGTATCTTCATTTAATCTATATAATTCAAATGTTGCATTAGAATAAGTTACAAATTTTCCTGTCTTTTTATCTTGTTTTTGCATTTTTATATATGCCTCAAATGGCAAATCATTTTCAACAAGTTCTTTAACTGGTGTTTTACTGTCTTTATCTATTGTTACATAGAATTGTTCAACTGTTGTTATCTCTGGAGATGGTGTATAAGTTTCATTTACTGTATATTCTCCATAAGCTAAAAGTCCAGAAATTCCGTGTCCATTAGTTCCTGTTCTAAATATTGAATATTCATCTGTTGCAAACTCGCTTAAATGTTTCTTTGCTTCATCAAAACTTCCGTAATAGTCAACATATTTTGAAAGTATTGCTGTAAATTCTGCATTTGCTACTGTTTCTGCTGTTGCATTTTCATTTGTGCTAACCTTGATTACTTCAAAAGGTGCTTTTTCTACTGTATTTGTAACTGTTCCTGCTACTTCTATAACCTTTGTATTCATATCTCTGTATGAAAATGTATAATCATACACTTTTGTATCTGGCATATAACCTGTTGGTACTATGGTTTCTTTTGCATAATATTTTCCCATTGGTAGTCCTGTTAATTTTGTTCCCTCTACACTTATTTTTGCAGGTGTATTATTATTTGTTATTTTTATACTAGCTACTCCATACTCATTGAAAGTAAATGTTGCAATTTGTTCATCTTTATCAAAATATTTTATTGTTCCTGCAACATTTGTTATTCTTTCTTTTGCATATAAAGTATATTCAGTTCCTTTAAGTGTTGCATCTCCGTGATGTGACTTTTTATCTACTCTATTTTTATTTCCTGTTTCTTTATCTGTCTTTTCAATAATTAAATTTCCTGTTGGCTCTGTATTTTCTACTGTAACACTTCCAAATATAACATTTGTGTTTTGGTCTTTATATCTTAAAGTAACTTCCTTTTGTTCAGTATTTAATAAGTAACCTGTTGGCACTTCAATTTCCTTAATTTTATATTTTCCAAGTGGCAAATTTGATTTGCTTGCAACTCCTACACTATTGGTTGTAATAGTTGCTACTACATCTCCTTTTGAGTGGTGTTTTACTGTTCTGGCAACATTGTATATATCTTCATTAGCAATTATTTGAAATTTTGCTCCTTGTACTTTATCTCCATTTGTATTTGTCTTTGTTACTGTAATTTCTGCTGTTGGCTCTGTGTTTACTATTGCTTGCTCTGTTGTTTGATTAGGTTTTACTTCTGCTGTATAAGTTTCTGTATTTAGTAAATAACCTGTTGGGCTTGATTTTTCTTTTATATAGTAAGTTCCTTTTCTTAATTTTTCTAACTTGATTTTTCCATTTGTTACTGTTACATCACGATTAAATCCATTTTCTCCTGTTACATTAAATATTGCTCCGTCAACTAAATCTCCATTTGTGTTTAGTTTACTTAACTCTAAATTTCCTAAAAGATTTATTTTGAAACTTAAAGACATAGTTACAGGATCATTGTAATTCAAAGAGTATAATTGATTTTGTACTCCATCTCTAAAAGTGAAATATACTGTTGAATGTTGGTTATGTGTTTCTTCTTTGATAACACCCCAATCAAACATTGTATTTTCTGATATTCTTATTGCTTCCTTTGTGCAATCTTCATTTGCTGTAACATTTAATGTATTTTCTCCTTTGTTATGTGTTATTCTTATCCCATCTACTGTTTTATCAAAACTAACATATTGTCCTAACACATTATTAGAATCTGTAAGTGTTTTTGTTTGTCCTACTTCAACTGTTATTGTTTCGCTACAAAAACTTGGTTTTCTTTCCATATTATCAATTTTTGCATTTATATCTGCTTTAAATGCTTCATATTGGCTTTGAATACTTGCATTTCTAAAAGTAGCATTACTTTGTCCTAATGTTGACCATACCATTTGTTGTGTGAATACATAGTCCATTTTTCTTGAGTTCATATCTGCTGCCATTATTCCACCATCAATGCAATAATTACCATATTTTTGATACCACCCAAAGAAAGCTACTTTACAAGCTCTTTTTACTTTAGGATCTGTTGGTGTATTATGTGTTCCTGTTTCTACTGTTCCTGTTTGTGAATTTACACCATGTTCTGCACAAAATACTGTGATTTTTTCTCCTGTTGTGGTATTTACTAATCTTCTCATAAGCATTCCTAAATCTGACTTATTATCTGTTGTGTAAATATTAGAATCCCATTGTCCTGCTGTCCATTTTCCACTACCACTATCTGTTACTGCAAAAATAGGTTGTGCTGTGCTTAACAATGTGATTGCTATAAACATTAAAGCTATAACTTTCTTTAACTTCTTTGCTTTTAACATTAAATTTTCCTCCTTTTAACGAAAAAAAGAACAAGTCTTTATAACCTGTTCTTAAATCAAATATTATTATTTTGTTATTTATTATAATAGAAGTTTACTGTCCATTTTTGACACTGAGGACAAGTCCAAACTTCGTACCCGTAAGGGCAATTTTTATGATATTCTTCATCTGTTATTTCAAAATTCTCCCATTGCTTTCCCCACTTTGCTATTTCTGTTTTGAAATATGCAGCTGCTTGTTCTTGTGTTTCAAACCATTTGCCAGTATTTCCTGCACCTACTTTATGATTATTCCCTTTGCATTCTGTCTTTGGTGCAATTTGAACTTCTTGCTCTTTATAACTACTATCATTATTTTTTACTGGTGTTGTTGTTTGTTCACTTTTAGAACTTTGCTCACTTTTTTGAGGTTGTGATGGTGTTTTTTCTTGTGTTGTTTGCTGTTTACTTGTTGTTGTAGTTTTATTATTTTCTTTTTTAGCTGATGTCTTTACATTTTTTTCTTGAACTGGCTGTGTAGTTTCTACTGTTTTACTTTCTTCTACTGCTTGATTTTGTGATGTTGTATTATCTTCAACAGTATTACTTTGCTCTACATTGTTTTCTACTGTATTCTCAATAATATTTTCATTATTTATTATATTTGCTGACTCATTATTCTCTTGCATTTGATTTTTATTGTTTTCCCCAATAACAATATTATCAACTTTCCTATTCTTATATATGAATATTCCTGCAATTCCTAATACTATTATAACTAATATTGTAATTAAAATAACAATTTTCTTATTTTTACTCATAACCAAACATCTCCTTTTTTCTTTATTTTACTACAATGTTTAGTTACTTTCAAATATACAAATTAAAATATTATTATTATTTTGTACTCCCACACAAATTATCTAGCCATTTGTCTTTGTTTTAATCTTCTGTGATGTTCTTCTACACATTTAAAAAGGAAATCTTCCACTTCTTTCTCTGTTACTACATCTCTAGGCAGGTATTTTTCAAACCTATCATAATGTATATTATATTTTGGCTTTTGATTTGGTTTTTCTGCTGACATTATTTCTTCCAATTTATCTGTTGTAAGTTTTCCCTCTTGACTTAACTTTTTTAAATATATTGCTTGTGATTGTGAGGGTGTTGCATCATATTTTTTTATATAGCATAATAATAGATTTTGTTCTTCTTTAGACAAATAGGAAATTTCAACAGCTGGGCTAAAAGATATTTTACCTATATCCACCATGTCTAATAATTCTTGTATCAGTTCTGTTAGCCTTATATATCTTTGAACTTGTCTGCCACTTTCTCCATTGTCTTTGCCAACTAAATCTGCACTTTCATAATTTCCGACAACTTGTCGGGAATTTTCCTTTTTTGGTCTTCCTGCTTGTCTTTTTATAGCTTCTAGCTTCATTTTATAAGCAAATGCCTTTTCTGATGGTAATACTTTTTCTCTTTGTATGTTGCTATCTACCATTATAATAGTAGCTTCTTCATCTGTCATTTCTCTAACAATAGCAGGTATTCCATCTAATCCTGCCTTTTTTGTTGCATAATTTCTTCTGTGTCCTGCTACCATTTCATAGCCACCATTTTGTTTTGGTCTTACTAAAATTGGCACTTTTACACCTATTTCTTTTATGCTTTCTACCATATTGTCCATTTCTTCATTGTCTGTTATTTTAAATGGATGATCTGGAAAATCTGTAATATCGTATGGATTTAATATTACTACTGTTTCAGCTTTTCCTTTATTTGTGCTAAATTTTAGTAACTCATCTACACTGGGTAGTTCTATCTCTGGTCTTTTCGCTATTTTTCAACACCTCCTCCGTAAAATTTTCATAAGCTACTGCTGGCTTACTTTTCTTGTCATAAGCATATATACTCTTGCCCTCTATCGTACTTTCGGCTGCTTTTACTCCCATAGGAATTACTGTGTTGTATATCTTTATTCTGCTTCCATAACTATTTCTTAATGTTTCTATTGTTGTCTTTGCTAAATTTGTTTTCATATCTGCAATGGTCAATAATATTCCATCTATTTTTAGTCTTGGATTTATCTGTACTCTCGTTTTATCTATTGTTTGTATTAACTGTGTCATTCCTTTAAGAGGTAAGTATTGAGCTTGAACTGGAATAATTACACTATCAGCTGTTGCAAGTGCGTTTATTGTAAGAAGTCCTAATGAAGGTCTACAATCAATTAAGATATAATCATAATCTTCTTTAACATTATCAATGTATTGTTTCAATATATTTTCTTTGTTTATATATTTAACTAGCGATATATCTAGTGCTTCTAATTCAATATTAGCAGGCATTAAATTTACACCTTCTGCATTTTGTAGTATTCCTTCATTCTTGCTTATAGGCTTTTCCTGTATTACTTTCTCCATAATATTTTTTATTGTTATCTCCATGTTGTCTTGATTTTTGTACCCCAATGATGTTGTCAAATCTCCTTGTGGATCTAAATCTATTAGTAATACCTTTTTCCCCTTTCTAGCTAGCCCATTTCCCAAATTAGCTGTTGTAGTTGTTTTTCCTACTCCACCGTTTTTGATTAGCTATGGCAATTACTTTACACTTTGACACTTTTTACCCTCCTTTCATAAAAATCAGCCATCAATAATGATGACTATGTAAAAAAAACAAATCAACCTAGGTCGACTTGTTTATAAAAATTATCTCTCTGTTTTTTCCCTTTCCTTTTGATTCAAACTCCTCAATTTTTTATCTACCATTTGGCTATATTCTTCTAATCCTATCGCTCTTGCTTCTCTTATAGATTGTCTTTTAATATTAAGGTTATCTATTCTACTATCATTGTTATAGTGTTCTATCATTTCTTTTACTTTTTCTTCAGATGTTATATCTTTGAAAATTATTTTGCTCTCTTTTATTTCTAAGTTATAACCTTTTCTTAATAAATAAGCCAAAAAGTATCTTTGTCCCTCATTATCATATTGTTGTAAATTTTCACTATTAAATTGTTGTTTTTCATGATATTCTAATACTTGATTATCTTTCATTGTTTTACCTTGCCCTTTCTTTATTCTTATTTTTATTAGGTTGCATACGAACTTTAGAGTATATCTCAAAAGCTTTATCTTCATCAAAACTCTTATCTATTGAAATAGCCTTATTTTCAATAAACTCTTTACTCATTATGAATCTACCTGTATCAATAAAATTATATCTGCCGTCTTTGTCTTTGCCCATATACATAACAGTAATCGGTATTTTTTCTTTGTCATTACATATTGGTATATTGACAGTACAAAACATTCCTTGCTGCAAATTGTTTAGATAATCTATTGCTTCTTGATTTTTCAAATTTTCTCCCTCCTTATATTTTTTCCACTAAAAAAAGCCAATCTTTGATTGACTTTTTAGTTATGTATTTAATTTTCGATTAGTTTTATTAGTAATTCATTTATTGGCTCTGTTGGTCTATTTTGTTTTAGCTGATTATTTCTCTTTTCGACTAATGCTTGTATAATTAACTTTTCATCTCTAGCACTTAATTTTGCTTTTATTTTTTTCATATAGAATCGCTCCTTTTCATTTTTTATACTATAATGTTATTACAATTTTTTTAAGATAACAATTCTACTTTTTGATTTTTTTATCAATTTTACACCATATTCATGTAAACTTTTACTTCAACTCGGCTAAACTTTTCTCTCTTTTTCTCTTCTCTCACATGGCTTTCAAGCTCTTTCCTCATATCGAACGCATTTCCTACTAATAGCAAGCGCTATTAAGGTAATTCCCTTGTTTAATTTCTTTTTACTCATTTTTATCAACCTTCCTATATTTAGTTTATTATTATTTTACTTTTTAGAAAGGCTTTACGTCAACAAGTAATAGCCTAGGAAAAGTATTTTAGTTCCCTAGACTATTAGTTCTAATATTGTGTTATTGTATGAGGTATTCCTGTTTCTTCTAAAGCTGTTGAACTGGACGTTATTTGTGTTTTAGAACTCAAATGTACCACTGGTCTAAGATGATTATAACCATTTCCAGCATTAGCTCCGAGAATCAAACATATGATTTCCATATGTTCTTAATCCTGCATTTCTTAATCCAAAACGTGTATAATCTGCAAAGCAATATACATACCTTGAAGCAATCCAATAAGCATCACTATTATTATATAATACCTTTGAAGCATTACCATAATTTACATCATCCACTAATATTTCATAATATGTTTGCATTACTGTTAAATTCTTTTCCTGTTTATATGAATTCGGTCTAATTGTCTTATCTAATTCTAATTTGTTCATATTTTCTACTTCATTTTGATATACGTTTGGATAGTATGAGCTTTCGTTTTTATACGTTATTGTATTTTTTTCTATATTTACTTTTTCTATATACTCATTTGTTACTAATGATGAAATTCTATTTCTTATATCATTATTTTTGGCTTTCTTTCCTTCATCAGTCAAACTATTTTCCATATCTTTTAGAGTTAAACTTCTTGCTTTTATTCCTTTTCTACTATATATTTTTTCACATATGTCGTGCATTATATATACTCCATTATTATATCCTGTTGCGTCTCTAAAATATATCTTTTGGCTTGTTGGGCTTCCTATTAAATCCATACTCCCATCTTCATATATCTTTAATACCTGCCATTTTAGATTATCTCTCGTTATATCAACAGTATTTGCTGTTGAACCTGTTATGTTTTCTACTAAATTGTCTTTTGAATATGTTGTTTGTGCTGTGTCATCTGGTTCATAATTGATATAATCTCCTACTTTTATTCCTGTTCTATCTGTTATTGTTGCTTTTTCTACATTGCCATTAGTTTCGATTTTATATAAATCTTCATCCAAAGCCACTAATAACGGAAAATCTTCTCCTTTATTAATTGTTACTCCTGGTATATTTTTCTTAATATTTGCTATTGTATTGCTTGCAGTTAATTTACCATTTTCATCATAACTACCAAGTACTTCTAGCTTTATTTTTTCTTCCGCAGTTCCTTTTTTATTTTCTTCTTTTGCTTGTATTGCTTTTCCTAGTATTCCATTATCTCCTGTTAGCGTTGCTATTGTTACTCCTGCAAGTATTAGTAGCCCAATTATTGTTATTACTAATGCTATTAATGTAATTCCTTTGTTTAATTTATTTTTACTCATTTTTATTTTATCAACCTTTCTATCTTTAATTTATTATCATTTTACTTTTCAGAAAGGCTTTACGTCAACAAGTAATAGCCTAGAAAATTTATTTCAGTTTTCTAGGCTTATTTTTTATTTATTTTATGCCATTTTTAGTTTTTCTAACTTCTTTTGGTCTATTTTTACTATGTCCATTATGTCTTTGTCACTCATTTGCTTTTGTAGCATCTCTTTTACTATTTGCGTTATTGCTTTGGTTATTCCTAATTTTTCTCCTTCATGTTTACCTTTTAACCATTGCTGCTCTCTATCTTTTTTTATAACTTCAATTATCATTTCTTTATCACCTAACCTTTCTAATTTATCAATTATATCTTTTGTTTTCTCTTCTCCTAATGTTTCATT
>CAOPES010000010.1 GCA_948502395.1 uncultured Clostridia bacterium | reverse complement strand
ACAATTTAGAAGAAATAACTCAAAAGAAAATAGAAAAGATAAATAGAGATATTTTAATACGAGTTATTAAATACATATATAATGAAACATTAGGAGAAGAGAAAACAAAAGATATAATTGGTAAATTGGAAAGGGTAGGTGATAAGGAAATGATAATTGAAGTTATAAAAAAAGATAGAGAGCAGCAATGGTTAAAAGGAAAGCAAGTTGGAAGGCAAGAAGGCGAAAGGATTGGAGAAAAGCGTGGAGAAATACGTGGTGAAAAACGTGGTGAAAAATTAGGAATAACCAAAGCAATAACGCAAATGGTAAAAGAGATGATAAATAACAATTTTAGTGATGAACAAATAATGAAAATAACCAAGATAGACTCAAAAAAATTAGCAAAATTAAAAATGGTATAAGAAATCAAACAAACGTAATTACGCTAATAGCACTAGTAATACCACTAGAATTTAGTATCACAGAAAAAAATACCAAAAAAAAGCAAATAAAACAGAAGAAACATGGAACTACTAAAATGTAAAAAAGAAACAAGGCCTAGGTACACTATTTAGTCTACCTAGGCCAAAATTTTTTTAATATTCACAGTATAGACATAATTAATGATTATAATGTATAATAAAGAAAACTAACAGGAGTGATGAAAAGATGATAAATGACACAATACTAATAGTAGACGACGAACAAAGAATGAGAAAACTAATAAAAGACTTCCTAACAACAAAGGGCTACAACATATTAGAAGCAGAAGACGGAGAAAAAGCACTAGAAATATTCGAAAAACAAAAAAGCAAAATCAATTTAATAATATTAGACGTAATGATGCCAAAATTAGATGGATGGTCTGTACTAAGACAAATAAGACAAAACTCAAAAGTACCAATAATAATGCTAACAGCTAGGGGAGAAGAGCAAGACGAACTATTTGGATTTGAATTAGGAGTTGACGAATACATATCAAAACCATTCAGCCCCAAAATACTAGTAGCAAGAGTTGAAGCAATATTAAAAAGGACAAGTCAAGTATCAAGTGAAGTAAAAGAATATGCAGGAATAGAAATAGACAAAGAAGGCAGAACAGTAAAAGTCGATGGAAAAGCAATCGAATTAAGTCTAAGAGAATACGAACTATTAGTATATTTAATAGAAAATGAAAATATTGCATTATCAAGAGACAAAATACTAAACAATGTATGGAACTATGACTATTATGGAGATTCAAGAACAATAGACAGTCACATTAAAAAGATAAGACACAAACTAGGCAAAAAAGGAAAATATATAAAAACAATGAGAGGCGTAGGATATAAATTTGAAGTAAAATAAGAAAAGGGGACATATTAATGAAAGCAAAACACAATCCACTAGAATCTGTTAGAGTAAAACTATTTGTTACTATATCCACAATAATATTATTAATAATTGTATTTTTAGTAATAGTAAACAATCTAGTATTAGGACAATTCTACATATATAGCAAAAGACAAGCACTAAAATCTGTATATGAAACAGTAAACGACTATTATCAAAGTCCACAAAGCCAAGACTTAGAGACACAACTAGAAAAAATAGCAATACAAAACAACTTTGACATCCTAATAAAAAACAACCAAAATGTAAGTATATATACATCAAACAAAGACTTTTATTCCACATTAGGACAAATGAATGAAATGACTTTAAAATTTAAAGTTGGAATGGGAGAAATAATTGAAGAAAGTGACCAATATGTAATAAAAAAAATAAAAGATAGCAATAACGGAGTAACATATGTATTGCTATCAGCGATGTTAGACAATGGATATCAATTATATATAAGAATACCAATTAATGCAATTCAGGAAAGTGTAAAAATATCAAATAACTTTTTATACCTAATGGCAGGAATGACAATATTAATTTCAGCTGTAATCGTATCATATGTATCAAGAAGATTTACAGACCCAATTTTAGAACTAAACGATATTGCCAAGAGAATGTCAAACTTAGATTTCAGCCAAAAATACAGAATTACAGATGTAGGAGACGAAATAAATAATCTAGGAAAAAGTATAAATGCAATGTCTACAACACTAGAAAAAACAATAAAACAATTGCGAAAAACAAATTTGGAACTAGAAAAAGACATAGAAGAAAAATCAAAAATAGACGAAATGAGGAAAAGCTTCATATCAGACGTATCACACGAATTAAAAACACCAATTGCACTAATACAAGGATATAGCGAAGGACTACTAGAAAACGTAAACACAGACGAAGAAAGTAGAAAATTCTATGCAGAAGTCATACTAGACGAAACAAACAAAATGGATAAACTAGTAAAACAATTATTACAATTAATGAAACTAGAATATGGAAAAAGAGAATTCAACGATGCAAAATTTGACATTGTAGAACTTGAAAAAGAAGTTGTAAGAAAATCAAAAGTAATGCTAGAAGAAAAAGGAATTACAGTAGAATTTGAAACACCAGAAGAGGTAAACGTAATAGCAGACGACTTCTACATTGAACAAGTAGTTAGCAACTATTTAACAAATGCAATAAAAAATGTAAAAGAAATAGACAATAAAAAAATTATAAAAATCCAAAATGTTGTAGACGTTGAGAACAGCAAAGTAAGAGTAAAAGTCTTCAATACTGGAGACAACATACCAGAAGAATATATGGCAAAAATATGGAATAGATTTTATAAAATCGATGAATCTAGAAACAGAACTGACGGCGGAACTGGAATTGGACTATCATTTGTAAAAGCAGTTATGAATAATTATCAAAATAATTATGGAGTTATAAACAAAGACGACGGAGTAGAATTCTATTTTGAATTAGAATTGAAATTGTAAAAATTGCCAACGGGGACGGACCTTTTTGGCAATAAATTGCCATTGGGGACGGTCCTTTTTGGCAATTTTTTGCCATTTACCTCCGTCCCTGTTGGCAATTTTTGAAAAATTTTACTGATAAAAAAACTTGAAATATCAAGACTTTTGCCCATATTTGTCGAATTTTGTCGATGAAAAGTTCTTTACAAATGCAAAAAAATGTATTAATATATTAGCAAGAGTTAACTCAAAATAAAAATTAAACAGGAGGAAAAAAATAAAACGATTTAGATACACAACAATTTACATCAACATTGTAAGTCTAATAATATCAACAATTATTTTTTCAAACATTAATTTATTTTTATCAAATTTAAATCAAACGACAGCACAAGAAACAATACAAGATAATATTGAAATCAAACAAGAAAATCCAAGTCAAACAGAAGATAATAATCAAAAACAAGAAACTAATGAAAACAATACACAAGATACAGCTATGTGGCAATTAGAAATTCCAGCAATAGGACTAAAAGCGCCAATAGAAGAAGGAACAACAAAAGAAGTTATGGACAAATACATTGGTCATTTTGAAGAAACTTCAAAAAATAGTGGAAATATTGGACTAGTGGCTCATAATAGGGGATTTGAAAATAATTATTTTGCAAACCTAAAAAAGCTGAAAAAGGGTGATATTATCACATATTATTGTAATGGAGCAAAGCGAGAATACCAAGTAGAAATAATAGCCATAATAAAAGATACAGACTGGAGTTATTTAGAGGAAACGGAAGACAACGCCATAACACTAATTACATGTGTTGAAGGACAACCAGAATATAGAAGATGTATACAAGGAAAAGAAAGGAATGGAACAAAAATTGAATAAAAATATAATTAAAAAAATAAGAAAAGTAGCAACAGTGGTTGCATTATTAATAATGAATTTATTAACATTAGGGAATAGTATATATGCCGCAAGTTTTAGCGAGATAAATACATATTCAATAGGAGACTGTGGAACATTAATGACATATCAAGGTGCACCGGTCCAAGCAATTTATATAGAAAGTAATCAAAATGGAGCATCATATCCAGCATATTGCATGGATAGAACAAAGCCAGGAGCAGAAACAGGAAGTTACAATGTTACTACTCAAACAACATTACAAGATGTAGGCTTGTGGAGAATAATTATTAATGGATATCCATATAAATCTTTGGGAGAACTAGGTGTAGCGAATCAATGGGAAGCATTTACTGCTACAAAACAAGCAGTATACTGCTACATACATGGAAAAAGACTAGAATATTTTGGCTCAATTGGAACTGAGGCAGGAAATAGAACACTAAATGCTTTAAGAATGATATTAACAAATGCAGCAAACTCAACTGAGACAAAAGTATCAAGTACTATTACAATAAATAGAGTAACAGACAAGTGGATACAAGATGCAAAAGATAAAAATTATGTATCTAAAATATATAAAGCAACAGCAAATGCTGAAATGTCAAAATATACAATAGAACTTACCAGAGCAGACGGAATAAATATAGGTGGTATAAAAATAACAGATGAAAATAATAATGAAAGAAACGAGTTTTATCCAAACGAGAGCTTTAAGGTGTTGGTGCCAATAAAAGACATGAAAGAGAATACAGCTTTCAATTTAAAAGCACAGGCAAAAGTTAAAACAAAGCCAGTATACTACGGAAAAACTCAAAGACCAGGAACACAAGATTATGCAATAACAACAAATCCATATGAAGATGGAACTGGCTTTATAACAGAACAGTATAATAAAAATGAAACAAAATTGATAATTCTAAAAAAAGACCAAGATAGTGGAAATAAACTAGAAAATGTAGAGTTTGAATTATTGGATGAAAATAAACAAACTATTTATACAGATTTAAAAACTGATAAAGACGGAAAAATTGTAATAGAAAATCTACTTCCAGGGGTATACTATTTAAAAGAAACAAATCCAACAGACGGATATGAAGCTTATCCAGAATTGATAGAAATAAAATTAGATTTAAATCAAGAAATGACAGTAACAGTAAATAATAAAAAAGAAGAAAAACCACAAGTAGAAACAAAAAAGACAGCAGATAAAGAAGTTAAAACAAAAGAAGTAAAAAAATTACCTGTTGCAGGAATGTAAAAAAATGTATTGAAAAAAAAATAGAAAACATATATAATAGGTACATAGTTTAAAAAAGAAGGAGTTTGAATAAAAATGTTTTCACAACTAATAGTTCTACTTATTTTAATATTATTGAATGCATTCTTTGCAGCAAGCGAAATAGCTTTTATATCGCTAAATGACGCAAAGATAGAAAAACAAGCAAAAGAAGGAAATAAAAAAGCAAAGCAGATTGAAAAGATGCTAAAAGAACCAAGCAAATTTTTATCAACAATACAAATAGGAATTACCCTAGCAGGATTTTTATCAAGTGCGTTTGCATCAGATGCTTTTGCTGAAAGATTAGCTCCAATATTATATAATGCAATGCCATTTATAAGTTTAGGAATATGGAAAAGTATATCAATAATATTAATAACAATAATATTATCATTTTTCACAATTGTCTTTGGAGAACTTGTACCTAAAAGACTTGCAATGAAACATTACGAAAAAATATCATTTGCAACAATAGGAGTAATAAGAATAATAGCAGTGATAACAGCACCATTTGTGAAATTATTAACAGTAATGACAAATACTATTTCAAAAATATTTGGAGTAGGCGAAAATGAAGAAGAATCAGTTACAGAAGAAGAAATTAAAATGATGATAGACCAAGGAGAAGAAAAAGGAACAATACAGGAAGAAGAAAAAGAATTAATAAACAAAGTATTCGAATTTAATGACATAACAGTATCAGAAGTAATGAGACATAGAAAAGATATATTTGCAGTAGATATCAACATAAGCGGAGACGAATTAATGCATGAACTTTCAAAAGAAGAATATCGTTACAGTAGAATACCAGTCTATGATGAAACAATAGATGAAATAAAAGGTGTTTTATATGTAAAAGATATATTAAAAAATATAGGAAAGAAAAGCTTTAAAGTAAAAAATATAGTAAAAGATGCATATTTTGTATCACAAACAAGGCTAATTAACGAAGTTTTTAAAGAGTTGCAAAGAAATAAAAAGCAAATAGCAATAATTGTGGACGAATATGGCGGAACAGCAGGATTAATCACAATGGAAGACATTATTGAAGAACTGTTTGGAGAAATATATGACGAATATGACGAAGAAGAAAAAGAATTTGAAAAAATAGATGAAAACACATATATGTTAGCTGGAAATATGGCAATTTATGATGTAAATAAAATTCTAAATGCTGAAATACCAGAAGGAGACTATGACACAATATCAGGATTTTTACAAGAACAGCTAGGAAGAATTCCAGAAGATGAAGAAACACCAATTGTAGAGACAAAAAAAGTAACATACAAAATACAAGAATGTGAAGATAAAAGAATACTAAAAATAAAAGCATGTAAAAATAATATAGAAGAACCAAAAGAAATAGAAGAATAAGAAATAGGGGGCTAACATATATGAAAAGAACATTTATAATAAGAAATATAATAATAGCAATAATAGTAGTTGCACTAATTGCAGGGATAGTATTTTATTTTTTCAATAAAACAGATAATGATTACGAAATTGCTAAAATAGAAAATTACAATTATTTTGTATTAAAACAAGATGAAAAATCAGGAGTAATAGACAGAAGTGGGAATATAGTAATAAACCCAGAATATGACGATATAAAAATACCTAATCCAGAGAAAGCAATATTTGCATGTTATAGCAATTCAGATGTGAAAATGCTAGATGCAAATAAACAAGAGCTTTATACACAATATGAAAAAGTAGAACCAATAAGACTAAAAAATATAGCAAGTGACTTAATGTATGAAAAAACAGTTTTGAAATATCAAGAAAATGGCAAATATGGTCTTATAAACTTAGAAGGAAAGAAAATAGAAAACGCAAATTATGACGAAATAGAAGGTTTACCATATAAAGAAGGAGAACTTTTAGTAAAACAAAATGATAAATATGGAGTTATAAACATAAATGGAAAAGTAGTTGTAGATGCTGAATATGACAATGTTGCAGTAGACGCATATCATACAAATGGAGTAGGATATAAATTTGCAGGATATATTGTATCAAACAAAACAGAAGAAGGACATAGATACGGATATATAGACTACAAAGGAAAGAAATTACTACCAACAGAATATAATGAAATATCTAGAATAACAGATATAGAAGATAAAGATAATGCATATTTAATAGTTGCAAAAAATGGTCAATATGGAGTAATACACAATGGTGTAGAATTAATAAAAAATGAATATCAATCAATATCATACAACAAAACGAATAAATTATTGACTATTGAAAAAAGCAAAAAATATGGAATTGCAACATTAGAAGGAAAAAAAGTTCTACCAGAAGAATATGACCAAATAGATATAAATGGAATATATGTATATGCTAGAAAAGCTGATAATGTTACAGTATACGATAAAAATGGAACAAAGGCAGAAATAGATAAAAACACAGCTATAATTGATACCGAAAACGAGAATTACAAAATAAAACTAAATACATCAGCAGGAACTAAGTATGGTGTTATTGGAAAAGACGGAGAGCAAATAATAGAAGAAAAATATAGTTATATTGAATATCTGTATGGAGACTATTTTAGAGCTAGTAATGAAAAGTCAAAACTAGGAGTGCTAAACAATAAAGGAGAAGAAAAAATTGCAATTGAAAACGATTCTCTTCAAAAAATAGAAGAAAGTACAGTATTACAAGCAACAATTGCAAGTACAGATACAACAATATTATATGATAGCAATATGACAAAAATATGTGAAATGAAAAAAGCAAAAGTTGAAGTAGAAGATAATTATATAAAGATATATAACAATGAAGAAATGAAATACTTTAACAAAGAAGGAAAAGAGCTTAAAGTTTCAGAAATATATCCACAAAACACAATATTTGCAAAAAGAGAAAATGGAAAATGGGGATTTGCAGACCAAAACGATAAAATGATAGTTGAAGCACAATATGACGAAGTGACAGAAGTTAATGAATTTGGATATGCAGCTGTAAAAAAAGAAGGAAAATGGGGAGTAATAAACTCTAAAGGAGAGAAAATATTAGAACCAACATATAAATTCCAAGAAGGAATAGAACCTTCATTTATAAGCACATATTATCAAGTAGAATATGGTTTTGGTGAAGTTTATTACACAAATATAAAATAAAAAATAGGGGTTTGATTTAAAATATATAAATTTTTTATCAGGCCCCTTTGTGTATAATTATAATTATCAACTTTTTAGGTTTAACTTCATATAAAGGAGTAAATACTATATATGAAGGAGGGGTTTAAATTGAAATTAGGAGTAGCTTTATCAGGTGGTGGAATTAGAGGCATTGCACATGCAGGAGCATTAAAAGCATTTGAGGATAATGGGATAAGAATAGATGTAATAGGAGGAACAAGTGCAGGAGCTTTAATATCATCTTTATATGCTCTAGGGTATTCGCCATATTACATTTACATATTGTTTAAAAGGTATTCAAAAGATATTGCAGGAATAAATTCAGCATCGATTATATCTGGAATTAGAAATTATATGATGAGTAAAAAGGTAGAAATTACAGGGTTAAAAACAGGAAATAGTATAGAAGAGGTTTATAACAGTTTGGCAAGGAGAAAAGGAGTAAATACAATAAAAGATATAAAAAGAATGCCATTGGTAATTCCAGCAGTGGACGTAGGAGAAGCAAAAGAATATATATTTACAAATAGAGTACCAAAAAACTCAGAAGATAAAAGTCAATATATAACAAATATATCAATAGGAAAAGCAGTGAGAGCAAGTAGCAGTTTTCCTGCTGTATTTTGCCCATGCGAATTTGAAACTCACCAATTTTTAGACGGTGGAATGTTAGATAATGTACCAGTTAATGAAGTTAGGAAGCAAGGTGCAGACAAAGTAATAGCAATTAATTTCAAGGCAGATGACATTAATAAAGAAAGCAATATTATGGACTTAGCTATGAGAACAATAGACATTATGGGAAATAAAATTTCAGAAGAAAACTTAGAAAATAGTGACTTTGTATTAACAATAAAAACAGATAAAACAGGGCTTTTAGATGTAGAAAAATTAGATAGCTGTTATAAATATGGTTATAGAGCAGTAATGGAAAATTTGGGGAAAATTAAATCAATATTATAGTCAAAATTGAATATAATGTAATAAATGAATATACAGCAAGAGAATTAAAGGAAGGAATGAGTTTATTTATGGATATAAAATATTTTGATAATGCAGCAACAACAAGTATAAAGCCCGAAGTGCTAGAAGAAATGATGCCATATTTAAAAAGTAAATACGGAAATCCGTCATCAATGTATTCAGTAGGAAGAGAAGCAAAAAAAGCAATAGAAAAAGCAAGAGAACAAGTTGCAAATTTAATTGGATGTAAACCACATGAAATATACTTTACAGGTTGTGGTTCAGAAAGTGATAATACAGCAATAAAAGGAATTGCATATGCTAATGCACATAGAAAAAGGCACATAATAACATCTAAAATAGAACATCCAGCGGTATTGCATACATGTCAATTTTTACAAAGACAAGGGTACTCCGTGACATATTTAAATGTAAATTCAGAAGGTGTGGTAGACTTAGAAGAACTAAAAAATTCTATTAGATATGACACAATGTTAATAAGTATTATGTTTGCAAATAATGAAATAGGGACAATTCAGCCTGTTACAGAAATAGCTAAAATAGCAAAAATGCATAATATAGTATTTCACACAGATAGTGTTCAAGCATGTGGAAATGTACCAATAAATGTTAAAAAAATGGGAATTGATATGTTATCATTGTCAGGACACAAAATACATGCGCCAAAAGGAATAGGAGCATTATATGTAAGAGAAGGAATAGAATTTGAAAAATTTATAGACGGTGGACATCAAGAAAGAAACAAAAGGGGTGGAACAGAAAATGTAGCTGGAATTGTAGGTTTAGGAAAAGCATGCGAATTAGCTAGAATGAATATGGCTAATCATATTAGATATTTACAAGAACTTAGAAATTATTATATTTCAAGAGTAAAGGAAACAATACCAAATGTTAAGCTAAACGGAAAGCTAGAAAATAGACTTCCCGGAAATGCTAACTTCTCTTTTGAAGGAGTAGACGGGGAAGCCTTATTATTAAATTTAGATGCAAAAGGAATTTGTGCATCAAGTGGTTCAGCTTGTTCAACTGGTTCACCTGAGCCTTCACATGTTTTAACAGCAATAGGCTGTACACCAAGCCAAGCATTTTCAGCACTTAGAACCACTTTTGATGAAGAAAATACAAAAGTGGACATTGATTATCTAGTAGAAAACTTAAAAGAAATAGTTGAAAGATTAAGAAAAATCAATCCGCAAGAACAGCAATAGCACACTTAATACCGTCAACAGCCGCAGACATAATTCCACCAGCATATCCAGCACCTTCTCCACAAGGATAAATTCCAGAAATGTTGCTAACAAAACATTCATTTCTAGGAATTTTAACAGGAGAAGAACTACGAGTTTCTAAACCAGTTAAAATACTATCAGGGTTAGCAAAACCTTTAAGTTTAGTATCAAAATAACTAATACCTTCTTTTAAAGTAGTAGCAACAAAATCAGGTAAAATCTCATTCAAATTAGATAAAGTAACACCTGGTAAATAGCTTGGTTTTATAGTACCTATAAATTCAGACTTTTTATTTTTTATAAAATCTTCTAACCTTTGAATAGGAGCAAAGTAATTAGAGCCACCTAAAACAAAAGCTTTTTCTTCTAAAGCCTTTTGAAAATATACACCGCTAAGTGGAGAAGGGTCTTCAAAATCTTCTGGAACAACGTTAACCAAAACAGCAGAGTTAGCGTTGACTCCGTCTCTTAAAAAGTAACTCATACCATTAGTAACAATAGTGTTTGGGTCGCTTGAAGAAGCCATTACAACACCACCAGGGCACATACAAAAAGTATAGCAAGAACGGCCATTAGGAGAGTGATAAGACAATTTGTACTCAGCAGGAGGTAATTTTAACTTAGTATCTGTACCATATTGAGCTTTATTAATATCTTTTTGTAAATGCTCAATTCTAACACCGACAGAAAAGTTTTTCTTTTCCATATTAACACCATTTTTATATAACATCTCAAAAGTATCTCTTGAACTATGACCAATTGCAAGAATTAGATGAGAAGTAGGAATTGCAGTTGTTTTATTTTGTTTATTTATACAAACAACAGAAGATATCTTGCTATTTTCAGTATTAAAATTTATAACTTTGGTATTAAAAAGAAACTTTCCACCTTTAGAAATTATATATTCTCTAATATTCTTAACAATATGAACTAAATTATCAGTTCCAATGTGTGGTTTAGAGAGATATAGAATTTGCTCAGGAGCTCCAAAGTTAACAAATTCTTGTAAAACTTTTTTGCAAAAAGGACTGCTAATACCAGTAGTAAGCTTCCCGTCGGAAAAAGTACCAGCACCACCTTCACCAAACTGAACATTAGAAAGGGGATTTAATTTACCTTCTTTCAAAAATTTATCAACTGTATTTTGCCTACTTTCAACACATTCTCCTTGTTCAATAACAATAGGGGCAAGTCCATTTTGAATAAGAGTAAGAGCAGCAAATAAACCGCTAGGTCCAGCACCTACTACAACAGGTTGTTTATTTTTTAAATTATTTGTTCTTATTTCAGGTAGATTAATTTCAGGAGCTTTATGAAAATGTTTATATTTGTGTTCATTTTTTAACTTAAAAGCAATAGCGTAAGTGTAATGTACATCTTGTTTGTTTCTAGCATCAATAGATTTTTTAGTTATATGCCATTCTAAAACATCTTCTTTTCGTATTTTATTTTTCTTAATGGTTTCTTCAAAAATTTCATTTGAAGAAAGATTTTTCCTTATTTTTATATTGTTAATAATTATCATAATATCCTCCAAATTGTATTAGTGGTTAATGAATTGAAAAAGCTTTTGGGAGACAGTGGGAGCAAGTTTTAGTTTTTATGATTTGATTGGAATGAGATATAGAATATGTACGTTTATAAAAAAAGTAATGTTCGCGGGCAAGTAATTATTTTATTTTTTTCATAAATTCTTCGGTTTTTTCCATAAGCTAAGAAATTCTAAAATTATTTTATGGCACCCTTCCGTGTCACGCACGAACTCTTTCCATAAAATAATTGGAGAATTTCTAAACTTATTCCAAGGCACATTCATAATTTACTCAAAAAATAAAATAATTACTTGAGCCTGAGTGAAAGCTCCTTTTTTTATAAACGTACAAATTCTTATCAAATGAAATGAACAAAATAAAAACTAAAACTTGCTCCCACTGTCTCCCAAAAGCTTTTTCAACCCATTAACCAGAAACATTATAGCATAATATTTTTAATTTGTCTCTTCCATTTTAATAACATTTGGTATATAATGACTTCAATAAAACACATGGGGAAAAATATGGAAAAGAAAAATAGTAAAATAGCAAAAATAATAAATTGGATAATTATAATATTTTGGGTATTTATGATAGGAAGTGTATTTGGATTTTTCGCAGAAATGGCATATGGCCTAATTTACACAAGAACAATAGTAATAAGGCAAGGACTAGTATATGGTCCATTTGTACAAATTTATGGAATAGGTGCAGTTGCATATTACATATTAATAACGAAAATAAAAGAGCCAAAAGAAGCCTTCTTTTCAGGAATGCTTATGGGAGGAATCTTAGAATACCTATGCTCATTTTTTCAAGAAATATTATTTGGAACGATTTCTTGGGATTACAGCAAACAATTTATGAACCTTAATGGAAGAACAAGTTTAGAATATTGTTTTTATTGGGGAATCATAGCAGTAGCATTTTTAAAAATAGTTTATCCAGCATTACAAGCAATACAGCCACTTATACACAAAAGATGGGTAAGAATTCTTACTGTTTTTGTTATGCTATTTATGGCATTTGATATTACAATTTCTTGTATGGCTGGTGCAAGACAAGATGAAAGACGTAAAAACATAGAACCTAAAAATCAAATAGACGTATTTTTAGATAAAGTTTATCCAGATGAGTTTTTGGACAAAGTTTATAATAACAAAATAAATATGTAGTAAACTACAAATGACAAAATCTAGGTGCATAGGAGACAAAATATGAACAAAAAACAAAAAACGAAATTAGTAAAATTTATAATAACTTTAATAATCGTAATAGTTTTAGGGGTATTCGAATATATAGCACAACAAAATGGATGGTTAGAGAATATTTTAAATGAGGCCGAAACAACCCAAACAACTACTAATGCGAACATCGATATAGCCGACATTCCGCAATATGCAGGAGAGATAGTTATCAGCATTAATAATGATGTTCCATATTTTGAAGAAAAAGATATGAGCACAGAAGATTTTGAATATTATTCAAACCTAGATGACCTAAATAGAGCAGGAGTAGCATTTGCAAATATATGTAAATACACAATGCCACCGCAAGGAACAAAGAGAGAAAGTCTTTCATATAAACCTACTGGCTGGGTTCAATATTTATATGGAGAAAATAACAGCAAGCATCTATATGAAAGATGTCATTTAATTGCGTGGCAATTAGGAAACGAAAACAACAATAAGAAAAATTTAATTACAGGTACACGTGATATGAATTCAGCTATGATAGAATATGAAAATATGATTGCAAGCTGGGTTAAATTAAAAAACAAAGAAGGAAAAGATTATCATATTTTATATAGAGTAACACCTATTTATAAAGACGAAAATCAGTTAGCAACAGGTGTTGAAATAGAAGCAAAGTCAGTCGAAGAAGAAGGAATTTGTTTTAATAAATTCATATACAATGTGCAAGAAAACTTTGAAATTGATTATTATACAGGACAGGCTAAAATGATAAAAAATTAACAAGGAGGAAGAATTGGAGTTAAACTTAAACAAAATAACAGAAAAATTATCACAGAGCGAATTTGTTAAAAATTTTATACAAGAATTGGGTAAAACATTAGAAAATGCAAACAATCAAAATAATAATGTACAATTAACAGATGAAGAAGAATTGGAGTTTGAGAAAAGAGAATTTGATTTTTTACAAGAATACTTTAAAAAAGAGCTATGTGATTTAAGTAAGGGAGAAGTATTTATTGTGACAAATAAATATGATAATGATGAACTTCACAGATATAAAGTAACTCAGTATAAAAATAATCTTGAATGTAAATATATTGCTTTTGAAAAAGATTTGCCACAAAATGTTCAATTGAGAGATGTGGTTAGAAAGGTGAATGGAAGCTATATTTACGATGAACAGGCAACACAGTATTTGAAAAATGCTATAAATGATATAAAACAAGAAATAGTAAATAATAGGGAGAAATAAAGAACAAAGACCATGAAAGCCTTTGTTCTTTTATAAAACAGCTCCAAGAATTAAAATTCCAACATTATCACGATAAATTTCATCAAATTGAGAAATTGGAAGCGGATTTATACCAATACCAGCTTCAATAGTAAATCCAGGCCTATTATAGTCTTGAATAAACCAATCCTTATAACCAGCAAAACTAGAATTATAAGGTGTATCAGCCAATTTATAGCCACTAGATTGAGCAAATCTAGTTCCAATATAAAGACTTTGAGGTGGTCTGAAATTTTGAAACTGCCAATAAATTTCTTGCCCTTGTGTATGGTAAGCTATAACCAATCTAAAATTATGTAGTAGTGTAAAATTGTATATCGCTAAGCTTTCAGGTTCTGTTAAAGGATTAAATCCTACAAAATCACGTGGAGCAGGGGAAGTAAAGCCTTGCTCATATTTTATTCTTTTTGCATTTTCCCAGCCGTGCAGGGAATTGTAAATTTAAATCTACACCATTGAAATTTGCTCTCCATCCGTCAGGAAAAGGAATATCAGGATATTTATCAGAAATGTTTTTGAAAGAATTGTATATAGTACTATTTGGCTGATAAAATCCAGTTACTAAATCTACACCGTCAGGATTAACCATAGGCATAATATAAATGGAAGTAGAACGAAACAAATTTCTAATTTTATTTCCATAAATACTAGTATTATTAACATATGCCACGCAGTAATTTTCTATAAATTTCATAAGTAGGACAGTTGTAATCCATTCTTGAGCGTGAAAGGAAGCAGAATAAAAAACTTCTTTTTGACCACGGCCAAGTCTTACAACAGGAAGACTTTTTCCAAGCACACTATATCCTGCATTTTGTATCTGTAAAAATGGGTATGTAGTGTTTAGTTCGTGTAGATTGGAAATCATAGTTTCATACGTGTAATTAATATTTGTTTGTACAATTGCCATAAAATCACCTAATATAATATATGAAAGAAATAAGAAATTGTTACAGAATCTATAAATAAAGCTAGTTTTTAAAACAAATTAAAGTATTGTTAAACATGCACATTTGGTGAACAGCTAAAATATAGATAATAGAGGTGAAAAAAATGAATTATGATTATTATACTTCAAATGATAATGGGCAGGATGACTATGGGCTAAAATACATAGACCACCAAGGCTATGGCAGGATATGCAAAGATTACAAGATAGAGTTTCCACCACAACATCAAGATAAACAACCAGGAATGGAATACTTGATGACACCAAGGCCGATATTTAATAATCCATATTATCGAGCATCAGGGAAATTATATAATAAAGTTGCTATTATAACAGGTGGGGATTCAGGAATTGGAAGAGCTGTTGCAGTGGGATTTGCAAAAGAAGGAGCAACAGTTGTAATTGCTTATTATGATGAGCATAAAGATGCAGAAGAAACAAAAGAGTTTATTGAAAGAATGGGGGGAGCATGTTTATTACTTTCAGGAGATATAAAAGATACGAACTTTTGTGATAAAATTGTGGAAGAAACAATAAATAAATTTAACAAAATTGATATATTAGTGAATAATGCAGGAGTACAATATCAACAAAAGAGTTTATTAGATATAACAGATGAACAATTTGATTTAACTATGAAAACAAATATATATTCAATGTTTTATTTAACTAAGAGAGCATTAAAATATATGCAACCAGGAGCAAGTATTATAAATGTAACATCAATTACAACTTTTAAAGGAGAACCAGAGTTAATAGACTATGTAACAAGTAAAGGGGCAATTGTGGGATTTACAAGATCGCTTGCTACTAATTTAGCAGATAAAAATATAAGAGTAAATGCAGTTTCTCCTGGTGTGTTTTGGACTCCATTGCAACCAGCTTGTTGGGAGGCTGCAAAAATACCCACACTTGGTTCAGATGCACCAATGGGAAGGGCTGGCCATCCTTATGAGATAGCACCGTTGTTTATTTATTTAGCAAGTGAAGATTCGTCTTATGTTACTGGTCAGGTTATGCATATAAATGGTGGAGAATATAAAGGATAAATATGTATATACAGTTTTTTTATATATAAAAAATCCAAATTCGATTGCCAATGTGTAAAAAATCTTGAAAATAGAAAATAAAAATGATATAATCCACATTAAAGTTAACCATAATGGAAAGGATTGTATTAATATGAAAAATGAAAAAATAAGCAAAAAGAAAATTTTAATAGTAACAGCATTTCCAACACACGGTGCAGGAAGTGGAGCATTAATTACTACACAAGCAAAATCATATGTAGAAAATGGAGACGAAGTTGTAATAATAACAGGAAACAATAGGACAGACTTTGATAAACTAGAAGGAGTAAAATATCACATAGTACCATTTACAGCAGAAAGTGAAAATGCAGAAAAAATAGAAGGCCAATGTCCATTCAATTATTTAATGTTTACAACACATACTGAGAGTACAGCCAATTTTTGGAATGTAGGATTAGAAGAAATAGAGAAATATAACAAAATGTTTGAAGAAGCGATAAAAGAAGAAGTAGAAGAATTTAAGCCAGACATAATACATGCACAACATAACTGGTTAACAAGTAGTATATGTAACAATTTTGGTAAGCCAGTTGCACTTACAATACATGGAACAGACCTAATGGGATACAAGAAAGCAGGAGAAAAACTAACAGAAATAGAAAAAGAATTAAAAAATAAAAAGGTTAACTTAAATGCAAAAGAATTAAATAATGTCAAAAGTATTGAAGAAATATATGCAAAAGCATCAACAAAAGCAGAAATAATGAGAGCTCTAAAAAAAGCTATTCAAAATAAAAGAATAGATATATCAAAAGAAAATATGGGAAATTTGATTGATATATATGATAAAAAGAAATTATATGAGTTATATAGAAAAGAAGCAGAGAAATCGGCAAAACAATCAGAAAGAATTATAGTAATTTCAGATGCACAAGAGAATGATTTTAACAAACTATTCCCAGGGAATGAAAGTAGAGTAAAACTTTTAGAAAATGGATATGATGCAAAGGTATTTCATCAAAAAGAAAATATCAATAGAGAAGAAACATTGTCAAATTTAATTGGGCAAGAAAATAGCAAGTGTGACAATGTGGTTCTATTTGTTGGAAAATTTGCTGATTTCAAAGGAATAGATGCCTTACTTGAAGCTGCAAAAATTTATGAAGAAGAAGCAAAAGAAAAGAACAAAAAAATAGAAACAATAATAGTAGGTTCAGGAGCCTTAGAAGAAACGCTAAAAAATCAAGCCAAAACATTAGAATTAAAACATACGCATTTTGTTGGAAGAAAAAATCATAGCGAAATTTGTGATTTACAAAATATAGCTGATGTTTCATTAATACCATCAAGAAATGAGCCTTTTGGACTAGTTGTAATAGAAGGAACATCATGTGGGCATCCAGTAATTGCAACTAATTCAGGAGGAATACCTGGAATATTAAATACAGAAAAAGAAGATTTATCAGATATAAGTAAAACATATATAACAAAATTAGGAGTTTTAGTTCCACCTCTTCCAGAAAGGCCAAGTAAAGCAGAACAAGAAAATACATCAGAATATTTAAATCAATATAAAGCTACGGTAGATGGAATCAGTAAATCTGTAATGGATATTTGTGAAGGGAATCTCAAATTTGACAATAACGAAATTGCTAAATATACAGAGAAAACATATTCTCAAGAAGTTATAAGAGATAAAATAATAGGAATATTTGAAGAAGCAGAAGCTGAGTATAAAGAAAAATCTAGAAATTGTAATGATAGAGTATAATAATTCTGTGTAAATTTGGTGGAGATAAAATATTACATCTAAAAATATTGAAAGTTAGAAGAAAATATAGTATAATAAATAAGTATTTGGGGATGTAATGGTTTCGACATACTACCAGAAAAATAGATAGCAAGTAGTGGATTCTCGTTGGCCACTTAAAAAACGAGAAAACAAAATAAACGCTGATAATAACGAATTAGCATTAGCTGCCTAGATGCGGCTACGCTTTACCTTATTGCCCCAGCCGATAAGAATAAAGTGTCATAACTAGCCTGGGAAACAAAGCTACTTTTGCTTTTGAAGTAGTTGGTATTTTTAAAAGCTATACTGCAAGCTATCCTGTTTGTCGGAGAGCTTGCAAAGAATATAAATGACAAACTAAACTTGTAGAAGTCTATTTGGAAAGTATTATGGACAGGAGTTCGACTCTCCTCATCTCCACCAATATGCGGGTATAATTTAGTGGTAGAATGCCATGCTTCCGACCTGGTCGCGCGAGTTCGATTCTCGCTACCCGCTCCATTAAGTAAAATCGAATTAAAAGAGAATAGAATGGATAAAAAAATTATATAGAAGTAAAAATTTGAAGATATACTATAATGAATTAGATGAAAATAAATATAATTAGAGAATAATAAAAGTATATGCGAAAAGAGAACCTGATAATATTGGTTCTCTTTTCAGTTTTTGTGTTTGGTTTTTTGAGTGCCTAGTATTAAAAGAATTTTCATTGTAAAATTAATAAGTAATTTAAAATCTTATTTAATAAAAGAAACATAATTAAGACTTTGACAATATAAGAGAAGATATGATAATATAAACATAATAAAAGTTACAAACGCAAAAGAGGAGAAACAATGAACGTTCAAGATTTTGTAGAAAAACATCAAATAGATACATATAACTTAAAAAATACTATTTCAAGCATGATAGATGAAGAAAAAGAAGAACTATTAATGGATATAGATTTAATTAAAAACAACCTACATTTAGAAGAATTTGAAATTGTTGAATTAATAAAAGAAATATCAAATGGAAAATCAAAAATAAATATATTGTTAAAAAATAGTGAATTAGATAAATACTATAAAATGGAAATATTAAAATCACTAGAAACTAAGATTTTAGGAGAATTCTTAGTAGAACATAAAGAATTTTGTAGTGAAAACGATATCCAACCATATGAAATTATACGTAAGTTAGAGCCAGAAGAGCAAAAAAGTTTTGCAGAAAATTTAGAACATATTAATTTAACATTAAACGAGAAAAAGGAAATACTAGCTACACTAGAAGCAAACGTTAAACAAAATATCAATACAACCAATCTTCCAAAAGAATATAAATCAGCACTTAGTATACAAACAACAGAATATTTTGGAAGCGTTATTTTGGATTTAGAAAGAGAATTAGAAGACTACCGCGGATTAGATAATTTAATAAGTATAGATCCTGAACAATTTACAGAAGAACAGAGAAATAAATTCATAAAAATATGCGATATTTGTCCTAATTTACAAGTTATTAATAGAATAAATGATATTCTTGAATGCACTTCAACAGCCAGTGAATATAAAGAAGGAGAGAAATGGATAAACTCAATAATTGATAACTTAAATCCAGAATATTCAAAAGCACAAAAAATGGCAGTAATAGACAATGCAATAGGTAAAAAAATAAGTTATGCTCCCGACTTTGGAACAGAAGTATTTAATCATTTGAATTCTAGGTCTTTATGGAAAATAATTAGTTCTGGTTATGGAGTTTGTAATGGAATAGCAAAATTAGAACAATGTATCCTTAATAGAGTTGGTATAGAAAGTGAAATAATAAGTAGTGGTTCACATGCATTTTTAAAAATTAATGATATTGAGCTTCCACTTGCAAATGGAGAAAAAGTGCAAGGAAATACTATACTAGATCCAACTTGGAACTTAGCAAGACATAGATTTGGTGGAATGCCTGATAATTTTTGTATAAGCTATGAGCAAGCGAGAAAAAATGATATTGATATTGAAGGAAGAGACCATAAGTGTCATAAAAATGACGAAAAATTGCAAGATGTGACTTTAAATTTAGATGAACAAAGTTTAAGACAATTATTTAAAAGTGTTGAATTGACAGACAGAGAAGGCCAATTTCCAATAAAAAGTTTAATAGAAAAATCAAAACAAGTGGATGAATTTTATGCAAATCAGCCAGAACAAAATATTAATAAACAATTTTTATTACTAAAACAATCCTGTCCTGAATTTGCAACATGCCAAAATTCAAGTATGAGTATTCTAAGTCTACTATTAAGTAATGAAAATTTAAAATTTAATAAATGCGTTGTAGATAGAGTTTATAAAAGGAAAGATAAAGAAAAAAGACCAGTTATGTTTGTTTACATTGATACAGATGAATTAGGAAAGAAATTTTATGTTGCTAGCAAAGACGAAGGGAATTTTGTGGAAGTAGAACAAAAGGAATTTACTGAAAAATTTGAATGTTACGAAAAAGATTTAGAAAACTACAAACGGTATTAGATCATGGGAAAGTAAAGCACAGATAGAAAAAGATATAAATTTAGCGAGCAGCTCTGGTGAGATAGTGGATGAGGAGGTGCAAGAAAGATGAATATTATAAGAAAAATAATTTCAGTTATTAAAAATATATTTACTAAGCAAGAAGAAGTCAAAAAATTAGCCGAATCTAAAACTATTGTAAATGAAGATGAAAGAGATAGGTTTATTAAATCTTTGAAAATAGCCACTATACAAAAAAGAACAAAGAAAAGAGTTGAAACATTGACTTGCAATGGAGACGGATTAGGAATACAAAAAAACATAACCAGTTAGATAAACTCGAAATAAAACCAACACACAAAATTATTGATGTGTTGGTTTTTATCCATTCTTTAAGTTTGATAAAACAAATTCAGAGCCATTCAAATAATCTAAAAAACCACTATCAGTATTAAAATTAAACTTTAAAATATAACTCTGCAACATTTGATATTTCTTTCCAAACAACTTATTAATCGAATTTTTTCCATACTTACCGGTCACCAATAATAGGGAAACCCAAGTAAGCTAAATGAGCGCGAATTTGATGAGTTTTACCAGTTTCTATTTGAACATCCAAAAGAGCAGTATTATTTTCATATTTCTCTAAAACAGAATACGAAGTCACAATTTTTTGATAGCCTTTTTTAAAACAATCACTAATATAAACCTGAGACTTCTTATTATCCTTAAACAAAAAAGCTTCACATCTCTTAGAAGATGCTTTTGGAATACCATAAACCAAAGCTAAATAATGCTTTTCAATCTCGTGATTTTCAAACTTTTTCAAAAGAATATTTAAAGCCTGTTCATTTTTTGCAAAAAGCACCAAACCAGTAGTATTTCTATCAATTCTATGGCAAGGCATAGGCTTAAAACCAGTATTATACTTTTCATGTACATATGTAGTAAGACTATTATCACCAGTAACTTCAATATTATAAGGTTTATTTATAATTAAAATATTATCATCTTCAAAGAAAATATCCAAATTAAAATTAGGTTTAAGAAGTTCATCAGAAATATAAACAAGAATTTCATCATTTTCATAAATAGTTACATTTTCAGAAACTCTCTTTCCATTAATCTTAATATCCCTTTTTCTCAAAGTTTTGAAAAATAAGCTAGATGACACAGTTGGCATATTTTCAAATATAAATGTATTCAATTTTTTTCCATTTGATTTTTTATTAACAATTAACTTTTTCATAAAATTATTATATAGTGTAATAAAGAAAAAATCAACCTAATATAATAGATATGTGAACTTTGTGTGAAAAAAGTGAAAAACTATTGACATTTATAAATAAAAGGTATAAATTATTAGCAGTCGCACAAAGAGAGTGCTAATGAAATTTGAAGGAGGTAGTATAATGATAAAACCATTAGGAAGTAGAGTTTTAATTAAAATGAAAGAAGGCGAAGAAACAACCAAAAGTGGAATTATATTAGCAGGAGCAGCACAAGAAAAACCACAAATAGCAGAAGTTATTGAAGTTGGTCCAGGAAGTGAAAAGGATGGAAAAGTAGAAAGAATGTATGTAAAAAAAGGTGATAATATTTATATTAACGAATATGCAGGAACTAAAATAAAATACGAAGGTGAAGATTATATAATTGTAAAACAAGATGATATTTTAGCAATTGTTGAATAGTATTTTAGGTGTTTTTGGGGACAGACCTTAAAAACATCCTAAAAGTTCGAAAAAGTGAAATAATAATTAGGTGTTTTTAAGGTCTGTCCCCAAAAACACCTAAGGGAAAGGAAGGATAAAAAATGGCAAAGATAATAAAATTTGGAGAAGACGCAAGAAAATCTTTATTAGAAGGAGTTAACAAATTAGCAGATACAGTTAAAGTTACATTAGGGCCAAAAGGAAGAAATGTAGTTTTAGATAAAAGTTTTGGAGCACCACTAATTACAAATGACGGTGTTACTATTGCAAAGGAAATAGAGTTAGAAGATAGATTTGAAAACATGGGAGCTCGTTTAGTTAAAGAAGTCTCAACTAAAACTAATGATGTAGCAGGTGATGGTACTACAACGGCAACTGTTTTGGCTCAAAGTATGATTAAAGAAGGTGTAAAAAATGTGGCAGCAGGTACAGACCCAATGTCAATAAAAAGAGGTATTGATAAAGCTGTAAATGTTGCAGTAGAAGGGCTAAAAGAAATTAGCTCACAAGTAAATGGAAAAGAAGATATTGCAAGGGTTGCAAGTATTTCTGCGAATAATGAAGAAATAGGAAAACTTATTGCAGATGCTATGGAAAAGGTATCAAAAGACGGAGTAATTACAATAGAAGAGTCTAAAACTTCTAATACAGAGTTAAATGTAGTTGAAGGAATGCAATTTGATAAAGGATATTTATCACCATATATGACAACAGATACAGAGAAAATGGAAGCTGTTTTAGATAATCCATATATATTAATAACAGATAAAAAAATTACTAATATCCAAGAAATTTTACCATTACTAGAAGCTTTAATGCAAGAATCTGGAAAATTATTAATAATATGTGATGATATCGAAAGTGAAGCATTATCAACATTAATATTAAATAAATTAAGAGGTGTTTTAAACGTTGTAGCTGTAAAAGCACCTGGATTTGGAGATAAGAGAAAAGCAATGTTAGAAGATATAGCAATTCTAACAGGTGGTGAAGTAATTACAGCAGATCTAGGGTTGGATTTAAAAGATACAACAATACCACAACTAGGTAGAGCAAAACAAGTAAAAGTTCAAAAAGAAAATACAATAATTGTAGATGGTGCAGGTGATAAAGAACAAATATCAGCAAGAGTTGCACAAGTAAAAGCACAAATTACAGAAACTTTAAGCGATTATGACAAAGAAGGATTGCAAGAACGTTTAGCTAAAATAGCTGGTGGAGTTGCAGTAATTGGAGTTGGAGCAGCGACAGAAGTAGAAATGAAAGATAAAAAATTAAGAATAGAAGATGCTCTTTCTGCTACAAAAGCAGCGGTTGAAGAAGGAATTGTTGCAGGTGGTGGAACAGCACTAATAAATGTTATTCCAAAAGTTTCTAAATTGGTAGATGAACTAGACGGTGGAGAAAAATTAGGAGCTAAAATTGTATTGTCGGCATTAGAAGAACCAGCAAAGCAAATTGCTAGAAATAGCGGATTAGAGCCTGCGGTTATAGTTGAAAAGGTAAAATCATCAGATGTAGGTGTTGGTTTTGATGCAAGTTCTGAGACATATGTGGATATGAAAAAAGCTGGAATTGTAGACCCAACAAAGGTTACTAGAAGTGCTCTTCAAAATGCAGCTTCAATAGCTTCAATGGTTCTTACAACAGAAAGTTTAGTTACAGATGTTCCTGAACCAAAGGGTTGTGGATGTGGAGACCATGGTGCTGGTATGCCAGCTGGAATGGATGGAATGTATTAATAAATTGGTGCCAATAAGCAGAATCGAACTGCTGACCTACGGGTTACGAATCCGTTGCTCTACCAACTGAGCTATATTGGCATATATCATTTCAAATTATAACACAGCAAAAATAAATTAGCAATAAAAAAATTAATAAAAAACTTGCATTTTATGTAAATGTAAAGTATAATATAAAGCAATGTAAGGCGAAAACCTTATGTTGCTATTTTTTTCGCTAAATAGCGAATAGGTGAGCTTTAACATATTAAGGAATTACTAAAAGGCAAAGGAGGACAGCAATATGTTAAAAAAAGTTAGTATATGGTTTGTGGTATATTTTTTGAGTTGTGGATTGTCAAAATTTTTCACTAATTCAACACAAGGGCAGATATTTTTCTGGATTTATACAGGAGCTCCAATTTTAAAGCTAATATTTAATATGGTTTTCGGTGTAAGAATCATAAAGCTAATGAAGGAAATTGCAGGAGGAGAAAATCAAATTGAGGAAATGGAAGAAGTAGAGCAATTAATGACACAATGGAAGTCTTTTATATTAAACATAGATGCTCCAAGAGTTACCTTTTTTATGGGGATAGTTTTTGCAAAAAAGCTTGTATGTACATTAGCAATTACGTGGTTAATGACAGTAATGTTTAATTTAGAGTTTTTTATTGTATATCAGATTGTCACGCTAGCTAAGTGTTTGGTAAAAGAAGAGGAGAACTTATGAAAAAAATTTGGACATTTGTTATTACTGGGGGACCATGTTCTGGAAAGACAACAGGAATGTCTATAATAGAACAGGAGCTAAGTAATTTAGGGTATTATGTATTAATAATACCAGAGACGGCAACTGAGTTGATTTCAACAGGAATTCGGCCATTTGGAAAATCACTAGACATCTTTACATTTCAACATGTAGTACTGAAAAAACAAATCCAAAAAGAGCAACTATATCAAGAAGTAGCTCAAAAATTGCCATATGAGAAAATAGTAATTATTTTGGACAGAGGAATTGTTGACAGTAAGATTTATGTATCAGAAGAACAGTTTCAACAATTATTGGAGCAATGTTCACTAAGTGAAGTAGAAGCAAGAGACAGATATGATGCAGTTCTTCATTTAGTAACAGCCGCAGATGGAGCAGAAGAGTTCTATACATTATCAAATAATGAAGCAAGAACAGAAACCGCAGAAGAGGCAAGAAAGCTAGATAAACTAGGAATTTCTTGTTGGACAGGTCATCCACGTTTTAGGGTGATAAACAATAGTACAAATTTTGAAGGAAAAATGGAAAAATTACTAAATGAGATTTATTCTGTTTTAGGAGAACCTATTCCATTAGAAATCGAAAGAAAGTACTTAATAGAAAAGCCTAAATTAGAGACGCTTGCTAAACAAACAGATATTACTGTTGTTGACATAGTTCAAACATATTTGAAATCTGAAAATAATTCAGAAATTCGTGTTCGTCAACGTGGACAAAATGGTTCTTTTTCATACTATTTTACAGAAAAAAGAAAAATTAGTCCTACGAAAAGAATTGAGCTGGAAAGAAGAATTACAGAGAAAGAATATATTAGGTATTTAGCTAGTATGGATACTTCAAGAAATTCGATTGTAAAAAAGAGAATTTGCTTTGTTTACAATGCACAATATTTTGAAGTTGACTTGTTTGAATTTTCTGATGACAAAGCTGTAATGGAAATAGAGCTTACTAACGAAAATAGTACTATTGACTTGCCAAAATTCATTAATGTGATTTGTGAAGTTACAGATGATCCAAAATATCAGAATTATAACATTGCAAAAACACAAACTTTATAAATAAAAAGAGTGACTGTTGTCACTCTTTTTATTGCGAATTTTTAGATGTAATGCGAAAATCTTAAAGGTAATAGAAAATTCAGCATTTTTTAAATATAGATAAGAATAATAATTTTTGAAAAAATATTGACAATAATGTAAAAATATGATAAAATCGATAACTGTAATCCGCTTAGTCAAGGTACACAAACATTAACTGCAAGTTAATTACCTTTATTTAAGGATTAGCGAGTATACAAATAAGGGAGGTGCATTTTAAATGTACGCAATAATCGAAAGCTGTGGAAAACAATACAAAGTAGCAGAAGGAGACGTAGTATTTTTCGAAAAATTAGATACAGAGGAAGGAAAAAAAGTAACATTTGACAAAGTAATCCTAGTATCAGAAGAAGGAAAAGTACAAGTAGGAAATCCATATGTTAAAGGTGTAAAGGTTGAAGGAAAAGTAGTTTCACATGGTAAAGCTAAAAAAATCATAGTGTTCAAAATGAAAGCTAAAAAGAATTACAGAAGAAAACAAGGACACAGACAACCATACACAAAAGTAGAAATCACAGGAATAAAAACAGTTGCAAAGAAAACAGCAGCAAAAGCAAAAGCTGAAGCTACAGAAAAAGTTGAAGCATAATTTATTTAAAACATAGATTTTAAAAGAGAAAACATAAATAAAAACGAAACCGAAAGGAGTTGAGAAACATGGCTCATAAGAAAGGTCAAGGTAGCAGTCACAACGGTAGAGACAGTGAATCTAAAAGACTTGGTGTCAAAAGAGCTGATGGACAATTTGTCTTAGCAGGAAACATCCTAGTAAGACAAAGAGGAACAAAAGTACATCCAGGAACTAATGTTGGAAAAGGTAGCGATGATACACTATATTCATTAGTAGACGGAATTGTAAAATTTGAAAGAAAAGGAAGAGACAAAAAACAAGTAAGCGTCTATCCACAAGGACAATAAAATAATAAAAAGTCAATCTGAAAAGATTGGCTTTTTTTGTATAAAAAGCTTGTAGATACAAGCACTATATGATATAATTCAAAAGAAAAAACAAACAAAAAAGAGGGAAAATAATGGAAGACAAAATTGACATTATACTTGCAACATATAACACCCAAATAGAATATTTAAAAAAACAAATAGATAGTATATTAAACCAAACATACACAAATATAGAAATAATAATAAGTGACGACAATTCAAGCAAAAAAGAAGTACAAGAAACTCTAAAAGAATACGAAAAAAAAGATAGTAGAATAAAAGTATATCTACAAGAAAAAAATATTGGATATATAAAAAATTTTGAATTCTTATTAGAAAAAGCAGAAGCAAAATACATAATGTTCTGTGACCATGATGATATATGGTATAAAAACAAAGTAGAAGAAAGCATCAAAAAATTAAAAAGTGAAAATGTTGATTTAGTATATTGCAATTCAACACAAATAAATGAAAATGATGAAGTAATAAAAAGAAATTATTTTAAATACAAAAATGTACCATTAATAAATGGAAAGAGTAAACTTGCAATATCACGTTGTATTGGAATAGGATGTTCGCAAATAATGACAAGACAAGTTAGAGATAAAATGTTACCATTTACAGAAGAAGTAATGGCACATGACTGGCTATCGGCTTTTATAGCAAATGAGAATAAAGGAATGGCTTATATAGAAGAACCATTATTTGGATACAGATTACACAATACTAATGTGTTTGGTGGAAGAAATTTAGCTCAAAATTTAGCTATGTGGAAAAAAGAAAATGGTAGAAACTATAAATCGTATTTAAAATATAGAAAAGAAAAGGTAATTGATAAAGCATACCTAAATGGTGCTAAAATGTGTAAACAATATGCGAAAAATGAAGAAGATAAGAAATTTTTAGAAGATATTATTAAATATTACGAAAGCTTAGAAAAAAGTAAATATGTGAATTTTCATATTTTTAAATATTTTAAGTTTTTAGCTGGGAAGAATCTTTTAAAAAAGATGATAAAAGAAATAGTGATTTTTCATTTCCCAATAATCGGATTTTTGGAATTTGTGAAATAAGAACAGTTTAATTGACAAAAATAGCAATCCAATATAGAATAGAAAAGCATAGAAAATACATAATTAAACGAAAGGAGTGAAAGTGATTGAAAATCACGGATAAATATGGAATTTATTAAAGAGATAGTAAAAAATAGAAAATTAATATTAAAATTAGGAAAGAACGATTTTAAAAATAGATTTGCAAGTACAAGCTTAGGAAGTATATGGGGATTTTTAAATCCATTTGTATTTATGATGATGTATGTTATCGTATTTCAATTTATATTCAAAACACAAGGAGAAGGTAATTCACCATATGTTGTATGGTTTTTACCGGGAATGGCAATGTGGATGTGCTTAAATGACAATATAATGGGAGCAAGTGGATCAATAAGAGCATATGCATATTTAGTTAAAAAAGTAGTTTTCCCAGTAGATGTTATACCAATGATAACAATAACTGGAAATAGTATAGTATCAGTATTTTTATTTACAATAGCAGCAGTTGTATGTATGATATTTGGATATATGCCAAATATTTTAGAATTTATATATGTTCTTGTTGCAGCATATGCATTTATTTTAGCATTAACAAGATTTACATCAGCCATAACAACATTAGTACCAGACTTTTCAAATTTATTATCAATTGTTATGCAAATATGTATGTGGGCAACACCAGTAGTTTGGGGATTAACAATGATATCTGAACATCCATTACTTTTAAATGCTATGAAATGTTTACCATTCACATATTTAGTAACAGCATTTAGAGAAGTGTTTATGGGTGGAACTATTATTAGTGATGGACACTTTATATATACAATAATATTTTGGACAATTACAGTAGTATTATTTATATGGGGAAATCACGTATTTAAAAGAAACAAAAAAGACTTTGCTGATGTATTATAAATAATAAATAGAAAGGATTTTACAAATGGGAGAGAACGTAATAGAAATAAAACATTTGACAAAAGAATACAAAATGTATCCTACAAAAAAAGATAGATTAATGGAAGCTATATTTCCAAGTGCTAATAGACATTCAACATTTAGAGCAATGGACGATTTAAACCTTGAAGTGAAAAAAGGAGAAATACTAGGTATACTTGGAAAAAATGGAGCTGGAAAATCCACTCTATTAAAAATGGTAACAGGAGTTGTAACTCCAACAAATGGAGAAATAATCACAAAAGGAAAAATAAGTTCATTATTAGAATTAGGAACAGCTTTTAATATGGAATTGACAGGAATAGAAAATATATATCAACATGGACAAGTAATGGGATTAACAAATGAACAAATAGAAGAGAGAAAGCAAGAAATAATAGACTTTGCAGACATAGGCGACCATTTATATCAACCAGTAAAAACATATTCTTCTGGTATGTTTGCTCGTTTAGCTTTTTCATGTGCTATAAATGTAGATCCAGAAATTCTAATTGTAGACGAAGTTTTATCAGTAGGAGATATGGCGTTTCAATTAAAATGCTTCAAAAAATTTGACCAATTCAAAAAGAAAGGAAAAACAATTCTTTTTGTAACACACAGTATTACAGATGTATTAAAAAATTGTACAAGAACAATAATAATAAATTCCGGAAAGAAAATCTTTGATGGTGGAGTAAAAGAAGGGGTTGAAAAATACAAAAAAATAATAGTAGGAATAGATGAAGCAGTACAACCGAAAGAAAAAGGAAAAACTATTAAAACAAAGAAGACAACAAATAAAGATACATGGAAATCACACTTTAATGAAAATGATGAAATAATAGAATATGGAAATGGACAAGCAGAAGTAATAGATTATGGTGTATTTGACGAAAAGGGAAATTATTTACAATCAATAGATAATGGTAAAGAAGTAATATTAAAATCTAAAATAAAATTTAATGACACAGTAAATGAACCAATATTTACAATGACATTAAAAGATTTTAATGGACTAGAAGTTTGTGGAACAAATACTTTAATTGAAAAAATAGCAACAGGAAAATATCAAAAAGGAGATGTTGTTGAAGTATCGTTTAAAACAAGATTACAAGTAGCTCCAAACAAATATACACTTTCATTTAGTTGTACACATTTTAAGCCAAGTGGAGAATTAGAAGTATTAAATAGAAAATATGATGCTTTATTAGTAGAGATTATTTCTTCAAAAGAGCATGTAGGAGTGCTAAGTTTAGATACAGATATAAGTATTGATAAACAAAAATAGATAGGGGAAAAGTATGAAGTTGAATTTTGATTATTATAAAGAAAATGATACATATGAACTAAAAAGAAAAGAGAAAGATTTTGAAGGCACAATAAAAGAACTAGAAAACATAAGAAAAAACCTTGTATACTCATACGACTTTAAGCAAAATTCAAATATACTAGAAATAGGAGCTATTGTAGGAGCAATAACAGAAGCTCTATGTGAAAAAAATGAAAAAGTAATATCAATTGCTTTTGGACAAGAAGAAGCGGAAACAATTGCAAAAAAATGTGAAAATAAAGAAAATTTAGAAATAATAGTAGGAAAATTACAAGATATTAAATTAGAAGAAAAGTTTGATTATATTACATTAATAGGAGTATTGGAGTATGCGCAACATATTTTTTGCGGAGAAAAGCCAGCAGAAGAATTACTAAAATATTGCGTAAACCTATTAAAACCAAATGGGAAGATTTTAATTGCAACAGATAACAAATTTGCATTAAAATCATATGTAGGCGATTTGGATGAATGTACAGGAAATACTTTTGATTCTATTACAGGATACAAAAGTAGTCCAAAAGGATATAAATTGGGAAAAAATAAAATAGAAGAAATATTAAAAAATGTAGGGTTAAATTACTATAAATTCTTATATCCTTTACCAAATTATAAATTGCCTAGTTTAATATTCTCAGATGAATATTTGCCAACCAGCTCAAAAATAAATGGATACTTTCCTTGTTATCATAAAGAAAGTTCAATATTTTTCAGCGAAGTAGATGCATACGATACAATAATAAAAGAAGATAATAAAATGTTTCCTTTTTTTGCAAACTCATATTTTATAGAAGCTTCACAAGTCGAATTTAAAAATGATACAAAATATGTGTCTTTTAATAACTATCGCAAAAAAGAATATCAGTTAATGACTAAAATTAGAGAAAAAACAGTAGAAAAGACATATATTAATGAAAAGTCTAAAATACACTTAAACAATATGATAGAGAATATAAAAAAATTAAGAGAAGCTAATATAGAGATATTAGATTATGAACAAGAAGGAAAAGTGATAAGTAAATTTGTAGAAGGTAAACTAGCATCACAAGTAATATCAGATAATATACAAAACCCAGAAAAAATATTTGAGATATTAAACCAATACAAAGAAGCGATTGATAAAATTGCTATTCCATATCAAGAAGAAAAACAAACAGTATTAGAAAAATATATTCCTGATATAAACAAAGAAACATTAAAAGAATTTCATTATTTAGAAAATGGATACTGGGATATGATATTAAAAAATTGTTTTATAATAGAAAATAAATGTGTATTTTTTGACCAAGAATGGGTAGAAGAAAATGTCCCAATAGAGTTTTTAATATATAGAAGTATTGTAAATATAGAAAAATTACGTAATAAAATTGAAGAATATAAAATTTATGAAAAAATGGGAATAAAAAAATATATTTCTATATTTGAAGAATTAGACAGAAAAATAACAGAAAATATAATGGATAAAGAATTATTTGAATTTTATACTAGAAAATACAATAATCCAATATATGAAAATTATGTTTTAAAAGGTGATATTAATAATTTAACTCGTGATAAAACAGAATTAGAAAAGAGCAAAAAACAATTAGAAACTGAAATATATGAATATAAAGATAAAATATATAAAAATGAAGTTGAAATATCAAAACTAAATAATGAAATAAAAGATATATATAAATCAAAAACATGGAAGGTAGCAAAAAAGCTAGCAGACATAAAAAATACATTTACAAAATAATGAAAAGGAGCATATGTAAATATGGTAAAAAAAGCGATAACGACATTAAAACAAAATGGAGTCAAAGGTTCTATAAATAAAGTGAAAAACTACTTTTGTGATGAAGAAAAAAAGGAAT
Source organism: uncultured Clostridia bacterium (assembly GCA_948502395.1). Classification (GTDB taxonomy): domain Bacteria; phylum Bacillota; class Clostridia; order TANB77; family CAG-508; genus CAG-269. The sequence goes on along the minus strand of CAOPES010000010.1, from coordinate 31,071 downwards.
ATTATGCTTGGATTAGAAAAAATACACCAACTAATAAAGAGATAAAGGAACAAAGAAATCATAAATTTGAAAATATGCCAAAAATAAGTATAGTAATTCCACTATATAATACACCTAAAAAATATTTATTAGAACTAGTAAAATCAGTGCAAAATCAAACATATAGTAATTGGGAATTATGTTTAGCAGATGGAAGTACAGAACCATTAGAATACTTAAAAGAATACGCAAAAAAAGATGAAAGAATAAAATATCAAATTCTAGAAGAAAACAAAGGGATATCTGGAAATACAAATGAAGCATTAAAGCTTGCAACAGGGGATTTTATAGCATTATTAGACCATGATGACTTAATACCAATTAATTCATTATATGAAATAGTAAAAGCAATAAATGAAAATCCAGATGCAGAATACATATTTACAGATGAAGATAAATTTGTAGATATAAATAAAAAAACAAGACGTGAGCCTAATTTTAAACCAGATTATGCATTTGATACATTTACAAGTTATAATTATATATGTCATTTTAGTATATTTAAGAAAGAATTGATGGACAAACTAAAAGGGTTTAACGAACAATTTGATGGCAGTCAAGATTATGATTTAATTTTAAGAGCGGTAGAAAATGCAAAACAAGTAGTTCATATTCCTAAGATTTTATACCATTGGAGAGTGTCACCAAGTTCAACAGCAGGAAATGCAGAAGCAAAACCATATTGTTTTGAAGCTGGAAAAAATGCAGTTCAAGAACACTTAAAAAGAAAAGGACTAACACAAGGAAAGATGGAATTTGGTGTGGCAATTGTACGAAATAGAGCTATATATGGAATAAAAAAAGAGTCAAAAGTAACACTTTTACTGTATTTACAAGATGAAAGAATAAATATAGAAGAATTAAATAAGTCAATCAATGAATTAACATATAAAAATTATGAAATTATTGTTATTTCACCAAGAGAAATTAAAATAGAAAATGACAAGATAAAAGAAATAGTAGTTGTTGAACAAGATAAACTAATTTCTAAGATGAATGAAATTGCACAAAAATCAGACAGTGAGCAAATAATATTTGCTAAGGATATTCAACTTATAAAAACAAAAAATTTTATAGAACAATTATTAGGATTTATACAAAGAGATGATGTGGGAGTAATCTCACCGAGAATAATTTATAGAAATACAAGTACTCAATACAATGGAACAGTATATGGAATAGATAAAGAGAAAATAGGTTATTTAGACTATACTGATATTGCAGGAAGTTTTGGATATGTAACAAGGGGAGCGGTAGTTCAAAATTATTCAATAATAAAATCAGAATGTATAATGGTGAATAAAAAAGATTTAGAAAATGCAGGATATTTATCAGAACATATGGATTATTCAGATGCAATAGCAGACTTATCATTTACGTTATTAAAGAAATTTAATAAACTGAATGTAATAAATCCACATATTGAGTTAGAAGTTTTGGAAATTACAGAAAAACAAGGCGAAAATAACTTCTATAAAAAATGGGAAAAAGAACTAACAAAACCTGACCCTAATTATAATATAAATTTAAGATTTGAAAAAAATAAATTATTTAAAGTAAAAAATTAAAGAGCAAGAAAGGACGTAAAAATGAAAGTAGACATATTAATGGCAACTTATAATGGAGAAAAATATTTAAGACCACAAATAGAAAGTATATTAAATCAAACATTTAAAGATTTTAAACTAATAATATGTGATGACTGTTCAAAAGATAATACATGGAAAATATTAGAAGAGTATAAAAATAAAGATAGTAGAGTTCAAATAATAAAAAATGAAAAAAATTTAGGATATAACAAAAACTTTGAAAAATTATTAAGCTATGTAACAGCAGATTATTTTATGCTATCAGACCAAGATGACTTTTGGATGGAAAATAAAGTTGAAGAATCTTATAATAAAATAACTTCTGAAAAATTAGACTTAGTTTGCTCAGATTTAGAAGTTGTAGACAAGAATTTGCAAACAATACATAAATCAATGTGGGATTTTTGGCCAGATTATAGCATTAAAGAAAAAATTAAAAAAAGTAAGGATTATAGAAGTTGTGTAATGACAAACTGTATAACAGGTTGTACAACTATTGTTAATAGCAAATTAATAGATAAGCTAGTTCCTTTACCAGGATATCCAATAGTACATGATTGGTGGATAGGATTAGTTGCAGGAGCAAATGGAGATATAGGATATATAGAAAAGCCATTAATAAAATACAGACAACATGGAAATAATCAAATAGGATATGTTACAACAAAAACAATATATAAATTTTCTAGAACATTAAGAAGACATTTAATAATAAATCATATTCAAATATTAGAAACATTGCAAAAAAGGATAAATGTCTTAAATCCAGAGCTAAAACCAGTTATAGAAAATGGAATTAAATATTTAAAATCTATAATGGATACTAAATTTATAGTATTAAGAAACAAAAAAGCATTTAAAGAATTATATAAATATGAAGATGACAAATACATTAAACAAATTTCCTTAATGTATAACTATCCATTATTTGCTTATATATATAGAGCTTTTTATGTAATGAATGTAAAAATATTTAAGGAGAAAATAGGAATGAAGCAATTTGCAAAAAAAGTATTACAAACATACTTCCCACGTGTATATGCACCAATACATAACCATAGGATCAAAAAACAAATGAAGAAAAATGGTGGATTACAATATAATTATGATGTTAACATTGACGACTATAAAAATATGATGGACCAAATGTACAAAAATTTTGAAAAACCTGAAACTAAAAAGACATTTGTACCATTCAATGAAAAACCATATGAAAAAACAGAAAATGACGTAAAAGTAATTGCACATTATTTACCACAATATCACACATTTAAAGAAAATGAAGAATGGTGGGGAAAAGGATTTACAGAATGGTCTAATGTTACTAAAGCAACACCACACTTTTTAGGACAAATGCAACCTAAATTGCCACATGATATAGGCTTCTATGATTTAAGTCAAAAAGAAAATATAAAAAAACAAATAGAATTAGCAAAACAATATGGAATATATGGATTTTCAATATATTATTACTGGTTTAATAGACATAGATTAATGGAGAAACCATTAGATATAATTCTTGAGAACAAAGACTTAGACATCAATTTCTGTATAAATTGGGCTAATGAAAATTGGACCAAAAGATGGGACGGTGGAGATAAAGAAATCTTAATAGCACAAGATGATGACGAAGAAAAACTAATATATTGTATTAAAGATATGGAAAAATATATTAGAGATGAAAGATATATAAAAGTAGATGGAAAACCACTAATAATAATATATAAACCTACATTAATAAAAAATGTAGGAATAATGGTAGAAAACTGGAGAAAATATTTAAGAGAAGTTGGAATAGGCGAAGCATATATTATGGCAGTAAAAACATTTGATATAACAGATGAATATAAAAGTATATTTGACGGATTTATAGAATTCCCACCATTTGGTATGGAAATAAAAGTAATGAATGATAGATTAAAATTCTTCAATAAAAACTTTAAAGGAGTAATATATGACTATGAAAGAATGGTAGAGGAAAAAACTTATCTTAGACCATTTGACCATAAATTATATCGTGGAATATTCCCAGCTTGGGATAACACCCCAAGAAGACAATATACACCAGATGTATTTTGGGGATCTACACCTAAATTATATGAGACTTGGTTAGAAGACTTAGTAAAAGAAACACTAGAAAATGATGAATTAGATGAAAAGATGATATTTGTAAATGCATGGAATGAATGGGCAGAAGGCGCATGTTTAGAGCCTGATAGAAATTATGGTTATGCATATATACAAGCAACAAGAAATGTATTAGAGAAATATAAAAAAGACAAAGGAGAAAAATAAGATAAATATGGAAAATATAAAAAAATTATTAAATAAAAAAAGTTGCTTAATAATATTTCTATTTTTATTATTTTTGATATTTTTGATTTATCAACATCAAGGACTATATTTATATTTTGATGATTATGGTTATGCATCTTTAAGTTATGCTTATAATGTAGAACATGTAAAGGGATTACAATATAATTTTAGTGATATTATGCAATTTGCACAAGGGCATTATAATATATGGGGAGGAAGAATGCTATTCTTAACTCTTGAAATTATATTTGTACATTATTTAGGCTTGCAGGGATTTCGCATAATACAAAGTATAGTCATTTTAGGAATTGCAGTTTTAACATATTTAATATTAAAAAGATTATTTAAATTAAAAGAAGGAAGTATAAAACTTGCTATATTATCAATAATCAGTTATGGAGTTATTGAAATTGCTGTATTTCGTTCAGGAATATTTTGGATATCAGCATCAGTTTTATATGTATTCCCATTAGTATCTTTCTTGCTATTTTTATATCTATATATAAAATATAAAGAAAACAGTAATTTAAAAAACAAAATGATAAAGTTTGTTTATGTTGTAGCAATGGGAATTGCGATTTTTGCAGCTACTTTTTCACAAGAACAAGTAGCCATTGCTGCAATAACCTTGATAGCGATTTTAACAATTTACAATACTGTAAAAAATAAAAAAATTAGTAAGTTAGATATAATAATGTGTTTAGTGGCACTACTAGGATTTGCAATTTTGATGTTAGCACCGGGAAATGAAGCAAGAAAATCAAGTCTTTCTAGTGGGGGATTTTATGAGAAGCCATTTATACAAAGAACAATAGGAGCATATAAACCAATTGTAATTAAAAATTTTAATGGAGCAACTAAAATTTTCTCATTACTATTTTTCTCATCAGTAGCATATTGTTCATTTAAAAATGTAAAAGAAAAAAAGGGAATGAAATGGCTTAATCATATTTCTTGTATTTCAATTGTTATAATCTTAGGTCTTAGCTTTATATGTCCTGATGGATATTTTGGAACATTATTACAAGAAAGCCAAAATAAAATAAAAACATATGGAAGTATTGTATTATCTATACTTCAAGTAATACTTATGTTTTACAGTTTATCAGTTTATTTTTGGAACAAAAAACATATTTATTTTGTTGCAATTTTGTATGCTGGAATAATATCACAAGTGTGTATGTTAGTAGCACCTGGATTTCCAGAAAGATCAGCTATTATATTCGAAGTGTTAATGAATTTATTGATGATTAAAATATTAATAGATATTAGATTAGAATATAAACAAGTATATTACTATTTAGCAATTCCTATTATCATTATTTGTTGTTTAAATAGTTATCGTATAACAAAAGGATATCATGCAAATATAAGTGTAAATCAATATAATGATACAAAATTACTTGAAACAAAACAAAAGATAGACACGGGAGAAAAAATAGAAAAAGTAACATTAAAAAAATTGAAAGATGATAGATATGGCTATGACCAACTATATCAAGGAATTTCAATGATAAAAACCTATATTTGTGAATATTATGATTTGCCTGCTGAAATTGAAATTCAATATGAAGAATAAAATGTAATATATAAGGAGAATAAAAATGGAAAAAATATCAGTAATTGTTTCTTGTTATAATGAAGAAGAAAGTTTACCATTATTTTACGAAGAAATGGAAAGAGTAAGAAAAGCAGATTTTGAAAACGAAACAGAATTTGAATATATTTTTGTAAATGATGGATCAAAAGATAAAACACTTGAAGTAATGAAAAAACTAGCAAAAGAAGATAGCAAAGTTAGATTTATATCATTTTCTAGAAATTTTGGTAAAGAATCAGCGATGCTTGCTGGGCTTGAAGCAGCAGAAGGAGACTATATAACATTAATGGACGCAGATTTACAAGACCCACCAGCACTACTTAGAGAAATGTATGATACTATAAAAAAAGAAGGATATGACCAAGTAGGAACAAGACGTGTAACAAGAAAAGGAGAGCCACCTATTCGTAGTTTCTTTGCAAGAATGTTTTATAAACTAATAAATAAAATGTCAAATGTAGAAATGGTAGACGGTGCAAGAGATTACAGATTAATGACAAGACAAGTGGTAGACAGTATTATATCTATGAAAGAGTATAACCGTTTTTCAAAAGGACTATTTAGTTTTGTTGGGTATAAAACTAAATGGCTAGAATATGAAAATGTAGAAAGAGTAGCAGGAGAGACAAAATGGTCATTCTGGAAATTATTTAAATATGCGATAGAAGGAATAACAGCATTTTCAACAGTACCATTAGTAATATCATCTGTAATAGGATTATTATTTTGCTTAATATCATTTTTATTAATAATATTAATTATTATAAAAACACTAGTATTAGGAGACCCAACTAGCGGATGGCCATCAATGATATGCATTATATTCTTTGTTAGTGGAATACAATTATTTTCTTTAGGAGTAATAGGACAATACTTAGCAAAAACATATCTAGAAATAAAACAAAGACCAATTTATATTATAAAAGAAACAGAAAAAGATATATAAAGCTTAGGAAATTGAAAAAGCAAATAGGGAGAAAAGTAAAAAATGGATAAAATAAAAGAATTATATATAAAAAACAAAGAAATAATAAATTACTTAATATTTGGAGTGTTAACAACAGTGGTTAGTCTTGCCACTAAATATTTATTATTATTTACAATTCTAGACGCAAAAAATAGCGTTCAATTACAAATAGCTGTAATAATATCTTGGATAGTAGCATGTGCATTTGCATATGTTACTAATCGTATTTGGGTATTTGAAAGTAAATCAAAAAAAATTATATTAGAAATGTTTAAATTTTTTAGTTCAAGGTTAGCAACATTAGGATTAGAAATGTTGATAATGTTTGTATTTGTAACACTGTTAGGATTAAATACAGATATGTGGGTTGTAATTTGGACATTAGTTGCACAAGTGTTAATCATTATTATGAACTATGTACTAAGTAAACTAGTAGTATTTAAAGATAAAAAAGATAAGGAATAAATTCTCAGACAAGGAAAGAATAACCATTGTAAACAAATGAAATATTTTATACAATAATATTGAACGAATGAATAAAAAGGAGGAGTATATGAAAGAAAGTGTACTAAAAATAATAACAATTGTAATATTATGTACAATGTTCTTAAATGTTATTTTCCCAACAATATATGCATATGAAGCAAGCAAAGAAGAGCAAGTAGAAGATGAAAAACTAGAAGACAATGAAGACGTAACTGAAAATGAGAATCTAAAGGAAGAAGAAAATGCAGATATGTCAACAGATACACTAGACGAAGAACAGGAACAAGAAACTGAGCAAGAAATTAAAGCAGATGATGAAAACGAAGAAACATCATTAAATTCAGAAAGCCAACCTGTAATGCAAAATAAAATTATGGAAGAAAAAGCAATAGAAGATGGCATATATGAAATAGCTTCAGCAAAAGATGATACTAAGCTAATAACAATGGACCAAAGTTTCAATATGGTAATAAATAAAAGATTAAATTCTAAAACGCAAAAATTTAAAATTGTTCACATAGAAAATGGATATTATACAATACAGGTATTAGAAAATAATCAAGTTTTAGATGTAGCAGGTGGTATAAATACAGCAGGAACAAATGTAAAAGCACATACAGCAAATGGAACATCTGCACAAAAATGGCTTATAAAAGACGAAGGAAATGGTGAATATTCAATAGTTTCAGATATTGGCGGATTATGTCTAGATATCGAAGGTGGTTTTACTAACGATGGTACTAATCTTCAAGTATATGTAAATAATGGAACTAAAGCACAAAGATTTAAATTTAAAAAAATATCAGTAATTGAAGGTAAACAAACAATACCAAATGGAGAATACTACATAAAAACTGCAAAAGATGCATCAAAAGTTTTAGAAGTTGATAGTAGTAAGTCTAATATACAAATAAACCAAAGAACTAATAAAGATAATCAAAGATTTTATATTGAATATATAACTGATGGATATTATACAATAGAAAATAAAAAAGAAAACAAAGTATTTGATGTAGCTAATGGAGATACAGAAAACAGAACAAATGTGCAAGCACATAAAGAAAATAGTACATCAGCACAAAAGTGGATAATTAAAGACGAAGGAAACAATAAATATTCAATAATATCATGGAAAAGTGAATTATACTTAGATATAGCAGACGGAAAATTTGAAAATGGAACTAATGTGCAAATATATGAAGGAAATGGAACAGAAGCACAAAAATTTACATTTGAAAAAGTACATAAAATACAAAGAAAGAAAACAATAGAAGATGGACAATATAAAATCGTTTCAGCACTTAATTCTAGGATGGCTCTTAGTGCTAATAGTAATTCAAATGTAGAGTTATGGTCAACTACAAATGAGTATGATGAAAGATTTAATATAAAATATATAGGTGATGGCTACTACACAATACAAGTATTAAACACAGGAAAAATGCTAGATGTAAAAGGTGGAAGTCTAGAAATATGTTCAAATGTTCAAGTACATAATAACAATGGAACAGAAGCACAACAATGGATAATAAAAGAATTAGAAAATGGGTATTATTCAATAATATCAAAACTCAACGACTTAAATGTAGATGTCTACAATGCAAGAACAGAAAACGGAACAAATATACATATGTATGAAGACAATGGAAGTGATGCTCAAAAATTTAAATTTATAAGAGTAGATGAACAAGGAAAACAAACCATAAGTGATGGAATTTATAAAATAAAAACAACTCTAAATCCACAAATGGTATTAGACATTTCTGGGGGAAGCAAAGAAGATTATGCTAATTTACAAATATGGACAGATACAAATGTTAAGCAACAAAGATTTTATATAAAATATATAGGTAATGGTTTATATTCAATTAGACCAGTTCATTCTAGAAAATCTTTGGACGTAGATGATGGTTCACAAAGAATTGGAACTAATGTAAAACAATATAAACCAAATAATATAGAACCGCAACAATGGATTATAAAAGAAACAGCCGATGGTTATTATAATATAATTTCAAAATGTAATTATTTATATTTAGACATTCAAAATGGACAAGCAGAGAACGGAACAAATGTTCACGTATACTCAAAAAACGAAACAAATGCACAAAAATTTATATTTGAAAAAATGGAAGAGCCAGCAATTGATGATGGTGTATATGAAATTCAAATGTCAAAAGATGCAAATAAAGTATTAGATATATCAGCTGGAAGTTTTGACAATCACGCAAATGTGCAAATTTGGACAAGAGACAATGTTAACCAACAAAAATTCATGGTAACTTATAATAAAAATGAAAAAAATTATACTATACAATCTGTACATTCAGGAAAATTTCTTGATGTTGAAGGTGGATATGCAACAAATCGTACTAATGTACATCAATACGATGCTAATGGAACAAATGCGCAAAAATGGAAAATAGAAGACCTTGGAGACGGAACATATAATATAGTTTCACAATGTGGGGGATTAGTATTAGATGTTGATAATGGAAGTACAAATAATGGAACAAATGTACAAATATACAGAAGCAATGGAACAGAAGCACAAAAATTTGTATTTGTAAAAACGCAAATAGTACCTAAAAATGTTTTAGACTATTCAAGTATAGATAATTCAAAATATCCGGGATACAAAGCAAGACTTGACCAGCTAAAAAGAAAATATCCAAACTGGAAGATAAGAGTAGTATACACAGGCTTAGACTGGAATACCGTAATAAATAACGAATATGGATTTAGTGAAGGTGGAACACCAAGATGCTTAATACAAGCACCATGGCTAAATGAATGGAAATCTAGTGAAGATGATAATAAATATGATGTAAGCCAAACTTGGTATAGAGCATCTAAAAAAGGAATAGCCTATATGATGGATCCAAGAAATAGCTTAGAAGAAGAGTGGATATTCCAATTCCAAAACCTAGGTTCATCATCTGGAACATATCAAGACATAGCAAAAATGGTTGAAGGAACATTTTTGAATTCTGACTCATATATAAAAGCAATACTAGAAGCGGCAAGAGAACAAAATATTAGCCCATTCCATATTACATCAAGAATATTACATGAACAAGGTAGTGATGGCCGTGGAGTAATGAATGGATATATGTATATGGGAAGAAAAGTATATAACCTATATAATATAGCAGTAACTGGAAATACAGAAGCTGGAATAATTGCAGGAGCAAAATACGCATATGCAAGGCAATGGTTTACACCAGAAGCATCAATAAAAGGTGGTGCGGAATTCTTAAAGAAGAATTACATAAGCAAAGGACAATCAACATTGTATTTCCAAAAATATAATGTAATAAGTAGTCCGTTATATGAACATCAATATATGCAAAACATTAGAGCAGCAAATGATGAAGGAAATAGAATATATAAATCATATAAAAGCCAAGGATTATTAGATTGCCAATTTGAATTCCTTATTCCAATTTTTGATAATATGCCAGCAGCAGATTCACCAGTACCTAAAAGATAATAAACAAAAAGCACTATTGCAGTGCTTTTTTGTTATTGACATATATGTAAGTATATAATACAATGCTAACATAATTGTAAAAAGGAGAACAATATGTTAGCTAAAAAAATAAGAAATAAAGATGTTATAGTCAAAATAATAATTGCAATAATACTAATAATTCCATTTATATGTATGCTAAAAATGAATTTGAATACACATATATATCATGACGAATTTGTATATTCATCTATTTATGGAACAAAAGAAAAAATTGTAAGCATATCAGACATATTCAAATCAGCAGTAAATATATATACAATGCATAATGGAAGAATTATAACACATATAGTACTAATGATATTTTTGCAATTTAATAACATAGCAAGGTGCGTAATTAATTCCGCATTTTTTGTAATATTAATATATGAATTAATAAAATTTCCCAATAAAAAAGATTTAGGGATAAAAATTCCTATTGCCTTATTATTATTTCCAATGCTATGGTGTACTGCACCAGCCTATGGAGACACAGTGCTATGGATAGCAGGGTCTGTAAATTACTTATGGACGACTGTTGCGCTATTGCTATACATATTTATAGTAGAAGGTATATTTGAAAAAGAAACAGAATTCAAAAACACAAAACTAATACTATTTTGTATAGCAAGTTTTATTCTAGCGTCACTACACGAAATGACTGGAATAATATCAATAGGACTAATAGGATTAATGAGTATATACTTATTAATAAAGAACAGGAAAATAAATAAAACATTATTTTTAGGAGCAATTTGTGGTGGATTAGGATTTTTATCAATAATACTTTCACCAGGAAGTAATGTTAGAAAAATGGCGGAACTCCAAACTATGGATGTAGTACCAACATTTTTGGAAAGATTAAAAAATACTATAATAATGTTAAAAACAACTATTATGGAAAATAAATTTATATTTGCTATAATAGCTATTTCAATAATATTTATGGTAATAAAGCTAATAAAAAACAGAAAAGAGTTTTTCAAAGATAAGCAAATATTTGAAGTTTTATTTTTATTATGTACAGCAGTAGTTTCATATATAGCAATGGTTGTATCACCAACATTTTTAACAAGAGTAACATTTATACCATACATCATCTTTGTATATTCGGCATTAAAATGTTTGCACATATTAAATGTAAATAATAAGATAAAAATTATTGAATATATAATATTAATTTTAGCAATAGTAGTATTCACAATAAAAGCAATGCCAATGATGAAAGAAACATTTGAATTAGTAAAACAACAAAAACAAGCTTGGGAAAAAAGGGACGAAGACATATCAATGCAAATAGAACAAGGCAAAAAAGATATATATGTAGAGCCTTTAAATGTTTCAACAAATACACATCTTTATTACGGAGATTTATCAACTTCAATTTCATATAATCCAAATGGTTCAATGGCAGTATATTATGACGTAAATTCTATTAGAATAAAAGGAAACTATTATTTAGATATAGAAATTAGCAATGTAAATGAAAAAAATAAAGATAGCATAAAAATTTCAGCTATGAATTTTGAAGAAACAAAAAAATTCTATTTATTAGATGAAAATATATATAACAAAATGGCACCATATAAAAAATTTAAAAACTCTTATAGCGGAGGCAATATAACATTATATTATGCTATGGGAAGTATAGAAAATCTAAAAATTGTATTTCTAAAAGAACAAGAAGTAACAATAAATAAAATAAAATTGTATACGCCAGATGAAAAAATATTAGAAGTTAAAGGACAAGAAATGTTAAAATATTTCGATTTAAATAATGTCGAAATTGAAAATGAAACAGAAAATGATGTAACTTTAAAAACACAAGCAAATTCAGAAATTTTTATAATAAAATAAGAGGAAGATATGAAAGAAAAAATTATAAAACATAAAAAAATAATATTAGCCACAATAGTCACTTTAATATTTTTTATAGGATTATTCAAAGTAGAATATTCAAGATGCACATTCAGAATGTATGTAAATGATTATAGTGTTGAATTTAATCACTTTTTAACATTAGGAAGATATATAGTAGCAATTTGGTGGAAAATAGTATCAGTATTAAAATTTAATTTAAATCAAACATATTTTGTAAGCTATGCTATGGCTATAATTTTTATGATACTAAGTTTATATAAAACACAAAATATTGTAGAAAAACTAATAAAGAAAAATTGGAGAAAAGATGTAGTAGTACTGATAATATCTATTTTGATAACATTAAATCCATTTGTTATTGAGCTATTTTTATACCTAGAAAAAGGCTGTATGGTAATGTCACTTTTCTTTGCAATTTTTGCAGCAGAAAAAATGTTAAATTACTTTGAAAATAGGAAAATAATAGAAATAATTAAGACTACTTTATGTATTCTAATATCAGCATTTTGTTACCAAGGGGCAACATTAATGTATTTAGCATTTGCATTTGTATTTGCTATTAAATATTCAAAAAATATAAAACAATTTATATTAAATAATGTAATAATTTCAATACCATTTTTATTAGGATATGGAATTAATTTTATATGTGTAAAACTATTTTTTACATCTGTTAGAATAGCAGAACATATTAATTTAATAGAAAATGGAAAAGTAATTCTAAAAAAATTACCACAATTGTTAATAGATAATTTTGGAACATTACCTAAATTTTCAATTATAATAGGGCTGATTTCTTTATTTGCCATTACTTGTATATATTCGTATAAAAACAAGCAAATTAAACATATACTTGCAGTTGTATATATCTATTTAGCGACATTAATTATAACATTAGTTCCACAACTTGTACTAGAAACAAGCTCAGTGCAAATATTAGCAAGGTCTAGTATACCATATGGTGGAATAATAGGAACTATATTATTATATATGGTTTCAGAAATTAGCTTTGACAAAATAACTAAAAACATAATATATGGAATAACAACTTTAATTATATTGATAGAATTTATATATATGCAAATTACAATTATAGATCACTATAAAATAAATGAGTTAGATTTAAATACAGCTAATAGAATTAAAGAATGCATAGAACAATATGAAAAAGAAACTCAGAATACAGTTGATAAAGTAGTATTGTATTCAGATAAAGAAGTAAAAAGATATTATCCTAAGTTGAAGCATTATGGACAAATAAATGAAAAAGTAATTGCTATTGATGGAAGAATTTTGGATATATTAAATTATATTTCTAATAATAAGAGATATTGGCAAATATCAGAAAAGAATGTGGAATATGAGAAATTTTTTGCTCAAAATGATTGGGATTATTTTGATAAAGAACAGTTAAAGTTTGAAAATGATATTTTACATTTATGTATATTTTAAAATTGCTTAGAAAAAGTACAAGAAACCCCTTGTACTTTTTTAATTTAAATGATATGATAGGAGCGTAAAATTTGAAAGGAAGTGTAACAATGAAAATATTAATAACAGGTGCAAACGGAATGCTTGCAAAAGAAGTAAAAGAAAAATTTGAAAAAGAAAACGAATTAATATGCACAGACGTTGCAGACTTAGATATAACAAACGAAGAAGCAGTAGAAAAATTTGTAGAAGAGACAAAACCAGAATACATAATAAACTGTGCAGCGTTTACAGCAGTAGATAAAGCAGAAGTAGCAGGAGAAATAGTAGAAAAAATAAATGGAGACGGACCAGCAAACTTAGCAAAATCTGCAAAAAAAGTAGGAGCAAAACTAGTACATATTTCAACAGACTATGTTTTTGGTGGAGACTTAGAAGTTTCAAAAGATTATAAAGAAGATGACGAAAAAGCACCAGTAACAGCATATGGAATAACAAAACTACACGGAGAAGAAGGCATAGAAAAAAATATGGACGAATACTATATATTTAGAACAGCATGGCTATATGGAATAGGAGGAAACAACTTTGTAAAAACAATGACAAAATTAGGCTCTAGCAGAGATGAAATAAATGTAGTAGCTGACCAACATGGAAGCCCAACATATGCAAAAGACTTAACAGAAATAATATATCAAGCAATAGAAAAGAAAATACCATATGGAGTATATCATGCAACAAATCAAGGATATACAACTTGGTATGACTTTACAAAAGCAATACTTGAAAAACAAAACATTCAATGTAAAGTAAACCCAGTAACAACAGAAGAATATATAGAAATGATGAAAATAACACAAGCCAAAAGACCATTTAACTCACAATTGTCAAAGGACAAATTGCTAGCACAAGGAATTGAAGTTCCAAATTGGGAAGATGGATTAGATAGATATTTAGAAGAAGAAAGGGCTGAACAATAAATGAAAAACAGAAAAGGAATAGTATTAGCAGGTGGAAGTGGAACAAGATTATATCCACTAACAATAGCAATATCAAAACAAATAATGCCAGTATATGACAAACCAATGATATATTATCCAATATCAGTTCTAATGGAAGCTGGAATAAAAGAAATATTAATAATATCAACACCAAGAGATGTAGTAACCTTCCAAGCACTATTAGGTGATGGTTCAAAATGGGGAATGAAATTTGAATATAAAGTTCAAGAAAAGCCAAATGGACTTGCAGAAGCATTTATAATTGGAGAAGACTTTATAGGTGATGACGATGTTGCAATGATATTAGGAGACAATATGTTCTATGGTTCACATCTACCAGAAATATTAAAAAGAGCAAATGCAAGAGAAGAAGCAACAATATTTGGATACTATGTAAAAGACCCAAGAAGATATGGAGTAGTAGAAATAGACAAACAAGGAAACGCAGTATCAATTGAAGAAAAACCAGAAGAACCAAAATCAAACTATGCAGTTCCAGGACTATACTTCTACACAAATGATGTAATAGAAATAGCAAAAACAATAAAACCTTCAGCAAGAGGGGAACTTGAAATAACATCAGTAAATGACGAATATATGAAAATGGGAAAACTAAAAGTAGAAAAACTAGGAAGTGGAATGGCTTGGTTTGATACAGGAACACACGATGCCTTAATAGAAACAGCAAGTTTTGTACAAACAATTGAAAAGAGACAAGGAATTCAAGTATGTTGTCCAGAAGAAATAGCATATAAACAAGGTTGGATAACAAGTGAACAATTACTAGAATTATCTAAAATATATATGAAAACCGAATATGGAAAATACTTAAAAGATTTAGCAACAAATGGATTTGGAGAAGAATAAATTTTAGAAAGGGAGATAAAAATGGGAAAATTTAAAAGAATAGATACATCAATTGAAGGAGTATGTATAATAGAGCCAACAGTATTTGGAGACAACAGAGGATATTTCATGGAAACATACAGCAAGCCAGATTTTGAAGAACTAGGACTAAACTATGAATTTGTACAAGATAATCAATCAAAATCTAAAAAAGGAGTATTAAGGGGGCTACACTTTCAAAAAGAAAATACTCAAGCAAAATTAGTAAGAGTAATAAAAGGTGAAGTTTTTGATGTAGCAGTAGACCTAAGACCAGGAAGCCAAACATATGGAAAATGGGAAGGTGTTATACTTTCAGAAGAAAACAAGAAAATGTTTATGATACCAAGAGGTTTTGCACATGGATTTTTAGTATTATCAGATGAAGCAGAATTTACTTATAAATGTGATGATGTTTATAATCATGAAGCAGAAGGTGGACTTGCTTGGAATGATAAAGATGTTGCAATTGATTGGCCTATGGGAGATATGAAAATTGAAGACTTATTGACATCTGAAAAAGATGCAAAATGGCCATCATTGGCGGAATTAAGAGAAACAAATTTATTCGAAAATTTAAAATAAGGAAGGAAAAGTAAAAATGAGTAAAAATGTATTAGTAACAGGAGCAGCAGGCTTCATAGGAGCAAACTTTGCAGAATATTTTGTAAACAAACACCCAGACTACAATGTAGTTGTATTAGACAAATTAACATATGCAGGAAATATGGACAACCTAAAAAAAGTAATGGATAAAATAACATTTGTACAAGGAGACATATGCGACTTTGAATTTGTATTAGACTTATTCAAAAAATATGATATCAATGGAGTAATTCACTTTGCAGCAGAATCACACGTTGACAACAGCATAAAAAATCCATTTGTATTTACACAAACAAATGTAATAGGAACACATACACTATTAGAAGCAGCAAAACAAGTATGGGGAGAAGGAAGTCCAAACAAATTTGTACACATATCAACAGATGAAGTATTTGGTTCATTAAAAGAAGATGGATACTTTACAGAAAAATCACCAATAAAACCAAGTAGCCCATATTCATCATCAAAAGCAAGTTCAGACTTAATTGCACTTGCATATAAAGAAACATATAAAATGAATGTAAATGTAACAAACTGTTCAAACAACTATGGACCATACCAACACAACGAAAAATTAATACCACATATGATTAAACTAGCTCTAAAAGATGAAAAACTACCAGTATATGGTGAAGGATTAAACATTAGAGACTGGCTATATGTAGAAGATCACTGCGAAGCAATCGACTTAGTATTCCACAATGGAGTTTCAGGAGAAAGATATTGCATTGGTGGACATAATGAAAAAAGAAATATCGAAATAGTAAAACTAATTTTACAAAGATTAGGAAAATCAGAAGATTTAATTGAACACGTAGAAGATAGAAAAGGTCATGATTATAGATATGCTATTGACCCAACTAAAATTAGCAAAGAATTAGGCTGGCTTCCAAAAACAAAGTTTGAAGATGGAATTGTTAAAACAATTGATTGGTATTTAGAAAATCCAGAATGGTTAAATTAAGAAAAAGCGCTTAGGCGCTTTTTCTATTTTGCCAACAGGGACGGACCTTTTTGGCAATTTTTTGCCATTGGGGACAGACCTTATAAAAATATTAAAAATTTTAAATGTTCGCTAGACAAAATAGTTTACTACATAAGGCATAAAAAATAAACCATTCTGCTATGCCAAGTGAAATGGTTTATTTTTAAACAAACTTTGGCAACCACTCTGTGGTTTCTTATTTTCTATTTTTATTATACATAGTTTTTTATAAAAAGTCAAGAATTTTGTATACATTAAAAATAACAAAAGAGCCAAAATATTTTAGCTCTTTTATTGTTTAAATATTTATTTTGCCATATTAAATCCACTTAAATAGTAGTTTCCATTAGAACTATCTAAATCAAATGTGTATACATATGTATTAAAATCACTTGATAATTCTGGCATTTTTTGAGTTGCAGCAATTTTTGACAATTGATTATTAAAAGTATTTGTAGCAAAATTAAAATCTTTATAAAGAATATATTCAAAACTATCTGAACTTTCAACATATTTAGTATCTACAAAAGCAGTTTTTACATAAACTTCTATTTTATTATTATATTTCAAAGCTTTAGTAACTTGTTCGTGGATAAATGGACAATCACCGCCACCACCTTGGAAAAGTTCTATTGAATATGCATTATTAGAATAATTTACAGTAGAACCAAACATTCCACGATATCCATGAAAAGTTTCAACATCAACAACTGTAAAAGAAGCATCAGTATAAGTTACAGTAGAACCGAAAATACTTGCAATACTTTGGCTCATTGAGTTTTTTGTTATTGTTTCGTTAGGAAGCGGATTATTACCAGTTATTTGTGGTTTATTTTCAATACTATCCCAACCTAATTTTAACATCAAATCATTAGGAATAGTAGTTGAATTAAAACTTCCAACTTTATAAATACTAGCTCTAGCATTTGTATTAAAAGCTATCTTATGAGTTAAAGTCTTAACAATACTATCATTAATATTCAATTCTGTTCCAACATTTTCAACAGGTTTTGTAACTTCATCCTTAGAAGTATCAACAGTAGCAGATTGTGAAGCATCAGCAACATCAGTATTGCTAGATATATTGCTTTTTTGTGTATTAGTATTTTTTAGAGCATAAGTATATATACTTAAAAGAATAAGAGCTATTACTAATAAAAAGATTATAACCATACATATAGCTGTGCCTAAACTTATTGTTACACGTTTCTTTTCTTCCATAGTTACACCTCCTTTCTATTAAATTAATAACATACTAAAATAATATCACAAATATATAAAATGGGGAAGAAGTATATTAAAAATTACATAATAGTGTAATATTATTACAATTATATTACAAATGAGATAAATGTTGCCAATTTCGACTTGTAATGATATACTAAAATTGTAAAATGAGACGAATTATGTAACAAAAGAAATAAATTAGGAGGCAAAAGATGAAAGAAAAAATATTCTTAAAAAACGCAATCATAATAATATTAATATCAATAACAATATTTAATCTAATAGTCTTTTTAATACCAAATAAAGTACAAGCATCGACATACAATCAAGTAACAATAAATGCAAACAGCAACAACAATAATGGAATAGATGCATTTCCAGAAAGCTATAAAATAATGTTAAACAAATTAATAGAAGACACAGGACATACAAATTGGAAATTCAAGCCATTTTATACAGACATAGATTGGAATGACTTAACAAGTGCGAATAATGAAAATAAATGCCTAAGAAATACAATTCACGAAAGCAATGGAGCATGGCTATGTCCTTGTGGTAGCCAAGGAGATAAAGGATATTATTGTGCATCAAGAAGAATAGTAAATTATTATTTAGACCCTAGAAACTTCTTAACAGAAACAACAATATTCCAATTTTTAGACCTATCAAATCAAACAGTAATACCAATTGAACAGATACAAAATGCAGTACAAGGAACATACCTAGCAGGAAGTGTAAATGGAGTATCATATGCACAAATGATATATGATGCAGCACAGGCATCAGGAGAAAACGCATTAAGCATAACGGTAAAAATATTTCAAGAGTTAGGCAAGGGAAAAGAATTGCCAAGTATGATAAATGGTAGAGATGCAACATATCCAAATACATACAATTTCTTCAACTATGGAGCATCAGACGGAGAAGGAAATATACAAAGGGGACTAGCATATGCATCAAGAGCTGGATGGAACTCACCAAGAACAGCACTAATAGAAGGAGCAAAATTAATAGCAAATTCATATGTAAAAGTAGGACAAAATACAAAATATACATTCAAATTTGATGTAATAGCAGATAACTCAACAGGGTTATATTGGCATCAATATATGACAAATATTCAAGACCCAACAAATCAAGCAAAAATGTTATTTGACGAGTACTTAAACAATGGTTGGTTAAATAATGAATTGACATTTGTAATTCCAGTATACAAAAATATGCCTACATATGTAAAACTACCAAGCAGTTTGACGACAAATGATGGAACACTATATTTTATAAGTTCTAATTATTATAGTGTTGCAATAAGAAACGGGTATAGCTCATCAGCCACAACAATAGAATATTTAAAAAGAAATACACCAGTATTGATGTTAAATTACAATGAAAATAATAGCGGTTGGTCTAGGGTTAGAGTAAATGGTAGAGAAGGCTATGTTACGAATGATTATTTGACACCTGTTAATACAAAAACAGATATTTATCAAGTACCAAATCAACCAGGGGGAGAGCAAACAAAGCCTAACCCACCAGTAACAGGTAAAAACAATTTTGTAATAGATGGTTCATATATAATAGCTGAGCCAGGAATAAAATTGAATGATATTAAGGCAAACCATAATGTTATTTCAGCTACAAAAAATAATGGTGTAGCCATATCTAATGAACAGAATTTAGCAACAACAGATATTATAAATATTGATAATAAAATATATACTGTAGCAAAATTGGGAGATATTAATGGAGATGGCTATATTGATACAGGAGATACTTTAATAGCTAAGCAAGTAGTATTAGGATTAAAGACTATTGATAGAGAACATAGAAAAGCTATGGATGTTAATAAAGATTCATATACTGATACAGGAGATACTTTAGTACTAAAAAGATTTATTTTAGGAATTGGTAATATAAATATATAGAAAGAGGGAAAAATGAATATAAAGAATATAATTAAAAGAATAATTTATATATTAATTTTAATGATAATATTAATAATAGTAAAAGATAATGAAGTGAAGGCTGCAAGCGCAAATATTTCGTGTAATGCTAATAGTGATGTTAATAAACCAATAACAATATCTGTATCTGGAATAGGAGCACAATGGAATTTAACTTTATCTGTAGACCGGAAAAGTCATAGCGACAGGAAATGATTTAGACAGTGTTTCAAACAAGAATATTTCACTTTCAGGAATATATATTCCAAACTCAATAGGAAATAAAACAATTACTTTAACAGGGTCAGTAACAGATGAGAATGGAAGTACAGTAAGAAGCTTCGAGCCCAAAACAATAAATGTGACAAACAACAACTCGGGAGATGGTGGAAGTTCTTCAAATAATACAGCATCAAGCAATGCAAAACTATCAAACTTAGGAATAACACCAAACGATTTTACAGGGTTTAAAGCAGGAACAACAAAATACAATGTAACAGTACCAAACAACGTAACATCAGTACAAGTATATGCAAAAGTGCAAGCACCAGGAGCAAAATACTCTGTAAGTGGGCCATACAATAACTTACAAGTGGGAACAAATCCAATAAAAGTAACAGTAACAGCGCCAGATGGTAAAACAACAAATACATACACAATATATGTAGCAAGGCAAGCAGGAAAAGATGACGAAGTAACACCAAATGTAATCGATGAAGGTAACCAAGAAGGTGAAAACGATGAACAAACAGGAACAGAAAATCCAGAAGAAAATCCAGAACAAGAAGAATTAGGATTGTTATCAATAGCAATAGATGAAGAATATGAAATATACTTAAACCCAGAATTTAAAACAGACATATATGAATATACAATAGAATTAAAAGAAGATTTAACTGAAATTC
Organism: uncultured Clostridia bacterium; assembly: GCA_948502395.1. Lineage (GTDB taxonomy): Bacteria > Bacillota > Clostridia > TANB77 > CAG-508 > CAG-269. The sequence continues at coordinate 9,699 of CAOPES010000010.1, read as the reverse complement.
CTTTAAAAGCAATTGCAAACAGAGAAAACGCAAAAATAGAAATAACAGGAAATGAAGACCTAAAAGAAGGAGAGAATGTAATTACAATAACAGTCACAGACGAAGAAACAGAAGAAAAAGTAGAATATAAAATAACTGTAAAAAAAGTAATGGCAATGCAAGAAGAAAAAGAGCAAAATAATGATAAGAAGAATGAAGAAACTAAGTGGCTAATTGTAGCAGTAGCAACAGGTGCAATTGCTGTAATAGTTATAATTGTAGTATCTTGTATACTAATTAAAAGAAGAAGAAAATTCGAAAATGAATTTGGCGTAGAATATGACGAAGAACAATATGAGAATGATTATTTTGAACATAATGAAGTAAACACAGATGACAGTATCAAAGAAGATATGCAACCTGTTAATGATAAACCAAAATTAGACGAAGTATTTGGAAAATCATATGTAGAAGAATATGAAGATGAAATGCCAAAAAATAAAAAACGTAGAAAAGGAAAACATTTTTAAAATCTATTGACAAAAGTATCTAAATATAGTAAAGTGAAATTGTAACAAATAGTGACAAAATCCGACTTTAAAATAAAGGGAGGGTAAAAGCATGAAAAACAATGTAACTGTAAGATGTGTACCTGAAAATCGGAAAATTGCGCTAGGGAAAAATTTTGAAATAAAAGTAAAATTGTGCAAAGAAGTAGGCAATATTGAAACCTGCAAAGTACTATTTAACAGACATGGAGAAAATCCGTCAATAATAAAAGAATTACAAAGAACCAAAGAAGAAGAAAAAACCGTAGAATATTGTACAAAAGTACAATTTAATAAGCTCGGGGAATACTTCTTCTTTTTTCTTGTAAAAATCGACGGAAAAGAAAAAGCAATCAAAATAAGTAGGGAAAGCAACCAAGCGTTTATCACAGAAGGAGAATCACCATATTGGCGAATTCTAATTCACAATGATTACACCGTACCTGGATGGGCAAAAGGAAAATTAGTCTATCAAATTTTTGTAGACAGATTTCACAAAAGTCCAAATTATGTTGTAGAACAACAGCCAGGGCGGAAATATCGTATTTGGGGAGCGCCAGTTAATTGGCAAAGAGATGAAAATGGACATTTCCACAACAATGACTTTTTTGGTGGAAACCTTAAAGGAATTGAAGAAAAGCTAGACTATTTAGAAAGCCTAGGAGTAGGAATAATCTATTTATCACCAATCAATTTAAGTGCCCTTAGATATGAACGGTATGCAGCAACAAATCATATGGAAATTGACCCGGAAGTAGGAACGTTTGAAGACTTGGACAGACTACATCAAAAAGCTAATAGCAGGGGAATGAAATTGATTTTGGATATTGCATGCAATCATTGTTGTAGTGATAACCCTATTTATCAGGAAGCTTTACACAATCCAAATTCTGTTTATAGAGACTGGTTCTTGTGGGATGAAAATGGTAATGCAAAATGTTGGTATGGTTTTTTAGATATGCCAATATATAACTTCTGGAGTAAAGGTCTCCAAGACTACATTTATGGAGAAAATGGTGTAATTGCCAAACTATCTAAATATGTAGACGGATTTAGAATGGACTTATCAGAAGCCCAGCCATTATTCTTCGCAGAAGGAATTAGAAACAGAGCTAACAAAGAAAAAGCGATGTTTATTGTAGGAGAATATTGGGATGACCCATACTTAGAAGTTTTTGGAAAAGGCATAGACTCACCAACATGCTATCCATTAACAAATGCAGCACTGAAATTTTTGGTATATGGAGAAAGTGACTACTTAGAAGCAAAAATGCGACAAATAGTAGAAAACTATCCGCAAGAAACAGTGGACTGCTTACTATTCTCACTGAGCACACACGATACCATAAGAGCTATGACCATATTTGCCAAAAAGCAATATATGAGAACAGGCGTTATGGATATCTGGAAGGTAGATGAACAACCATCACCTTGGCATAAAGGATATGATTACTTCGATACAGATGGATTTAGAAACTTCGAAAACGAAAACGAAATCCTAAGTTATGAAGAATATCAATATGCCAAAAGCTTACTAAAAGTAGGCACAATGCTTCAATACTTTTATATCGGAAACCCATGCGTATATTATGGAACAGAATCTGGACTTTATGGTTGGAAAGACCCATTTAACAGAAAATGTTATAATTGGGGACAAGAAGACCAAGACCTGCTTTCGTTCTATCGAGAAATTGGGAATTTTAGAAAGAAATTTGCATCAGAAAATTGCAATCCGGAAGTATTATATAAGGATTCTGACCTGTTTATTTTTAAAAGAGAAAATAAAGAAAACTCTTTGTATGTTGCACTCAATCGGGGGGAAAGTACAAGAAATATAACAGTGCCAGATGAATTAAAAAATGGGAATGAAGTATTTGCACTAAACGGAACGACCAACTATTTGTTACCATACGGCGGAATTGCAATCCTGAAAAGTAATGCGAAAGAGACTAGAATATAGTCTCTTTTTTTGGCACTGGGACGAAATTTTTGCCACTGGGGACGGACCTTTTTGGCAATTTATTGCCAAAAAGGTCCGTCCCCAGTGGCAAAAATTTGATTATATGATACAAACCTTGTAAAATCTCATAAAATATAGTATAATAAGCAAAAACATCAAAAAAGGAGAGAAGCGTTATGGGGAAAAAAAGAATAATAACAGGGGACAGACCAACAGGGAGATTACACATAGGTCATTATTTTGGGTCACTTAAAAAAAGATTAGAAATGCAAGAAAGTGGAGAATATGACCCATATATATTAATAGCAGATGTTCAAGCGCTAACAGACAATTTTAACAACCCAGAAAAAGTAAGAAAAAACATCAGAGAAGTAGCAATAGACTATTTATCAGTTGGAATAGACCCTAAAAAAACAACAATATACATACAATCAATGATACCAGAAGTGGCAGAATTAACAGTATTTTATTCAAACCTAGTAACAATAGCAAGATTACAAAGAAATCCAACAGTAAAAACAGAAATAGCGCAAAAGAAAGAGTTATTTGGAGAAAGTGTAACATATGGATTTTTAGGATATCCAGTAAGCCAAGCAGCAGACATAACAGCATTTGAAGGAGAACTGATACCAGTAGGGGAAGACCAATTACCGCTAATAGAGCAATGTCGTGAAATAGTAAGAAAGTTCAACAGCATATATGGAGAAGTATTAGTAGAGCCAGAAGCAGTATTATCAAGCGGAAAAAGAATAAAAGGGCTAGACGGAAACGAAAAAATGGGGAAATCACTTGGAAATGCGATATACCTATCAGATAGCGAAGAAGAAATCACTAAAAAAGTAATGAGTGCAGTAACAGACCCAAACAGAATAAAAAAAGACGATTTAGGAAATCCTGATATATGTATGGTTGCATATTATCACAAATTATTTAGCACAGATGAAGAAGTAAAAACAGTATGTGAAGAGTGCAAAGCAGGAAAACGTGGATGTGTAGCTTGCAAAAAGCAATTAGCTAAAAATATTATTGAAGAATTGAAACCAATTAGAGAAAAAAGAGCATATTATGAAGCTCATCCAGAAGAAGTGGATAAAATTTTAATTGAAGGAACAGCAAAGGCTCAAAAGATAGCAAAAGAAACAATGAAAAAAGTAAAAAGAGCAATGAAGTTAGATTATTTTGAATAAAGGTGTTTTTGGGGACAGTCCTAAAAAACACCTTAAAGGGAAAAAATTAAGTATATTTAGAAAAATATAGAGAGGGTGTTTTTTAGGACTGTCCCCAAAAACACCTTTTCAAAAAGGAGAGAAAATGTTTACAGATTACACAAAAATAATAATTAAATCAGGAGACGGTGGAAACGGTGCAGCGACATTTAGAAGAGAAAAATACGTTGCAGCTGGTGGACCAGACGGCGGAGACGGCGGAAATGGTGGAAATATTTATTTCCAAGTTGACAAAGACAAAAATACATTAATAGATTTTAGATATAATAAAAAGTTCAAAGCTAAAAATGGAGATAATGGAAGTGGAAGCCATTGCAATGGAAAATATGGAGAAGACTTATATATTAAAGTGCCAATAGGTACAGTGGTAAAAGATGCAGAAACTGGAAAAGTGGTAGCAGATTTATCTGAACCAAACCAAACTGAACTAATTCTAAAAGGTGGAAGAGGTGGAAGAGGAAATTCACACTTTGCCACAGCGACAAGACAAGCTCCTAGATTTTCAGAAGATGGAGAAAAAGGAGAAGAAAAAGAATTAATACTAGAATTGAAATTGTTAGCAGATGTAGGACTTCTAGGATTTCCGAATGTAGGAAAATCAACATTTTTAGCAACAGTAACAGACGCAAAACCTAAAATTGCAAATTATCACTTTACAACAATAATACCAAACCTAGGAGTTGTAAAAACAAAAGACGGAAACGGTTTTGTAATAGCAGATATACCAGGAATCATAGAAGGTGCAAGTGAAGGTGTAGGACTTGGAATTCAATTTTTAAGACATGTTGAAAGAACACGTTTATTACTACATTTCTTAGATGTATCAGGACAAGAAGGAAGAAATCCAGTAGAAGATTTCTATGCAATAAACAAAGAGTTAAAAAAATACAGTGAAAAACTATCAACAAGAAAGCAAATAATAGTAGCAAATAAAACAGATGTAATACAAGATGAAACACTATTAAAAGAAGTAGAAAAACTAGCAAAAAAAGAAGGGCTAGAACTTTACAAAATATCAGCAGCAACTAAAGACGGAGTTCAAGAGTTAATTGACCATGTAGCAGAAGTGCTAAAAACATTGCCAAAAGAAGAATTGGTAGAAATAGAAGACAAAGTTGTCTATACTTTAGAAGACAAAAAAGACGAATGGGAAATCAAAGAAGAAGATGGAGTATTTATAGTAACAGGAAGAGCAATTCAAAGATTAATGGGAAGAGTAAACATAGAAGACAATGAATCAATGTATTACCTACAAAAATGCTTAAAAAATATGGGAATAGATGCTAAATTAAAAGAGATGGGTGTATGCCAAGGTGACACAGTAATACTAGACGATTGGGAACTTGAATGGTACGAATAATGGGACATTTGGGGACGTTTCTTTTTGGACAAAATGTCCATTCTGGGACACATCTAGTTTAAAATATAGAAGGAGTAATAATATGAGTGGAGAAAAAAGAAAAGATTATATAGGTTGGGATGAATATTTTATGGCGATAGCAAAGTTATCAGCTATGAGAAGTAAAGACCCATCAACACAAGTAGGAGCATGCATAGTAAGTAATGACAACAGAATTTTGTCAATAGGATATAATGGAGCGCCAAATGGTTTTGACGACGAAAGTTTCCCTTGGGGCAGAGATGGAGAGAATTTAGATACTAAGTATCCATATGTATGCCACGCAGAATTGAATGCGATTTTGAATTACAGGGGTAGCAAAAAAGATTTAGAAGATGCGAAAATCTATGTTGATTTGTTTCCTTGCAATGAGTGTGCAAAGATTATTATTCAATCAGGAATTAAAGAAGTTATTTATTTATCTGATAAATATGCTACTTCTGAAAATAACATAGCATCTAGAAAGCTTTTTGATGAATGTGGCGTAAAATATAGTAAGATAGATATACAAGAAGAAAAAGAAATATTAATAGACTTAAAATAGCGAGACTATTAACAAACCAAAAAGCTGTTGACTAAGCAAAAGTCAGCAGCTTTAAAAGATATTATAATAAAATTTTACTTTTTCAAATTAAGTTCTCTTTCTTCCAACTGTCTTTGAGCTTGTGGTTTCTTCAAATACAAAGGCAAAACATCATCAAGTTCAATTCCAGAATTAAACTTAGACAATCCAGCTAAAGCCAAAGTATCAGAATTCAAAACATTAAATTCATCAGGTAAAAAAGTAGCATTTTCAAAAGTTTGTGAAATTTCAGTTTTATAAATATCAGAACCATCACCTACAAAGGCAATAGAGTCAGAATTTAAAGTGTCTACACAATAACTATCTAAAATAGCCAAAGCACTTTCAATATTTTCAGCCTGTGGTTCAATTAAAGCTTCCAAACCATCATCTTTTTTCTCATATAAAGCAAAATAGCAATTATCATTTTTGCAATCAATCATACTACATACATACCCCAAAAACATCGGTTTATAAGCCAAAGCTTCTAGTGAACTAATTCCAACACAAGGGATGTTTAGGCTGTCAGAAAAGGCCTTTGCAGTAGCAACTCCGATTCTAATTCCTGTAAATGAACCAGGTCCAATATCACAAACAATTAAATTGATGTCAGCTGGCTTTAATTCAGCTTTTTTCAATGCTTCATCTACCATTGGCATTAAATTTTCAGAGTGAGTTCTGCCAGTGTCTGCATCCAATTTACATATTAAATTTGTATCTTCTAAAATTGATACTCCACAAATATTACTTGATGTGTCTATACTTAAAATTTTCATAATAAAATTTCTCCTTTTAATTTCATATTTTATAGTAAAAAGTAAATGTCAATATAGCATTTATTGCAAATCTAATCTCTTGATAGAACTCATTTCCAAGATTCTCAAATCTTCATTTTCAGTGTCTTTTTTAAAGACAATATGAATATAATTTTTAGGAAGAGCTTCTTCAATTAACTCGCCCCATTCAATCAAACAGATACCATTTTCAAAATATTCTTCTCCGCCGATTTCATAAAACTCTGAACAATCTTCTAAACGGTAAACATCAAAATGGTATATATTTATATTGTCTTTACTGTATTCATTTACAATTGTAAAAGTAGGGCTAGAAATTTCATTTTCTAAGCCATAATAAGATAAAAATCCTTCCACAAACTTAGTCTTGCCAGAGCCAAGTTCACCAGTCAAAACCACCACATCTTTTGGTTTTAATTTTGATGCTAGTTCTCGTGCGAATTTTTTTGTATCTTCTTCATTTTTTGATATAAATTTATAGTGTTCCATAAATTCCTCCCGGACAAATAAATCAACTACAAACATTATAATATAAAAAAATAAAAAATTCAATGAAAAGGGTTGATAAATTTGAATACTTGTAATATAATCGTAATACATTTGTAATAAAAGAGAAACAAAAATGTTAAGGAAGGATGAAAAGCATGTTTAAAATGGGGCAAGATATCGGTATCGATTTAGGAACAGCAACAGTAATAGCATATGTAAAAGGAAAAGGAATAGTATTAAGAGAGCCATCTGTTGTTGCAGTAAACAACATTACAGGAGACGTTCTAGCAGTTGGACAAGAAGCTAGAAAAATGTTAGGAAGAACACCTGGTAACATAGTAGCAACAAGACCACTAAGAGACGGAGTAATTTCAGACTACACAGTAACTGAAAAAATGTTAAAATACTTCATAAACAAAATATGTGGAAAATTTATTTTTGCGCCAAGAATAATGATATGCATACCATCACAAGTAACAGAAGTAGAGAAAAAAGCAGTAATAGATGCAGCATCACAAGCAGGAGCAAGAAAAGTATATTTAATTGAAGAGCCAATAGCAGCAGCAATAGGAGCAGGAATAGACATATCAAAACCATGTGGAAATATGGTAGTAGATATAGGTGGTGGAACAACAGATATAGCAGTAATTTCGCTAGGTGGATCAGTTGTAAGCACATCATTAAAAGTCGCAGGAGATAGATTTGACGAATATATCGTAAAATACATCAAGAAAAAACACAATATGGTAATAGGAGAAAGAACAGCCGAAGACCTAAAAGTAAATATCGGATGTGTATTCCCAAAAATTCAAGACACAGATATGCAAATAAGGGGAAGAGACCTATCAACAGGATTACCAAAAACAATAACAGTATATTCAAGTGAAATGCTAGAAGCACTAATAGAACCAGCAATGATGATAGTAGACGCTGTACACAGTGTATTAGAGAGAACACCACCAGAATTAGCAGCAGACATAAGTGACAAAGGAATATACATGACAGGTGGCGGATGCTTAGTTGATGGGCTAGACAAATTATTACAAGAAAAAACAGGCATAAATGTAATGATAGCACAAGACACTGTATCATGTGTAGCATTAGGAACAGGAAAAGCATTAGACAATTTAGATGCATTAGAAGGAAAGGCAAGAAGATAATAATATAGGTAAACAATGAAATATCGCATTAGAGTATTCTTTTGCGATATTTTTGAGAGCATGCATTGAAAGAAGAAAGGAACGAAATATAAAATGGAGAATAAAAGAAAAAACGTAGCTTTCATAACACTTCGGGTGTAAAGTAAATCAATACGAAACAAACGCAATGGTGCAAAAGTTTATAGAAAGTGGATACGAAATTGTAAATCAACACGAAAAAGCTGATATATATGTAATAAACACATGTACAGTAACAAATATGTCAGACAGAAAATCCAGACAAATGCTTCGTAGAGTAAAAGAAATAAACAACCAAGCCATTGTAGTTGCATGTGGTTGCTATGCACAAGTAGCAAAAAGTGAACTAGAAAAAATAGAAGAAATAGACTTAATATTAGGAAATAACGAAAAAAAAGAAATAGTAAAATATGTAGAAGAATTTGCAGAAGAAAATGAAAATTCTTTAAGTTGTTCTAATGCTATTGTGGAAAATTCAGAAAATGAACCAAAAAAATTAGTTGAAATAGAAGATGTTATGTATAAAAAGGAATTTGTAGACTTTGGAGATGTAACATATACAGAAAAAACAAGAGCTGTAATAAAAGTGCAAGATGGTTGTGATAGATTTTGTTCATATTGCATAATCCCATATGCACGTGGAAGAGTAAGAAGTAGAAAACCAGAAAGCATAATATCTGAAATAAAGAAGATTGCAAAAGAAGGAATAAAAGAAGTTGTAATTACTGGAATACATGTAGCATCATATGGAAAAGACTTTAAATTTGAAGAAAATAAAAAAGAATATAGATTAATCGATTTATTGGAAGAAATAAACAAAATAAACGGTATTGAAAGAATTAGATTAGGTTCAATAGAGCCATTATTAATAAATGAAGAATTTATGAAAAGGCTAACAAAGTTAGAAAAAATATGCCATCACTTTCATTTATCATTGCAAAGCGGTTGTGATGAAACTTTAAAAAGAATGAATAGAAGATATACGACTGAACAATTTAGAAAAATAGTATCAATATTAAGAAAAAATTATAATGATGTGATATTGACAACAGATATAATTGTAGGATTTCCAGGAGAGACAGAGAAAGAATTTGAAGAGACATATCAATTTTTGAAGGAAATAAAATTTTATAAAATGCATATTTTTAAGTACTCTCCAAGAAAAGGCACAAAAGCTGCTGCTATGAAAGAACAAATTGACGGAAATAAAAAGGAACAAAGAAGCCAAAGGTTGATAGAATTGTCAAATGTGAATGAGAAGGAATACAACGAAGGTTATGTAGGGCAAACTGTTCAGGTACTTTTTGAAGAAGAGAAAGACGGAGTGTATAAGGGACATACTAAGAATTATGTACAAGCTTATTTGGTGAAAGATGAAAGTCAAGTTGATGGAAGCGGAGTTGAAAATGAGATTGTTGAAGTAAAGTGCTGTAAGGCAGAACAAGACCATATAATAGTTAAAATTTAGGAATGTCGAGAAATGTCGAATTTTGCGATGAAAAGTTGAAAAAAATTGAATAAAAATATTGAAAAAGTATATAAAATCTGATATAGTACAAAAGTG
>CAOPES010000009.1 GCA_948502395.1 uncultured Clostridia bacterium | reverse complement strand
AAACAAAAGATATAATTGATAAATTAGAAAGGTCAGGTGATAAAGAAATGATAATAGAAGTTATAAAAAAAGATAGAGAAATGCAATTTCAAAAAGGAGAAAAATTAGGAATAACCAAAACAATAACGCAAATAGTAAAAGAGATGCTACAAAAGCAAATGAGTGATAAAGATATAATGGACATAGTGAAAATAGACCAAAAGAAGTTAGAAAAACTAAAAATGGTATAACTGAAAAATATAAACCAAGTTAAAGGAGATGATAGTCTACTAACTTGGTTTAATTTTTTATATATAAAGTAATGAGACACTTGTTGACGTAATTCTTTTGTGAATGATAAAATAACACTAAGAAAAACAAAGGAGAAAGACAAATGCGAGACAAGAAAATAAAAGGAATAACATTAATAAGTTTAGTAATAACGATAATTGTATTATTAATATTAGCACGGAGTAACAGTAGCCACACTAACAGGAGAAAATGGAACAATAGGAAAAGCCCGGAGAAGCAAAATTCAAAACAGAACTATCAGCAGTAGCAGAAGAATACGAATTATATTTAACAGAAAGAATTGCAAACGACAGAAGTTTTGAAGAAGGAGCATTATATGCTGGTAAAAATGCATTAATATATGACTCAGTACAAGAAGAAGGAAATATATATACTGTTCTAAAAAATTCGAATAAAAAATATGTAGATAATTTTGAAGTAATAAAAGGAGAGCTATTTTATTTTTCTCAAAATGAAAATGAGAAGAAATGGGCACAAGAGATTGGCATAAAAGTAAGCCCATATATAATAATAGATGGAGAATTAATGTCATCTGATAGAAATTTGGACTTAATGGATGAAGCAACAGGATCAATAATAATACCACAAAATGTAACTAAAATAGGAGCAGGAGCATTCAGAGATGTACCAGGTTTACGAAGTATAGTAATTCCAGGAACAGTAAAAGAGATAGGTGAGCATGCCTTTTCAGGAAATCCAACTTTGGAAAATGTAGTAATAGAAGAAGGTGTTGAAAGAATTGCTGCTTATGCTTTTCAATCATGTATAGCATTGAAAACAATCAAAATAGCAGATAGTGTATCACAAATAGGTGAGTTAGCTTTTGGAATGTGTACATCACTGGTAGAAATTAATTTTCCGAAACAGTTAAAAGAAATACCGATATCAATGTTAGATAATTGTTATAAATTAAAAGAGTTAGAAATATCAGAAGGAATTACAACAATAAATGGTTTTGCATTTAGAAGTTGCACAAGCTTAGAAAAAATAAAAGTACCTTCAACAGTAACAGCCATACAAGGGTCAGCATTTACTGATGATAATAAATTGTTTAATATAGAGATATCAGCTAATAATAGAAATTTTAGTTTTGACAGTGGTTCATTAATGTCAAAAGATGGTAAAACTATATATTTTGTTTTAGCTAATATGGATGTAATAGATATACCAGAAACAGTCGAAAGCATTGATACAGGAGTTTTTTCGTCATATCCAAGAAATACGGTAATAAATGTTTCAAAAAATGTAAAAAAAATTCACACAAGCTTTAATTATACTATAACAGCTATTAATGTTGACGAAGAAAATCCATATTTTAAAAGTCAAGATGGAAATTTATACGATAAAGAGATGACGATAATTTATAGATATACACAAAATAAAAGTTCATTTACATTGCCAAATACAGTAAAAAAAATCGAACACCATGCATTTGCATCAGAAGGGAATTTAAAACAATTGATATTATCAGAAAATTTAGAAGCAATTTATGCTTGGGCACTTTCTGGAATAAATGTACCAGAATTATATTTACCTGCAAAAGTTAATGATATACATAGTCAAGCATTTGCTGGAATAAATACAAGGGTAACAATATCAGAAGACAATCAAACTTATAAAACAGAAGACGGAATTTTAATATTAGGTAAAGATGGGAAATCAGTAAGAATTGCAACGCAGAACTTGGAAACATACAATATTCCAGATACAGTAGAATATATATATGGTGGAGCTTTCTATTACAAAACCAACCTAAAAGAGTTAAGGCTTCCTAGTAATATAAAGTATATTGGATATTATAGTTTCCCAAATACCAAATTATCTAAATTAGAAATACCAGCAAGTATAGAAGGAATAGATGCAAATGCTTTTTTAGAATGTAGTAGTTTAAAAGAAATAATAATAGATAAAAAAGAAGGTTCAATATCGGGAGCCCCTTGGGGTTGCCCATATGGATTGAGAGCAGTATTTTGGAAGAAATAATGTTTTTGGGGACGGACCTTTTTGGCAGGAATCTGCTAGCAAGGTCTGTGCCTATTGGCATGCGAGATGAACTCGAATTATTAGACGAAAAAGTTTAATAATTCGAGTTTATTTTTTTTGTACTGACCTGCCAGTCTAATCACAATTCGAAAAAAATGTGGTATAAATATAACATACAAAAAACAAAAATGATAGGTGGTAATTTATGAAAGCCAAAGAAAATAAAACTTTAAAAATTACAGACTTAAAAGATATGTTAGAAAAAACAAACAGCTTATATGGAGAAAAAATAGCATATAAAATAAGAGAAGAAAAAGGAAAATATAAAACAATAACACACAAAGAAGCAAGACAAATGGTAGATGCTATACGGAACAGTATTAATAGATTTAGGATTAAAAGATAAAAGGATAGCGGTAATTGGAGAAAACAGATATGAATGGGAAATAGCATATTTATCGATAGTATGTGGAACAGGAATAGTAGTACCATTGGACAAATCATTAACAGAAAACGAACTAAAACATCTAATAAAAAAATCAGAAGTAGAAGCAATATTCTGCTCAGAGAAATATATAAAAACACTAGAAAAAATAAAAAGTAGTGAAACCGGGAAATTAAAACATTTGATATCAATGGATTTAGAGCATAACACAAATGGAGTATTTTCACAAAAAGAACTAATAAAAGTGGGAAATAAATTAATTGAAAATGGAGATAGAAGATTTATTGACGCAAAAATAAATCCAGAAGAAATGAGTATAATGCTATTTACATCAGGAACAACATCAGAACCAAAAATAGTAGCATTGTCACATAAAAATATATGCTCAAATTTAATGGATATAGGAAGTATACTAGATGTAAACTCAGATGATACATTACTTTCAATACTTCCAATACATCATGTTTTTGAATGTACAGTAGGATTTCTATTTTCATTATACAAAGGAGCAACAACAGTATTCTGCGACGGAATAAGACATATTGTAGAAAATCTAAAAGAATATCAAGTAACAGTAATGGCTTGTGTACCAGCAATTTATGAAAGAATATTTAAAATAATTAGAAACAAGATTGAAAAACAAGGAAAACTAGCAGAAATACTTGAAAAAGAAGAAAAATATAAAAATTTGCCAATAGAAGAAAGGAAACAACACTTTAAAGAAATCCACGAAATGTTAGGTGGGAAAATCAAATTATTTATAAGTGGAGCAGCAGCATTAGAAAAAACAATAGAAGAAAAATATAGATTATTAGGACTTAACTTAGTTCAAGGATATGGACTAACAGAAACATCACCAGTAGTGGGAATAGGAACAAAAGAGTACCATAAAATAGGTTCAATTGGAAAAGCAGTTCCAAGTGTGCAAGCAAAAGTAGTCGATAAAAACAGTGATTGTATAGGAGAACTGCTAGTAAAAGGACCTAGCATAATGCTTGGCTATTTTGAAAATGAAAAAGCTACAAATGAAGTTATGGAAGATGGATGGTTTAGAACTGGCGATTTGGCTAGAATAGATGAAGAAGGATATATATTTATTTGTGGAAGAAAAAAGAGTGTAATTGTACTAAAAAATGGAAAGAATATCTTCCCAGAAGAAATAGAAAACTTAGTAAATAGAATTGAAGGAGTAAATGAATCATTCATATTTGGAAAACAAATGTCAGAAGACAAAAATGACATCAAAATAAATGTAAAAGTTGTTATAGATAAAAAAAGAATAAAAGAAGCATACAAAGTTGAAACAGAAGAACAAATTAGAGAAGCAATATCAGGAAAAATTAAAGAAATAAACAAACTTATGCCCCAATATAAGGCCATAAGGGGAATTATTTTAACAGAAGAGCCACTAATAAAAACAACCACAAATAAGATAAAAAGACAAGCAAATTTGGACATAATTAATAAACAATTAAAAAAATAAGAAAAGTTCGAAAAATAGAAGGTAGGCAAAAAGTAGATGGAATTTAAAAACGAATTAAAACTGAAAGGGCTAAAAACCAAAGAATTAGGAAGAAAAGTTATTTATTATAAAGAAATAGACTCAACCCAAAACGAAATATGGAGACAATATGAGCAAGGAGCAACAAGCGGACTACTTATTATGGCAGATAAACAAACAAAAGGACAAGGAACACACGGAAGAATCTGGCATACAGACGAACCAAACAACATAGCATTTTCATTTTTAATAAGAACAGATTGCAAAGTTCAGACAATGGAAGGACTGACTATTGAAATTGCAAATATCATTGTAGAAATTTTTAGAAAAAAATATGGAATTAACCTAAATATAAAAGAGCCAAATGACATAGTTTACAAAGGTAAAAAAATTGGTGGAATTTTAACCCAAAGCAAAGTAGTAGGCGAAAAAATAAAATGCTTGGTGATTGGAATAGGGTTAAACACAATGCAAGAAAAATTTGCAGAAGAAATAAAAGATATTGCAACATCAATAAAAAAAGAATTTGATATTGAAGTTGAAAGAAATGAATTTATAGCAGAATTTTGCAATAAATTTGAAAAATTGCCAACAGGGACGGACCTTTTTGGCAATAAATTGCCATTGGGGACAGACCTTGCTGGCAGAGCAAAACAACCTAAGTGATGTTTTTTGCTCCGTCCCCAAAAACATCAAAAGGAGAAGAATAGTATGAAAATTGGATTTTTATTTCCGGGTCAAGGAACTCAAAAAATTGGAATGGGAAAAGATGTTTATGAAAAATATGAAGAAGCAAGAAAAGTATACGATTTAGCACAAGAAATAACAGGAATGGACATTGCAAAAATTTCTTTTGAAGGTGAAGAAGAAGTCTTGAATGAAACTAAATATACTCAAAGTGCAATTTTAACAATGAGTTTAGCTATATTGGAAATTTTAAAAAAGAACAATATAAAAGCTGAAATGTCTGCTGGGCTTAGTTTAGGTGAGTATGCAGCATTAGTGAGTGGCGGTGCATTATCAACACAAGATGCAATTAAACTTATCCAAAAACGTGGAGAATATATGCAAAACTTGTTACCAGAAGGAAATTGGAAAATGGCAGCTGTTTTTGGGCTAAATGAAGAGCAAATAGTTGAAGTTTGTAAAAAGGTAAACAATGGTTTTGTAGTTCCAGCAAATTTCAATACAAAAGAGCAAATTGTAATTTCTGGTGAAGAAGAAGGAATATTGGAAGCTGAGAAGCTAGCAAAAGAAATGGGGGCAAAAAAGGTAAGGATATTAAATACAGCTGGGCCATTTCATACTGAAAAATTACAGAAAAGTTCAGAAACTTTGAAAGCTGAGTTGGATAAGGTGGAATTTAAACCATTTAGTTCAACAGTAATAAAAAATCTAGACGGAGAGCCATATTCGGCAAATGATGATATGACAGAAATCTTAGCAAAACATATTGTAAATCCAGTTAGATTTTCGAAAACATTAGAAAATATGCTAAATAATGGAGTAGATACTTTTGTTGAAATTGGTCCAGGTAAGACTTTGTCAGGATTTGTGAAAAAAGAAAAGGGCGATAGGGAAATTACGATTTTAAACATATGTGATGTTAAAACATTGGAAGATGCAATTGAAATTTTGAAAAGTTAATATAGTAAAAATTTAGGTAATTTTAAATATAAAATGGAAGGAAAAGTGATAAAAATGGGGAAAGTAGCCTTGATAACAGGTGCAACACGTGGAATAGGAAAACAAATTGCAATAAAATTTGCAAAAGAAGGTTATGATATTGCAATCAATTACAGAAAAGAAAATGAAGAATTGTCAAATGTAAAAGCAGAAATTGAGAGTTACAATGTAAAGTGCTTAGCAGTACAAGGAGATGTATCAAATTTTGATGATACAAAGAGATTTGTAGATGAAGTAATAAATGAATTTGGAGCAATTGACGTTTTAGTAAACAATGCAGGAATAACAAAAGATATGCTTATTTTGAGAATGCAAAAGGAAGATTTTGAAAGTGTTATAAATGTTAATTTGATAGGTACTTTTAATGTTACGAAAAATGTAGTTCCTTATATGATGAAAAAAAGAAGCGGAAGAATAATAAACATTTCATCAGTTGTTGGAATTTCAGGAAATGCGGGACAGACAAATTATTCAGCATCCAAAGCAGGAATAATTGGATTTACAAAAAGCTTAGCAAAAGAAGTTGCTTCAAGAAATATTCTTGTAAATGCAGTTGCACCAGGATTTATAGAGACTGATATGACATCTGTTTTGAAAGACGATGTTAAGGCTAAGATTGCTAAAAATATTCCGCTTAGACGTATGGGGACGGCTGATGATGTGGCTAATGTTGTTAAGTTTTTGGCGTCTGATGATAGTTCTTATATTACTGGGCAAGTGCTTCAAGTTGATGGCGGAATGGTAATGTAGTGTGGTTTAGGGTGTTTTTGGGGACAGTCCTTAAAAACACCCATAGAACGAAAAAAATAATGTGATTAAAAAAGATATATAAATAGGGTGTTTTTAAGGAATGTCCCCAAAAACACCCGTGGGAGAGAGAAATGGAAAGAAGAGTTGTTATAACAGGTTTAGGGGCGATTAGCCCAATAGGAAATACAGTTGAAGAAAACTGGCAAGCAATTAAAGAAAAAAAGTGTGGAATTGATAAAATTTCGTTATTTGATACAACAGGATTTAAGACTAGCTTAGCAGGAGAAGTTAAGAGTTATGATGTGTTGGAGCATTTTGAAGCAAAACAGGCTAAAAGATTAGATAGATGTTCTCAATTTGCAATTATTGGAGCAAGAGAGGCTTTGAAAGATAGCGGAATTTCAGCAGATAATACAGATTTAGATAGAGTTGGAATTTTTGTAAGTTCAGGGATTGGTGGATTAATTACAATTGAAGAACAATCAAAGATATTAAATGAAAAAGGAAATAGAAGAGTTTCACCAATGTTCATTCCTATGGCTATTTCAAATATGCCAGCAGGAAATATATCAATTGATTTAGGGTTAAAAGGAGAGTCAATTTCAATAGTTACAGCTTGTGCGTCATCTACACATGCAATAGGCGAGGCTTATAAAACTATTAAATGTGGTGGAGAAGATGCAATTATAGCAGGTGGTACAGAGGCTGCTATATGTAAACTTGGAATTGCAGGTTTTGAAAATATGAAAGCACTTTCTAGTTCAGAAGATAAAACAAGGGCAAGTATTCCATTTGATAAAGAAAGAAATGGGTTCGTAATGGGCGAAGGTGCTGCAATGCTTGTTTTAGAAGAATATGAGCATGCGAAAAAAAGAAATGCAAAAATTTATGCAGAAGTTATTGGATTTGGCGCAACAACAGACGCATATCACATAACATCTCCTGAACCAGAAGGAATTGGCGGAGCAAAAGCTATGGAAAGAGCAATAAAAGACGCTGGAATAAACCCAAAAGAAATTGATTACATAAATGCCCACGGGACATCAACACATTTAAATGACACAACAGAAACTATGGCAATTAAAAAGGCTTTTGGAGAAGCAAGCAAAAAAGTAAAAATAAGTTCAACAAAAGGGAACACAGGTCACTTATTAGGAGCAGCTGGTGCAATAGAGGCAATTTTTTGCGTAAAAGCAATACAAGACCAAATAATTCCACCAACTATAAATTACAAGGAAAAAGATGAAGAATGTGACCTTGATATAACACCAAATGAAATTGTAAATACAAAAGTAGAAACAGTAATGTCAAATTCACTAGGATTTGGCGGTCATAATGCAAGTATCATATTAAGAAAGATTTAAAAAAGTAAGAAAGGAGTATATGAGTATTTAAACTATTAAATAGCTCATACAAACAAAAAAATGGAATACGAAAAAATTAAACAATTAATAGACGATATGGGAAATTCAAAATTATCATCTATAAGTATAGACTTTCCAGACGGGACAAAAATCAGTATGGCAAAAGAAGAAAAAATAATAGTTACAGCAAATCAAGAAAACGAAGTAAAACAAACAATACCAAGCGAAACAAATAACCAAAAGCCACAAGAAAATCAACCAACAGAAAAAGAAAACATCAAAATAGTAAAGTCACCAATGGTAGGAACATTTTACTCAAAACCATCACCAACAGCAGAAAGTTATGTAGAACTTGGAAAAGAAGTAAAAGTGGGAGAAACACTTTGCATAATAGAAGCAATGAAATTAATGAACGAAATAGAAGCAGAATATGCAGGAAAAATATCAAAAATCCTTGTAGAAGACGGAAAAGCAGTAGAATACGGAACACCACTGTTCGAAATAGAAATATAATCTGCAAAAGCAGACTTGGGCAGGATTATGGTTTATAGATAAAACCTGAATAAAAATCTAAATATAGTATAAAGGACAAGGAAAATGTTAGGAAAAGAAGAAATAGAAAAAATAATTCCACAAAGAGACCCATTTTTGATGATAGACGAAGTGGAAGAATATACACCAGGGGAAAGTGCCATAGCATACAAAAAAGTAAGAGAAGACGAATGGTACTTCAAAGGGCACTTCCCAGGAAATCCAATAATGCCAGGAGTATTGATAGCAGAAAGTTTGGCACAAACAGGAGCAGTTGCAATACTATCAATGGAAGAAAACAAAGGTAAAAACGCATTGTTTGGCGGAATAGACAAAATGAAATTTAAGAAAATGGTAGTACCAGGGGATATATTAAAACTAGAAGTAAGCATAATAAAAAGAAAAGGGCCAATCGGAGTAGGGCAAGCAATAGCAACAGTAGACGGAAAAGTAGCAGCAAAAGGAGAATTAACATTTGCACTAGTATAAAATATTGCCACTGGGGACGGACCTTTTTGGCAAAAAATTGCCAAGAAGGACCGTCCCTGATGGCAAAAAATTGCCAAAAAGGTCCGTCCCCAGTGGCAATATTCTAAAAGGAGAGAAGTTAAATGAATAAGATTTTGATTGCTAATCGTGGAGAGATTGCAGTAAGGATTATTAGAGCCTGCAAGGAGATGAATATTAAGACAGTTGCGGTTTATTCAGAGGCTGATAGGGATGCTTTGCATACTAAGCTTGCTGATGAGGCTGTTTGTATTGGTCCTGCGGTTTCTACAAAGAGCTATTTGAATATTAAGAATATTATTGAAGCGGCTTGCATAACTAAGGCTGATAGCATACATCCGGGTTTTGGCTTTTTGTCAGAGAATTCGCAGTTTGCTAAGATTTGTGAAGAGAGTAATATTAAGTTTATAGGCCCAAAGGCTGATGTGATTGATTTGTTAGGTAATAAGTCTAATGCTAAGGAAATGATGAAAAAGGCAGGTGTTCCAGTTATTCCTGGGTCTGATGGAAGTGTGCAAAGTGTTGAGGATGCACTAAAAATTGCAAACAAAATAGGATATCCTGTTATGCTAAAAGCGGCTGCTGGTGGCGGTGGAAAAGGTATTAGAATTGCGAATAATAATCAGGAATTGGAGACCAATTTTAATATTGTAAAGCAAGAAGCAAAGATTTCTTTTAATGATGATGAGATTTATATAGAGAAATTTGTTAAAAATCCTAGACATGTGGAAATTCAAATTTTAGCAGATGAACATGGCAATGTAATTCATTTAGGAGAAAGAGATTGTTCAATTCAAAGAAATCACCAAAAAATGATAGAGGAAACTCCTTCGACTGCTGTTGATGACAAACTTAGAAAGAAAATGGGAGAGGCTGCTGTTAAAGCGGCAAAAGTTGCGAATTATTCAAGTTGTGGAACTGTTGAGTTTTTAGTTGATAGTGACAAAAATTTTTACTTTATGGAGATGAATACTAGAATTCAAGTTGAGCATCCAATTACAGAAATGCGTACAGGGATTGATATTGTAAAAAGTCAGATAAAAATTGCAGCAGGTGAAGAATTGAAAATTAAGCAAAAAGATATAGAGTTTAGGGGGCATTCGATTGAATGCAGGATAAATGCAGAAAATCCTAAAAAGAAATTTATGCCATGTCCAGGTAAGATTACAGGTCTTAATTTGCCGGGTGGAAATGGAATAAGGATTGATTCTGCTATTTATGAAGGTTATACGATCCCACCTAATTATGACTCAATGATTGCTAAAATTATTGTTTTTGGGGCAAATAGAAATGAAGCTGTTAGTAAAATGAAAAGGGCCTTAGAAGAGCTTGTTATTGATGGTGTTGAGACTAATAGAGATTTTTTATTTGAAATTATAAGAAATCCAGATTTTATTAGGGGAAATTTTGACACAAGTTTTATAGAAAACTTTCGTTATTTATAAAAATATTATTATATAGGGGTTAAAAAATGATTGTTGATAAAATTAAAAAAAGGAATTTACCAGAAAAGAACAAAAAAACAAGAATAGACATACCAGTTGGAAAATGGGCAAAATGTGAAAAATGCAAAGAAATAATCTACAAAGAAACACTAAGAGAAAATTTAAGTGTTTGTCCAAATTGTGGACATTATTTCAGAATGCATATAAATAAAAGGCTAGAATCAATAATAGACAAAGATACATACAAAAAATTTGATATAAACATAGAAACAAGCAATCCACTTGAATTAGAAGATTACCCAAAGAAACTAAAATCATTAAGAGAGAAGACAGGGATTGAAGAGGCGGTATCAGCTGGAACAGGTAAAATAAATGGTGAAGATGTTATTATATGTATAATGGATAGTGGATTTTTAATGGGAAGTATGGGAGTTGTTGTTGGCGAAAAAATAACATATGCAGTAGAACAAGCAATAGAAAAAAGGCTACCATTAATAATATTTGCAGCATCAGGTGGAGCAAGAATGCAAGAAGGAATTATATCATTAATGCAAATGGCAAAAACCACAGCAGCACTAACAAAACTGGACCAAGCAGGATTGCTATACATATCAGTATTGACAGACCCAACATATGGTGGTGTAACAGCATCATTTGCAAGTTTAGGAGATATTGTTTTAGCAGAACCAGGAGCAATGATAGGTTTTGCAGGTAAAAGAGTTATAGAGCAGACAATTGGAGAACAATTGCCAGATGGTTTCCAAACCGCAGAGTTTTTGTTAGAACATGGATTTATTGATAAAATAGTTGAAAGAAAAGATTTAAAAGACACATTATCCAAACTAATTAGCTTTCATAAAGGGGGCGAAAAATAATGGCAGATACAGAAAAACAAGCTATTCAGGAAAACACTAAAAAAGAGCATAAGAATTCAAAATCAACACAAAAAATAACAGCTTGGGAAAGAGTAGAAATTGCAAGAGATTCAAAAAGGAAAACAGCACTTGATTATATAGAAAAAATATTTGATGAATTCATAGAATTACATGGAGATAGAAATTTTAAAGATGACAAAGCGATAGTTTGTGGATTAGCGAAAATTGGAAAGCAAAATTTCACAGTAATTGCAGAGCAAAAAGGAAGAACGACAAAGGAAAATATAGAAAGAAACTTTGGAATGCCAAACCCTGAAAGTTACAGGAAAGCAATAAGATTTATGAAACAAGCCGAAAAATTTGCAAGACCAGTAATCACATTTATAGATACAAAAGGAGCATATCCAGGAATTGGCGCAGAAGAAAGGGGACAACGGAGAAGCAATTGCAAAATCAATGTTTGAAATGGCAAAATTAGAAGTTCCAATTATAGCAATTGTAATAGGAGAAGGTTCGTCTGGGGGAGCTTTAGCACTTGGTGTTGGAAATAAAGTTTTTATGCTTGAAAATTCAATATATTCAATACTTTCGCCAGAAGGTTATAGCAGTATTTTGTGGAAGGATTCTTCAAGATATAAAGAAGCGGCAGAGAAAATGAAGTTAACTGCAAAAGATTTATATGATTTAAAAATTATTGATAAAATTATAAAAGAACCAACAGGAGAAGGGGCTTTTGAGAAAATAGCAAATAATTTGAAAAAAGAAATAAAATCAAGTATTTCTAAAATGAATTCAAAAAATAAGGAACAAATTGTGGAAGAAAGATATTATAAATTTAGAAATATGGGAGAATATATAAATTTGAAAAATTAAATTACATAAAATAGCGCGAAGAAAAAATATGCTAAATTACAAAATTATGTAAAATGAAAAATGGAGGTAAAAAGATGATTTTAAAAGATAAAACAATATTAATAATGGGAATAAGAAACAAATGGAGCATTGCATATGGGATAGCAAAATCAGCATATGACAATGGAGCAAAACTAATATTTACATATGTAGGAGAAGACAACAAGCCAAAAATTGACGAATTAACAAGTGAATTTGAAGGAAGGAAAACATATGTATTAAATGACGCATCACAAGACGAAATGGTAAAAGAAGTATTTACAAAAATTAAAGAAGAAAATGGAAAAATAGACGGAATAGTACATGCAATAGCACATGCAAACACAGAAGACTTGCATAATGACTTTATTTACACAAGTAAAGAAGGATTTAGTCACGCAAATGATGTAAGTGCATATTCATTTGTTTTGGCTGCAAGAATGGCAAAAGAATTAGATATGCTAAATGAAAATGCAAGTTTACTTACATTAACATATCATGGTTCAACAAAAGTGTTAGAAGGATATAATGTAATGGGAATTGCTAAAGCAGCATTAGAGTCAAGTGTTAGGTATTTAGCAGAAAATCTTGGTAGAGAAGGTATAAGGGTAAATGCGGTGTCAGCAGGTCCAATTAAAACTTTATCAGCTAAGGGGATTAAGGATTTTGGTTCAATTTTGACAGAAGTTGAGAAAAAAGCACCTTTGCATAGGAATGTTACAACTGTTCAGGTTGGTAATGTTGCAACATTTTTGCTAAGTTCTATGGCTGATGCGGTTACTGGTCAGGTTGTTTATGCTGATAGTGGTTATAATATAATGGGTGTGTAATTAATTTACACGCTTTATTTTTTTGACATCATATGATAAAATAAGCCTAAATAATAAAGAAAAAGTAGAAGGTGAAGAAATGAAAAAAATAATAACAGCAATAATAATAACACTAATAATCTTAGTAATAATAGTAATATCAATAAATACATGGGTGAAAGCAACAACAAAAAAACAGATAATAAAAGATGAAAATTATAGTAAATTAAAAGATATTGACTGTATAATCGTATTAGGTGCAGGAATATGGGGAGACAAGCCAAGCCCAATGCTTGAAGATAGATTATTAAGAGCGATAGAATTATATAAAAACAACATATCTTCAAAAATAATAATGAGTGGTGACCATGGAAAAGAAGACTACGATGAAGTAAACACAATGAAAAATTTTGCAATAGAAAAAGATGTGCCAGCAGAAGATATTTTTATGGATCATGCAGGTTTTTCTTCTTATGAAAGTATATATAGGGCAAAAGAGATTTTTGAAGCTAAGAAAATCGTTATAGTAACACAAGAATATCATTTGTATAGAGCTCTGTATATAGCAAATCAATTAGGTGTGGAAGCTTATGGTGTGCCATCAGACCAAAGACAATATGTTGGTGCAGGTTATAGAGAAGCAAGAGAAATTATGGCAAGAAATAAGGATTTTGTAAAGTGTATTTTTAAGCCAACTCCTACTTTTTTGGGAGATACAATTCCGGTTAATGGTGATGGAAATGCTACTAATGATAAGGTAGAAAAGTAAAATATAAATAGACTAGTTGATTATTTATTACTAGTGTGCTATAATATATTATGTAAAATAGAAAGGTTGGTAAAAAAATGTTTAAGATTTTTGAGCGGAAAAAGGTTGACAAAAATGAAGAACCAGATCTTATTTTGAAAGACAACAGTGTAGTAGGAATTATAATTAACTTTATAGAAAGTATAGTTTTTCCTATTATTTATGTTTGTCAAGGAATATTAGTAGGAATAATTCATATATGTATATTTGAGAAAGTAACAATTATTATTAATGTACTATTTATAATTTTTTATGTTATTTGGTTTATAGTACTACCATTAATTTATATGAAATTTTATTATAAACTATATATTTTTGTAAATTTGTTAGCACATAAGTTGTACTTTTTTATATGGACTAAAAGAGGTAATGCATTAACTAAAAAAGACTTAAAAAAGATTAAGCAAGTTGATCATTACACATATATGGAGTTGGTAACACAAAGATGTGTGGGATATTGTTATACAATTTGTTTTGATATATGTAAGACTTTACAAAAGGGTAGCATAGAATTTGTAGCATTAAAAAATTGGGGAGCTGAAAAGGAAGAATTTACAATTCATGTTATATATATAAATAACGACTGGGTATTTGATACAAATTGTGCATGCCAATATCCAATTGAAAGATTAGATGAACTTTATACGGCAAAAACATATAAAAGAGTTAAATTTAGCGAAATAAGTTCACTATCACACGGAGAATTTATGGCCAGAGAATACGAAGAGTTAAAAATGTGGGCAAAAGCTAATGATTGTCATCTTTTTTATGAAAACTACCATTAAAAGATATTTGAACACTTCACGATTGAATGCAAAAATTGCAAACAGTCGTGTTTTTATTTTGCGTAAAACAAATAAAAAGTTATTTTTAATTTAATAAAAATGAAGAATTAAATAGGAACTAGGGTACAATTTGTACCCTAATTTAAAAATATTAAATAGTATTAATTTTACTAGAAACTAATAAAGCCAACAAAACAGACAAGCAATCTTTAAGTAAAAACGGAGCAGAAACAAGCAAAGCTGCATTCATAAAGTTCATACCAGTCAAAATACTATATTGCAAAACGCCAAATATATGTAACAAAAGTAACCCTACCAAAGAAAATAAAACTTTGGTCAAAGCATAATTACAAGATTTAGCCTTTTGGCAAAAATAAACCAAGAAAATAAAACCAATTAGAAAACCACCAGTTAAGCCAATTAAACTAGCAAAACCGCCTTTACCTTGAGCAAAAACTGGCAAACCAAATAAACCTAAAACCAAATAAGCAATAATTGATTTCAATCCTTTGTTATTTTTATATAAGCAGAAACCAGCTAAAGCAACACTAAAAGTTTGTAAAGTCATAGGAACTCCATTTGGTAATGGAATTGATATTTGTGAAGAAACTGCAATTACAAAAGATGTGGCTAGTAGTGTAAATATTAAGGACCAATCAATGCTTATATTCCTTGTTAATTTTTTTATATTTTCTGACATTTTAATACGCCTCCTTTTGCCTAATTATATAAGGAGAATTAAGCAAAATCAATAAACTAGCCGGTCAGGAAAATAAAAACAGTTATCTAAAAAATACTACTCAACCTTTCTATCACGACCAAGAGACGAAGAGCGGGTATCACTCGCACACATTTTCTCATATTCTTTACACTTAATTTTATAATCCATTTGCATACACAAATAGCGATAATAACAATAAGCCTGTTCATATTGCATCACAGGATTAAACATATCATCTTGTGGAGAATTAGGTGGCATTCCATAATCCATAAAAGGCGGAATAAAATTATTAAAATCACGTTCCATAAAACACAATCCTTTCTTACAAATCAAAATTGAAAAATGGTATAACATTTATAAAAATATATGTATAAAAAGCAGCGAATATACCTTGCAAAAGCTTTCCATAAAGATAAGGCTTTATAGATAAATCTGTTTTAGAAGTAATACTCCAAACCTGCAACAAAACAGATATCCCGCCAAAACCAAGTAAAAAAGCAGAAATTATAATATTTATTGAAAGCTTTTTAGAAGCTATACAAGAAATAGAATTAATGCCATTTGTAATTTCCAAAAAACCACTAATAAGTGGAGAAGCAAAAACATTATCAACACCGCAAACCATTAAAAATAGGAGCGACTACATTAGATAGAAGTTCAAGAAGTCCACTAGCATTTAAAATTGATATAATGCTAGAAAAAATTACAACAAAACCACCAATTAATAAAATTGTAGAAATACTACTTGTAATACTTTCAGCTAAAACTTCACCTAAGTTAGAAAATGTTGCAAAGTTATTGCTTTTTTGTTTATAATCAGAACTATTTTTAAAATTTGAAGAAGTTTTATTTTTCTTCCAAAATCTAAAAATAATTCCAACCGTAATACAGGCTAAAATATGAGTAATAAAAAGCAAAATTCCAATAGTTGTATTTTTAAACATTAAAATTCCAACAGAGCCGATAATAAAAAGTGGCCCGGAATTATTGGTAAAACTAAGAAGTCTTTCACATTCTTCTTTACTACAAATATTATTTTTTCTAAAATTACTTGCAATTTTAGCACCAACAGGGTAGCCACTAATAATTCCCATAATAAAAGCAAAAGCACCTTCTCCGCGCACATTAAAAATAGGTTTCATAAATCGGTTTAGTAAAGTTCCTAAGTGTTGGATAATATTTGTATGCATTAATAATTCTGTTGCAACAAAGAAAGGAAACAATGATGGGACAACAGAGTTTGCCCAAAGTGCTAAACCAAATTTTACAGCAGGAAGATTTGTTCTAGAGAATATTAGTAATCCAAGTGTAAAGCTAAGAAATATAATTGCTAGAAAGTTTCTTTTTATTTTTACTACATAAAAGTTATTTTTTAGAACCATATAAAACTCCTTTAATTAGTATATGTATAATATATTAATTAAAATTGGAAATATGTATAAAAATGTATATCACTTGTTGACGTAATTCTTTTTTCAACGATAAAATAATAAAAACAGAAGAGAAGGAGAAATAAATATATGAAAAACCAAGAAAAAGGAATTACGCTAATAGCATTAGTAATTACAATAATAGTATTGTTAATACTTGCAGGAGTGACAATTGCAACGCTAACAGGAGATAACGGAATACTAACAAAAGCAGCAGAAGCAAAGCAAAAAACAGAGCTAGCAAGACAAAACGAAATAGCAGATCTAGTAGAAATAGAAGAACTAATGAATACAGGAACAACTACAACAGGATATAATAAAGAAAAACAAGTAAACACACCGAAAATATCTTCAAATCAAGGACAAGAATTAATACCAATAAAATGGAATGGAGATAAATGGATTGTTTGTGAAGAAAATGACGAAGAATGGTATAATTATGAAGCAGAAAGTATAACAACAAAAGAAGGAAAAACAGTACCAGCAATGAGTTGGGCAAATGCTATGCTATCAGACGGAAAATACAAAAAAGGAGAAGTACAAGTGGGACAAGAAGTTTTGGACGACGAATTAGGAAGTATGTTTGTATGGATACCAAGATATGCATATAGTATAAACGAATATAAAATCGAAAAAGTAGGAACAGATGGAACTACTCAAAACATAACAAAAATAGAATTTCTAAAAGGAAATACTAATATAGGAACAAGTGGAAATGTATATGAAAAAGACTATAATGAAAACAATGTAGAAAAAGGAAAAGCCACGCCAATGATATCACATCCAGCATTTAACTTTGGCGGAGTTGAATTACAAGGAATATGGATTGCAAAGTTCCAAGCAAGTATGAAAGAAACAAATGAAAACACAGAAGAAAATAACAATGTGTCTAATAAAACAGTAAAAGTACTTCCAAATGCAGAAACATGGAGATACATAAATGAAGGAAATATATTTAAGACTTGCTTAAATATGAAAGAAAAAAACACATGCATATTGTGCAGGAGAAGATTATAGAACAAATGTAAGTCAAAGCACAACAGGGAATATAAATGGAATATATGATATGAATGGAGCTGCTTGGGAAATGGTTGCAGCATATTCAGCAAATAAAAATAGCCAGTTACAGGATAATGGAAGTACGGAAATATTTCCAGATAATGAATTAAATAGCAAGTATATAAATTATTTTGATAGATACGATGTAAGTCAAGATGAAATAGAAAAAGGAATTGAAACATGGAATGCAAAAACAACAGAAGCTAATAGAGAATTAGCAAAATACGCATATGATAAAATTCAGCTTATGAAAAGCAGAAAAGGTGACGCAATGTGTGAAGTGATAAAAGATTTTTCTTATATTGGAAGAATATCAGAAGCATTTTTGCAAGGAGGTATAATGATTGAACCATTTCAGCAGGCTAATTGGTTAAAAGCAACATATGATATAAATGGAAATGTAATACAAGTAAATGATACTGAGGTATCATATGGAGAATGTTGTTATGGAAATGATTTTGCATTAGTAGGATCAGTACATATGCCTTTTGTAGTACGTGGGGGATATTGGGCTTTTGACACTAATTCAGGCATATTTGCAAATGATAACAATTATGGTATTGCAGAAAGAATGATACGGTTTCAGACCAGCAATTATATTGTAAATAATGAAAATGGAAAAAGTTAGAGAAGGCAATCTCTAATTTTTTACTTTATCTACTATCCAAACATCAAACAATAAAAATAATCAATCAAAAAAGTCAAAAAATGTAACTTGCTTTTTAGCCAATAATATAGTAGAATATGGAAGAAAAAATAAAAAAGGAGAGTGAGCCTTTTGAACATCGAAAAAACAATAAAAGAAGCAAAATTAAAAATAGCTTCAGAAAAAATCAAATACAACGAAGAAATGAAAAACTACACAAGCTTTAAAATAGGTGGACCAGCAGAATGTCTAATAAAAATAGACAGCACAGAAGACCTAAAAGAAATACTAAAATTAGTGCAAGAAAAGCAAATACCACTAACAATACTAGGGAATGGAAGCAATGTATTGATATCAGACAAAGGAATAGAAGGAATAACACTAATAATAAAAATAGAAAAATTAGAAATCGAAGAAAACGGAGACAAAATAAAGGTAACAGTAGGAGCAGGAGAAAAAAACGCAAAGATAGCCAGAGAATTTTTAAAAAAAGAAATATCAGGATTTGAAGAAATATCAGGAATACCAGGAACAATAGGCGGAGCAATAAGAATGAACGCCGGAGCACATGGTAAAGAAATGAAAGACATAGTAAAAAAAGTAAAAGCAATATCATATAATGGCGACCAAAAAGAATTCACAAACGAAGAAATGAAATTTGAATACAGAAGAAGTATGCTAAAAGACGAAAAATACATAGTAACAGAAGTAGAATTAGAACTATCAAAAGGAAAAAAAGAAGAAATACAAGCTAAAATGGACGAATACAAAACATTCAGAAAAGAAAAACAACCAATAGAATATCCAAGTGCAGGGAGCACATTCAAAAGGGGAACAGACTTTATAACAGCAAAGCTAATAGACGAAGCAGGACTAAAAGGATATTCAGTTGGAGATGCAGAAGTATCAACAAAACACGCAGGATTCGTAATAAACAAAGGAAATGCAACATCAGAAGATGTAATAAAACTAGTAAAACACGTACAAGAAAAAGTCTATGAAAAATTCAGCAAAAAAATAGAATTAGAAGTAGAAATAATAGGAAAATAAAAATTACAGATGTGTCCCAAAATGGACAAAATGTCCATCGGGGACGTTTCCAAATGGACATTTTGTCCAAAAAGAAACGTCCCCAATGGGACATGGGAAGCAAAAAAGGAGTTAGGTAAAAATGAAAGGTTTTATGCAATGGTTTAAATCAAGTAGCAAAATGAAAAGATGGATTTTCCTTATTTTAGTAGGAATTCTACTTGCTTGTTATGGATTGGCAAAAATATTAGTTATGAAAGAAATTTCTTTTCTAGAAGTTGGGGAAGTTGTTGCAGTTTTTGTAGCTGGTTTTCTTGCAATTATAATTGGTTTAATTTGCTTAAATAAAAGAACATTAGAAGTTCTAATCGAATCAACAGATGAGAGAATGGAAAACAAGAAAAATGTAAATGTTAAATCTTTAATATTTAACAAAACAGTTTATGACAAAGGACCAAATATTGTTGTTATAGGTGGCGGAACAGGTCTAAATACAGTGCTTTCAGGGTTGAAACAATATACTAACAATCTAACAGCGATAGTAACAGTTTCAGATTATGGAGAAGCAGTTTCAAATTCAAGAAGAGAGCTACAAACTATGCCATTAGGGGATATTAAAGATAGTATAATTTCGTTAGCTAGTAAAGAAGAACAAGTTGATAGATTGTTCAATTATGAATTTGAAAGTGGAAAATTAAGGGGGCTTAATTTTTCAGATATCTATTTCCTAGCGATGAAAGGGATAAATGGAAATTTTGAAGATTCTATTATAAAGAGTAATGAAGTTATAAATATGATAGGAAAAGTTATTCCAGTAACATTAGATGAAATGGGGATAGTTGCTGAACTTGATAATGGATACATAGTAAAGGAAAAGTCTAGAATAGCAGATGTTGTTTCAGAAAAAATAACAAAGATAAATAGAATTTTATTAAATCCAACAAATTGTAGACCAGCACCAGGAGTAATAGAAACGATAAAAAATGCTGATTGCATTATAATAGGACCAGGAAGTTTATACACAAATGTAATTCCAAACTTGTTAGTAAGTGGAGTTACAAAGGCAATTAAGGAAAGCACAGCAATAAAAGTATATATA
This sequence comes from uncultured Clostridia bacterium, assembly GCA_948502395.1. GTDB lineage: Bacteria > Bacillota > Clostridia > TANB77 > CAG-508 > CAG-269. Next base: position 47,957 of record CAOPES010000009.1, on the reverse strand, counting down.
AGCAATATTATGACAGAACCAGGTCAAACAGACAATTATAGTGTTTCAGACCACTTAAATGCAATTATAGAGCATTGTGGAAATGGTGTTGTAGATTATTGTATTTATGATACAGGGGAAATCATTCCAGAGTTTATTAAAAAATATAATATGCAAGGCCAAGATATTGTTGACCAAGACATCGAAAAGGTAAAAGGAATTAGATTTTTACAAAGAAATTTATCAATGATAAAAGATGATATGATTAGACATGACCCAAGTCTAGTGGCATCTTCAATTATTGAATTGATTTGTGATGACTTAAAATATCAAGATAAACAAAATGATCCACAATACCTAATGTTAAATACAAAATTAAGAGAAGAAAAAAGAATAAATAAAATCAAAAAAGATATGGCAAAAAAAGCAAAGAAGCAAGGAACAAGTGCTAAAAATCAAAAACAATGGAAAACAAAAAGCAAGTTCAGCGATAAATATAGTGATAGAATAGCATCAATACGAGAAGCCGATAAAAAGGCAAAAGCAAAAGCAGAAGGCAGAACAAAATCAAAAAACGGAAATAGAAAAACAAAAACTCAAAAAACTAAAAATAATCAAGAATTAAGAGCACAAATGTTAGAAAAACTAAAAAACAGTAATTTAAAATAAAAGGTTGGAAAAAATATGAAATTTACAAAAGAAACATTAAATTTAGAAAATGGATTAAACAAAGAATGGCTAATTACAAATGGAATAGGTGGATACAGTTCATCAACTATAATAGGAGCAAATGTAAGAAAATATAGTGGATTATTAATTGCGCCACTAACACCGCCAGCAAGAAGATTTCTGATATTATCAAAAATAGATGAAAGTCTTGAAGTTAGGGGAAGAAAATACGATTTATACACAAATGTTGGAAAAGAATATATATCAAAAGGTTTTGAATATCAAGAAGAATTTGAAAAAGAAATTGTGCCAACATTTAGGTATAAAGTAGGAACAACACAGATAACAAAAACAATTTGTATGGAATATGGAAAAAACACAGTAGGAGTGCATTACAAAGTTAAAACAGGTGGAGCAAAAGCGAAATTGACCTTAGCCCCAATTGTTAATTTTAGAGATTTTCATATAGTAAATGAAAATCACGAATTTGAATTAAGACAAGAAATTTATAAAGGAAAAGTAAAACTTGTAGTAGACAGAAATTCGCAAACACCAATATATATGCACATATCAGAAGGAAATTACATAGAACATCAAAATGATACTTTTAGAAATATGTTTTACATAGAAGAAGAAAAACGTGGATTTTCAGCAGAAGAAAATCATGTGGTTCCAGGAGTATATGAAATAGAAATTCCAGCAAAAACAGAAAAAGAAATATCATTTGTATGCTCATTAGAAGCAAATATAGAAGAAATAGACGTAAAAGACCTAATTGAAAAAGAAACAAAAAGAATGCAAGAAATCTTTGAAAAATCAGGACTAATAAATAAAAAAGATGAAAAACTAATAAAGAAATTATTAGTAGCATCAGACAATTTTGTAGCATATCGTCCTAATTTTTCATTACACACAATCATCGCAGGATATCCATGGTTTCTAGACTGGGGAAGAGATAGCTTAATTGCATTTGAAGGATTATTATTAGTAACAAAAAGATTCGAAATAGCAAAAGAAGTCCTAAAAACAATGATAAGAGATGTAAAATATGGATTAGTTCCAAATGGATACTCAGGATATGATAATAGACCACTGTATAACAGTGTAGACGCATCATTATTGCTATTTGAACAAGTACAAAAATACATCGACTACACAGGAGACTATGAATTTGTAAAAAAAGAAATATATAAAACAATGCAAGATGTAATTGAAAATTACACAAAGCGGAGTAGATGTTGATAGCAACAATATATACTTAGATGTAGATGGATTAATAGTTTCAGGAACAGAAGAAACCCAAAATACTTGGATGGATGCAAAATACAACGGAGTAGCTATAACACCTAGAAATGGTAAAGTTGTAGAAGTAAATAGCTTATGGTATAACGCAAATATGATTATGGCAAAACTAAGTAAAAAATTTGGAGAATCTAATAATTCAAAAAAATATGAAGAACTAGCCCAAAAATGCAAACTAGAATTTAACGACAAATTCTACAATGAAGACACAAAATGTCTAGAAGATGTTTTAGGTGATAGCAAAGTAAGGCCAAATCAATTATTTGCATTAAGTCTAACATATCCAGTAGTAGAGCCAACATCAGAAGAAGCAAAAAATATAATAGAAGTAGTTGAAAATAAATTATTAAACGATTATGGATTAAAAACACTAGCTAGTGATGAAGAAAAATATGTAGCAATATATGAAGGTGACGGAGAAAAAAGAGATTCTAGTTACCACCAAGGAATTACTTGGACTTGGCTATTGGGACTATATTATAACAGTTTAAAAAATATCATAAAAGAGACAAAAAACAAAAAAGAAAAACAAGAATTAGAAAAGAAGCTAGAAAAATTCATACAAAACACTAAAAAAACATTTGAAAAAGAAATTGACCAAAGGGGCTGTATAGGAAGTGTAGCGGAAATATATGACTCCGAAGGAGAACAATTACCAAAAGGTACAATAGCACAAGCTTGGAGTATATCAGAAATTATTAGAATTATCTTAAAAAAATAGAAAAATAAGCGTCTGGAAAATCTAGACGCTTAAATAAAAAATGTAAAATATGGGGGCGAAAAATGGTAACAATAGAAAATTTAGAAAAAGAACTAAAAAATCAAAATTTAAAAAGCTTATACTTGCTATATGGAGAAGAATTATTTTTATTAGAAACAACACTAAAAAAGATAAAATCATTGTTTGGTGAGACAATAAAAGGAATAAACTACATATTGATAGACGAAAGCAATATAAGTGAATTAATAGCAAACATCGAAACCCCTGCATTTGGATATGAAAAAAAATTAATAATAGCACGAAATACAGGAATACTAAAAAAAGAAGGAAAAAGAAAAAACGCAGAAACAGCAAAACTAAAAGAAAAAATCAACAAATACATACAAGAAAACATCAAAATAATAAATGAAAGTATAGTTTTAGTATTTGTAGAAGAAGATGCAGATAAAAAACAAGAACTATACACAACACTAGACAAATTAGGTATAGTATGTCAATTTGACTTCCAAAAAGCAATACAAATAGAAGCAAGAATAAAAGCAATATGTAATGGATATAAAGTACAAATAGACAACAGTACTTTAAGATATTTTATAGAATGTTGCGGAACGAATATGCAAGACATAATAAACGAAATTAGAAAGCTAATTGAATATGTTGGACCAAATGGAACGATAAAAAGAGAAGACATTGACAAATTAACTATAAAAAAATTAGAGAGTGTAATATTTGACCTAACAGACACACTTGGTAAAAAAGACATAGCAAAAGCATTAGAAGTCTTGAAAAACTTGATATTTGCAAAAGAACCAGTGCAAAAAATTCTAATTACCTTGTATAATCACTTTAAAAAATTGTATTTTACAAAATTGTCAGTGAAGTATAATAAAGATGTTATTACTAGCTTGAATTTAAAACCTAATCAAACTTTTTTGGTGAACAAATATAAGACACAAGCTAAGTATTTCAAAGAGAGTGAACTTAAAGGCATTTTACAAAGTTTACGAGATTTGGACTTTAATTATAAGAATGGATTGATTGATTTACAAGTCGGTTTGGAAGCTATTTTGTGTAGATATTGTTCTTGATGTATAAAAAACCACTTAAATGATAAAAATAGGAAAAAGGAAATTTTTATTAATATAGGTGGTTTTTATGTTAAAGAATAAAAAAAGAATAATTATAACATTTATAATTAGTTTAATAGGAATAGGTATGCTAACATTTATAGCAGTATCAGAAAACAGCTCAGTAGAAGCATTATCAAAATATGGTTCTAGGGGAGATGAAGTAAGGCAAATACAAACAAAACTAAAACGTTGGGGATATTATAATGGAAATGTAGACGGAATTTATGGAACACAAACACTAAATGCAGTAAAATATTTTCAAAGAAAAAATGGATTAACACAAGACGGAATAGCAGGTCCAGCAACATTAAAGGCAATGGGAATTTTTAGTTCGAGCAGTTCGTCTTCAAGTGGATCTACTAGCAATTCTAGTAATGTGAATTTGCTTGCAAGGCTGATTTATGGAGAAGCAAGGGGAGAGCCATATACTGGTCAAGTAGCAGTTGGTGCTGTTGTAATGAATAGAGTAAGAAGTAGCTCGTTTCCAAATTCAATATCAGGTGTAATTTATCAAAGTGGCGCATTTGATGTTGTATCAGATGGACAAATAAACTTAACACCAAATAGTACTGCTAAAAAAGCGGCACAAGATGCACTTAATGGTTGGGACCCAACATATGGGGCTATATATTATTTTAATCCAGCTACTGCGACAAATAAATGGATATGGTCAAGACCTATGACTGTAACGATTGGAAAACACAGATTTTGTAAATAAAATATTGAGCAAGAACATTTAATTAAATTGTTTGAATAGTAACTTATAAATTAAATGAAAATTCTTGCTTTTTTTTTAATTTATAGTATAATAAAAATGTCAAAATAAAATCCAACATACAACAAAAGAAATAAAAGGTAGGTATAAAATGAAAAATAAGAAAACATCAGGAATAACATTAATATCACTTGTAATAACAGTAATAATATTATTGATACTAGCATCAATAGCAACATACTCAGGAATTGAAGTAGTAAAATCATCAAATGTAACAGCATTCACAACAGAATTAAAAATACTACAAACAAATGTAGATAAGATAAGAAGTCAAAAGCAAAGCTTTGACGAAACAGAAGGCGAAAGCATACAAACAGGGTCAGCACGTTATAACGAATTAGTTGAAAGACTTAAAATAGTTAAAGATTATGGATATAGTGATGATGCTGGAAGCATAGCAGGTTATAAATTTTTTTCAGAACAGCAATTAATGGATAATTTGAACATAGAAGGTGTAAAACAATCAGTATTTATAAATTTAGAAAAAAGAAAAGTAATAAGCTTAGAAGGTGTAAGATATCAAAATCAAAAAGTATATGTTTTAGAACAATTGCCAAATAACCTATATAATGTAGAGTATAAAGGGCAAGAAAGCAGTAACAAGCCAACATTTGATGTAACAATAAAAGAAACAATAGAGAATGAACAATGGCAAGTAAATATAATAAATGTTCAATATGCTGGTGATATAGAAAAATGGGATGTGTACTACAAAAAGGCAAATTCAAATGATTGGAGAGTTGGGCGTCAAGGATATTTTTCATTACCAGAAATTGGCGAATATAAAATAAAATTAGTAAACGGGGACATACAATCAGAAGAAGTGTCAATTAAAGCAACAACATTGGCAAGTACAAGACTTAAAGCTGGCGACTATGTAAAATATATAGATAAAACAGATAAAAATATTGTATTATATGATAAAAAATACGATATACAAAATGGAACAAATTATGGAATACAAACTATAACACCAAATCCAACAACAGCGAAAGTGGAAATAGGAAATGGAACAGGAGCTGCACGAGATGGTTTAGCATATAATAATGCAGTGGCAACTACAACGAAAAATTCATACAATAATGCAATAAAAAGATTAAATGATGAAGCACAAAAATATTTAAATACAAAATATGAAAGTAGTATAAGATGTGTAGGTAGTGTTCCAGACAAGCCTTATTCAGAAAGCACTAATATGTATGTGGCACCAAGCAAATATCCACATATGAGTAATTATAATAACACATTAAAAGACGGAGATACTAATAGAGAAATAGACTATGAGCAGATGAAAAAACTAGAAATATCAAAAGCAGAGAATAATCAAACTTATTGGTTAGCATCACGTGGAGTATGGATTCAAAGTCCAGAAAATACTACAACAGCAATATACTTTATTGTATACAATATATGGGAGAACACAGGAGAAATAAATGATAGAAATATATGCTATGTCGTATCAAGTGCTTCGATGAGCACACGTAGCTATTCTTGGGGAATTCGTACAGTATCTACATTAAAACCAGAAGTAAAAGTATCAGGCGGAAAAGGAACAAGTGAAGAACCATACATTTTAGAAATATAATGTCAATTACGGGAATATTCCCATTTTGGCAAATTGGCAAAACGGAGGAAGAAATGTTTATAAAACCAAGAGCTTACTTAGAAAAAGTAGAAGACATAACAATAGAATTTTTGCAAAAAAACAACATAAAAGCATTGATATTAGATGTTGACAACACATTAATAGACTATGACCAAAACTTATCAAAAGATGTTGAAATGTGGGCAAAAAATCTACAAGGACAAGGAACTAAATTATATATATTATCAAATTCAAACAATAAAGAAAAAGTAGAAAAAGTATCAACAAAACTAGGAATACCATATATAAACTTTGCAAAAAAACCACTAAAATCAGGATTTAAAAAAGTACAAAAACAATTAAAAGAAAACCCTGAAAACATAGGAGTAGTAGGAGACCAAATATTCACAGACGTTATTGGTGGAAATAGAAGCAAAATGTTCACAATACTGGTAGACCCAATAAAAGAAAAGGACTATTGGTACACAGCATGGAAGAGACCAATAGAAAATCGAATAAAAAGGAAACTGACTAAATAAGAAGCAAAGATGTGTCCCAAAATGGACAAAATGTCCAAAAGGAAACGTCCCCAATGGACACAGTAGAAAAAAGGAGAAATAAAAGATGTATTTTAATGATGTACATATTGCGTACTATGTAGTAGCAGCAATAGTTGGATTATTTATGGGAGAGCTTGTAGCTTGGTTAAATGTAAGGTTGCCAGACTATAAAAAAGTATTTTCAAAAGAATTTTTTACAGAAAGAAAGATGAATTTCAAACCAAATTATATCTTAATGCTAATAACAGCAATTATATATGTTACATTAGTATATAAATTTGGAATACATAACACAATAGTAGGAAATTTAGATTTAATAAAATATCTAATTTTAACACCAATGCTTTTATCTGCATTTGTAATAGATTACAAACTACAAATTATACCAAATAGACTTAACTTAACAATATTTGAAGTAGGAATAATTTTTGCATTTTTATATGGACTATCAAATGTAGCAATAACAATTAATATGTTACTTGGAATGTTAACAGGTGGCGGAATATTCTTATTAATAACGTTAGTTGGTGGACTATTCTATGGGAAAGAAGCCATGGGATTTGGTGATGTTAAGCTAATGGGAGCATTGGGATTATTCTTTGGATTTCAAAATATTATAATAATTACATTGGTATCATTCTTAATAGGAGCAATACTTAGCATATTTTTATTAATATCAAAAATAAAGAAAACAGATGAATACATACCTTTTGGACCATTTATAGTAATAGCTACATTTGTTAGTATGTATATACCTTTTGAACAAATAAAACTAGTGCTAATGCAAATATTTACATTAGGATTGTACAAAGCGTAAAATATGGAATAAATAAAAATTGAGAGGATGGTTTAAATGAATCCCAAATTACAATGGCTAAGGAATACAATGTCGAGCTTAGACTTGCAAGGACTAATAATTTCAAACCCAGTAAATATTAAATACCTAACAAATATTGAAGCAGAAGGAGTTTTACTGCTTACTAGAAAAGAAAACATATATATAACAGACGGAAGATATATAGAATATGTGCATAGTACATTAACACTATATGATGAAATAATTGTAAATGATATAAATAGTGTTTCGAAAGATGATTATGAAAATTTCTTTATGTTTTGTGAAAATGTAGGATTTGAAGAAAACTATGTGACATATGCAGGATATAAAGAATTGATAAGAAAATATAAAATTAATAATTTGGTAGAAACAGAGCATATAATAGAAAAGCAAAGGATGATAAAGGACAAAGAAGAAATAAGCAATATACAAAAAGCTTGTGAGATAACAGACGATTGCTTTAGCTATATTTTGTCATATGTAAGACCAGGAATGACAGAAAAGCAAATTGCGGAAGAAATAGAAGAATATTTTAAAAGAAGGACAGACGGCTTAGCCTTTGATACAATTGTTGCATCAGGAGAAAATACATCAAAACCACACGCAGTGCCAACTGACAGAAAAATACAGGAGCAGGATATTATAACAATAGATATGGGCTGTAAGGTAAATGGATATTGCTCTGATATGACAAGAACATTTTTTGTTGGTAGTGTGCCAGAGATGATAAAACCTGTGTATGATTTGGTTTTGAAAAATCAAGTTCAAACTTTGGATGAAATGAAGGATGGTTCAAGTACTAGGTTACTAACTAAAATGGTTGAAAATGATTTTAAGTTGAATGGTCATAGCTTAATTCATAGTTTGGGTCATGGCCTTGGTATGGAAATTCATGAGGCTCCTTATGTTAGTTATCGCTCTGATGCTCAACTTAGAGAGAATATGGTGGTTACTGACGAACCGGGTATTTATATTCCTGGTAAGTTTGGGGTTCGTATTGAGGATACGGTTCAAATTACAAAATTTGGTTGTATAAGTTTGACTAAATCTGAGAAAAATTATATTATAATATAAAAAAATATATAACTTCACTTTTAAGTAAAGATATAGATTTATAATACTTGATTTTTCTGGAAATATGTAGTAAAATAGTTAAAGTTAATAATAAAAAGAGATAAAAATTGAAAGGAGAAATAAATATGGCATCAGTATACTCAGCAGGAGATTTTAGAAATGGAACAACATTTGAAATGGAGGGAAATGTATATAGAATAGTAGAATTTCAACATGTTAAACCAGGAAAGGGGTCAGCATTTGTAAGAACAAAATTAAAAAACGTTATTACTGGAGCAACATTAGAAAAAACATTCAATCCATCAGACAAATATCCAGCAGCAGAAATCGAAAAGAAAGTAATGCAATACTTATATAATGACGGAGATTTATATTACTTTATGGATAATGAAACATATGACCAAATGCCACTAAACAAAGAACAATTAGGGGATTGCTTAAAATACTTAAAAGAAAATATGGAAGTAACAATATTATCATATAAAGGAAATACATTTGCAGTAGAACCACCTACATTTGTTGAATTAGAAGTTACATACACTGAACCGGGATTTAGTGGAAATACAACAACAACATCAGGAAAACCAGCAAAACTAGAAACAGGTTTAGAAATCCAAGTACCATTATTCGTAAATATCGGTGATATATTAAAAATAGACACAAGAACATGCGAATACATGGAAAGAGTTTAAGAAAGGTGATTGACGAATGGGAAGTATAAAAAACGAATACAAAAGTTTTTTAGATGACATTGAAAAAAATATAAAAAATAAAGAAGATTTAGAATACATCAAAAAAAGACTTTCAAGTTTTGTAGATGTAATCGTAGAAAAAGTAGATGATATAGCAAATTACAGAAAAGAAGAAATAGAACAATTAGAAGAAAGACAAAATGAAATAGAAGAAAAAATGTCAAAAATGCAAGGCATAATAGACAATATTGAAAAAGATATATATGCAGAAGAAGGTTTTGACTTTGAAATAGTTTGTCCATATTGTGAAAATGAATTTATTATTGATGTGGATGAAAATAAAACAGAAGTGGAATGCCCAGAATGCAATAATGTAATAGAGCTTGACTGGACAGGAAATGTAGATGATGAACCTGAACATGATGGCTGTAATGGAAGTTGCCACGGTTGTCATGGTTGCGAAGACAATGACGAAGATGACGATATGTAAATGTCCATTAGGGACGTTTCCTTTTGGACATTTTGTCCATTTTGGGACACATCTTGTTTTCGAATTATAATTTCGTAATAGTTTAATAAAGTTAAAAATATGAAAGCGATAAGACTGAAAAAGTTTTATCGCTTTTATGCAGTTTAGAAGTTTTTTTATTGAAAAAAATGTATATTTTTAGTATAATTTATGGGTGACAATAAATTTATAAAGGAATGATGCCTAAATGGAAAACAATAGATTAAAAACGATTTCTAATCTTTTTGAAGATAACGAAATAAGAAGTGTTTGGGATAGTGAAAAAGAAGAATACTCTTTTAGTGTTGTTGATGTTGTTGGAGCTTTGACTAATAGTAATATTCCAAGAAACTATTGGAGTGATTTGAAAAGAAAATTAAAACAAGAAGGCAGTCAATTGCACGAAAATATCGTGCAGTTGAAGATGAAGGCTGCTGATGGGAAAACAAAAAAATTAAAGGACCAAGCTACAAAGAAATTAAGGGAAAATAATAAGGAGGAATAAGCAATGATACAAATAATTAGTAATGATACAAGCAAATACAAAGATTATTCAAAAAAGAATTTTACAATATCTGAAATAGATTGTTTTCAATCATTTGATAATTATGATATTACAGTTATTGATATATCAGGAAACGGATTATGGTATAACAAAGAGAATTCATTTAAATGTATAAATAAATATAGGGATTTTTTAAGTATTAGTGCGGCAATTAGAAAGAGTAAAAATAGTAAAATAATTATTTTATTTCCACAAAATATAAATTTTTACTATTATTATGCTTATGATGGAAAGTGGAAAAAATACATGAAAAATATAAAAATAAAGGATATGAGATATGATTTTATTGGAATAATAAACTCTAATTTGATTTCCATGAACCAAGTAAGAATTGATTTTGGGAGAAACTATACCAATATAAATAGAGAAAGAATCTCCGCAGATTTTAGTTTTATTAGTGTATCCGACGAAGATATAGTTTTGACAGCAGAAAATAAAAATGATATTGTGGCTATAAAGAATGGTAAGGCAATAATAACAACATTGGAAATAGAAAATGAAGAGAATATGATTGACTTGTTAAAAATTGTATTTCCAAGCTGTTTTGATAAAAAAACAGAAGCACCAGATTGGATAAAAGAAATAGAATTTTATACAGATAAAAAATGTGAGGAAGATATTGCGGAAATTGACAGACAAATAGATAAAATTAAAGAAGAAAAGAAAGCTATTGAAGAGACTTTAAATAAAAACTTAGAATACAAGTCTATCTTATATGAAAGTGGAGAAGTACTTTCAGACCAAGTAAACAAAATGCTTTCAGAAATATTTGAATACGATATGTCAGATTTTGAAGATGTGTATGAAGAAGATGGCTTAATAAAGTTAGAAGATGTCACCTTTGTTATTGAAACAAAAGGATTAAATAAAGAAATTTCAGGAAATAATATTTCTGATGCTTATAATCATCTAATAATTTATCAAGATAAGTTGGAAGAACAAAATATTGTTGAAAATGCTAAATGTTTATTTGTAGTGGCATATGAAAGAAATAAAAGGATAGATGAAAGATCTGAGATAAAGGAAAGAATAGAAAAGATAGCTAAAGCTAATAATACGCTAATAATAGATACAAGAATATTCTTACAAATATTTGAGAATTTTTTAAAAGGAAAAATTAAAAAGGAAGAGATAAAGACAATGTTTAAAGATAATATTGGTGTATTAACTTTAAAAAAGACTTAAAAGAAATCTAAGGGGTTTTTATATTTATTATCAATACGAATACCAAAATGCAAATGTGGACCAGTAGTAGCACCATTAGTAGGCAAACCATTCTCATCATGATATTGATTACCGTGGCACACCATAAACATTTTTAGGACCAACACATCCGAATAACCTGCCCTTGTTTAACCCTAGTACCAACCTGAACAATAAAATTAGGGTCACAATGACAATAAGTTGCTTTGAAATTATCAAAAGAAAGAGTAATAGTATAACCACCACCGCCAAGAAAGGCACAAAAAGTAATCTCACCATCAGCAACAGCAATAAACTTGCTACCAGGTGGAGCAGGAATATCAATTCCAGTGTGTGAAGTAGCAGCACCGTGAAGTTGGCGCAACACGTTTTCCAAAAGGGGAACTAATTCGACTATAACCAGGAATTGGCCAAACAAAGCCATGGGGGTTGAAATTGATAATTTCAGAATCTAATTGTTCAGAGTTTGATAGATTTCCGTGAACTTAGAGTTGGAATGAAAAATATTGATATAAATAGTACAAATATAATAATTAAAATGCTTGAAAATTTTAAAAATTTGTTTATAAAAATCACCTCCGATAAATTTGTAGACTAAAAAAGATAAAAAGATTTATTTAAAATATTAATGCAGAGATATACAAAAAAACTTGATACAAGTATAGTATCAAGTTTTGCTTTGTTATTGGCAGGGGTAGAAGGACTCGAACCCTCACAGGCGGTTTTGGAGACCGATGTGCTACCATTGACACTATACCCCTACATAAGTTAAACACAATTAATATAATAGCATAAAAAAATAAAAATGGCAACAATTTTAACAAAAAATATTGACTTTTTTTAAATGTGGTAATAAAATATATGCAACAAAATAAATTACTGTGAAAAAGAAAAAGCGCAAAACTTTATTAATAGAGAGCAAGTGACGGTGGAAAACTTGTAATAAACAAGCGTGGGGAGCTTTGGAGTAATAAAAAAGAAATTAAGGTGCTTAAAATGTGAAAAAACATTTTAAGAATTAGGGTGGAAACGCGGAAAAGACTTTCGTCCCTAGCTATTAGGCTAGAGTTGAAAGTCTTTTATGATTTTATTGAGACAAGTCAAAGAAAAGGCAAAAAATAGACGGCCTAAAAATAAAAGGAGATGTTTTTAAGGACTGTCCCCAAAAACACCCAAATAAAAAGGAGGAATATTTATGTTAAAATCAATGGATACGCTAGTAGCGTTGTGTAAAGGAAGGGGAATTATTTACCCAGGTTCAGAAATATATGGAGGATTAGCCAATACTTGGGACTATGGACCACTAGGAAACGAAATAAAAAACAATGTTAAAAATGCATGGAGAAAGAAATTTATACAAGAACAAAAAAATGTAGTAGGGTTAGATGCAGCCATATTAATGAACCCAGAAACATGGGTAGCATCAGGACATGTTGGTGGTTTCTCAGATCCACTAATTGACTGTAAAGAGTGTAAAACAAGACATAGAGCAGACAAACTTATAGAAGAATGGGCACATGAACAAGGAAAAGATATGATAGCAGACGGAATGAGTGACGAAGCATTATCAAATTTTATAAGTGAAAACAAAATACCTTGCCCAAGCTGTGGAAAAACAAACTTTACAGGAATAAGAAAATTCAACTTAATGTTTAAAACATTCCAAGGAGTAACAGAAGATTCAACATCAGAGATCTTTTTAAGACCTGAAACAGCACAAGGAATATTTGTAGACTTTAAAAATGTAATAAGAACATCAAGAAAGAAAATACCAATGGGAATAGCCCAAATAGGAAAAGCATTTAGAAATGAAATAACACCAGGAAACTTTACATTTAGAACACGTGAATTTGAACAAATGGAACTAGAATTTTTCTGCAAACCAGGAACAGATTTAGAATGGTTCAAATATTGGAAAGATTATTGTGAAAAATGGTTATTAGATTTAGGAATGAAAAAAGAAAATATCCGTCTAAGAGACCACGATAAAGATGAATTAGTATTTTACAGTAAAGCAACAACAGATATCGAATTTGCATTCCCATTTGGTTGGGGAGAATTATGGGGAATTGCTGACAGAACAGATTACGATTTAGGACGTCATATGGAGCACTCAAAACAAGATTTATCATACCAAGATCCAGAAACAAACGAAAAATACGTGCCATATGTAATAGAGCCATCACTAGGAGCAGATAGAGTTGTTTTAGCATTCTTATGCAACGCATATGAAGAACAAGAAATTGCAGAAGGAGATACAAGAACAGTTTTACACTTACATCCAGCATTAGCTCCATATAAATTAGCTGTGTTGCCATTGTCAAAGAAATTGTCTGATAAGGCAAATGAAGTTTATGATAAGTTATCTAAGAAATTTATGTGTGACTACGACGAAGCCGGTTCTATTGGTAAACGTTATAGAAGAGAAGATGAAATTGGTACTCCTTATTGTGTTACTGTTGATTTTGATACTTTGGAAGATGATACTGTTACTATTCGTGATAGAGATACTATGGAACAAATTAGAGTTAAAATTGACGACATAGAAAAATGGATTGAAGAGAAAATAGAATTTTAATTCTAATTGAATGAAATAAAATGGAAATAACTAGTGAAAATAGTAGGAAATATTTAAGTAGAAAAAATTTCCTGCTATTTTTTTGTGCAAAAACTAAGCTGGAAAATCTACTTTACAAGCGATATTTAACAGATTATCGACATAATGCAATAAAAAATATGTAAAAAGGTATTGAAAGTTAACAGTAAAAGCGATAAAATACAGGTAGATATATATGAATAAAATAATTTGTTTATATTTAGGGGGAACAAAAGTGAATATCAAAAAAGGGGAATTAGAGTATATTGCAGATAACCATATTGCAATGGGATTAATGCAATTAAACAATTTGTCTGATAGAAGCAAATTTATTATAAAGTTAGAAAAAGTACTAAAAAGAATGATTGACATAGTGGGGAGCTTGTTTGGAATATTGGCATTAATACCACTAACAATTGGAATTTACATAGCTAATGTTATTGTAGGAGATAAAGGACCAGTTTTTTATACACAGGAGAGAATTGGAAAAAATGGAAAAATATTTAAATTATATAAATATCGCTCAATGGTTGTAGGGGCTGATGAAAAACTAGAAGAATATTTAGAAGAAAATGAAGAAGCAAGAAAGGAATATAAAGAATATAAAAAGTTAAAAGATGATCCAAGAATAACAAAAGTGGGAAGATTTATTAGAAAATCTAGTATTGACGAATTTCCACAATTTATAAATGTGCTTAAAGGTGAGATGAGCTTGGTAGGTCCAAGACCATATTTACCGAAAGAAAAGGAAGAGATTAATGGGTATTTTAAGTACATAACTTCTGTTAAACCAGGTATTACTGGTCTTTGGCAAACGAGTGGTAGAAGTAAGACTACTTTTGTTAATCGTCTTGAAATGGATATGAAGTATTATTTTAGACATTCTTTGAAGTTGGATGTAGAAATCTTAAAGAAGACGGTTATGGATGTAATAAGAAAAGAAGGGGCAATTTAAAAAATAAAATTATTAATATAAAAATAGGGAGATGTAAATGAACACAGCAAGGTTAAGTATATCTATTGTAGCATATCATAACTATAAAGATATAGAAGTAGCAATAGAAACTTTAGAAAAATATACAAGTAAAGAGATTGATAAAAAAGTTTATATTATAGATAATGGAACAAAAGATATAAATGAAAATGAAATAAGAAAGTTCAAGGGCTATATTAATAAGTATAAAGATATTGAATATATTGATGCTAATGAAAATTTAGGATTTGGCAAAGGTCATAATCTAATATTAGATAAAATTAATTCTAGATATCATGCAATAGTAAATCCTGATATTATTTTTAAAGAAGATTCATTGAGTAAAATAATAGATTATATGGAAAATGACCAAAGTATTGGTATGGTTATTCCAAAAATAGTAGATGAAAAAGGTGAGTTACAAAAAGTATATCGTGAAGAAGTAACTATATATGATATGTTTATACGAATGTTTTGCCCCAAATTATTCCCTAAAAGAATGGAAAGAATTACATTACAATACAAGGATTATAATAAAGAATTTCAAGTTCCATTTGGACAGGGAAGTTTTTTAGTGATAAAAACAGAATTACTTAAGAAACTTAATGGATTTGATGATAGATATTTTATGTATATGGAAGATGCGGATTTATGTAAAAGAGTTAATCAAATTTCAAAATTAATGTATTTTCCAAATACTGCGGTAATACATAAATGGGAAAAGGGATCTCATAAAAATAAAAAATTATTCAAGTATCATGTGAGTTCTATGATAAAATATTTTAAAAAATGGAGAATAAAGAGTAATAAATGATGTGTATGAGGAAGGAAAATGGAAATAATTAAAAATGTAAATACAAATAAAGAACAATATGACATAATGTACGTTTGTGCAGATTTAAAAAGAGTAGGACCGTCTAATCAAACTTTGAGTATTATTAAAGGTGCATCAAAAGAATATGCTAGTATAGTGGTGACACTTTTTAAGGAACCTAAAGATACGATGATTGATGAATATATTAAAAGTAATATAGAAGTTGTTTGTTTAAATTTAAATAGAAAAGCATTTATATTAAATGGAAAAAGAATATTGAAAAATATAATGAATAAATTAAAAATAAAAATAGTTCATTCATATGGAATAAAACCAGATTATATATGTCAAAAAGCGACAAAGGAAACTGATATACAACATATAATCACATTAAGAAATTTTCCAAAAGAGGATATATTTACAAGAATGAACAAACTAAATGCAATCTTAGCATATAGAATGCATATAAAGACATTATTAAAAGCTAAAAATATTGTGGCTTGTTCGAAAACAATAGAAAATAAGATGAAAAATAAATATAAGCAAGACAATATAATTAGTATTCAAAATGGTGTGGATATATACAAATTTAAAGAAGTAGATAAAGAAGAAAAAGAAAGATTAAGAAAGAAGTATGGAATAGAGACAGACAAGAAAGTATTTATATCAACAAGTAGTTTTATACCAAGAAAGAGAATAGAAGAAACAATTTTAGCCTTTAATAAGGTTAAATTAGCAAATAAACAGTTGCTTTTATTAGGAACAGGTTCAAAATATGAAAAAATATATGCTAAATATAAAAAAGAAAAGGATATAAAATTTATAGGAAAAACTGACAATGTTGTAGAATATTTACAAATGTCTGATATATTTGTAACATCTAGTCAATCAGAAGGATTACCTAATGGGGTTATAGAAGCTGCTGCATGTGGGTTACCAGTAATAATGTCTGATATTGGGCAACATAAAGAAATTTTAGAAGAGATAAAAGAGATAGGAATGACGTATAAATTAGGAAACTTAGATGACTTTTCACATAAATTGCAAATTGTAGAAAAGAAAGATTATAGAAGTAGCCTAATTAATAGTAATTTAACTATGAGCAATATGGCCAGAAAATATGTTGAATATTATAAAGAAATACTAAATGGGAGATAAATTAATGAGTAGTATAAAACTAACAAAGGACAAGGTAATAAATACAATTTTGATATTAATAGGAATGTTTTGTCAAATAAGTCCATTGATGTCTAGAACGACAATATTTATTTGTATAGGATTATGTGGATTTCTCTTGTTGTTAATAAATAAGAATATTACTAAAATGAAAGTAGGAATGGGAATAAAATGGTATGGAGTTTTTTTTATATATGCTTTATTTTCATTGGCATATACAATAAATACAATAAATCCAGACTATGCAGTAATAAGGATGGCGACTTGTTTGATTTTAGCAGTATATGCTACTCAAATAGTTAACTATGAAAAAAATTTTGATAAGATATTAGAAGGCTTTATAATAGGTGGTTTTGTTGGAATTGCAATCGTGTTTGCTAATCAATATAATCTAATAGGAATAAAAAGGCTTGGTGGAGATCTATATGGTTCATATGTACAATTTGGAAATGTTATAATAATAACTTTATATTCTATAATTTGGAAAATATGCCAGAAAGATATGAGTAAACGCAAAAAAACAGAGTACATTTTATTAATGATAATTGGTTTTTTTGCGGCAATGTTATCTGGAACAAGAAAAGCACTATTTTTACCAATTGTATTTTATATGATAATGCAATTAATAAATCCAACAAAAAGTTTTGGAAAGAAAACGACGTTCCTATTAGTAATGGGAGTAGTGTGTATATTTGGAATATATTTTACAATAAATAACGAGTTTCTATATTCTATTATAGGAAATAGAATAGATACTTTAATATCAAGTATAACAGGAGGAACGATGCAAGATGGATCATATGCAGAAAGAATGATGTTTAAAGAGTTAGCTAAACAAATGATAAAAGAAAAGCCAATATTTGGTTATGGATTGCATGGATTTGCGTATATGAATTATATAAAAAATGGAATTTTAGTATATGCACATGATACATTTTTAGAGATACTTTCGTGTTTAGGTATTATAGGCTTTATCTTATATTTTCGAGTGTATTTTATAATAATTAAGAATGCTAAATATATGTATAAAGAAATAAAAAAGAATAGAATTGCATTGTTTTTTATTGTATACAGTTTAATAACATTTTTAATGGAACCATATACAATGTCATATATATCACAAGCAACTGTTCTATTATTAGCATGTATTTCGCAATATGCAATTGATATAAAGAAAAAAGAGGTGAAAACAAGTGATTAGTAAACTTATAAAAGCAATTGTACTTAATTTATCAGCGATAGGATGTTTTGATAAAATGTCTGATGAAAAATATTTAAAATTATGTAGTAGGATTTTTATAAATGAAAAATTGAATTTGGAAGAACCGAAGACATTTAATGAGAAGATGCAATGGTTAAAATTAAATTATACAAAAGATAATTATAATTTAATGGTTGATAAATATGAAGCGAAGAAATATGTGAACAGTATAGTAGGAGATGAAATTATTATTCCAACATTAGGATTATATGAGAAAGTCGAAGATATTGACTTTCAGCAACTACCAAATAAATTCGTCATAAAGTGTACACATGATTCAGGAGGAATTGTAATATGTACTAATAAAGAACGACTAGATACGAAAAAAACTGCAAAAAAATTAATAAGTAATTTGAAGAAAGACTATTATAGAATTGCAAGAGAATGGCCATATAAAAATGTTAAGCCGAGAATAATAATAGAAGAATATATGGAAGAAGAGAATAAACAAGATTTAAAAGATTATAAGTTTTTTTGTTTTAATGGAGAACCCAAATTTGTATTAGTATGTTCAGAAAGATTTAGTTCAAGTAATATGAAAAAAACCTTTTTTGATGAAAATTGGAATGTAATGGATGTAAAAGAAGGTGGACATCAAATTGATGTAACGATAAAAAGACCAGTAAATTTTGATAAAATGAAGGAAATTGCAAAAAAGCTTTCAAAAGATATGCCATTTTTAAGAGTAGATTTATATGAAATAAATGGTAAAATATATTTTGGAGAAATGACATTTTATCCTAATGCTGGATTTGAGAAATTTGAACCTGAGGAATTTAATAGAAAATTAGGAGATTTAATTAATATAGATAAAATAAAGGAAGAAAAACAATGAGAAGTAAAAAAGCAATAAAAAATATTTTGTCATTATTAATACAACAATTGGTAACAATAGTGTGTGGATTAATACTACCATTAGTGATAATTAAAACATATGGTTCTAGTGTAAATGGATTACTATCATCTATTACACAATTTTTAGCATATATAACATTGATAGATGCTGGAATAGGACAAGTTATAAAGTCAGTATTATATAAGCCAATA
Source organism: uncultured Clostridia bacterium (assembly GCA_948502395.1). Taxonomy (GTDB): domain Bacteria; phylum Bacillota; class Clostridia; order TANB77; family CAG-508; genus CAG-269. Next base: position 28,489 of record CAOPES010000009.1, on the reverse strand, counting down.
GCTCATAAGAATAAAGATGAAATAGAAAAAATATTAAAGGCAACACAGAAATTTTTCAATATTATTGCATATATTTTTATAATATATATAATAGTATTGTGTTTTATATATCCAAAACTTGTAAATACGGAATTTGAAAAGAACTATACGATTTCATTAATAATTATAATATCAGTTAGTACCTTTTTTGAATATTTTATAGGAATGGTATATAAAATATATTTACAAGCAGAACAAAAAACATATATTATTGCAAATTTACAAATTATAGTGACAATACTTAATACTGTAATTAGTATAATTTTAATTAAAGTTGGTGCGAATATTCAAATTGTAAAAATAATAAGTGCATTAATATTTATAGCAAGACCAATATTTCAAAATATATATGTAAGAAAGAAATATAATATAAAATTGAATAAGAATATTGAGAAATATGATATTAAACAGAAATGGGATGGTTTAGCCCAACATACTGCGAGTGTAATTCATAATAATACAGATATAGTTATATTAACGATGTTTACAAATACGATAGAGGTATCTATATATACGGTATATTTATTTGTTATTAAAGGTATAAAAAATATAGTGCAATCTTTTAGTAATGGAATTGATGCGGCTTTCGGAGATATGTATGCAAATGAAGAATATGATAGATTAAATCAAAATTTTGGAATGTATGAAGATGTATATTTTACTATAATTACATTATTGTTTACATGCACATTAATTTTAATATTGCCGTTCATACAGGTATATACTAAAGGAATAAATGATGCTAATTATTATAGACCGATATTTTCATATCTAATAGTATTATCAGAATATATTTGGGCAATAAGGTTACCATACAGTTCTGTTTGTATGTCGGCAGGAAGGTTTAAAGAGACTAAAAAAGGTGCATGGATTGAAGCAATAATAAATATTGTAATTTCTATAATATTAGTAAAGAAATTAGGAATTATAGGGGTTGCTATAGGAACTGTAATAGCAATGCTATTTAGGACAACTGAATTTATTAAATATACTTCTAAAAATATACTAAATAGAAAAGAATATATAGTATATAAAAAAATAGCAATTATATTTGTGCAAACGTTAATGATATTGTTAATAATAAATCCAATACTTAGAGGAAAACAATTTGTATCATATATTATGTGGGGAAAATATGCAATAATATCAGTAATAATATCAATGATAATTATATTTAGTAGTAATATGGTAATATATAAACAAACTGTTAAGGAATTAGTTAGTAAGATTAAAAATAAAAAGAAAAGTAAAATATTGTAGTGTGGTGATAAGATGATACAAAAAAAATGAGTGGAAGACTAGGAAATCAAATGTTTCAATATGCTGCTATGCGTTGGTATATGAAAGAGTATAATGAGGAAATATTAAAGCTTTCCTTTGATAGCGTCGTAAAGGCAGGATTTACGAACGATTTAAATAATTTTAATGTCATAGAATATATAAATGATAGATATATAGAAATGAATGTTATACAGAGAAGTTTATTAGTATTTATGCAAATGGTGGAAAAGACTTTATCTATACTGTATAAAAATAATAGATCTATATATAATAAAATTAGTAATAAATTCGAAAAAAGTATGAAAAGTATACTGATGAAAAACGGTATATATTATATATATCAAGGATATGAAAAATTAAGTCCAAGTAAAAGTAAAAACAAAATTTTTATAGGAAATTTTGAATCACCAAAATATTTTGATGATATAAGAGATACTATATTAAAAGAATTTACACCTAAATATGGGAAATTGAAGAAAAATTTAGAGTTATATGAAGAAATAGAAAGTTCAGAATCAGTATGCGTAACAATAAGAAGAGGAGATTTCCTTTCAGAAAAAAACAAGAAGGGACATTATGTGTGCAAAGAAGATTATTTTGAAAGGGCAATAATACAGATGAAAATAAATGTAAAAAATGCAAAATTTTTTGTTTTTTCAGATGATATAGAATGGGTAAAGAACAATATGAAATTTCCAGAAGGAACTAAATTTGAGGACGGAACAGATCCAGTATGGGAAAAATTAAGATTAATGTATGAATGTAAACATTTTATTATTTCGAATAGTACATTTAGTTGGTGGGCACAATATTTATCTAGAAATGAACAAAAGACAGTAATAGCACCATCTAGGTGGAAAAATACTTGGCAAAATAGTGATATATATATGGATAATTGGATTTTAATAGAACCATAAATAATAAAAGGAGAAAAATCAATGAAAACATATTTTATTACAGGAGTAGCAGGATTTATAGGCTCAAATCTTGCAAAGAAAATATTAAAAGAAAACAATGACATACAAATCATAGGATTAGACAACATGAACGATTACTATGATGTAAAACTAAAAGAATATAGATTAAATGAACTAAAACAATATAATAATTTCAAATTTATAAAAGGAAATTTAGCTGATAAACAAACAGTAGAAAATATATTTAAAGAATACAAACCAGAAATAGTAGTAAATTTAGCAGCACAAGCAGGTGTACGTTATAGTATAACAAATCCTGATGCATATATAGAAGCTAATCTAATAGGATTTTATAATATACTAGAAGGCTGTCGTCATTATCCAGTAGAACATTTAGTATATGCATCAAGTTCATCTGTATATGGTTCCAATAAAAAAGTACCATATTCAACAGAAGATAAAGTGGACAACCCAGTATCATTATATGCAGCAACAAAAAAATCAAATGAATTATTAGCACATAGTTATTCAAAATTGTACAATATACCTTCAACAGGATTAAGATTTTTTACAGTATATGGACCAGCAGGAAGACCTGACATGGCATATTTTGGATTTACAAATAAATTATTAGCAGGAGAAACAATAAAAATATTCAACTATGGAAATTGTAAAAGAGATTTCACCTATATTGACGATATTGTAGAAGGTGTTTATAGAGTAATGAAAAAAGCACCAGAGAAAAAAGAAGGGGAAGATGGATTACCAATACCACCATATGCGGTATATAACATAGGGAATAGTAATCCAGAGAGTTTATTAGATTTTGTAAACATCTTACAAGAAGAATTAATTAGAGCAGGAGTTTTACCACAAGATTATGACTTTGATAAACATAAAGAATTAGTCGCAATGCAACCAGGAGATGTACCAATCACTTATGCAGATACAACACCATTAGAAAGAGATTTTGGATTTAAACCAAATACATCATTAAGAGAGGGATTAAGAAAATTTGCTGAGTGGTATAAAGAATTTTATATGTAATTATTTAATAGATTATATCTTAAAGTATCAATAAATAAAAAATAAGGGAGTGACAACAAAATGAAAATCGCAGTTGCAGGAACAGGATATGTAGGGCTATCACTAGCCACACTACTAAGCCAAAACAATGAAGTAATAGCATTAGACGTAATACCAGAAAAAGTAGAAAAAATAAACAACAAAATATCACCAATACAAGACAAAGAAATAGAAGAATACTTCAAAACAAAAAAACTAAACCTAAAAGCAACACTAGACTACAAAGAAGCATTTGAAGGAGCAAAATATATAATAATAAGCACGCCAACAAACTATGACGACCAAAAAAACTACTTTGACACATCAAGTGTAGAAGACATAATACAAAAAGTAATTAGTATGAAAATAGACACAACAATGGTAGTAAAATCAACAATACCAGTAGGTTTTATAAAAGCAATGAAAGAAAAATATAATATAGACAATATCTTATTTAGCCCAGAATTTTTAAGAGAAGGACGAGCATTATATGATAATTTATATCCATCAAGAATAATAGTAGGAGAAAAATCCGAAAGAGCAGAAGAATTTGCAGAATTACTAAAACAAGGAGCATTAAAAGAAGATATTGAAGTTAAATTTATGGATTCAACAGAAGCAGAAGCAGTAAAACTATTTGCAAACACATACTTAGCACTAAGAGTAGCATATTTCAACGAATTAGACACATATGCAGAATTAAAAGGTCTAAATACTAAGGACATAATTGATGGAGTTTGCTTAGACCCAAGAATAGGTTCACATTATAATAATCCTTCATTTGGATATGGTGGATATTGCTTACCAAAAGATACAAAACAATTAAAAGCAAATTACAAAGATGTTCCAGAGAATTTAATAAGTGCCATAGTAGAAAGCAACAGAACAAGAAAAGACCATATAGCAGACGAAATTATAAATAAACATCCTAAAATTGTTGGAGTATATAGGCTAACAATGAAAAGCGGTTCAGACAATTTTAGAGCTAGTGCAATTCAAGGAATTATGAAAAGAATAAAAGCAAAAGGTATAGAAGTTGTAGTATATGAGCCAACACTTAAAGAAGATAATTTCTTTAATAGCAGAGTTATTAAAGATTTAGAAGAATTTAAGAAAATGAGTGATGTCATTATTGTAAATCGTGTTAATGAAGAATTAAGCGATGTTAGTCAGAAAATATATACTCGTGATTTATTTGCAAGAGACTAAACTAAAAGACACCCACAAACAGATAAAAAAATAAGGTAAAAAACAGCTAAAAATAGCGAAAAATAGAACAAAAATACACATCCAAAAATTACCAAAAAAATTAATAAAAAAATAAGAAAAAAGTATTGCATATCAAAAATAATAATGATATAATCAGGGAAGAATATGCAAAAGAAAGGGAGAATGAAAAATGAAAAAAGTATTAACAATAGCAACACTATGTGTAATGTTAGTAATGGCATTTGCAACAATCGCAAACGCAGCAACATCAGCAGAACTAGCTGATAAACTATATGCAAAAGGAGAAAAATACGGAATGACAGCAGCAGACAAAGTAAAGGTAGAAAGATACTTATCTGAAAACCCAGTAACAGATGCTCAAGCAGATGCCGTATTAGCAAAAGCTGACGAAGCAATAGCTGTAATGGAAAAAGCAGGAGTAACAGATTACACAAAATTAACAGCAGCACAAAAAAATGAAATAAAAGCGATTGCTCAAGCAGCAGCAGAACTAATAGATGTAAAATTAGTTTTCAAAACAGGAACAGTAGAAATATACAACAAAGACGGAAAACTAATAGAAACAGTATCACTAAATGGTGGAAAACTAGCATACACAGGAAACAACATAAGCACTGTTGTAGGTGTTTCTGCAATAGCAATAATTGCCCTTGCTATCGGTGTAGTAACAAAAAAAAGAATAGCAAATGCAAAATAATAAATTAACACAAGCAGTAAAAGCAACTATTAGTAGTATAATAGTTGCTTTATTTATTACAGGGGCACTAATACTTGTAATATACCTATTTTTAGGGCAAGAAATAGGAGAAATTTTTTCATTAGTAAATAAAGTATCAATAACAATAAACGAAAACAAAGCACAAGAACAAACAACAATAGGAGAAACAAACAAACTAAAAAATTATCCAGAATACGGAACAAAATATGCCACAATAGAAATAGACAAAATAGGAGTAAACCTACCAGTATATTTTGGAGATACATTAGAAGTACTAAAAAAAGGAGTAGGACATTCAAGTGGTAGCTATTTTCCAGGTGAAGGTGGCTCAATAGTATACATGGGGCATAATTCAAAAAATACATTCAGAAGATTTTCCGAATTACAAATAGGAAACGAAATAAAAGTAACCACAACATATGGTGAATATACATATAAAATATACGACATGAAATTAATAAAAGAAACAGATTTAGACAAATTACCAATACAAGACGAAAAAGAAATCTTAATGGTATACACATGTTATCCATTTAACAACATAGGATACACAACACAAAGGTATGTTGTATATGCAGAACTAGAAAAGTAGAAGGGGAATAGAAAATGAAAATTATAGCCAATATAGCAAGATTTATACTAATAGCAATACTTACAATATGCATAATAGCAATATCGCTAATTACAATAGTTTCTTCTACAATTCTAGACAAAAACTATATAATAAGCAAACTAGAAGAAACAAACTTTTATGGAGAAGTATACAAATTAGTAGAATCAAATTTTGAAAATTATATATATCAATCAGGACTAGATGAAACAACACTAAACAATATTTGTTCAAAAGAAAAAGTAGAACAAGATATAAATATAATGTTATCAAACATATATGAAGGAACAAACAAAAAAATAGATACAACACCAATAAAAGACAATCTAAATAAAAATATTGATAAACTAAATGTAAGAAACAAAAAGAATTCAGAAGCAATTGACCAATTCATAAAACATATATGTGAAGAATATGAAAACACATTAATACATACAGAATATGAAAACAAAATACATAATACATATAACAAAACAGTAAATATTTTAAATAAAGTACGTACAGCAACAATTATAGCAATTTGTATAGAACTATTATTAATACTAATAATAAGCATAAAACAAATATCAAAATTTGTACAAGCAATAGGAATTTCACTATTAAGTAGCTCAATTTTTGAAATAATAGCTTGTAATATAGTAACAAGCAAAGTTGACATAGCAGGAATAAAAATATTTAATGATGCTTTTTCAAAAACAATAGTTACAATAATACAAGACATAATAAGTAAAGTACAAACACTAGGTACAATAACGCTAATAATAGCAATAATGTTGATTATTATCTATTCAATAATGACAGCAATTGCAAAAAATAAAAAGGATAAAGTAACGAAAGAATAAGGGGGAGAAAATGGAAGAACTAGATTTAAAAGAATTACTACAAATATTTTGGGAAAAGAAACTAGAAATAATATTAATAACAGCGATTTTTATAGTAATTGGAGTTATATATACACTAGCATTTGTAACACCAAAATATGATAGTTCAACAAAACTATTACTAGCAACAAACTCATCAAAAGGAACAGAAGGCGCAGAATCAATAACAACAACAGATGTAACAATCAACTCAAAATTAGTATCAACATATAGCGAATTAGTAAAAAGTAATAAAATAATAAGAAAAGTTATATCAAATTTAAGTTTAGAAGCAGACCAAGAAGAGAAAATAAGAAAAAATATAAGTGTAACAGATATAACAGACACAGAAGTAATAAAAATAACAGTAAGAAACGAAGACCCAGCACTATCATCAAAAATAGCAAACGAAATAGCAAAAGTGTTTATAGCAACAGTAAAAGAATATTATGGAATAGAAAACGTACACGTTGTAGATGAAGCAGAAGTTGAAGAAGCACCAAGCAACATAAACCATACAAAAGATGTAATTATATTTGCAGCAGCAGGAATAGTAGTTGCCTTTATGTATGTATTACTAGTAAATATGTTAGACACAACAATAAAATCATCAGAAGATATTGAAAAAGTAACAGGACTAACTGTAATAGCATCAATACCAGTTTATGATAATGTAGAAGATAAAGTAAAACGTAAAGGAGGCAGAAGATAATGATAAAAAAAGAATTAATAGCACATAGAGACCCGAAATCTCCTGTTTCTGAGACTTTTAGAACACTAAGAACAAATATACAATTTATGAACTCAAATAAGAAACTAGAAACATTACTAGTAACTTCAACAATGCCAGGAGAAGGAAAAAGTTGGGTAGCATCAAACTTAGCTGTAACATTTGCGCAAGCAGGAAAAAGAGTAATATTAATAGATGCAGATATGAGAAAAGGTAGACAATATAGCATATTTGGAATATTGCCAAGACCAGGATTATCAAATTATCTTTCTGGAATGGAAGATGGCGAAAACAGTATGCATTGGTCAGAATATATAAGAACATTGGAAATTCCAAACTTATGTGTAATGCCAGCAGGAAGCATACCACCAAACCCTTCTGAATTGTTAGTAACAACTAGAATGCTTGACCTAATTGAAGATTTGAAAAAACAATGTGACTTAATAATAATAGATAGTACACCATCAAAATTAGTTACAGACTCTGTAATATTATCTAGAATAGTAGATTCCACAATTGTTGTTACAGCTCATAACCAAACTCAAAAAGATGATTTAGAAAAAGTTGTAAGAGACATAAAAAATGTTGGTGGAAACATTGCTGGAATAGTATATAATAAAATTCCAGTATCAGCTAAAAAATATAATGACACATATTATTATGCTTCAACATCAAAATCTTCAAGAACTAAAATGGACTATAAATATGACGCAAAAATGGATGAACAAGTAAATATGGCAATCGAAATGATAAATAAAGAAAGAGAAATGAAAGAAAAAAATGATACAAAATAATACAAAGGTGGTAAAATATGATAGACATTCACTCACACATATTGCCTAATATAGACGACGGTTCTAGAAGTTTAAATGAGACAATACATATATTAAAAGAAGCCCAAAAAGCAGGATTTACAAAAATAATATCAACATCACATTATATAGATGGATACTATGAAGCAAATGAAGAACAAAGAACAAAACTGTTAAAAGAAATTAAAGAAAATTTCCAAGGTATAGAATTATATCTTGGAAATGAAATATATATAACAAACCAAATGACAGACTTATTATCCGAAAAGAAAGCATCAACAATAAATAATTCAAAATATGTTTTATTTGAATTACCAATGAATACAAAAGCAATGGATGTAAAAGAAGTAGTATTTAGGTTAATGGAAAAAGGATATGTACCAATAATTGCACATCCAGAAAGATATGAATACGTCAAAGAAAATATAGAATATGTACGAGAACTAGCAGACATGGGAGTTCTATTTCAATCAAATTATGGTAGTAGTATTGGAATGTATGGAAAAAAAGCACAAAAAACTCAAAAGAAACTATTAGAAGAAGGCTTAATTCAATTTTTTGGCTCAGACGTTCATACAGTAGAGCAAATTTACACTAAAATGCCTAAAATACTTAAAAAATTAAGAAAAATCATATCAGAAGAAGAATTAGAACAAATTTCAACAGTAAATCCGCAAAAGGTATTAAATAATGAAGATATAGAAATATAAGCAGGGTAGTTTCATACCTTGCTTTATCTTACAAAAAAATTATAACATTGGAGAAAAAGCAAATGAAAATAAATATCAATATAAAAAGAGCAATACTTATAATTTTGCTTATATTAACATTTTTTCAAATATTTAGATTTTCAAACCAAAATGGAGAAAAATCAAGTGGAATAAGCAGAAAAATAACAACAGCAGTAACTAAAAATGTTAAGAAAATTCAAGAACTAGATAAAAATAAACAAGAAGAAGTTCTAGGACAAATAGAAAAAGTAATAAGAAAATTAGCTCATTTTTCAATATATATGGTAGTGGGAATATTAATGATGTTATTAATGAATACTTACGAAATAAAGAAATTTGATAGAATTGCAATAAGTTTAATAACTGGAATTATATATGCAAGTTCGGACGAAATACATCAACTTTTTATACCCGGCAGAAGTGCAATGATAACTGATGTTATTATTGATACACTAGGTGTTCTTGTAGGATGCTTTTGGGTGTTTTTGGGGACAGACCTTAAAAACACCTTAAAGCAAAGCAAATCAATTTAATTAAAAAGTAAAAAAGGGGTGTTTTTAAGGACTGTCCCCAAAAACACCCAAAAGCATTAGAAGTATAAATCATTAATAGGTACATCACGTTCTTCAAAATTATCAACAAAGCCAACCTTAGCCATTTGGCTAGTTTCATCTATACTTTGAATCCAAACACATCTATTATCGCAAAAAACATCACACTTTTCATCATTATTTAAAATAAAGTTAATTTTATCTAAATTCATAAAATACCTCCTAAAAACATATCTTAGTTAAAGTATATCCAAGATAAAATAAATATATAACCAAATGATGTTTTTTTGCTCCGTTCCTAAAAACATCATAAAAATTTGACTTATGCAAGTTTTTAAGATAAAATAAGAAAGCGGTGACAGCATAAGTCAAATAAAAAACATACAAGGAGGAATTTTATGAAAATAAAATATCAAGATAAAATACTAGAGATAAATAAAAATGAAACAATAAAAGAAGCTTTCAAGGAAGAGATTGAAAAAAGCAGATATCAAATTATGTTAGCAGTATATAATAATAGATATGTAAGTTTAGATAAAAAGATAGATGTAGATGGAGAAATCAAATTAATTGATATGACTACAAAAGAAGGAATCAGAGTATATAAAAGAACACTAATATTTATGTTAGCAAAAGTTTTAAGAGAAATGTACCCAGACAATGAAACAGCAGTAAACTATCAATTAACAAATGCTATTTATTGTGACTTAGGAAAAATTAGAGTAACAGATGAATTAGTTAAAAAAATAAATAACAAAATGAAAGATTTAATAAAAAGAAGTGTGCCAATAACAGAAATAATAATGACAAGAGAAGAAGCAGCAGAATTCTTTGAAAGAGAAAACACATTAAGGGGAAAAGTTCAATATGAATTAGAAACAAACCAAGAAATCCATATGAACTTTTGTGAAGATTACTTCAATTATTGTTATGGAATACTTGCAACAAATACAAATGCAATTAAACTATTTGAAGTAATAAAATACAAAGGTGGAATATTATTAAGATATCCAGGAAAAGAAAATCCAGAAGAAATGCCAGTAGTAATTCAAAACAAGAAAATAAAATGGGCACTTCACGAATATAATGATATCCACAAAATATTACACATTAACACAGTATATAGATTAAATTATGCTGTGGAAGAAGACAAAATAAAAGACATAATAATGTTAGACGAAGCTTTACACGAAAAGAAAATTGCTAATATTGCAGACCAAATAGCAAGAGACAGAAAAATAAAAATGATATTAATAGCAGGACCATCATCATCTGGAAAAACAACATTTGCACAAAGATTAGGAATACAATTAAGAATAAACAAAATAAAACCAGTAACAATATCAGTAGACAATTACTTTGTAGAAAGAAAAGACAATCCAAAAGATGAAAATGGTAAATACAATTTTGAATGTATAGAAGCAATAGACCTAGAATTATTCAATGACCATTTAACTAGACTTTTAAATGGAGAAGAAGTTGAAATGCCACAATTTGACTTTATTGAAGGAACAAAAAAATACAATGGCAATAAAATAAAACTTCATGAAGACGAAGTGCTAGTAATAGAAGGAATACATTGTTTAAATGACAAACTAACAAGCAAAATACCACAAGAACAAAAATTTAAAATATACATAAGTGCGTTAAAAGTATTAAATATGGACAGATACACAAAAATATCAGCAGCAGATATCAGACTAATAAGAAGAATAGTAAGAGATTATCAATTTAGGGGATATTCAGCAAAACGTACCATAGAAGGTTGGCCAAGTGTAGGAAAAGGAGAAGTAGAAAACATATTCCCATTCCAAGAATCAGCAGATGCAATATTTAATACATCATTAATTTATGAGCTTGGAGTGCTAAAAAATGTAGCAAAACCAGTACTTGAAGAAATAAAGCAAGATGAACCTGAATTTGCAGAAGCACAGAGACTTTTGGAAATGCTTAAATATATAAGAGAGATACCACCTGAATATGTACCAACAAATTCATTACTAAAAGAATTTATGGGTGGCGGAAATTTTAAATATTAGAAAATTGCCAAAAGGGACGGACCTTTTTGGCAATTTTTTGCCACTGGGGACAGACCTTAGTAGCACGAACTTGCCGAATAGGACCATCTCTAGTGGCATTCCTGGTATCAGGTTTTTGAAAGGAAAATAAAATGAAAAGTAGAAATTTTACAGAAATAGACGAAGAATTTATATGTGACAATTGCAAAAGAAAAGTGCCAAAATTAGAATATTCATGTAGAAACCATTGTCCACATTGTTTGCATTCTAAGCATGTTGATAAAAATCCAGGAGATAGACAAGAAGAATGTCATGGCGATTTAGAGCCAGTTAGCTTAGAGATTAGCCCAAAGAAGGGATATGTTATTGTTTTTAGATGTAAAAAGTGTGGAGCTATTAGAAAAAATAAGGCTGCAAAAGATGATAATATGGATTTGATAATTGATTTGAGTAGTAAGCAAGTCTAATATATGGTATAAAAGAGAAGTAGAGTTATATAACTCTACTTCTTTTATAACAAATTTAAATCTCTCTATTTAAATTCCCGTTTGTATAATCTTTACCTTCAAATCTTTTACCAGACTTAACAGTAGAAATAATGTCATTAATCTCATCAACACTTTCATACAAAACATCAATCCTAGCAAAATCAATATTAAAATCAGAAGGAACAATAGAAGTAACCTTACTATTATAAACAGTAGTAACAGTCTGAATATTATCAGGCAAAATAGGAAACTTCATATTCAACCTATCCTTTAAAAAATATCTATTATTTGAAGTACACCTAGCCTTGCAATCAGGATAGCACCTATTTGTACCACCAAGAAGGCAATAATTCATATTAAGCACAGGAGTTCTGCCATAAACAATCAACTCTTTTTGTAAATATCCAAAATTTCCAAGAGCGTCAATAGTTGGTTTGTCCAATTCAGGAGACAATGTAAACCTACTAACACCAAGCTTTTTAAGCTCTAATACAGAGTGAGAATTGAACACGTTAAAAGTATAATTTGTAACAATCTTAAAATTTTGGTCCAAATCTTCAAACAAATCATGCAATAGCTTTACATTACAAATATTAGAAATAACAAATCCCTTTATTTGATATTTTTGAATAGCCATTTCAATATTTGCATACAAAAGATTTTTATAATTGCCCTTAACAATTGTTGGCATATACACATAAGTATCAAATTTTTGACTAATTATTTTTAAAATATTATCATATTTTCTATTTGTAAAATATTTTAAAGGAATATAAACATCATCAATATTCTTCAACTTAGAATAATCAAAATCCAAATTCAATAAATTCAAAAGAACAGTGATTTTGTAATTATTAGGCTTAGTTGAAGCGGTCTTAAAAGCTCTCATTTCATTTAAAAGTTCTATATTTCTCTGTTCAGACAAAGAAATTGAAGCTTCTTGTGGCAGATTTCTATGAATTTTTGATGTTGCAAAACTTTCTACATTTTCAAGAGCAGTTCTTCGCAATTCATTCAAAGTACTTAGCTTTGGTAAAAAAGCATTATCATCCAAATTCACTTTAATATTTTTAAACTCATATGGGGTAGAAGCAGTTTTTGAAATCTGGCTTACCACAGTATCAATATTTAAAGGTCTATTTTTTGCTTCTTCTGGAATTACATCCAAAGAGCAAGTTATAGATAAATTCTTATATTCTAAACAATTGCAGGCAGAAGTAATAGCTATTGAAATAGGTTTTGATTTTTTTATTGTTACTTCGCAATTTAAAGGAATTTTTCTATTTTCTTTTTTATAACTTTCTTTAGCCCTAGTTGATAATTCTTTGGAAGACATTTTATAAATTTTATCTCCAGCAGAAATATTACCTTTCATCCTTCCAATAGTAACAAGTTGGCCAACCTTTGTCTCTGTAATATTTTTATTATCAACCATAAGTTCAGAAACAGTATAACTTCCAGTTTCGTTTTGTAGAGAAACAGTATCTCCAACACAGATAGGTTCTTTTAGTTTTAAAGTGATATATCCTTTATTTTTGTTAAATTTAGACACAGTTCCTAAAAGTAATCCCATATTATTAGGTTTATCTTTAAAAACCAAATGTTTATTTTCCAAATTATCTAAATGCCCAGTAGAAGACATGCCACGGTTAAAAACTTGCATTAACTCTTTTCTATCTTGCTTTTCAACCACATAATCTTCATCAGATAAAGCTAAATCAATATACTTTCTATAAATTCTAGTCACTGTTGCAACATATTCCGAAGACTTCATTCGACCTTCAATTTTTAAACAAGTAACACCAGCTTTTATAAAAAATGGAATAAAATCTAAACTGCATAAATCCCTTGTACTAAGCAAATAACCACTATCTATTTTCTTATCATTTTCAAGCAATTCATAAGGCAAACGGCAAGGGCCAGCACATTTACCACGATTTCCAGAACGCCCACCAAGCATACTAGAAAACAAGCATTGTCCAGAATAAGAAATACACAATGCACCATGAGCAAAACACTCAATTTCAATATCAGAATTTTTAGTTATATATTCGATTTCATTAGCAGAAAGCTCTCTGGAAAGAACAACCCTTTTAAAACCAAGTTCTTGTAGCTCCAAAGCACCATTCAAGTTATGCACAGTCATTTGTGTGCTACCGTGAATTGGTAAATCAGGAAACATCTTTATTAACTTTTTAGCTAACCCTAAATCTTGAACAATTATAGCATCTATACCAAACTCATAAGCTTTACTTGCTAAATTGATAGCATCTTCAAACTCAGAATCCTTAATTAAAGTATTTAAAGTTAAATTAGTTTTCACACCACGTAATTTTGCATATAAAATCGCCTTTTCCAGTTGTTCCAAATCAAAATTATGAGCAAAAGCCCTAGCACTAAATAAATTAGCCCCAAAATAAACACTATCTGCACCATTTTGCACAGCAGCTTTTAAACTCTCAAAATCTCCAACAGGAGAAAGTAAATCAATCATCTTTTGTCACCCCGTTTTATATATTAAGTTTAGTATATCATTTAATGGAAAAAGTGTAAACAAATGTCGAAAAAAATATTGACTAAAAAAGCAAAAAATGATATATTGGGGACCGTTAGGGACAGTTGGGGACGTTTCCTTTTGGACATTTTGTCCATTTTGGGACACATCTCTATATAGGAGTTTTTATTGAAGGGAAGAAAAATAATGAAAGTAAATAAATTAGTACTAGCAATATTAATGATAATTATAATAACAATAGGAAATATCTCATATGCAGCAAATACAAATAAAGCAAATTCTAGCAATAGCACAAAAAATACAACATCAAAAAGTACAAGAAATATAGAAGATGAGGACGTGGCAGAAGGTATAGAAAGTCTAAAAATTGAAGGGGCAGAAATATCACCTGAATTTAATACTGAAAAATATGAATATACAGTAAAATATATAGGAGAAGAAACAAGCTTGCCAATAGAGATTACAACAACTGAAAGTTATTATGAAACAGAAGTAATAGGAAATAACAATTTGAAAGAAGGAGAAAATCTAATTACAATTTTAGTTTCAGAACATAATGGAGACAATGTTGCAACATATCAACTAACAGTAAATAAAAGCTTGGTAGATGAAGAAGCAAAGGCAAAAGAAGAACAAGCAAAAAAACAAGAGTTGCAAAAAAATATAGCCATAATAATTAGCTGTATTGCAGGAGCGATAGCACTTTTAATTATTATAATAGCAATAATAAGAAAAATTAAAAATTAAAAAAGAGACTGCCAATGGGGCGGAACTTTTGGTAGGAATAAAAAATTGCCAAGAACGTCCATCCATGTTGGCACGAATAAAAAATTGCCAAGAATGCCAATCCGTGTTTGTAGGAATAAAAAATTGCCAAAAAGGACCGTCCCTTCTGGCAATTTTTTTGCTTTAAAGATTAGCAACCGCAACCTCTGTCGCCACCGCAACAACAGCAAAGTAATAATATAAGGATTATAATCCAGCAGCAGTCACCGCCAAATCCGAATCCACCGCATCCTCTGTTTTCTGGCATAGTCTAGACCCCCTTTCGCTTGAAACAATTATGTTTTCTTTTGTTTTTCCTTTGTATGATATATAATATGAGAAATATAAAAATGTGTTACAAAGTAGAAAAATTTTTTCATGTTCGCTTTTATATATCAAAAAAATGTGATACAATAGCCACTAGCAAAAGGAGAGAGCAGTAATGGCAGAAAAAGTAAAAAAAATAGGAGAAATATTTAGTGACTACAATACAAATTCGAATATAAAACATGCACAAGTAGCAGGACTAAATGTAATTAAAAAAACAAATACACTAGAAGTTATAATAAACTATGATGAATACATAGAAATAAAAGAAATATGGTTTTTCGAAAAATTCTTACAAGAAAGATTTAGATTTAGTAGTACAGACATCAAAATAAATTACCATGAAGCAGTAGAAAAAAAGCCGATAAAAGAAGAATGGAAAAACATAATAGCATATATGGCGCACAAATACCCACTAACAAAGCCAATGCTATTATTAAAAAGTGATGTAGAAGAAGACGAAAATCAAATAACAATAAAAATGCACATAAAAGGAGCAGATTTTTTAAGAGCCAAAAAAACTGACCAAGAGCTAGCAAAAGTGCTTAAAAATCTATTTGGAAAAGACTATAAAATAGAGTTGATAGAAGAGATAAACAAAGAAGATATAAAAGCGATAAGAGAAAGGCAAAAGAGAGAAGAAGAACAAATAGTAGCACATATTGAAGAAGAAAATAGGATGTTAAATCAAAATAAAGAAGAGCAAGAAAATAGTAATCCAAATTATCAAATGCCACAAGAAATGGATAGCTATATTCCGCCTATGCCACAAGATTTAGACGGATATATACCACCTATGCCAGAAGATGAAATGTACATTCCTGAAATGAGTGAGCCACAGGAATATATAATGGGGAAACCTTCAAAAGCGAAGGAAAAACACATCAACATAAAAGATATAACTGCAAATGATGGAAGAGTAACATTAGAAGGAAGAGTTATTACAAGCGAAGTTAGAGAAACAAAATCAGGTAAAGGAATGCTTATTTTTGATTTATATGACGGAACAGGAGCAATTACAGTAAAATCATTTGCAAAAGACCTAAAAGAAGGTCTAGAAATGATAGAAAAAATAAAACAAGCAAAAGCGATAAAAACAATAGGAAAAGCAGGCCTAGACACATACGCAGGAGATGTAACAGTAATTGCAAACACAATAATTGAAACAAATGCAGATATACCAGAAATGCCAGAGGAAGAAGAAGCACCTGACACACCATTAATACTTGGAACATCAATGAATATAACTGAAAACTTAGTAAAAGTAGAAGATTTAGGAGTTGATGACGGAAAAATTGCATTACAAGGAGAAGTAATCTATTCAGAAGATAGAACCTTAAAATCAGGCAAAACATTATTTAGTTTTGACTTATATGACGGAACAAGTACAATAACTTGTAAGGCCTTTTTAAATAAAGAAACTGCAAAAAAGACAATGAAAAGAATACAATCAGCAAAAGGAATAAAACTAGCAGGAACAGCAAGTATGGACACATTCTCAAATGAGCTTACAGTAATGGCAAATACAATTGTAGAAACAGAAGGAATAAAAAGGACAGAAAGAAAAGACAATAGTGAAGTAAAAAGAGTGGAGTTACATATGCATACTCAGATGAGCCAAATGGATGCAATGACATCAGCAAAAGACCTAATAAAAAGAGCGATGAAATGGGGAATGAAATCAATTGCAATAACAGACCACGGAGTTGTACAAGCATTCCCAGAAGCACATAAAATGCTTGGATATGACAATCCTGATATGAAAATATTATATGGAGTTGAAGCATATTTAGCACCTGACAAAAATCCAGTTGTAGAAAATGCGAAAAAGCAATCAATAGATACAACATATTGTGTGTTAGACTTAGAGACAACAGGATTTTCAGCAAAGACTGAAAAAATAACAGAAGTTGGAATTATGAAACTAAAAGACGGAGAAGTAATAGACCAATTTGCTTGTTTTGTAAACCCTGAAAAGCATATACCACAAAGAGTATCAGAAGTTACAAATATAACAGATGATATGGTAAAAGATGCAGAAACAATAGATAAAGTATTTCCAAAGATACTAGAATTTATTGACGGTTCTGTAATAGTTGCACACAATGCAGGATTTGATGTTGGATTTTTAAAGCAAAATGCGAAAAATTTAGGATATAAATTTGATTATACATATTTAGATACATTAAGTTTGGCAAAAGATTTATTCCCAGATTATAAAAAATATAAATTAGGAAAAATTGCTGAGAACTTAGGAATTAAAGTAGAAGTAGCACATAGAGCATTAGATGATGTTGATACAACAGTAAAAGTATTTAAAGTAATGCTTGATATGCTAAAAAAACGTGGAGCTGAAAAACTAGAAGATATAGATAAAGTAAGTAGAACAGAAGAAGCGAAAAAAGAAGAATACAAAAAATTGAAAACTTATCACGCAATAATATTAGCTAAAAATTATGTAGGACTAAAAAACTTATATAAATTAGTATCATTATCACATTTACACTATTTTTATAGAAAGCCACGTATTTTGAAAAGCTTACTAGAAAAATATAGAGAAGGACTAATTTTAGGAAGTGCCTGTGAAGCAGGGGAATTGTATCAAGCAATAGAGCTTGGAAAAACAGATGAAGAAATAGAAGAAATTGCAAATTTCTATGATTACTTAGAAATTCAGCCAATAGGAAATAATCAATTTTTAATAAGAAATGAAGTAATAAAAGATGAAGAAGGACTAAGAGATATAAACAGAAAAATAGTGTCTTTACGGAGAAAAACTAAACAAGCCAGTAGTTGCAACTTGTGACGTTCACTTTATGGACCCACAAGACGAAATATATAGAAGAATATTAGAAGCGGGACAAGGATATCAAGATGCAGATAACCAAGCACCATTATATCTAAGAACAACAGAAGAAATGCTAGAAGAATTCAGCTATTTAGGGGAAGAGAAGGCGTATGAAGTAGTAGTTACAAATACAAATAAAATATCAGATATGTGTGACCAAATAAGCCCAATATCACCTGAAAAATGTCCGCCACATATCCCAGGTTGTGAGCAAACAATAAAAGACATAGCATATGACAAAGCACATGAATTATATGGAGAAACTTTGCCACAAATAGTGCAAGAAAGACTTGATAAAGAGCTAGATTCCATTATAAAAAATGGATTCTCAGTTATGTACATAATAGCACAAAAACTAGTGTGGAAATCAAATGAAGACGGTTACATTGTAGGTTCAAGGGGATCAGTTGGGTCATCATTTGTAGCGAATATGACAGGAATAACAGAAGTAAACTCACTTCCACCACATTACAGATGTCCAAATTGTAAATATTCAGACTTTACAGACTATGGCTGTAAAAATGGATTTGACTTACCTGATAAGCAATGCCCAAACTGCGGACATCAACTTGCAAAAGACGGAATGGACATCCCATTTGAAACATTCTTAGGATTTAACGGAGATAAAGAACCTGATATAGACTTAAACTTTTCAGGAGAATATCAGGCAAAAGCACATAAATATACAGAAGTAATATTTGGAAAAGGAACAACATTTAAAGCAGGAACAATAGGTACAATTGCTGATAAAACAGCATTTGGATATGTAAAAAAATACTATGAAGAAAGAAACATACCAATAAACAGAGCAGAAACACAAAGAATAGCATCAGGCTGTACAGGAATAAAAAGAACAACAGGGCAACATCCAGGTGGAATTATAGTAGTACCAAAAGGAAGAGAAATCTACGAATTCTGTCCAGTACAACACCCAGCAGATGACCCAAACTCTGACATTGTAACAACACACTTCGACTATCACTCAATAGACCAAAACCTATTGAAACTAGATATACTAGGGCACGACGACCCAACAGTAATCAGAATGTTACAAGACATAACAGGAATAGACCCAACAAAAATACAACTAGACGACAAAGAAACAATGTCAATATTTAGCTCAACAAAAGCATTAGGAGTAAGTCCAGAACAAATACACTCAGAAGTAGGAAGCTTTGGAATACCTGAATTTGGAACAAAATTCGTAAGAGGAATGCTAGTAGACACAAGACCAACAACATTTGACGAATTAATACGTATATCAGGACTATCACACGGCACAGACGTGTGGTTAGGAAACGCACAAAGCTTGATAGAAGCAGGAACAGTAACACTTCAAGACGCAATATGTTGTCGTGACGACATAATGATATACCTAATAAAAATGGGATTACCACCAAATCCAGCATTCAAAATAATGGAAACAGTACGTAAAGGAAAAGCACTAAAAGACCCAGCAAAATGGGAAGAATACAAAAATATGATGAAAGAACACAACGTACCAGACTGGTACATAAAATCATGTGAAAAAATAAAATACATGTTCCCGAAAGCCCACGCAGCAGCATATGTAACAAACGCATTTAGAATAGCTTGGTTCAAAGTACATGAGCCACTAGCATATTATGCAGCATACTTCTCAATTAGAGCAGACGAATTTGACAGTGATTGCATGATATTTGGAAAAGAAAAAGTAAAAAACAAAATGAAAGAAATTGACTTACAAGGAAACAATGCAACAGTCAAAGACAAGAATATGTATGCAATACTTGAACTAGTACTAGAAATGTATGAACGTGGATTTGAATTCTTACCAATGGACTTATATAAATCACACTCAAGCAAATTCTTAGTAGAAGACGGCAAAATAAGACCACCACTAAACAGCATACCAGGTCTTGGAACAGTAGCAGCAGAAGGTATAGAGCAAGCTCGAGAAGAACGGAAAATTTATGTCCATAGATGATTTAAAAATACGTGCAAAGGTTGGTAACTCTGTAACAGACTTGCTTAAAACTTATGGCTGCCTAAAAGGAATGAGCCAAAGCAACCAAATGAGCTTGTTTGTTTAGAGGTGTTTTTGGGGACAGACCTTAAAAACACCCTGATGTATTTTATGACAGCTAAAAAAGTTTTAAAAAAGATGTTTGAAAACAGTCTAAAAAGTTTCAGAAGGGAGAAAATAAATATGCAAGTAAATCAAATGAATTTTGAAGAAATTTTTAGTATTCAAAATATAATAATATATTTTATTGTGATGAATTTAATTGGATTTTTTATAATGTGGCTTGATAAACAAAAAGCTAAAAAAGGTGCATGGAGAATACCAGAAAAAACATTATTTATAATAACTGCATTAGGTGGTGGAATTGGAACAACTGCTGGAATGTATGCTTTTAGACATAAGACTCAAAAGCTTGGCTTTGTAATTGGTTTCCCATTTATTACAATTTTGGAAATAGTAACAATTATATATTTCATGTTATAGAAAAGAAAAAACTTTTCTATAACATGAAAATGCTACAATCGCTATTGCCTTTGAGATTTTCTCATTTTATTCGAAAACTCAAATCGGCGAGAAGAAAAGATGGCAAGCCACTTTTCTTGTAATAAAATAGGGTAATAATAAAAACTGTTAGAGAGTAAAAGAAGAACTCTTTAATAGTTTTTTTATTTTAAAACTTCTTTGGACTGTTCCAAAAAGTTTTAACTGATGTTTTTTTACTCTGTCTCCAAATGCATTAGGGTGTTTTTAAGGTCTGTCCCCAAAAACACCCTACAACATCGGTACACATAATCAATAAAAGTGAAAAATAAACATAAAAAATATTATTTTAAACACAAACGACTGTGAACAACTCGTGAACTCAAAATGACTATTTAAAGTTATTCACAGAGTTATCCACAGTTTCCACAGGAAGTTATCAACAACAAAACACGTGAAAAAGCAAAAAAACATAGTAACATAACGAAGAAGAATGTAACGATTTTGAAACAAAATTGAAATAAAGATAAGCAAAATAAAACTAAAAAAGTAGAAAAATGTAAAAATAAGTCGAAACCAACAGAGAGTAATAATAGAGCTTGAAATATTTGTGAAATAATTTGGAAATATAAGTATCATAAAAAATAAATTTGCATATAATTAAAATAAGGCGAATTTTGAAATAAAATGTCGAAAGGAGGATGTGGATATGTGGAAAACATTTAAAAATATGATAACAAGAAATTCAAATCGTTCGATGAACAAGAACGACATAAATATAGAAGAATTGCAAAAACTGATATCAAATGGTGCAACAGTAGTAGATGTAAGAAGCCCACAAGAGTACAATGAAGGGCATATTAATAATGCTATATCTATACCAGAATATGAATTGCGTTTCAGATGTGGAAAAGAACTTTGCAATAAGGAAAAGTTGATAATAGTATATTGTTCAACAGGTCATAGAAGTAAAAAAGCTCAAAAAGAATTGTGTAAAATGGGCTATAAGCAAGTTTATAATCTATATAATGGGCTAGAAAACTATAATTAGAACGATTTAAATCCAATATACTAATCTAAAAAAACTATTGTGATTTTATAAATAGTATGTTAAAATAAAATTGGCAAAAATTGAGAGAAAGGCGTTAAGTGAAGAAAATATGAATAATAGGCAAGAACACATTAGAAATTTTAGTATAATAGCACATATAGACCATGGAAAATCAACACTAGCAGATAGATTAATTGAAATGACAGGCGTATTATCAAAAAGAGAGATGGAAAGCCAAATTTTAGATAACATGGATATAGAAAAAGAAAGAGGGATTACAATAAAATCCCAAGCAGTAAGAATGATATACAAAGCAAAAGATGGACAAGAATACACATTAAATTTGATAGACACCCCAGGGCATGTCGACTTCAACTATGAAGTATCAAGAAGTTTAGCAGCTTGTGACGGAGCGATACTAGTAGTAGACTCAAGCCAAGGAGTGGAAGCACAAACACTAGCAAATGTATATCTTGCAATAGACAACAACTTAGAAATATTACCAGTACTAAATAAAATAGACCTACCAAATGCAAGAGTAGACGAAGTGAAACACGAAATAGAAGATATAATAGGAATTCCAGCAGAAGATGCACCATGTATATCAGCAAAATCAGGGTTAAATGTAGAAGAAGTACTAGAAAGAATAGTAAAAGACCTACCAGCACCACAGGGGGACGAAAATGCAAAAGCGAAATGTCTAATATTTGACTCATATTATGACAATTACAAAGGTGCAGTTGCATATGTAAGAATAATGGACGGAACTGTAAAAGTAGGGGACGAAATCACTTTAATGGCAACTGGACGAAATTACACAGTAGCAGAAGTAGGATATTTCTTACCAGGAAACTATATGCCAACAAATGAAATAAAAGCAGGAGAAGTTGGATATATAGCAGCAAGTGTCAAAAACCTATCAGACATACACGTAGGAGACACAATCACACTAAAAAATAATCCAGCTGAGCAGCCATTAAAAGGATATAAAAAAGTAACACCAATGGTATATTGCGGACTATACCCAATAGACGGAAGTCAATATGAAGATTTAAAAGAAGCTTTAGAAAAATTAAAACTAAATGATGCAGCCTTAGAATTTGAAGCAGAATCATCAGTAGCATTAGGTTTTGGGTTTAGATGTGGTTTTTTAGGATTACTACATTTAGAAATAATAGAAGAAAGGTTAGATAGAGAATTTGACTTAGGCTTAATTACAACAGCACCATCAGTTATCTACAAAGTGCACAAAACAGATGGACAAGTAATAGAACTATACAATCCAGAAGACTTACCAAAACAACAAGAAATATCATATATAGAAGAACCATTTGTAACAGCAAATATCTTAACACCAAAAGAATATGTAGGAAACATAATGGAACTATGTCAAAGAAGACGTGGAATATACATCGATATGAAATATCTAGACGAAAACAGGGTTACATTGGTATATGATATGCCATTAAATGAAATAATATATGACTTTTTTGACAATCTAAAATCAAAAACAAAAGGATATGCATCACTAGACTATGAATTCAAAGAATACAAAAAATCAAACTTAGTAAAATTGGACATCCATATAAATGGCGAACCGGTTGACGCACTAAGCTTTATAGTTCATAAAGATAGCGCATATGGCAGAGGCAAAAAAATGGTAGAAAAACTAAAAACAGTAATACCAAGAAAACTATTTAAAATACCATTACAAGCAGCAATAGGTGGACAAATAATTGCAAGAGAAACAATATCAGCAATGAGAAAAGACGTATTAGCAAAATGTTATGGTGGAGACATAACGAGAAAGAAAAAATTATTGGAAAAACAAAAACGTGGAAAGAAAAAAATGCGTGAAATTGGAAACGTAGAAATACCACAAGAAGCATTTTTATCAGTACTAAAATTGGATGACGAGTGATGTATTTGGAGACGGAGCAAAAAACATCGATTTTTTGAAGTAGGAGTGTCCCCAGTGGCAAAAAATTGCCAAAAAGGTCCGTCCCCAATGGCAATAAAAGGAGAGAAAATATGAAACAAGAAAGAAATTTTGATGACCAAGTTGAAGGTAGAAATTCAGTATTAGAGCTATTAGAAAGTGGTAAAGATATTAACAAAATCTTTATCACGAAAGGAGAAAGACATGGCTCAATAAACAAAATAATTGCAGTAGCAAAAGAGAAAAGGGTAATAATTGTAGAAAAAGATAAAAGACAAATGGAAGAAATGGCAAGTACACCAAATTATCAAGGTGTTATTGCAATAGTTCCACCTTTTGAATATTGTGAAATAGAAGATATATTAGAAGAAGCAAAATCAAAAAATGAAGAACCATTTGTGTTAATATTAGACGGAATTGAAGATCCACACAATTTAGGTTCAATAATAAGAACAGCTGAAACGGCAGGTGTTCATGGAGTTATAATTCCTAAAAGAAGAGCTGCCAGTGTGAATAGTACAGTAAACAAAACGTCAGCAGGGGCAGTAGAACATATGAAAATAGCTAGGGTGACTAATATATCAGATGCACTAGAAAGGCTAAAAAAAGCAGGTTTATGGATTTGCGGAACAGATATTAGAACAGATACTTATTACTATAATCAAGATTTAACAGGACCATTAGGAATTGTAATAGGAAATGAAGGAAGCGGAATGAGTGAAAAAGTTAGAAAAAATTGCGACTTTTTAGTTAAAATTCCAATGCAAGGAAAAGTAACATCACTAAATGCATCTGTATCAACAGGAATAGTAGTATATGAATCAGTAAAGCAAAGACTAAGAAAAAAATAAATGGGGGAAAAACATATGATGACCAAAAAAGAAAAAAAGAAAATGATTATTATTGGAGTAGCGATATTTATAATACTTATGCTTGCTGCATTTGTTGCAATATACCTATTAACAGATATGTTCAAATCAAATAAAACTTTATTTTTGAAATATATGGGCAAAAATGCTGAAAATTTAGAAACAATAGTAGAAACTTTCGAAAATAAAAATACTATTAATGGCAAATACGAAGAAAGTACTGAAATCAGAGTAAACTATACAGAAAATATAGGAACAACATCTGAAAATACAGATAATTCAATAAACAATC
This sequence comes from uncultured Clostridia bacterium, assembly GCA_948502395.1. Taxonomy (GTDB): domain Bacteria; phylum Bacillota; class Clostridia; order TANB77; family CAG-508; genus CAG-269. The sequence continues at coordinate 3,348 of CAOPES010000009.1, read as the reverse complement.
TAAAAATAACATTAGACGGTCAAACAGATAAAGAAAGCGGATATGACTATAAAAATGTAAAATTGCTAAACAAAGATGAACAAGTAATGAATGTGGAATATATACAAGATGGGAATAATCATGGAATAAAATTTTCAGATTTATTTAATCAATATCTATTATTAGAAGAAAATAATATAGAAAGTTTTTTTGAAAAAACTGATGCGATAAAAGAAGACTGGTACAAAATCCCGGTAGAAATAAAGAAATGTGAGAATGCTTTTGATAGTTTTAAATTCAATGAAGAAGAAATGGAAACATTGAAAGAAAAATACACAAAAGTAATAAGTGAAAATGTATCAACAGGAAAATTTGAAAAACAAAAAAATCAGAAAATAACAATAAATGAAAGACCTGTATTTGTAAATGCATATACACTAACACTAACCAAAGAACAGCTAAACAATATTTATATAAAAATATTGGAAACTATTAAAGAAGATGAAATAATACTAAAAAGAATTGAAAATTTACAAGAATACATCAATGTGGCGAATCCATATTTGGGAGAACCAATTGATTTGAAAAGTAAATTTACATCTGACATAGATAAAAAGATTGAAGAAATCACAAAAAATAATATTGGAAGCGAAGAAACCAAAATAATTATATATGAAAACGCAAAACAAACAGTAAGAACATCAATACAAACAGCTGATTATCAAATAGATATGGATGTGTTTGATAATGAAGGAAAATATATAGAATTTAGCAGAAAAGAAAAGGAAACTGAAGTTCAAAATCTTGCTATAAAAAATGATGGAAATGAATTTGTTATTAATATAGAAGATAAAAAGCAAAGAGATCCATATAAAATAAATATAGAGACCGTAAAAGAGAACACTTCTAAAAACACAACAATGATATATGAAGTAAATGATTATAAAGTTGAAGCTAAAATTGCACAAAAAATAGAAAAGGTAGAAGAATTTGAAAAACAAGTTACATTAATTGATAAAAATAGTATACAACTAGATACCTTAGAGCAAGAACAGTTAGATAATATCTTAAATAAAGTTAAAGAAAATTTAGATGAGAAGATAGAAAATGTAAAAAAAGAAATAAATACAGATGATATTGTGCAAGTTGAAAAAGTTTTAGGTATTATTCAAGATAAAACCATACTTGAAGGTGGCGAATTAACAGAAGCCGAGAAAAAGAGATTTAATTCAAAATTTCAATTTTTAAAAGTTGGTGAGCTAAGTAGCCAAGAGATGTTAGAAACAATTAAAATGTTCGAAGAAAATTTAATTAATCTTGAAGTTGTTTCAGATACAGAATTGAAAATTGAAATTGATAGAAATAAAAATAATGAAGAATATGTAAATGTATTAAAGAATTTTGTTGAAAAAGAAGAAAGAAATAAATATAATGTGAAAGTAAAATATGATGATACAGGCTTGGCTAAATATGTTATAATGGAGATTGTAAACTGAAAGCTCAACAATTCTTGTGAAACAGAAATAATTTCGTAAAATATCTTGACTTAATTCATGATTGTTTATAAAATAGTTATGAATTAAGTCTATTTTTGTAAATAGTAAAGAGAAGAACCTTGAAAATTTAATATCTTTGTTAGAAAAGTGAATAGGTGGGAATACTATTTGCAAAAGTGGAAATAATTTAGATAAAGAAAAAATTAAGTAAAAGCAGTAAAATTTAAAAAGAAACAAAAACGAAGAAAGATAAGTAGAAAACAAAAGAGAGAAGGGAAATAAATTTTATGAAGTTAAAAAATAATAACAAAGGTATTACATTAATAGCATTGGTAATAACGATTATTGTGCTTTTAATACTTGCAGGTGTGGCAATTGCGACATTAACAGGAGATAATGGAATATTGACAAAAGCAGTCACTGCAAAAGATAGAACAACAGAGGCAGAGGCAAAGGAGGTAGTGCAGTTAGAGGCAATAGGAAGCATAGATAATACTGGAAAATTTAATAAAGAAGATTTTAAAACAAATGTAAAACAAAATTTAGGAGTAACAGACTCAAATATTAAAGAAAATGGAAATAAAATTACAGTAACATATAAAGGATATGATGTAACAGTAGATGCAACGACAGGAAAAGTAACAGCAGTAGTAAAAACAGGAGAGACACCGCCAGCAGGAGATTATAATACAGGAACAACAGTGGAAGAAGCAATAGCACAAGATAAGCCATATGAAGAAAATACAACAATAACAGATGATTTTGGAAATAAAGTAAAAGTACCAGCAGGATTTAAAATAGCAGAAGATTCATCAACATCTGTAACAGGAGGAGTGGTAATCCAAGATGCAACATATGAAGGGACAATAGGAAGTGAGTTTGTATGGATACCAGTAGGAGAAATTAAAACATCAGAAACAGAAACAGTTACAATAAATTTGGGCAGATATTCATTTAATTCACAAGGAGAAAAAAGTGATTATTCTGGCACTAATAAAGAAGAAAATTCAAAGGATACAGGAAATCTGCTAAATTATGGAAATGCAATAGCAACAGATATTGAAGATTTTAGATTAAAGGCAAGTGCTGAAAGAAGTGGAGGATATTATATAGGAAGATATGAAGCGCGAGTAGATAACGCAACATTAGACGAAAACGAAATAAAAAATCCAGGACCATCTGGTTATTATAATGGTTCAGATACAATGTGGACAGGATATGAAGGAGGACAATTAGTAACTAAACCCAATAGCCAAGTATGGAACTATGTAACGCAGAATAAGGCTGCTGAATTATCGAAAAATATGTATACAGACAAAACATTTACAAGTGATTTAATGGATAGTTATGCGTGGGATACAGCGATATTATTTATACAAAAGGTTACAAATGAAAATTATGCTAATCAAAATAGCTTAAATACAGAAAGTCCAGCAAATCGAGGAACAAATAGCTTACCAACTGCTAATCAAGATAAAATATGTAATATATGGGATATGGCAAGTAATTGCTATGAATGGACAACAGAAACCCGAAGCGACACCAACCATCCGTGCGTGGGTAGAGGAGGTGGTTACGACGACAGCTCCTATTACGCTGCAAGTCGCTTCAGTAGCGGTACGACCATTGCTTACAGCAACTATACTTTCCGCCCACTTTTATATTTGTAGGACAGAGTGCTGTGTAAATTAAAAATAGAGCAAGTTTTCTCGATCTACCAAATACGTGAAACAGATTTGGCAGAATAAAGAAAAATTCTCCTGGCAGAAGCGCTTCTTGGTGGGGCGCTTTTGGTATATTTTTCTGTATAAAGAAATTAAAAAAAGTATTGACATAAATAGTTTAAAATGTTATTATAAATATGCACTTGAAA
>CAOPES010000008.1 GCA_948502395.1 uncultured Clostridia bacterium | reverse complement strand
TTTCAAGTGCATATTTATAATAACATTTTAAACTATTTATGTCAATACTTTTTTTGAATTTTTTTATTCCTTTTTTTACCTGTCTTTTATTGTAATGTTCTACTATTAATATATGATAGAATTTGTATTTTGTTATTCTATTAATAATTATATGTAATTTGGTCTTGTAATTTCTGTTTATAGCATTCCATTTATATTTATTTCATACATTAAAAGCGCTCCATCAAGAAGCGCTTCCGCAGAGTTCTTATATTTAATTTTTCTATATTAAAACCACTCTCATATTAGTTTTAATTTTGGTTTTTACAGCATTGAGTCCTACAAATATAAAAGCGGGCGGAAAGTACAGTAGCTGCGAGCATTGGTCGTGTCGATGATGTTGCGATCCACAGTGCAATTGTTGCCGCCGAGATAAATGCCGCCCCTACGCACGCACGGATTGAGGGTTCTACTGCTGGTTTCTGTTGTCCATTCATAACAATTACTTGCCATATCCCATATATTACATATTTTATCTTGATTTGCTACTGCTAAATTATTTGTTCCTTGATTTGCTATGTCATTTTCATTTAAACTATTTTGATTTGCATAATTTTTATTTGTAACCTTTTGTATAAACACTATTGCTGTATCCCATGCATAACTATTCATTAAATCACTTGTAAATGTCTTATCTTTATACATATCTTTTGATAGCTCTGCTGCTTTATTTTGTGTTACATAGTTCCATACTTGGCTATCAGGTTTTGTTACTAATTGTCCACCAGTATATCCTGTCCACTTTGTGTCTGAACCATTATAATAACCATATGGCCCTGGATTTACTATTTCTGTTTCCTCCAACGTTGCGTTATCTACTCTTGCTTCATATCTTCCTATATAATATCCTCCACTTTGTTCAGCACTTGCTTTTAATTTAAAATCTCCTATATCTGTTGCTATTGTATTTCCATAATTTAGCAGATTCTCTGTATCTTTTGAATTTTCTTCTTTATAAGAGCCAGGATAATCACTTTCTTCTCCTTCTGAATTAAATGAATATCTGCCCAAATTTATTGTAACTGTTTCTGTTTCTGATGTTTTAATTTCTCCTACTGGTATCCATACAAACTCACTTCCTATTGTTCCTTCATATGTTGTATCTTGAATTACAATACCATCTTTCACACTTGGTGTTGGGTCACTTGGATTATCCTTTATAACTTTAAATCCTGTTGGAATTTTTATTTTGTTTCCAAACTCATCTGTTATTATTGTATTTTCTTCATATGGTTTATCTTGTACTATTGCTTCTGCCACTGTTGTTCCTGTATTATAATCTCCTGCTGGCAGTGTCTCTCCTGTTTTTACTACTGCTGTTACTTTTCCTGTTGTTGCATCTACTGTTACATCATATCCTTTATATGTTACTGTAATTTTATTCTCATTTTCTTTAATACTTGAGTCTGTTAATCCTAAATTTTTCTTTACATTTGTCTTAAAATCTTCTTTATTAAATTTCCCTGTTGTCTCGTCTATACTTCCTATTGCCTCTAACTGCACAGCCTCCTTTGCCTCTGCTTCTGTTGTTCCATCTTTTGCAGTTACTGCTTTTGTCAATATTCCATTATCTCCTGTTAATGTAACTATTGCAACTCCTGCTAATATTAATAATACTATTATAGTTATTACTAGTGCTATTAGCGTAATACCTTTGTTATTTACTTTTAGTTTTCTATTTTTTATTTGCATAAAAAACTTCTCCCTTCTCTCTTTTGTTTTCTACTTATCTTTCTTCATTTTTTGTTTCTTTTCAAATTTTGCTATTTTTACTTAATATTCTTCTTTATCTAAATTATTTCCACTTTTGCAAATAGTATTCCTACCTATTTACTTTTCTAACAAAGATATTAAATTTTCAAGGTTCTTTTCTTTACTATTTACAAAAAATAGATTTAATTCATAATTATTTTATAAGCAATCACGAATTAAGTTAAGATATTCTACAAAATTATTTCTATATTTATGAATTATCAAATTTCAACTAAAATCAAATCATCACCAATACACTTAACAGCCTTCCACGGAATTACAATATCATTACTCTGAGAAAAAATATTAAGAAGCTTATTGCTCCCAGGAACAATAATATGAGTAATAGTACCAGTTTCCAAATCAGCACAAACATCTTGAACATATCCCAAACGTTTTCCATCATTTATATTAACAACTTCTTTATGCTTAAAATCCAACCCCTTATCTACCATAACACATCCCTTTCCATATTTCGCTTTTATACATTATATGTATGAAACCAAAAAAAATAATAAAAATAATAGATGTGTCCCAAAATGGACAAAATGTCCAAAAGGAAACGTCCCCAATGGACATTATTTATAAAATCTCTTAATATGTTCTATTGCACTTTTTTCTAATCTAGAAACTTGAGCTTGCGATATACCAATTTCATCAGCAACTTCCATTTGAGTTCTACCATCAAAAAACCTTTTAGTTACAATTGTTCTCTCTTTTTCGTTTAGTTTTTGAAGTGCACCAGAAATCGTCATACTTTCTGCCCACTGTTCATCAGTATTCTTACTATCTTTTATTTGGTCTATTATATAAATATTTTCTGCACCATCATTGTATATAGGTTCTTGTAAGGACACTGGGTCTTGTATTGCATCAAAACTAAACACTACTTCTTCTCTTTCAACGCCAAGTTCTTTTGCAATTTCATCAATTGTTGGTTCTTTTCCATGCTCTTTGTTATATCTTTCCTTAAATTGAATTGCCTTGTATGCTAAATCTCTTATCGACCTACTTACTCTTATACTATTATTGTCTCTCAAATATCTTTTCACTTCTCCAATTATCATCGGAACCGCATACGTACTAAATTGCACATTTTGGCTTAAATCAAAATTATCAATTGCCTTTATTAGCCCAACACAACCTACTTGGAAAAGGTCATCTGCCGCTTCGCCCCTTCCATAAAATCTCTGAATTACACTTAATACTAATCTCAAATTTCCATTTATAAATGTGGTTCTTGCTTCATTATCTCCTTCTTTTATTTTTACAAATAGTTCTTCTTTTTCTTTTTTGCTAAGCAAAGGTAATTTTGATGTATTTACTCCACAAATTTCTACTTTGTTGTTTAACAAAAGAAAAACCTCCTTTGAATTTACTTAAATTAAGTATTTCCAAAATAAGGTTTTTTATACAAGAGTGTTTTTGGGTGTTTTTGGGGACAGTCCTTAAAAACACCCTGCATTATTTCTCTTCCAAACGTTCTATTTTCTATATTTTAAGTGGGTGTTTTTAAGGTCTGTCCCCAAAAACACCCAAAAACATTAGCCTATTTTGCTTGCAATTTCTTTTTTCATTTTGTTGATAATCTTTTTTTCTAAGCGCGAAATATAACTTTGAGAAATGCCGAAGTTCGTCAGCAACTTCTTTTTGTGTTTTTTCTTTTCCATTTTTAAAGCCAAAACGCATTTCCATTATGTCTTTTTCCCTTTCTTTAAGTTTCGATATAGAAGCACGCAATAAAGCCCTGTCAACTTCATCTTCTAAGTTTCTTGATGTTACGTCTGGCTCTGTTCCCAGTATGTCTGAAAGTAGCAATTCGTTTCCGTCTCTGTCTTTGTTGAGCGGTTCGTCTATTGAGACTTCGCCTTTTATTCTGTTGCTTTTTCTCAGGAACATTAGTATTTCGTTTTCTATGCATCTTGATGCATATGTTGCAAGTTTGATGTTTTTTCCGGAGTTGAATGTGTTTACTCCTTTCATTAGGCCTATCGTTCCTATTGATATTAGATCTTCTATTCCTATTCCTGTGTTTTCAAATTTTTTGGCTATGTACACAACTAGTCTTAGATTTCTTTCTACTAGTGTTTGCCTTGCTTCTAGGTTGTCTTCTTCTGATAGTTTTTGTATCATTTTTTCTTCTTCTTCGGGTTCTAGTGGTGGCGGTAATGTTTGGCTTCCTGCTATGTAAAAAATGGGTAAGTATTCTATTTCGTTTTCATCATTTATGTATTTTGCACAAATTGAGCCAATGCTGTTTTTCATAAAATCAAATAATTTCATTTTTCCCTCCTTATTATCATTTTCTAGTTGAAGAAGAATTAAATTTTAGCAAGGAAAATTTTATTTAAAAGGCAAGGGCGCATACGTGTGTATGTAACCGCGTTTTAAATGAAATTTGACGCAGCAAAAATTGTAATTATTCTTCAACTAAATTAGGTCTACTCCAATTAAAGCCCCATACTCACCCCTTTTAGTAAGTGATTTATCGTATATTCCTATTATTACATTTGTATTTTTATTTTCTTGTTCATCCGTTTTTACTTTTATATATTCTGCTTTTATTCCTAATAACATTCCATTTTGTTTTCCCAATGACGAAAATGGTATTAACTTTAATCTGGACATATATTCTTCTTTTATATTGTCTGGTACTTTTTCAAAATCACCTCCTATTATATCTTCCAAATTGTATAAAATTTCTTTTGGTATGCACTCATATAAGAGTGAACTTTCAACTACCACAACAGGTGTATTTGTAAATGGGTCTTTTAGCAAGTTTCCTGTGTCTATCATTGCTTTGGTTTTTACTATTTTTCCATTTACTTTTATTTCTAGTTCACAAAACAGTGCTTTTTTTGATATTTTGCTTTTGACAACTGAAAAGGCTGTAATTATTACTGCAAATGCAATTACTGCTCCGAGCATAACTGTTTTTAATGGATATGTTCCTAAGAATAGTCCATTTTTCATTATGATGTCTTGTGGTCTTACTATGTATATTAAGGCAAATGCTGCTCCGCCAAATACAAATGATGTTAAGTAAAATAGCAGTAGGGTTTTGCACAGTTTTTTCGCATTTTGTGGATTATATGCTACAAATACTATTATTATTGATAGTATAAATTTTAGTATTATGCTCGAATATGCTTTTAGAATTCCTGCATATGCAACTACTGAGTATATTGCACCTATTAGGCTTGCTAATATTAGTCTTATGTGTTTTATTTTTATTTTCATTATTAGTCCTGTTGTAAATAGTATAATGTAATTCATTATTAAGTTTTCTAATAATACTACATCTATATATATGGTCATATTATCACCTGCAAAGTTATTGTACTACTTATGTTTTGAAAAAGTTGTCTTTTCTTATGGGCGAAAAAAAGAAATAATCGAGCTTTTTCGATTATTTCTTGTATCTTTTTTTATTACATATTTTTATTTTTGTTTTTTCTTAAAAATGATGGGATATCTAAGTCGTTTTGTGATGAGTTTGTTTCTGAGTTTGCTGGTATAGAGTTTATTTTCTTTTCCCAAGTTTTTGATACTATGTTGTCTACTCCGATGCTTGATATTGGTTCATTTTTTTCAAATCCTGTTGCGATAACTGTAATTTTTATTTCTTCTTTCATTTCTGGGTCTGTAACTGTACCAAATATGATGTTAGCTTCTGGATCAACACTTCTTTGTACTAATTCAGCAGCTGTGTTTACTTCATGTAATCCTAAGTCTTCTCCACCTGTGATGTTGATTATTACTCCTTTTGCTCCTTCAATTGATGTTTCTAGTAATGGACTTTGGATTGCTTCTTTTGCTGCATCTTCTGCTCTGTTTTCTCCTGTTGCACTACCAACTCCCATGTGTGCCATTCCTTGATTTAGCATTATTGTTTTAACATCTGCAAAGTCTAAGTTTACAAGTCCTGGGATTGCAATTAAGTCTGATATACCTTGTACACCTTGTCTTAATATATCATCTGCTTGTTTGAAAGCTTCAATTATTGATGTTTTTCTGTCTATTATTTGTAGTAGTTTGTCATTTGGAATTACTACTAATGTGTCTACTTTTCCTTTTAAGCTTTCTATTCCACGTTCTGCTTGTGATAATCTTTTTTTACCTTCGAATGTGAATGGTTTTGTAACAACACCTATTGTTAGTATTCCCATTTCTTTTGCAGCTTGTGCAACTATTGGAGCTGCACCTGTACCTGTTCCTCCACCCATTCCGGCTGTAACAAATACCATATCTGCTCCTCTTAGTACTTCTGCTACTTCTGCTTTATTTTCTTCTGCTGATTGTGCTCCAATATCAGGGTTTGCTCCTGCTCCTAGTCCTCTTGTTATTTTTTCTCCTATTTGGATTTTTGTTTTTGCTTTTGATGATTGTAATGCTTGTCTATCTGTATTTACTGCTATGAAGTCTACTCCTTTTATTCCTGCATCTATCATTCTATTTACTGCGTTATTTCCTGCTCCCCCTACACCTATAACTTTTATAGTTGCTGTTCCATCTAACATGCTAAGGTTATTATCTTCATTATTATTGTAATTATTGTAATCCATCATTTAGCTACTCCTCCCTAAATTTTTATATTTATATTTAAAATTAATAACTTCTTTATATAGCGTTTTTTGCTATTTTTTATGAATAGAAAAATTCTTTTATTCTTTCCATTATTGTTTTTATAAAGCTTTCGTTGTTTTGTGTATCTATACTGCTTGATACTGTTTTTGCAAATGGTCTTGCTGCTATGTATCTAACTAGTGCATAACTTGTCCTATATGTTGGCTTTACTGTGCTTATTGCTCTTCCTGTTGATATTTTTACTGGTATATTTAAATTGATTTTTCCAGCTACATCACTTTTGTTGATATTTACTATTCCCTGTCCTGTTAATACTACATTATTGATTTTTGGTTTTAGTCCTTGGTTTGTTATGTCTTTGTTTACAATAGAAAACATTTCTTCTATTCTTGCTTCTATTATTTCTATTAATTCTGAACTTTTTATTATTTTGCTTTTGCTTGTGTCTTTACAAGTGTTTAATATTATATCATTGTCATTGTCTATGAATGATTTTAATGCTAATCCATATTGTCTTTTTAGCTTGTCCGCTTCTTCTTCAGCTATGTTTAATACTAATGCTATGTCGTTTGTTATGTTGTCTCCACCTACTGGAATTGAATTTGTATAAACAAAACTTGAACCTTCAAATACTCCTATATCAGTATTTCCTGCTCCTATGTCTAATATCATTATATTGTCATGTAATTCGTTATTGTCTAATATTAGGTTTCTTTCTGCTAGTGTTGTTGGCACTATTCCGTCTATTTCTAATCCTGCTTTTTTGAATATGCTATGTAGTTGCCTTACATAGTCCTTTTGAGCTAATATAACTTGTGCACTTATTGTAAAACTTGAACTTAAATTCCCTACTGGGTCTGTTACCACTGTTCCGTTTTCTAGTGTTATTTTATCTGGCACTATATCAATTAGTGTTTGTGTGTCTGGAATTTCTATATCTTTTACTTGCATTATTGCATTTTGTACGTCTCTTACTGATATTCCAGAGTATTTATCTTTCGCTTCTTTTGTTATACTATTTTGTACTATTGTTACATATTTTCCTGGTATTGTGACATATGCTGAGTTTATTTTTAGGCTTGTTTCGTCTTCTGCATCTTTTATTGATTTTGCTAAGCTTAGTATAATTTCTTCTTCGTTTATTATTTTACCTTTCTTTAGTCCCGTACATTTATATGAGGTGTTGGATATTGTCTCTATTTGTCCAAAATTGTTGACTTCTCCGACTACTGTGCAAACTTTACTTGTACCTATATCAACCCCCACTATGATATCTCCTATTGCCAAGTTAACTCCTCCATCTTTTTTAGTATTAATTTCTATTTGTATATATATTACATTTTAAAAAAAATGTCAATAGAATTTGTTATATTTTTGTAATATTTTTGTAATACTCTTGTAACAAATCGTATTATTATATTATATGTAGCTTTTTGAAGGTACATATATTTAGGCAGGAATTGTCTCCTGCCACTATTGTTCCTTCTTCTCAATACTTCTTTTTTTATTTATAGTCTCTGACCATTTATCAACATAGTGTCTTCTTATTATAGCTAAATTTACAAACATTCTTCCTACAAAAACAACAATTGCTGCTAGGTAGATATCTACATTTAGCTTTTGACCTAAAATTGTTAAAAGTATTGCAAGTATGGCATTTCCGAAAAATCCTGTTGCAAATATTTTCAAATCAAAATTCTTATTTATTACTGATGTAATTCCACCAAATACAGAATCTAACGCCGCAATTATTGCAATTGCCAAATAGCTAGAATATGTATATGAAATCATTGGTGCATTCATCCCTATTAGTGCTCCTAATATACACCCTATTAATATCGCTATAAAAATCATTTTATTTCCTCCTTTTTATTGCCACTGGGGACGGACCTTTTTGGCAATTTTTTGCCAACGGGGACGGACCTTTTTGGCAATTTAATAGATGTGTCCCAAAATGGACAAAATGTCCAAAAGGAAACGTCCCCAAATGTCCCTTATTGAATATATTTTGTTTTTATTTCATTGTTATATTTTGAAATTTTTAGTTTATTTGATTTATTAATTGTAACATCTTGCCCAATTTTTCTCATTGTATCAACATATCCGCCATTTCCTATAAGTCCACTCTCTAAGTATGCTGGGTCTCCGATTGCTTTTATAAAGTATGGTGCAAGTATTCTTTCTCCATTAACTTTTATAAATTCATTTCCAATGTCTACTATATCACTTGTGTTTATAATTCTGTTGTCATTTATTGATATTGCTTCTGCTCCTGATAGTTTTAGCGAATTTACAATTAGCAATAAATCTGATGCTTTAATTTTTTCTACATCTTCGCTGTCTCTTACTATTATTTCTATTCCTTGTCCTTCTACGTCTGTTGTTCCAAGTGATAGATTTATTTGTTCTAGTTCTGAGTTTACAACTTTTTCTGTTTCTTCGTTTGATTGTTTTGTTTCTTTATATTCTTGGATTTTTGCTTGTGTTTCTTGGTAGGCTTGGTCTGCTTCTTCATATTTCGATTTCCAATTTGCTAGTTCTGTTCTTAGTTCTGCTTCTTTCATATTTTCAATAGATGTTATGTCTGTTTCGTTTACTATTTTGAATTGCATAAACATAACTAAAACTAGGCAAAAGCAAGCTATTCCAATTGTAATTGTCATTGTTATTTTGCCTTTTTTTATGTCTTTTTTCATTGGGTAACTCCTCCTTTTTTATGTGTTGGTATAATTGTATATAATTCCTTTTCTATTTTATAGTCTTTACATAGTTATATGTAAGTGTTCCACTGTATTTTGGTATTGTTATGTTATTTGACCTTTCTAGTTTAACTTCTATTCCATATCCTTTTAGTATGTCTAAATATCCATATGGTCTTTCTAACGCTGCTAGTTGTTCTGGCAATCCTATTGCTTCTATTACAAATGGTACTCCTACTTTTTCTCTGTTGATATCTATAATGTTTCCACCACATATTATTCCTGTTGTTGGTACTATTCTTTGTCCGTTTATTGATATTGCTTCTGCTCCTGCATTTTTTAGTTCGTTTATTACACTTAAAATATCTTCATCATGTACTACTAAATCACTTGGATTTAATGCGTTTTTTATATCTTTTTTATTGTCTTTTAATGTGATTTTTATTCCTGGTCCTTTTACTTCTGATAATCCTATAATCTTGTTTCCTTGTTGAATTTGATTTTCTTTTTCTTGCAAAGCACTATTATTTTGAATTGAATTTTGTCTTTCTTTTTCTAGGTCCGCTTCTGCTCTTTCTACATCTTTGCTTCTATTTTCATATCTTTCTTTATATCTAAGCACTTCTGCTCTTAAATTGTTTTCTTCTCTGTTATTGCTAACTGTTTGGTTGGTTTCTTGCACTGTTCTCATTTGCACACATATTCCTAATGTTAGTGCAAAACACATAACACCTAACACACAGCTAACCACTTTTTTATTGTACATATTTATTCCATTCCTCCTTTAAAGGCTTTTACATATTTACACTTGTTCTCTAAAATATGGTTGAAATTTATTGTTTAAATCTCCATTTACAAAGATTTCTCCTATTTTATCCTTTTCACGTTCCATTATTGTTACAGCATTTAACATTTTATCACTTAAATTTGTATCATCACCTAAATGAATTGTTTTCTTTTGTTCATCTATGTATATAATATAGTCATTTTTATTGCTAATGTCAATAGTAGTGACCTTTTCGCCTATTTTTTGTTTTTCTGCTGAGTTCATTATTTTTATCACATCTTCTAATTTGTTTAAATCTTCACTATTTAGCCTATTTCCCGCAATCAACTCTTCTTCTGGTGTTTTAGTTCCTTTCATAATTGGCAATGCTTTTCCATCTTCTGATATTTCTAGTATATAGCCTTGATTGCTTACATAAGCATAGCTTTCGAGTATTTTTATGCAATATTTTGGTTCTCTTTCTTGCACTTCTATTTCTATTGCATTTGGTAACTTTCTATGAATTTTTACATCTTGTATATATGGATTTTCCTTTATTTTATTTATTGCTTTTATACTCCAAAACCTAAAAATATTTATTTCTGTGGTTAATCCTGATAAACTTACTATTGTGTCGCTTGGCACATTTGCATTATTTGTAACCCTTATTTCTTGTATGTTAAAAATCGGTGAAACCATTGCAAATATTATCCCCCCAGCTGTAACTCCAATAAATAAAATTAATTTTATGACAAACTTTATCTTTTTATTTCTTTTCTTTTTCTTTATTTCCTTTTTATTTTGAATTTTCCTTTGCTCTTCTTCTTTTTTAATTTTATTCCTGTTTGTCATCTGAATTACCATTTCTGTATCCAAATCAAAATCATCATCAGGTACTTTTTTCTTACTCTCTCTTATTCGTTTTTCTCTCTCTTTTTTCTTTTTCTCTTCCACTTCCGCAGTTTCGTCATCTGCAAAAGTATACATAGCTTGTCCACTATTATTTAGATAGTACATATTCATGTCCACATCTTCTACCCTTTTCACATTTCTACTCTTTTTACTCTTCTTAGACTTTCTTAGCAAGGCTTTTCCTCCTTTTTTTGTATTATTGCCATTGGGGACGGTCCTTTTTGGCAATTTTTTGCCATTTATCTCCGTCCCTGTTGGCAATTTTTTGCCACTGGGGACGGTCCTTTTTGGCAATTTTTTACTAGTTTTTTACTTGTATGTCTACACCTATATTTTCTAGCTTTTTGTTGAATTTTTCGTATCCTCTTTGTATATATTCTATGTTTTCGATTTTTGTTGTGCCTTTTGCGACTGTTGCTGCTAGTACTAGCGCTGCTCCGCCTCTTAGGTCTGTTGCTTTTACGTTTGCTCCATATAGTTTTTTTACACCTTTTATTACTGCGGTTTTTCCTTCTATTGATATTTTTGCTCCCATTCTTACTAGTTCTTGTGTGTATTTGTATCTGTTTTCAAATATGTTTTCTACTATTATTGATGTTCCTTTTACTGTTGTTAGCAAGCTTGCAAATACTGATTGCATATCTGTTGGAAATCCTGGGTATGGCATTGTTTTTATATCTACTGCTTTTAGTTTTTTTGGTGCTTTTATTTCTATTGAGTTTTTTTGCGTTTTTAGAATGCATCCTGTTTCTTCTAGTTTATCTATTATTGGTGTTATTTGTGTAGTGTCTAAATTTTTTATTATCATATTGCTTCTGTTTATTGCTGCCATACATAGGAATGTTCCTGCTTCTATTCTGTCTGGCATTATGTTGTAACTTACGTCTTTTAGTTGTTTTACTCCTTGTATTTCTATTTTGCTTGTTCCTGCTCCTTTTATTTTCGCTCCCATTTTGTTTAGGAAGTTTTGCAAGTCTACTATTTCAGGTTCTCTTGCGGCATTTGTGATTGTTGTTGTTCCGCTCTCCTAAGCTTGAAGCTAGTATGATGTTTTCGGTTGCTCCTACACTTGGAAATTCTAAATCTATTTTTGCATTTTCTATTTTATCACAAATGCATTCTATATTTCCATAGTTTTTGCTAATATTTATTCCTAATTTTTCAAAAGATTTTAAATGTAGCTCTATTGGCCTTGTTCCGATGTCACATCCACCTGGGTATGAAAATGTTGCTTTTTTGTGTCTTCCGTATTAGTCCACCTGCTAGTATTACTGATGAACGCATTTGTCTCATTAGTTCTTCTGGTATTTCATATGTGTGTATTTTGCTTGTGTCTATTATTATTTTGTTGTTTTTTTTGGTTACTGTTCCACCTAGTTTTTTTAGGATTTCGAACATCATTTTTGTGTCATGTATGTCTGGTACGTTGTATAGTGTTGTTTTTCCTGCGTTTAGTACTGTTGCTGCTATTATTGGTAGTGATGCGTTTTTTGAGCCTGATATTGTTACTTCTCCTTCTAGTTTTTGACCGCCTTTTATTATGTATTCTGCCATTTTCTTGTCTCCTTTCACGTTTATTTGCTATATTTTATGTGTATTTTACGTAAAAGGTTCTTTTTTGCTACTTTTTAAAATGAAAAATGAGTGAAAATCTTCACTCATTTTTCTAAAAAACTTTTTACAGTTCCCTTAAATTTGTATTTAAAATAGATTACATTTCTTTTTCAAATAACTCGTCTTTAAAGTAAATTACTGCATGAAAAGCATTTTCTTCATCCTGATCGTAAGGTGCTGAACGATATGCTTCAAAGTCTTTTCGAATATTCCTTCGAGCAACGCCCTGTTGGTCTTTGCCTATGAAATCCTCCGTATTTTCTTCTTGAGTCCATTCACTGTGTTCTGTGAAATGTATGTTATTGTAAACATATCTTTCTGTATCTGATCCTAATGAACTATCAATCTTACATTCCGCTTTTGAGGATCTAATCCACTCCCGCAAATTATCAAATTCAGCCCCATATAACAGATGACATTCTTCTAAATCAGAAATTGCCAATGCTGATGCAATTCCTTTAGCCGCTTTATACTTCCTAATACAAATTTCTTTCCTATTTACAGATTCCGGTTTACGCGTATCTCTGTTTATTGAAATTGGATATGTTGTAACCCATTGTCCTCCATGCTTAACATAGCTATTATATGATCTGACAATTTCTCCTGAAAATCTTTGAAGATATACGAAGTCATACCAATACAAAAGCTCTCCGCCTTCCAGACCGATAGGCATTTTCCGTTCTAGTTCATTTAATGAAAAACATAGAGCTTCATCTTCTTTTCTTCTTCCAAATTTTTCGGTATAGCAATATCCATCAAGTGTTCCATTTGCCTTTAAGCTCTCAACTGGAATCCATGTAAACCTGCTTCCATCAGCTTCTCTTTCAATTGTAAAACCATTATACCATTCCCCATGGATATGTTTGTATCCTTTGGGTACTAGTGGATTTTTGTAATCTCCTAATACAAATTTTTCATACCGATTTTTCATAATTGTTCCTCCTTTTAATGTTTCATTTTCGGTTTCTAAATGGCTCTTTGCCATTATGTAAATTATAACATATTTGTTAGAACTTTACAAGCATTTGTCCGGTTTTTTACTTAAATTTTACTGTTTCACTTGTTTTTTAAGCAAATTTGGCATATAATAACCCCATAACTAGATAATGGGGGGATTTTATGAAAGAGATAACAGTAAGAAGTCTATACAAAGAAACCGAAAAATATATAGACAAAGAAATAACAATACAAGGTTGGGTAAAAACAGTAAGAGATTCAAAAACATTTGGATTTATAGAATTAAATGACGGAACATTTTTCAAAAACGTTCAAATTGTCATAACAGATAAATTAGAAAATTTTGATGAAGCAAAAAAGCTAACACTTAGCTCATCAATAAAAGTAACAGGTACATTCGTACTAACGCAAAACGCAAAACAGCCATTTGAAATTCAAGCAAACAAAATCGAAATCGAAAGTTTAGCAGACAACAGCTATCCACTTCAAAAGAAAAAACACTCTTTTGAATATTTAAGAACAATATCACATCTACGCCCAAGAACAAACACATTCAACGCAGTATTTAGAGTTAGAAGTGTTCTAGCATATGCAATACACAAATTCTTTCAAGAGCAAGACTTTGTATATGTACACACACCAATAATTACAGGAAGTGACGCAGAAGGCGCTGGCGAGATGTTTAATGTAAACTCTTTTGATTTAAATAATGTGCCAAAAACAGAAGATGGACAAGTTGACTTTTCAAAAGATTTCTTTGGAAAAGGTGCACATTTGACAGTAAGTGGTCAACTAAATGGTGAGACTTTTGCACAAAGTTTTTGCAATATCTATACATTTGGTCCAACATTCCGAGCTGAAAATTCTAACACAGTAAAACATGCTGCTGAATTTTGGATGATAGAACCTGAAATTTGCTTTGCAGACTTAGCTGATGATATGGATTTAGCAGAAGCTATGATTAAATACATTTTCAAATATGTTTTAGAACATTGTCCTGAAGAAATGGAATTTTTCAATAAATTTATAGATACAGGATTATTAGAAAGATTAGACAATGTAATCAATTCTGATTTTGCTAGAGTTAGTTATACAGATGCTGTAAAAGAACTTGAAAAACATAATGATGAATTTGAAGTTAAAGTTTCATGGGGTATCGATTTACAAACAGAACATGAAAGATATATATGTGAAAAAATTTACAAAAAACCAGTATTCTTAACAGACTATCCAAAAGATATAAAAGCATTTTATATGAAATTAAATCCAGACGGAAAAACTGTTGCAGCTGCTGATTTACTAGTTCCAGGAATTGGAGAAATTATTGGTGGTAGCCAAAGAGAAGAAGATTATGATGTATTACTTGCTAGAATGAAAGAACTTGATATGCCAATAGAAAATTACGATTGGTATTTGGATTTGAGAAAATACGGAAGTTGCGTTCATTCTGGGTTTGGACTTGGTTTTGAGAGAGCTATTATGTATTTGACAGGTATGCAAAATATTCGTGATGTAATTCCTTTCCCAAGAACACCAAAAAATTGTGAGTTTTAAAAAATTGCCACTAGGGACGGACCTTAGTGGCAAAAAATTGCCAAAAAGGACCGTCCCCTTTGGCAATTTTTTAGTATAAATAATTTTGTGGATTTACTACGTTTCCGTTTATTCTTATTTCAAAATGCAAATGCGGACCAGTTGAGTTTCCTGTTGAACCAACAGCTGCAATTACATCTTCTGCATTTACTTGTTGACCAGCTTTTACATAAATTTTACTTGCATGTGCATACCAAGTTTCTACACCATTTCCATGGCTAACCTTTACTAAATTTCCATAAGAACGGCCATTTCCTGCAAATGTAACAGTTCCAGCTGATACTACTTTTATAGGAGTTCCTGTTGATGTAGCTATGTCTAATCCTGTATGTGCTGAGCTTCTTATTCTGCTGTTTTCGCCATATCTTGATGTTATTGTTCCTGTTACTGGTCTTGTTGCTAATTTTATTCCATTTACGTCTGGCATTGCGTCAATTCTTGCTTGCTGCGCTATTTGTGCTTTTTTTACTTCTATTTTTTCTTGTATGTCTGTTTTTGCTACTTCTATTTGTGTTGTAGCAATTTCTTCTTCGTTTTGTGTGTATTTTTCTATTATGCTTAAATTTAGCTCTTCTTGGTTTGATTGTTTTATTTCGTTTATTAGTTCTTCTGCTTCTTCTATTGTGTTAACAGATTGAATTGTTTGGTTGCTTAATGCTATGTCATAATATTTATATGTTATTTTTGTACTTTCTTCTAATTTTTCTGTTATTTTTTCTTCATCTGTTTTTGTTGTTCTACTTACTAATTTTAGTTCATATGTTGGTATCTCTTTTATATCTATTGTATCTATATTTTTTGATGTGTTTTGTAAAATATTTTCTTTTATAGTTTCTTCTACATTTTTGTTTTTTGCATATCCTATTTCTTGTCCTGATATACTAACTTTATAGACTGGTTTATACTTTACTAAAATTATCGCGATTATAAACCCTAGTGCTATTACAATAATGTTAAAATATTTTAAAATCTCTTTTGTACAATATTTTAATTTCTTGTTTAAAATATATATTCACTCTCCTTTAATTTGTGTTTTTCTAAACGCGACTAAACTCTATTATACTATATATTCTCACCAAAATCAAATTATGTATACATATTTTAGGGGAATTTGTCATTTTTAATCAATTTTATTAGTTTATTTTCCTAGTTTTTCCACTTTTTTCTTCGTTTTTCTCTATTTTACGGATTTTTTCTCTGTTTTTCTATGTCCGCTCTTTTATATATTTTCTTTTTTAGAAGTTAAATATACGAATTTAGGTGCAGTTAACTTATAAGTTTTATATGCACATTGCGGTTTCTGTAAATTTAAACTGTAAAATGCTATTATGTTTTTGATAAAAAATAGGAGAGTGATAAAAATGGCTATAGATTATAATGTAATAGGTCAAAGAATTAAAAGAGCGAGACTTTCAAAAAATTTAACCCAAGAAGATTTAGCAGAAAAACTTGATATCTCTGTTGCGTTTTTAAGTAGAGTTGAAAGAGGTAATTCTCACGTAAATTTAAGAAGATTAAATCAATTGTGTGGATTATTAGACGTTTCTGAAGGATATATTTTAAATGGAGTATCTAGCACTTCTGATAATTATTTAACAGAAGAATTTTATGAGTTGCTTCATAGATGTTCACCAGCAAAGCAAAAACTTATTTACAACATAGCATTAGTAATTGCTGATGATGATAGTGATAATTAGTTTTAAGGAAATTCAATTAAAATATTTTAATTGAATTTCTTTTTGCGTTATGATATCATAATATATGAAAAACTGTAAATAATATTTTTATAGGAGGATTTTAAATATGAAATTTGAACAATGGAACGATTTTAATGAAGGCGAATGGAAATATGAAATAAATGTAAGAGACTTTATTCAAAAAAATTATACACCATATGAAGGTACTGATGAATTTTTATCAGGTCCAACTGAAAAAACAACAAAACTTTGGAATGAAGTTTTAGAACTATATAAAAAAGAGCATGACTCTGTTGGGTCTGTTTTAGATATTGACACAAAAACAATTTCAACTATATCAGGTTATGAAGCTGGCTATATTAATAAAGATTTAGAAGATATTGTTGGATTACAAACAGATAGTCCTTTAAAGAGAGCTATTATGCCATTTGGTGGTATCAGAATTGTGGAAAAATCTTGCGAAGCATATGGAAGAGAAGTAGACCCAGAAGTAAAAGAAATATTCCATAAATATAGAAAAACACACAATGACGGTGTATTTAGCGTTTATACTCCTGATGTTAGACTTGCTAGAAGTTCTCACTTAATTACTGGTCTTCCAGACGGATATGGTCGTGGACGTATTATTGGGGATTATAGACGTGTTGCACTTTATGGTGTTGATGTTTTAATTGAACAAAAGAAAAGAGATTTGGAACTTTTAGATGTTGATGAATTAACAGAAGAATTTATTCGTGACCGTGAAGAAATTAGTGAACAAATAAATGCTTTAAATGAGCTAAAAGTTATGGCTTCAAAATATGGATTTGACATTTCTAAACCTGCAAAAGATAGTAAAGAAGCTGTTCAATGGCTATACTTTGCATATTTAGCAGCTATAAAAGAACAAAATGGTGCTGCAATGAGCATTGGTAGAACATCAACATTTTTAGATATCTATTTTGAAAGAGATTTAAAAAATGGTGTTATAACAGAAGAACAAGCCCAAGAAATTATGGATCATTTTGTTATGAAATTAAGAATGGTACGTTTTTTAAGAACACCTGAATACAACGAATTGTTTAGTGGAGACCCTGTTTGGGTTACTGAAAGTATTGGTGGTATGGGAATTGACGGAAGAACGTTGGTTACAAAAAACTCATTTAGAGTTTTACACACACTACAAAATTTAGGTCCTGCACCTGAACCAAACTTGACAGTCCTTTGGTCTACAAAATTACCAGAAGGATTTAAAAAATTCACAGCTGAATTATCAATTAAGACATCATCAATTCAATATGAAAATGATGATTTAATGAGAATTACTTTGGGTGACGACTATGGTATAGCTTGCTGTGTTTCTCCAATGAAAATTGGTAAACAAATGCAATTTTTCGGTGCAAGGGCTAACTTAGCAAAAACTTTACTATATGCAATAAATGGTGGTAGAGATGAGATATCAGGAAAACAAATAACACCTAAATTTGCACCAATAACATCAGAATATTTGGATTATGATGAAGTTATGGAAAGATTTAACCAAATGATGGATTATGTTGCATCAACATATATAAAAGCTTTAAATGCTATTCACTATATGCATGATAAATATTCATATGAAGCAATTGAAATGGCTCTACACGATAAAGAAGTATTCCGTACTATGGCTTGCGGAATTGCTGGATTATCAGTAGTTGCAGACTCTCTTTCAGCTATTAAATATGCAAAAGTAAAAGTAATTAGAGACGAAACAGGCTTAGCTGTTGATTATGAAGTTGAAGGCGACTTCCCTACTTTTGGTAATGATGACGAACAAGTTGACCAAATTGCAATTGATGTTGTAAAAACATTTATGACTAAACTAAAAAGACAACAAACTTATAGAAAATCAACTGCGACACTATCAATTTTAACAATAACATCAAACGTAGTGTATGGAAAAGCAACTGGAAACACACCAGACGGAAGAAAAGCTGGAGCCCCATTTGGTCCAGGAGCAAACCCACTTCATGGTAGAGATAAAAATGGAGCATTGGCAGTAATGAACTCAGTAGCAAAATTACCATTTGAATCTGCTCAAGACGGAATCTCTTATACTTTCTCAATTACACCTAAAACACTTGGTAAGACTGAGGAAGACCGAGTTCAAAATTTAGTTAATATGCTTGACGGCTATTTTGCTCAAACTGGTCACCATATTAATGTTAATGTCTTTGATAGAAGTTTGCTAGAAGATGCTATGGAGCACCCTGAAAAATATCCACAATTGACTATTAGGGTTTCTGGCTATGCTGTTAACTTTACTAAATTAACTCGTGAGCAACAACTTGATGTAATTAACAGAACAATTCACGAAAGGATTTAAATTTTGGGTGTTTTTGGGGACAGACCTTAAAAACACCCAAGGTTATTTATAATAAAATTCTTTATTGAGATATATACAATATGGGTGTTTTTAAGGTCTGTCCCCAAAAACACCCAAAAACACCCTTTAAGGAGCTAAATATGGAAGAAAAAGATTTAAAATATTATGCCAAAGTGCACTCAATAGAGTCTTTTGGTACAGTTGACGGTCCAGGAATTAGGTTTGTACTTTTTTTGCAAGGCTGTCATTTAAAATGTAAGTATTGCCACAATCGTGATACTTGGGATATAAATTCTGGTAATTATATGTCTTTGGATGATATCTTTGCTAAAATTGTCCGCTATAAAAATTATATCTGCCCTAATGGTGGTGTGACTGTTACTGGTGGTGAACCTTTGTTACAAGCTAAGTTTATTGCTGAGCTTTTCAAAAAGTTGAAGGCTGAAGGAATCCATACTTGTGTTGATACTTCTGGAATTGTGGCTTTGACTGATGATGTGAAAGATGCTCTTAGCTTTACTGATTTGGTTTTATTGGATATTAAACATATTGATGAACAAAAATGCAAGGAATTGGTTGGATTTTCTAATAAGTTGGAATTGGAGTTTGCTCGTTATTTGAGTGATAATGATATTCCTATTTGGATTAGACAGGTGCTTATTCCTGGCATTACTGATAATGAAGCTGATTTGCTTAAATTGAAGGAGTTTGTTGATAGTTTGAAGTCTGTTCAAAAGGTGGAGTTTCTTCCTTATCATAATTTGGGTGAGTTTAAGTGGAAGAAGCTTGGTTTTAAGTATGAGTTGCAAGGCATTAGACCTGCTACTGATGAAGATATTAAGAGGGCAAAAGAAATCCTAGGAATGTAATAAAAAGCCTGCCAAAAGGTCCGTCCCTTTTGGCAGGCTTTTATTACATACCTAACAATTTTAATTCTACATCTTCCATTTTATATTTTCCATCAACAAGTTTAAATTCAACCAAAGTACTTTCCAAAGTTTCCTCATTTTGTCTCAAATCAGTTGTAAAATACAATTTAATTTGTGGTATTTCAACTTGTTTAGTTATAATCTCTCTAAAAGTTTCTTTCATATGTTTTTCATCTTCACAAATCAAAATCAATTGTGGCATTGATGAAAAACCAGAATCTCCTTGTACAAAGTTCTCGTAGAAGTCCTTATATAGTCTCATTTTATCAACAAGTTTCTTTTCCCAGTCTGGTTCTCTTCTAACAACTTCAAATACAAATTGAATTGCTTTTCCGCCTTTTGTTAGTTTTACTCCTCCACCTGTTGCTTTAAAGATTTTTCCTGCCACCTTTGCTGTAAGTGCTGGCTTTACTGTATAGCTATCAAATGCTTTTACTTTTCTTAAATATGCTATTAATGTTTGATTTCCAGCTAGTCTTTTCTTTATCATTGCAACTGGTTTTGTGTTATCAGAAGGTTGCCATTTACATTCTACTTCTTTTGAGTTTAATAGGTATTTACCCATTTTTTCCATACAGTAAATTCTGTAAATTCCTTTTCCTTCTTCTGATGTGAAGTAATATCTTGTTAATATTTTTGATTTTACCAACTGTTCTAACTTATTGTTTAATTTGTCTTGTGATTTTGGGTCTATTCCTTTTATTTCAAGCATTTGGAATAATTGTCTTGATGTGATAAATTCAAATTCATTTACTAAATCTAATATTGCGAAGTGAATTTCGTTTATATGACCTATGTTTATCTTGTGTACGATTTGGTTCATTGACACGTATCCGTCTTTTCCGTCAAATGTTTTGATTTCTCCTTCTCTTATTGCAAAAGGTGATACTTGTGCTTTTATATTATTATCTTCAACCATTTTTGTTCTCCCTTCTAGAACTTTATTTTATACTATTAATAATTTAACCTTTTTCTTTTCTCTATCAATCTTTTTGATGTACACATCTACATCTTGCCCATATTGATAGCCTTCTTGATATTCTGCCATTCCTACTAAGTTTGGTGTAAGTTCTATAAATATTCCGTTTTTATTTTTTTCTGTTTCTCTTATTTTTCCTTTTACTTTGATGCCTTGTGTGAATTTTTCGGCATTTTCTTCCCAAGTTCCTAGCATTTCTTTATATGACAATAATATTCTATCTTGTTCCTTGTCTATATATTTTACCACAACATCTATATTTTGTCCAATTTTTAGCCTTTCATATGGTGTTTTTATTCTTGCTACTGATAAATCTTTTATATGAACTAAGCCTACTTTTCCGTTTCCAATGTCTACAAATGCTCCATATGGCTTTATATTTTTTACCTTTCCTGCAACTTTTTGTCCGACTTTTAAATTTTCATTATGTTCAGTAATCATTTGTTTTCTCCTTTTATCTTTCGTTTGTTTTATTATATATTTAATGGAGTTATTTTTCAATATTTTCTTTTAATATTTTCTTAATTTCTCCTTCTTTTAGATATCTCCATTTTCCTAGTGGGATGTCTTTTACTCCAATTCCTGCTATTTTGCTTCTATGGAGTGCTAAAACTTTGTGACCAACTGCTTCGCACATTTTCCTTACTTGTCTATTTTTCCCTTCGTGTATTGTTATTTCTAATCTTGATTGATTTTTTTCTTCGTCTGTTTTTAGTATTTTTACTCTTGCAGGTTTAGTCAAATATTTTTCCCCAGCTCCTTCTATTTCTACACCTTTTCTTAATTGTTCAACTTCTTCATTTTTAACAATTCCGTGTATAGTTACTGTATATGTTTTATCAATTTCATGTTTTGGGTGTGTCACTTTGTACACAAAATCTCCGTCATTTGTCAAAATCAAAGCACCTGATGTGTACATATCCAGCCTTCCAACTGGCACTAGCCTTTTATTAGTTTTTACTAAATCCAAAACTGAATCGCGGTTAAACTGGTCTTTTGCAGTTGTAACATATCCAATTGGCTTGTTTAGTAAGATGTAAACATATTCGTGGCTAGTTTCTACCTTTTTTCCTTGATATGTAACAATATCTTTATTTGGTTCTATTTTAGTTCCTAGCTCTGTTATAATTTCTCCATTTACAGCGACTTTTCCTTGAAGTATCAATTCTTCTGCTTTCCTTCTTGATGCCACACCACAGTCTGCTAGATATTTTTGTAATCTAATCTTCTCTTCCATTATCTAATTCCTTTATTATTTTTTGTAAATATTCTGGCAACTCCGCTTCTAAGAACATCTCTTTTTGTGTAATTGGATGTTTGAATTTTAGGCTTTTTGCATGTAAGCATTGCCCTTGCACACCCCATTTATTTTTACCAGAAGAATATGTTGTGTCTCCAATTACAGGATATCCAATTTGTGATAAATGTACTCTAATTTGATGTGTTCTTCCTGTTTCAATTTTTACTTCTAACAAAGTACAATTTTCGTTTGGATATCTTTTTATCACTTTAAAATGAGTAATTGCTTCTTTCCCATTCTTAGTTACTGCCATTTTCTTTCTGTCTTTTGCGCTCCTTCCAATTGGCATATTAATTGTTGCTTCGTTTTCTTTAACAATTCCCCTTACTAATGCGATATATGTCTTTTGAACAGTGTGATTTTTTATTTGCTCACTCATCTTTATATGTGCCTTATCGTTTTTAGCAACAACCAAAATTCCTGATGTATCTTTGTCTAGCCTATGCACTATTCCAGGTCTTATTTCTCCACCAATTCCTGATAGAGAGTCTTTGCATATTGCCATTATAGCATTTACAAGAGTTCCGTCTGGATTTCCGTTTGCTGGGTGCACTACAAGTCCTTTTGGCTTGTTTACTACTATTATATCATCATCTTCATATATAATTTCTATTGGTATATCTTGTGCTTTTAGGTTGATTTCTTGTGGTTTCTCTTCTTCTTGTGTTATTTTATCATTTTCTTGCACTTTATATGATGCTTTTGTCTTTTTGCCATTTACTAGTATTTTTTCTTCTTCAATCAGTCTTTGTATTGCTACTCTTGATATATCTTCATTTTTGCTACTTAAATATGCATCAATTCTCTTTCCTGCTTCTTCTGCTTTTACTATAAATTCTTGCATTTTTGTTCCTTTCTCGCTTTATTTAGTTTCATCTTTCACTCTTTCATAAATTACAAAGTAATCATCACTATATAATTCTTTATAATTTTTGTCTTTCGTTTCTGTTATAATCATATTCATTTTTGAATTCTTGTAGTTTATCACATGTGTTATTCCGTATTTTTCCATTATTTCTTCATAAAATGTTCCAATATTTGATGTATCAATAAAATCACTGAATATATCATCTTTTTTTCCACTAAACTCTGGCGCATATAAATCTGCTCTGGAATCTATAAAAACTGGTATACCCCTATATAACATATAACTTCCATAATTGTATTCATTATAGAATTTTGCTTGGCTTAAATCGATATTTTCTATTATATAATTACAAGCTTGCACTGGATAATCTGCTTCATTTACATATTGATCTTTCACTTTATCTTTTGCCATATAATAGCTTAGACTTAACATTATAATTGAAAGTATCAACATTCCTTTTATAGTTGATAATCCTTTGGTTAACTTTTCTATTTCCTCTTCACTATTATATATTTTAACTATTTCCATTATTAGCCTGTTTAATATAAATGCTCCTATTAAAACAAACATTGTAGCTTGTCTTTTTGTTGCTAACATTAAATATAATAGACCACCTAGCATAAACAAATCAGCTAATCTTATTTTTGCCTTTGTAAATATCAATATCGCTAAAAATATTACTAATGTACACATCATTCCAATGTCATTTGCTAATCTCATTGGCAAATGTTCATTGATATTTTGTGTTGTATTTCCTTGCATTGTCTTTACTAAATATGTGTATGGTGTATCTCCTAATGGTGTTAGCAAGCCTGTGAATATGCATATTATCATAATTAAAATTAGCCATTTTGTATTGTCGTTTTTGTTTAGTTTTATTTTATATGAATTGTGTAATTCTTTTGTTCTTTTGATTTTTATTTTATCAATTTTCTTTTCTAATTCTTTTAATTCATTTTGTAACTTTTCTAATTTTTCTTCGTCTTTGTTGCTTTTAGTCAATCTCTTTATTTTCAATTTTAGTCTAAATACACGTATCTTCTTGTAAATTATTGTCTCTGCAAGTATTGCAAGTAAATATTCCCCTATATATGGTAAATATAAAATAAAATAGAATGGGAATACTGCTAAATGTAAATTTGCAATTAAAATTGGTATTATAATTAATCCTACTGCATATCTCTTCTTTTTAGTCTCTAAGAATTTTTCAATAAAGAAAACTGTTAATACAAATAATATAAATGTTACTAACTGTGCCCTTGCCGCTATATAATCTTTTATTAAATACATAACTCCTATTGTTATAAAAAATGAGAATACTTTGTTTTTAGCAAGCTTTGTATTTGTAAAATAAATTGTAATTCCTAACACTGCTGATAATATGCATGTTGTAATATATATTCCTGTCATTCCAAATGCATTATATATAAAATATGTTATAACATCATATAACCAATGTGGATATGTGTATGCTAGGTCTTCGTGCCATGAAAATGGGTCTTGCATATCTATTCCGTTTTGTGTTATGTGCTCTCCTATTTTTATTGTGTAGAAAGTGTCATTTTGTAAGCTTATTGGTGTTATTGCTATGCAGAATATTGCTATTAATATTACTGCTAGTATTGTAAATTTGGCGTTTGCACTAATTTTGGTCTTTTTCTCTTTCATAAATTGTCTCCTTGTTTTTTATTTTTGTGCCTTGATTATATCAAAAAACAATAAAAATTACCATAGTGTTTTGGGTGTTTTTGGGGACAGACCTTAAAAACACCTTTATAGGAAAGTATAACTTTCCTATAACATAAAAAATACCAAAAGAATTTATCTCCCTTTGGTACATGGATAAGGTGTTTTTAAGGTCTGTCCCCAAAAACACCCACTTTTTTATACAGCTTCTTGATTTTCTGTTCCCATTTCGTTTTCTTCACTTTTTTCATCTATTACTTCTAAGCTTCCTACTGATACTTCGTATGCTATTCTTGTTTCAACACTTCCGTCTTCGTGTTTCTTCTCGTATGTTCTTGATTGTACTCTTCCGACTACCTTTACTTGTGAACCTACTTCTAGGTTTTGGCAGAATCTTGCTGTTCTTCCCCAAGCTATACATGGAATGTAGTCTGATTTGTTGTATGCTCTATTTACTGCTAGTAGTAAGTCTGATATTTCTCTTCCAAATGGTGTTTGTCTGTATATTGGTTTTTTACAGATGTATCCTACTAATACTACTTCGTTTGTTATTGTTTCTTTTTTTACTATTTCGTTTTCTTCTTCTTCAACTTCATTTTCTTCTAGTTCAACTATGTCTTTTGCAAATACTGTTAGTATTAGTCTATTTTTTTCATTTTCATAGCTGTTGTATGATCTGAATTGTCCTTTTATTAATAGTTTTTTACCTTCTTGTAATGTTTCTTCTTTTAGTAGTCTTTCTGAGACTGTGATTGGTATTATGTCGCTATTTCCGCTTAATCTTGGTATTTCCAAGTTAAATACGTAAAAGCTTTCTCCATAAATTTCGTGACTGAATTTTTTCTCTCCTGTAACTTTACCTACTAGTGTTAAGTAGTTGTTTTCTAAATAATTTGTATCCAATTTCTTTTCCTCCCTATTTTTTTATTTATCGGATGTTTCTTTATGTCTTTATTTTTTGTATTTTTTTCTTTACGCACGTTTACCTACGTTTTCTATTATACAACATTTTTTTGGTTTTGTCTACATAAAAAGTTAATTTTCTTCAAAAAAGTTAGATTTTTCCTATATTTCATCAATTATGGGATAGTTATATATTAAAAATATGATATATAAAATTAGTATCTCGTAATTTTTTAACTTTGTTTCTTCCTTAATTTTTACTAGTTTTTCCCCAACTTCGATTGATTTTTCTTTATTATCTTTGATGTTTCTTTGTACATATATCAAAATATCTCTATCTTTTATACTTGATACCGTTACTGTTGCTTTTTGGTTTAGCCCATATGTTATAATCTCTTTTTTTGCTTTCACTTCTAAGTTATTTTCTATGTTTAGGTCTGTGTTGATAAATACATATTTTGCATTGTTGCATATTTGTTCTATTATTTCTTTTTCTTGCTGAAATTCTTCTAAATTTGTGTCTATTATTAGTGTTTCAAATTTTATGTTTTTGATATTTTGTATGCTTTTTTTGTTGATGTGAATTAGATTAATATCTTCATTTTTTAGTTTTTCTTTAATATTTTCATAACTTTTACATTCTGACATTATTCCAATAAAAATCATTTACTATCCCCTTAAATGTTTTATATTTGTATTATTTACTTTTTTACCATTTTTATACATTTAATTTTGATTTTGTTGCCCAGTAGAGTTTGATATTTGTGTTCCATTTGCATTTATTGTGTAATTTTCTTTATATATTAAATCTGAAATTGTTACTACTTCCAAACCTTTTGCTTTTATATTTTTTATCAACATATCTAGGCTTTCAGCAGTATGCTTTGTTCCGTTGTGACTAAGTATGATGTCCCCTTCTTTTATCTTGTTTTTTAATCTATCCCACATTTGGTCTCCACTTAGCCCTGTGTAGTCTAGGGTATCTAAGTTCCATTGTATGCAGTAATTTTTCTCATCTTGTACTGCTTTTACAACTGTATTGTTGTATTCTCCATATGGAGCACGATATATTTTGTTTTCGTTTCCTGTTATAGCTTTTATTTTTTCGTTTGCTTCTCTTATTTCTTTTACGTTCTGTTCATAGCTTAAATTGTTTACGTGTGGGTGTGTGTTGCTGTGACTCGCTATTTCGTGTCCTGCTTCGTGCATTTTCTTTGCTGCATCTGGAAATTTGTCTATCCAGTCTCCTACCATAAAGAATGTTATTTTTGTGTTGTTATTTTTTAGTACTTCTAGTATTTGGTCTATGTCGTCTGCGTTCCACGCACAGTTCATTGTGAATGCTACTTTTTTCTCACTTGTCTGCACATTGTATATTGGTAGTAGCTTTTGGTTGTTTGTTGCTGATGTTTCTATTGCGTTGCTGTCGTTTAGTTTTATTGTGCTTGCTACTCCAAATAGGATTACTACTGTTAGTACTGAGACTATGTATGTGTATATTTTTTGTTTGTTGAATATTATGAACATAAAAATACCTCCAAGTTCAAGCTAGTTTAATTTTATGCTTGAACTTGGAGAAAAATTCTTCTTTAAATTTTTTAAGCAATTTAATTTCCTACTATGTATTAGTATAAACTTTAATTTTTTATAATTATACTATCAAAAAATCTTTCTTGAAATTCAGTTAGTGCTCTAATGGCATCGATAGAATAATCTTTTTCCTCTGGTACTATAATAAGTTTATCATCATTATCATTTGTTCTATGTATTACTGCTATACATTTTCCTTTAAATTTGTCAAGTGGTTCAAATATACCCAATACATAACAATCAAGTTCTGCTCCATCACCGCTAATAGTATTTGGAACATATCCATAATTGACTGGATATATAAATCCATATTTCGGATGTTTTGACCCCATTGGCCTATCCATTTTCACCTCTACCAATTTGCCAATATATGATTTTGATTCAACCATAATTTTTACCTCCGTATTTTATATTTGTTTATATTTTAATATATATACTTATATATGTCAAAGTATTTATTGACTTTTATATACAAATTATGTTAAAATGTATTATGTAACTTGCAAAAGAGTTATCATAACATAAGGAGGTACTCACATGAATCAAGCAAAAGACTTTATTGGAAAGAAAGTAACCGTAAAAATGGATAGGCCAATGGGGTCAAAACATCCGAAATATGGATTTATATATCCAGTCAATTATGGTTACATTCCTGATACTATGAGTGGTGATAATGAAGAATTAGATGCCTATGTTCTTGGAACTTTTGAACCTCTCGATACTTTTGAGGGTGTTTGCGTTGCAGTGCTTCATCGTTTGAACGATAATGATGACAAATTAATTGTCGTCCCAGAAGGTAAAAACTACACAGACGATCAAATTGATGCATTAACAGAATATCAAGAAAAATTTTTCGATCATTCTATAATCAGATAACTCTTCGTAGAAATATATCCGCCTAATTATATTTAACTAGGCGGATTGTTTTGTTCTATGTAATTTATAATTTCTAGTTTTAATTCTTTTATTTCCTTTGCTTTTTTTATAAATTTATTATTTTTCAATATCATCTTTCCATCTTTCATGATATGAACTGGTTTTATATCAGGTGAATATATTAAATTATTGATTATTGAATTTGTATAGGTTATTTTTGTTGATGCCTTTTCAAAAAATAATAAATCCGCCTTGTAGTCATTCTCTATTTTTCCTGTGTTTATTTCAAGATATTTGGAAGGATTTATTGTAATCATATCAAATATATCCTGTTCAGGTATCTTTGCAATTAAAGCTGTTGTTTTCGCAGTATCTAAAATATTCATGCTATCACATGTTGCAGGTCCATCTGTCCCAATCATCACATTAATATTATTTTCTAATAATTTTTCAACTTTACAACATTTATTTCCTAATTTTAAATTACTATTGAAACATACTACAACAGATGCACCAGTTTCTTTTATTATTTTAATATCTTGTTTGCTTAAATAGCAACAATGAATTAATAATGTATTTTTACTTAATAAGTTATATTTATATAATAATTCTATGGGAGTTATTCCATATTTGTTTCTAACGAATTCTATTTCCTGTTTAGATTCACAAACATGTACAGTTAATTTTATATCTTGATTTTTCTTTATAAACTCACTTAATCGTATTAATATCTTTTCATCTACCCATTTTGTAGAATGTAATCCAATAAAATATTTAGTATTATCTTCCATTTCTAATTCGAAAAATCTTTGTTCAAAATTATCTATATATTGTCCCTTTTTATCCGAATTCATTATCGGATAGCCTAAAAACGCATTAACAGGCATCCTCGAAACATATGGCCATCCACGAACTCCCATTAAACTTAAGCTCCCTGATAAGATTGATTCATATACAACATTATATATTGAACTCTTTCGTATATAATCATTTTTATCTTTGAATTTTTTATAAAACTCTTCTCCTAGTAGAATATATTCTTCAGTACTAATATTTCCATGATAGCCGCGTAAGTAATACTCCCCAAAATGAATATGAGCATTTACAAATCCTGGTGTAATAATATATTTACTTGCGTCTATAACTTTTTTAGCATTTAAATTTTTACTTCCTATATATTTTATTATTCCTTTTTCTATTCCTATATTAGCTATTAATACTTCTCTTTTATTATTTTGTGTTAATATAGTTCCATTTTTTATCAAAAAATCTAACATTTTATCACCTTATAAATGGATTTTCTTTACCATCATAATTTAAACCATATTTTTGACATAGATTAGTTCCTTGTCTATTTATTCTTTCATAAAAATCACTATTTTGTGCAATTTGTGAAGTTATTTTCTCATTTAATTGTTTGTCTAATGTTCCATTTTCAACTTCTTCTAATACCATTTGCATAAACTCTAAATCTTTTAATTTTAATTGATAATACAAATCATAAAATTCCTTTTCTCCTATTGAATCTATTGCTTTAGGAGACGAGATAGGATCTATAACCATATCATATAATTTCATATGAGATTTATGCCATCTTTTTAATGTATGATATACCAATTTTACTTTTGGATCTGATATATTATATTTATTATTGTCATATATATCACTTTTTATTATTTTATCTTCTTTCTTCAATTTTTCTGTATATAAAGTTCCATCTGCTGCAAACATTTCTGAAAAAATTCCTTTTGTTATAATCCAGTCATATTCTCTTAAAAATTCATAGTTTTCTTTTAATTCTTCAAATGTAGTATCGTCATCAAATAAAATAAAACCTGCTTGAACATAAATTCCATGTTTTTTCAATATATCTAATGCTCTCTTATTATCTTCTAAGCTCGCACTTTTATTCATTCTCTTTAAAGCCGTATTTGAACCATTTTCTATCCCACATGCAAACGAATGAAAACCCGCTTCCTTTAAATACCCTATTTTTTTATCTTCTACTTGATCTGCCTTTAAAGAACCTCTAAGTGATACATTTATTCCTCTTTCTTTAATTTTATCTTTAAGTTCTTTCGTCCATTCTTCATCTCTTTCTCTTTCTAAAAAACTATCATCAATGACTTTTATATATCTTACACCCATATTTTGTAATTGTTCTAATTCATTAACTATACTATCTACACTTCTCCCTCTCCATTTATTGCCTATGGATAGTTTATTAAATGCATTTACAGAACAAAATAAGCAGTTTCCCATACAACCTCTTGCTGTTAATATGTTTACAGTTGATTTTCTATCTCTTGCCAGTTTTATTGTATCTCTGGCGGGGAATGGGATATTGTCAAGATTTTTTATTAATTCTCTTTTTGGATTTCTAATAATTTTTCCATCTTTTTCATATACAATTCCTTTGATTTCTTCAATTTGTCTACTACTAATTCCAGTAAAATAATCACACACTTCTACAATTGTTTCTTCTCCTTCGCCAATCATAGCAAGATCAAATATATCATCCTTAACAAATTTTTGTGGATTAAAAGATGGACCAAATCCTCCACACATTAACTTTATGTTTGGGTTTATACGTCTTATTTCTCTTGCTAATTCTATAGATTTATCATTATTTGACATATAGCATGATACACCAACGATTGAGATGTCTTTTTTATCTATTATCTTTTTTAATACTTCTTCATCTTTTAACCCTGCAAGCCACCCATCTATAATTTCAACATTATATCCACTTTTTCTTAATACAGCTGCCAAATATAACAACCCTAAATTTTCTTCCGATGTTCTATGCGTATCTGGAGATAATGTCGTAAGTACAATTCTTTTATCTCGCTTTTCCTGAATATTTTCCAAATATCCTATGTACTTATCCATTTTAATATCACTACTATTACCTTCAATATATATAGTATTTTTTTTCTTATCTAATATAATATTTTTTCCTTTTTCCACTGTAAATAAAAGATCATTATCTTCAAAATTTAGTCTACACATTGATTTTATCTTTTCATTTGTAAGAGTTAAATTTTCTTTAATTGCTGTTTTAGTTTTCATTTATATTTCTCCCTTACTTTTTTGGTTTTCCTATCCAAGTACATAGATAGTTTTCGTGTACTAGTTGTTTGTTTCCTTTTTTATAATGAATGTTTCTTTCTATTTCTATATCTTTCATGCAAAAAGGGTCTCTAGCATACAAATCCTTTTTTCCTGTTTCGCATTTTTTATATGTATATGCCATAGCAAAACATCCACCTCTACATATTTCTCCCTTGTTGCAGTTTTCACATCCCTCTATTTTATCATAATTTTCTTTTCTTATTTTAAAAGCATTAAATTGTTCTGAATCAACAATATCAAGAATATCATCTTTTAATAGGTCTCCTACTCTATAATCATGCATATATACACATGGAGATACAGGTATCTTTCCTTCTGGTGTAATTGAATTTATTCTCATAGAATATATTCCACAAGCGCAACCTCTTACCTTATCATTTTCGATTAGCCCTGATAGTGTAGGCTCACTTAACTCAACAGTATCACATTTTTCAAATAAGTATTTATAATTTTCTAGTACTTGTTCCTTAGTAGGTACAAGATTAAAATGCTGTTGCTGTATAGGTTTTAATAAATTGAATCTAATATTTGAATTATATTTTTTAGCCAATTCTATTAAGGCATCAATTCTATCTCTTGTAAAATTCCAATTCATAGCACACATTATAATTCCTGATTCTATATCATTATCTTTACATATTTCTAAAGCTTGGATAGCATACTTATATACATCTCCCCCCCTATTTTCATTATGCTCTTTTTCATATGGCGAATCTAAACTAATATCAACATCATTTAATAATCTCAAGCATTCAGGGTATATATTTTTTAATGCTATTAAACTTATTCCAGCCGTAGTTATTCCTACTTTTATATTTCTTCTATTCAATTCTTTTAATATATATGGCAACATGCTTTTATGTACATCTAAACCATTAGTAAATATCGGTTCATTTCCTCCTAAATTCACTGTTTCTACGTTTAATTTTTGAATTTGCTCAATAATTCTATCTACTATCTCTTTTGTTAAATTTTGTCCCTTTTTTCTAACATTAAAAGAATAACAATGTTTGCATTTACATGGACAATCATTTCCAAGAGTCCAACCAATATTCTTTATCATATTTACCTCCTAATTTAAATAATCGGAAGAAACATTTTGTTATTAAACTAAATATTTCTTCCGTGTTGACAAAGTTTATACCACCAATTCATCAATCATGTCTGCTAAAGATTTTATATCACCTCTCGCACTATACATTTCTGTCGCATTAACAAATCTTTTCACATCTTTTAATCTTTTGCAAGCAAGTTCCTCATTATCAAAACTTGGAAAAGGATATTCCATACTTATAAGCATATTATTATCTGCTCTAATATATTGCGAAAAACAACTCATAGTTTTTAATATCGATACATCTTGCCTTTTGCTATTATCATACTTTTCTAGTCTCGTTTGACTAGCTGTCGTAGGATATGTAAGTGTAAATAAAACATAATTTATTGGTGTACTAGACTTTATATTGATTCCTAAATTATCAAACTCAGGATCCAAATAAAATCTACTATTCCATGGATTTTCTAATCTCTCTTTATCGATTTTCCCTATTAACATTGGGAAAAACTGTGGAATAACACCAACTCTAATACATGTCTCTAATGTTCCTGCAGTAGCATAAGGAACTTCATCTAAAAATTCTAATAAAGCTCTATCATTACATACAAACTTGAAGTTCTTATTCATACTTAAATATAATGATAAAGTTGTTTTTCCAGATCCTGGATCGCCTATAATCATTATTCCCTTTCCATTTTTCTCAACAATTGAGCAATGAACAAAATATTTGTTCTCTTTATTGAGCTCTTTTGCCATCATTGATAATACTAAATATACCAAATCAGGGAAAAATAGTTTTTGAATTGGAAACTTAATAATTGCTTTATTAGTTTTTTCATCAATCTTTACTTCATTTTCGCTTGAATCCATATAAATAATATATGGTTCTTTCATTTCTGAACTGTCATCAATTCTTTCTACTTCTACACCAGGAATTGTTTCCCGGACATTTTCCCGATTATGCAAGAAAAATTTGATAATTTCATTAGAATTTGTTGCCAGCAAAACATTTACACTTCCACATGATATATTGATTTTTTGCATAGTATAATTCCTCCTTCTGTCATTATGAACTATATCTAGCTCATATTTTTTAATGTCGACATAAATAGTTTATCATATTTTTCCAATTATTTCAATACCTATTTTTCGAATAATTTAGTATTTATAATAAATCTATCTTATTTGATTATAAAAATTTACATTACTTTTATTAGTAAATCAAAAATCATCCTTTTACCATCTTCATCCATTCTTTCATAAGATTCTGATATTTTTTTATTGACTATTATACTAGCTTCCTCTTGATTAGTAAACTTTAATAAATAATCGAAAAAATATTTTTTATGAAGAATATAAGAAATTATATCTGAATTTATTATTAATTTACTCATTTGATCAAAATCATCATTTGCATTTTTTCTATGATTCATTATAGCATGTTTTATTAATTGTATTTTTGTCTCTTCATAATTATTTTCTCTTAAAAAGTTTTCTACATACTCTGCTCCTATAATCTCATGGTTATCTATTTCTCCTTTAAGTATAAATTTTCCGACATCATGAAATAATCCTACTAATATAGCGTCTATTTTATTGATTTTCTTTATATGTGACATTTCAAAGCAAATCTTTGCACAGGGTATAAAATGTTCTTTATAAAAAGGAATTGAATTACTTTCCTTGGCTAATTTATTAATTATTTGAGTTGATTTAACTAAAATTGGATTTATTTTTACTAATTCCTCAAATTCTATATCTCCACTATACATCTTTATCTCCTCTTGATTATTTATAATTATTTATAATTTTTTATTATAATATATATTTCTTAAAATTACAATTATAAATTACATTATTACTTATTTCATCATCCCTTATTAATTGCTAAACGATTCTCTGTAAACATTACTATTCATTTTGGTTATTCCCTCAGGATCTTTACTCACGTAATAATTCGCTTTTTCTTAAAATTATTAGCATATAAACTTGTCCACTCCAAATTACTATAATCTCTATCACTTTTAATTATATTTATATTATTCTCTACTCGATTACCAAAAAAGCTGTCAATAAAATAACCTTTTGACAGCCTTTTTTATATTTAATTAATCTTAGTCATACAACTCATAGTTACGGTAATTTCCAGTAGAATTATAGTTACCATTCAAAGTGTCTGAAATTCCTGCTGCTACTCCTGCTATAAATACAATTACTATAATAGCAATAGAGATAAATAATCCAATAGAGCCTGTTACTAGTCCTGCTATTGCCATTCCCCTTTCTGTTGATTTAAGACCTAATATACCAAATATAATAGCTACAATAGCACATGGTATAGATATGTAAAACACGCAGAATAATACTAATGCAATAATTCCTAATACCATAGATGCAATACAAAATCCTTTTCTGTCCTTTTTAGGTTCTTCTACTTTTTTTGTTTGTTGTGTTTTTTCTTCTGTATTATTGACTTTTTCTACTTCTATTAATTCTTTTTTCTCTTCGTCCATATTAATCTCTCCTTTCCCCTATATTTTTATTATACTATTTTTTCTCTTCTTTTACAACAAATTTCGAATAATTGTATAGATTATAAGTACAACTGCAAAAATTATGACATACCAATACTTTGGATATATCCATGTACCTATTTTT
This sequence comes from uncultured Clostridia bacterium, assembly GCA_948502395.1. Taxonomy (GTDB): domain Bacteria; phylum Bacillota; class Clostridia; order TANB77; family CAG-508; genus CAG-269. Next base: position 39,972 of record CAOPES010000008.1, on the reverse strand, counting down.
TTCTCTTTATTTAAGTTAACTATATATACAAGATTAAATATTAATAAGTATATTATTCCTATAAAAAATACCATATGTGAGCAAAATGCTTGTATCCAATTCCCTTTTAATAAATATATCAAACACCTAGTTCCTCCGCAGGCTGGACAAAGTACTCCTGTTTGGCAGTATACCCAGCATTGTGGTATTAAATTTATATATGTAGAATTAACAAAACTATATAAAATGATAAAAATTATAATTTCAATTAATATTATAAAAATTTTTCTTTTCTTCAAGTTTATTTCCCCTTCTTTTCTATTATACAAAATATTTTTTAGAAATACTAGACAATTTTTTCAACTTTATGCGTTTTTCTTCATATGATATATAAAGTAACTTAAGAGTTACGAAAAAGAAAGGAATGAAAAAATTATGGAAATGGATAATAAAAAAGGTTATTGCCCAATCCTTGATATAGACGGAGTAATATCAGGAGGAAAACAATTTGACTTAGACATCACTTTACCAGAAGATAACCGTGATGTAATTTATGGAGTTGTAAAAAACTGCTTTAAAGAGCCAGTTGACAACGCTGTTGTTAAATTAATAGAAATCGTTTGTGAACACGGAAAAGAAGAAAGAAGGCCAATCGGTCATACTTTCACAGATAAAGAAGGAGAATTCGTATTTGGACCATTATGTCCAGGTAGAGAATATGCTCTTCAAATTTGGGTAAATGATACTAAAAAAATTAAAATATGTGCAAAATGTCATCATGAAGGTAAATGCTTAAAAGGTGATAAACATGATAAATGTGATTGTTTCTTAGATTGCAAAGATGATTGCCATGATAAATGTCATGACAAATGTGATAAAGATATGAGACCGTTAGATGCTGCTGATTTTGTAGAAGCTGAAATTTAGTTATAAAGATTTTTGCCTTCCTATAAGATTTAAATTATAACTAAAAGCAGATATTGGGCTTGAAATAAGCCTAGTACCTGCTTTTTATATTTCTACATAATTCCCATTCTTCTTGCCATTTGTCTTCCTTTTTTAGTTAAGGCTCTTTTATTTACCATACCACTTTCTGCACATAACATAACAACACCTGTTGTTATTAATCCACCTATTACAACACCTTTTACAAACTTCATAAAACTCACCTCTCTTTTTTATTTATTATTTATAATTTTTACTATTTTTATACTCTTTTGTAATGGAATATATTTCATTTAAGGCTACTAATGCTAAAAAAGCACCAAAACATTTTCTTAAAATATCAACATTAATATGAACCGAAATTTCCGCACCAATAATTGCTCCTAATATTCCAAAAATGGATATAATAATTGCTAATTTTAAATTAATATTTTTATTTCTTATATTAACAATAATTGCAACAAGCGAAGTTGGAATGAAGAAAATCAAATTAGTTGCTTGTGCCATATGCTGTTCTATCCCCATAAAAAATGTTAAGCAAAATATAAGTATTGTTCCTCCACCCATTCCTGTACCACTTACAATTCCTGATATAATGCCAATCAAAATTTCCATACTTTCCTCCTCGGGACATTTGGGGACGTTTCCTTTTGGACATTTTGTCCATTTTGGGACACATCTACTTTTATCTTGTTATCATTTTAAATGATACATAAAATAGAAATACTGTAAATGCAATTTTAAGTACTCTTTTGGGTAATTTCTTTAATAGAGTTGCTCCTATATATCCACCAATTGCGCCTCCGATTGCACATAGTATTGATATTTTCCAGTCTATATAATTTCCTTTATAGTAGAAAAAACTGCTAGTTATTACCATTGGCAATATACAAAATATTGATGTTCCCCTTGCTTTGGTTTCGTCTTCTTTTAGTAGATATATCATAGCTGGTACTAGTATCATTCCACCACCTGTTGAGAATAGTCCGCAGATAATTCCAGCTAAAATACCTATTATTGATTTTTTTACCATTAAAATTAATCCTGTTTTTATATATCGGCTTTTTTAGCCTTTATTTTTTTACAAGATTTTACCTCCTGACAATTAATAAAAACCTACTTTCTTTTAGTAGGTTTTCCATTTTTTTATTTTTTATCCAATTTTATTTTTATAAGATGTGTCCCAAAATGGACAAAATGTCCAAAAGGAAACGTCCCCAAATGTCCTCAATCAAAGTTGTAATATTTTGTTCCTAGCATTTTGTCTGGCAAATATTGTTGCTCTACGTAGTGCCCTGGGAAGTCGTGTGGATATAAGTAGCCTTCGTTATATCCTAATTCTCTCATTTTTTCTACTGGTGCATTTCTTATGTGCATTGGAATTTCTCCTGTGTCTTTGGTTTTTACATCGCTTAAAGCTGCATCTATTGCTAAGTATGCTGCATTTGATTTTTTTGATGTTGCTACATATATTGCTGCTTCTGATAGTATTATTCTTGCTTCTGGCATTCCTATCATATGTATTGCTTGCATTGCACTATTTGCAACTACTAATGCATTTGGGTTTGCCATTCCCACATCTTCTGCTGCACATATGGCAATTCTTCTTGCTAAAAACATTGGGTCTTCTCCTCCGTTTAATGCTCTTGCTAGATAAAAGACTGTTGCGTCTGGGTCTGAACCACGCATTGATTTTATGAATGCACTTATGTTGTCATAGTGGACTTCTCCGTTTTTGTCAAATATTGCTTTTCTAGTTTGTATACTGTTTTTGATTACTTCGTCTGTTATATGTATGTATCCGTCTTCACTCATTGCGGTTGTTAATGTTGCTACTTCTAATCCATTTAGCGCTGTTCTTACGTCTCCATTTGATATTCCTGCTAATTTTCTTAGTGTTGTTTCTTCTATTTTTATGTTATATTCTCCGTAATCCGTCTTTTCTTTCTAGTGCGTTTTTTAAAATTTGATAAATATTTTCTTCCGTTAATGGTTCTAGTTTTATTACCATTGACCTTGATATTAAAGCTTTGTTTACTTCAAAGTATGGATTTTCTGTTGTTGCGCCTATTAATATGACTGTTCCATTTTCTACAAATGGTAGTAATGCGTCTTGTTGTAGTTTGTTAAATCTATGAATTTCGTCTATGAATAATATACTTTTTCCAGCAGGATTTAACATAAAGTTTTTTGTTTCTTCCACTACCTTTTTGATGTCTGCAACTCCTGATGTTACTGCATTTATTTTGTAAAATTTATATTTTGTTGCTTCACTAATAACCCTTGCTAGTGATGTTTTTCCACAGCCGGGTGGTCCAAATAGTATTATACTAGATAGCCTGTCTGCTTTTATTGTTCTATATAATATTTTGTCTTTGCCTAATACGTGTTCTTGCCCAACATATTCTTCTAATGTTTTGGGTCTTACACGAAAGGCTAATGGCTCATTTGAGTTCATATTTATCCCTCTTTTTTGTTTATCTTCCTAATAATTTTAGTCCTATTTTGATTAATTCTTCTGTTGTTTTATCTTGAATTTCTGCCTTTTCAAATGCCTTGTCTATTTCCTTTTTGTTATATCCTAATACTTGTAGTGCCGCTGTTGCTTCTTCTATCTTGTCCCTATTTTCTATTGCTTTTTGTAATTTTGTTGGCTCTTTATTTTCTATTTGATTTTTTATTGCTTCTACTTGTTGTTCTTTTTTCATTTTGTCTTTTAATTCCAAAATTATTCTTTTTGCTGATTTTGGTCCTATTCCCGGAATTCCAGTTAATGTTTTTACATCTTCTGCTATTACTGCTAACGCAAATTCTGACGGTTCACATACTGCAAGCATTGCTAATGCCGTTTTTGCCCCAACTCCGCTTACTCCAAGTAATAGCTCAAACATTTTTAGTTCTTCTAATGTATTAAACCCGTATATGCTGATGTCATCTTCTCTTACTCTGTAATATGTATGTACTTTTACGTTTTCTCCTATGTTGCCTAATTTTTCTATTCCTACTTCTGACATAAATATTTTGTATCCTAGACCTCCTACATCTATTACTACATATTCTGTCATTTTCATTTCTAGTGTTCCTTTTATATATGCAAGCATTTTTCCTCTCCTTTTAAACTTTTGGATTTTAAAGATGTGTCCCAAAGTGGACAAAATGTCCAAAAGGAAACGTCCCAAATTGTCCCAAATATTATGTGTTATAGAAGTATGTTGCTTCTAAATCTGCTTCGTGTGTAAGTAATGCGATTGGGTATTTTGTATAACTTGCTCCAATTGCATTGTAGTTTTCTTTTGGCTCTGTATATCCCATATGCCAACGGATTGAGTATTTTTCTTCTGGTGTTAATTTTAGGTATTCTGTTATCATCATTACTGATTTTTCTCCATGTCCATATGGTATTGTGTCATCTACTGTGTAATATGGTACTTTTTCCCATACTCCTAGTGCATTTTTTGCGTTTCTGTAATCTACTTTGTAAAAGTTTGTTTTGCATATGTCGTGTAATAGCCCTATTAGTATTATTGATTCTTCTGGGATGTTTATGTCCATTATGCAGTTTTCTACTTTGTGTTTTAGTATTTCATATACTTTTATGCTGTGTGCTACTAGCCCACCTTCTACGTTTCCGTGAAATCTTGTGCTTGCTGGTGCTATGAAGAAGTCTGATTTTTCTAGGAATTGTATTAGTTCTTCTATTCCTTCTCTTTTTACTTTTCTTAATATTTCTAAAAATTGTTCTTTCATTTTTTATCACCTATTCTATTTTTTATTTTACTTGCTCATTATATCTACTTTGTTTTGAAATGTCAAGAGGTTTTGCAAACATTTTTTTGCGCTTTTCTCCATTATATTTATTACTTTTTTCTTCTAATAATTTAAAATTACAACTTAAATCTTTATAAAATCTCGTCATTTTATTCTTATTGTTTTTAGTAACTATACTATAAATCTTTGTTGCCTTTTCCATAATTTTTTTCTTGTTTTCAGGCTTATTTATATATGAATATTGTTCTGAAAGTAATCTCTTATATCCATAGCTTTTATTTTTTACGTCTAATAAATATACACTTTCCTGTGGTACTGGTATCATATCTGAAAATCTAATTATACCCAAGTCATTTTTTGTCTTAGTATTTACAATTTTAAAAAACGTCAAGTTGTCTTTATATGTTTTATGTTTTTGTTTTGGAGAAAATAATGGTGCAAAATAATAGTGTTCTTCAACAATAATTACAACTCCTATGTACGGCCTTTTTTCATTTTTATTATAAGCAATATGTGTATCAAATTGACTTAAATATTTAATATAATCATCATCTATAATATAAAAATTTAGCTTTCCTATTCTTATTTTTTTAATATCTTTCATTTATTCCTCCATGCTACAAATATAGGGGATACTTTGCAGTACCCCCTATAAAAATTTTTCTGGAAACTCGTTTATAGTAAACTAAAGGCTCGTTTCTAACCTAATGTTCAATAGGATATTCGTTTATAGAATTTACATTCTATCGGCTCATATCTAACCTAATGTTTAATTTTGCACTTGTTTATGAAATTAATCAAAGGCTTGTGCAACCTAATTTATTTGATAAATTAATTTATCAATCTTAGTATATTCATTATACCTCATTTTATTTACTAAATCAAGACTTTGCTCCAAAAAATTCTTAGTAAAGTTTATATCTAACTGATTGGAAATAGTTTGCTTCTTCTTACCTACGTGTATGTATTGCAAAATATGTCTGCTTTATTGCTATTATTTTTCTGTGTTGCCCTCATTTCAACGATTTTCCTGAGGTCAGGAAAATGGTCATATCCACTATTTTTTGCAGTCCAAAAAATTCTTAAAGTTGCATTCCAAAATTTTATATGATATATTTAAGAAAAAATCAAAAGGGGAATAAAAATGAACATAGGCATAGATATAGATGACACAATATCAGAAACATATGAAACATTTTTTACATATGCACAAAAATACATATTAGAAGATTTAAAAAGAAACATCGATATATCAGATAATGGAAAAATAGAACACTCATATCATTATGCAGATATGACAAAATTATCACAAGAAGAAAACACTCAATTTCTGAAAAAATACTTAGTGCCAGTATTTAATGAAACAAAACCAAAAGCATTGGCAGATAAGTACATAAACAAACTACAAGAAGACGAAAATCAAATAATCATAATAACATCAAGAAGAGAAAAATATAGAAATTTAACAGAAGAATGGCTCAAAGAATATAATATCAATTATGATAAATTAATTATGAATTGTGAAAACAAAAAAGAAGCCATAGAAGAAAATAATATAGACATATTCATTGATGATAATTTAAACTACTGTAAAGAGGCATTGAATAATAATAGAAAAGTTTTTATGATGGACACAAGACCAAACAGAAACTTAGAATTGCCAACAAATATTAAAAGAGTGTTTTCATGGGCTCATTTTTATAATGAAATTTGATAACAATATCGCCAAAACTTGAAAGTAGGAGATACATATGAAAATAATAAAAAAAATATTACTAATAATATTAATATTAGTGCTGCTAGCTGGAACCTTCACATTTCTAATTGGATTTGGATACTACTCAAGCGTGCTAAAAGAAAAGCCACTAACAGAGCGAGTAGACGCCATAACAAGCAAAGAACACTTTACTCCATATGACCAATTATCCAAAGACTATGTAAATGCTGTTGTCGCAGTTGAAGACCACAGATATTATGACCACGGTCCAATTGACCCAATAGGAATTGCAAGAGCTATGTACACAAATATACGTGATAAAGAATTTGATGAAGGTGGAAGTACTATTACACAACAAGTCTCAAAAAATATCATTTTTAATCAAGATAAAACTTTGATTAGAAAACTTGGAGAATTTTTTGGTGCTTTTGATTTAGAAAAAAATTATTCTAAACAAGAAATTCTTGCACTGTATGTCAATTCGTCATATTTTGGCGACGGATATTATTGCATTTATGATGCAAGTATGGGCTATTACAACAAAGAGCCAAAAGATTTAACTTTGGCTGAGGCTTCTATGCTTGCTGGTGTTCCAAACGCACCTTCTGTTTATGCTCCAACTGTTAATATGAAGCTCGCTAAAAAAAGACAGGCTCACGTTTTAAACAAAATGATTGAATATGGATATATTACTGAAAAAGAAGCCAATTCTGCAAAATATGATGAATAATTAGAAATGGGTGTTTTTGGGGACAGACCTTAAAAACACCCTTTTAATGTTTAATAATTCTTCAATTTAGCTAAAATCAATTTTGGGTGTTTTTAAGGTCTGTCCCCAAAAACACCCAAAGTTTTACATTATAACCTTAACATTGAAAATATTTCTACCACCGTCAAGCCTAATAGCGCCATCAACAGGCACTCCGGTCAACACTAACCTTGGATACACCGGTAGATTTACCGTTAGGATTTTCAATCCTAATATTATAAATACTATCCTTCCATTTATACTGAATTTGATACTCTTTCCAATCCTTAGGAATACATGGTTCAATTTTCATATAACCATTTTCTATTTTTAATCCCAAAATATTTTCTATTCCAGCTTTATAATACCAGCTACTTGAACCAGTGTACCAAGTCCAGCCGCCACGGCCACCAAGGTTGCCAGCGCCATAAATGTCTGCTGCCACTGCATATGGTTCCACTTTGTATTTTTTGCTTGCTTCTTTGGTTCTGCTGTGTTCTATTGGGCTTATCATTCTGTATAGTTCTAGTGCTTTGTCTCCAAAGCCAAGTATGCTCATTGCGATTATTACCCAACAGCTGGCGTGTGTGTATTGACCGCCGTTTTCTCTGACTCCTGGCAAATATGCTTTTATATAGCCTGGTTCTAGTTTTCCTTTTTCAAATGGTGGGTCTAATAGTTTGATTATTCCATTTTCCTTGTCCACTAGGTGATTTTCCAAGCTTTCTATTGATATATATTTTTTGTCATTGTCTCCCGCACCTGATATGATACTCCAACTTTGAGCTATGCTGTCTATTCTACATTCGTCATTTTCCATACTTCCCAAGATGTTTCCGTCGTCCATAAACGCTCTTTTGTACCACCTGCCGTCCCAGCCATTAGTATTCAAAGCCCTTTTCAAGTTTATTTTGATTTCGCTATACTTTTGTACTCTTTCAGAGTCCCCCATTTCTTCACATATTGGTATGAATTTTTCTAAAATTGTGTATAGGAAAAATCCTAGCCACACACTTTCTCCACGGCCTTTGTTTCCAACTGTGCTAAATCCGTCGTTCCAGTCTCCTGAGCCGATTTTTGGTAGTCCGTTTTCTCCAAAGTTTAAACTTCTGTCTATTGCTTTTACACAATGCTGATAAATGCTTTCTTCATATGTGGTTTTTTCATATTTATCATATCTTTCATCTTGATTTTCTTGTAGTTCTGCTCCTTGCAGATATGGTGTTTCTATTTCTAGTATGCTTTTATCCCCTGTAAATTCAATATATTCTAGTGTCACATACACAAGCCATAATAAATCGTCTGAAAATCTTGTCCTAATTCCTCTGCCATTTTCATCGTGCCACCAGTGTTCTACGTCTCCTTCTTTAAATTGATGCTTGCTGTGTTTTATTATTTGATTTTTCATAATATTGCTGTCCAAATATTTCAAGCCCAAAGTGTCTTGCAATTGGTCTCTAAATCCATATGCTCCGCCAGATTGATAATATCCGCTTCTGCCATATAACCTACTTGCCAAAGTTTGATAACTTATCCAGCCATTTAGAAGAATATTTACAGATTCTAGTGGAGTATAAACTTGTAATCTTCCGCAAAATATCTTTCCACCAGTTTTTACATCTAGTCAATTCTTGCTTACAATTTGTTATTTTGCTAAATTTATATGCTGTATTTTTGCAATCCATTAGGCTTTCTTCTGCACCTAAAACAATTGAAATCTCTTGACTTGCATAACTTTCTAGTTCAATTTCCACTTCATAAGCAATGCAAGATTTCTTCCCTAATCCACAGTCATTATTTAGCCTTATTTTTCTTATTCCTTGTGGGTCTGAAATTCCGCCGTCTCCTAAGAAAAAGTTTTTATCTCCTGTATATGAATTGATTTTTTCACTACAAGATACATAAACCATATTGCCTAAGTCTTCTGTTTTGTACAAGTTTTTTGCATAGATTATATTGTTATTTGTGTCCAAATTTGCTTTTATATATTGATTTGTCTTTATTTCATCTTCACCTAAAACTGGTTTTATATAATAATACAATTTAAGCTTTTTCCTATTTGGAGTTGTATTTTTCAAAGTTAAAATATTAATTTTACAAGAATCTTCTCTTGGCACAAACATTTCAAGTTCTTGTTCAACGCCATCACTTTTATGAATATATTTGCAATATCCAAAACCATAAACAACATTATAATTATTATTGTCTGGCATAGGGTTCAACCCCAAAGACCACGCTTTTTTATTTTCCATATTCTTCAAATAGATTACTTCGCTTGGAATATCGTAACTTGGGTTATTTTCCCAACTTGATACTCTATTTAACCTACTATTTTTATACCACGTATATCCACCCATATTTTCTGTTACAACACTACCAAACTTCTCATTTGCTAAAATATGGCTCCAAACAGTTGGCAGTCTTTCTCGCTTATTAACCTTAATCAAATACTCTTTTCCATCTTCTGAAAATCCGCCATACTCATTATAATACTTCAATTTCTCTTTATTTTCTAAAATATTTATATCATCATTTTCTTCATCTAACAACCCTACTCTTGCTTCATCTTCCCCGATATCTCTATATTTTTCTAAATATTCTTCTTCTAAATCACAAATTGCATTTTTTAATCCGCCCTTGCTTCCATCTATTTTTATTGAAGCTAAAAATTCAAGCAATTCTATATCTGGCTTTGCTATTTCTCCTTTTGATAAACTGAATATTCCACCTTTTATATTTTTTAGATATGCCATATGGTTATTTAAAATTGCACCTTCAATTTCTTCTCTTACATAATTTTCGTAGCTGTGCTTTTCTTCATCTAAAATTACTAATTCTGTTTCTATATTTTTAGTTCTAAAATATTCATAAGCCTTCAAAACTTCTTTAATTACATAGCTTTCGTTCACATCTTTTACCTTTAACAAAATTATCGGTAAATCTCCTGATATTCCATATTTCCAAAGTTCACTTTGACGATATTCTTGTTTGGTGTTTTGCTTCATAAATGTGCTTTTTGCTGGATTATCAAAAATTATATATGCTAGCATTTTTTGATAAATTTCTATTTCTTTTCCTTTTACCCTTAAATATCTGCTTTCCGCTTCCACTCTAGCTTTTGAAACTTCAAACTCTGTTTTTACATTTTCAAAAGATTGATATTTTTTATTGTTTTCTTTTACCTTATCTAATTCTTCACCAACACTTAAAACTAAATCCACCACAACTTCTTCATTAGGCTTAACCTTAACTGTTCTTTTTAAAGCAACAATTGGTTCTGTAACTAGTCCAATTTTTTTAGAAAGTGGAATTGAATTCTTCACCATTACTGGTATTCCTAGATTTCCCCTTCCAATGAACTTATCTTCATTAATTTCGTACTCTAAATCCCCAATTGTCTCACTATTTGTGGATAAACTTACAGCTAAATACATTTCTTTGCAATTTGCTTCTCTCTGTTTTCTTTTTACAATTAAACTTCCTGTTTCTTCATCAAAACTATTTATCAAAAATAGATTATTAAACGCTGGGTGTGCATAGTCTTGTTCTTTTTTTGACAATACTGGCTCAAAATATGATGTTATTTCTAAAATTTCTTCTTCATTTCCGTAGTTTTCTAAAATCATTCTTCTTATCTCTACTGGCTCATTTGAGCTTACTGTTGTTTTGATTTTTGTTTTTATATTTCCTTCTAAAATTTCTTGTTCAATTTTATCTGGCATAAAGCTTATTTGATAATTATTTTCTTTTTTCTCATTGAAATTGTAATTTGAACTCCAAATTTGTTTTGTTTTTATATTTTTAACTGTAAAGAAAATCCCTTGTGGGTAGTCATCCGTTGGCTTAAATCTGTTTATATAAATATCTTTGTATTTACTAACACCTTGCCCTTTCTGATTTTGTGCAACTACATAATTTTCATTTGAAATTACATTTCCAGTAACTAATCTTTCATCAATATTTGTATAAGTTGTTTGAATATAATTTTCGTAATCTGTATATTTTAATTTTTCTACTTTTTCCTTGTTCTCCTTAGTTATTATTGAAGATTCTGGCATTGTTTCTTGTAGTAATATGCTTACTGCTTCCATTTCTGGATTTTTAACAAATCTTTTTTGCAGAATTTGATTATTAAATAAATTGTTTATTGATAGCAGTATAAGTCCCTGATGATGTGCCATATACGTTTTTACAACACTAGATGTTTTGCCTTTTTCCACTCTCTCTGGTGTGTAATCTATTGACTCGTAAAATCCAAACTTGTCATACATTCCTTCTTTTTCTAGTATTTTTAAGTTATCTATTTCGTCTTCCGGAGTATCACTAATAGCCAGAATTCCGCCATAGCTTGATACTACAAGTTCATCTGCAAGCCCACGTTTTAGTCCAAGCCATGGTATTCCAAATGCTTTATATTGATAATTTGCTTTTAGGTCTTTTACATTAAATGCTGCTTCTGATATCCCCCAAGGAATATTTAGCTTTTTGGCATATTCTTTTTGGCTCATTATCATAAATTTGCAAGATTCATCTAACAGACTTCCTTCATATTTTGGAATGTTTATGTTTGGCATCAAATACTCAAATGCTGTTCCTGACCACGAAATTAGTCCTTTATATTTTCCAAGTATGGTCAGTGTTCTACTCAAATGATTCCAATGCTTTACTGGTACATCTTTTTTTGCTATTGCAACCAAACTTGCCTGTCTTGCTTCTGATGCTAATAAATCGTAATATGAGTCTGTTAATTTGTTTTCTTCTATATTAAACCCAATTGAAAATATTTGTTGCTCATAATTGTAAAGAACTGAAAAATCAGTATTTTCAATCATCTTGTCTACTATTTCTACTAATTCATTTTCTTTCATTTCTTGCAAAAAAGTTTTTACAACATACAAATATCCCACAAAATTCCCACTATCAACTGTTGAAATATATCTTGGTATTAGTGGCTCTTTTGTTTTAATTTGATACCAATTGTACAAATGTCCATTCCATTTTTGTAGGCTATCAACTGAATAAATTATATTTCTTAATAGTTCAATTGCTTTTTCCTTTTTTATATATTGCAAGTCATATGCTGATATTACTGCAAGCATTGATAATCCTATATTTGTAGATGATGTTCGTGGTACTATTTTTTCTCTTCTATCTTCTTGATAATTATCTGGAATTAGAAAATTATTTTCCTTTGTCAAATACGCTTCAAAAAAGTCCCAAGTTCTTTTTCCAATTTCTCTTACATATTCTTTTTCTTCTTTATCTAATCTTTCTATTGCAGTAATTTTATTTAATTCTCTACTTATATACCACATTGCAAATGGCGTAAATGTCCACAAAAATCCCAAAATGGTTAATGTTATGCTATATTTTGCTATCCCTATTCCAATTGAAATTAATCCAATTAAAACATTTATTGCCATTTGGTTATAATATGAGCCTATGCTTGATTTTGCTTGCTTTTCCGCTTCTTCTGATGTCATCCATTCTAATAGATGCTTTTTAGAAATATTCTTTCTATATGAAGTCTTTATAATCGCTTTTGCTGACATATATGCCTTATATGGCAAGCAACCTAATGTTAGAACAGCTCTTAGAAAAATCCCTTTCACACCAGAAATTTTAGGTGTAAAATTCTTTTGCTTTTGTTCCCCTTCTTTTTTGAAAATCAGCATATTTAAAAATTCTAGTAAAAACGGAAAAATTGCAACTATTACCAAAGTCCAAATTATTCCAGTAGATTTTCTTCCATTTAACAGTCCAACAATAGTTGCATATATTCCAGCTACAACTATACTTGCTTCTAATAAACTTCTTCTTAAATTATCAAATATTTTATATTTAGAAAGTAAATTTAATGGGCTACTTTTTCTAAGCCACGAAGTAATTTGCCAGTCTCCCCTTATCCACCTGTACAGCCTGTTCATAAAACTGTTGTACTTTGTTGGATATCCGTCCATAAGTAAAATATCTGAAACTAATCCGCAACGAAGATAACATCCTTCTAATAAATCGTGGCTAAGCACAGTATTTTCCGGAATTGTGTCTTTCATTACTTTTGAAAATACTTTTACATTATAAATTCCCTTACCTGTAAAAATTCCTTCTTTGAAGTTATCTTGATAAATATCTGATATCGCATTTGTATATGAATCAATTCCGCCTGCTCCTGCGAAAATCTTTGTAAATAGGCTTTTATAACTGATGTCTAAATTTACACCAACTCTTGGTTGCATTATTCCATATCCGTCTACTACGATGTTTTTAGCTGGGTCAATTTTAGGCTTATTTAAAATGTGCTCCATTGCCCCAATTAGCTCAAAAGCTGAATTTAGTATTAGGTCTGTATCTGCATCTAGTGTAATTACATATTTTATATTTTTAATTAGTTCTGGGGTATTTTCTATCGTGTTTTCCCTAAATGGATTTTTCATATTTCCCAAAATATACTCATTAAACTGGTTTAGCATTCCCCTTTTTCTTTCCCAGCCTAGGTAAGTGCCTTCGCTTTTATTTAAAACTCTTTTTCTATAAATAAAATTGAATATATTTTTACCATATTTTTTGTTTAGCTCTTCTATTTGATGTTTTCCTTCTTCTATTACTTCTTTATCATGTTCTTCTTCTCTATTTAAACTTTCACTACAATCTCCAAGTAGTGTGAAATATAGGTTTTCTGATTTATTTGCTAAATAGTACACTTCTAACTTTCTTGTTAGTTCTCGCACTTTTTCTCTATTTTTTATAATTGTTGGTATTACTACCATTGTGGCACTTTCTTTTGGAATTCCATTTTGAAAATCTAGTTTCGGTATTAATTTTGGTTTTACTGTTTTATTTAAAATATATTGTATAATTTGAATTACAATTTCTGATGCTGGAATTAAAAATAGAATTGCTGAAACTAGCCATAGCCATACATTTTCAGTAGGTTTTGCAATTAGCAAACTAAAAATTGCCGCGAAAATAATACTAAATAATGCTACTCCAAAAACGTATAATTTTGTTTTATCCTTTGACGTCATTTTGCTTGAATTTTTGATGTTTAGCGTTTTATATAATTCATTTTCACCTTTGCCAATTAAATAGTAACCAATGTGTGCTTCTTTCCCCGAAGTTTCCTTTGTCGTAGCTAGTTCTAGTACTTTTTTTGTAATATAAATTTCTGATATTTTTGTCTTCTTTGATATTTCTTTTATTTTATTTCTGTAAAATTCTTTTGTCTTGTTGTCCATTTTTTCGTAAACATTACTTGGGTCTTGTTTAAGTAGTTCTTCTACTCCATTTATTTTTTCAAATATTTCTAAAAAGTTAATTCTTTGTATCTTCTTTATACTTATTATGCTATTTCCTATCGATACTTTTCTTACTGCTATGTCAAAATGTTCTTTTTTTATTGCTTCTGATACTGTCGTTCCTGTCAACTCTACTGTCTCTTCTAGTGCGGTTAAATAGCTTGAACCTTTTTTTCCATATCTTTTTAAAATGTAAGACATATATTCAACAAAAGAATATTGCATATCTTCTAATATGCTTTTTTCTAGTGTTTTTCTATTATTATTTTTAAATGTTTGCTCTGATTTTGGTTTGTTTTCAACAAGTCTTTCTACTATATTTTCTGCTCTATATTTTTGCATTTGGGAAATATATATTTTTTCGCATATTTCTCTGATATTTTCAATTATTGCTATTTGCAAAAATAACCCTATATTCCATATCTCTTCCATACTTAGGTTCTTTTTAGTTTGATAACTTGCTAGGTAATCTTCTAAATCTTTTCGCTCTATTTTGTTGTCTGTATATGCTACAATTTCAGATGCTAAAACATATATCCTTGCAAAACCTTGATATGGTCCATTTGCTATTCCTAGAAAGTTTTTGTATTTTTTTAGTGGCAATTCTTTTTGTATTTGTTTTACTGTTTCTTCTATTATATATAAATTGTCTAATAACCATTCTCCTGCTGGGTGTATGCTTATTCCAAGTTTTAGGTGCTCGTTTAGTAAGTCATATACTTCTCCGTATTACTTTAAAATTTTCTAGCATTTGTGGTACTGGGTATGTTTCTTTGCTTGATTTGTTTACTAGAATATGCCCTGATGCTATTTTTTGCAAGTGATTTTCTAGTTGTTTTTTATCTAACGGCGCTCCACTTATTTTTAATATTTTGTTCGTGTTCAAAAAAATTCACTCCTTGCCAATATGTTTTATCCATATTGTTTGCAAAGAGTGGTAATTTTATACATTTATATTTTTTATATTTCAGGACCGTCTTCTCGTTGTTTTTGTTGCTCTTCTTTTAGTTTTTTAACTTCTCCTTTTGTTGTTGGCTTCATCTCGATTTTTCCATTTTCTTCTTCCATTTCTGATGCTGCCATTTTACTCGTTATGTCTAAATATCTTTTTACTTTACTTTTTAGTTCTGCTCCTTTTATATCTCCATTTTGTGCCTTATAATTTTCTGACTGTATTTTTCCTAAATCTTTTATAGCTTCTGATGTCTGTTTAGACATATCAAAATTTTCATACTTTATTCCGTCTACTGTGATAACTTCTTTTGTCTCTCCTTCTGATGCTGTGTTTATTCCTGTGAAAAGACTTACACTTTCTTTATCTTTTCCCATTGTTTTTGCTATTTTTGTTTTTTGCATGTCAATATTAAGCTCTTCTATGTTTTGTAGGCTAGTTAACAATTCGTAATCTGTTGCAGTGTCCTTGTCTACAATTTGCTTTATTTGTTGTAATTTTACATCTTGTTCTGGTGTTATTTTTAGTTTTTCTACTGTTTTTCCTGCTTCTTTGGCTTCTTCTAATGTTACTGATTGACTATTTTTCCAATGACTAATTCCGCCAAATGCTGCTCCTACTGCAATTATTGCTCCTAGTCCTAGTTCTGCTAGTCTTTTAGAGTTTACTTTTCTTCTTGTTTTTGATTTTGATATTTGGTGTACTTCTTTTTTAGGTTGTTTAGTTTGAAATTGCATTACGTCTAGCTCATTTTTCCTTTTCATAGTATTGAATTGCATTATATCTATTTTTAATCCTTTTTTGAAATCATTTTCCATTTTCATTCCTCCTATCATTTTTCTTTCGCCGTTTTCCATATACATTTATATTATAACACTTTTTTCAAAAAAATGCAAAAAATAGCCAAAAAAAGTAGGTTCCCATATATGAAACCTACCCATTCGAGACTTTTATGCCTCACTTGTTAGTGACTAGCCCTTCGTTCATTTCCATTCTCATCAATGGTAATTCTTCTACCATTTTTGACTGCGGTTGCATATCCTACAACCACTGGACCAATGCTATCAAATTCAGCATCAGCAATAACTTTTCCACTTTGGTCTTTCAAACCATACTTTTTCTTACCATCGTGGATTTCAGAAAAGATTTTTGGTTCTTTCCAAAGCTGTTTGCTCTGTACTTCTTTTTCTGCTATTGCAGGGTTTTTCCATGTGTATGACATTTTTGTCTCCTCTTCCCAATTTTGGGGTATCTGAATTTATTATAACACATTATGTAAAAAAGAGCAATACCTATTTCTCATAAAAATATGAAGTAATCCCATTATAAATTCCCCAAGCTAATCTATTTTGATATTCATCGTCCAACAACTGCTTTTCTTCTTCTGGATTAGACAAGAAACCACATTCAACAATAGATATTGGAATTTCAACATGTTTCATAATATATACTGTATCTAATTTCATTGGTACTCTTGTGTTTTCCTTTTGAATTGACTTATTCAAATTGTCTTGTATCTTTTTTGCGAGCTTTGTACTGTCCTCATTCCCAGGTTTAAAAAAGCATTGCCAACCATAATATTGAGATTGTGGTATTTTGTTTAAATGTATTGATACAAATATATCTGCTGAACTTTCATTTCCTATTTTTACTCTATTGTGTATATCTGATATCTTTTTTTGCTTCAATGTATTTGCATCTAAATCATATATTGCATTTTCATCTGAACGTGTCAATATTACATTGCATCCGCTCTGCTCCAATAGGTTTTGTACTTTTAATGTTATTTTTAAATTTGTTTGTGCTTCTGTTGTTCCATTACTACTTTGCGCCCCTTCATCTGGTATTCCATGTCCTGCATCTAGTACTACTGTTTTTCCTGATACTGGCGTCGCTGTTGTTTGTATTGTTTCGTTGTTTGTGTTTTTTGGATCTGTTATGCTTTCATTTATTGGATTTGTTTGTTTCATTGCTATTTGAAAAGTAAATGCAAATATCGCTATTAGCATTCCTGCTGTTATTATTTTTATTCTTTTTTTATTGATTACTAACATATAAAAACTCCTAACATAAATATTATTACTATTATTTATATTAGAAGTTTTTTATTTTATTACTATTTTTTAGATGTGTCCCCAAATGTCCCAAATGTGCTATTTTCTTCTATCAATTGCGTAACTGCTACCCATAACTGATTTTGCTGCATGCTTGACTTGTGCACCAATTTCTCCAATTTCAAGTATATTGTGAAATCTTCCTTCGTCTGCTACAACTACTCCTATTGAAAGTGATGTTAATGGGAATTTTTCTATAATTCCTTTTCTGTTTTCTACTTCGATGTAGCCATTTTCGAAGTCTTCTTCTGTAAAGAATTTTCCGACATTTGCATCGAAATATGCTAATATATTTTGGCATAGTTTTTCGCAATGTGTTCCTGGTACTATTGCTACAAAGTCGTCTCCACCAATGTGCCCTACAAATGTGTTTTCTAATTCGTCACTGTGTACTAGATTAACTATTGTTTCTGCTGTGAATTCTATTATTTGGTCTCCTTTTAAGAATCCATATACGTCATTGTATGCCTTGAAGTTGTCCAAGTCTAAGTATAGTACTGAAAATGCTTCTTTTCTTAGTAACCTTTTTTTCAGTTCGGCATGTATTTGTACGTTTCCTGGTAATCCTGTTAGTGGACTTACTGTTCTATTGCTTGCTAATAGTCTATTCAGGTTTTTTACTGTGTAATACAGGTATTTTTCGTCTACTGGTTTTTTTATGAAGAATTCTACCGATTGTTGCAATATTTTTATTCTGTGGTCTCTATCGCTTTTTGATGATACTATTATTACTGGTGTTATTGTGTTGTCTTCGTCTTTTCTTATTTTACTACATAATTCGATTACGTCTCTATCTATTGCGTCTTCATTTATTACTATTAGTGAAGGGATATTTTTTAGTGCTATGTCTATTTGCTCTGTTTTTACACTAATAAATTTGAATTCTGGGTCGTTTTTAAATAGTTCTCTAAATATTAATATTGAAGAGTCGTCATCATCTATTATATAAATTTCTTGTATCATGATTTTCTCCTTTACCTTTTTACTTTTGTTTTATTATATCCATAATTATTTTATTTTTTCAAGTCTTTTTGCTTATTTTTTCTAAGTTCTGCTTTTTTGCTTAGGACTTCTGTTATTTCTTTAGTATTGATTGCAGGGAATGCTTTTTTTAGTCTGTATACATTTCTGTATAAATGTAATATTGTTCTGTTCTTCTTTTTGTTTAATTGTTCTACTATTTGTTGGATATTTTGTGTTGCTGTTTTTTTGTCTTCGTCTTTTTCTTTTGACATTGCTTTTATTTCTTTTAGCTTTTCTTTTATTTCTTTATTTATTTTTTCAATGCTGTCTAATGTTCCCTTAATATTTTTTACTTTTATTATGCTTACTATTGTGTCTGTTATAAATACTATTGTTACAATTGATATTATATAGTGTAATACTGTTGCGTCAATGTTTCCAATTATTTGTTGTATAAATGGATGTATATAATGAACAAATAGTATTCCTATTACTCCCCAACATATTGAGTTTGTTAGGCATACTCTTCCTTGTATATTAAATTTGTGGTCTGAGTAGTCCCAATATTTTGTATTAAATAGTTTTTCTAGCAATACTCCAACTAGGTATTCCCATATTGACATTGCAAGTAGTGAAACTACAAATAATAGTAATATATGGTCTTTTAGCCCACTTAAGAATAAAAACATTATACATGCGCCTATTCCATATATTGGGCAAAATGGTCCTATTAAAAAACCTGTGTTTATTAGTTTTCTTTCTATTACTGACCTTACTACTGATTCCATTATCCATCCTAAAAATGAATATATTATAAAATATGTTAGTATTTCAAATATCATTTTTTCTCCTTCATTTTTAACAACCTCCCACATTTGTATTGTAGGAGGTATGTTGTTTGTTGATTATGTTTTATTTTCTGAACATTACTCTTGATTCTTCATATACTCCACTTTCATTGTATGCTCTTATTATTAGTTTATTATCTCCTGCACGTAGTGGATATTTGTATTCAAATTCTTTTCTTTCTTCTTTTGAAAATACCTTATCTAAGTCTAAGCTATTTCTTTCATCTTCGTTTATTATGAATTCTATTCTTTTTACTGCTTCTTCATCTGATGCTTTTATTACAAAGTGTTCTCCTGTTTCGTCAACTGTTACTTCTAATTTTGGTTTTGTTACTGCTTTTATTTCTTGTTCTTCTGTTTCTGTGTTGTTGTCTATATCTACTACTATTAATGTTAATGTGTGTTGTCCTTTTGGTATTTCTATTGTTTTTTCTGCTTCATATCCGTCTAATTCTTCTTCTTTTTCTTCTTCGTCATCCCAACGGTATGTCATATATGCTAACTCTGTTTCTGATTCTATGTTTACTTTTAGTTCTGTTCCGTTTGGTTCTAGTTGTATGTCTATTTTTCTTTGCGCTTCGTAAGAGCTTTCGTTTGTTGCTGTTTGTTCATTTATGTCTTCTGCATATATTTTTAATGTGTTGTTACTTCCTGTTGGAATTTCTACTATTTGTGAAATTTCGCTTCTTGAATTTGTTTCTATTTCTATTGGCTCTTCGTCGTTCCAGCTGTATGTTACTTTTGATAGTGGTTTGTCGTGTTTTATTTGTATTGTTACTTGTGTTCCTGCTGTTTGACTTGCTACTATTATTGGTCTTGTTGCTGATTTTGGTTCTGTTTTTCCTTTATACATTGAGTATGAGCCACTTCCTATTATTGCTATTCCAAATATTATCATTATTATAGCAAATATTTTTACTATTTTTTGAATTTCTATTGGTCCATTTGGGCTTTTTCTTCTTTTTTCTTTTTTTGTGTTTTCTACACTTAATATTTGATTCAAAGTTTTTTCACCTCTTTTGTTTTTTCGTTAAAATTATATCATATGGTGTTTTAATTGTAAATGTTTTGGGCATAAAAAATCGCAAGCATTTCTATATTTTTTGCTTGCGATTGTTTTATATTTGAAATTAGTTTTGTGCATATGGTAAAAGTGCAATATGTCTTGCTCTTTTTACTGCTGTTGTGATATCTCTTTGGTGTTTAGCACATGCTCCAGTTGTTCTTCTTGGTAAGATCTTACCTTTATCATTTATGAATTTTTTTAGTTGTTCTGGATTTTTGTAATCTAATTCAAAGTTTTTATCACTGCATAATACGCATACTTTTTTTCTTTGTTTTCTGAATCTTGGATTGTAATCCTCATCATAATTTTTATTTCTTCTATTTTGTTTTTTGTCTGCCATTTTTATTTCACCCCTCTTTTTTAGAATGGTAGGTCATCACTTGAAGATACTTCGAAGTCAGCTCCCATATTTCCTGGTGCTGTATTGCCAAATGTGTTTTCAAATGCGTTGTTTCCTTCGCCTTCTCTTTTGCTATCTGCAAAATATGCTTCTTCGGCTACTACTTCTGTTATGTAGTGTTTTGTTCCTTGGTCATCGTCCCAAGTTCTTGTTTGTATTCTTCCTATAACTCCTACTTGTTGACCTTTTTTAAAGTATTTGCTACAAAATTCTCCAAGTTTGCTCCATGCTACTATGTTTATGAAGTCTGCTTGTCTTTCTTCTCCTTGTCTTACAAATCTTCTATTTACTGCTAGGCTGAATGATGCTACTAGTGTGTTGTTTGTTTGTGTGTATCTTACTTCTGGGTCTCTTGTTAGTCTTCCCATTAATATTACTTTGTTCATTTTCTATCACCTTTCTTACTTTAAATAAAGGCCCCTATCTTTATTTAATTATTTTTTTGCTAATTTTTATTAGTCTTCTTTTCTTACTACGATGTATTTGATTATATCGTCTGTAATTCTGTAAACTCTTTCAAGTTCTGTTATTGAAGCTGGTTGTGCTTCGAAGTTGAATAGTAGGTATGTTGCTTCATTGAATTTTTTTATTTCATATGCTAGTTTCTTTTTACCCATATTTTCTACTGATTCTACTTTTCCGTTTTCGTTTATTAACCCTGTGAATTTTTCTTCTAGTGCTTTTAGTCCTGCTTCGTCTACATTTGGGTTAACAATGATTATACTTTCGTATTTGTTCATTATTTTCACCTCCCTTTGGATTTTTAACCTACATTTTCTGTAAGTAGAGATTTGAAAAATAGCTGTGCTTTTTTCAAAACATAGCTATTGTACCATATTTATTTGCTTTTTGCAAGTGTTTTACCAAATTTTACTTTTTGTTGAAATATGTTATTAGGTGTCCTATTGTTTCTTTATCTTCTTTGCTTAGTTTGTCATATCCTGATATTGAATATTCTAGGCTTTTGTTATCTTTTATTTTTAAATATTCACTAAATATCTGATCTAATGATACTTTGAATAGGTTGCATATTCGTATTAGTACTTCGTATGATGGTTTTGCTCTGTCTTGTTCTATGTCGCTTACATACCTTGCAGATACTTCGATTTCTTCTGCTAGTTTTTCTTGTGTATATCCATTACTTTTTCTTATTTGTTGTAGATTTCTTCCTATTTTTATTGTGCTTGTTTTTCTCATTATTCTACCACCTATTGCGTTTTTGATTATTTTATCAGATTTCTTCTTTTGCTTAAATGTATTGTTTTCGTGTTCTGTTGTATTTTATTTCTATTTTTCTCTTAGATATTTTTTTAGTAATTTGTCTAGTTCTTTTCTTTCTTGCTCTATTTCGTCTCTTTTTTCTTCGTTTTTTATCATTTCTTTTATTTTGTCTAGTTTTTCTTTTATCTCTTTTCTTAGTTTTTCCATTTCTATCTCTCCTGTTCTTTTTTCTTTAGTTTGTTTTGTTTTTTACTTTTTTATTCTTTATATTTTACTTTGTGTTAAGTTTTATTTGTTGGTAAAGTGTCGTTTTAGAAAATGCACTTCCTTTTTATCTATATGGAAGTGCTTCTATCATTCGACCTATTTCATTAGCCGAGTTTTTATATTCAATACTCTATTTGAAACTATTATTGCTATAATTTTAATTTTTTCACCGAGCTCAGTTACTACTTTATATAAAGTGTAAGACGTGAAGAAGCATAGCTATTGATATCATCTGGATGGTCGTAATTGCGACTCGCTGGAGAATAGCTAGTGTAGTAACTGCCACCACGAAGAACTCGACTGCTGGAATAAATGGCCTCTAATATCCATTCCCTACTATTTCCTAAAAGGTCATATACATTTTTTATTTTATCTGTTTCTACATAACCTGTTCTTCTTTCTGTATCTTCATTTCTAGCTGTTCCTGTTATTGGAGTTTCAGAGTTAACATTTACATTACTATCTTTTTGCAGCCAATTCATCATTGCATCATATTGACTTCCCCATATCATACCACTTACTACTGAATCTTTATTATATGTTTTTGCTTTTTCATATAATCCATACCATCTATTTGTATCAGATTGTGAAGCATCTGCTGATATTGCATTTTTCTTTGACTGGGCATTTTTATTTGTGTCCAAACTCATTTCATATCTTGATACATAAAATCCGTGATTTATATTCACACTTTTTATCATATCATTATAATCACTTTGTAAACTATCCTTTGTAAATAGTCCATTATTATATGTTGTATTATTATCATAATCACTCACTATATCTGGCTCTCTATACTCATTTGTAGTTGTTGTACAACCACTTATTACTGTTGAACCAGTATCATTGAAGTCATATAATAAGCCCCTATATTGTGGATTTTCTACTGTTCCCAAATTTACCGCCATTGCTTTATTAGTAGTACCTTGTTCTTCGCTTTCAGCTACTGCTATTGGCACTGGTATCCATATAAATTCATTTCCTTTATCATCTATTATAACTAATCCGTTTTCTACTGTATTTTCTCCTTCAATTTGTGATACTGCAAATCCAGCTGGTATAGTCACTATATCTCCATTAGAATCTGTATATTTAGTATTTTCAATGTTCGCTGTTGCTTCTAACATTGTTAATTTTCTCATTTCATCTTCATTTGCTTTTTCTGTTTCTTGTTTTGCCTTTGCTGCTTTTGTCAACACTCCATTATCTCCTGTCAATGTTGCAATTGCTACACCTGCAAGTATTAGAAGTACAATTATTGTTATTACTAATGCTATTAATGTAATACCTTTGTTATTTACTTTTAGTTTCCTATTTTTTATTTGCATAAAAAACTTCTCCCTTCTCTCTTTTGTTCTCTACATTTTTTCGTTTTTTTCTTTTTAAATTTTACTGCTTTTTACTTAGTATTTTTATTTATTTAAATTATTTCCACTTTTGAAAATAGTATTCACTCCTATTTACTTTTTTAACAAAGATATTAAGTTTTCAAGGTTCTTTTTACTATTTACAAAAAACAGATTTAATCTTTATTATTATTTTATCCATAATTATGTAATTAGTCAATACACTATACGAAATTATTTCCGTTTTGTCGTTTTTATTTCTCACTAATTTTCTTTTTCTATCGCCTTCTTTCTCATTATTATTTATTTTTTGAATTTTGTTTCGATTTAAAAATCTATGACTTTAAATGGTTGCAGATTTTATATACTTTTTCACGTTTTTATTTCTTTCATAATTCACACAATGTTATTTTTGGATTCTTTCTTACACAGTTTCACATTAATTGTAATTCTCATAAATTTAAAATTATATTTTTATATAAAGATTTCATTACGTACATATAATTCAAGCTATTTTTAATTTTTGCAACCGCAGTTGCAAAATTTATTATTTTAATTTTTTTTCCATTTCATTTTCAATTTCTTCAATAGTTGGTAAGTTTGATTTCAAATCTTCTGGTATTGATTTAATCAACTCGTATTCAGAAATTCCAATCGGTTTATTTATATCTTTTAATGCATATGCAATTTGATTAATCAAAACATCTCTTGCCCATCCATTTTTTATCGTTTCATTTATATACCATAGCCTTTCATTTTCATCTTTAACTTTACTCATTAAAACAAGATTATGTGACCAACTAACCTTTGAAAGTTCTTCTTTTATATCAAGATAATTGGAATATGTTTTGGCAAATTGGCTCATATATTCTAAATTTCTACTTGAGTATCCCTTTGTTTTAGGAAATGCAGAAGTTATATCATTTGACAATGTACTTATTACTTTTGCTCCCCATCCTTGTTCTTTCTTTTTATTTACAAGAATATTTCCTATTTCCCAATATAAATCTAATAAAGTTGTATTTGCTGAGATAACAGCTTTTTGTTGTGCAAATTGTATTTTTTGTATTATTAAATCCAATGTTTCTCTGTAATCATTTGGCAAAATTTTATTTTTCATAATTTTATACCTCCGTTTATTCATTTTGTTAATGTTTTTCTAATCTTCTTAAATACTTATTTTTTATATTTCATCCCATATTTATTTATTAATATTTCTTCATTAGTAAACACGTGTCTGTTTTTCTTATTTCTCACTAGTTTTCTTTTTCTATCGCCTTCTTTCTCTTTCTTTTTTGTTTTCTGAGTTTTTGTTTCGATTTAAAAATCCTTGATTTTAAATTATTGCAGATTTTTGATTTATAACAAATCTTTACATTGATTAAAAATTGTTTGATTCTTTTATATAAAAAAGTATATATTATCTGCACTTTTATTAATATAGCAGATTTTATATACTTTTTCAATATTTTTATTTGATTTTTTCCAACTCTTTCTTTGTTTGGTATTTCAGGTGTGTATTATGTTACTGTTATTTGTATATTTCCATTTTTTATTCCTTTAGCATTTTTTATAAGTATATTATATTTTATCATTTAGTGCTATATATTAAAGAAATTTTTTATCTCTGAACAAACTAAAAACAGTTAGGAACATCCCAACTGTTTTCAGTATCTAAGCACGTCTAAGCATAAAACTTTCTTCCACTCCATTGTTATTGGAAATTATTCTTGGATATTTTAATTTATAACCTTTTGGATATGAGAATTCTTTAAATTCTTCGATATTCAACATTTTGCTATAATATAAAATGTTCGTCTCTTCTTCGATTACAATATCTCCTTCTTTTACCTTTTGCGGGTTAAGAATAATCAGATATTGTATCAGTTTTTCTCTTTCAGAAAGTTTACTTTCGTCAACTTTCTGTAATTTGTTTTGAATATTTTCATATTCATTTTCTTGTCCTTTGGTGTACAACCTAATTTCCATCTTCGGCTTTTTTTGGAGTTTCTCCTTTTTAGTTTTATTTTCGTTTTTTCTCTGCTTCTTAGATTTTTTTTGCA
Source organism: uncultured Clostridia bacterium (assembly GCA_948502395.1). Lineage (GTDB taxonomy): Bacteria > Bacillota > Clostridia > TANB77 > CAG-508 > CAG-269. Next base: position 14,280 of record CAOPES010000008.1, on the reverse strand, counting down.
TGTATTTTCTCCCTTCTAGGCACTAGCCAGCTTCTTGTTTATTCAAGAATTACATGCTTTTTATTGTTACATATTTATATTATACCACATTCTTATGTCGACAGCAATAACTTTTGTAGTTTTTGTTCAAGTTTCACGTTTTTTATAGATGTTTTCTTTCTAGCTTTCACGTTTTTGGCACATTGTTTCGCTTTGAGTTTCACATTTTTGCTTATAAACTACTTTTCCGAATTTCCATTCATTCACCTTTTTTTGTAATTCAACAATCGGAATCGGAAGAATTGAAATACTTAGAGTAATAACCCATTGAGTTTGGCTTAGTGGTACTAGCTTAAATATTTCTGCAAGTGTTGGAATTAATACTACTATTGTTTGCACAAATATGCCTAATATAAAGCTTCCTATTAAGAATTTATTTTCAAAAATTCCAACTTTAAAGATTGATTGTTCACTTTTTATATTAAAGCTGTGGACAAGTTCTAATAATCCCATTGCTACAAATGCCATTGTTCTTCCAACTTCTACACCAAAATATTTATTTCCAATACTAAATGCAACTAATGTTAGCATTCCTATCATTATTCCTTCTACAATTATTTTGTTCCATAATCCGTCTGCAAATATTCCTTTTCTACTATCTTGTGGTTTTCTGTTCATTATGTCTTTGTCAGGTGGCTCTAAACCTATTGCTATTGCTGGTAAGGAGTCTGTTACTAAATTTATCCATAGTAATTGGATTGCTAACAATGGTGATTTCAACCCTAATACTAATCCCATAAATATTGTTACTATTTCTCCTATATTTGTTGCAATTAAGAAGTGAATTGCTTTTTTTATGTTGTCATAGATGTTCCTTCCTTGTTTTACTGCTTTTACTATGGTTACAAAATTATCATCTGTTAGTATCATATCTGCTGCATTTTTTGCCACTTCTGTTCCGTTTTTTCCCATTGCTATTCCTATATCTGCACTTTTTAGGGCTGGACTGTCGTTTACTCCGTCACCTGTCATCGCTACTACTGCTCCTGTACTTTGCCATGCTTTTACTATTCTTACTTTATGTTCTGGTGTCACCCTTGCAAATACAGAATATTCACTTATTTCTTTTTCTAGTTTTTCTTGTGGTATTTGGTCTAGCTCTTTTCCTGTTATTGCTTTGTCTCCTGATTTTAATATGTTCAGGTCTTCTGCTATTGCTTTTGCTGTTGCTATGTGGTCTCCTGTTATCATTACGGTTTTTATTCCTGCTTTTCTACACGTCTTTACTGCTTCTTTTACGCCTTCTCTTGGTGGATCAATCATTCCAATTAATCCGTACAAAATTTAAGTCTTTTTCTATATTATTGCTATCTATTTTATCTGGTAATCTGTCTACTTCTTTGTATGCCACAGCTATTACTCTTAGTGCTTTTTTTGCCATTTTCAGGTTGTTTTCTTTTATTCTTTCCTTTTCTCCTGCTGATATTTTACATCTATCTAGCAGTACATCAGGTGCTCCTTTTGTTATAATCCTGTATTTGTCTCCTATCTTGTGAATTGTTGTCATCATTTTTCTAGTAGAGTCAAATGGAATTTCATTTACTCTTGGCATTTCTTGCTCCATTTGTACTTTATTTATATTGTTCTTTATTCCGTTTTCTACTAGTGCAATTTCTGTTGGCTCTCCACTTACCTTATTTTTGCCTTTTTCGTAAGTTATCTCGCAGTCTGTGCACATTACTCCTAGCTCTGTTGCAAAGTTTTTATCGTTTGCAATTATTTCTACCACTGTCATTTTATTCTGTGTTAATGTTCCTGTTTTATCTGAGCATATTACTTTGCTACTCCCTAATGTTTCAACTGCTGGCAATTTTCTTATTATGCTATTATTTTTTGCCATTTTAGTTACACCTATTGAAAGCATTATCGTAACTATCGCTGGTAAACCTTCTGGAATCGCTGCCACTGCTAATCCTACTGATGTCATAAACATTTCCATTGGATCTATATTTTTTATTAATCCTATTACAAATATTATTACACATATTGCTAAACACACAATTCCTAGTATTTTTCCAACTTGACTTAACTTCTTTTGAATTGGTGTCTCTGGTGCTTCATCTTCTATTATCATATTTGCAATCTTACCAACTTCCGTATTCATTCCTGTATCTGTTACAACAGCCTTTGCATGTCCATTTACAACAATACTTGCCATAAACGCCATATTAAACCTATCACCAATTGTAACCCTTGAAGTCTGCACTTTTCCATTTATATTTTCAAGCGGAGCTTTGCATATCATATCTGCATCTTTTGTAACAGGCTCTGTTTCACCTGTCAAACTGGCTTCTTCAACCTTCAAATTGTGACTTTCAATCAGCCTACAATCTGCTGGAACATATCCACCAGCTTCCAAAATCACAATATCCCCTGGAACTAAATTTTCGGCCTTTATCTCCGCTATACTATTATCTCTCAGAGTCTTCGCTTTTGGCGGGGTCATCTCCTTCAAAGCCTCTATCGACTTCTCCGCTTTTGCCTCTTGAACCACTCCCATAATCGCATTCAAAATAACAATTGCAATTATAATAATTGAATCCACATAATCATTCTCCCCCTGTATATATGAAATCCCTGCTGAAACTATTGAAGCTACTATTAATATAATTATCATAAAATCATTAAACTGTTTTACAAATTTCATTACTATACTCTCTTTGGGTTTGTCCTTCAATTTGTTCTTTCCATACTTTTGTTGTCTAAAAGCAACTTCTTCTTTTGTCAAACCTGTCTTTCTGTTTGTCTTTAACGTCTTTAACGTTTCTTCTTTTCTTAACGTTTCCCACATATTAATCTCTCCTTTGTATATTTTCTTTTTAATCATATGCGGGTTGTCCCTATCTTATTCCTGAAAATTGCCAACAGGGACGGACCTTTTTGGCAATTTTTTGCCAGAAAGGTCCGTCCCTGTTGGCAATTTTATTTTTCACCATTTCGCGAATTTTGTCATATTATGTTTTAGGAGGTATCTGATTATGTTTATTTATCAAATTATTTTAGCTGTTTCTAGTAGTATTGATTCATTAGGGATTGGAATTACATATGGAATAAAAAATACGTCTATTTCTAGGTTCGGCAGAATTATTTTGTTTGTTATTTCATATTTAATAACTTTTATAGCTTTATTATTTGGTAATAGCATTAAGGGTATCTTTTCTGAATTTTCGACCAAGTTGCTTGGCTTCGCGATTTTATTTTTTATGGGATTATTTATTTTTATTCAAGGTTTAAGAGATGATAATGTTTCTGCTGATTTTGATAATTCGAATTCTATTGATTATAAAGAGGCTTTATTTTTGGGCTTTGCTCTTTCTCTTGATAGTTTTGGTATTGGAATTGGCGGTGGAATTATAGGTATTAGCTTTTCTATTTTTCCTTTTATTGTTTCTGTTTTTCAAATGTTCTTTTTGAGCTTTGGAAATTACTTAGGTAAAAAACTTAATAATTTAAGTCGCTTGCCTAATAATGTTTGGTCTATTATATCAGGCGTTCTTTTGATGTTTATTGGTGTTTTGAAGTTGATGTTTTAATATAAAAAGACGTGTATTACTGACAAAAAATTGTCAATAATGCACGTCTATATTTCTTTGTTTAATCTTTTCAATTAGTAACAAATTATTACCAACTTTTTTCTTTATAACAATAATACATATTATTCTAGTTTTAACTGCTCATCCATCTTTTCTAATCTATGCATACTACTATTATTTTTTAATAATTGCAGTTGTCTTTTTGCAGTATTATTCAATCTTATAATTCTTTCACTTTGGGGAATTTCATTTGTTATCATTTCAGCATTTAAGTTCTCAAGATTCGCTAAAACAACCAAATGTAAAATATCTGCATAATCTCTTATATTTCCATTTAAATTAGGATTGCTTTCTCTCCATTCCTTTGCTGTCATTCCAAATAAAGCAACATTTAAAACATCTGCTTCATTAGCATATACATATTGCTTTTGTCTTTCTGTTAAAGTTGGAACAATGCATTCTTTGATGCTATCTGTATGAATAGCATAATTAGTTTTGGATAGTTCTCTTTTTACAGACCATTCAATTTTGTTTTGATATGCTTCATTAATTTTTAATCTTTCAAATTCTTTTATTAAATACAGTTTAAATTCTGGACTTAACCAACTAGCAAATTCAAAAGCAATATCAGGATGTGCAAATGTTCCAATACTATATCTTCCGCCTTTTGAAACAATTCCAATACTGTTTGTTCTTTTTATCCATTGTGTAGGTGACATTGCAAAGGAGTTCTTCCCATATTCAGTTTTAATTTGGTCGAATTCGACCAAATTAAAACTAGAATTATGTAATTGCTCCCAAAGACCTATATAGTCAATTGTACTGACTCTTCTTAACCAGTTTTTGACTGTAAAAGATGGGTCGCTTGAATTTTGATACTTAGCTAAATCTGTTAATGATATAAAGTCTGTTTTATCAATTCGAATAACACTTATAGGAGTATCTTTTACCATAATCTCTGTTTTTATAAATTGATTTTTCATATATATCACTTCCAATCTATGTATATAATTTACTACGTCTTATTTTCAGCATTATATTATTTCAACTTCATTGACAATAATTTTGATATTCCGTTTTCTTCCATTGTTACTCCATATACTGTGTCTGCTGCTTCCATTGTTCCCTTTCTATGTGTAATTACTAAGAACTGAGTGTTTTCAGAGAATTTTTTCAAGTATTCAGCAAAACGATATACATTTACATCATCTAGTGCCGCTTCAATTTCGTCTAGTACGCAGAATGGTGCTGGATTTATTTTTAGTATTGCAAATAGTAGTGCTATTGCTGTAAAAGCTTTTTCTCCACCTGATAGTAACATCATATTTTGTAGTTTTTTTCCTGGTGGTTGTACGTTTATGTCTATTCCGCATTCTAGTATGTTTTCTTCGTCTTCTAGTTTTAGTGATGCGTTTCCTCCGCCAAATAGTTCTTTGAATACTTCTGCAAAGTTTTTGTTTATTATTTCAAATTGTGTTTTGAATTGTTCTTTCATTGTTGTTGTCATATCTGAAATTATTTTTCTTAGTTTTGCCATTGTATCTTCTAAGTCCACTCTTTGTTCGCACATAAAGTCATATCTTTCTTTTAGATTTTTGTATTCTTCTATTGAGTCTACATTTACACTGCCCAATTCTCTTAATTCTTTTCTTAAACTGTTTACTTTCTTTTGGGTTAGTGCTACATTCTCTGGCTTTTTGTATTCTTCACCAATGGCGTTTGGTGTTAGTTCATATTCTTCCCACATCTTGTTTATGATGTTTTGTATGTCTTCTTCTAGTTTTGTTTTCTTTACATCTACTTTTACTATTTGTGCTTTTAAGTCTTCTATTATTTTGAATTTTTCTGTTATTTCGTCTTCTTGTTTTGCTAATTTTGCATTTTTGTCTATTCTTTCTTGTTTTAGGTTTTCTACTTTTGTTCCACTATTTTTTACTTCTTCTTTTATGCTTTCTATTTTTTCTTGTATTTCTTCTATTGATTTTTGTAAGTTGAAGTTTTCTTGTTTGATTTCTTCTATTTGTATGTTTTTATTTTGTATGCTTTTGTTTGTATTTTCTATGTCTATGTTAATTCTCTCTTGTATTTCTTCTATTGATGTTTCGCTTTCGTCAAATGAAGATACTGATATTTTTAAATTTGTTATATCAAAGTTTAAGTCATCTACATATTTTTGGTTGTCTTTGTTTAGTTCTGCAAATTCATTTATTATTTTTGTTAATTTTTCAGTTTCTTCTGTTAATGTTTTAATTTCTTCTTCTATTTTGATTTTGTTGTCTATTGTTTGTTTTTTCTGTTCTTCTATTGTTTCTTGTTCCTGTCTTAGTTTTGATAATCTTTGTTCTATTTTTGCTATATTTTCTTCAACTGATACTAACTTTTGTTTTTCTGTTGCATATGTGATGTCTATTTCTTGAAGTTCTCTTTCTAAGCTTGTTGCACCTTCTAAAATGTCTTCTATTCCGCTTTCATAATCGTGTTTTTCTTTTTCTAGTTTTGCTATTTTTTCTTTTATTGATTTTATTTCTTTTTCTAGTTTTTCTATTTCTCTTCCACGGCCTAGAATGTTTACGGTTTTTTTAGCAACTGAACCACCTGTTATTGCTCCCGAAGGATTTATTACGTCTCCTTCAATTGTTATTATTCTAAATGTGTATCCATTTTGTTTTGCAACTTTTATTGCTGTTTCCATATTGTCTACTATTACAGTTCTTCCCAATAAGTTTGTTATTATTTGTTCATACTTTTTGCTGTATTTTATTAGGTCTGATGCAATTCCAATTATTCCTTTTTCGTTTCCTTTTATTCTGTCTATTTTCTTTCCTTTTACTGATGTTATTGGTAAAAATGATGCCCTTCCTAGGTTGTTTTTTCTTAAATGTTCTACTAATTTTTTTGCATCTTCTTCTGTTTCTGTAACTATGTTTTGTAGGCTTGCTCCTAAACACATTTCTATTGCTGTTTGATATTCTTCTGGCACTTCTATTATGTTTGCAAGTACTCCATGCATCCCTTTGCCTAATTCTTTTATATTTTCACAGTCTTTTAAAAGTGATTTTACACTTTTTACATATCCTTCTTTTTCTCTTTCTGTTTCTATCAAGAATTTTAATTTTGATTCTTTTATTCTCATTTCACTTTGATATGTATTTATTGTGTTTTCATATGTTTTGATTTTTTTGTCTGCTTCTTCACGTTTTTGGTTTATTTCTTCTAGGCTTGCAACAACTTTATTTCTTTTACTGTCTATTTCATAAAATCCTTTTGCTATTTCGTCTTTTGTAAGCCTTGTTGCGTCTAGTTCTGATATGTTTACTGCTATTTCATTTTTTATTTGTTTTTGTCTTTTTTCATAGTTTTCAAAGTTGATGTCTTGTGTATTTATGTTTGTTTGTAGCTCGTATTTTCTGTCTATGTTTTTTTCTACTTGAGCTTTATGCTTTTCTATTTCTAGCTCTTTTGATGATAGCTTGTCCATTATTTTTGCAAGTTCTGTTTCTTTTTCTTCTAGTTCTTTGGCAAATCTTTCTCTATTTTCTTTTAAGTTTGCTTTCTTTTCTTGTTTTTGCTCATTTTCTTGCTTTAACTCTTCTAATTTTTGTTTTGCTTCTTCTATTTCTTTTTCATATCTTTGGCTATTTTCTTTGTTGTTTTCTATTCTTGTGTTTGCTACATTTATGTCTGAATTTAGCATTTCTATTTCTTTTTGACTTTCAAACCCAATGTTTGACATTTCTTCTATTTTTATTGTTATTTCATCTATTTGATTTTTTAGTTCTTCTTTTAACTGTTTTATTCTTTCTAGTCTGCCTTCTTCTTCGTTACATTGGTTTTGGTATACTTCTTCGTCTTTGACTATTTCTGTTAGGCTTTCTTTATATTTTTCTATGTTATATACGAATAGCCCTATTTCTATACTTTTTAGCTCTTCTCTTAGATTTAGATATTTTTTTGCTTTTTCAGCTTGCATTTTTAATGGGTCTATATTTGTTTCTATTTCTGCTAAAATATCGTTTATTCTAAGTAAATTTAGTTTTGTTCTTTCTAGTTTTTTCTCTGATTCTTGTTTTCTTGTTCTGTATTTTACTATCCCTGCTGCTTCTTCGAAAATATTTCTTCTGTCTTCTGATTTGTTACTTAAAATTTCATCTATTTTTCCTTGACCTATTATTGAGTAGCCGTCTTTTCCTATCCCTGTGTCCATAAATAGTTCTAGCACATCTTTTAGTCTACATGGTACTTTATTTATAAAGTATCCTGTTTCTCCGCTTCTATATATTTTTCTTGTTACAGTCACTTCTGTATACTCTATTGGTAGCGCGCCGTCTGCATTGTCAAATACTAATGATGCTTCTGCAAATCCTAATGATTTTCTGCTTTGTGTTCCTGCAAATATTATATCTAAGGATTTTGTTCCTCTTAGTGATTTCATGCTTTGTTCTCCAAGCACCCACCTTATACTGTCTGATATATTACTTTTTCCTGAACCGTTTGGTCCTATTACGCTTGTTATTCCTGGCATAAATTCTAGTACTGTTTTATCTGCGAACGATTTAAATCCTTGTAATTCTAGTCTTTTTAAATACATTTATTATCACCTTTACGTTTTGTTTTCTTACCTAGTTTATACTATTTTCGACTTTTTGTAAAGTTTATTTTTGTTATTTATTTCTCATAATCTTTTTCTCTTTTTTAAAATCTATTCCAGATATTATTTTTGCAACATTATATATTAATTTTTGTTTTTCTGGTGTGCAATCTCTTAATACACTTTTTATTTCTTCCCAAAAATATGGTTCCAATCCTGTTTCTCCTGGGATTGTCCCTGATATTAATTCTCCTACATCTACTTGAAGTGTTTCTGCTATTATCAATAGTCTTTCTATGTTGACATTTTCTTTACCTCTTTCTATTCTACTTAAATATGCCATTGATATGTCCATTGTTTCTGCTAACATTTCTTGTGTAATGTTTTTTTCTCTTCTTTTTTCTCTGATTCTTCTTCCTATTCCTGCATAGTCTAGACTTGAACTTTTTGTGTCTGTTGGCATTCCCCCAACCCCTTTCTCTCTATATCATACAATAAATCTTAACATATAAGACAATAGGTGTCAAAACAATTATTGTCCTATATGTCAATATTTATTATAAAATTCTTTCAATTGCTCCTTTTTATTCTTTTATTCAAACTTTTTCATTTTTTATTTTGTATGTTTTGCTCATTTGCTGTTTTCCGCTTTTTGTTTTACTAATTATACATATTTACTGCTTTCAATTTTTATTTTGCTTGTTCTGCATATTTGTTGTTTATTATTTTGTCATATGGTGCACTTTGTTGTAATTCACCTGCTTGTGTCATTACTTCTTGTAATCTATCAAATGCTTCCTTTTTTAGTACTGGTGTTTCGTTCCAAGCATCTATATCCATATAACTTTGTACTGCTGTTGCTAGTTGTTCTACGTCTGTACTTGGGAAGAAACTTTTTATTGCTTCTGCAATTTCTTTACTTGAATGCTCTTTTACCCATTTTTGTCCTTTATATATTGCGTTTGTGAATTTTTGAATTGTGTCTTCATTGTTTGCTATATAACTTTTTTTAGCAAAATATGCTGTGTATGGAATTTCTCCTGATGCTTCTCCTACTGATGCTACTATATATCCTTTTCCTTGTTCTTCTGTTGCTGAAGCTGTTGGCTCAAATAGTGTTACATAGTCTGCGTTTCCGCTTGAAAATGCACCTGCCATTAAGTCAAATTTTATACTATCATCTAGTACTAAATCTGTACTTGGGTTAAGTCCATTTTTTCTTAGTACATATTCAAATGTCATATATGGCACTCCACCTTTTCTTCCAGGTATTATTGTTTTTCCTTTTAAGTCTTGCCAACTAAAATTATCTGTATCGTTTCTTGCAACTAAGAAAGAACCGTCTTTTTTAGTCATTTGAGCAAATACTTGACAGTAGTCTTCTTTTCCTTCGTTATATACATATATTGAAGCTTCTGGTCCTGCAAATCCTATGTCACATTGATTACTTAAAACAGCTGTCATAACTGCATCTGCTCCTTGACCTGTTGATAGTTCTATGTCTATACCATTTTCCTTAAAAAATCCTTGGTTTATCGCTACATATTGTGGAGCGTAAAATACTGAACGAGTTACCTCGTTTACTTTTATTAATTTTGCTTCTTCTGTGGTTGTTTCATTTTTATTTGTTTTTACACTAATTATACCTATTACAACTAACGCAATTACAACGATTGTAATTACACTTATAATTATTTTATTTTTCAAAATCTCTCCTCCTTTTATTTTACCAAGCGTTCTTTTGGTAATTTTAGGTTTATTTATATTTTTTTGATTTTAGGATAAATTTTTCAAGTAGTAATACTGCTAAATACATTAGGCCTGCTACAATTCCTAATATAATTACACTTGTCATAACTAAATCTAATTTGAACACCTGACCACCATATACAATTAAATATCCGAAGCCCTGCTTTTGATACTAAAAACTCTCCTGATATTACTCCTACTAATGAAAGACCTATATTTACTTTTAGCGAATTTATAAATGTTGATAAATTTGCTGGTATGATAATTTTTCTTAAAATTTGAAATTTAGTTGCTTTAAATGTTCTTGCCATTTTTATTACTTCTTTATCAGTTTTTAAAAATCCATTTAAGTTTTCCAAAATTGTTACTATTAATGATATTGCGATTGCCATTACAATTATTGCTGGAGTTCCTGCTCCTACCCAAATTATTATAATCGGTCCGCAAAGCCACTTTTGGCAAACTATTCAATATAACTAGGTATGGTTCTGCAACATCTGACAAGAAATCTGACCACCATAGAATAATTGCAATTATTATTCCAATTAGTGTTCCCAATAAAAATCCTACTACTGTTTCATAAACTGTAACTCCTATGTGCATCATTAAGTCATTTGATTGTAAATTCATAAATGTTTGTAAAATTCTACTTGGTTGGCTTGTTATAAAACTGTCTATTATTCCTTTGTTTGCCGCAATTTCCCATATCGCTAGAAATGCTACTAATATTAATATTTGCGCAAATAGTACAAGATATTTTCTGCTTTTTTTGCCTTTTAGGTATTTTCTTCTTTCTTCTGAAACAATTAACTTATTCATCTACTCCCAACTCCTTCCATAAGGTATTGAAATACTTACTAAATTTGGGATTTTCTCTTGTGTTAATTGGTGTTCTGTTTTCTGTTTCAAAATCAATTTTGCAAATATCTTTTACTGTTCCTGGTCTTTTGCTTAGAACTACTACTCTATCAGACATACTTATTGCTTCTGATATATCATGTGTTACTATTAGCGCTGTTATTTTTTCTTTTCTTAGTATTTCGTAAATATCGTTTGTTACCATTATTCTTGTTTGATAGTCTAAGGCTGAAAATGCTTCATCTAATAATAGTAGTTTTGGCTTTACTGCAAGTGTTCTAATTAAGGCTACTCTTTGTCTCATTCCTCCTGATAGTTCAGATGGATATTTGTCTTTGAATTCATATAGGTTATATTTTTTTAGTAATTCTTCTACATATGCTTTGCTTTCTTTGTCTTTTTTCCCTTTCACTTCTAATCCAAACATTGTGTTACTTAGGATATTTCGCCATTCTAGCAAACAATCTCTTTGTAACATATATCCGATTTTAGAAGAAGGACCATCTACTTTTTCTCCGTCTATGTAGATTTCTCCTGTTGTTTTGTCTTCTAACCCTGCTATTATTGATAGTAATGTCGATTTTCCACATCCGCTTGGGCCTATAATGCTGACAAATTCACCTTGATTTACTCTGAAATTTACTCCATCTAGTGCAATTACTTCGCCTTCTTTGTTTTGGTATTTTTTGCTGATGTTTTTTACTTCTAATACTTTTTCCATTGTTTTCCTCCTTGTAATTTATCCTACAATATCTTATGTAAAATAAACTAAAGAAGTTCTTTTTTGTTCTTGATTTTTATATTTAGTTGTTTACTATTCTTCTATTTCTTCGTTTTCAGGTTCATCTGTCTCTATTACATTCAGCTGTATATCAATTTTATAATTTTCTAATACATTTGTACCTATTGTCTTTTCCCTATTTCTTTTTTGAGAATTCCATGGCTCTTGCCCTGTGTATATAACTATTGGTATTACTCTTGGATAATTTGTTTTCGAATTAAATCTTTTCTCTTTGCTCCATTCATATATGATATCAATACAATAATTTAAAATTTTGTAGTCTATTGTGCTGTCAATAAAATCTATATGTTCAATTAAGAAAAATGTCTCTGTGCCTTTGTGCCTGTATATAATTGGTAATTCAATGTCTTTGTATTTTCTCTCTATGTATTTACTTTTATAAAGTTGTATGTCTTCTTCTTTTATTTTTTCTTTGGCTTTTAGATATTTGTTAATAAATTCTGCTGCCTCGTGTTTATCTTCTAACACCATTTTTATTATTGATTTTTTCTTTGGTTCTTTTCCTATGTCATAACTTGCACTTTCTTCTGCAAGCTGAAAAATTGCATTTAGTCTTAGTTTGTGTATGCAATCGATATAATCTTTGTATGTAAAGACTTTCAATGTTTGCCTCCTTATTATATTATTTTGTTTTGGATTTTTGTTTTCGAATTGAATTTCGAATTAAATCTAGATTTGAATTAAAATTTTATTAATAAAACTACTTTTATTAAAACACAAAATGGAAGAAATTTCAATATATTTCTTCCATTTTTTTCAACTTTTCATCGCAAAATTCGACAAATTTCGACATAGGTGCTTTTTAGAGATGGGTGTTTTTGGGGACAGACCTTAAAAACACCCAATGTTATTTATAGCTAATATGCTCTCTTATGCTATACCCCAAAGTGGGTGTTTTTAAGGTCTGTCCCCAAAAACACCCGCCTATTTAAAGTAACTGCTTATTTCTTCTAAGTTCTCAAAATTCTTTTGTCTTAGTATTTCAAATGCTACTATTGCAACTGAGTTTGATAAGTTTAGCGACCTTAATGTTTCTCTCATTGGAATTCTTATTGTTTGTCCTATATATTTTTGTAAGATGTCTTCTGGCAAACCTTTTGTTTCTTTTCCGAATAGTATAAATACTTCGTCCATTTTGCTATAATCTGGCTCTGAGTATACGTGTTTTCCTTTTGTTGTTGCAAAGTACATATTGTTTTCTTCTACTTTGTATTTTTCTAGAAATTCTTTGAATGATTGGTGTTCTTCTATTTCTACTTTGTCCCAGTAGTCTAGCCCTGCTCTTCTTATTGCTTTTTCTGAAATATCAAATCCCAGTGGGTGTACTAGGTGTAGTTTTGCTCCTATTGCTGCACATGTTCTTGCTATGTTTCCTGTGTTTTGTGGTATTTCTGGCTCTACCATTACTATGTTTATTTTCATTTTTATCCTTCTTTCATTGATTGTTTATTTTTCCATTGCTCAATTGATTACTTTCTTTTCTTGATTGTATTACTAAAATTTGCCCTTTACTTTCTGCCTTACATATTCATACAAAATGATACCTGTCGCAACAGACGCATTCAAACTTTCTGTTTTTCCAAGCATAGGTATTTTAATTTTCTCATCTGCCATTTGTTGAATATGTGGCTCTACACCATTTGCTTCATTCCCAATTACTATCGCCTTTTTGTTGTATTTAATATCATATACACTATTTTCTGTTTGTAATGAAGATACAACAACTTTAAATCCATTTTCTTTTACTTCTTTCAGTGTTTCAGCTAAATTCTCACACTCTATTATCTTTATTCTGAATATTGCTCCCATTGTTGAACGTACTACTTTGGGGTTGTATGCATCTGCTGTTCCTTTTGATACCAGTATTTGCGTTACTCCGATACTATCAACTGTTCTTAGTATTGTTCCTAGGTTTCCTGGGTCTTGTACATCGTTTAATGCTACTATTATTTCTTCTTCATAGTTGATTTCTTTGTCTTCGTTGTTTTTTGCTACAACTGCTAGTATTCCTTGTGGTGCTTGTACTTCTGATATTAGCTTGAATATTTTGTTTGTTACATATATGCATTGGTATTTTGCTATTTCGTACATTAGCTCTTTGCTTATGTTTTCTGCTTTTTCGCAGTCTTCACATATTATTATTTGCTTGATGTTTGCTTTTTCTTGTATTGCTTCTGCTACTAGTTTTATTCCTTCTATTATATATTCGTTGTTTTGGTCTCTATATTTTTTGTCTTTTAGTTTTTTTATGTGTTTTACTAGTTCGTTGTCTTTACTTGATATTATTTGCATTTTTTTCAGCCCTTTCTTGCTTTTATGCTTATATTATATTCATTTTTTGCTTTATTATCAAGTATTTTTTATTATAAAAAATTATATAGTTTTTGTTCGAGAAGCTTTCTTTACTTTATATAGAAAAAAATAAACCAGGTTATTAGATTTTTATCTCCTTTAACTTGGTTTATTTTTTAGTTATGCCATTTTTAGTTTTTCTAGTTCTTTTTGCTCTATTTTAGTTATATCTATTATGTCTTCATCTTTCATTTGCTTTTGTATCATTTCTTTTACTATTTGTGTTATTGCTTTGGTTATTCCTAATTTTTCTCCTTCTTGTCTTCCAGCCTGCTTTCCTTTTAACCATTGTTGTTCTCTATCCTTTTTTATAACTTCAATTATCATTTCCTTATCACCTACCCTTTCCAATTTACCAA
>CAOPES010000007.1:34546-117846 GCA_948502395.1 uncultured Clostridia bacterium | reverse complement strand
GATTTTTACTAAAATTTATCAAAAAACTCATCGCAAAATACGACAAATTTCGACAATTGAATAAATAATTTTAGCTTAGATAATTAAGAAAAAGCTATACAAATATATTTATTTTTTTGTATAACTTTTCTCTTTTTAAATTATCGTTCACATTAGAATTACCTTACTATAATACTTCTTTTTGTCACTTTTTTTCAATAATTACTTTATATAAAGTACAAATCTGCATCCACGGCTACCAAAACTATCGTTTGGATGATTTCCCCAGTAATTATTTGCAGGTGAAAGTACATCACCGAAACATCCTCCTCGGCGAAGTCGATTATCAGAACCACTATTCTCTAATGTCCATTCAAAGCTATTTCCTAACAAATCATATACATTTTTTATTTTGTCATTTTCTTCTGAGCCTGTTATTCTTGATTCATTCCTGATTGCTCCCGTTATTGATATTGGTGAATTAACAGTTACATTACTGTCTTTATTCATCCAATTCATCATTGCGTCATACTGACTTCCCCATATCATACCACTTACTATCGAAGCTTTATCATATGTTTTTGCTTTTTCATATAACCCATACCACATATTTGCAGATGCTGCATCTGCTGTCGCTGATGGCTGATTTTTCTTTGATTGGGCATTTTTATTTTCATCCAAACTCATTTCATATCTTGATACATAAAATCCATGATTTATATTCACGCTCTCTATCATATTATTATAATCATTTTGTAAGCTCTCCTTTGTAAATAGTCCATTATTATATGTTGTATTATTATCATAATCACTCACTATATCTGGCTCTCTATAATCACTTGTAGTTGTTGTACATCCATTCTTCACTGTTGAACCTTCATTTGTAAAATCGTATAATAATCCCCTATATTGTGGATTTTCTTTTGTTCCTAAATTTACTGCCATTGCTTTATTTATTGTTCCTTGTTCTTCACTTTCAGCTATTGCTGTTGGTACTGGTATCCATACAAATTCATTATCATTAGCGTCTATTATGACTAATCCATTTTCTACTGTATTTTCTCCTTCTATTTGTGATACTGCAAATCCAGCTGGTATTGTCGCTGTATCTCCATTCGCATCTGTATATTCTTTATTTTCAATATTTGATACTGCTTCTAACATTGTCAATCTTCTCATCTCATCTTCATTTGCTTTTTCTGTATTCTCTTTTGCTGTAACTGCTTTTGTTAATATTCCATTATCTCCTGTCAACGTCGCAATTGCTACTCCTGCAAGTATTAGAAGTACAATTATTGTTATTACTAGTGCTATTAGCGTAATTCCTTTTTCCTTGTTTTTCATTTTATCTCTCCTTCTCTTGTGTTTTTATTATTTTATCGTTCATATTGAAATTACGTCAACAGATGATTATATAATTCTTTTTTGCATTTATTTAAAATAAAAAAAATACGCTTCACATTTGTTCGTGAAACGCGCTTTTACTTTTTTATTATTTTATCTATTTTTTAATTTTTATATTTTCACAAAGTTCCATATTTTACTTTATATATAGAGTAAAACGAGAAGACACATCGTTGTATTTAGTATATGGACTGTTATTGCCACGTCGAGATATTAGACTATTATAGTCATACGCACCTGCACGAAAAACTCTATGCCCAGAACTATTGTTTTCCAAGGTCCATTCATAGCTATTTCCTAATAAATCATATACATTTTTTATTTTATCTTTTTCTTCTAGTCCTGTTGTTCTTGATGCATTTTTTGTTGCTCCTGTTATCGGAGTTGTTGAATTAACATTTATATTACTATCTTTATGCATCCAATTCATCATTGCGTCATATTGACTTCCCCATATCATACTGCTTATTACTGAATCTCTATTATATGTTTTCGCTTTTTCATATAATCCATACCACATATTGGTAGATGATGCATCTGCTGTCGCTGATTGTTGATTTTTCTTTGATTGTATATTTTTATTTGCGTCCAAACTCATCTCATATCTTGATACGTAAAATCCATGATTTATATTCACACTTTTTATCATATTATTATAATCAATTTGTAAACTATCCTTTGTAAATAATCCATTATTATATGTTGTATTATTATCATAATCACTCACTATATCTGGCTCTCTATTATTATTTGTAGTTGTTGTACACCCACTTTGTACTTCTGAACTTGTGTCATTAAAATTATATAATAATCCCCTATATTGTGGATTTTCTTCTGTTCCTAAATTTACTGCCATTGCTTTATTTATTGTTCCTTGTTCTTCACTTTCAGCTATTGCTGTTGGTACTGGTATCCATACAAATTCATTATCATTAGCGTCTATTATGACTAATCCATTTTCTACTGTATTTTCTCCTTCTATTTGTGATACTGCAAATCCAGCTGGTATTGTCGCTGTATCTCCATTCGCATCTGTATATTCTTTATTTTCAATATTTGATACTGCTTCTAACATTGTCAATCTTCTCATCTCATCTTCATTTGCTTTTTCTGTATTCTCTTTTGCAGTAACTGCTTTTGTTAATATTCCATTATCTCCTGTCAATGTCGCAATTGCCACTCCTGCAAGTATTAGAAGTACAATTATTGTTATTACTAGTGCTATTAGTGTAATTCCTTTCATTTCGTTTTGTTTCATTTTTTAATCCCCTTTCTTTTGTTCACTAAAATTTTATACTTTACATATAAATTACATCAAAAATGCATCTTACTTCCCTTTTTAGTATTTACATTTTTCTTTTTACTATTCAGTTTATATTGTACACAATCTGTCGTATAACGTCAATATGGTAAATAAAAAAAGTACATTTCTTAAACCTTGTTAGTAATAATTTTTCTTATTGATATTTTATCGTTTATTTAAGAATTACGTCAACAGATGCATAATACATTTTAACATTTACCAAATTTAAAAAGTATTTTCTATAAGACAAAAAACAGAAGCAGTACTTAAAACTACTTCTGTTTATATATTCTTATACTTGGCAATTCGTTAGCTGAAATTACTTATATTACAAAAATATTACATTTTAAATAAACTTTTATTTCGCAAAAGCACTTTTGGATATTTTCATATACAAATTTGGTGTATTTACGTAGTCTTTTAACGCAATTCTTCCAACGAGTGATATAATTGTGTCTGTTCTTTAAAAATTATAGCAATAGGGGTGAAAAATTTATGAAAAGCAACCAAGTACAAGGCATCAAATGTGGAACAGTTACAGTTGCGGTTTACAAAGACATAACTGGAGAAACATATTTTAAAATTACAACAGATACAGAAGAAGTTTTGCCTGTATCATATGTTATAGAAGATACTTTATATCTATATTAATCAGACTAACTATATGTTGGTCTTTTTACAAGACAAAAGAGTTTGCAACACTAATATTTAGCATTGCAAACTCTATAAAATTATTTAAAAACTTCAAATTCATTTATCTGATTTCCCCTTAAAAAGTCAGATATCGGCATTCTTTTAGCATTTTCACCTTGAATTTCTAGAACTATAATAACTCCATCTTTTGCTTTTATAAACAGACCATCTCTTGGATCTGATATCATAACAGTACCATTTTTTAAAATCTCCATACCTTCTGCTATTATCTCTCTTTTTGTTGCAATTGCAACTTTCCAAAACTTTATTTTCTTTCCATTCAAAAATGTATAAGCCCCCATAATTGGGTTCAATCCCCTTACTAAATTTTTAATTTCACTCGCTGTTTTTTCATCCCAATCAATCTTAGCCATTTGTTTATCTAGCATAGGAGCTACTGTAAAATCTTCTCCTTGTTTAGTTCTAGGTGCTGTTCCATTTTCAATTTGTTCCAAGGTTTTTACTAATAGCTCTCCACCTATTTTAGAAAGCCTATCCCATAATTCTCCTGTTGTCTCATCATCACCTATTTCAACTTCTTCTTTTAAAATCATATCACCTGTATCCATACCAACATCCATATACATCGTAGTAATTCCTGTCTTCTTATCACCATTTAGTACCGCCCATTGTATTGGAGCAGCTCCCCTGTATTGTGGAAGCAGTGAACCATGTACATTTATACAGCCAAGTCGCGGAATATCTAAAATCTCCTTTGGCAATATCTTACCATATGCAACTACACATATCACATCAGGATTTAGTGACTTTATTTCTTCTATAAACTCTTCATTTCTTCTTACTTTTATTGGTTGGTATACTTTTAGCCCTTTTTCTTCTGCAAATTGCTTAACAGGAGAAGCTATCATCTTCATCCCACGGCCTTTTGGCTTATCTGGATTTGTTACAACACCTAATATTTCATAATTTGCATTATATACCGCTTCCAGGCTCTCTTTTGCAAAATCCGGTGTTCCCATAAACAATACTTTCATAATTACACTTTCCTTTCTAAAAAATTGCCAATGGGGACGGACCTTTTTGGCAATTTTTTGCCATTTAGGTCCGTCCCTGTTGGCAATTTTTATTCTACATATTCTAATGTTCCTGGTAAAATTTTATCTATAAACACTTCTCCGTTTAAGTGGTCTGTTTCGTGGCAAATTGCTTGGGCTAGTAATTCTTTTGCTTTTACTCTCATTCTTTTTCCATTTCTGTCTGTATATTCTGCCACAACTTCGGCAGGTCTTATTACTTTTGCAAATTGGTTTGGAAAACTTAAACAGCCTTCGTCAACTTCTTGTTCTCCTTTTGTTTTTATTATAACTGGATTTATCATTACAATTGGACCTTTGTCGTCATACATATCAAGTACTATAACTCTTTTTAAAACGCCAACTTGTACAGCTGCTAGCCCTAGCCCATTGTATTTATGCATTGTTTCTATCATATCATCAATCAAAGTTTGTAATTTGTCATCAATTACTTCTACTTCTCTTGATTTCTTTTTTAGTATTTCGTCTTTTTGATATCTTAAATTTCTAATTGCCATTTTATTTTCCCTTTCCTTACATAGATGTGTCCCAAAATGGACAAAATGTCCAAAAAGAAACGTCCCCAAATGTCCCTTATGACATGTTGTTTGGGTTTACATCTATTGTTATTCTTGTTGTTTTTAAATCTTTTTCATATACTTCTTGCAAAGCTTCGTTTAGTATTTTGTTTGCTGTTTCGTTCATTTTTCCTTTTATTATTATTCGCCATCTGTATCTATTTTGAATTTTGTCTATTGGTGATGGCATCGGTGCAAATACCTTGAATTCTTCGCTTAGCCTTGTTTTTAGTTTTTCATATATGTTTTTACTTTGAATTTTGATGTCGTTTTCGTTTAAACTGTTAAATCCAATTACTATTATATCGCAAAATGGCGGATATTTCAACTGTTTTCTTAGTGCTATTTCTGTTTCATAGAATATATCATAATTTTGCTTTCTTGCACATTGTATACTAAAATTTTCTGGGTTATAACTTTGGATTACAACTTTCCCAGGTAAATTTTCTCTTCCTGCTCGTCCGTGCTACTTGTGTTAGTATTTGAAATGTTCTTTCATTTGCTCTATAATCATCTATATTTAAAGAACTATCTGCTGCTACCACTCCAACTAGTGTAACATTTGGGAAGTGATGTCCTTTTACTACCATTTGTGTTCCAATTAATATGTCTATATTTTCATTTTTGAATTTGTTCAGAATTTGTTCGTGTGAGTTTTTCTTTGTTACTGTGTCAACATCCATTCTTATTGTTTTTGCTCCGTGGAAATTGTTTTAAAATCTCTTGTTCTAGCCTTTGAGTACCTGTTCCGAAATATCTAATTTTTTCGCTTCCACATTCTGGACAAATTGTTACTAAGTTTTCTTCATATCCACAATAATGACATTTTAGCTTCTTTTCATAACTGTGGTATGTAAGGCTTATGTCACAGTTTTTACATTTTACAGTATACCCACATTCTCTACACATTATAAATGTTGAGTATCCCCTTCTATTTAGAAACAGAATTGTTTGTCTTTTTTGCTCTAAATTTTTTTCTATTTCTTGATATAAACTTCTACTAAACATTGAGCGGTTTCCATTTGCTAGTTCTTGTTTAAGGTCAACCACTTCAACTTCTGGTAATGAAGAGTTATTTGCTCTTTTAGTTAGTTCTAATAGTTCTATTTTTCCCAACTCTTTTGCTTTATAATATGTATTGATATCAGGTGTTGCACTTCCTAGTACCAATGGACAATTATTTTGTTTTGCTATATATTTAGCTACTTGTTTTGCGTCATATTTTGGATTTGCTTCTGACTTATATGAACTGTCGTGTTCTTCATCAATTATTATTATCCCTAAATTTTGTATTGGTGCAAATATTGCTGACCTTGCACCTATTATTATATTTGCTTTCCCTTCTCTTATTTTGTTCCACTCGTCATATCTTTCACCAATTGATAGTTTGCTATGTAATACAGCTATTTTCTCTTTTCCAAACCTTGAAATAAATCTATCTAACATTTGAGGTGTTAAAGATATCTCTGGCACTAGTACTATCGCTGTTTTACCTATTCCAATTACTTTTTGGATTAATTGCAAATATACTTCTGTTTTGCCGTGAACCTGTAACTCCATATAGTAAAAAACTCTTGTAAATCTCTTCATCTATTGAACTTTCTATTAGCTCGTATGCCATTTCTTGCTCTTCTGTTAATTTCAAATTATTTGTTCTCTCTAAATCTTTATCCCTTAATGGCTCTCTTTCAACTTTTTTAGGTATAATCTCTAAATATCCATTTTTCACCAACGTATTTACAATCGCTCTTGAGCAATCTATAAGCATTTCAATTTCAGGAATTGTAACACCTTCATTATCCCTTACAAACTTTATGACTTTCTTGTGCTTCTCAGATTTTATTTTATTAGTCTCAATATCAAACTCTATCTCTTCAATATCTTTTTTCAAATAAACCGCATTTATTGTTTTATCTTGAACTTTATTAATCTTAGTTCTAGTTCCAGGAGTAAGCATAAGTTTTATACAATCTGAAACATTACAAAAATATCTCTTTGACATCCACCTAGCTAACTCTATTTGCTTATCTGTAAGACCATCTTCAATTTTTGCAATCTCTTTGACTTCATAATTCGAATTATCCTTGATAGCCACTACAAAAGCTTGCTCTAACTTCCCGCCTTTACCAAACGGAACCAAGACCTTACTTCCAATCATAATAAGGTCTTCTAAATCCTTTGGTATTCTATAATCAAAGGTCCTATTTAGTTTTTTCGCTGTTCTATTTATAATCACTTCCGCTATCATTTTATCTCCTTTTTGCCACTGGGGACGGACCTTTTTGGCAATTTTTTGCCATTTAGGACCGTCCCTATTGGCAATTTATTGCCAAAAAGGTCCGTCCCTGGTGGCAATTTTTAAAAAAACGAGATTATTCTATCTCGTTTTTTAAAATTGTCATAACAATTTGAACTGTTTTTTCTAAGTTGTCATTTTTTATTACATAGTCATATAAATTAATCTTAGATTCTTCGTAGTCAAATCTACTTAGACGTAAACGAATTTCTGCTGGGCTTGGTTTGTCTATTCTTGATTGTAATCTTCTTTCTAATTCTTCTTTTGGTACTCTTAAAAAGATTGTTACAACTTTTGTGTCTGCTTTTAATAAGTCTTGTAAGTGTTCTGTTCCATTAACGTCTATGTCTCTTACTATTATTTTTCCGCTTGCTATTTTTTCGTTTAGTAGTTTTTTTGATGTTCCATAGTAGTTGTTATGGTGTACGTCATATTCGTAAAATTCTCCGGCTTCTATCATGTTTTCAAATTCTTCTCTAGTAACAAAGTTGTATGTTTCTCCTTCTACGTCTCCTTCACGTTTTGGTCTTGATGTGTAAGATGGTAGTGTTTCTACATTTTCCATTCTTTTTATTAGTTCTTTTTTTACTGTGTCTTTTCCTGCTCCTGCTACTCCTGATAGTATTACTAGCATATTATTTCTACCTTCCCTTCTGCTATTTCGTTTGCAGCTATTGTTACTGGTGATTCTTCTTTCATGTCTTTTTTAGTTTCTGCACCTTCTGCTATTTGTCTTGCACGTCTTGCTGTTGCTATTACTAATTCATATCTATTGTTAGCTTTTGTTAATAATTCTGAAACGCTTGGTTTTACCATCATTTTTCTTCACTCTCCTTTTATTTTGTTATTGTTTAGTTTGGTCTTCTTGCACTATCATTTTGTCTATTGCTATTGTTTTGTCAATTCTTCCACCTACTGTTTCTGGTTGAACTGCTGATAATATGATGTGTCCTGAGTCCATAATTAGTACTGCTCTTGTTCTTCTTCCATATGTTGCGTCAACTGCTGTTTTTTCATCTTTTGATTCTTGAATTAATCTTTTGATTGGTGCTGATTCTGGGCTTACTATTGCGACAATTCTTTCTGCTGAAACTATATTACCAAATCCGATGTTTACTAATTGCATAAAATCAATCCTTTCTATTCTATATTTTGTATTTGTTCTCTTATGTTTTCTATTTGTGTTTTTAGGTCTATTACTCTATCTGTTATTTCTAGGTTGTTGGCTTTTGACCCTATTGTGTTTGTTTCTCTATTCATTTCTTGAATAATAAAATCCAATTTTTTTCCTATTGGTTCGTTTGAATTGATTAGGTTATGGAATTGTGATATATGGCTGTTTAGCCTTGTTACTTCTTCTTCAACTGAGCATTTGTCGGCATATATTACAACTTCTTGTGCTAGTCTTGCTTGTTCTATCTCTTGTCCTTTTAGTATTTGTTTTAATCTTTCTTCTAATTTTACTACATATTCTTCAATAAGTCCAGTAGAAAGTTTAGATATTTCTTTAACTTTTTCTTGTATGTACTCAAGTCTTGCTTTTATGTCTTCTGCCATTTTTATTCCTTCTACTTGTCTCATTTCAATTAGATTGTCTATTGCAATTTGTAATACTTCCAACAATTCTTGTTTTATAATCTCATCATCTTGGTTGTTTTTTATGTTTAGTACATCTGGATATCTAGCTATATCATTTACCTGGATATCTGCTAATATGTTTTCACTTTCTGCTAATTTTTTTAGTTCTTTGATGTATGCAGATGCTAATTCTGTGTTTATTTTAATTTCTTGTCCTTCTAGTGAATTATTTTCAAATGTTACAAAAACATCCACTTTTCCCCTTTTTACTTTGTTGCTTATTGCTTTTTTTATTGGTTCTTCTAAGTAACTTAGCTGTCTTGGCATTTTTACTGAGATGTCTAAATATCTATGATTTACTGTTTTTATTTCAATTTGATATCTTCTTTCATTTTTTTCTAAGTTTGCTTTGCCATATCCAGTCATACTTTTAATCATTCTCTTTTACCTCTTCTTTTTTGGTTTTCTTTGTTGTTGTTTGCTTTGCTGTCTTTTTAGTTGCCTGTTTTGTTTCTGTTGTTTTTGTTGAAGTCTTTTTTGCCGATTTTGTTGTTGTTGCTTTTGTTGGAGTCTTTTTTGTTGTTTTTGTAGTCGTTGTTTTTGCTGAATCCTTTTTCGTTGATGCTTTTGCAGTTGCCTTGTTTGTCGTTGCCTTTTTATCTGTATCTGTTGCGATTTTTTTAGTTGTCTTTTTGGCTGTTGTAGCTTTCTTTCCAGTAGTTTTATTTGAAGTTGTTTTCTTTGATATTGCCTTTTTCTTGGTTGTCTTCTTAGGTATCTCATTTTCAGTTTTTTCTTCTTGCTTTTCTTCTCTTTTTTTTGCTTCTTTTACTACTGGTTTATCTTCCT
Source organism: uncultured Clostridia bacterium (assembly GCA_948502395.1). GTDB lineage: Bacteria > Bacillota > Clostridia > TANB77 > CAG-508 > CAG-269. Next base: position 108,132 of record CAOPES010000007.1, on the reverse strand, counting down.
TGACTATATCTGATATATCACTTAGGTCTTTTAAATATTTTCTTTTTTCTTTTGTATATTCCACAATTCCTTTTATTATATAATACATAGAAATTACTATTCCTGATATGAATAAATATTTCTTTAAGTCATATTTTAACAAATTCACTATATGCATAATAGATAGTGAATGTAGCGACATTACTAAAAATTCCACTCCTGATATAGCTTTTTTTCCGTTATCTTGCTTATATGCTATTTCAAGTATCAAAATTCCTATTACTAAAAATGCTCCTGAAAAAATCTTAATATCTTCTGCTAATCTTTCTATATCCATTTTTGTTGTTGCATATGCTAAAATCAAAAAATAACATATTATACCAATTGCTTTTAATACATTTTTAAATATAGTTCTCATTTATTCCTCCTAATTTTCTAGTTCATACATTATTACACTTAAAACATTTAATGCTACTGTTTCTGTTCTTAAAATTCTTTTTCCTAATGATATTGTTTTTGCACCATTTCCGTGTTAGCAATTCTATCTCTTCTTGTGCAATTCCACCTTCTGGGCCAATAATAATTGCAATTTTAATTTCTTTATCTTTGTATTGTTCCTTTATATGTTTTAACTCTTGTTTTATAGTTATCTCTTTCTCATTTTCATAAGCTACTAATACTATATCATATTCTCCTAGTAAATTACAAATATTTTTTACATTTATTACTGATTTTATTTTTGGAATTATATTTCTTCCACATTGTTTGGCCGCTACTTCTGAAATTTTTTGCCATCTTTCAATTTTCTTATTTGCATCTTTACCATTTAACTTTACTATACATCTCTTCATCTCAATTGGTATTATTTCATACACTCCTAGTTCAACTGACTTTTGAATTATTAACTCCATTTTATCAGCTTTTGGCAAACCTTGAATAATAGTTACTTTTATATTAGTTTCTACACTTGTCTCTAACTCTTCCTTTATAATACAATTGATTTTGCTATCTTCAAATTCACTTATCTCACATAAATAATCTTTGCCATTTGTTTCGTTACAAATCGTAACTTCATCACCTATCGCTTTTCTTAGTACATTTTTTATGTGTTTTACATCTTGTCCAGTTATATCTATATTTTTATCTTTAATTTGTTCTTCTGTTACAAAAAACTTTGGCATATCTTCCTCCTTGTCCATTTTGGGACGTTTCCTTTTGGACATTTTGTCCATTTTGGGACACATCTCTTTTTTTCGTCTTGTAAAATTATACCATATAATTTCCTATTTTTCTACAAAAAATAGTGACTTTGTCAACTTTTTTCTCGTCGATTTGAATTTTCGAATGTAATGAGAAAATCTCAAAGGCAATAGCAATTGTAACATTTTTATGTTATAGGAAAGAATAATTTTCCTATAACATAAAAAAAGAAATTATATTAGTTTTTATTCTAAATATAATTTCTTTTTTGCTATATAGTCTTTTTGGTCTGTTATTAATAGTTTTCTGCTTTGATTTCAAAGAATGATTTTGGGTGTGCACATACTGGGCAAACTTCTGGTGCTGATTTTCCTATTACTATGTGTCCACAGTTTCTACATTTCCAAATTCTGTCTCCATCTCTGCTGAATACTAGTCCATCTTCTACATTTGCTAATAGTTTTTTATATCTTTCTTCATGTTCTTTTTCTATTTTCCCAACAGCTTCGAATAAGTATGCAATGTGGTCAAATCCTTCTTCTTTTGCTTCTTTTGCCATTCTGTCGTACATATCTGTCCATTCGTAGTTTTCTCCTTCTGCTGCGGCTGCTAAGTTTTCTGCTGTTGATTTTATTTCTCCGCCTTGTAATAGTTTGAACCATAGTTTTGCGTGTTCTTTTTCGTTATCTGCTGTTTCTTGGAATATTGCTGCTATTTGCTCATATCCTTCTTTTTTTGCTTTGCTTGCAAAGTATGTGTATTTATTTCTTGCTTGTGATTCACCAGCAAATGCTTCCATTAAATTTTTTTCTGTTTTACTTCCTTTTAATTCCATTGTGTTTTCCTCCTTTAATTTTTAATCGTACTTATTTTATATTATTACTTTCTAATTGTCAATGTGTTTTTTACAAAAAAACAGTTGCTATTTGCAACTGTTTTGTTTGACAAACTTTACTTTCCTTTCAGTTTTTCAAAAAGAAGACGAATTTTGCCTTTTTTACATTCGAATTTGACTTTATTCGAATTTCTTTTCTTGTTCTCTTGTTCCTTGAAAATATTATTTGACATAACTTTACCTCCCGTGCATTCTGCACTTTCCTTATGTCACGCGTTCTCATGTCGAGAAGCATATATGCTTTGCTCTTAGCTTAGCATATATATATTGTAACATATGTTTACATATTTTTCAAGTACTGTGTCATATTTTCCCATTTTTTGTCGTTTTATGGCATATTCTATTTTTCAATTAATCTTTTAGTTTCTTTGGCAATCATCAATTCTTCGTTTGTAGGAACTACAAACACCTTTACTTTTGAATCTGCTTTTGAAATCATTTTTTCCTCGCCTCTCATATTGTTTGCTTCTATATCTAAATCAACACCCATAAATTGCAATTTTTCGCAAATTCCTTTTCTAATGTTGATTTGATTTTCTCCAACACCACCTGTAAATATAATATAATCCACTCCATTCATTGCAGCTGCATATTTAGCAATATAACCTGCAACTGAATATTTAAAGTTTTCCATAGCAATTTCTGCTCTTTCGTTACCTTCATTTGCTGCTGATTCTATTACTCTAAAATCTGGCGCTAAACCTGAAATTCCTGAAACTCCTGATTTTTTATTAAGTATATCTTCCATTTCTTGTGCTGAAATTCCATCTTTTTTCATTATATATGTTAAAACTGATGGGTCCATATCACCACTTCTAGTTACCATTGGAATTCCACCAAGTGGAGTTAATCCCATACTTGTGTCAATTGATTTTCCAAATTCTACTGCACATATACTAGATCCTTGGCCTAAATGACAAGTTACTATTTTTAAGTCTTCGATATTTTTGTTTTCTATTTCTGCTAGTCTTTGTGCTACATATTGATGTGATGTCCCATGAAATCCATATTTTCTTATTCCATATTTTTCGTAATATTCATATGGTATTGGGTAAATATATTTTGCTTTTGGCATTGTTTGATGAAATGTTGTGTCAAATACTGCTACCATTGGTTTTCCTGGCATAACTTTTTTACAAGCTTCAATTCCTAAGATACCTGCTGGATTATGTAATGGTGCAAATTCTTTGCATTCGTCCATTTTTGCAACAACTTCATCTGTAATTATTGCTGAATTCTTAAATGCTTCTCCACCATGAACTGCTCTGTGCCCAATTGCTTCTATTTCGTCTAAACTTTCTATTACTTTGTATTCTGGGTTTGTGAATTGTGTTAATGTAAATTCTATTGCTTCTTTGTGGTCATAAGCTGGTTTTTGTATTTCAACTTTTTTGCCACATGCTTTATGTGTAATAAATGCTTCTGCTTCTCCTATTCTTTCATATTTTCCAGAAGCTAGAACTTCTTCTGTCTCCATATTGATTAATTGGTATTTTAGTGATGAACTACCACAATTTAAAACTAATATTTTCATTTTCATTTTCCTTTCCGTTTGGGTGTTTTTGGGGACAGACCTTAAAAACACCCTATATTAATTATAATATTTCTTCTATTTATTTTATATTTTATGCGGGTGTTTTTAAGGTCTGTCCCCAAAAACACCCAAATGCTTCATTGTCTCTCTTGCAATCATTAACTCTTCATTTGTAGGGACTACATAAACTTCTATTTTTGAATTAGGTGTAGATATTTTTCCTTCAACACCTTTATAAGCTTGGTTTATATCTTTATCCAACTCAATTCCAAAAAAAGCTAATTTGTCGCAAATATCTTGCCTTGAATCTTGACCTTTTTCACCAACTCCTGCCGTAAATGCTATTACATCAACGCCATTCATTGCAACCATACATTTTGTAATAAAACTTGCAGCTCTGTCGTGAAAAACTTCTAATGCTAATTTCGATTTTTCGTCTCCTGCATTTGCTTCATCTTCGATATCTCTGAAATCTACTGATATTGTTGATATTCCGTATGCACCAGATTCTTTATTTAGTTTATTTTCTATTTGTTCTGCTGATAATTTCTCTTTTTGCATAATATATGTTTCAACAGAAGGGTCTAAATCACCACTTCTTGTTCCCATAACTATTCCGCCAAGCGGGGTTAGCCCCATACTTGTTTCAACAGACTTTCCGTTTTGAATTGCACATATGCTTGCGCCTTGACCTAAGTGACAGCTGATAATTTTTAAATCTCTTTCGTCTTTTCCCATAAGTTTTGCAACTCTTTGTGATACATATTGATGTGATGTTCCGTGGAAGCCGTATTTTCTTATTCCATATTTTTCGTAATATTCATATGGTATTGGGTAAATATATCTTTCTTTTGGTAGAGTTTGATGAAATGCCGTGTCAAATATTGCTACCATTTTCATATTTGGTACAATTTTTTTGCAAGCTTCAATTCCTAGTATTGCTGCTGGATTGTGTAATGGTGCTAAATCTATACAATTTTTTATTTCTTCTATAACTTCATCTGTTATTAAAACTGAGTCTGAAAATTTTTCTCCACCATGTACTACTCTATGTCCAATTCCGCCTAGTTCTTCTAAGCTTTTTATAACTCCATATTGTTTGTGAACAATTCTGCTTAGAACAAATTTTATTGCTTGTTCGTGGTTTTTGGCTTGGTGTTCAAATTTACGTTTTTCGCCATTTACTTTGTGCGTTAAAAAAGAATTTGGTTGACCTATTCTTTCAAAATAACCTTTTGCAAGCATTTCTTCTGTTTCCATATCAATAACTTGATATTTTAGTGATGAACTTCCTGAATTTAAAACTAAAATCTTCATACAAATTTCAGTCCTTTCTTTTTTTATTTATTGATGTTTTTGGGGATGGAGCAAAAAAACATCAGTTTTGAGCTTGAACAGCTGTTATTGCAATTACTCCCGCTATGTCTTCACTACTACAACCTCTTGATAAATCATTTACTGGTTTTGCTATTCCTTGGCAAAGTGGTCCATAAGCTTCTGCTTTTGCTAGTCTTTGTACTAATTTATAACCAATATTACCTGCATTTAGGTCTGGAAATATTAATACATTTGCTTCCCCTTTTATCTCGCTATTAGGTGCTTTCATATTTGCTATTTCTGGCACTATTGCTGCATCTAGTTGTAATTCACCGTCAACTAATAGTTCTGGTTCTTTTTCTTTTACCTTTTTTGTTGCATTTATTACTTTTTGAGTCAATTCTGATTTTGCACTTCCATATGTAGAATATGAAAGCATTGCAACTTTTGGTTCTTTTCCAACTAAATTTTTAAAACTTTTACTAGAAGATATTGCAATTTCAGATAATTGCTCATCATCTGGATTTTCGTTTAAACCACTATCACCAAATATGAATATTCCATTTTCTCCATATTCACAATTTGGAACTTCCATTACAAAAAATGCTGAAACTAATTTCGTTCCTGGTGCTGTCTTTAAAATTTGAAGTGCTGGTCTTAATGTATCTGATGTTGAATGTGCTGCTCCTGATACTAATCCATCAGCTTTGCTACTCTCATCTTTTAACATAAGCATTCCATAATATACTGGATCTTTTGCTAATTCTTTGGCTTTTTCAATTGTCATCCCTTTATTTTTTCTTAATTCATATAATAAATTTACGTATTCATCATACTTTTCAGAATTACTTGGGTCTACAATTTCTGCCTTTGAAATATCAATTTTGTTTTCTTTTGCTATTTCTTCTACTTTTTCTTTGTTTCCAACTAATATTATGTTTGCATACTCTTGCTTGATTACTTGTTCTGTTGCTTTTAATACTCTTATGTCATCTGCTTCTGGAAGTACTATCGTTTTTATATCTTGTTTTGCTCTTTGTTTGATATTTTCTATAAATTGCATTTTTCCCTCCTTGTTTTTTATTCGTCTACATTATATAGGTAAAATACTAAAAGTACAAGTGTTTTTTCATAATTACTTGTACTTTATTTATTAGCCCATCACATTTTTTATATCTTCATCTTGTTGCAATTCATGAGAAATAAAATGATAAGCCTGTTTATTCTGTTTTACAGCAATTAAAGCCAACTCTTTATCATTACGAAGTTCTGAACTAGCATACTTAATAATAATCCCTTTATTCTCAACTGCCGCCTTTACAACTTCTCTATCAGCCCTTAGCTCTTCACTTGCAAAATATAAAGCCTGACCATAATTTTTACAACTCTCAAAAACAACATCCCTATCAGCCCTTAACCTATCAGAAGCATAACAAATGGTCCAAGGTGCACCTTTTACTCCCAGCTCTATAATCTCTTTATCATCTTTTAATCTTTTACTTGCAAATTCTAAACTCTCAGCATCTTGTGTTAGTGCAGTAATTACAACTTCTTTATCATCTTGTAAGTTTGAAGACACCAAATCTAAAAATTTTCCATTCTCTTTCACTGCCTGCAACACAAACTCTCTATTATCTTTATTTTTTATAACATCTTCTATTTCCATATTCTCTCCTTTTGGGTGTTTTTGGGGACAGACCTTAAAAACACCCTTGACTTAATTCTAAACATTTATTGCTTTTTCAAATAAGAGGTGTTTTTAAGGTCTGTCCCCAAAAACACCCAAAGGCTTCTTTATTTTAGCATTGCAATTAGTGCCTTTATCTTTATCCCTTGCTCTGTAAACATTTTCTCGTGTTCTGTTTCGATATTTCTTTCAAATATTGGCTCATTATGCAAGTCATATGTTTTTTTAATAATTTCAAATCCAGTTTCTTCAAAATAATCTAAACTTGCTTCAAATAGCTCATCATCATCTGTCTTAAAATAGATTTCTCCATTTTGAGCTAAAAATTCTTTGTATTTTTCTAGTTGTCTTGTATGTGTTAACCTTTTCTTTCTATGTTTTCCCCTTGGCCATGGGTTACAGAAATTTATGTATATTCTTTGCACTTTGTCTTGTTGCTCTAATATTAAGCCTATTCTTTCTATGTCAAATCTTGTTAGCATTACATTTTCTGGCTCTTTTTTTGCATTCTGATATTCTTCTTCTATATTTCTTTTTGCCAATCCTAGCATTGCGTCTACTAAATCTATTGCTAAATAATTTATATTTTGATTTTCTAGTGCTAATTTTGATATGAATTGTCCTTTTCCACATCCTAATTCTAGCATAAATGGTTGGTTTGAATTTTTAAAATGATTTTTCCATTTTCCTTTCCATTTTTCTGGTTCGTCTTCATAAAATTTACTTGCTTCTAATTCTGGCCTTGCCCATTTTTTATATCTTATTCTCATTTTCTTATCCTTTCCCTTTTTTCGACTTTTATTTTATCAGATTTTTGTTTTTTTGTCCAATCTGAAATTTGCAAGTTTTATGGACATTCTTTAACATTTGTTGTATTATAATAAAAAACATTAAAAGGAGATTTTATGAAACTTACTTATAATGTAAACGAAAATGATAATTATAAAAACATAAACGAAATTTTATCAAACGAATTTCATTTCTCAACCCGTCTAAACACAAAACTAATAAAAAATAAAAGAATATTAAAAAATAACATGGTTGCAGATACTCGTGATAGTGTAATTCCTAGTGACATTATTATTGTGGATTTTGATTATGATGAAGATAATTCTAATATTGTACCTACTAAAATGAATTTAGATATTATCTATGAAGATGACTGGTTTCTTGTAGTAAATAAACCTGCTGGAATTGCTATTCATCCTTCCCAACTTCATTATGATAGCTCCTTATCTAATGGTATTAGATTTTATTTTGATAGTATTGGTTTAAAAAAGAAAATAAGGCCTGTAAATAGGCTTGATTTAAACACTTCTGGACTTGTTATTTTTGCAAAATGTGAATATATCCACGAAGAATTTATTAGGCAAATGCAAAATGGCATTTTTAAAAAGGAATATTTATGTATTGTTCATCGGTATTTTAGAAAATAAGTCTGGAACAATTTCGTTGCCTATTGCGAGAAAAGCTGGAAGTATTATAGAAAGAGAAATTAATAAAATTACTGGCCAGACTGCTATTACTGATTACGATGTTGTTAAAGAATTTAACAATTATAGCTTAGTTCACTGCAAACTAAAAACAGGTAGAACACATCAAATTAGAGTTCATATGAAAGCTATTGGTCACCCAATTGTTGGTGACAGTTTATATGGCTGTACTTCTTCATTGATTTCACGCCAAGCTTTGCATAGTTACAAAATTGAGTGTATTCACCCTGTTTCTAAAAAGTTTTTAAGTTTTAGTTGTGAGTTTCCAAAAGATATTAAAGCATTATTAATTTAATGTTTTAATATCTTTTCTAGTGATATTTTTTGCTCTGTCCCCAAAAACATCATTTTGATAAAATTTCTATTAATTCTTCTTTGCTTCTAAAACCTACAAGATTTCTAACTGTTTCTCCATTTTCTACTACTACTAATGTTGGAATACTCATAATTCCATATTTCATTGCTAAATCTTGATTATCATCAACATTTACTTTTCCAACTTTTAGTTTTCCTTCTAACTCATTTGCAACTTCTTCTACTACTGGTGCCATCATTTTGCATGGTCCACACCAATCTGCATAAAAGTCAATTAATACTTTTTCCTTTGAATTTAATACTTCTTCTTCATAATTTTCGCTTGTTATTTTTAAAACACTCATTTTACATTTCCTCCATTTTTATATATTTAATAGCTTGCATTCCTGCTATCATTCCTTCATACACGGCTTTTGCTATTTGCAAAACTCCACCTGTGCAGTCTCCACACGCAAATAATCCTTTTATATTTGTTTCCATATTTTGATTAACAACTATATTTTCCTTTTGTGTTTCTAACCCTAGTTTTTTAGCAAATTCTCCACTTCCAGCAACTCCTTGTGCCACAAAAACGCCATCAACTTCTAAGTTATTTCCATCTTCAAACTCTACCTTTTCAACTTTGTTTTCACCTTTGATTGCTTTGACTTTTCTTGTGTCAATTTTCACATTATCAGCTCTAAATTCAGGTGCTGTTTTACCATTTGTTAAAATAGTTATGTCATTTGCTATGTTGATTAAGTCATTCGTCTCTGAAATAGCATAGTCCCCGCTTCCTAGAATAGCTACGTTCTTGTTTTTATAGAAAAAGCCATCACAGATTGCACAATAACTTACACCTTTTCCTTCCAAGTCCTTAATTCCTTCTATCTTCGGCTTATTTTTCTTGTTTCCTGTACTTAAAATTACAGATTTTGCTTTATATTGAGCTTTTGATGTTGTTATAATAAATTTATCTTCTTTTTCTATTTTAACCACTTCTTCATTTTTTATTTCTATTCCAATATTTTTAGCTTGCTCAATTCCTTCTTCATATAATTTCTTTCCATTTACACCATTTGCAAATCCATAGTAATTTTCTATTTTATCTGTTTTTTCCAAAGCACTTGCATCTTCATTACTCGCACTCTCGCCAGCATATAAAACCAAAGTTTTCAAATTTGCCCTTCCCACATAAAGCGAGGCTGATATCCCAGCAGGCCCAGCGCCAACAATTATAACATCATATAACATCGGGACATTTTGGGACGTTTCCTTTTGGACATTTTGTCCATTTGGGGACACATCTTCTACTATGCACACATCAAATTGCTTTTTGTAGAGTTCTAAGTTTTGTTCTATTTTATCATTTAAAAATCCAACTGTTATTGTGCTTGAAGCTTCACTTTCATCTATCATTTGCTTATCTTCTATTGTATCTCCTAATAACAATTTGTATTGCCTTCCTTCTATTTTTTTCTTAATTTCTTCTGGCAAATTTCCATTTATCGTCTTATTCATTGTATGTATTAATTTATTTTTATATTCTTCTATCTGACCTTTATTGTCAAATGTCAAAAAATTACTTATTATATACATATTTTCATAATAGCAATTATTATATTTTAAGTATAATTCTATTACATTCCCTATTCCTGCTGAACATATTATAACTGGCACAGCTTTTTCGTACATTTCTTTTAAGAAATCTTTCATTCCATCTCTGAATTTCAATCCACTTTTTTGTACTGATTTCTCTAACTTTTCTTTCGTCAAGCCATATTCATAATACAAATCCATACATGATTGATACCATATTTCCATTGCCTTATTCTTTTCTTTATATGTTATTGTGTAGTCTTGTTCAATTGGTCTATACTTTTGATATAATTCATATGATTTTTTCGCAAATTCTTCACCAAGCATAGTTGCTGCTGCATCCCATGAATCTTGGCTGTCTTTTGCTGTTATTGTTCTGTCAAAATCTATTACAACATACATATTATTTGGCTCTAATTTTATTTTATCCAATTTCTCTTTATTTATATATCTCATCTACATTTCTCCTTATTGCCATTGGGGACGGACCTTTTTGGCAATTTATTGCCATTTATCTCCGTCCCTGTTGGCAATTTTTTGCCACCGGGGACACTCCTTGTAATTATATAACTTTATTTTTAAAATTTCAATTCTTGTTGCACTTTTTTTGTTTTTTATATATAATTGGTAAAGATTTTATTTATAGGGAGATTTTATTTATGGAGCATTGGAGTGTTGAAGATTATAAAAATTTTGCAAATAAATCAACTAGGAAAAGTAAGTATAGAGCAAATAAAGTATCTATTGATGGCAATACTTTTGATAGTCAAAAGGAAGCTGATTATTATTGCGAGTTGAAGTTAAAGTTACAAGCTAAGGAAATTGATGGTTTCTGTTTGCAACCAACTTTTATTTTAGCTCCTGGTTTAAAATATAAGGCTGATTTTATTGTTTTTTATAGTAATAAATCTCCCGAAGTTATTGACGTTAAAGGTTTTAAAACTAAGGAGTATATTGCTAAGAAAAAAGTTTTTGAAGATAAGTTTAATTTAAAGATAATTGAAGTTTAGTGACATTTTCCCTTGTGTTATGTCACTTTTTATGTTATAATTCATATGGTATAAAAATAATATTTTTATACTTAGAAAGGACGGCTATTATGTCTAATTTGACACAACCGCCTCAAAAAGCTTTTGTGGTTGATTCTTTAGTGAACTTCTCACAATTCGTGTTCTTCGTTGATGGAGAAAATCTTATTGTTCAAACAAATGATGTAGAGCTTGGAAATACTTTGAAAGATTTTTCTGGAAAAGTAAAATTTCCGGTTAAGGTTCTTGCTGATTTGTTTGTCTGGGGGGCAAATCCTATTGTTATTGAATTTGAAAGTGAGGAAAAGAATTTCTTGCTAACAATTTATCAGCCAAAAATAAAGCAATTAGAAGAAGGAGCTTAGTCCTTCTTCTTTTTTATTTTTGTATTAATTTCATTTCTTCGTTTCTTTTGATTTTTTTAGTTGTTGTTTTTATAAGTTCTTTATCTGTTAAAATCATATTTTTAATATATTTATATGGTGGAAATGTTTTGTTTATTTCTTTTACCTTTTGCCACATTATTTCTTCTAATTTTTCTTTTTCGATATCGCCATATTTTTCTTTTACAATCTCTTTATTATAAACAATTTTAACTGATAGTTTGACATCATTTTTATCTTTTTGGTCAGGAATTCCAAATACCATACTTTCTTCTACTTCTTCTAACCTATTTATTAAAATTTCTAGTTCTTCTGGAAATACTTTTTTGCCATTTTTTAGAACTATCATGTCTTTTTTTCTTCCAGTTATAAATAGATATCCTTGTTTATCTACATAACCCAAGTCACCTGTGTAGAACCAACCATCTTTTAATACTTCTTTTGTCGCTTCCGGATTTTCATAATATCCAAGCATTATATTTGGTCCTTTTGCCCTAAGTTCTCCCATTCCATTATCATCTTTATTTACAAATTCCACTTCTACATTGTACATTGGAAAACCAATAGAACCATATTTTGTTCTTTTAACATCTTCCGCTGCAATTACTGGTGATGTTTCTGTTAGTCCATATCCTTGTGCTACATCTATTCCTAGCTCATTAAATCCTTGCGCCACTTTTTTATCTAATGGTGCTCCACCTGATATTACAAATCTTAGATGGCCACCTAGTTCATTTAAAATTTGCTTGAATAGTTTTTTTCTAATGTCGATGTGGAAAACCCTTAAAACATTACTTACTTTTCTTGCTATATTTACTACTTTTGTTTTTCCTTGCTTTTCTACACCTTTTTCTATTTTTGCATAAATTGCTTCTAATAATAGTGGTACTCCAACAAAGATTGTTACTTTGTATTCTTTTAAGTTTTGTGCTACATAGCGTAATCCGTCTGGAAATGCTGTTGCAACTCCACATGCTAGCATAACTATTATTTCTGTTGAACCAAATATATGGTGCATTGGTAAAAATGCTAAGTTTACATCTTCTGGATATATACCTTCTACTAATTGCATTGCATATACATTTGATGCTATATTGTTTTGTGATAACATTACTGCTTTTGATTTTGATGTTGTTCCTGATGTAAATAGTAATATGTTCATTTTGTAAGAGTCTATTTCTGCGTTTATATATTCTTTGTCTCCATTTGCTAGTAAGTCTTTTCCTTCTTTTACTAAACTTGGTATATCTAAATAGTTATCTTGTTGCGACATACAAATATATTCTTGTGCATTTGTATTATTTCTTTGTTTTATTTCTTCTATATTTTCTATATATTTTTCGTCAAATACAACTACATCTGCTTTACTTCTTTTTATGCAACTTTCTAGTTCATCTACTTGTAATTCTTTATCTAATGGAACACTAACCATTCCCCCTGATAAGTTCGCTAAATGAGCTAATACCCATTCATATCTGTTTCTTCCAACTATTGCTATTCTTTTGTCTTTATACCCTAGTTGATAGAATTTAGTTCCAAGTGCATTTACTTCTTCTAATAATCTTTTATAACTTATATTTTCATATTTTACATCCTTGTTTTCTTTGTGTTTTAATATAAAAGCTGTTCTTTCTCCATATTTTTCTGCTGAAGCATATAAGATTTCTCTTATGTTTTCATGTTCGGTTGCATCAAAGTATTTCTTTCTTTCCATTTTTATTCTCCTATATCTAGTTTTCAATACTAGATTATCACATATCTAATAACGTGTCAAGTAGTTGACTAACCTTTCTAAAAATGTTATTATTATGTATATCGAGGTGATTTTATGGAAGGAAAAAGAGTTTATAATGAAGAAGAAATCAAGAAATTTCATATCCCTAGGTGGATAGAAATCCCTGAAATAGATTTATATATTGACCAAGTTGTTTCTTTGCTAGATAGTAATTTAGCAAATTTTATAAAAAGTGATAATGAGAAAAAAGAAAAAGCTGTTACTAAAACTATGATTAATAATTATGTTAAAAATGGTGTAATCAAACCACCTGTTGCAAAAAAATATAGTAGGTCACATATTGCTCATTTATTTGTTATTTTTATTTTAAAACAAATTTATAGTATTGATGAAATAAAAAAATTACTTAAATTAGCAATCGAGACTTCTCCTGTTGACCAATCATACAATCGCTTTTGCTCTGAATTAGAAAAAGCGATTAAAATGACTTTTACTGGTGAAAATTATATTAATAATAATCGACTTTCTCAAGAGCAATATCTTTTGAGAAATGTTGTTCAATCTTTTGCTAATAAATTGTATGTTCAAAAAGTATTTTTAGATAATTAATCCCTGCTAAGAAAGTCTGTTCACATCGGCAGGAAAAAAAGAAACCGAAATTTTCGGTTTCCTTTTTTAGATTAGTTTATTGCTTTTGCCAAGTAGACTTTTTGCTCTGGAAAAGCTTCAAGATATTTTTGAAGTGTAGCAAAAATGCTGCCATCACCTAATGTTATTTTCCTATTCCAAAAAAGTTCTACAAGTTTCTCGTCTTTAAGTATTTCTTTTACGTCCATGTCTTTGCCCTCCTGTAACAAAATACTTCTAGCACTAATCCATAAATACATCTTAGTGCATTTTAATTATAACACTAAAAAAATCATTTGTCAATGTTTTCCAGTTACATAACTATTCTTTTCTTTTAAACCATTTATTTAACAGTCCTTGTTCCTTCTTTTCTTGTTGCTCTTTCTTATTTTTCTTTTTACTTTTTTGGATTATCGTGTCCATTTTTTCTTCCCATGCATCTTCATCTTCTTCGTAATCATCATCGTTATCATATTCGTCTTCTTCATCTTCTAGTTCATCTTCACTATCTTCATATTCGTCATAATACTCATCATCATCGTCATATTCTTCTTCGTCGTCATACTCATCATCATACTCATCATCATCTTCGTATTCATCTTCATCGTCATATTCTTCGTATTCGTCATCGTCATCATAGTACTCTTCGTCTATTTCTTCATCTTCTTCATATTGGTCATTTTCGTTTTCGTATTTTTCATTGTGTTCTTGTTCAATTTCTTCTTCAATATTTATTATTGGTTCTTCTATTTCTTCTATTTGATATTCAGATAAGTCTTTTTCGAATTTTTCGCTTATTTCTTCTTGGAATACGTTATACACGTTTTTTATACCTTCTATTCTCCAATAATTTGAATTTATAACTGTTCCCATATTTACTTTTAAATTTGTAATTTCTTGCTCAAATTTTCTTTCTTTTTGTTCTATATCTCGCAAGTATGTTTTATTATATAATTCATTATAAGCTTTTTTTGTTGATTTTCCGACTGTTTCTCTTAGTACTAGTTCATATAAATTGTCTATTTGTTGAATATCTAATTCAAAATTTTGGCAAGCTTCTTCCATTAATTCTTCATGGGTATTTCTTCCGTTTATTGCTGTAAGTCTTTCATTGTCTAGAAAACCTACTATATATTCTTTTTTGCTATTTAAAAAATTCAATTTAACTGTTGCGTCTCTTAAAAGTTTTTCTGATTTTGATAGTTTTACATTTTCACTTTCTAGTTCTATTAGTAGTTTTTTCATTCTTTCATATATACTAACATATATTTCCGCTTCTTTTTCAGAAATATCTATTCTTGCTTCTACTGCTTTTTCTATAACAGCATTATTAAATGGTATTTTTTCATTTTTACCATTTTTAATCATTGTGTTAACTATTTTTTCTTTGTATTGTTCTTTGTCAACATTTATATATTTTTTTAATGATTGAACATCTTTTACGTCTATTTTTTCAAATTCTTTGTTTGCGTTTTTTATGTTATTTATATGGTCTGCTTCTACCTTTCTTCTTAACCTTGAATATTTATTTCTTTCTTTTTGTCTTTCTGTAAATATTACCAATGCTTCTACATATTCACTTCTTAAATTTCTTAGTGTTTCATTGTTTGCATTTAGTGTCTTTTCAATAGAGTTCAGTTTGCTATCTAATGCGTTTGGATTTTCACCTAAGTCGTTGAAAAGTTTGTTTCTTTCTGTTTCTAATTCTAAATTTGCTTCTGAAATTTTTATTTGTTGTTTTTGAATTCCTTCTATTTTTTCTGCTATTTCATCAAATTTTCCAATTACATTTTCTTCTTCAATTGATGTTTTTTGATATTCTTTTATCTGTTCTACAATTTCGCTGAAATTTATGTAATTTGTTTTTAGGTTTATTTCTTGATTGAATTTAAAAAGTTTTTCAAAACATCTTTCTAATACAATTGCACTTCTTTCATACATTTTATAGTCCCCCTATTTTACATCCTTTTTATTCTTATTTCACTTTCTGCATATTCGTCTGGTTTTAATCCTAATCTTGTTTTCATGTAGCTAATTAGACTGCAAGTTATAATTACCATCATTATTCCTACTAAAATAAGTGAGTTTGCTGCACTTGTTATTTCTAATAAATATGAACCTAAAAATCCTAATATAGCTCTTAACCCATTTCTACAAGTTTCATCTATTGCATATATTTGTGTTAATTCTTTTTCTGTTGTAAAATTGCTCAAATATCTGCTTGTTAGTACTTCATATACTCCTTTTGCAAAATTGATAAATACGAAACATATTGTGACTATTGTAACTGCTATGGCATATGAGATATTAAATAATCCTACTATTCCTGCAACTAGTGTTCCTACTGTAAGTATAATTAATAAAAAGCTTAATGATTTGTTTCTAAATTTTTTATGTATTCTTAGTTGCTGTTTAGATCCTATTGCTGATGCAACTCCTGCTATTGCAGCTATTGCTGTAATAAGTTCTGGTGGTACATTTATATCTACTAACAAACTACTTCTGTATGTATTTACTAGGTTGTATATTCCCCAACATATTCCACTATATAAGAATAAACTTCTTAATCTTTGTGAATTTATAATAAATTTTAAGACATCTTTTAATTCCGAGAAGTATTCAGTTGTTTTCTTTTTCTCTGTTTTTTCGTGTTTTAGTTCTTGTATATCAACAAATCCTAGTGAAATGAATGTTGCTAATGCTGCTACTAGTAAAGAACATATCATTGGTGCATATGGATTTACTATGTATAAAAATCCTGATAGCAGTGATGTTATTGCATTTATTATATAGTAGTTTTTTGTTCCTTCTCCTTCTAGTTTAGAGAATATTTCTCCTTTTTTCTTTGTTTCTGGAATTGTGTATTGTATTAATGCTTTGTCTGATACATTTTTTAAAGAGAAACATAATGAACTAACAAATTGTGCTAATATTAGTGTTTGTAGATTTGATGTGTTTAGGACTAAAAATATGAATATCATATTAAATATGTTTGCAATTACTGTACATCTTTTTGTTCCAACTCTATCTACTATTACACTTGCTGGTATTTGTAATATTACCATAAATGTTGCATAAAATGCATTTCCTAATATTACACTAGATGGATTTAGGTGTTTTACTTCTGTTAAGAATAAATACTCTATTGCATAGTAAAAAATTAAATCTAAAGATATTGCTCTATACATTGCATATAACTTTAAGTTTTGCTTTCTTGCTTTCGTTATTTCTTCATTCATTATTATCTTCCTTTGTTTATTATTTCTTTTGTTTCATTAATCGCTATCATTATATACTAAATCTTGCTTTTTATCAACATTATTTGACATTAAAATACAAAAAATTGATATATTAAATATATCAATTTTGAATTGTTTTTATATAGAGTAAATCTGTAAGCCGGGTTCTGTCTTTTAAAATAGTCATTTATCTAGAGTATATATTGCTATATACTTCAAGCCACGCAATTCAAGAAGGTGCCGAGCAGGCTTAATCTTCTTTGTTAGGTGTTGCTCCAGATGGGGTTTGCACTGACCTGTTATATCACTATAACAGCGGTGAGCTCTTACCTCGCCTTTTCACCCTTACCTCGTGTCAGAACAAACTCTGTACGAAGGCGGTTATTTTCTGTTGCACTTTCCTTAAGGTCACCCTCACTAGACGTTATCTAGCATCTTTGCTCTATGGAGCCCGGACTTTCCTCTCGTAGTTCCTTTCGGAATTTACCAGCGACTATTTAATTTACTCTACTTTATATTTTATCATATATTATTCATTTCTTCCAGTATATTTTTATATTTTATTAAAAAAACTGATTCATCTTCTACTTCAACTGCATTTTGTAGCTCATTTATCATAACAAAAGTTTTACTTATTTTATATTGCTTGTTTTGCTCTACATTTGTACTTGATAACAATTTAGAAAATTTATCAATTGCTTGTTTTGTATCTGTTCCAATCTCTTCCCAATTTTTTGAGTCGAGTTTTGAATATGCTTTAAATATATCATTTTTGGTATTTGCTATAACTTTATCTACTTCATCATCTGTTGCATTTTGTAAAAATTTTGGAATAAATTCATAAAGTTTAGATAATGAAGCTAGTGCTTCTTCTTTATTTTCGCTCTTTACAATTGTTGTTAATGTATCAAATTCTTTGTTAAATCCTAAAACATCTTCTTGGGAAACATTTAATTGGTATAAGTCCAATGTAATTGTTGGAATCGAAGAATATAAAATTTCTATTTCATTTTTTATGTTATCCCATTTTACTTCTTGTGCCGTACTTAGTACTCCTATTGGATCTAGCTCAAACTTCTTGCTTGTTTCTGAGCTTTGTGAATTTCCAGAGCTACTGCTTTCTTGTTTTTTTGTGTCGTTTCCTTGCTCTCCTTCACTTGATTTTCCTTGCTTTGAACTTCCACCACCATTTGCACCTTCTTCTGAGCTTTCTGCTTCTGATGTCCCACCACTTTGCTGTGATTGTTTTTGTTTTGATATTTCACTTACACTTACATCATAGTTTCTTGTTTCTATGTTGTTCATTTGATTTAGCATTGTTTCAAGTTTCATTTCTAGAAATTCAACTTCCGCTAATGCTTTGCTTTTTTCGTTTTTACTGCTCCCTGTTGATATCGTTGAGTATATTACTACTAGCAATATTGCTATTATGATTATTAATACTATATATGATATTTTTTTGAATTTTTTCAATATCTTTGACCTCCATTTTCTCTTTTTTCTAGTATTTACATTTTTATTTTACTTTATTCTTAGTATAAAATTTTATTTATTATAAATACTAATAAAAAGGAGATAAAAATGGTAGCCAAAATAAACTTATATAGTAAGAAAAAAGGAGAACTAAATAGATTTCTAAGCAGTTTTTATAACACAAATTTAGAAATTGAAAACCATTTAAAATGGGAAAAAGAATACAAAAACCCAGTAGAATTAGCCGATTTAATCGGAGCATATAGCGATAATTCTGACGACTTCAATTTATCTATGTGGATTTGTTTAGATAAAGATATATTCATTCAAATCACATCTGAAAATACCGATGACATTATAAAATATCTATTTGAGCGATTTCCATATTAAAAATTGCCACTAGGGACGGACCTTTTTGGCAATAAATTGCCATTAAGGACCGTCCCTAGTGGCAATTTCTATTCTCTTTCTAATATTATTGTTACTGGTCCGTCATTTAATAAACTAACTTTCATATCTGCTCCAAAAATTCCCTTTTCTACCTTTATTCCATTATCTTCACATTTTTGACAAAAGTATTCGTATAATTCATTTGCTTGTTCTGGCTTTGCTGCATTTGTAAATGATGGTCTGTTTCCGTCTTGACAATTTGCATATAGTGTGAATTGTGATACTATTAATAATTCTCCTTTTACGTCTTTTATGCTTAAATTCATTTTATCATTTTCGTCTGAAAATACTCTTAAATTACATAGTTTTTTTACTAAGTAATCTGCTTGTTCTGTTGTATCTTTATGTGTTACTCCTAGTAAAACTAGAAATCCGCTTTCTATTTTTCCTACTATTTTTTGTTCTACTTCTACTTGTGCTTTTTTTACTCTTTGTACTACTAATTTCACTTTGCTTTTTCTCCTTTTACTTTTATATGATTTAAGACGGATTTCTCCGCCTTATTTTGTTTTGATTTTTAGTTTTTAGTCTTGTTTTTCTTCTAACTCTACGTTTGATTCAATTTCTACTGTTTTTTCTAAATTTTTGTTTTCTTTTTCTGTATTTTTTCTGTTGGCTTCTACGTCTGATTCCACTGCCACAGTTTCTTCTAAGTTATTTTCTATATTTTTTTCGTCTTTATTTTCTAAATCTGTATTTTCATCTTTTCCTTGCTCTGATTTTTCTACATTCTCATCTTTTTCTTGTTCAACTTCGCCATTATTCTCTGTGACTTCAACCGTTTCTACTACCTGAACTTCTAGTATTTCAGGTTCTTTTGCTGGTTCTTCTTGTTTTGCTCCACAATGTTTGCAAAATTTTGCTTCTTTTTCTATTTCTGTATGGCATTGTTGACATTGTTTCTTGTTATTTAATTCCATACACTCTTTTAACAAACTTTCTATTTCGTCACTAAGAACATCAATTTTAACACATTTTTCTTCAATTTCTTGTTCTGCTGTTTCGTCGCTTTCTCTTATATGTTTTTCATATACTCTTTTTCCAATTTCTTCATATACATCGTTTATTTGTGCTTTTAGTTCACCCATTTTTAATTTTAGTTTTGTTTCTTTTGCTAATTTTCCTGTTTTATCTGCTGTCATTTTATAGGCTTCTGAAGCTTTTTTACCTATTTTATCAAAAAAATCCATCTTTCTTCCCTTCTTTCCAACTTTATAGAATTTTATATTGCCTTTATTTAAGTGTTCTATTTTATTCTATAAAAAATGCATTTTATTGTTCTTATTATTGTTAAATATTCTCAAAATTATTCACTTTTTTTGTCTCTTGTCATTAAATCTTTTACAGCTTCTTTTGGGTCTAAACCATTGTAAATGACATTATATACTGTTTCAATTATTGGCATATATGCATTTTTTTGTTTTCCTAATTCATAAGCTACATCAATATTGTCTATACTTTCAATTACCATTCCAACTTCTTTTCTTGCTTCTTCTAATGTTTTCCCTTGTCCTATTAATTTTCCAGCTCTTCTATTTCTGCTATGTTCGCTAAGGCAAGTTACTATTAAGTCTCCTAATCCACTTAAACCATAGAATGTCTCTTTTTGTCCGCCTAATTCTACTCCTAGTCTTGCAATTTCTCCTAATCCTCTTGTTATTAATCCTGCAAAGCTATTATCTCCTAGGCCTATTCCAGCTGCAACTCCTGCACAAAAAGCTATTATGTTTTTTAAAGCTCCGCCTAGTTCTACACCTTTTACGTCTTTTGATGTGTATATTCTCATTGTTTCTGACATAAATGTTTCTTGTACTAAATCTATAACTTCATCTTCTTTTGATGCCATTACTAATACTGTTGGAACTGCAATTGATACTTCTTCTGCGTGACTAGGTCCGCTCAATGCTCCTACTCTTGCTGTTGGTAATTCGTCTAATATTACTTCATCTAATGTTTTCAATGTTTCTTTTTCGAAACCTTTTGAACATATTATAACTGGTTTGTTTCCTACATATTGTTTATATTGTTTAAATGTTTCTCTTGTGAATTTTGATGGTGTTACATGTAATATATAATCTGCATCTTTTATTACTTTTTCAAAGTCACAAAAACATTCTACATTTTCTGGTATTACTGCATTAGGCAAAAATTTGCATTTTTTTTCTTCATTTATTAGTCTTTTTTCTTCTTCATTAAATGACCATAATTTTACATTGTTATGGTTGTTTGCTAAATGTATTGCTAAGGCTACTCCCCAGCTTCCACTTCCGATAATTGCTATATTTTTCATTTGAACTTTCTCCTATTCTTTATTTTTTGAAACTTAATTTGTTTTCTGTTCCATTTAAAATTCTTTTTATATTACTTCTATGATTATATAACACTATGATTGCTAATATTACACTATAAATAAAATAAACATTTCCGTTTTTTCCTTCTGATAAAACTGTGTAATTGTCATTTATAAATAGTGTTAACACTGGGAATAGTACAGCTGCTGCACAAGAACCTAATGATACCATTCTTGTAAGAGCCATTAATACTAATGCAAATACTAAGCAAATTAGCCCTATTTGCCAGTTGCTTAAAATTAAAACTCCTAATGATGTTGCTACACCTTTTCCACCTTTAAATCCAAAGAATATTGGGAATGTATGTCCTACAACTACTGCTATTCCAGCTATTTGTACTAATAGTTCTTTGTCTAAACTTTGAATTATATTTCCTAAAATCATTGCAATTGAAATTGAAACAACTCCTTTTAAGATGTCACATACAAGTGTTAGTGCTGCTGCTTTTTTGCCAACACTTCTTAACATATTTGTTGAACCTGCATTTCCACTTCCTTTTTCTCTTATATCAAATCCTGCCATTTTCTTACTTAAAATTACAGAAAAATTTATACTTCCTATCAAGTATGCTATTACTCCCATTATTATATATACAAACATTTAAAATCCTCCTTTTTCAACTTCTTTATCAGTTTTCTCTCTAGCAATTATCCTTACTGGTGTCCCTTCTAATCCAAATTCTTTTCTTATTTGATTTACTAAATATCTTTCATAAGAAAAGTGGAATAGTTCCTTGCTATTTACAAATATTACGAATGTTGGTGGTCTTGTTGAAGCTTGTGTTCCATAAAATATTTTTAGTCTTTTTCCTTTATCCGTTGGTGGTTGAACTATTGCAATTGCTTCATTTATTACTTGATTTAATACTGATGTTGATATTCTTAATGAGTTTTGTTCTGCTACGTGGTTTATTAAATCAAATAATTTGTTAACTCTTTGACCTGTTTTTGCTGATATGAATATTATTGGTGCATATGATAAATATTTTAATTTCTCATATACTTCTTTTTTGTATTGTTCTAATGTTCCAGTCTCTTTTTCAACTGCGTCCCATTTGTTAACAACAATTATTACACCTTTTCCAGCTTCGTGTGCTTCACCTGCAATTTTTGCGTCTTGGTCTGTTACACCTTGTGTTGCGTCTATCATCATTAAACATACATCTGCTCTTTCAACTGCAAGTAAAGTTCTCATTATACTGAATTTTTCTATTGATTCTTTTACCTTGCTTTTTCTTCTTATTCCTGCTGTATCTATTAATACATATTTTCCTGTTTCATTTTCAAACTTTGTATCTATTGCATCTCTTGTTGTTCCTGCAATATCACTTACTATTGTTCTGTTTTCTCCTAGAATTTTGTTTATTAATGATGATTTTCCTACATTTGGCTTTCCTATTACTGCTACTTTTATCTCTGTATCTTCATCTTCATTTTCTGTTTTTGGTGGGAAACCTTCGTATATCTCGTCTAAAACATCACCAATACCTAGTGCATTTGTTGCTGAAATTGGGAATGGCTCTCCTATTCCTAAATTGTAAAATTCATATATTTCATTTCTATCTTTTTCAAAATTGTCTGCTTTGTTACATACTAAAACTATTTTTTTGCCTGATTTTTTTAACATAAGCGCAATTTCTTGGTCTGCTGCTGTTACTCCTTGTCTTATATCTGTTACAAATATTATTACATCTGCCATTGCTATCGCTAAATTTGCTTGCTCTCTCATTTGTGATAATATGATATCTTCTGAGTCTGGCTCTATTCCGCCTGTATCTATTAATGTGAAGTTTCTACCTCTCCAATTTGTTTCTGCATATATTCTGTCTCTTGTAACTCCTGGTGTGTCTTGTACTATTGATATTCTTGTTCCTGCTAAATAATTAAAGAAGGTTGATTTTCCTACATTTGGCTTTCCTATAATTGCTACTATTGGTTTTGACATTTATCTCTTTTCCTTTCACTTTTGATGTGTACAGTATATCATATTACAAAAAAAATTGCCAGTAGGGACGGACCTTTTTGGCAATTTTTTACTGGTTTTTGCCTTCTTTTTTACAAAATCATAACAAATATTACAATTTTATTACATTTTTGTTACAAAAGTGTTGACATTTGTAATATTTTGTTCTATACTTAATTTATAAGAGATAAATTTTTTATTACAAAAGCTTAAATTTTTAATTTACACAAGACTAAGGAGTTGATTATTATGAATACTAAGGAATATATACCAGTGCCAACTAGTTTAGCACTAACAGTAAGAAAAGAACACAGATTAATGGTTATAAAAAAAGCATATAGAACTACATTTCGTATTTCTTTAAAAACTTTATTTTATTTAGCTTTACTAACCGTTGTAAATGTATTTGTTTAGAATTTAATTTAGATATATATGATAAAAAGAAAGATTTTAAAAATCTTTCTTTTTTGTTTGTTATATTATTTAGTGCTTAATCCTGTAATTACACTGTCTATTCCTGGATAGATTAAATCTCTTAATTCTTCATTAACTTGTATTTTCCATTGTTCTTCATTTTTATTTAGTGTTATTTTCTTTATTTCTGTTTTCATTGTTGTTTCTTCTTTAAGAGACTTTTCTAATTTTTGTAGTAATAATTCGTTTGTAACTTCTTTTTGTACAGATTTTGAAACTACAATTTCTTTCATCCACCTTGTTATTACATATTTAAAGTCTTTATTTTTTACTTCTACAACTGCTGTTGCTGTGTCTTTTTCTACTTCTATATTTTCAACTTTCCATTCAATGTTTTTGAATAATTCTTTTTCCACATTTTTGACTTCTTCATTATCTCTACTAGTAAAAATATCATCTATACTGCAAAGTAATTCTCCATAATCTATGTATTTATTAGCTTCTTCTTCCTTATTTTCTTTGATTGCCACTAAGCAACTATTTATTGTTTCATCTACTTTTCTTTTATTTCCTGAAGCAAAAAGACTAATTGATACTCCTACTATAATACAAAGTAATAGTATAAAGCTTATAGTTACACTTTTTAATTTAGTTCCACGTTGTTGTTTTCTTTTTGTAGTTCTTTTTCTTCCTTCATGCCTTTCTACTGCATGTTTTCCCATTTTGCTTCCCCCTGTTTTATAATTTAAAATAGAAAGAGTAGGTTTGGTACTCTTTCTATCTTTGCACTACTTAATGATTGTGAATATTATTCATTTACATTAGAAGTTGTATTGTCTGTTTCGCTAGTTTGATTGTTTTTGATAGTTTCTTCTGTTGTAGTATTTGTAGTTTCTACTGGTTTTTCTGTTGATGTAGTAGTGTTTTCTTTGTCTTTGATTTCTTCGCTATCATTTTCTTTGCTGTCTGTACTTGGTTTTGTGTTTTCTGTTTCTACTACTGTGTTGTTGTTTGTTGTTTCTTTATTTGGTGTTTCTGTTGTTTCTGGTTTGCTGTCTTCTTTTACTGGTGTTGTTTTTGCTTGTTCTGCTTTTTCTATTTTTTGTTCATATTCTGCTATGTCTTCTTCTGATTCAGCATCTTCTGTTGCATCTATTACTAATGACATTAGTCTAGCTGATTTCATTTTTGTATTTGCTTTTTGTGGATCTACAAATCTTATTGTTATTTTTTCACTTGCTGCTATATTGTTGTCTTTCATATATTGTGTTAAGTCAAATGTTATTGTTCCATCTTCGTTTTCTTGTACATAGTCTGATGATATGAATTCGCTCCAAGAGTATGTTGCTTTTGGTGTTGATGTTCCTTTTGTGTATACTCCTGTATAGATTTCTACGTTTTGACCAGCTTCAAATCCGTCTGCTATAAGCATTTTTCCTTCTGTTGTTTGTACGTTGATTGGTTCTCCGTCTGCTTCTGATACTATTGAGTCTGCTATATTTTCAAATACAAAGTTTAAATCGTCTCCATTTTCAGGTTCTGAATAATATTTATTAATTTTTTCAGCATCTGAAATATTGTCTTTATTTGTTTTTGCTATATTTTTCATTAAGTTTCTAGCTTCTGTACTACATTTGAAACCTACTGCATATAGTGGTACATTTCTATCAGTGATTTTTTGAGCTGAATCAATTGCTTCTTGTCTACCTTTTTCTTTATTACTACTGCATGATTCTATTTTATTTGTTTTATCGTCATAATAGTGATATGG
Source organism: uncultured Clostridia bacterium (assembly GCA_948502395.1). Taxonomy (GTDB): domain Bacteria; phylum Bacillota; class Clostridia; order TANB77; family CAG-508; genus CAG-269. Next base: position 82,701 of record CAOPES010000007.1, on the reverse strand, counting down.
TGAACCATCTGTCATTAATATAACACTTGTTGATGAAATTTCTTCTGCACTTAATTTTTCTAATTCTCGGTTAGCTTTTGTTAATCCTAAGTCAATATTAGTTCCACTATCTGCTTGATCTTTTTCCAACTTCTCTTTTAATTTTTGTTTATTATTTGTAAATCCATATGGAGTGTTATTTATGATATCTTTATCATATTCAATTAGCATAATTTGATTTTGTGAATTCACTTCCATAAATTTATCTATAAAACTATTTACTGCATTTTTTAATTGTGTAAGTTTAGTACCTTTCATACTTCCTGAAAAGTCTAATACTAAAATTGCTTTTTGTGGTTTTGTTACTACTTGTGTACTTGTACTCGTTGGTATTACCTGTGTTTTAGCTTCAATATCACTTTGTGTTGTTTCTGTTGGTTTATCTTCATCATCTTTATTATAATAAGCTGTATTTGTTACTTTTTCTCCAGCATAAGCTGTTGCTTTTACTGTGAATGTTATTGTTGCTGTTTCGTTTTCTACTAATGTTACCACTTTTCCAGCTACTAACTCATCAACTGTTAAATTAGTTTTATTTCTTCCTTGTGTTAATGTTATATTTCCAACTAATTCTGAGTTTGTAGGTACTGTGTCTTTTAATGTAACTGTTCCTTCTGCATTTCCAGAGTTTGTTGCTACTATTTTATAAGTAATTGTATCTCCATATTCTACTTTTGTACCATTTGTCATTTCAGCACCGTTTTTGTCGTATTGTTTCTTTGTTACATTTATTTCTGGTTTTACAAATGTATTTGTTATTGTTGTTGTGTTTCCTGTTGTTGCATATGTTACTTTGTAATCTCCATTTGTGTCATTATTTTCAAATGTTGTTACATTTTGGTTTTCTAGGTCTACACTTATTTCTTTTACTGAGTAATTAATTTCTTTGTTGCTTGCATCATATTTACTTAATTCGTCCCATGTATAAGTCCAATTGTTTTCTGCATTTAATGTTGCTATTTCTGTTGTTGCATTTGCACCTGCATATAGTTGAACATCTACACTTTCAGGTGTGCTTGTAGTATTTGCCCATTCTTTTTTAACTGTTACTTTTGCAATTTCTGTTGAATTTGTTACTACTATTGTAACTTTTTCACTATCTTTACCATTTACAGTTGCTATATTGTCCACATTATATAAGTCTATTTTTGTTTCAGCCTTAGGTCTAATTACTGCATCAATATGATATCCATCACTTTCTGTTTTTAATACATAACATACTATCATTTGAGTTTCAGGATTAAATGTTATTCCTTTAGCTTTTGCTTTTGAGTCATTTTTGATGTTTTCAGCTATTGTATTTAAGTCTGTTCCGTCTATAATGTATTGGAATATTTGGTAATTTAATGTTGAATATTCTTCAACTGTTGTTGGAGTTACTGTTGTTCCGACTTTTATTGCATTTGCATCTGTTGTTTGTACATTATCTCCTGATAAGTTCTTTGCTGTAAGATTTACTTTTGCTACACATCCTGTATAGTCTTTTGTGTCAGTATAATGATTATCTTGATCATTTTCTAGAATTTTTCCGTCTAGTTTTATAAATAATTTTGCTGCTGCTTCTTGTTTTCCTGTTGTAATATCTCCATTATTTGTTTTCCACCAGCTTGTTCCTGTTGTTATACTATCTACTGGTGTTCCAGTTATTGCTGAATTTGTTATTGTTGCTTTAATATATAATGTTTTTGTTTCATTAGCATTTAATTGTGTATTCCATGTAATTGTTTTTGTATCTCTATTGTAATTAATTGTTTCACTTGCTTCATTTGCATATGCTAATCCAGTTGCTAGAGTATCTGTCACTGTTACTGTGTCAGCTACTTCTCCATTATTTGTTACTGTAATTGCATACCATACAGTGTCTCCAACTTTATATGTTGTGCTTTCTAATGCTTCTGCTGATAAAATTGTGTACGCACCATTTTTGTATTCAGCAACATGTTTTTCTATTGCTATGTTAGAAACTGGTAATTCTTCTTCTCCTGTTTCTTCTTTTTCAGGTATTGTTGCTTTTGCAATATTTACTAGTTTTCCGTCTTTTATGTCTTTTTCTTGTACTGTGTATTCAACTGTTACTGATACTTTGTTGTCTGTACCTCTGTTTAGTGTTGGTATTGTATGGCTAAATTCTGGTACTAATTGGTCTGTTACAACTACGTTTTCTAGAGTTACGTTTCCTGTGTTCTCTACTGTTATTTCATAAGTAACTATGTCTCCAACTTTTACAGCTATTTCGCCATTTACATTAGTTCCATTTACTTTTGTCGCTGTTTTTGTTACTACAAAGTTTGGATTTGGATCTTCTGTCTCTGTTGTTACTTCATTTGAAGGTTCGTCTCCTATTGTTGCTACATTTACTACTTTTCCTGTTTTAACATCTGCTTCTGTTACAATGTGTGTAAATGTTACGTCTTTGCTTTCTCCTGGTTTGATTTCTCCATTTACTGTCGCTGTTCCTTCTTCTGAGTTGCTATCTTTTACAACTACGTTTTCAACTGTTTGATTTCCTTTATTTGTTACAGTTACTTTGTATGTTATTGTTTCTCCTAGAGCATATTTTCCATTTTCGTTTTTAGCTGTACTTGTTACTTCTTTGTGTAATTCATATTTTGTAATTGGGTCTTCTGTCTCTGTTGTTACTTCGTTTGAAGGTTCATCTCCTATTGTTGCTACGTTTACTACTTTTCCTGTTTTAACATCTGCTTCTGTTACAATATGTGTAAATGTTACGTCTTTGCTTTCTCCTGGTTTGATCTCTCCATTTACTGTCGCTGTTCCTTCTTCTGAGTTGCTATCTTTTACAACTACGTTTTCAACTGTTTGATTTCCTTTATTTGTTACAGTTACTTTGTATGTTATTGTTTCTCCTAGAGCATATTTTCCATTTTCGTTTTTAGCTGTGCTTGTTACAGCTTTCTCTAACTCATATTTTGTGATTGGATCTTCTGTGTCTGTTGTTACTTCGTTTGAAGGGTCATTTCCTATTGTTGCTACATTTACTACTTTTCCTGCTTTGATGTCTTGTTCTGTCACAATGTGTGTAAATGTTACGTCTTTGCTTTCTCCTGGTTTGATTTCTCCATTTACTGTCGCTGTTCCTTCTTCTGAGTTGCTATCTTTTACAACTACGTTTTCAACTGTTTGATTTCCTTTATTTGTTACAGTTACTTTGTATGTTATTGTTTCTCCTAGAGCATATTTTCCATTTTCGTTTTTAGCTGTGCTTGTTACAGTTTTCTCCAATTCATATTTTGTAATTGGGTCTTCTGTTTCTGTTGTTACTTCGTTTGAAGGGTCATTTCCTATTGTTGCTACGTTTACTACTTCTCCTGCTTTGATGTCTTTTTCTGTTACAATGTGTGTGAATGTTACTTCTGCACTTGCGTTTGGTGCTATTGGGCCTTTTGCTGTTGCTGTTTTTTCTTCTGAGTTGTTATCTGTTACAACCACGTTTTCAACTGTTTGATTTCCTTTATTTGTTACAGTTACTTTGTATGTTATTGTCTCTCCTAAGGCATATTTTCCATTTTCATTTTTAGCTGTACTTGTTACTTCTTTGTGTAAGTCATATTTTGTAATTGGGTCTTCTGTTTCTGTTGTTACTTCATTTGAAGGTTCATCACCTATTGTTGCTACGTTTACTACTTCTCCTGCTTTGATGTCTTGTTCTGTTACAATGTGTGTAAATGTTACTTCTGCACTTGCGTTTGGTGCTATTTCTTCTGTTATTGTTCTTGTCTTCTCTTCTGAGTTATCATCTTTTACAACTATGTCCTTAACTGTTTGATTTCCCTTATTTGTTACAATTACTTTGTATGTTATTGTTTCTCCTAAGTCATATTTTCCGTCTTTGTCTTTATCTGTTCCTGTTACAGTTTTTACTAAGTCATATTTTGTAAATGGTTCTTCTGTTTCAACTGTTACTTTTTCTGTTTCTTTTCCGTCTGATGTTGCAACATTTACTACTTCTTTATCCTTAATATCATCTTCTGTTACAATATGTGTAAATGTTAATTCAGCCTTTCCACCTACTGCAATATTTGTTGCTGTTCTAGCTTTTTCCTCTGAATTGCTATCATTTACTGTAACAGTTTTTAATACTGTATTTCCTGTATTTGTTACTGTAACTTTATATGTTATTGTTTCTCCTAGAGCGTATTTTCCATTTTCGTTTTTAGCTGTACTTGTTACTTCTTTTTTAATTGTATAGTCTGTTGTATCAACTGTTTCTTCTGGTTTTTCTTCACCAACAGTTGCTACGTTTTTAATAGCTCCGCTAACTTTTTTAACAACAACTGTAAATTCAACTTTGCTTTCTGAATCAGCTACAACTTCTACATCTGTTCCAGCCATTAATTTTTCAGCTGTTTCTTTAGAAGATTCTTCTACTTCTAAAATTCCGTCTTCGATTAATTTTGCTAAAGCTTCGTCTTTAACATTTGCTTTACCAGCTATATCTCCTGTATTTTTTACAGTGATTGTATATTTGATTTTGTCTCCAACTTTTGCTGGTTCTTTTGCTGTTTTTCCTATAACTTCAGCTGTTTTTGTTGATGTTACTATTGCTGTGTGTGTTTCGTTTGTTTCTTCTCCATTAACAACAGCTACGTTTTTAATTGTTCCTGTTGCTGTTTCTGAAACTTTTACTTGGAAGCTTATTTCTATTGCCTCTCCTGCTTTTAAGTCTATATTCCACTTTAAAGCTATTACAGTTTTTCCATCTTTTCCTGTAAGTTCTGTTGCTTCAAAATTTGATGAATTTTCTACATATGTTGTCATTTCTGGAATTAAGTCTTTTACTTCAATTCCTTCTAAATCTTTTTCTGAATTATTTTTTACTGAAATTTTATATGTAATTACTTCTCCTCTTGTTGTTGTGTTTTCTCCTGTTTTTGTATCACATATTTTGTTTATTTCTAAATTATCTTTTTTTGCATTTATAAGTTTTGCATAGTTTAAATCAGCATTTACTGACATTGGTGTCCAACCAACATAGTGTCCTTCTAATGTTTGTCTTTCTGCTATTTCAATTGTTTCAGTTCTTTGTATTGTTGTTTCTTGTATATTGTCTGCTGCTGCATTTTGTCCTGCATTCCCTGCTATTTGGTTATTTTGTACTCCACCATTGTTTACATTTGCTACTCCACCTGCTGGGTTTTGTTCATTTCCTGCATTTGGTAAAGTTCCTTGATTTTCAGCTACTTCTCCATTGTTTTGTTCTGCTGGTGTATTTCCTGCTGTTCCATTTTCTTGTTCTGCAAATTGATTGCTTTCTATTTCAGCAGCTTCTGTGCTACCCCTGTCTTTCAAGAATACTACTGTACCTATTGCTATTACTACTGCTAATATTGCAATTATTATGGCTACTGTTATAGTAGTTTTCTTATTTGGCATTTTTACTTTTCCTGCCATTTTAGATTTCCTCCTTTTATTATTTAGTTTCTTTTGCCTTTAATATAAGTCTCTCTCTATTTCCATTTGTACATGTTATTAGTGTTGTTTCTCTTATGGTATTGTCATTTGTTGCAAGAATTGTTATATCATTTGGATCTGTTATAAACTTGTCATATATTTGATATGCTATTGTATTTCCGTTTAAGTCTGTAAGTTCTACTATATCTCCTATTTCCAGGTGTTTTGTTTTTCCAAACATTGTTCCGTCATAGTTGTTGTGTCCTGCTATTGACAAATTTCCATAGTCATTTACTTGACCACCCCAATATTTTACTATTGATATTTTCATTGGTTCTTTTGTCTCTTCTGGGTTGTATGTGTCTATATCTAGTATCGGGTATTCTAACTCAATTTTTGGAATTTTTACTATTCCAATTACTTTGTAACCATTCATAGTTACATTTTCTTTTGTTTCGTTTTCTAAACTTCTTGAAAATGTTTCTACTACTTTTTGAGTTTCTTGGTCATTTAAATAGTTTTTTCCGTATTTTACAGCTATTAATCCTATTACTACAATTACTGCTATGAGCAGTGTTGCAAATATTGTTTTATATATTTTTAATTTCATTTTAGTGTTTTTCTTCTTTGTTTTGTAATTTTTTCATTCTTACAAATATAAGGATTAATGCTAATACGATAACTGCTAATATTGCAAATAGTATAATGCTGTCTCCTGTTATTGGTAGTTTTGCTGTTTCTTGTACTATTTTTGTTTCTGTTTTTCCTGGTATTTTTTCTTCTTCGTCTTCTCTATATGATGTCATAAATTTTGCATCATATGTTTCTGTTCCGTCTTGTGCTACTTTTTTAAGTAATACAACATATTGTTCACCTTTTTGTGCTTCTATTGGTTGTTTTATTATTAAGTCTTTTTCTACTGGTTCCCATTTTGCTTTTTCGATTAGTGAATTATATAAGTTGTAAAATTCGTTTGCATATTCTATTTTTGAATACATATCTTTTTCTTCATATCCAATATTTAATTCATTTGCTAATTCTTGTAGTTTTGAATATTGGTCTGCTGGTAGTTTTGTTCTTTCATAATAGTATGTTGCGTTTTCGTCATCTACTATTTGTAATCCACCAATTGTTTCTGTATATTGCATCCCGTCTCTTACTTCATTTATTTTTTCTAAGTTTGTTTTTAGTTCTGTCTTTATTCTTTTTGTTGTGTTTTCAACTATTTCCATTTTTTCTGTATTAAAGCTTTGAGTCTCGAAGTTTATTTCGTTTACTGTTTTTACTTCTTTGTCTCCGTCTTTTACTTTTGTATGAATATAGTTAGTTCCTTGTGCTATTTTATCACTTTCAATTAGCATTACTTGATTATTATCTTCATCTTCTACTGAATTGATATAATTCAAGTCGACTTCTTCTGCTCCTTTTTCTGATGTTATAGCATATTGAAATTTCGAATCTGCTAATCCTTTAAGATAGATTATGTAATCTTGTTCTACTTTTACAACTTGCATTTCTGCTTGTGCTGCGAAAGCGTTTACTGGTATTGCTAGTGCAACCATTACTACTAGTAATGCCATAGTCATAATTTTGATTTTAAATCTTTTCATTATGAACCCCCCTATAAATTTATATAATTAGTTATTCAAGAGTTTTAAATAACCACTATTTCTTGTATCTTCCCTACGGATACAAGCTTTTTCGTGGTATACTCAAAGCTACATTTTTACATACAACATTATATTACATTATTTAAACTTTGTAAAGGGTTTTTAGGATTTTTTACCACTTTATGGAAACTTTTATGTATACTTTTTGTTTGCAAAAAGAAAGCAAGATTTTGCTTTCTTCAAAATCTTGCTTTCTCATATTTTGTGTTATATTTTTACATATCCACCTATAACTTTGTTTTCTCCGTCTGTTGGTAATATTTTTGCTCCACCTGATAAAACAACTGTATCTCCTGCTTCTAAAATTCCTTCTGCTTTTAATTTTTCAATTCCTTTTGTTATTGTATTTTCAATTGTTGCTTCTCCTTTACATAGAACAGGAGTTACATTGAATGATACTGATAATTGATGATATGTTTTTTCGTCATCTGTTATAGCAAATATTGGGCATCCTGCTCCTAATCCTGCTAATTTTCTTATAGAATCACCTTTATGTGTATATGCTACTATTGCATCTGCATCAATGTGTTTTGCTGTTACACATGTTGAATATGCAATTGCACTTTCTAAATCTTTTTCTACGTATTTTCCTGTTGATTTTTTGTCAAATCTTTTACCGTAGTTTATACTTCCTTCTATTGCTGTTGATATTTTGTTCATTGCTTCAACACATTCTACTGGGTATTTTCCCATTGCACATTCTCCTGATAGCATTATAGCTCCTGTAATGTCATATACTGCGTTTGCAACGTCACTTACTTCTGCTCTTGTTGGTCTTGGGTTTTGTGTCATTGATTCTAACATTTGTGTTGCTGTTATTACTGGTTTTCCAACTTCGTTACATCTTTTTATAAAGTGTTTTTGTACTATTGGAACTTGTTCCATTGGTATTTCAACACCCATATCTCCACGTGCTACCATTATTCCGTCAGATGCTGCTAAAATTTCTTCAAAGTTGTCTATACCTTCTTGGTTTTCTATTTTAGAAATTATTTTTACTCTTTCTCCACCGTTTGAATCTAATAAATTTCTTAAAGCTTTAACATCTGCTTCTTTTCTTACAAATGAAGCTGCTATATAATCAAAACCTCTTTTAATTCCTTCTGTTATATCATCTACGTCTTTTTGAGTTAAAGCTGGTAATTCTAGCTTAACACCTGGAACGTTCATTGTTTTTCTGCTTCCTAATCTTCCTGTATTTAATGCTTTACATACAATGTCTTTTCCTTCTATTTTTGTTATTTCAAATTCAATTGCTCCATCATCTACTAATAGTGTTGAACCAACTTGAACATCTTTGTATAATTCTTTGTAGCTTATACTTGTTCTTTCATTGTTTCCAATTATATCATCATTTACAAATGTAAATTCTTGACCTTCGTTTATTGTTACTTTTTCGTTTCCTGTTTCTAATACACCTGTTCTAATTTCAGGTCCTTTTGTATCTAATAGTAATGCTACTGGTTTGTTTAATTTTTCTCTTACTGCCTTAATTGTTTCAATTTTTTCTCCATTTTCTTCATATCCACCATGAGAAAAGTTAATTCTTGTTACGTTTAACCCAGCATTTACTAGCTTTGTCAACATTTCTTCACTTTGACTTGCAGGTCCTATTGTTCCTACTATTTTTGTTTTTCTTAATTTAGTTTTCATTATACATATCCTCCCTTTTTTAAACCAGCCTTTATTATAGCACATTCTCACAACAAAATTCAACAATTTTTTCAAAATTTTTTAAATATTGCCATTGGGGACGGACCTTTTTGACAATTTTTTGCCAAAAAGGTCCGTCCCCAATGGCAATTTCTAGCTTATTTCTATTATAGAATGTATATTTTCTTCGTTTTCACTCATTATTACTATAATATGTTTATCATTTTTATAGGTGTATTTACATTGAATTTTATCTCCGAAGTTTAATTTCTTTTTTATAAGTAATACGTACGTTGTCAAATGGTCTTTGGTCATATACTTCTTTTGGCATAGCTTCATATGCTAAATCTAGGTAATATAAATTGTGCATATGTTTATTGACATCTATATCTTTTCTAATTACTTCGTAATTGATATATGATGAAAATTCTGTTGGTACTTCTAGTTTACCCAGTTTTTCCTCAGAAAATACACTTTTTTCTTCTGGTTCGTATCTATTCATAATTTCATCTGTTAGTCTAACCATTTTTCTATTATCTATATCTATTAAAGCCCATTTAGATGTTGCAATTACACACAATTCTTGGTTTTCATCATATATTTCAAAATCACGGAATGTAAAAAATTTTTTCACGTCTCTTCCCCAAGTTTTTACTGTTAATACTTGTCCGTATTTTGGTCTTTTTAATACTTGCAAATTCCAGTCAAGTAAAATCCATGCTGTTCTATTAGTATCAGTTTGATTTGCACCATAGCTGACTGTATCAGAATGGTATGCTGCTACATTTTCTAATATTTCTAATATTGCTCTATTTTTTATAGTGTTATCTTTTCCTATATCTTTTAGTCCTGGTTTAAACGTTTCTTTGTAAATCATTTTCTGCTCCTTTTGGGTGTTTTTGGGGACAGTCCTTAAAAACACCCTACGTTGATTATAATATTTTTTTATTTTTTAATATTTAAAGTGGGTGTTTTTAAGGTCTGTCCCCAAAAACACCCAAAACCATTAATATCCTGGTTTTTTTAGTAGTTTAAACATATTTTTCTTGTATTCTTCTACTCCTGGTTGATTAAATGGATTTATTCCTAATATGTTTCCTGATACCGCACATGCTTTTTCGAAGAAATATATTAGTTCTCCTATATTTTTTTCGTCTAGTTCATTCATTGTTATTTTGATGTTTGGTACTTCGCCTGTTACGTGTGCTTGTATTGTTCCTTCCATTGCTTTTTTGTTTACGTAGTCTAGTGTTTTTCCACTTAGGTAGTTTAATCCATCTAAGTTGTCGTCATCTGGGTTGATTTTTATGTCTGTACTTGGTTCTTTTACTTCTATTACTGTTTCAAATAGATTTCTTCTTCCTTCTTGTATGTATTGTCCCATTGAGTGTAAGTCTGTTGTATTGTCTACTCCTGCTGGGAATATTCCTTTATTTTCTTTTCCTTCACTTTCTCCATATAGTTGTTTCCACCATTCTGTAAAGTAGTGCATTTTTGGTTCGTAGTTTACTAATATTTCGATATCTTTGTGTTTTTTATATAGAATGTTTCTTACTACTGCATATTGATAGCATTCGTTGTATTTTAGTTCTGGGTCATTATATCTTTCTCTTGCTATTCTTGCCCCTTCCATTAGTTCGTCTATGTTTATTCCTGCTGCTGCTATTGGTAATAGTCCTACTGCTGTTAGTACTGAATATCTTCCGCCTACATTATCTGGTACTACAAATTGCTCATAACCTTCTTTTTGTGCTAATGTTTTTAGTGCTCCTTTTTCTTTGTCTGTTGTTGCATATATTCTGCTTCTTGCTTCATCTATTCCATATTTGTTTTCTAGTATTTCTCTAAATATTCTAAATGCAATTGCTGGTTCTGTTGTTGTTCCTGATTTTGATATTACATTTATTGAAAAGTCTTTGTCTCCTATATATTCTATTAATTCATTTATGTAGTTTGGACTTAGGTTGTTTCCTACATATAGAATTTGTGGATTTTTTCTTTGTTTTGCTGGTAACATATCGCTAAATGAGCTTGTTAATCCTTCTATTACCGCTCTTGCTCCTAGGTATGATCCGCCTATTCCTATTACTACTAATATGTCTGATTCTTTTTTTATTTTTTTTGCTGCTTTTTTTATTCTTTTAAATTCTTCTTTGTCATAATTTACTGGTAAGTCTAACCAGCCTACGAAGTCTTTTTGGTCGTTTGCTCTTGTGTGTAAGTCTTCGTGTATGTTTTTGATTTTTTCTTTGTATGCCATTATTGATTTTTGTGTTATTCCTGTGTTTTTTAAATTTAATTTTATTTCTGCCATTTTTTATTACGCCTCGCTTTCTTTTCTTTTTCTTGTTACATTATATATAATTCAGTTCAAGATTTCAAGCTTATTTTTGCAAATTTAAAGAACTGCTCTATAAAAAACAGTTCTCAATTTTGTATAATTTAATTCTTCAAAACCTCATCTAATACCTTAGCCAAATATTTCATACTATTCAAGCATTGGTCTAATGTATTACCAGTTGAACCAACTTCAATAATACTAGCAAACTTCCCAGCATGTTGATTATACCTAGACTGAGTAAGCATTATTGGTTTAAACAACCCTGGGTACATCTCTTCCGCCTTTTGTTGAACCTTAACAGCAAATTTCAAATTTTGTTGCCAGTTTGGGTGCCAAAGTCCCCCTTCATTTGTACCTATAACAAACATCATTTGTGCTGTTTCTTCTTCGCCAATTTTTACAGTTGGAGCATAATCAGGTCTTGAACCTATTGCATCTCTATGTATATCTATTATAATATCTGACGAAGTTGTTTTTAGCATATTTTCCACTGTTGCAAGTGAACGTGTATATGAACCATTATATGCAGGATAATCGTGGTAATCCGTGCTATGTGCTACATTGTAGTTATATTGTTGTAAATGATTTTGCAATTCTGTTCCTAATCGTGTTACTGTAAAATTTAGGTCTGTTGTTCTAAAATTTCCAGTTTGCGTATATGGATATTTCTCGCTTGGTGTGTAGCTTTCGCAGCTATGTGTATGAAATAACAAAATATTTTTATTTTCTATTGTTATGTTCGGATTTAGTACATCTTCTGTCAATGTATAACTTGTTTGGTTTTTGATTTTTAGACTTCCATGTTGTACATTTGCATTTTCACTTATTGGATTGTTTGTTATTACTTGTGTTTGTACTCCTGTTTTTGCAAGTTCTATTTCTTCTTGCTTTTCTTCGCTTTTATTATCTTCTGTATTTTTTTGTTCCATTTTTTGGGCTTTTAACTCTATTCGTTCCATTCCTTTTATTGATGATATTTGAGTTTTAAGCATTGACTGCAATATATTTCCTTCGTCTTCGTCTTCTTTTGCTATTTTCTTATATTCTTCGTTTACTTTTGACATTGTTGGTATTACTTGGTCCATACAGTTTACCATGCTGTGATTTGTTATGGAGTTCAAATTTATTTCTAAATTTTCTAGTTTGCTTTTTTCTGATTTTTTTTCAAAATTTTTACTAAATAGTAATATTATTAGTATGGTTACGCTAATTCCTGTAAAGATTTTAGCAATATCTTTTGCTTTTAATACTGTAACTTTGAACATATTTTTCTCCTTGTATCTTTGGTCTATTATATTTATATATATTCAAAGCTTGGCTTTTTATGCTTTAAAATTCAAAAAAAATTTGATATTTCTACCAAACTTTTTTCTTTATTATTATCTTTATTATATTTTCTTCCAAAACCAGTCTAATGTATTACTTACACTTTTTTTACCAAATGCTTTTGTTTCTATGTCATCTACCCATAAATATGAGAAGAATGTTACAAGAACAAAAATAAAATCAATAACCAAGCATCTTGATAAAGTTGATACTAAATATCTAAATTCTGCTGGCAATGTTACTAGTTGTACTACATGAACAATTAATATAATTAAATATACAAATAATGTAGCTGCTCCTATTAAACTCTTTTTTATTTCTTGTGATAAAAATATCATTAGGACAGTTGCTGCTAGCATTAATATTAGTGTTAGTGGATTTGATATATCGAAGATAAACATATTCTCCCCCTCCGTTTTCTTATGTATTTCTACTTTATCATACCACTAATACTTTTTTACTTCAATGTTTCTTATATTACTTTTATGTTACATTTTTATTACAACATCATATATTTTAATTATTTGAGCTTTTCTTCTATCAAATCTGCAATTTCTTGCGCCTTCTTAGTTATATATTCTTGGTCTTCCCCTTCAATCATAACTCTTACTAATGGTTCTGTCCCAGAAGGCCTTATTAAAACTCTTCCATTTCCTGCAAATTCTCTTTCTAGTTTGTCTATTGCTTCTTTTATTTCAGCATCTTTTTCATAATCATATTTTTTGTCTGAATTTACTTTTGCATTTATTAATATTTGTGGATATAGTTTTATTATACTTGATAGTTCTGATGCTTTTTTGTTTTCTTCTAATATCGCTTTTATTAACATTAATGATGTTAATATTCCGTCTCCTGTTGGATTGTAATCTAACAAAATCACATGTCCTGATTGCTCTCCACCTAGGTTAAATCCTTCTTTTAGCATTTGTTCTAGAACATACCTATCTCCTACTTTTGTTTGTAATAGTTCTAAACCATTATCTCTTGAATATTTATTTAACCCCAAATTACTCATTACTGTTGCAACTATTGTATCTTTATTTAATTTTCCTTTTTTTCTTAGACTTTGTGAAATTATGGCAAGTAATTTGTCTCCGTCTATTAATTCACCTTTTTCATCTATTGCTAAACATCTATCTCCATCACCGTCATATGCAACGCCTAAGCTTAATTTATTATCTAATACAAATTTTCTTAACCCTTCTAAGTGAGTTGAACCACAGTTATGGTTTATATTTATACCGTCTGGTGAATTATTTATAATTTTGTATTTAATTCCTAAGGCTTTAAATACTTTTTCCGCAACCTTGTATGTTGCGCCATTTGCTGTATCTAGCCCTACTACAAAATCATCTGTATTATATTTTTCTATATCATCATCAAAGTTCTTTCTGAAAAAATATACATATTCATCTAATAAATCTAATGCATATTCTGAAACTCCTATTTTGTCATTTACAGCTGTTAATTCGTCTAGTCTTCCAGATTCCATTATTTCTTCAATTTCTTCTTCTAAATCATCTGAAATTTTCATCCCTTTATTACTGAAAAATTTTATTCCATTAAACTCATATGTATTGTGTGATGCTGATATAACAACACTTGCATCTGCATTTAGCTTTCTTGTTAAATATGCTACTGCTGGTGTTGGCATAACACCTAATAACTTTACATTTGCTCCATAACTTAGGAAGCCTGCTACCATCGCACTTTCTATTAGCGTTCCTGAAATACGAGTATCTCTTCCTATTAGTATTGTAGGTGTGTGGTCTGTATGTTTTGATAAAACATATGCCCCTGCTTTTGCCACCTTGTATACTAACTCTGGCGTTAGCTCTGTGTTCGCAATTCTTCTAATTCCATCTGTTCCAAAATACTTTCTCATAATTTTCCTCCTCCATGTCCATTGGGGACGTTTCTTTTTGGACACATCTTTATCTTTGTAGGAATTCTTTTACAATAGTTTTGATTGATTCCCCTTTTAGCATTTTTAGTTTTTCTATTAGCTCTAATTCTATCTTATGTGGTTCTTTTATTTCTATTCTTTTATTTCCTAATACTAGTTTAGGATTTGTTGTTGTTAATTCTTTTAGTGCTTCTTCTCCAACTATTTCATTCAATTCAGATAATATTTGTGGTATTTTAGAATAGATTGTATTTTGTCTATGTGCGTTTGTTCCTAGCATATGTACCATATTGTTTTGTAGCATTTTTTCTACTATTATTTGTGGTTTTTCGCCATATTCTCCGATTATGCTTCCATAATCAGCTTGTATTAGCACTCCATTTCCTATTAATTCATATAATAGGTCTGGGTCTTTTTGTACAAATTTGTATCTTTCTGGATGTGCTAATATTGGTACTATTTTACATTGTTTCATTTGATGTATTTTATCATATAAATTTTCTGGCTCTTCGTCTAATGGTAGTTCAAATAGTACATAACTTGTGTCATTTATTGTTGATGCTTTTTCGTCTTCTAGTAGTTTTATTATGTTGTCTGACATATATATTTCGTTTCCTAAATATATTTTTACATCTATGTTTTTTGCTCTTAGATTTTCATATATTGCATTTACCCACACTTCTCTTTCTTTCGTGTCTGTTTCGTAATATCCTTCTTTGTAGTGTGATGTTAGTACTATTGCTTCAAATCCTGCATTTTTTGCTTCTTTTATTAGGTTGAATGTTTCTTCTATGCTTCTTGCTCCGTCATCTATGTTTGGTAGTATGTGTGTATGTATGTCTATCATTAATTTGCTCCTTATTTTATTTCTTGTGGTACATTTGAAACTATTTGTTGATATTGGTTTAATACTGATTGATTATAGAACATTATTTGATTTCCCATTATTGTCCAATCTGATTTGTGTTCACTTAAAAAGTTGAATATATTTTCTATATAATCAAATGATGCTGTTATTTGTTTTTTAGCTTTTTCACCTTTTTCTTTTGTTTCATTTAATTCTTTTTCAGTTTCTTCATCTACTGCTAATTTTTTATATATTTCTTTATAGTAATCACTTATATCTTTATCATCAATAACTGTTAAAAATCTTTCTTTCTCACATAGTGATAATAGTTGTTCTATATATTCTTCTCCTGCTTTTCTCATTTCAGCAATTTTCGCTTTTGTTTGTGTGAATTCTGGTCCATCATTTTTGATGTTTTCAAATGACATTAATTTTTCTATATCTTCTGTTTTGATTATTTCTGGTGCTTTTTTGCTTGTTTCTAGTGTTTCATTTAAATATTCTTTTAATGTTTGTTCTACTACTGCATATGAACCTTTTGTTTTTATTTCCATATCAATTTTAGCATCTTGGTCTACTGTTCCGTCTGCTTTCAACATTTCCATTGATGTTATTTTATTTGTTTCGCTTACTAATAATGCAAATTGTGAAGAGTGATATGCTACAAATAGTGATATTCCAATTATTATTGCCAATGCAACTGCAATTATAGCAATTATCAATCCTTTTTTACTTTTCTTTCCTTTTTTCTCTTCTGTTTTAACTTCTGCTTTTACTTCGTTGTTTACCTTTTCTACATTTTCATTTTTTTGTTCTTCCATTTTTAATTCCCCTTTTCTTTTTTATTTTTGTATTTTTATTATAATGCTTTATTATTCTGTTTGCAAGTTTTTTCTACATTTTATTTGGCATTTCCATTCCAAGTAACTCTGCTCCCATTTTTAAGATTTGTCCAACACTGTATGTTAAGTATATTCTAGCGTCTTGTACTTCTTTGTCTTCACATATAATTTTATTTTCATTATAAAAACTACTAAATGCTTTTGCTAAATCAATTAAATATCTTGAAAGTATTGAAGGCTCTTCTTTATTTGTTACTTGTACTAAAATATCTTCAAAATTATAAATTAATTTTATAATATTTTGTGAGTATTCATCTTGTAAACACTCTAAATTTACATCTTTTAATTCAGGTACTTTTCCAGCTTTTTCGATTACACTCTTAGTACGTACATAAGTATATTGAATATATGGCCCTGTTTCTCCTTGGAAGTTTAGTATTGCATCCCATTCAAATATTTCGTCTTTTACTCTATTATTTGATAGGTCATTAAATATTACAGCACCAATTCCAACTTTTTTTGCTACTTCTTTTTTGTCTTCAAGGTCTGGATTTTTTTGTTCTATTACTTTTTCTGCTCTTTGAATAGCTTCTCCTAATAATTCTTCTAGTTTAACTATATTTCCTTCTCTTGTTGACATTTTTCCTGTTGGTAATAATACCATTCCAAATGGTACATGTATTAATCCATTTGTGTATTTTTCATCTATTCCTAGTAATTTAGCTACTTCAAATATTTGTTTAAAATGTAGAGTTTGCTCATATGATGTTAAATATAATGCTTTGTCAAAGTCATAAGTTCTTGCTCTATATAGGATAGCTGCTAAATCTCTTGTTGCATAGGTTGTTGACCCATTTGTTTTTTCTATTATACAAGGTGTGTTTATTCCTTTGTCTTCTAAATCGATAATTCTCGCTCCTTGTGATTCTACTACTTTTCCTGTTTTTTCTAAAATTTCGATTACTTCTTGCATTTTATCTGCATAAAATGCTTCTCCATTCCAAGAATCAAATTTGCTTCCTAATAAATCATATACTTTTTGGAATTCTTGCAAGCTTACTTTTCTAAACTTTTCCCAAAGTTCTACACAATATGGGTCTTTGTCTTCTAATTTCTTAAAATTGTTTCTGCATTCTTCTAATACTGTTTCATCTTCTTTGCATAACTTATTTATTCTGATATAGATTTTTGTCAATTCTTCAATTGGTTTTGCATCTATATCGTACTCTTCGCCCCATCTTTTATATCCTTCAATAAGTTTACCAAATTGTGTTCCATAATCTCCTAAATGGTTAATTCCGGTTACGTTGTAACCTAAATATTTGTATATATTGTATAATGCTGCACCTATTACAGTTGAACGTAAATGTCCAATGTGGAATGGTTTTGCTATGTTTGGTGCTGAATAGTCTATTACAATATTTTTGCCTTTTCCTATTGCCATTTTTCCATAACCAATTCCTTGCTCAACTTTTTCTAAAACTTCTTTTGTTATTATTTGTTTATTTACATAGAAATTTAAATATCCACCTGCTATTTCTACCTTTTCAATTATTTCTGGGTTTATTTCTATTTTTTCTTTTATTTCATTTGCTATAACTGGTGGCGCTTTTTTTAGCTCTTTTGCAAGTCTGAAACAAGGAAATGCATAGTCTCCATTTTTTGTGTCTTTTGGCATTTCTATATAACTTTTTAGTTCTTCTTGTTTTATGTCTGTTGCTTTTGCTATGGTTTTAGCTATTTCTTCTTTTAAATCTAGCATTTATTTTCCCCCTATTTTTTTGATTTTTCATAAATTATTTTGAACTCTTATTTTTGATATAGTTCCAAGAATCTCTACACATATCTTCTATTGTTTTTGTAGCTTCCCAGCCCAATTCTTTTTTTGCCTTTGTAGCATCTGCATAACACTCAGCAATATCGCCAGGTCTTCTTTCTACTATTTTATATGCTACTTTTTCTCCTGTTGATTTTTCAAATGCTTTTACTATATCTAGTACACTTGTACCTTTTCCTGTTCCTAAATTATAAATATATAATCCTTTTTGTTCTTTTTCTAATTTATTTAATGCTTTTACATGTCCTTTTGCTAGGTCAACTACGTGAATATAATCTCTTACTCCTGTTCCATCTGGTGTATTGTAGTCATTTCCAAATACTGATAATTCTTTTAATTCTCCACTTGCTACTCTAACTACATATGGCATTAAATTATTTGGAATCCCTTGTGGATTTTCCCCAATTAAGCCACTTTCGTGTGAACCTATTGGGTTGAAGTATCTTAAAATACATATATCTAAGGTATTGTCTGCATTATATGTATCTTTTAATATTTGCTCAATAAACAATTTTGTTGTGCCATATGGGTTTGTTGTTCCACCAGTTTTAGTTTCTTCTGTAATCGGCACTACTTCTGGGTCTCCATATACTGTTGCTGATGAACTAAATATGAATTTTTTTACTCCATATTTTTTCATTGTTTCTAGCAATATTAGACATCCTGTTATATTGTTGTGATAATATTTTAGTGGTTCTTTTACAGATTCTCCAACTGCTTTGTATCCTGCAAAATTAATTACTGCTTCTATTTCATTTTCTTCAAATATTTTTTCTACTTTTTCTCTTTCTAAATAATCCGCTTCGTAAAATTTGATTTTCTTTCCTGTTATTTTTTCAATTTTTTCGATTACATCTGGTTTACTATTAGAAAAATTATCAAGAATAATAACTTCTTTCCCTTCATTTAATAACTCTACTGCTGTATGACTTCCTATATATCCTAATCCACCTGGTAATAATACTGCCATTTTCTCACACTCCTATTTTCTTTTTACTTCTGTTCCTTCTTTGCTATCTTTTATGTCATATCCTTTACTTTGAATTAAATCTCTTAATTCATCTGATTTTGCCCAATCTTTGTTTTGTCTTGCTTGTGTTCTTTGTTCTACTAAATCTAAAATTTCTTGTGGTATTTCTTCTTGTTCTTCTTTTTTGTCTATTTCTAATCCTAATACTGTATCAAATTTTAGCAATAGTTCAGCAAGTTTTGGGCTTTTCTTTTCATTTCTTACAACTTCCCAAACTGTTCCCATTGCTAATGGCATATTTAGGTCATCATTTATTGCTTTATGGAATTTCTCTTCATATGCTTCAACAGTTTTGTCTTCTACTTCATCTTTTCCTTGCATATGAATTTGATATCCATTTTTTAGTCTTTCCAATGATTTTGACGCTGCTTCAATTCCGTCCCATGTAAAGTTTAGTTTGTTTCTGTAATGGCAAGAATAACTGAATAACTTGTATACTATTGGGTTATATCCTCTTTGGATAAAGTCTTTCATTAGATATACGTTTCCTAGACTTTTTGACATTTTTCCGCCGTCTATTAATAGATATTCTCCATGAACCCAATAATTTGCAGGCACTTTACCACAAATACCTTTACTTTGCGCTATTTCGTTTTCATGATGTGTTGGTATTAAATCAATTCCACCTGTATGTATATCAAATTGTTCTCCTAGATATTTTCTTCCCATTGCTGAACATTCTATGTGCCAACCTGGGTAACTTGCCCCCCAAGGGCTATCCCATTTCATTAAATGGTTTTCAGGTGCTTTTATCCATAATGCAAAATCATATGGGTTTCTTTTTTCTGGGTCAACTTCTACCCTTGCTCCTGCTTTTTGCTCTTCTACATTTAAGTTTGATAATATTGGATATTTGTCTAATTTTGATATATCAAAATATATTGCTGTTGATGTTTCATACGCGAAGTCTTTTTCTACTAACTTTTCTACAAATTCTAGCATTTCTTTGATATGGTCTGTTGCTTTACATACTATTTCTGGCGTTTCTATATTTAACATTGCTAAATCTTTAAAAAACAACTTTGTATAATGTTCTGCTATTTCATATGGTGATTTATGTTCTTCTCTTGCAGATTTTAGCATTTTATCTTCACCTTCATCAGCATCTGAAACTAAATGACCAACATCTGTTATATTCATTGCGTGTTTTATTTTATATCCATTGTAACGTAACACTCTTCTTAAAACATCTTGAAATATATTTGTTCTCATATTTCCAATTGTTGCATCTTTATATACTGTTGGCCCACAAGAATACATTCTTATCTCTTTATTATCTAGTGGTATAAATTTGTCTTTGTTTCTTGTTAATGTGTTATATAAGTATATATCCATATCTACTCCTTTTCTTGTTCGAAATTGCCAAAAGGGACGGTCCTTTTTGGCAATTTTCAAACCTATATTTATTCTTTTCCTTCTCCTGGCTTTTCTTCTGTTCCACTTCCACCTGTGTTTTCTCCACCTGTTGTTCCACTTCCACCAGAAGAGCCTCCACTTGGTTTCTCACCACTTGTAGAGCCTCCTGTGCTGCTTCCCCCACTTGTAGTATCTCCATTTCCAGAAGGATTTGTATTTGTGTTATTTGTATTTGTTGTTGTATTTGGCTTTGGTTGTTCTTGTGGTTTTTCTACTTCTTTTGGTTTTGTATGAACATTACATGTATCTTCTACTTTTCCACCGCCTGTAACAGTTGCTCCATTTACTGGTTTCCATAGGTTTAATTGTTCTTTTGGTAATAATCCGCCATATGGCTTGTTTGTTACTGTTACATATTGTGAACAATATTCTGTTGCTATTTTATTTGTTTCTGAACATATAGCTTGGCTTCCATGTCCTTGGCATTGTTCTGGTAAGTTATCTGCTGTAAATATTTCTGTATATGAAGGACAACCTGTTGTTGCTAATCCACCTGTTAGTGTACATACCTTTTGTTCTACTATTCCATTTGGTTTTGTAAATGTTGCACCTGTTAATCCTTTATGAATATCTTTCATTACTGAACTCCAAATTAATGCTGCTGGGTTAGCTGAATATTCTCTTTGTACAACTTCTTCTGGACTATCATATCCAAACCAACAAGCTGCTGAATAATATGGTGTAAATCCACATAGCCATCTATCTTTGTGTCCGTCAGTTGTTCCTGTTTTTGCTGCTACATCCATTCCTGTTATAGCACAGTATGGCGCTGTTCCACCTGCTTTTACTGTTCCTTGCATAATTGTACTTGTTATATATGCATTTTGTTCTGATATAACTCTTTTCTTTTCTTGTGTTGGTGTTAATACTGTATCTCCATTTGCATCTACTACTTTTGTGTAGAATGTTGGTTCTATATATTCTCCATTGTTTGCAATTGCTGCATATGCTGCTGCCATTTCTAATGGACTAATTCCTTCTGATAGTCCACCTATTGCAAGTGATAAATGTTCGTCATTTGGTTTGCTACTTTCAACTTCACTTGATTTTGTTAATGTTGTTACTCCAAAATTTCTTAAATAATCTATTGATTTTCCTGGTGTTAGTTCTCTCATTATTTTTACTTCTGGTACGTTTTGTGATTTTGCAAGTATTGTTCTAATGTTGATATTTCCTAAATAATTTTCTTCATTTTTTGGCTTATATCCACCACCAAAGTCTGTAAGTACATCTGTATACATTGTTGATGCTGTAATTACTTTTTCTTGTAATGCTGG
This sequence comes from uncultured Clostridia bacterium, assembly GCA_948502395.1. GTDB lineage: Bacteria > Bacillota > Clostridia > TANB77 > CAG-508 > CAG-269. The sequence goes on along the minus strand of CAOPES010000007.1, from coordinate 61,105 downwards.
TGCTATGTCTGCTATTGGTTTTATTGATGAACCTGGTTGTCTTGCTGATTGTGTTCCCCTGTTTAGTCCTGATATTGCTTTTTCTCCTAGTCCACCTGAAACTCCTAATACATATCCAGTCTTATTATCTATAATTACCATTGCTGCTTGTGTTTGTTCATTTTTTAATGTTCCGTCTTTGTTTTTTTCGTGTCCTGGTTTTATGTATTTTGCTTTTTTAGTTTCTTCTTCTACTCTTGCTTGTATTTCAGGTTTAACAGTTGAATATATTGTTAAGCCACTACTGTATACATAATTTTCTGCTAGTGTTCTTGATATGTCTTTTTCTTCCATAACTTGGCTTATTACTTGATCTATTACTGCATCTGTATGGTAAGAATGATTACTTCCTGTTGCTATTTGTCCTTTTTCAAATTTTAATCCTGCATTTGCTTGTTCTACTGCTTGGTTGTATTCTTCTTCGTTTGGAATGTATCCTAGTTCTTTCATTTTTGCAAGTACTGTTAGAATTTTTGATTTTATTCTTTCTGCTCTTTTTTCTTCTGTGTCTGTATCAGATGCTAGTTTGTATGGGTTATAATATGTTGGTCTGCTGTTTATTCCAGCTAAATATGCACATTCTGCTAAGCTTAAATCTTTTGCACTTTTATTAAAATAATATTCTGCACCTAATTCTACTCCGTGTAAATTCCCTTCTCCACCAACAAATAGTATGTTTAGGTATAGTTCTAATATTTGGTCTTTTGATATCATTCTTTCTACTTGATATGCTTTTGCCCATTCTTTTACTTTTCTGAATATTCCTGCCATTCCTGATGCTTCATCATCTTTTGTTATGTTTTTTACTAATTGTTGTGTAATTGTACTTCCACCATATGTATTTTTTCCGATTAGTGTTGTTAATATCGCTCCTGCTGTTCTTTTAAAATCTACTCCACTATGTTTATAAAATCTTTCGTCTTCAATTGCTACATATGCTTTTGGTAGGTAGTCTGCCATTTCGTCTAATGTTATTACTTTTCTTTTTTCGTCCCCGCTTAAATTCGCTATTACTGAGCCATTTGCGTCTACTACTACTGAGTTTGATGCTGCTATTTTTAGTTCATCTTTTCCTATTTCGAAATCGTCTCCAAATAGTCCAAAGAATATTCCTGCTATTATTCCTGCTCCTATTACTGCAAGTAATAAGAATATTACTAATACTATTTTTATTGCCATCATTAATTTTGGATGTGATTTTTTCTTTTTATTTCCGTTTTTTGTTTTCTTTACTTGTGGTTTTCTTGTTCCTGTTTTTTTTGTAGGTCTTTTTTTGTTTCTTTGTATTTTACTTGGTCTTGCTTTGTTGTTATCTTTACTGTTACTTGGCATTTTATTCCCTCCTTGCCAACTTGATTTTTTCGTAAGCTTATTATATTACATTTTTACAAAAAAGAAAAGCTTTTTTACATTTTTGGCAGATAACTTTTGCATTTTTCATAGATAACTTTTATAAAATGCTATTATTAGCCTGTAAATGTCTTATTTTGACCTTATCATTCACAAACTGTTTTTGCAAATAATCAAATGTCCTATTTGTATAAATATGTGCTTCATAAATTTTCTTTTTGTCATATAGATTGTTTTTATCAAAATCAAATTCTTCATCACTTGTATAATCTATTTCATAGTCAATTATATTAATCCCATTAAATCTTTTGCTTGATATTGCTACATTTCCACATAAATTCACAATAATTGCTTCTTCAAAAATTCTATACTTGTTAATTAGTTCTTTTGGGAAATCAACATTTAAAATAAGTTGAGATTTTGAGAGACTTTTCTTCTTGTTGTTTGTTACTGTAATCATAATTCCGTATTCGTCAAAAATTTGTTGTTCTATTTTTTTGAATTTTTCAAAGTGGTTTGTTACTATGTTTACTCTTTTATATTGTTTTACTATTTCTTTTATGTTTTCTAACATATTGGGTTCTATTTCGTTTATTAGTATTGATATTTGTAGTTCTTCTTTTTTTAGTCTCTTTTTTTCTACTATGTAATCTAATACTTTTAGTGTAAGTGCTTTGAATAGCCATTTTCCTTCTATTATTTTTGCTCCATAACTGTGTAAAAAATTTGTGTATTCTTCTTGCTTGCTTATTTGTTTACTTAGTACTACTTTTTTGCTGTTTGTTTTTTCTAGTATTTTTATTGTTTTTTGTGCTAGTTTTTCTGCTTTTTTTGTTTTTATTTCTTCTTGTCCTATTGGTAGTATTAGTTTGTCCCCTTTTGCTTGTACTATGTTGAATAGTTTTGTTATTGGGTTGGGCTTGTCAGTTTCTTGGATATAATACAATTAAATCACTCTCCTATACTTTTTAATTAAGTATATGAAAGTGATTTTCTTTTATTCTTTATTTTCTTAAAAATATAGTCTTCTTTTTATTGATTTCTTCTTGTTTTCTTTTTCTAATTGCTTTGAGCTCTTTTTCGGTGTTGGTAAATCTTCTGGCATAGTGCCACCTGCTTTTTCTATTGCTTTTCTAACAATTTTTCCAACTTCATTATGTGTGATATATGCAGCCTTTTCTGTTTGTATATTGTCTCTTCTTAGTTTTTGCTCCGTTTGGGAAATTCTAAATAAATTTGCTATAAGTTCATCACTATATTCTTTTTCACTTATTTCTTGTTTTCTCGTTTGTATTGCAAAGTATGTTTGTGCAAGTGCAATTACTTTTTTTCTGCTGTCTCCGTTTTGTGCTATTAAGTAACATGCGTAACGGGTTAGTTTGTAGTCCTTCTGTTTTCTTTTTGCTCCTGAACCTATTTGCACCATTTTGTCGGCACCGACAAAATGCCCAAACTTACTAATTCCAGTGTTTTCGCATGCCTTTTTTGCTTTTTCAATAGCATTTTCAAATTTTCTCCATTCTTTATAATCTAAAACTTCCTGTAACTCTCTCGCATACCAGTATTCAGTTCCGTTCTCATCAATGTGTTTAATATCTTCAAAAGTTTGGTTATTAGAATTAAAATCTTTTTCTAACTTTTTCATATATTACCATCTCCATTTCTTATTTTTATATATTCTACTATACTAATAAGTAAATTTCAATACTTGTGTAAGGTTTTCTTGTATTAAATTCAAATTTCCAAACTTATTAAATCCAATATACAAATTTTAAGAATTTCAATATACATATTTTAACTAATTCAATATACAAATTTTAAGAATTTTGATATACATTTTTTAAAAAACAATTACATCTCTCTTCAAAAGTCCATTATTAATAGTTCCAATTCCAACAAAATTATTCTCAGAATAAACCCTATAAACTCCATCTACTTCTTGAACAGACAACTGCACACCATTCAAAAACAGTTGTAACTTTCTACTATTCAAATTTATAGTAGATCTATTCTCAAATAAATCTTCTAATGAAATCAAATGCTTGTCCAATACATCTATATTTTCTTGTAACTCTTCAACTGTTACAGAATTGCTTATATTAAAATCTCCAACTTGAACTCTATTTAGCTCGCACATATAACCTACTGTACCTAGTCTTTTAGCTATGTCTTCACACAAGCTCCTAATATATGTACCTTTTGAGCAACTAACCTGAAATTGCAATTGTTTATTTTCATTATCCAATTTCATTAGTTTTATGTCATAAATCTCAATTTGTCTTGGTTGTATTTCTACTGTTTGACCTTTTCTTGCATATTCGTAAAGTTTTTTACCATTTACTTTTATAGCTGAATACATAGGTGGCACTTGTTCTTGTTTACCAACGAAAGTTGCAAGTATTTTCTCCGTTTCTCCATTTTGAAATATTTCATCTGGCACAATTTTTTCTTCTATAATTTCACCTTCTGCATCTGCTGTATCAGTCTTTTGTCCTAATTGAATTTTAGCTTGATAAATTTTGTCGTGGTTTATCAAATATTTAGAACATAAAGTTCCTTTACCAATTAGTAATGGCAACACTCCTGTTGCCATTGGGTCTAAGGTTCCAGTATGACCGAACCTTACTGTTTGTTATTTTCTTTACTTTATATACAATGTCATGTGAAGTACAACCTTTTGGTTTATTTACTACTATTATTCCATCCATACTATTTCTCCACATTCAATGCTTTTTCTACTTCTTTTACTATCTTTTCCTTAACCTGGTCTAAATCACCTTGAATTGACGCACCAGCAGCTCTTGGGTGTCCACCACCGCCGAACATTAAACATACATCTGAGGCATTTACTTTTTCACTAGAACGTAGTGATATTTTGTATGTGTTTTCATCTTTTTGTCTTACAAATATAGAAACTTGCACACCTTCTATGTCTCTACCTATTTCCACCAAACCTTCATGGTCACCTGGTTCTGCATTCACTTCTTCTTCGTCTTGTTTTGTTATATATGTATATGTTATTTGTCCGTCTGCTAGTAGTTCCATTCTTTCTATTACCCTTTTTTGTAATAAGAAATTTGCTTTTGTAATTGTACGCAATACTTTTTTGTATATTCTTGGTATATTAACACCTTTTCTCATTAATTCTGCTGTAAATTCAAATGTTTCTGGATTTACACCATCGTGTCTAAATCCGCCTGTATCTGTTATAATTCCTGTAACAAGGCAAGTTCCTAGTTCTTTTGTTATGTCTATATTAAAATATCCAAACATTCCTACTAGAACCTCACAGCAGGCAGGAGACACTGGATTTACATAGTTCAGGTCTCCATACATTTTGTTACTGCCATGGTGGTCTATTACAATTGTTCTTTTTGCATTTTCGAAGTATTCATTTTTAGCAAGTCTTTTTAAGTCTGCACAGTCAACAGATATTGCTAAATCATAGTTTGTTATTTCTGAACTTTCTTTTATTTGGTCTGCTAATGGCAAAAATCCAAATAATCTAGAATATTCTGGAATTATTACATCTGCTTGTTTTCCTAGTTGTTCTAACATAAGTTTCATAGCTAAACTACTTCCTATTGCATCTCCATCAGGAGATTCGTGTGTTAATACAACTATTTTTTCACTCAATTTTATTTGAGTTAAAATTTCGTCTAATGTCATATTATTTCTCCTCTTCTTTTTTTGGCATAATTTCTTTTAAGATATTATCAATTCTAGCACCATATTCTAATGAATCATCTAGTTCAAATATGATTTCTGGTGTGTTTCTTAAATTTACTCTTTTTGCCAATTCACTTCTAATAAATCCTGCTGACTTTTTTAACCCTGCCAATGTATCTTTTAAGTTTTTAGAATTTAAAATACTTACATATACTTTTGCAAATTTTAGGTCATTTGTAACTTTAACTTTTGTTACACTAATTAGTCCTGTTACATTTGGATTTTTTAGTTCATAATTTAAAATTTGACTTATTTCTTTTCTGTATTGTTCGTCAATACGACCTAATCTATTTTGATTTTCTGGCATTTTTCTATCCTTTCCTTTATTGCTTGGAAAAGAATTAGCATTTGGCATTGAAAACTTAATTCAACAATGCCAAATACAATTATCTTCCGAGCTTTATCTTTTAATTTCTTCCATAACATAAATCTCAAGCATATCGCCTTCTTTAATGTCATTGTAGTTTTCAATTTGAATACCACATTCAAATCCTTTACCTACTTCTTTAACTTCATCCTTAAATCTCTTTAATGTTGATAAATGTCCGTCGTGAATAACAACGTTTTCTCTAATTACTCTTATACCTGCATTTCTTTCAACTTTTCCAGATAATACATAAGCACCAGCTATTGTTCCAACATTTGAAATTCTAAATGTTTGTCTTACTTCTACGCTACCAATAACTTTTTCTTCAAATTTTGGTTCTAACATACCTTTCATAGCCATTTCAACATCTTCAATAGCTTGATAAATAATAGAATATTGTTTAATTTCAACTTCATCTTTTTCTGCCATTTCTTTTGCCATAGCGTCTGGTCTTACATTAAATGCTATGATTATCGCATTTGAAACTTTTGCAAGTGTAACATCTGATTGATTTACAGCTCCTGCTGCTGCATGTATAACTTTAACTCTAACCTCTTCATTTTGTAGTTTTTCTAATGATTGTTTTACTGCTTCAACAGAACCTTGAACATCTGCTTTTACAATTAGATTTAATACTTTTAGTTTTCCTTCTTCCATTTGGCTAAATAAGTTGTCTAATGTTACTTTTGTAGCACTTGCCATTGCTTTTTCTCTAGCTTGACGTTTTCTTCTTTCTATTAAGTGTTTAGCCATTTTTTCGTTTTTAACTTCGTAGAATGTTTCTCCCGCTTCTGGAACTTCTGTTAATCCCATTATTTCTACTGGTGTTGATGGTCCAGCTGCTTTTACTGATTTTCCTTTGTCGTCTTTCATTGCTCTTATTCTACCAATTGAAGAACCTACAACTATTGTATCTCCAACATCTAATGTTCCCCTTTGTACAAGCATTGTAGCTATTGCACCTTTTGATTTGTCAAGCCTTGCTTCTATTACAGCTCCTTTTGCTTGTTTGTTTGGATTTGCTTTTAATTCTAACACATCTGCTTCTAATAGTACCATTTCTAATAATTGGTCAATATTTTCTCCTTTTTTAGCTGAGATTGGAACATATATTGTGTCTCCACCCCATTCTTCTGGTACTAATTCATATGTCATTAATTCTTGTTTTACTTTATCAATATTTGCGTCTGGTAAGTCAATTTTGTTTATTGCTACAATAATTGGTATTCCAGCTGATTTAGCATGGTTTATAGCTTCTACTGTTTGTGGTTTTACACCATCATTTGCTGCAACTACTAGAATTGCAATATCTGTTATTTGCGCACCCCTTGCACGCATTGCTGTAAATGCTTCGTGTCCTGGTGTATCTAAGAATGTTATTTCTCTATCATTTACTTTTACTTTGTATGCACCTATTGCTTGTGTAATTCCACCTGCTTCGCCTTCTATTACATTTGTTTTTCTAACTGCGTCTAGAAGTGATGTTTTTCCGTGGTCTACGTGTCCCATAACTACTATTACTGGTGGTCTTTCTCTTAAATCTTCTTCTCTATCTTCTGAGTCATCAAATAAGATATCTTCTTCTGTTACAGTTTCTTTCTTAACTGCTGTAATTCCAAATTCTTGTGCTATTAAATATGCTGTATCAAAGTCTATTTCTTGGTTGATTGTTGCCATAATTCCATATCCTAATAGTTTTTTGATAACATCAGCTGTTGTTTTTTTCATTTCAGCTGCTAAGTCTTTTACACTTACTGATTCTGTTATTTCTATTTCTGTTAATTGGAATATTTTTTGTTTATTTCTTTCTTCTTGATTTTGATTTTTTCTTTTCTTGCCTCTTCTTCCACGTTCTGTTGTTAAATCATAATAATCAAGCATTCCACCATCTTGGTCATCAAACATATTTGATAATCTATTTGCTTGTTTTAAAGTTTTAAGTTTTCCTTCATCAAAGTCATGACCATTACCATTTTTTCTGTTCTTTGATTTTTTTGTTCTGTTTTCGTCAAATTTGTTGTTATTTTTTTGTTTGTCTATTGATTTGTTGTATTCTCTTACACTTTCTTTTTCAACAGTGTCAACAGCCATAATGTCTTTAATATTTCTTTCAATACCCTTTTCGTCTAATGGTCTCTTACCACCAAATCTTTCATTATTATTGTTTCTGTTATTATTACGGTTATTGTTATTAAATCTACTATTGTTGTTATTATTCCCAAATCTGTTGTTATTATTAAATTTGTTTCCATTATGGTTATTTCCAAATCTATTATTTTGTTGATTATTGTTACGATTATTGTTATAACCATTGTTATTGTAGTTATTATTTCTATTATTGTTAGGTCTTTTTTGATAATTATTATCTCTATGTTCTGTTCTTTCTCTTGTTGGCTTTTGTTCTTGAGCTTTTGGTTCGTCAGCCACTACAACTTTTTCGGCTACTTTTTCAACTGGTTTTTCTGGTGCTTTTTCTACTTCCTTTTGAACAGTTTTTTCTATTACTTCTTCTTTTTTTGGTTCAACAGTTGGAGTTTCCTTTTTTGGCTCTGGCTTGTTTAATCCAAATAATTCACTTACTGTCATTGGTTTGCTTTGTTTATTTCTATAAACAATGTTAAAGTCTTTGTTTTGCTTTCTTTCTACAAACCCTACATTTTCTTTTTTTGTTTCCTTTTTTGCTTCTTCTTTTTTCTTTGTTTGTTGCTCTTCTTCGTTTATTATAACTTCTCTTCTTATAATAACTGGTGCTTTTTCTTCTTTCTTTGTTTCCATTTTTCCTTTATTTACTGTTCCTTTTCCTTCTTTTTTGTTTGATTTTTTTGTTAATTCCTTTTCTATTTTTTGTGCTTCACTTTCGTCAACACCACTTAAATGGCTCTTTGCCTCTATATTTAGTCTTTTTGCTACTTCTAATACTTCTTTACTGGTTAAGTCTAGCTTTTTTGCTATATCATATATTTTTATCTTACCCAATAACTTCACCCCCATCATTTATTTTTTGAATTTCGCTTGCTAAATTTATATCTTCTATTCCTATAATTGCTTTATTACTTTTTCCAATTGCTTTGCTAAGCTCGTCTATCTCTCCCATTATTTCAATCGGAATATTGAATTGTTCACTTAGTTTTATAAATTTCTCTTTTGTTCTAGTAGAAGAATCTTCTGCTACGATTATTAATTTTACTTTTCTCTTTTTTATTTGTAGTTCTACACTATCTGCTCCAAAGCTTACTTTTCTTGCTCTAGCTGCTAGACCTACTAACCCTAATATTTTCTTATTTATCAAGAATTACACCTCTTAATTTCTCATAAATTTCATCTGTTATTTTAAAATCAAATACTCTTTCTAATCTTTTAGATTTTTGTAACTTTTCTAGACATTTTATGTCGTCACATATGTATGCCCCTCTGCCTTGTAATTTACCTGTTTTGTCGACATTTATTTCTTCTTGTTTATTTTTAACAACTCTTATTAAATCTTTTTTGTCTTTTTTTTCGTTACATCCCATACATGTTCTTTGTGGTCCAGTTTTCATTAATTTGTCCCTCCTTTATTGTATGTTGCTTATTTGCTTTTATTCTTCGCTTTCAGTGTTCTCTTCGTTGTTTTCTTCAACAGTTTCTTCACTGTTTTGAGCATTTAATAACATTTCTCTGAATTGTGTTTCAGATTTTATATCTATTTTCCAATTTGTTAATCTTGCTGCTAATCTTGCATTTTGTCCTGATTTTCCTATTGCTAGTGATAGTTGGTCATCTGGAACTATTACTTGTGCAAATTTTTCTTCTTCTTTTACGTCTACTGCTAGTATTTGTGCTGGTAATAATGCTGATGCGATATATATTGATGGGTCTTCGTTCCATTCTATTACATCTATTTTTTCTCCATTTAATTCATTTATAACATTTTGAATTCTTACACCTTTTTGTCCTACACATGAACCTACTGGGTCGATATTTTCGTCTGGTGAATATACTGCAACTTTACTTCTGTATCCAGGATCTCTTGAAACACTTTTTATTTCTATTACACCTTCATAAATTTCTGGTATTTCAAATTCTAATAGCTTTCTTACAAAGTCTGGATGACTTCTTGATACTATTACTTGTGGTGCTCCTTTTGCTCCCCTTTCTACGTCCATTACATATCCTTTTATTTTTTGGTTAACTTTGTAGTGTTCTGTTGGTATTTGCTCTTTTGGTGGCATTACACCTTCTAATTTTCCTAAATCCATTACAACTATATTGTGATCTGCTTTTTGGATTAGTCCTGATACTATTTCACCTTTTCTGTCGTTGAATTCGTTGTAAATTATATCTCTTTCTGCTTCTCTTAGTTTTTGGATTATAACTTGTTTTGCTGTTTGTGCTGCAATTCTACCAAAATCTCTTGGTACAATTTCAATTTCTACTGTATCGCCTTCTCCTAAATCTGGATTTATTTTTTGAGCTTCTTTTACGCTTATTTCTGTATCTTCGTCATTTGCTTTTTTCATAACTTCTTTTATTGCGTATACATGTGTTGCACCTGTTTTGGAATCCATTACTACTTTTACATTTTCTAATGCGTCAAAGTTTCTTTTATATGCTGTTACTAGCGCTGTTTCTATTGATTCTAATAGATACTCCTTTTTTATTCCTTTCTCTTTTTCTAATTCTTCTAATGCTAAAATTAATTCTTTGTTGTCAATTGCTTGTTTTTTCATTTTTTATTCCTCCCTTTCTTTTTTACCAATGATATATTGTTTTTATTTGTGCTATGTTTTTTCTTTCAATTTTGATATCGTCTTCTAGTTCTATTTCGTTTTCATTAAAACTTTTTAATATTCCTTGATATTCTTTGTTTCCGTTTTCGTCTTTTTTGAATAGTTTTATATTTATTTCTGTCCCTATGTTTTTTTCTAAGTGTTTGTCTTTTCTTAGTATTCTTTCTATCCCTGGTGATGATACTTCTAAAAAGTATTGTTCTTTGATGTAGTTTGCTTCGTCTAATATGTCGTTTATTTCGTCATTTACTTTTTCACAGTCTGTTAGGTCTATTCCTTCTGGTTTGTCTATGAATACTCTTAAATAGTAATTTTTCCCTTCTTTGCTGTATTCTACGTCATATAACTCATAGCCTATGTTTTCAATTTTTGTTTTTATTAGGCTTTCTACTTTTTCTTCTATGTTTGCCAAAGTGTATCCTCCTTTTATTACTAAACAAGAGTGGGATTTGTTCCCACTCTTCTGTCTCTTTTTGTTTACTTTATTATTATACCCAATTTTTCCAATAAATGCAAGCTTTTTTGCATTTTTATTGAACTTTTTCCAATATTTTTATCTGATATGTATAACCTTTAAACCTAGTTTCAAACTTTTCATCAGAAATCGCCTTATACTGTGTATTTTCTTCTAAATTCAAATTATCTGAATTCACCACAAAAATTCTTCCATTTGCTTTTTGAGCAGCTTCTTCAAAATCATTTACAACTCCCATTTGTGGGGCAAAAGCCTTATAAGCTTCTTCAATTCCCCAATTATCAACATTTAGGAAGTATTGTTTATTTGTATCAATTAAAGCTGCAACAACTCCACCTTCATTAATACCTGAATATACAATTATATCATTTGGTTGTAGTTCTTCTTTTAAATACTCAATTGCTTTATTGTTAGATTGGTCATAGTTTTCTTCTTTTAAAGATATCGAATTCATTAATGCAAAAACCATAATAACTCCACAAACAATTCCTATTATAAATTTGTTATCTTCTTTTACTAAGAAATATGAAACTGTAAATATTAGTAATCCTGTTATTGTAAATAGATATCTAGGATATAGAATTGGAGATATTATTGAGAATATTGCCATCGCTATTATTACAATTACATATATTACTAATGGTATTATTCCTGGTTTTATATCTTCTTTGTTTCTAATATTTTTTATTATGATGTATGCTATGTAAATTACTAATAATGTTGCAAATATGGTTGGTACTGTTTCTTGTAAGTTTCCTTTAAATTGGAAGTTTATAATGTCTATCAATATTTGTGGGAATTGTATTGTAATCCAAAATCCGCCCCCAACTCCCATCATTTGTCTTATAAATACAATTAGCCAAGGTGTGTATATTAATACTTGCATCACTTCAACTATAAAGAATTTTGTTAATAAATCTTTTCCTAATTCTTTTCTGTTTTTTATTACATAGATAATCAATCCTAAATTAGTTATTCCTGCACACACTAATGCGTAATAATGCATATAACAGCTTGTTACACTAAATATTCCAAATAATATTAAGTTTTTTAAGTCTTTGTGTTTTATAAATCTATATAAGTATATTACCATTAGTGTTACAAGTGTTATTGTCCATGAATACATTCTTATTTCTAGTGCATAGTTTAATACTGCTGGTAAAAACATACTAAAAAAAGTGAATAGTAATCCTGTTTTTGCTCCAAAGTCTTTCTTTATGTGTGTTAGTCCTAATATTCCTAACACAACTATTCCTAAAACTGAAAATAGTCTATATGCTATTATGTTTGTTCCAAATATTATATTTACTATTTTTAGCATCCAATAATATAAAATTGGGTGTACGTCGTGTGAGCCTATTGTCCATATTTCTGAAAATGAGTGTTCTACTATTCCTACTGAGTATGCTTCGTCAAACCATATGTTACTGTGGAATGCTGGTATTAATAATAAGATTGCTCCTATTATGATTATTGCTATGTATATTATGTTTTCTTTTTTTAATATTTTTTCTTTCATTTTTATATGTTCCCTTCTAACAAAAAAGCTGGCTTTTTACAGCCAACTTCTCCTTTTTTCTAAATGTCTTTGTGGCAAAACTTTTTTGCCCTGTCCCAAAAAGTTTTAATCTTCTTGTAATTGTGTTTCTGTTATTTTTATATCTCTTACATGGTTTATTTTTTCCCATGTTGTTTCTCTTTTAAATAGACATTTGAAGTTTATTAGTAACCATGATCCCATAAATAGTGGATAACATGCTAATCCTTTTAGCATTGGTTTTATTGGTCTTTTGTCTAAGAACATTGCTATAACTGCTGTTCCTATTGGGAATAGGAATGTTGGAACTAAGTAACGTATTATATTTATTATTAGTTCTGCTTGTGTCATTCCGTCTCCTGCATACATTAAGAAGTTTGTTGCTAATAGTACTAATGTTATTACAAACATTGGTATACTTCCTACTATATATAGTAGTCCGTCAAAGTTCATCATTGTTTTATTTTCTTTGGCTGCTACTGCTAAGTCCTTAGTGTATTCTTTTATGCATTGCATATGTCCTACTGTCCATCTGCTTCTTTGTGACCAGCTTTGGCTAAATCCTACTGGTTGTTCATCATATACTATTGCGTCTGTTGACCAACCAAGTCTTTTTCCTTGTATTATTCTTTTTAATGAAAATTCAATGTCTTCTGTTAGTGTTACTGTGTCCCATCCGTTTGGTTTTAGTACATCAAATTTTACCATAAATCCTGTTCCGTTTAGTAGTGGTGATAGTCCTAAGTTATATCTTGCTAAGTGATAAAATCTGTGCATTGTCCAATAAAATAGTGCGTACCCTGCTGTTATCCAACTGTCTGTTGGGTTTTTGATGTCTCTGTATCCTTGCACTACTTCTTCTCCTTGACATAGTTTTTTGTTCATATTTTTTATGAAGTCTGGATGTACTATGTTGTCTGCGTCGAATATTAATACTGCGTCATATGGCGCATTTTCTTTTATTTTTTGTTGTAAGAACCAGTCTAATGCGTATCCTTTTGTTTTTTCTACGCTGTTAAATCTTTCATATACTATTGCTCCTGCTTCTTTTGCTACTTTTGCTGTGTTGTCTGTACAGTTGTCTGCTATTACGTATATGTCGTATAGTTCTTTGTTATAGTTTTGTTTTTTTAGACTTTCTACCAAATTGGCTACTACTGCTTCTTCATTATGTGCTGGTATTATTGCCATAAATTTGTGGTCTTTGTTTATTTTTAGTGGTTTGTCTTTTATTTTTACTAGTGAGCATAGACTTACTATTACTTGGTATAACCAAAATATTGTTATTGTCCATACTAATGCTTCTCTTAGTATATATAAATAATCCATTTTTTACCTCTCTTTTTTAATAATATTTCTTTTTAATATTATTATGCCATCTTTTATATTATACTATTATTTATTTAATATTGCAATATTTTCCACTAAATTTGTCTTTTTTTCTTTTTTTAGTTGTGCAAAAAAACGCTTCCGTAAGATTGGAAACGTTTTTTAAAGTCTTATTTGATCTGTGCACAAGACCCATTACTTTTTTATCTTATTTATCTTTTTACTCTGCTACTAGCACAAAATCTTTACCTTGTGGCTTTACTTTGACTCCAGATTTTAGATGAACTAGCGGACGCACCCCGTAGGCATTTCCGATAAGTTTTCCTATAATAGTAGTTGTTATTCAAATATCCATTGACGCCCACAACCATCTCTTCATTTCTGCTAGATGCAGACGGAGAAGCCATCCAATATCCCCAGCAATCATTATATACATTTGAGTGTGAGTAATATAGCCTATCGCTATTCGGCATAATTGCATAAGTTGTTGTTAGTGGTGTTTCTTCTGTGTGTTCTGTTGTTCCTATATAATATCCTGTACTATTTGTATTTGTATATAGCTTATTGCTTGGATACTTTTTATTCCAACTTGCTGTATACATTTCTAACGTTGGTCCACCTATTACATTATTCGTATCTGCCCACCTTGTGTCTCTAAATGTCTCCCATTTGCTTGCATCTAATAAACATGCTGTCATTTTATAATTAGGATAATTTGTATTTGTAAATTTTGACAATTCATTTAACATAAATCTATTTGCTATTGCTGTATCTATACTTATTACTTTAAAATCACTATCGCTGTCCCAATAAATATTATAGTTTCCATCGTATGTAAATCCTAGGCTTGTTTTTTGGCTTGCTAATTTACTTACTGGCACATAATCACTTGCTATTAAGTATATATCATTTCCTTCTGCATAAAATACTTTCCACTCTACATCTAAATTTACTTGATTTCCTTCTGCATCAGGTACAGTTAATGTATCTCCATAATTTAACACTTTTCCTTCTGTTACTTTCTTAAATGTATCAGGATTTGTCGCTATATCTACTGCATCTATTGGTGCTGCACTTTTAAACAAATCTTTTATTACTACATCTCTTTCTTTTGTCTCTGTTGTTCCGTCTACTGTAAAATTTACATTTATTTTATATGTTGTATTTTCTGTTACTGGTATTTTATATACACCATTTTCTCCTGTTATTGTTGTTCCATTAAATGTTACTGAATTTATTGTTCCCGCTTCTGTTAATGTCACTTTAAAACTTGCTTGATATCCTGTTGCTCCTTCTTCCGGTCTATTTGCTTCTGTTACTTCTGTTCCTGTGCTATCTAATAATTTTATGTCTGATATCACTGCTGTTGGTCCTGCAAGTTCAACTTTTCCACTTGCATCTATTGTAAAAGTCTGTCCATCCAATGTTACTGTTATTGGAAATGTATCTCCTTCTACCACTGCTTCTGGGATATTTTTGTTAAGATTAGATTTTAGTGTATCAATATCTAGTGTTCCATCTTCTCCATAACTTCCCATTACTTCTATTTGTATTCTTTCCTTCGCACTTTCTCTTTCTGTATCTTTTTTTGCTTGTGCTGCTTTTGTTAGTATTCCATTATCTCCTGTTAACGTGCTAATCGCTACTCCTGCAAGTATTAGAAGTACAATTATCGTTATTACTAGTGCAATCAATGTAATACCATTATTTGTTTTTCTTTTAAGCATTCTTTTTCTCCTTTTCTTTTGCTTATTTTGTATGTTTCTATACTATAATATACAAAAATAATATCACAGTTTTAATTGCGGTTCAACATTTATTGTTTGTTTTTATTGTTACAATTATGTTACAACAATAAAAAAGAAACTATTTGCAATATAAATTTAATAGTGATATAATAAAAGAGTAGGATATAAAATTAAAAGAGGTTATATACATGAAGCAATATATAAAAGAATTAATTGAAAAGGACGAAGAATTTAAAAACATTCTAACTCCAATAATAAATAACGAAACAGTACAAGAGATGAGAAATTACAGACAGCACTATGAAACCAGCTGTTATGACCACTGTCTACAAGCAGCTTACTACTGTTATTTAATATGCAAAAAATACAATTTAGACTACGAATCAGCAACAAGAGCAGCCATGTTACACGACTTATTTTTGTATGACTGGCGAGTAAGACAACCTGATAGAAAAGGTCTTCATGCCTTTACCCATGGAAAAACCGCTTGCGATAATGCTTGTAAATTATTTGATTTAAACGAAAAAGAAAAAGATATCATTTTAAAACATATGTGGCCTGTAACAATTGCATTTCCAAAATCTTTTGAAGGTTTCATATTAACTTTTGTTGATAAATATTGTGCAATGTCAGAGACAGCAGAAGTTTTGAAAACCAGATTGTTTTCAAAAAAGGCTTTCAGATGTGCTTATATGTCTTTATGTGTTATGTTTTCAAAGATATAATTTTGAATATATAAAAAGTGGATAGTTTTGTTATCCACTTTTATTTGATGTTGATGCCCATCTTATCATTTTTATATCTTTATATTTACTTAGTACTTCTCTATATTTGTCATATTCTTCTTCCCACAATTCGTTTGGTACACTATCAAATGCTTTAAAAATTTTTTCCGCTTCTGATAGATATATTATTTGTTCTTGTGGAGACATTCTTTCGTATTGTCTTGCAAATCTATATAATTTATCTAGCATTTGGTTTGCTTCTATAAAGCCCCAAAAGTCTTTTACATTCATTCCAAATAGTTTTATTTGTAGTACTGCATATGCTACTAATGCAAAGATTATGAATATTAATATATATACTAACATAAGTATTCCCATTGCTTTCCTCCCGATTTTAACTTTGGTACTTTTAAATTATATCACTTTTTGTTTTTTTTTGCAAATTTTTCTAAAATTATACAGTTACAATTTCTATATCTAAGTTTGAAATAAATTCTTTTAGTTCACTTATTATTTCTTCAAATTGGACTTCATTCGCATATTTATTCTTTTTAGCATAGCCTTTCCATAATCTTATAATTCTATCATATGAATATATGCTGTCTAAAATTTGTTCATAGTCTTTTAAATAATCAAATGAATCTCTTTTATCAAATGTGCTTTTCATTGATAATTTTAAACTGTCGACATTAATACTATTTTTAAATTTTGTCAAAAACATATGTATATCATAATAATCCTTCATTCTACTATTATATTGTCCTCTTCTTAAAACTGTCTCAATTTTCTCTGATATTATAGTTTCAATATTATATGTATAAATTAATATTTTTTTATCTTCAAATAACGATGAATAGCTATACTCTAATTCTTTTGGTATAACTTTATCTCCTGTAGAAATATCTATATCTAAATTAATTTTTAGGTTCTCTAACTTTCCAATTAAATGGTATTTGTTTCCACCATACTCATCGTCTTCTCTTATGTCCGTTACATCAACTAATTCAAATTTTACTCCATCCTTTAAATCAATATTCAATATTTCATTCAGAACTTTTATCATTTGTTCCTTAGAAATATTTAATCCTTTAATTGTTGCATCCATGTCTCTTGTAGTTCTATTGTCAATTCCAAATAACGCAGATAATAGTAACCCACCCTTTAATATAAAATTTCCTTGATAATCTGAAACTGAAATTCTTTCTAATATTCTTTCAAACATAAATCTCTGTAATAATTCATAATGATTTAATTTATATTTTCGTTCTATCTCCTTTGATTTTTCTTTTAGTTCTTTATATTTTATCACTTAATTAACACCTCCATTATAGTTGTTAATTTTTCATATACATTAAAAATTCTGGCATATTCGTCTAGTAGCTTTAAGTTCTTATCTTTTGAATTAAAATAGTTTTTCAGAATTTTATTATATAATTCTATATCATATTCATCTTGATTTTTTAACATATCACATATACATCTTTCTGGATTATATATTTTTATTGGATTGCCATATGGACTTATAATAGTTATTTTTCCTATATTTAATTTTTCTTCTGATACATAATGAATTCTTACTTTTTCCCTAATACTTTTATGAAAATATGTAGTAACGTCTATTTCATATGGTGCTCTCTCGCTCAAATTTAATAAATGAAATGCAGTATTATATGAATATATAACATTGTTATAACGTTTTTGTAAAATATAGTATTCATCTTCAATTAGCTTATTATCAATGTATAAACCTCTTGATACTTTTCTAATTATCCCCATTTCAATCAATTTAGGAATATAGCTTCTTTGTATTCCATTTTGCTCAATTTCACTTGATGTGATATAACCATTATTATTTTTTAAAACTTTTTTTATTTCTCCAATATTCATATTATCCCCCTTTACAAACGTACTACAATTTTATCACTTTGTAGTACGTTTGTAAATATTATTTTCAAAATTTGTAGATAAATGTACTTTATTAAAAAAATTTTTATTTATTAAAGCTAAAACTTATGTTATAATACCCATATATCAAACGAAAGGATTGAACTTAAAATGGAAGAAAAATTCGCAACCACAAAAAAAGCTGGTTTTTACGGTATTCTAGGAAATATATTTTTACTAATCATAAAAGCAACTGTTGGATTTTTAAGCAACAGTCAAGCAATGATAGCAGACAGTGTCAACAGTGCAGGAGACATCTTTGCCTCACTCATGACCTTCATAGGCAATAAAATCGCAAGTGCCCCAAAAGATGAGGACCACAACTTTGGACACGGAAAAGCCGAATACATCTTCTCGATGTTTATTAGCATATCAATGATTTTGGTATCTGCTAAACTATTATATGATTCTGTAATAACATTAATATATGGAAGTAAACTTCAATTCTCTTGGTTTTTAGTTGTAGTTTGTATAATGACAATAGTAACAAAACTCTGCCTTTTTGCTTACACTAGGCACGCTTATAAAAAACATAACAGTATTTTATTAGAAGCTAATATGAAAGACCATAGAAATGACTGCATTGTAACTACTTTTACATTAATTTCTGTTTTACTTACACTTGCTAATATTTACTGGTTCGATAGCGTTGTTGGTATTGGAATTTCAATTTGGATTTGCTACACTGGCGTTGCTATTTTCATTGAAAGCTATAATGTTTTGATGGATATTAGCGTTGATAGCAAAACTAAGGATTTAATTATGGATATTGCAAATAAATTTAATGATATACAAGAAATAGAAAGCATCGTCTCTACACCTGTTGGCGATAAATTTCTAGTTTTTATAACAATTTGTGTTGATGGTAATATGTCTACTTTTGATAGCCATACACTTGCAGATAATTTAGAAACTTCTGTATCTGGCTTAGATAAAGTTTACAAAACTGTTGTACACGTTGAACCAAAACTCTAAATTTTTTAGGATAGGGTGTTTTTGGGGACAGACCTTAAAAACACCCACTGATGTATGTAAAATATAAGATAAAAAAGCAAAAAACAAGGGTGTTTTTAAGGTCTGTCCCCAAAAACACCCAAAAAACAATTTTTTATCTATTATGTCCGTGGCATTTCATGTTCATTTTCTGCATCTTTTTCCATTTGATCTTCGACTTTTCCTATCAATTTATCTGTATCTAACATTTTTTCCATATCCAAATTCTCTTTTAGCCTTTTTAGCACATCGTCTCTATTATAAACATTTGCTATATCGTCATTTTCTAATATCTTGTCAGCACACTTATTCAAATATTCTTCATCTATTTCTATATGAGTATGTGTATCATTATATTTATTGTCATCTATATCTTTAATTGTAGGATTACAGCCTAATTCTTCGTGTTCATTTATCCTTTCTATCTCTTCTTTTACTCTTGGGTTTCTTCTTTCGTTCATAAGTTCCCTTGTTTCTCTTGTTGTATGTCTTATGTTAGATGTCTCTATTGGAATACTTATTGCTTCTTGATTGTCTTGTGTTGGTGTTCTCACCAAACTTGTTTCTATTGTTCCCATTGCACCTATTTTTACTGCTATTTGTTTTTCTTTTTCACCTTTTATTTTAAATATTGAATTTACTTGTTCTTGCTCTATTTCGGTACCATCTCTATTTAATGAATTAATTGACTTTGTAGGTGTTGCTCCATACCCTTGCTCTAATGTATCAATTCTTTCAGCAGTACCATCTTCCTTTACACCAACTATTGAAAATCTTGTAGAGTTTCCTGAATCTTTAAAACTATCTGAGTTTATAACTGCAATTTTCTTGTATCCTTTATCTTGCACATTTAATAATGATGCCATTGTCTCATAATCTGTTACTTTTTGATTTGTATTTATTTCTGTTTTAGCCGAAACTTTTTCCATTTCTTTTTTAGTTAATACTTCCTTTTCATCGTCTTGTTTGATATTCTCATCTATTTCTTCTTTGTTATCTTCTTTTTCATCAATTTGTTTGTCAGCATCAATCTCAGCCATTCTTTTAATTTCTTCCTTGCTTATACCTAATGCTAATGCAATTTCTTCTAACCTTTCATCTTCCAACTTATTTAAATCTAGTTCTCCATCTTTATCTAAATCTTGTAAGCTCTTTAACAATTTTTCATCATCTTGATGCTCTTTTGCTAAAATTATAAAATCATATTGGTCAGATTTATTATTCCCACCTAAAAATTCGCCGTCTTCTGTGTAATATCTTTCAATATCAATTGTAGTTCCGTCTTCTTTCTCTTCTTGTTCAAGCAACAAGTAAATTTGTTTTGGCTCTCCATTATATTCTATAACTCCAAGATATTTTACGTTTGCCACCTTTTTATTATCTTGCCCTTTTTCTATAAAGTCGTTCTCTCTGTTGAATTTTAGTTCTCTCATTTTATCTAATACTTCTTCCATATTTTTACTTTCTCCTTTTTAAATCAGGGTGTTTTTGGGGACAGTCCTTAAAAACACCCTCATTTTTAGCTTTAAACCTTACTTTTTTCAGTTATATCTAGTGGGTGTTTTTAAGGTCTGTCCCCAAAAACACCCATTAGATCATAATTGCTCACATCAGTAATTTTGCATTTTTTATACGTATTTAAAATTTGATTTTCTTTTTCTGTTTCGTCATTTTTTATATATACCAGTTCGTCTATATCTGGCACATCTTGCATTGTTCTACCAATGAAATATTTATTGTCAAATGATATGTTTTCTATAAGCACTTCACATTGTGTTCCAATTTTCTTTTCTAATTGTTCTCTTGATATTTTTTGTTGTGCTTCCATTATTTTGTTATATCTTGATTTTTTTGTGTTTCCATGTATTTGATTTGGTAATTTTGCTGCTGGTGTTCCTTCTTCTTTTGAGTATTGGAATACTCCTAATTTATCAAATTTTGCTGTTTTTACAAATTGTAGTAATTCTTCAAATTCGCTATTTGTTTCTCCTGGGAAGCCTACTATTAAGCTTGTTCTAAGTGTTACATTTGGTATTTTGTTTCTTATTTTTTCAATTAATTGTGTTATGTTATTTTTGCTTGTTTTTCTGTTCATTTTCTTTAATATATTGTCTGATATATGTTGAATTGGTATATCAAAGTATTTTGCTATTTTTTCATTTTTAGCTACAACATCAATTAATTCGTCTGTTATTCCTTCAGGATATGTATATAAAAATCTAATCCATTTTATTCCATCTATTTTACATAGATTTTCTAAGATTTCGGCTAATTTGCTTTCTCCATATAAGTCAACTCCATATTTTGTTGTATCTTGCGCAATAATTATTAATTCTGTTATTCCTTTTTCAGCCAATTTTTCAGCTTCTTGTATAATGTCTTCTTTTGGCCTGCTTACAAATGGGCCTCTTATGTATGGAATTGCACAATATGTACATCTGTTGCTACATCCTTCACCTATTTTTAAGTATGCAAAGTTTTTTCCTGTTGTTATTGTCCTATCTAAAAACTCTTTTTGTTCAAACATTGGCATTACTGGTATTTCGCTTATTTTAGTTGATGTTTTTGTTTTTGATTTTTCTACTATGTCTTTTTTTATTAGATCTTCGATTTTCTCCCATAACTTGTCATATTCATCTATTTTGATGAACAAGTCCACTTCTGGCAATAGTTTTATTAAATCTTCATAATACCTTTGGACTAAACATCCCATTACTATTAAGTATTTGCATCTTTTTTCCTTATATTCTGCCATTTCTAAGATTGTATTAATTGCTTCTTCTTTGGCAGAATCTATAAATCCACATGTATTTACAACTATTATGTCTGCTTTTTCTTCATCATTTACAATTGTGTAATTATTGCTTTTGAATTTTCCTATTGTTGTTTCTGTATCTATTAAATTCTTACTACATCCTAAATGTACAAATCCTACGTTCATTTTCTACTCCTTATGGCTACATATATGTTTTCTTGTCATTTCCATTAAATCTAACCTTGTAAAACCTTCAACTTGTGTTTTTGTTCTATCTTTTTTTAATTCTTCTTTTAGTAATTTTTCAATTGATTGTTTGTCTTCTTCTTTTTGCATATCAATGTAATCTATTATTATTATTCCGCCACAATCTCTTAATCTTAGTTGTTTTGCAATTTCAATTGTAGCTTCTTTGTTCACTTTAAAAATTGTCTCTTGTAAATCTTCTTTCCCTGTAAATTTACCAGTATTTACATCAATTGCTGTTAATGCTTCTGTCTTGTCTATTGTAATAAATCCACCACATTTTAGCCATACTTTTCTATTTTGAGATTTCTCTATTTGCTTGTTTAAATCATATATTTCTAAAATATCTCGATTATTTATTTCTATCTTTACATTTTGATGTTCTGTGTTATTTTTTATAAACTTCGCAATTTCTTCATATTCTTGCTTATTATTTACAACTATTCTGTCAATTCCCTTTGTACTTAAATCTAATAATATCTTTTCTATGATATTTTCGCTTTTATACAACAATTTTGCCTTATTTAGCTTTGGATTTATACTAGTTTGTATAATTTCATTCCATTTGTTTTCTATATTTTTTATATCATCGATAATTTCTTTCTCTTTCCCTTTTGCAGATGTTCTTATTATTGCACCATTTCCAGCACTTAAATTGTCTCTTACCAACTTCACCAATCTCTTTTGTTCTTCTTCATCTTCTATTTTTTGAGAAACTGTAATTATATCTGTATTTGGCATAAACACCAAATATTTGCTTGGCAAATTGATATGTGTTGATACTCTTGCACCTTTTTTCTCATTGCTGTCTTTTTTTACTTGCACTAAAATCTTTTGATTTTGCTTAATTATATCTGAAACTTTTATGTTATCATCATATTTCTCTTTTGTTTCATCTATTTTAGGCAATATATCTTTTAAATGTATAAAACTATTCTTCTCTGTCCCAATATCTACAAATGCTGATTGCATTCCTTTTATTACATCTCTTACTATACCTATATAAATATTTCCTTCACGTCTATTGGTATTTTCATCTTCTTCATAATACTCTACTAACTTTTCATTTTCTATTAATGCTATCTGTTTATTAATTCCATTTTTTTGTATAAATAATTCTGTCATTTTTCCCATCCTTATCCGATGTTTTTTCTCAGTCACCAAAAACATCATTAATTAAATTTATTCATTGCGTTGTCCACACCACTTTTTATAATTTCCACAACCGCATCTTTTGCATTCGTTGTTGCACTCTCTAAAATTTCTTTCCCTTCTTCTGGAATTGCCCCTATTACATAATTTATTAAATCATCCTTATTTTCTGGCATTCCTATTCCAACTTTTACTCTCGCAAAATTTCTTGTTTTGATATGTTCCACTACTGACTTCATTCCATTATGAGTCCCTGGGCCACCTGTTTTTCTTATTTTTACTGCACCTTCTTTTGTGTCTATATCATCATATATAATTATAATTTTATCTTCTTCTATTTTGTAAAAATTTATTGCTTCTATTATACTTTCCCCACTTAAATTCATAAATGTTTGTGGTTTTAGTAATATTACTTTTTCATTCTCTATTATTCCAGTTCCATACAATCCCTTGAACTTCTTTTTATTTAGCTCAATCTCATATTGTTTGGCTAATTTATTAATTGTATTAAAACCCATGTTGTGTCTTGTGTTACTATAATCTTCTTCTGGATTTCCAAGTCCTACTATTAAATACATTGTTTTCTCCTATTCTTTTTTGTTATAATCATTTGTCACTATTATTTATTTTATTATGTTTTTACTTATTTTTCAAGTTTTTTTACCAATTTTGTTGAAAATATTGCCATTGGGGACGGACCTTTTTGGCAATCGCATATTAGATACCAAAAAAAGCACTCGAAAGTGCTTTTCTATTTATCAATTATTCTGCTGATTCCTCTGTTTCTGGAGCTTCATAAGCTTCTAAAATAGCTTTTTGAATTTTCTCTCTTGTTTCAGCATTGATTGGATGAGCTATATCTTTGAATTCTCCGTTTGGAGTTTTTCTGCTAGGCATAGCTATGAATAATCCGTTTTGGCTTTCGATAACTTTGATATCGTGAACTGCGAATTCGTTATCGAATGTTACAGAAGCAACAGCTTTCATTCTGTTCTCTGAATTTACTTTTCTTAAACGTACGTCTGTAATTTGCATCTTAGTGCACCTTCCTTCCTTATGTTTTATAATATTTTGTACATATCCGTTTAATCTTATGTACAATTATAATATTCTTCATAAAAAATGTTTTTCCTTCTTTTTTTTACAAAAATTTTGTAAAACTTTTTCTACCTGTTAATTTGATATTATTTTTATTTGTATTAAATTTTTTTATTTCTTTTTACTATTTTTTGATAATTGTAACCTATATATTATTTTATGCATATATTACACTATATTTTTCAATAAACTATTGAATTTTTTCTAATAAAATTATATAATTTACACGTTATATAAGAGGAGTGTGTTTTTAATGCCAAACATAGATAATATAAAAAAATACAAAAATATTCATATGATAGGAATTGGTGGAGTTAGTATGAGCGGAATTGCTGCAATTTTGCTAAACTGGGGATTTCACGTTACTGGTTCAGATAGAGCTGATTCTGAAACATTAGATAAATTAAGACAATTAGGAATTAAAGTTACAGTTGGACACAACTTAGAAGATGTTGAAACATCTGATGTTGTGGTTTATTCTGCTGCTGTAAAACAAGATGACCCTGAAATGCAAAAAGCAAAAGAATTAAATATTCCTACAATTGAAAGAGCAGATTTTTTAGGTGATTTAACACGTTGCTATGAAGATTCAATATGTATTTCTGGAACACATGGAAAAACAACAACAACTTCAATGGTATCACTTTGTTTTTTAGAAGGTTTAAAAGACCCTAGTATTCAAGTTGGGGCTTATCTAAAACAAATTGACGGAAATTACAAGGTTGGAAATAGCGAACATTTTGTTATTGAAGCTTGTGAATATGTTGAAAGTTTCTTAAAATTTAGTCCAAAAGCTGAAATAATTTTAAATATTGATAATGATCATCTTGATTATTTTAAAAATTTTGAAAATATAAAAAATGCCTTTGTAAAATATGTTAAGCTTTTACCAGATGATGGTCTTTTAATTTTGAATGCTGATGATGAAAATTGTTTGAATTTAAAAAACTTTACATCTGCAAAAATAGTTACATATGGTATTCATAACGAAAATGCGGACTTTATAGCAAAAAACATTACTTTTGATAATGACGGCTTTGCTATGTTTGATGTATATTATAAAAATGAATTTTTCACTAATATTCATTTATCAGTACCTGGTATGCACAATGTTCTTAACGCTTTGGCTTGTTTGAGCCTTTCTACTGAATATGGTATAAGTAAGAATGATATACAAATAGCTTTATCTAAGTTTACTGGTGCACATAGAAGATTTGAATATAAAGGGAAGATTAATAATATAGCTAGTGTTTATGATGATTATGCTCATCACCCTACTGAAATAAGGGCAACTGCTAATTCCCTTGCGAATAAAAAATATAATCAATCTTGGGTTGTTTTTCAACCACATACATATAGTAGGACTAAAAATTTGTTAGATGATTTTGCAGATGCTTTGCTTTTATTTGATAATGTTATTGTTTTGGATATTTATGCTGCTAGAGAAAATAATGTTTTTGGAATTTCTTCTAGTGATCTAGTTGATAAAATAAATTTACTTGGAAAAAATGCAAAATATATTCCAGATTTTGATGAGTGTGTTCGTTTTGTAAAAGAACATATTAATGAAAATGATGTTGTTATAACTCTTGGAGCTGGTACTGTTACTAAAATTGGTCCTATGCTAGTTGATTAAATATTGTGTATATTCGGTGCTTTTGATGCATAATTCAAAAGCACCTTTATATTTTTTTATTTCTAACATTTTTTATTTTTTAAGCTAATTTTCTAAACGTTCTGTTGTTTTTTGTAGATTTCTAATATTTGTGTTTCATATATTTTGTGTTTCTTTTGGTTTCTGTCTATTTCAGGGTTGAATTCGTTTCTTATCTCTTGCACTATTATTTTATGTTCATCCTCAATTTTTTTGTAGATAATTTCACCAACACTTCTTATTTCTTCTGCTATTTCTTTTGTGTGTTTGTCAAATTTCTTATCCATTTCTTCTCTCAATGTATCTACTTTTTGGTCTACCTTTTCGATTTTTCCAGTCATTTCTTCTCTCAATGCATCTACTTTTTTGTCAACATTGTCTATTTTATTGTCTGCTTTCTCAAATCTTTCGTTCATTTCTTCTCTCAATGTATCTACTTTTTGATCTACCTTTTCGATTTTTCCAGTCATTTCTTCTCTCAATGCATCTACTTTTTGGTCTACCTTTTCGATTTTTCCAGTCATTTCTTCTCTCAATGTATCTACTTTTTTGTCAATATCGTCTACTCTTTTATTAACATTATCTACTTTTTTATCAACATTGTCTATTTTATTGTCTGCTTTCTCAAATCTTTCGTTCATTTCTTCTC
>CAOPES010000007.1:0-34446 GCA_948502395.1 uncultured Clostridia bacterium | reverse complement strand
TGTCTATTTTATTGTCTGCTTTCTCAAATCTTTCGTTCATTTCTTCTCTCAATGTGTCTACTTTTTTGTCAACATTGTCTATTTTATTGTCTGCTTTCTCAAATCTTTCGTTCATTTCTTCTCTCAGGTCTTTTATATCCTTTTGCAATTTTGTCTCCACATTATTTATCTCTTGTTTATTTTCCTTAACAGCTTGTAAAATTTCTTTTAACATTTGTTGTTCCATATATTACCTCCTTAGTCTAGTTTTTTCTTTGGAGTGCACCTACTTAGTTAAGCTAATTCAGATTATACAACCAAAAAATAAAATATGCAATAGTTTTTTGCATATTTCATAAAAAAATTTCATTCTATTTTTCAGTTCGACAAAATCCAACATTATTCGACATTTTTAGATTGTTTCAACATCATATCCCCGAAAACAGCATACCCTTCTTTTGGATTATTAACAAGCACATGTGTAACCGCACCAATAAATTTACCATTTTGTAATATCGGTGCACCAGACATACCTTGAATTATTCCACCAGTTTTGTCAATTAATCTTTGATCTGTTACTTTTATTTGCATACTTTTGTTATCATAATTATTTTCCTTATATATTTTTTCTATTTCAATTTCATATTCCTTTGGTTGCTGATTATCCAAACTGCATAATATTGTTGCTTTTCCTGTTTTTATTTCATCTCGTAGTGCCACTTCTACTTCTTTTGACTTGTCTATATTTAAGCTTGCTAAATTGTTTACTTTTCCATATATTCCAAACCTACTATTCTTGCTTATCGTGCCTATATTTTGTTGATTTTCCACTGTTCCTTGTATTTTACCTGGTTCTCCTACTTCACCTTTGGTTATGTTTAATATTCTTGTTGTTATAAATTCACCTGATGATATATTTATCAACTCATTTGTGTCTATATCTGTTATTCCGTGACCTAATGCTCCAAATGTTTTACTTGCTGGTTCGTAAAATGTTACTGTTCCTACTCCTGCGGCACTATCTCTAACCCATAATCCTAGTTTGTATTCACTTTTGTTTGTTTTTACAGGTGTCATACTGCATTCTTTTGTTTCTTCTTGGTGTATAAATTTTACTTTGATGTCTTGTCCGTTTGACATATTTACTGTTTTTATTAGGTCTTCTGTTGTGCTGATTTGCTTGTCGTCGATTTTTATTATTGTGTCCCCTTCTTTTATCCCTGTGTTTTCATATGGCTTATATTTTTTGCTGTCGTTTCCTTCTATTTCTGACATTCCTACTACTAGTACTCCACTTGTGTATAGTTTTACTCCTGCTATATTTCCTACTGGTATTATTGTCGTTCTTGGTAATACGTTTACATCAATATCTTTGAGCTTTACAGTGTCTAAGAAACTTACTTCTAGTGTTCTTTTTCCTATTTGTTCACTTATTTTGTTTGCGTTTGTTGATGCTGTTTCTATTGTATTTTCTTTGCTTTTAATGTTCATTCCTATAAGTGTTTTCATATTTATACTTTCTCCTTCAAATATTACTAGTTTGTTTGGTATATTTGATATTACTAGTGTATAAATATATATTATTAATAGAAAAAATACTAATAATAGCATTTTTAAGAATTTTTTCATAGTTTTTCTCCTTAATTTTTACTATTATTAGTATTTACATTTTTTATTTTTATATTCTTTTTTAATTCAAATTTTAATTTGCTTATGGCTCTGATATAGTTTATTCCTCTAAACATTTTGATGTTGTTGGAAATGGGCTGATCGTAACTCTACGCATTCCATATCTTTCTCTTCCTAACGCTGTATAATATAATTGCAATATTTTATACTCTTTATTTGTTGCGTCATAAGTCTTTCTCACAACTCCAGTTATTTTGTGAGTATTACCTGTACCATTTTTTAAATCTATTCCACTATCTGAGTTTAAAGTAATTATTGAAGTATACGAACCTAGTTCTTCTTTTGGATAAAAATATATATTTCTTTTATGCTTAATGTAAACGTTTTCAATTGTTCCATTAGCTGTTCTCTCTACTTTTAGTTCTCCTGTTCCCCTTTCTTTACATAGCTCTTCTAATCTTGTTATCGCAGATTCATTTTTATAACTATTTCCTAATACTTCATTATATGTACCTTCTATCGTCCTTCTTTCAAAATCCACATTAAATACACCTGTGGCATTATTTATATCTACATTTCCATTTGTTAAATCTACATCTGTTACCTTATAATATTTATTATTTGCTGTGATATATATTGAGTCTTCTGATACAAAGTCTTCATTAATATCATTTGGAACATAGGCATATCCATTATATATTTTCCCACCTATATTTAATCCTTGTAAAAATGTAATCATAGATATGTTTGTTGTTAGCTCTTCCCATTCTTCATCTTTCAATTTTGGCATAGCAAAATTAACTTCTGTACCACTTTGTTCTTTATATATATTATTATAGTTTGAAATTGCTACAATTAAATTTGATTCAATTGAATTCCTTATTACTTCCTTTCTGTGCCTATTAAAATTAGAGTTTTCATCTTCTATAAAAGTTTCGTTATTATTTGTATTAAACCATTCATCAAAAATTTTATTTCCAGTAGAACTTATATATGGATTATTTTCTATATTTTTATATTTTATTCCTTCTGAATTTATAGCATCATCTACTGATAAATCTCTTAAAAGCGATAAATTTGGTTCTTCTTGTTCCCTTACATATCCATATTCAAACTTCTGTTTAAATTTATATGCTTCTTTATAAAATTCTTTTGCAGATGTATTATTTATAATTTTGTTTGCCTTAGCATTTAAAAGTGATTCTTTATTATCATTCAATACTGAAAACACGTTGTTATCAACATCTACATAATATTTAACGCCATTTATTTTTCTATATGGATATTTTTGTATTGCACCGAGTTTGACCATTAGCTTCTGTACCATTAACTGTTGTATATGTTAATTTCTTTCCTATAAATCCATTACCATCTCTCATTTCTCCTGGAATATACACATACTGTTTCAAACCTTCTTTGTTATTCTCTTCATCTATTCTTATTCCTCTGTACTTAACTTCATCTGTTGCTTCATTATATGTAACTCCACTTAATAAATATCCTGACTCATTAACTGGTTTTCCGCCGATTGTTCCTTGAATTGTTATATATGAATCTAATGTATATGTTATTACAACATCATAATTAGAATTTTGATATCTGCAACTATAATAAATATATGGCTTTAATCCATATAACTGTTCTCCATCTTTATATTTTTCACTTGCATTATCATAAAAAGAATCATTTGAGCTTAATGTATTTTTATAATCTGAATAAATGTAATATCCATCATATAATGTATAGACAATTGCTGGTACATAAGCTTGCAATACATCTTCACCATAACCTGTCATACTAAATTGACTTGATAATGAATTATAAAATGTATTTATTGCTGCTTTTATATCTCTCATCTTAGAATCTGATATATTTGAAGTTGCGCTATTTGACATATTCATTTGAAAAGCTTTTATTCCGTCATATGTCGCAACTTTTAATCTCGAATCATAAGTCATTTGCAAATCTATTGTTTTTATTTTATTTGCTGAATAACTATTTAATATTATGGTCATTGGTAAAATTAGTATTATTGCTAGAACCGCTAATCCTTGTATTTTCATAGCTTCCCTCTCTTTAGTTTATATTAAACTTTTATATTTTATTTGCAAATAGCTTGTAATATAATTACAAGCTATTTTTGTTTATCTATAATTATCTTCCATTTGCAGTCACAATTCCTGCATGATTTGCAGCAATTGTGTATGTATCATTTCCTGTTACTGTATAAAAGAAATTCTTTAATTGTTGTGATATTGTTTGGTTTGTATTTTTTACACGTGCAGAAATCAAGTCTCCTTCTTTACAGTAATATATAGCTTCTGTCTTGCCTGCTTTCTTTTGCTTATCCCATTCGTTCATAATTTGTGAAGTATATACTGTATATGATGCATTTTCACCTATTTTATCAGCTTGTACCATTGAAGTTTTCTTTCCTAAATTTGTATCTCTTACTTCTACTTCTAATTCTACATCATAAGTATTACCTGTAGATGTTATTGTTTCAAGAAATTTATCGTAATTAGCTTCTGTTATTTTTCCTGTTGTTCTTGCTGTATCTACAAATTCTGTGGTAGCTGTTTTTACTGCTAATTGAGATACATCATCTGTTCTATCTGATATTGTCATTAGTGGAAATACAAACATTAAAATTGCTGCTAGTCCTATAGCAATTACTGTTATTAAAGTATCGCTCATATTATCTCCTCCTTTTTTACAATTAATACTTATAATGTAAAATATATTACATTATTCTTGCTTTTATTTTTATTCAAATGTATATGTTATTACTCTCGCTTCTTTTTTATTAACTTCTGAAACCTCAGATAACTTCTCTGTTATGTTTGCTTCGATATCTTTTTTAGTTCTTCTGTCTTCATTATAATATGTACCTAATGATTCTTTTATCTTATAATTATTCTTTAACTTTTCTATAAGATAATCATGCAAGCTCTGTGAATCATTTATTCTATTTGTATTATCTCCGTTCTTATCAGGCAAATTATACACTATTGAATTTAAGAAATTTAGTCTATCACTAATACCATTTTGGTCTATAGTAAAGTCAATTTCACAAATCTTTCTGTTTTGAGTTTTATCTATATATAAATAATAATCATCTGGAAATTTAAATATTATTCTATAGCTTTCATCAAGTACTCTATATATTGTTGGAATTATTGTTTCCATTCCAACATATCGTTCTGTCTTACCTGTTCTATAATAAAATCTATCGTCGTTTTCTATTGTTGAGTACTCTCTATCTGAATATTCAACTAATGTGTCTATCGCACTTCTTGCTTGTGTAAAAGATAGCATAGCTATGGAAAGTGCCATAACAAACAATAAAACTGAACCTGCCATTTTTAATGCTTCTACTGCATTTTCCATAGTATACCTCCTTTTTACTAGTTATTTGTTGCTTTTGTAATAGTCATATCGTTTATTCTACCAGTACCTGATGTACCTGTATTAAATTTCATTGTCACTGTATATAATTCTGAAGTTTTAATAGGAACACTTCCTGCTGTGTTAGTTGAAGTTACGGCTGCTCCATTTGCTTTAACTTGTCTATCTGAATTATTTGGATCAGCATTGGATGCTATAATCTCATTTAATAATGCTTTTACTACTGTGCCTTTTTGATCTCCTTCATATTTTAAAAATCTGTTATTGAATGATTGTCTATCAGCATCAGACATCCCACTATTTGATACTGTGTCTTGCGCTTGGCTGAATATCATAATTCCTAAAGATATTAATAATATAGCTAATAATATAGCTCCTGCTATAATTAATGCTTTTGACGCATTCTCCATAATACATTTCTCCCTTCATTTGTAATTTAATTTATTTACATTTTTACTAAACTCTAATTTAGTAACATTAATAACATAATTTATTCTGTAACTTGTTCAAATCTCATATACTTTATTCTTCCTGTTGATTTATGATATTGAACTTCGCTACACCTAAATGTAATTCCCCTATAATTTTGAACAAAACTTGCTATTCCAGCTTGTCCTATTCGCTCTATTGCATATGTTACATCAACATCTGTAAATGTTATATCCATTTTTATTGAATTTTCATTATTTTCAATAAATTCGCCTTTATCATTTTTAGGAATTTCATTTTTTTCATTTGTATTTATTACTCTGTTCATTATTGTTGCTAGTTCTTGACCTATCATTTCTTGGTCTTTTTTTATACTGAATTGGGCATTTGCTTTTTGCAATGTTCTATTTGTTGCTATTTGGTTTAAATATATGTAAGCAATTGTAGATACTATTGCTATTATTATAATAAAAAATATTGCTATTTTCTTCATTGTAACTCCCTATTTTATTATAGCACTTTTTTGTCGTTTTTTCAAGTATTTATTATATTAGCTGTTTTTTGAGAAGTGTATTTCTGATACCCTTCCATTTTCATGATATTTTACTAAATTACATTTAAATAGGTCTTTAATTTCTCCTGTTGAAGTATCTACTGCACTATAATCAGTAATTAAATTCCTACGATCTTGTTGATCACTTATTTTTCCTTTTCCTTCAAGAAACACTTGTACTTTGTACGTATCATCTTCTTCATTTATATTATTTTGGTATGCTAAATTTGAAACTGTAATTATTTGATAAATTGTTACATCATTTCTTCCTGCATATACATTAAATTGTGCATTAAATTGTGTTAATTGATTTGATGTTATGCGATCATGTATTACTGATGCTTTACCACCAAAATCAATAAATAAGTATACAGCTAATGATAAAATAAGTATTCCTATTAAAACTCCACCTGCCATTATCAATGCTTTTGATGCATTCTCCATATTTTCCTCCTAATTATTTATGTCAAAATACATTTTACTAATTCTGTTATCCAAATTTTTATATTCTATTTTATCTGATAGACATTTAAATTTCAAATTTTGTTTCTTTGCATCATCAATAGTTCTAAAACCATTTGGAGTTAAAAATTTATTATAATCATCATTACTTAGACCTGCTTTATTCTTTAGTAATGCTTCATTTATGTTATGCTCAATTTTATATTCTGGGTGTTGAGCATTATTACTTTCTATCTTATTATAAACACTCTTAAGTTCCATCAAAGTCAAGCTGTCTTTATTATAAGGCTCAAACTGATTGTTAAATTGTGCAATTTGGCTATTTTTAGTTTGCGCATCATTAGTATTCTGATAATCTTGCAAGCTTGTGAACATCATAATAAGTGCTCCCAAAATTAGTAATGCTATTAAAATCCCCCCTGCCATAAGCAGGGCTTTTGATGCATTTTCCATAAATTCCTCCTATTCTATAATGCTGACATAGAAGCAAATGAGTTTGACATACTTGTTAATCCTATAAATACTAATGGAATAATTAAGTATCCACAGAACATTGCAATCATTGGAGTAAATCCAATTCCTTTTCCTATCATACCTTTTCTTTTGATTAATCTTTCGTTTGATTCTTTACGTTTTTCTTTGTAATAGTCTCTTTCTGAGTCTAATTCATCAAAGGCATCTCTAATTGGTATTTTTTCTACTGCTGCTTGTAAGCTTTCTATTATTCTGATTAATGGCTGATAAGAAACTTCTTCTTTCATAGCTTCTAGAGCCTCCCAAGCTCCTGCTTCATAGTTGTTCACACATCTTGTAATTTGTGGTCTGAATATGTTTGAATATCTTTCTAGCCAGTCTAGTATAATTTCAACATTTACCCTTTCAATTCTCATAAGCATTAATATAATTGTCTGGAATTGCATTACTTCGTCTTCCATTTCTAGCTTTCTCATTATTACTTGGAACATTAGCAATCCAATTGGTGCCATATATCCAACTAGTGCGAATGCTATTGCTAGTAAGATTTCGAACCATTGTAGGTATTCTGTATTGATTATTGCTAGTTTGTCTTCTACTATTCTTCTTGCAGTTTCTGTAATTTCATCATCTGCCATATCTTCTTCATAGTATCTTGATCTTCTAAATGCTAATTCAACATCTGCTGTTGTAGTGTCTAATTTTCCTCTAAACATATCTAGGAAATAGTTGTCCATTTCAGTTATTTCCATAGCCTTTTTCCTGTCTTTATCTGTTAAGTCCCCTATTATATTATAGTCTGTTGTCGGCTCTGTATATATGTAATTTATTGCAACTGAGTGCAATTGTGCAAATAGTATAATTGATGCAAAAAATGTTACTATGCAAATGGTTATTCTATTTACATATAGCCATTCCATTTTTAAATGTGATGCTGAGTCTTTTAGCATTTGTTGAATTTTCTTATATTCTTTTGTTCCTTCTTTTGGTATAAATAAGTCTACTATTTTTTTGATTATTTTTTTACTGTATAGTCTTTGTTGCCATGGGTTTTCTGTGTTTCTTGTGTTTATTGCTGTTGACCCATTGTCTTTTAATTTTCTAACTAATATATAACACATAACAGTAATTAGTATTATTAGTATTTGAACTATTAATCCTGGTTTTCCTTCATACCAACTTTGTGTGAATGAGAAGTTTGATATTGACCAGCTTTTTAATGGTTCTAGTAGCAATACTGGTACTACTGATATTACTGATAAACTTTGAAATACATAGTTTAATTTGTCTCTTTTCAAAATTTCTAGTTGCATTTCTTGTGTTATGTTGTTTATATTTTTTAAGTATAATGATGCTCCATCTACTTTTCTGTCACCAAATTCTTTTGTTAGGTATGATACTCCGGCAAATTCTTTTAAGTAACTGTTTGGAGCTATATCGTAATATTTTTCTAATTCATTTTCAGGATCATCTGATATTAATATTTCATATATCTTTTCGCCTTGTCTTGATACTTCTTTTTCGTCATCTTGTGATACTTGATATATTGCTTCTTCTACCATGTTGAATTCATGGTATGCGTGTCTTATTTCTGAAAAGAATTCTATTTGTTGTTTTAATATGTTGTTGTCTATTTTATCTACTGAACCGTCTATGAATGTATCTACCATAAATAGTTCAAAGATTAATAGTATTGACATTAATAAATAGTTTGAAGATGTTATTGCTATTGTTACTATCATTAGAGGTACTATTATTGTTAATGCTATTGTAAGGATTTTTGCTGTACCTTTTCTTGTGTTGTATTCGTCGTCTATATTTATTATTTCTAGTCTTCTTCTTACTTTTAATACATATCTTTTTAAAAATGGTATTTTTATGTATGCTAAATATAGTTTTTGTAGTAATACTTCGGCTGAAAATCTTCTATCTCTTGTTCCTTCTTGTAATTGCTTTATTTTTTTGTATTCAGATTTTTGCGTTTTCTTTGATATTATTACATATAAGAATATTATTACTACAAGGGCAGCAACTGCTCCACCCATTATATAGACTAACATTTGGTTGTTCACTTAGAAATAGCACCTCCCTTTGTATTGGCATTATATTTCATTTTTCTTTTTTCTTCCTCTTCTTTTTGGTTCTTCTGTTGTTGCTGATACTTCTACTGTTTCTTTGCGTGAATATGTTTTTCCCCAATGTTTTTTAACGAATTCGTCGAATTCTGCAAGGTCTGTGTCGTCCATATTTAGTCTCATTTCGCTTAGGTTTTTGTCTGTTATTGGGTTTGTTATTATATATTCTCCATCAACATATTCTAATATGTTTCTGTGTATGTATAATTGTCTGTCTGTTACTTTTTCAAAATATCTTGTTGCGTTGTCAAAGAATTTGTCAAATTTTCCTTCTAGTGTTTTTTCTTTTCTGTGGTCAAATGTATATTCATTTTTTTCTTCAATTGGTATACATTCTGTTATTCTTTCTACATATCTTTTTCCCCTAAAATCTTTTGTTAAATGAATGTCAAAGTTTAATACTTGTACAACTTGCTCTTCTGCTGTTTTTTCGTTTTTAAATACTCCTGCTCTTAACATTGAGTTTCTTAGTGCTGTTACTAAGTTTGGAAATGTTTTTGCGTGGTGAGTAAATAATGTAAATTTAGATGCAACTTGGGCTGCTTGTATCATCCAAGATGCTACGGGGTCTGTTGCAACCTCTCCGGATTATATTAACAGAACCGTCAGTTTTCTTTTGAACGTCTAGACCTTCTTGTCCTGAGATTGTGTCTGTTTCACGGAATGTTAATATGTTTCTTGTTGGGTATATTTTTCTTAAATGAAGCTCGAATGCTGTTTCCTGAACACGGATGTTCATTGTTTCGTATATGTTTTCAATCATTCCCATAAGCATTGTTGTTTTACCACAACCTTGCTCACCAGTGATTGATATAATTCTTGCTCCTTTTACTAAGTATTTTAATAATTCTATTGATTCTAGTGAACCTGGTTCTCCTTTGAACCATTGTTCAAGTGTTGAACGTTTTACGTCAAATTTTCTTACAAAGAATGCCCATGTTTCAGAGAAACTTGGTCTTACAACAACGACACGTGAACCGTCTTTCATTTCATTGATTTTGTATCCATTTGTGTCTGATAATTGTCCTGGGTTGTTGTATTTATATATGTTTTGACATACTCTTTTTAGCTCTGATTCTGTTCCAAATGATAAGAATGCTAATCTTATTGATTTACCTTGGAAGAATATCCATATACTGTCACATGCTCTTGGAACTTTGTGTTCTGCTATTTGTTCTAGGTAGTCTCCATCACTTTGTGCTACTTGGCTTAGGAAACTTTCTGGAAGTCCAGATACACCACCAGATACACCGTCTATGTTCATATCTCTTACTTCGTCTATACTACTATAACCTTTGTAGTGTTGGTATATTCTTTGTACTATTACACTTAGCTTGTCTGAAAATGATAACATTATATTTTCTGTTTCGTAGATGTCTTCAATTTCTTTGCTTGTTATTACGTAAGATGGTTTTGTTTCACCTTCGACATATTTTAGTTCTGCTAGGTTATATTTTTTTATTAATTCTGTTAGTGCTTCATATCCAAATTCTTTTTTATATGCATATATTAATATGTCGAATTTGTCTTGTGCTGTTAAAAGTGATGGTATATCAAATGGAATTGCTTTTGATATGTTGCTTTCTGTTACTCCGTATTCTTTTTGAAGTATGTCGAATATCAATTCTTTTACGTATTTTTTATCATTAACGTCTCCATATGTACATCCTTTTAAGGCTTTTTTCAATTCGTATTTTTTGTTCTTTCTTCTTTTTAATTCTTCTTCTGAAAGACCAATGTCATATAAGTTTATTTTTGTTATTTCGTCTAATCTTTTCTTTACGAATTCTGTCATTTTTTCGATTGTGTAGGTTTTGTCGTCTACTTCTATTAGTGATTCTACTTCTGCTGTTTTTTTCTTTTTTATGACATATACTACTGCATATGCGGCAATTCCTAACACTACGATGATTAGCACAATGTTCATTATTGTCATTTAAAGGTTCCTCCTTACATTTTCATTGCTAAGTCTTGTATCCTATATATTATGTTGTCATCAGCTCTTTTTACTTCTGATATAAATATTACGTTTCTATCTTCACTGTCTGTTATTTTTTTCATTCTGAAAAATAAGTCTACTACTTCTGCTTCTTCAGCTGCTTCGAAAAACAGTGTGTTGTATGGTATTGCTATTACCTGATTTTTTTCGTTTAAATATCTTGAAATATTTTTTGTGTTGTATTTTGAAAATTTGTCATATCTTCCTATTGATATTATTGTTTTTTGTGATTTTAATATTGGTTTTTCTTCTCTTATTTTTACAAATTCATTGATGCTTGATAGTCGTTGTCCAATGTTGGCTACTATTACATTTGATTTGTTTAATATTATTTCTTCTATGTCATTGCCTAATTCTTTGTCTAAGTCTACTAATATTAAATCATAATATGAATTTGCTATTGTTATTATTTCTGAATATGCTTTTTTTAGTTCTTCATATTCCATGGCATTTCCTTTAAAGCTTTGCAATACTTCTAGCCTGTCTTTTAATATTACTTTTGTATAATTTCTTATGTCTTCTGGTGCTAGTTTGTTGCTGTTCATTGCTTTTATTATTCCTGATATACCATCTTCTAATCCTATGTTTGTGTTTGGTCCGAATAGCCCACGGTTCTTTTTAGGTTTTACTTGTTTCCAAAAGCAATTGTCTAGTGTTCTGTCTTTATAGCCTGTTGAAATAATAAGTATTTTATAGTTGTGTTCTATTGCCATATGTGTACCAATAGCTGCTACTGATAATGTTTTACCTGTTTGCTCTTTTCCATTGCTCCAAAATGTTACAATTGACATCTTACACTCCTCTTTCTATTATTTTTATTGCTCTCCTTGTTGCACTTGAATTTTCGTTTCCTAAGATTTCATCAGCTAAATATCCTAAACCGTCTTTGTATGCAACACTTAGTTTTTTAAACTTTATTTTTGCTACTTTTTGATTTTCATGTATTACTGATAAATCTCCATTTTCAAATGGGAAGTATTGTCTTTGTTCGTTCCATGCTACTTTGTATCCTAATGAAAGGAAATTTAAGTAGTCATCTTCTTCTTTGTCCAGTGTCCTAGAAAATAAAACTTTTGTTAAACTTATTACTCTGTTTAGTCCTACAAATACTTCAAGTCCTTTTTTTAGAGAGTATGCGTCGAATGAAGTTACGAAATAATTTCTTTGTGCTTCTTCTAAATTGTAGTTTTCAAATCCTTTTGAATTGTCGGTGTCTATAAGTACAAAGTCATATTCTAGGCCTTGACCTTCGGCAAGACCTAGGTATCTTTTTATGTCTTCTGTGTCAGAGAAACCAACAGCTATATCTATTTCTTCATATTCTGTTACATATTTTATTGTAGGATTTATTGCTGGTATCACATATCTTGCTTTTTGATTTGTTGTTGCATCTATTACTAATACTTTTTTTCCTAAAACTGTTAGTATTTTAGCAACATATATGATTAAATCTATTTTGTCATAAGCACCTATAAAGCCTATTTTTTTCATATGTATTTTCTCCTTCTTTCTTTTATTGTGCAGTTGTACCTGTTGTTGGTGTAGATAATGATTCTACATATTCTTTTCTTGTGTTTTTAGAGTTTGTTATACTTTCTTCCATTTTTGTTTGTAAGTTTGATTGTGTGTCTATGTTTTCGTTGTTTAATTGTCCATTTATATTATTTCTTATTGTCACATTAGCTTCTCCACTGTATCTTTCAACTATTTGTTGCATTGCTTTTTCTAGTATGTTTGGATCGTTTCTTAATTGTGTAAGTGTTTCACTGTTTACTACATATGTTGGTGTTGCTGCTCTTTGCATTCCTGGGTCTGTGTATTTGTTTGCATATATTTTACTTCCTGGTATTTTTGCTGCTTCTATTATTGCACAGCTCATATGTAATATTTCGTCTTCTGACAAGTTTGCCCAAATTGTATCAGTTGAGTCCATACCTGCTATGTTTGGTATTTCAACTTCTTTTTTAGATACTACTATGAAATCTTGTCCGTTTGGGAACATAACTCTTATATCTATATAATCTCCTGTTGTGATATCTACTGGTAATACTACTATGTTGTATTCTTGTTTTCTGATGTCATCTTGTACTAGGTTGTCAGCTCTTGTTATTAAATCTTCTGTTAATACAGTGTTTTCATTTAAGTCTACTTTTGCTACTAGTGGTACACTGTTTAACTCTATGTATT
The DNA here is from genome assembly GCA_948502395.1 of uncultured Clostridia bacterium. Lineage (GTDB taxonomy): Bacteria > Bacillota > Clostridia > TANB77 > CAG-508 > CAG-269. The sequence goes on along the minus strand of CAOPES010000007.1, from coordinate 21,191 downwards.
CTTTGTTGTTTCTTACTTCAATATAGTATTGTTCTGTTTCTTCTTCTTGTTTTACTTCGTATTCGCTTCCGTTACGTCTTATGTATAGTTTATATATTCCATTGTCGCCTTTTTCGTTTGCTTTTATATATATTTCGTTTCCTTCTTTATCTTGCATTTTCCATGTTTCAATTATATCCATATTGCTTGTTGCATTTGCTGGAACGAATTTTTTGTATACATTTTCTTTAACTAGCATATCGCTTGTAATTACTTGTCCTGATTTAACATCGTTTTTTAAGACATATACGCTTACCATTTCTAATTTTTCTTGTTTTTCTTCTTTCATTTTATTCATAAGTTGTAATACTAATACTGCTATAATTGCTCCTGATATTACTAACATTAGTAACATTCCTAATAAAAATGAATTTCTTGCTTTTCTTTGCATTGGATTTGTTGCCATTACAAATTCCTCCCTTTATTTTATTTTATATTTTTAACAAATAATCATTTACTTTATTTTATAACAATTAGTGTGTAAAATCAACTATTATCGACAACTGTAACTAAAAGTTAATACCATTGTAATATTTTTGTAATATTCGAGCAACACCGTCTTCATAATTGGCTGGCGCAATATCATTTGCAACGTCCGTAACCACTGTCGTACTGCCCTTCATAGCAATTCCTAACCCTGCATTTTCTATCATCTTTTTGTCATTAATATTATCTCCAATTGCTATTACTTCTTCTTGCTTTATTCCTAATTTTTTTATCAAGAATTCTATTGCATTCCATTTGTCAACATCAGCTAACGAAATTTCTGTGTAATAGTATTCTATTGGCACATCTTCTGTCCCTTGTTTTATCATTTTCCTTGACATATGAGACACTTCCAAAATCTCTATATCACTTATTTTTTTTAGTTTTTTTATTATTGAATTAAAAACTATTTTATTTTCGTCACATATTGTAATTTTTAGAAAATTCTCTTCTTTCATATTTTTTACATATTCATACATATTTTTTACAATACTAATATTAGTTTTTTTATTATCTTCTTTTTTTAGATTTTCTTTGTGATAATACAAAACATTGTGTTTTAGTGCTGTTGCAAGTATAGTTTTATCGGTATACACATTATAAGATATGCTATTTTCTTCACATATTTTTATTACTTCTAACACTTTTTGTTTTGTCATATTTTTTTTGTATATTATTTCATCTTTTTCGATATCATAAATAATAGCACCATTTCCTGCTATAAAATATTTTTCGCTTCCAATTTCTTTTGCTATTGTTTTTATCGAATCTATTGGTCTTCCTGATGCTATTATTATTTCAGTTCCTTGTGCTATTATTTTTTTTATTGTATTTTGTGTATTTTCTGTTACAACACCATAATTGTTTAACATTGTTCCATCTAAATCTATTGCTACTAATTTATACATATTATTTATTTCCTCCTTATATGTCCATTGGGGACGTTTCCTTTTGGACATTTTGTCCACTTTGGGACACTTCTTTGTTATTATATATTTAATCTTTTTAAATTGCAATTTATTTTTGCTAAAAATTTCCTGTTTATTTTTTCTGTTTTTTGCAGATTATAGTATTAGAAAAAGCAAAGGTTTTTTCTGATATGTAATATTACAGGAGGTGAAAAAACAATGGCAAACTCAAGTAACAAAAAATTAGTTCCAGAAGCTATGACTGCTTTAGATAAATTCAAATATGAAGTAGCTAGTGAAGTTGGTGTTAACCTAAAAGACGGATATAATGGTGATATATCTGCAAGAGACGCTGGAAAAATCGGTGGACAAATGGTTAAAAAAATGATAGAACAAGCTGAAAGAAACATGAAATAGTTAAACTTTTAGATTGAACGTTTTAGTCAAAACCGCAGGAAGTTAAATTTTGTTTTTATATATTTTTATAAATACATAAAGGCAGGATTTGATTTCCTGCCTTCTTTTTTGATGTTTTTGGGTGTTTTTGGGGACAGACCTTAAAAACACCCAATAATAATTATAATATTTTTTATTTGTTAAATATTTAAACAGGGTGTTTTTAAGGTCTGTCCCCAAAAACACCCTGTTCACTTATTACGCTTCTGGTTCTACTAAACCGTAATTTTTTCCGTCTTTTAATCTATGTACAACATTTACTTTTCCTGTTTCAACATTTATAAATGCTAGGAAATTATGTGTTGGTTTTTCTTGTAGTTTTAAAACTGCATCTTCTGGTAGCATTGGTTTTATTTCATAGTATGATGTTTTTACTATTTCATCTTTTATTTCAGTTACTTGTTCATTTGTAACTTCCATTGTTCTTATTGATGCGTCTTTCATCATTTTTTCTTTTTTTGTTTTTGCTTTTCTTATTTGTCCTTCTAATATGTCTATATCTTTATCAATAGATGCATACATATCTTTATCTTCTGTTACCGCTCTGTATTTTTCTCCATTTGCTGTAACATAGATTTCTGCTATTTGCTCATTTTTTTCTGTTCTTAAAGTAACTTCTGCTTCTGCATCTTCGAAATATTTATCTATTCTGTCTAATTTTCTTTCTACATAATCGTTGATTGCTTCTGTTATCTTTAGTTCCTTTCCTGTTATTTTTATTTTCATAAAAATCGCTCCTCTCTTTTTCGTTTTTCTACATAGATTATATTTTTATTATATACATTAATTTTTCTATTGTCAACTTTTATTTAAAATCAATACATAGACACCCAAGGCAAAATCCCAAGAATTCGGAAGGAGTGTCCCCAGTGGCAAAAAATTGCCAAAAAGGTCCGTCCCCAGTGGCAATTTTCTAATACTCTTTTTCAAGTTTTTCATTAAAATAAATCTTAGTTACCAACTTAAACTCTTCTAAGGCTTCATCCTTTAAATTAAAAGAATACAACTTTTTAGGTGGTGCTGTAACCGTATACTTTATTGCATTAAAAGCACTTTGACTTATCGCAATCGCGCTTGTATCCTGTTTTCCACACACTTTACACTTAAATCCATTATCTTTTATACTAAAATATGCTAATTCTTCTTTTTCTTTGCAATTTGTACATTCTTGTATTTGTGGCGTAAAACCTAATATGCATAATAAGCGCAATTTAAACACACCTAATACCATATCTAAATTTTTATCTGTCTCAGATATTGTATATAGTGTATTTAGCAACAATTGTAATATTCTGTAACAATTTTGATTTTCGTGTGTTACGTCTTGCACGATTTTGTTTATATGTACTGCATATTGCAATTTATCTAGGTCTATTCTAAGATTATAAAATACTTCTATTGGTTCTACTGAATTTATATGATATGTTTGTGAACCTTTGTATACCAAATATTCTCCAAAGCTGAATATCTGTGTTCCAGCCAAAAGAGCGCTTTTAGGTCTTCTTGCTCCTTTGGCCACACACGATATTTTTCCAAGGTTTGGAGTTAATATTGTTAGCATTTTGTCAAAGTCACCTACATTACTTTCTGATAATACTATTCCATTTATTTTTGTGTTTGACATTTCTTCCCTTTCATTTTTAGTGCATTTTATTTGTAAACATTTAATCATTTTTGTCTTGAAACTCTTTCGGCCTGTCCAAAAAACTTTGATTTTCTTCTATGCCTTTTTCCAAGTTTTCTATTTGTCTTAATTCCATAAAAGCATTGATATCACCTGTATTTTTAAATGTTTCCCATGCTATTTTTTTAATCATAAGTCATACTCTCCTTTGCTTAAAGTTTTACCTTTAATTTTATCTTTTGCCTTTTTATTGTTTTTTATACAATTATATTATTTTAATTTAAATTTGTTAACAATAGAGTCATTTGATTGCCAGTCTGGTTTTACTTTTACCCAAGTTTTTAAGTTGATTTTTAGTCCGAAGTTTTCTTCCATATCTATTCTAGCAGCTCTTCCTATTCTTTTTAGCATTTCTCCGTTTTTTCCTATAATAATTCCTTTATGTGATTCTCTTAAACAATAGATTGTTGCTTCTATGTCGTATATTTCTTCACCTTTTTTGTTTTTTCTTTGTTTCATTTTTTCTACTTCTACATAAATTCCGTGTGGCACTTCGTCTTGCAATAATTTCAATGCTTTTTCTCTAATTGTTTCTTCTGCCAACTGTCTTAATGTTTGGTCTGTGTATTCTTCTACATCATAATATGCTGGGCCTGGTTTTAGATTTTTTTCTATTTCTTCTAATATGATTTCTTTGTATTTTGAGTTTGTTGCAGATATTGGAATTACTGATTCAAAATTATATTCTTTGCTATAAAGTTCTATTAGTTTTAGTAGCTTTTCTCTTTTTACTAAGTCTATTTTGTTAATGATTAATATTGTTTTTCTTTTTGCTTCTTTTATTTTTTCTAATATGATGCTATCTCCCCTGCCTATATCTTCGCTTGTCGCTTCTATTAGAAATAATACTACATCTGCATCTGCTAGGCTTGTAAATGATGTTTCTACCATTGTTTCGTTAAGCTTGGTTTTTGGTTTGTGTATTCCTGGTGTGTCTGTAAATACAATTTGACTGTTTTCTCTGTTAACTATTCCTTTTATTGCTGTTCTTGTTGTTTGTACTTTGTTTGCTATTGCTGCTACTTTTTCTCCTACTAGTAAATTTAATAATGTCGATTTACCTACATTTGTTCTTCCTATTAATGTTACAAATCCTGATTTAAATTCTGTTTCTTTCATTTTTACTCCTTGTTTTTTGTTTTTTATATGTTTATATTATACACCATTTTTTTGCTAAATTTGTAGAATTTACGAAAATTTTTTAAAAAATATCGGGTGTTTTTGGGGACAGACCTTAAAAACACCCTGCTGTATTTATTTTTAAAAAAAGAATAGTTAAAAATAAAAAGGGTGTTTTTAAGGTCTGTCCCCAAAAACACCCAAATACATCATGCATATGCTTGACGTTTTTTAAAGCTAAGTAGATTTGTAATTTCATTTTCTGCATTTTTAGCTTTTTTAGTTTTCTTCGCTCTTTCTTGTTCAAGTTCTCTTTTTTGTTTTTCTGCCATAGATTGACAAATTGCTTTTTGATAAGTAAAGTGTGTGTCTTGTGCTATTTTGCTCCAATTGTATTCGTTTCTAACTTTATTTTTTGCTTTTTTTGTGATTTCACTGCAAAGTTTGTGGTCGTATAATAATTCTAATATAGAGTCTGCTATTGAGTTTGGATTTCCACAATATGCTTTCATTCCGTTTACTCTATGTTCTACTATTTCGTTTAAACCACCAATATCTGATACTACTATTGGGTTTTCTGATAACATTGCTTCTAATGCTACTATTCCAAATGGTTCATATGTGCTTGGAAATACTGCTATATCTGCTGCTTTATACATTCTTTGTACATCTTTTCCGTTCATATATCCTGCAAAGTAGACTTTATTTCCTATTCCCATTGCATTTACTTGGGCTTTTAATTCGTCCATCATTCCACCTTTTCCACATATTACTAGTTTTGTGTCATGATATCCTGCAAGTATTTTTGGCATTGCTGATATTAAGTGTTGTATTCCTTTTTCATATACTAATCTTCCCATAAATAGTATGATTTTTTCATTGTCCATTGCGTATTTTCTTCTAAAATTGTAGTCTCTTTCTATTCCATTAAATAGGCTTAGGTTTACTCCATTTGGTATTACATTTATTTTTTCATATGGTAATCCAAATAGCCTTTGTAGTTCGCCTTTCATGTAGTTACTGTTTACTATTACTTCTGCTGATTCGTATGTTAGCATCCATTCTGTATCGTTTATGTATCTTTGTTGTTCGTCATGTATTCCGCTGTTTCTTCCTGCTTCTGTTGCGTGTATTGTTGATACTATTGGTATGTTGTATGAATTTTTAAGTGTTTTTGCTGCATATGCTACTAGCCAGTCATGTGCATGTATTACGTCGAATTTTCCTTGTTCTGCCATTACTTCGTTTGCTTTTGCTACTAAATTAAAGTTTAATTGCATTACCCAGTCTATGAAGTTGTTTGGGTTTATCATATAGTTGTCTACTCTATATACTTTTACTCCTTTATCATCTTCAAAATATGGTGCATCTCCGTCTTTGTAAGTGATTACTGTTACATCGTGTCCGTCTTTTAACAAAGTTTTTGATATATCATATACTACTCTAGCAATTCCTCCTACTACTCTTGGTGGATATTCCCATGTTAACATTAGTATTTTCATTGATATACTTCCTTTCTCTTTTTTACATTTTCTTTTGTTTTTTGACATTTTTTTGCATTTTTCTATATTCTATACAAAAAATCAAAAAAAGTAAATGCTTTTTTAAAAAACATTTACTTTTTTTCTAATTTTTTATTATTCTTGGTTTTCTACATCTTGAAATTCATTATTTTCTTGTTCTTGTCCACCATTATCTTGTTCTTCATTGGTTTGTTCATTGCTGTTTTGCTCTTCGTTTACGTTTTGTTCGTTATTGTTTTCTTCTGGTAATTGTTCAGGTTCTTGTGTTTGTGGCTTTTTATTTGTATTTTGTTCATATGCTCTTGGGTTTACATCTATTTGATTTAAGTATTCTTCTGCATCCATTTCTTGGTCATTTGCTCTTATATAATAATGTTTCTTTCCACCATCAATTGTCATATAAATATCATCTGCAACTGGTCCACTAAACAATTCTTCACCAATACTATTTAACAATGTGTATTTTTTGTCTTTGCATGCAACAATTACGTTATAATCTGGAATTATTAACAAGCTTAATGCGTTTCTGCTACTTGTTGCTGTATATCCTAAGCTGTCATATTGATAATCTACTAGTAATTTTCCTTTTATATCATATAATCCCCATTTTCCGTCTTTTCTTGCTGGTATTAAGTTTTCTGCTAATATATATTTGTTTTTGATTCCATTTTCTTTAAATCTTGATATATCTACACCTATTTCGTCATTTTCTATATATATTATTACTTTTCCCCTAAAATCTAGAACTCCATATTTACCGTCTTTGCTTGCTACATATAGTCCTGCGTCTAAGTCTAATAGTTCTATTGAGTCATATATTAGTTGGATTTTTGTTTCTCTATTTTTTGACATAACTCCAACTTTACCATTATCTTCTACTAAGAAGTCTCCACCTTCTCCTATGCTTGGAAGATATGTTATGTTTGAGTATTTTACTTCTAATATAGATTTTCCTTCTGTATCTAATACTCCTACTTTTCTGTTATTATTTGTTACTACTAGCATATTTTTTAATATTGCTTTTTGGTTAACAAACTCTTCGCTTATTCCTACATATCCCCAGTTTAATACATATGGATTATAGAAATTTACTAAATATGGCAATGTGAATATTTGAACTGTATTTTTTTCTTCATTATATTGAAAGCTTACATTAAATGCTTTTTCTATTGCTTCTGCTGAAGCATAAAGCTCTCCTTCTATTGCTTTTACTGGTTCTTTTGAATATACATATTCATAGTTTTCTGCCCTTGCATTTAAATCTAATTTATATATTTTTTTAGAATTCAATTCAAAGTTTGCTACTTCATTTTCGCTTTCTACATAGCATTTACTATTACTTTCTGATTTTTCAAAATATTCTCCATTGTAACTATTATAGCCTAAATAACTTGCTATCTTTTTTATTGGTGCATACACTGTTCCATTTTCAAACACTAATAATTTTTTTACATCGGCGTTTTGGTTTCCATCAAGGCTTACTTTTAATTCGCTTCCTTTTATGTATGCCATGTATGATACTATCCCAACTATAATTACTACTACTAATATTATTGCTGCTAGTACAATTCTTATTGCTGTTTTTTTATTTTTTTCTTCCTTTGTTTGGAAGCTTTCTTCAATTAAATTCATTTTTATACCCCCTAATTATTTAGTATAACCATACTTTTTATAGAATTCATCTCTAAAAGTCCCTAAATTGTCATTCTCTATTTCTATTCTAACTCTTTCCATTAAATTAGTCAAGAACCTTAGGTTATGAATTGACAATAATCTTACTCCTAAAATTTCATTTGCTTTAATTAAATGTCTTATATAACCCCTTGTGTAGTTTTTGCAAGTATAACAATCACATTCTGGATCTAGTGGTGTCCAGTCTCTTTCATATGTTGCATTTCTTACAACTACTTTTCCATGTGATGTCATAGCTGTTCCATTTCTTGCTATTCTTGTTGGTAATACACAGTCACACATATCTATTCCTGCGATTGCCGCTTCTATTAAATAATCTGGTGTTCCTACTCCCATTAAATATCTAGGCTTTTCTTTTGGCATAAGTGGAGTTGTATATCTTAATATATCTAAAAATTCTTCTTTCGGCTCTCCCACACTAATTCCACCAATTGCATAACCTGGCAAATCTAAATCAATTAAATCTTTTGCACTTTGCTCTCTTAAATCTTTATAAAATCCACCTTGTATAATTCCAAATAATGCTTGTTTATCAACTGTTTTGTGTGCTTCTTTACATCTTTTTGCCCACCTTGTTGTTCTCTCCATAGAATTTTTTGTATATTCATATGTTGAAGGATATGGACAACATTCGTCAAATGCCATTATGATGTCTGCTCCTAAATCTTCTTCTATTTCCATTACTGATTCAGGTGTAAAGAAATGTTTGCTTCCGTCTAAATGTGATTTAAATTGAACTCCTTCTTCATTGATAGTTCTTAAATCTCCTAAGCTGAAAACTTGAAATCCACCACTATCAGTAAGTATTGGCCTGTCCCATTTCATAAAGTTGTGAAGTCCACCTGCTTCTTTTACAATTTTGTTTCCTGGTCTTAGGTATAGGTGATATGTGTTTGATAGTATTATTTGTGCTTTTACTTCTTCTTTTAATTCTTCTGGTGTCATTGATTTTACTGTTGCTTGTGTTCCTACTGGCATAAATATTGGTGTTTGTATGTCTCCATGTGGTGTGTGTATTACTCCCCTTCTTGCTCCTGTTTGTTTGCATTCATGTAGTAGTTCATAGGTTACTGCGTTTTTCATTATATTTCTCCTTCTTTTTAGTTTAAATTATATCAGTCATCTTACGTTGTTAAAAATTATTCGATAAACATAGCGTCGCCGAAACTAAAAAATCTGTATTTTTCTCTGACTGCTTCTTCATATGCTTTCATAACATAATCTTTTCCTGCTAACGCTGATACTAGCATTAAAAGTGTTGATTGTGGTAAATGGAAATTTGTTATTAGTCCGTCTAAGCATTTAAACTTGTATCCTGGATAAATAAATATTTGTGTGTCACCTTCTGTTTCTTTTACCATTCCATTCTCATCTGCAACTGTCTCTAGCACTCTACAAGATGTTGTTCCGAACTGCAATTACTCTTCTTCCTTCTTTTTTTGCAAGGTTAATTTTTTCTGCATCTTCTTGTTTTATATAATAATGTTCTGAGTGCATTTCATGATTTTCTACTGTGTCTTCTTTTACTGGTCTAAATGTTCCAATTCCTACATGTAGTGTCACATTTGCAATTTGTATACCTTTTTCTTCTAATTGCTTTAAAAGTTCTGGTGTAAAGTGTAATCCTGCTGTTGGTGCTGCTGCTGAACCATTATATTTTGCATATACTGTTTGATATCTGCCTTTTTCTTTTAGTGTTTCGTGTATATATGGTGGTAATGGCATAAGTCCTATTTCATCTAATATTTCGTTAAAAATTCCGTTATAATAAAATTTTACTTTTCTTGTTCCACCTGGCATTACTTCTAGAATTTCTGCTTTTAACTTTCCTTCTCCAAAGTTTACTTTTGTTCCTACATGCAACTTATTTCCAGGTCTAACTATGCTTTCCCATATGTCTCCTTCTATGTTGTTTAGTAATAAGAATTCTACTTTTGCTCCCGTTTCTTTTTGTCCATATAGCCTTGCTGGTATTACTTTGGTGTTATTTCTTACTAGTACGTCTCCTGGTTTTAGGTATTCTAGAATATTTTTGAATTTTTTGTGTTCTATTGTTTGATTTTTTCTGTCTAGTATCATTAGTTTTGATTCGTCTCTTTTTTCTAATGGTGTTTGTGCTATTAGTTCTTCTGGTAGTTCATAATTAAATTCTGATACTTTCAACTTTCTCTCTCCCTTTATGTATTTAAATTAAAAGACTGTGTAATTTTGTTCTTGCACAGTCTTTTTGTTTTATTCTTCTGATGTCTCTTTGCTTTCAGCTAAATCTCTCATACTTAAATTTATTCTTCCTTGGTCGTCTATTTCAATTACTTTAACTGTAACTTTATCTCCAACGTGAAGTACATCTTCCACATTTTTTATTCTTTCTTTTGATATTTTAGAAATGTGTAGTAATCCTTCTTTTCCGTTTATTCCTAAGTCTACAAATGCTCCGAAGTTCATTATTCTTACTACTTCTCCATAGTAGATTTCTCCTACTTCTACTTCTCTTACTATGTCTTCTATCATTTCTAATGCTTGATTTGCTTTTTCTCCGTCTGTTGAGTAGATAAATACTTGTCCGTCTTCTTCTATGTCAATTTTTACTCCTGTTTCATCAATGATTTTGTTTATCATTTTTCCACCAGGTCCTATTACGTCTTTAATTTTTTCTACTTTGATTGTTGTGTTTACTATTCTTGGTGCATATTCAGATACTTCTTCTCTTGGTTCTGAAATTACTGGTAACATTACATTTTGTAATATATGAATTCTTGCATTTCTTGTTCTTTCAAATGCTTCACTAATAACTTCATATGTTAAACCATCACATTTGATGTCTACTTGAATTGCTGTAATTCCTTTTTCAGTTCCACCAACTTTGAAGTCCATATCTCCGAAGAAATCTTCTAATCCTTGAATATCTAGTAACATTACATAGTCTTCGTCATTATCTGGGTTTGTAACTAATCCTGTTGAAATTCCTGCTACTGGTCTTTTGATTGGTACACCTGCATCCATTAATGCTAGTGTGCTTCCACATATACTTGCTTGTGATGTTGAACCATTTGAAGATAATACTTCTGATACAACTCTTATTGCATATGGGAATTCTTCTTTTGAAGGTATTACTGGAACTAAGGCTTTTTCTGCTAATGCTCCATGTCCTACTTCTCTTCTTCCTGGTCCACGTGAAGGTCTTGCTTCTCCTACTGAGTAACTTGGGAAGTTGTAGTGGTGCATATATCTTTTAGATTCTTCTGTGTCTATTCCGTCTAATACTTGTTCTTCACTTACCATTCCTAATGTTGCTATTGACATTACTTGTGTTTGACCTCTTGTAAATAATGCACTTCCATGAACTCTTGGAAGTAATCCAACTTCACATGATAGTGGTCTTATTTGATCTAATGCTCTTCCGTCTACTCTTTTATGTTCAACGAAAATCATTTCTCTTACACATTTTTTCTCTAATTTATAGATTGCTTCTCCAATATCTGCTTTGTGTTCTTCGTATGCTTCTTCTCCAAATTTTTCTTTATATGCTTCTTCTATTTTTTCTGTTATTTCATCTATGTTGTGGTCTCTTACTGTTTTGTCTTCTTCTTGAACTTTTTCTTTCATTTCTTCTTTAAAGTTTGTTTCCACAAATTCATATACGTCATGGTCAACTTCAAATGATTTATATTCGAATTTTGGTTTTCCAATTTCTTTTTGGATATTTGTTATAAATTCACATATTTTTTTGATTTCTTCATGTCCTGCTTTTATTGCATTTAACATTACGTCATCTGGTACTTCATTTGCACCTGCTTCTATCATTGTTATTTTTGTTGGTGTTCCTGCTACTGTTAGTGTTAAATCTGTTTTTTCTCTTTGTGCTTCTGTTGGGTTTATTATAATTTGCCCATCAACTAACCCAACATTTACTGCTGCTGTTGGTCCATTAAATGGTATATCTGATATTGCTAATGCTGATGCTGCCCCTATCATTGCTGCTACTTCTGGTGAGTTGTCTTGGTCAACACATAATACTGTTGCAACAACAACTACATCATTTCTAAAATCTTTTGGGAATAGTGGTCTTAATGGTCTATCAATTGCTCTTGATGTTAAAATCGCTTTGTCACTTGGTTTTCCTTCTCTTTTTAAAAATCCACCTGGTATTTTTCCTACTGAATATAATTTTTCTTCGAAATCTACTGATAGTGGGAAGAAATCTATTCCTTCTCTTGGTTCTTTTGAAGCTGTTACATTTACTAGTACACATGTATCTCCATATCTTACTAGTACACTTCCATTGGCTAGTCCTGCCATTTTTCCTGTTTCTATTACTAGCTTTCTTCCTGCTAGTTCTGTTTCATAAGTTTTAAACATATATTTTTTCTCCTTTTCATTTTTTTGCACCTATTTTTACTTTTATTTGTTTCTTCTTTTTCCATAAGCTATTTTTCATTTTTTAAGTAAGCTTAGTTGGTAACCTCTATAATGTATTATTGGCTGTTTTAATAATATATTATACAAGCTACTGACCTATTCTTACTTAAAAATCTTGATAAAAGCCCACGCTGAATAAAGCATAGGCTCTTATCTTTTATTTTCTTAATCCTAATTTTTCAACGATTTCTCTATATCTGTTTACGTCCTTTTTAGCTAGGTAGTTTAATAAGTTTCTTCTTTTTCCTACCATTTTTAAAAGACCACGTCTAGAGTGATTATCTTTTTTGTGTACTTTTAAGTGTTCTGTTAATTCGTTGATTCTTTCTGTTAAAAGAGCTATTTGAACTTCTGGTGAACCAGTATCGTTTGCTTCTCTTTTATATGTTGCTATTACTTCTTGTTTTCTTTCCTTTGTCATTTTTTACACCTCCTATTTTTCTTTTTGCCTTAAACTGAGCTTAAGTTTTGGTGCTTGCCTTTAAGCTAAGTATAAGGTCTATGTTTTTTAACATATCTATTTTACTATATTTTGCCATAAAATTCAAGTGTTTTTTGAAACTTTTGGGTGTTTTTGGGGACAGACCTTAAAAACACCCTATTATATTTATTGCTGTGAAAAAGAATAATTAAAAATAAAAAGGGTGTTTTTAAGGTCTGTCCCCAAAAACACCCAAAAGTTAAATTCTTTCATATGTTATAAATTCATAATCTAAATTATTTTCTTCATCTTTTATTCCTTTTTCTTTTGAAATTTCTTTCCATGTATTTTCGCTAATTACAGGGAAGAACGCATCCCCTTCAAATTCTTGGTCTATTTGTGTTACATACATTTTTTTAACATATGGCATTAAAAAATTATAAATCATTGCTCCACCAATTACAAATGCCTCTTCTTCACCTTCAATTAGCTCTTGTATTTGTAATAAAGAATGCACAACTTCTACATTTTCATCTTTTACTTTGAAGTCTGGATTTTGGCTAAATATGATGTGTTTTCTGTTTGGTAATACTCTTCCTAGTGATTCAAATGTTTTTCTTCCCATTATTATCTTATGCCCTGTTGTTAGTTCTTTGAAGTGTTTTAAATCTGCTGGCAAGTGCCATACTAACTTATTGTCCTTTCCTATTATATTGTTTTTTGCTTTTGCTACTACTATACTTAACATTTTTATTTCTCCTTTATTTTTGTTTTATTTTGCAACTGGTATTTTTCCCAATTTTATTTCTTTGTTGTAATCATAATCTTGAATTTCAAAATCCTCTACTTTGAATTCATAAAAGTTTTTTGTTGGATTTTTTATTATTAATTTTGGATGTACGTCCATTGCTTCTGCTTCGATTAGTTTTTCTACAAGTGGGATATGTCTGTCATAAATATGGCAATCTCCTATGTTGTGTGTTAATGTTCCAACTTCAAGTCCTGCTACTTGTGCAAACATATATTGTAATGCTGCGTATTGCATTACGTTCCAGCCATTTGCTGCTAACATATCTTGTGAACGTTGATTTAATATTAGATGCAGTTTTCCTTGTTTTACTAACCATTGTGTTCCATACACACATGGTTCTAATGCCATGTCTTTTAATTCTTCGTGATTGAATATGTTTGTCATTATTCTTCTACTTGATGTATCGTTTTTTAATAGGTTTAATACAAAGTCTACTTGGTCCATTTCTTGTATTCCTTGTTTTGTTTTGAATTGATATTTTTTCCCCATTTGATATCCATATGCTTTTCCAATTGAACCTTTTTCGTCTGCCCATTGATCCCATATGTGTGAATTTAGGTCATTTATGTTGTTTGATTTTTGTTGCCATATCCATAGTACTTCGTCTATTGCTCTTTTTACTGTTCCTGTATTGTTTCTTAGTGTTATCATTGGAAATTCTTTTCCTACGTCGTATTTGTTTGTTACTCCTACTATTGATATGTAGTTTGCTTCTTCTCCGTCTTCCCACTTTGTACGTACGTTTGTACCTTCGGATGTATATCCGTTTTCTATTATTTCTTTACAGGTTTCTATAAAATGTTTGTCTGCTTGTGTCATTTTATTCCTCCTTGTTTTGTTTTTCTTTTGAAGTATATCACAACATTTTTTTGTTGTAAACTGTTATTTTTTGACTTTTATAAATATGTAAAAAACATTCTCGAAAAGAGAATGCTTTTTATCTTAGTTAGCTGTGAAAGATTCTTATTTTTTCCAAAATACTGCTCTTAAACCATAAGGGCAACCCCAAGGAGCTCCTGCTGTTGAATTTTCTTCTTTATTTAATATTATTTCTTTTAAACTATTACATCTGCTAAATGCTGCTGTTTGAATCTCTTGTATGCTTGACTGGATTTCTATTTTTTCCAATCCTGCACAAGCGTCAAATGCTGATGCTTCTATTTTTTTAATATTTTCAGAAAGATTTATTTCCTTTAAATTTGTTTCACTATAAAATGAACTTTTTCCTATTGTTTCTACCGAAGAAGGAATGTTGTATGTTGATAAATTCTTTGACACAGCAACTAACCTTTTTCCGTCTTGACTTAATATTAATGTTCCATCTTCGGTTTTAAAATTTAAGTTTTCGTTTGATATTGTTATATTAATGTCTTTTCCTGTAAACGTTGATGTTGTTATGCTTTTTACTTTAGCTCCGAGCTTTAAATTTGTAATTTTTGTTCTGTAAAACACAAATTCCCCTATTTCTTCCAAGTTGTCCGATAACGTCAAATTAGATAAATTGTCGTTTACTCTAAATGCTCTTGTTATAACTTTTTTTACTGAGTTTGGCATTACAAATGATATTTCATTTTTAGTATATCTATATAATATGGTCATATCTCTACTATATAAGTTTCCGTCTAAACTTTTAAAATATGGATTTTCTTCTACTACATTTATTTGATAGATACTATTATTTTCAAATGTGGCTTCAAAATTTTTTACATTCTTCGTTATGTTTAACACTGCTCTTTGTGGATATCTCGTTAACGCTCCTGCTTCAATGCTCTCTACTGTTTCTGGTATATTTATATTTGTTGTACTTGGTATTACATAATATAATTTCTTACCATCCTTTGACATTAACATGCTATTAGAAAAACTGTAATTTTCATTGTTTGGTGATATTTCTATATTAGTTAATTTTATATCTCCTGCAAAAGCATCTTCTCCTATTGTTACTACTGTCGATGGTATTTTCACCTTTACTAGGTTACTACATCCTTCAAATGCAGCCCATTCTATAATTTCTATCCCTTCTGTTATTTCTATTTCTGTTAATGAATAACATCCACTTATCATTCTTTTTGATATCTTATCTAATGCATTTGGAAAATTAATTTCTACAAGTGAAGAACAACCTTGAAAACACGAGTCTCCTATTTTGGAAACAGTATCTGCTATTTTTATTGTTCTTAATGCTATACAATCTTGAAATGCATATACATCTATTGTTTCAACACCTTCTTCTATTATTATATTTTCTAATGTTGGATTTCCTGAAAATGCATATGCACCTATTTCTTTTACTGTTCCTGGAATTACTATGCTTCGTAAACCTGGTACATCTCTGAATGCTCCTGCTCCTATTTTTGTTACATTTTGTGGGATTACTATTGAACCTGTTGCCGGATCCATTAAGTCCAAATTTCTATCGGATGACATTAATTCTCCATCTATTATTATATATGGGCTTACTTTTATGCCAATCTCTTGTGCCCATTTCTTCTCATTTTCATTTTGAGAAAAATAAAATAGCTCTCCTTTTATTACTTCAAAATTATCTACATATTTTTTATTCGAATTTTTTAGAACAGTATATATATTTCCTTCTTCTTGTACTGAGTCATATATTAATGCATTTTTACCAGCATATAATGCTCCTTCTTCAAAACTTCTGTCGTTTGCAATTCTTTCTGTTAAATATAATTCGTATTCTTCTGCTACTGCTGATAGTTCTGTTTTGAATTTTGCTTCTCCGAGCTTTTCCTATTGTCCCATTTTCTCCTGTTAACGTTGCTACTGTTACTCCGTGCTAATATTAACAATAGTATTATTGTTATTACTAGTGATATCAGAGTTATTCCTTTTATACTAATTTTTTGCATATTCCTTTTCTCCTTTGTTTTTTCTTACCAATATTTTATCGTCCGAAAAGGAATTACGTCAACAAGTAACAGCTATTATGCCATTTTTAGTTTTTGTAGTTCTTTTTTGTCTATTTTAGTTATTTTGATTATCTGTTCATCGTTTATATTATTATTTATCATTTCTTTTACAATTTGTTTTATTGCTTTTGCTAATCCTATTTTTTCACCACGTTTCTCTCCTTCTTTTCTTTCATCTTCTAACCATTCAATAAAATATTTTTCAAATCTCATTTCTTCATTTCCCCCTTTTTCTAATTTTTTTATATATTCTTTCGTTTCTTCTGGCATAATTTTTCTGATTTTGTTAGAATATTTAAGTATCTTTGCTATATATTCCTTTTCTTCTTTTGTTAAATCCTTTTTCAATATTTCATCCATTGCTCCTTTTAGTTCTTCTTTTGAATTTATTTTTTCAAATAGTAATGCTTTTGACATTCCTGTGTCTTCTTTTACTAACTTTTCTTCTATTTCATTGTTTATATCCACAAAATTATATTCCGCATATTTGAATATTTTTATGTTATATTCTCTGTCTCTTGCTCTACTCTCTATGTCCCACTTTCTATCTCCTGTATATAACACTATTGGACAAATAACTATATCAAATATTTTATTGCTTGATTTCATTATGTCTCTTCTCAATTCTATACAATATTTTGTCATTCTCTCAGGCATATTATAGTCTACTCTACTTTGATGTTCTATAATTATATAAAAGTTTTCTTTTGGTATTTGATATACTATATCTGCTTCTTGCTTTTCAAATCTTGATGTTATAAATTCTTTATTATATTTCTCTATGTCATTTTCAGTTAAGTTCTCAAATATTTCATCTTTGAAATATTTCTTCATAAAGTTTATAACTTCTTTTTTGTTGCTTAATATTTCTTTAAAAATTTTGTCTTTATATTGATGTGTTTTCTCTTGCTCAATATTTAGGCTATATTCTGCACTTTCTTCTCTTAATTCATATATCGCTCCTGGCTCTGTACATCTTAAATATTCTTCGAATGTAAATAAATACATTTTTTATTCCTCTCTTTCATTTTAATATATTTTTATTCTGTTGTCAATGTTTCTTCATTGGTAAATTAGTCTTTGCTTTTTGTTTTTACTTCATCATTCTTTTCTTATCACCTTTTTTCTTATTTTTATTTGTTTTTTGAATTTTATTTTCGATAGAAAGTATTCGAATTTAATTTGAAATAAATTTAATGAGCATTATATAAAAAAGTATATATAATCTGCACATTCATTACTATATCAGATTTTATATACTTTTTCAATATTTTTATTTAATTTTTTTCAACTTTTCATCGCAAAATTCGACATTGCATTTTACGATTTATTTGATATAAAGCACAGGGCGGAAGCCAAAGTCAATGTTGTACTCGGTAGTGGAATAGACGCCACTGCGGTAAGACACGGGGCCGTCGTTACCAAAGTTGCCGAAACTCCCCCCACGAAAAACAGCAAACGTCGTTCCAGAACTTCCTTTTTCAGTAGCGTGATTTCCTGTTTCAGTAGTCCATTCCCACATATTTCCACAAATATCATATATATTTTTTACTTTTGTTTCATCTGCTGCTCCTGTTGCTAATTCTTTACGTAAATAATAATTATAATTTGTATCGTCATATGTATTTGAAGCAAATTCATATTGTTCTCTTATTGATGTTGACAATAAAATTTGTCCTAATGTTATATTTCCTTTTTTATATTTTGTTGCTACTGTCCAATAATTATTTTTATTATTTACTGCCCCTGTTGCATTTCTTCCTGCATATCTATGTAATGCATACAATGTATTTGCTGTTATTTGGCTATTGTTTGCGTAATTCCCCCAATTTGTGCTATCTAGTCCTATTCGGTTATATTTACTATCACTTGCCATCCACTTTACAGTTGTATCCCATGCATAACTGTCTACTAAATTACTTGTTACTGATGCGCTATCTTTATACATATTTTCAGAAACTTTTTTAGCTTTTTCTTGTGATATATAATTCCAGCTTTGTGTTCCTTTTTGTACTATTGGCCTCATACTTAATACTTCCTCAGAGTTCTTCTTTTCTTCTTTATAATATGTTGCTCCTTCACTATCTGCGTAAAAATCTGCATCTCTTGGCACTCCTGCTTCATATCTTCCTATATAAAATCCACCATATTTTGTTACACTTGCGTAATTTCCACCATTATCTGACCAACCTGTTATAGCTTGCCCAGCATTTGTATATCCTGATGGTACTGTTGTGTAGTACCATTGCTTGCTTTTATACTCTTCCCAATATGATGCTAATCCATGATTTCCTGTTCCATTATCATCTGTTTTTTCGTACGTTATTCCATTTGTTCCTAAACATGGTATCCACACAAATTGGTTGCCTTTTTGAGAATTGCTATCATCGTCTCCCATTTTATCTGAAATTACTAGTCCTGTTGATGGTGTTCCTGTTACATAGTAAAATCCTGTTGGTATTACTGCTTTGTTTGTTTTGTCTTCCTTTTCTACAATTACTGCTCTAACACTTTGTTCTTTTAATAAAGCTTCTTCCGCACTTCCTTTTTCAGCATTTGCTAGTGTTATTTCTTCTAGATTGTTTTTTTCTAATGTTTGTTTCTCTTCTGTTCCACCTGTTATTTCACTTAGTGTGTATTCTTTGTTTTTGTATGTTACTGTTCCTTTTGCTATGTTTGCTGTTATTCCGTCTTTTTTTCCTAGTTCTGTTAGTATGTATTCGTCTTCTTGCATGTCTGTTGCACTTCCATAGTATTCTGTAATTATCCCTAGTGCTTCTGTTTGCAAGTATTCTAGGTCTCCTGCTTCATTTGTTTTTTCTTTTGCTTGTACTGCTTTTCCTAGTATTCCATTATCCCCTGTTAAAGTTGCAATCGTCACTCCTGCCAAAATTAATAACACAATTATTGTTATTACTAGTGCTATTAAAGTAATTCCATTTTCTTTATTTCGTTTCATTTAATAAAACTCCCTTCTTCTTTGGTTTTATTAAATTTTATACTTATAGCAAGAATTACGTCAACAAGTAATAGCCTAGGAAAATTTTTTAATCCTAGACTATATTCTTTTACCATTTGTTTTATTGCTTTTGCTAATCCTATTTTTTCGCCACGCTTTTCGCCACGTTTCTCTCCAATTTTTTCTCCTTCTACTCTTCCTTCTCTTCTTTCGTTATATACTTTTTCAATATTTTTATTTAATTTTTTTCAACTTTTCATTGCAAAATTCGACTTTTTTCGACATTAAATATTTTATTAATTATACGTTTACACATTATTTTTTCCAAAATATTGCTCTCAAACCATAAGGGCAGCCCCAAGGAGCTCCTGATATTTCCCCTTCCTTTTTATCTATTATTATCTCTCTTAATTTAGAACATTGGTAAAACACACTATTACCTTCTATAATGCTTAAATTGTCAAAGCAAATAAGCTTTTGCATATTACTTTGATAGAAAAAAGCACTGTTTGCTATTTTAGTAACATTTTCATCCAATATGAACTCATTTTCTATTCGATATAATACAGAAAATAGAGTTTGTCCATTTTTACTATACATGATATTATTTTCTATTTTGTAATTAGGATTTTCTTCGTCTATTGTAACATTTCCTGAGTAATTAAATGCTTTAAATTCGGGATTTATATATTCTACATTTTTTCCCAATCTTAGTTGTTGCAATTTTAGATTTTCGCTAAAAGCTCTCATTTCTATTGTTTTTACTGTATCTGATAATATTATATTTTCCGCATTTGTAGCTAATTTAAATGAAAATCTATCTATAATTTCTACATTTGTGTTTATTGTTATATTTTTTTCTTTTGAAAAACAACAAACTAAATTTTTGTTATTATTTGAATACAAGCATCCTTCTGATACAGAAAATGTATTACTATTTGCTTCTACACTGATTTCTTCTAAACTCGTCGGAAGCATTTCTACTTGTATGTTTGTAAGAGACGCTGGAATTATTAATTTTTTTATATTATAATATCCCCTAATTGGTGTTGCAAAAACCTTGGTTCCTTCTGGTATTTCAAATGTTGGAGAACTTTTTAATATATTATCAGCTATAAAAATTATTTCTGTTCCATCTTTTTTCATACATATTCCATTTTCATATTTATATACTTTATTGTTATCTAAAATTATTTCTGTAATTTTATAATTATCTACAAATGCTGTTGACATTATTTTAGTTACAGATGCTGGAATTTCTAATCTTTCTATTTTTGAAGATGTAATAGCATATCCTTTTATTTCATCAAGATTTTCTGGTAGTTTTATATTCTTTAAATTTGTACACCCTTCAAATGTTCCTGCGTTAATTACTTTAATATTGGGTGGTAATACTACATTATCTAGGGAAGTACATCTCCACATTACGTAGTTCCACATTTCTGTTAGACTTTGTGGAAATTCTATTCTTTTTAAGCTTGTACAGTCTGCAAAAGCATATGAATATATAATTTGTACACCTTCTTCTATTATTACATTTTCTAATGTTGAATTTCCTGAAAATGCATATGCTGCTATTTCTTTTACTGTTCCAGGAATTACTATACTTCGTAATCCTTTTAAATCTCTAAATGCTCCTGCTCCTATTTTTGTTACATTTTGTGGAATTACTATTGAACCTGTTGCCGGATCCATTAAGTCCAAATTTCTATCAGATGACATTAATTCTCCGTCTATTATTATA
>CAOPES010000006.1 GCA_948502395.1 uncultured Clostridia bacterium | reverse complement strand
TCTTCTGTTTTCTTGTTTTTTGAAATTTTTAAGAATTAATCTTGAATTAAATATTCTAATTAAATATTTCAGCTTATAAAATTAAGCCTTCACAAATTTTTATAAAAATTTTTTGATTTAAAGAATTTATAAAAGTATATAAATTCTGTGCTAGCACTCTTGTACTATATCAGATTTTATATACTTTTTCAATATTTTTATTCAATTTTTTCAACTTTTCATCGCAAAATTCGACTTTTTTCGACAAATCCATGCAATAAGGCTGCTTCTTGCTAGCAGATTCCTGCCAAAAAGGTCCGTCCCCAATGGCAGAAAATATGGATGTTTTTTTGCTCTGTCCCCAAAAACACCCAAAAACATTATTTTTTCCAAAATACTGCTCTCAATCCATAAGGACAACTCCAAGGGGCTCCTGCTATTGAGCCTTCTTTTTTATCTATTATTATTTCTTTTAAACTATTACATCTCGAAAAAGCATCACTACTAATACTCTCTATTCCTGACTTTATCTCAACTTTTTGTAAATTAATCGCACAATCAAAAGCTAGGTTCTCTATTACTCTCACACTTTCAGGTATTACTATTTCTCTTAAATTATTCTTACTATAAAAGGCTGACGTTCCAATGACTTCAACTGAATTTGGTATATTATAAATTGATAAATCTTTTGATACTGCAACTAATTTCTCCCCGTTTTTTGTCAATATTAATACGCCATCTTCGGTTTTATAATTTGGATTTTCACTTGATATTGTTATATCAATATTTTGTTCGCAAAAAGTTCCTGGATGAATTTCTTTAACTTTTGCCCCAAAATCTAGTCTAGTAATTTTAGTAAGACGAAACGCAAATGCTTCTATTTTTTCTAAATTTTCTGATAGTGTAAGGTTTACTAAGTTCGTGTTACGATCAAATGCACGCATTCCTATCATCTTTACTGAACTTGGTAGGGTAAATGCTTCTTGATTTTGAGTATATCTATATATCGCACTCATATCTTTATTATATAGATTTCCATTATCACTTTTAAAACTTTTATTTTCTTCATCTACATTTATTCTAGTTATATAAGAATTATACGTACTATATATTGCACTTACATTTTTTGAAATATTTAATACTGCTTTTACTGGATATCCATCAAAAATTCCTGTGCCTACTGTTACCACTGTTTCTGGTATATTTATCTCTGTCATTTTCCCAATTATAGCTCTTAATGTTTTACCATCTTTTGACATGAAAAATCCATTTGAAAAAATGAAGCTATTATTGTTTGGCGATATATCTATTGTAGTCAACCTATAATCACCTAAAAATGACGATCCATCAAAACTTGTTACGGTTGATGGTATTGTTACTCTTGTTAAATTTTCACAAAACTCAAATGCACTTCCTTCTACTTTTTCAACACCTTCAATTATTTCTATCTCTGTTAATGAACCACACCAACTAAACATTCTATATGGTACTGTTTTCAAAGATTTAGGAAAATTAACTTCTATAAGTGCTGTACAACTTGCAAAGCATGTGCTTCCTATATTTGATACACTATCTGCTATTTTGATTGTTTTTAATGCGGTACAATTTTGAAAAGCAAAAGCTCCAATTCTCTCAACGCCTTCTTCTATTATTACATTTTCCAAAGTTGGATTTCCTGAAAAGGCATGCTCACCTATTTCTTTTACTGTTCCTGGAATTACTATGCTTCGTAATCCTGGTACATCTCTGAATGCTCCTGCTCCTATTTTTGTTACATTTTGTGGTATTACTATTGATCCTGTTGCTTCATCCATTAAGTCCAAATTTCTATCAGATGACATTAATTCTCCGTCTATTATTATATATGGGCTTACTTTTATTCCTATTTCTTTTGCCCATTTTTTCTCATTTTCATTTTGAGAGAAGTAAAATAATTCTCCTTTTATTACTTCAAAATTATCTACATATTTTTTATTCGAATTTTTTAGAACAGTATATATATTTCCTTCTTCTTGTACTGAGTCATATATTAATGCATTTTTACCAGCATATAATGCTCCTTCTTCAAAACTTCTGTCGTTTGCAATTCTTTCTGTTAAATATAATTCGTATTCTTCTGCTACTGCTGATAGTTCTGTTTTGAATTTTGCTTCTCCGAGCTTTTCCTATTGTTCCATTTTCTCCTGTTAGTGTGACTACTGTTACTCCGTGCTAGAATTAATAAAATTATTATTGTTATTACTAATGCTATTAACGTAATTGCTTTTTCTTGATTTTGCATATATTTTTCTCTCCCTTTCTTTTGTTTTTATTATTTTATCGTTTAGAAGAGAATTACGTCAACAAGTATCTCTCTATAACTTTTTTCCAGATAATTTTAATCTTAATAAAACAAAAAAACTGCCGAAAAAGTTTTTCTCTTTCAACAGTTCTTTTTTATTTAATTATTTCAATACCCAAGCTCTTCCTTCTTCACTTCCATTTTTTGTTACATCACTTGTATCTATCTGTACATCATTGTTTAAAGTTACAATTGGACGAATTGCACAAGCATATGATAAATCAACTGGGTTTAAAGCAGGAAATCTCTCCATAGTATACCAACTACGAACTTCACCAGTTCCTATATTAAATATACGATAACGCACCATGCCAGTAGTAAATATATGCGCATTTCGAGAAGCAAGCCAATAAAACATTGGGTAATTAGTTTCTTTATATTGACCATTATAGCTTTTTGAACTTTCTATTAGAGTGTTATATAATGGCATATTTTCATCAACTATATAATAGTAATAACTATGCTCGACTGTTATAGGATTTTCTGTTGTTGGCTCTCTAAATGTGTTACTATTTTTATCGAAAAATGGTCCGCCTGATGTATAAGTCTTTGTTCTATTATTTAAATAATAGTCTTTACCTTCCCATTCGCTCGTTTCAGGATTAAATCCTGTTAAATTATTTATATCATCAACATCTATACTTCTTGCTGTTCCATATGCTGGATTGGAGTATAACTTTGAACATAAGTTATCTAATATTGTCTCAGCATTTAAAAATCCATTTTGAGATTTTAAATATAAACCAGTAGTTCCGTCACTTGATAAAGTATTATTAACTGCTACTATTTCCACATCTCCATTTGCTTTTTTATTTATAACTCTCCACAATGTTGTTGTATTTGTGTTAAATGTTTGTGATGTTTCATATCCTGTATCTGGCTCTTCATTTTCTTTTGTTACATAAGTTTGGGCTGTTAATTTGTCTCCATATTTTACATAGTCTCCTACTTTTAATGCTGATACTGTAATTTTTCCTTCTTCATTTAGTTGTTTTTCTAACAATTCTAACATTTGCTCTTCTGTTTCTTTTGCTGTTTCTGTTTTGTCTTTTGCTTCAACTGCTTTGGCTAATATTCCATTATCTCCTGTGAGTGTAGAGATCGTCACTCCTGCAAGTATTAATAGTACTATTATTGTTATTACTAATGCTATTAGCGTAATTCCTTCCATTTTATTTTGTTTCATTTCTCCAAAATTCTCCTTTCTTTTGTTCATTAAAATTTTATACTTTATATGTATATTACGTCAACAAGTATACCATTGTTCTATTTTAGTATTCGCATTTTTCTTTTTGTTATTCACATTTATATTGTATATAAAATGACGTACTACGTCAATATGTTAAACAAAAAAACTGTCGAAAAAGTTTTTCTCTTTCAACAGTTCTTCAACGATTTATCTATCGCAAACTTTAACAAGTCTATCCATAATAGCCCTACCTATTCCGCTTCTCTTCTACCCCTTCTACAACAATAATATCAGGACTAAAATTATCCGCTTCTCTAAGCAACCTAAAAATATTTCTAGAAACAACTTCCAAATTATCCTTAGGCCCCATATTTAATATAACTTTGGAATTGTACATATCAACATTTTCATCACAACAAATAACAACAGCATTATCACATTGTTTTAATATAGCATTTACTCTATCAACTTGTCCTTTATCAGCCTTAACCAACACGCACCTATTTTTAATATTATAATGTGCCATATCACTACTTGGTAAAAACTCATTCTTGTTCAAATAATCTAAAACTACATCACCTGCAACATCTTTTATTTGCACATCTGTAATAGCACCTGGTCTTAAAATATGTGGTACGCCATCTATAACCTTAACAATAGTGGACTCCAAGCCAATTTTGCTTTCTCCGCCATCAATTATAAAATCCACCTTATTTTCAAAATCTCCAATAATATCGTGCAAATTCGTTCCGCTAAGCTTTCCTGACAAATTAGCACTTGGAGCAGCAATTGGAACTCCTGCTTTTTGAACTAATTTCAAAGCAATCTTTCCGCTAGGCATACGAACCCCAACAGTATCCCCGCCAGCTGTAACAATATTTGGAACAATATCTTTCTTTTTCAATATAATTGTCAAAGGGCCTGGAAAAAATGCATCCATTAATCTATACTCTAATTCTGTAATATCTTTTGCGACATTCTCTATCATTTTTATATCGCTTACTAATAAATTAATTGGATTTTTTATGTTTCTTCCTTTTACCTTATATACCTTCTCTACTGCTTTTTTTGATAATCCATTTGCGCCAATCCCATAGACTGTTTCTGTTGGAAACAAAACTATGCCATCATTTTTAATTATATTTGCAACTTCTTGTAATTTTTCATAACTTGGATTATGTGTCATATCTAAATATCTTTCCATAAAACAGCCTACCTTTCTTTTGATATTTTTGGGTGTGTTTGGGGACAGACCTTAAAAACACCACCATCAGAATTAAAGATGTGTCCCAAAATGGACAAAATGTCCAAAAGGAAACGTCCCAAAATGTCCCAAATATCTCGCTAAAATCTAATAATCTCGTTATATGTCTCTATTGCAAAATTGTCTGTCATACCAGAAATGTAATAAATAATTGCTTTAAAGTAATCCTTTTCATTATTAATATCAAATATCACTTCGTTTTTAGAATTTGGATATCTTTCCAAATTCCAGTAATTTGTTATCCAGTCCTTAAAACTACTAAACAGTTTAGGATATACTTTTTTCATCTTTTCAATATTTTCTAATGTTTTTTCTCCATTATAAGTCTTCTTTAAAGTTTCATATATTTCATTTAATACAAGTTTGAAATATCTATTTGATGGACTAATTCTTTCGTCAAAATAAATATTATTATAGTTGAATTTTTTAATTTCATTTAACATATTAAATGTTTGCTCTGAGAAACACAATCCATTTTCTAATGAAGAGTTTTCACATAAGTCACACACTAACTTGTTTATTATAACAGTGTTATTAATTACTTCTTCTGAATTATGGTTTAATAATTCATATAAATCTTCTAGTTTTTCGTCTAATATTCCTAATGTAATCGCATCTTCTATGTCTCTTCCCAAATATGATATTTTATCAGCTATTTTTACAACACAAGCTTCCCAAGTATATGGAGCATATTGGTTTGGTCTAGTGTAATCGTATAAATCTATATATTCTTCTCTTGGCTTTAATCTATTTTCGTCAATCTCGCCACAATGTGATATTATTCCATCACGTATTGCATATGTCAAATTTAAGTTTTGCCTATCTTTAAAATGGTTTTCTAATAATTCAATTTTATCAACATATTCTAATCCATTTTTTTCGTGCCAAAATCTTTCTCCAATGTCTCTTACAGAGATTTCAGATAAGACTTTTTCTCCTTGATGTCCAAATGGACTATGTCCTAAGTCATGTGCTGATGCTATTGCTTTTGTTAATTCTGTATTTAGTCCTAGATATTTGGCAATCGTATAACTTATTGATTCTACATGTGTTGTGTGTTCTATTCTAGTACATATGTGGTCATCTTCTGGGGAGAAAAATACTTGTGTTTTGTGTTTTAGTCTTTTATATGCATTACAATGTATAGTTCTTGTATAATCTCTCTCAAAATCTGAACGTATATCATTTTCCCTTATATATAAAGGCTTTTCCCTTTTAATTATATTTTTCCACTTTGGGTTGTTTTCAGTTGCTGCATAATCTTTTAACAAATCTTTCATACACTTTCCTTCTCTGGGTGTTTTTGGGGACAGACCTTAAAAACACCCTTTTATATTTCTTTCTAAACTAACTAACCTTAAAAAAGCAGGGATGTTTTTAAGGTCTGTCCCCAAAAACACCCAAAAAGTTTAAGCTAATATTGCTTCTTTGTCTTTTACCATTTGGCAAATTAAATCAGCTGCTTTTTCTACTCCTAATGTATCACTATTAATACATATGTCATAGTTGCTGTGATTAGCCCATTCTTTATCTGTATAATGTTTATAATGATTAGCTCTTAGTTTATCAATTCTCTTAATTTCTTTTTCTGCTTTTTGTTTATCCATTCCATAAAATTCTGTTGCTCTTTTAATTTTGTCTTCCATATCACTATAAACAAATACTTTAAGCACATTTTCTTTATCTTTTAATATAAAGTCTGAACATCTACCAATTATAACGCAAGACTCTTCTTCCGCTGTTTTAGTAATTAGTTCTGCTTCTTTTATAAATAATTCGTCTGCATTATCAATTCCGAAATAATATCCATTATTTAATCCTGATAAAACGTCTCTTTTTTGTTCTTTACTTTCTATGTATTCTTCTGATAATCCTGTTTCTTGTGCTAGTTTTGTAATAAATTCTTTATCATATAATTTAATACCTAATTTATCTGCAATTAATCTACCAATATACCTTCCACCTGATCCGTATTCTCTTGATATTGTAATTACTATTTGTTTGTTTAGTTGGTTATCAGTACTTGTGTCATCCACTAAAGCTTCGCTCTTAACGTTTTCTTTTCCAAAGTGTTTTACTTCTAATACAAGTAAAGTTGCTGCTATAATAAATGCAAGTCCATCTGCAACTGGTCCAGCTGCTAATATTCCTGTTATTCCAAAGAAGTTACTTAATATAAGCATTGCAGGTATTAAGAACAGTATTTGTCTTGATAATGATAGTGCTGCACTTTTTACACTTTTTCCGATTGCTTGGAAGAAAATTCCTGATGGTATTTGTACTCCATTACATATGCATAACATTAAAAATGTTCTAAATCCTAAACAAGCAAATTCCATATATAATTCATCACCGCTACCAAAAATTGATATCAATTTATCTGGTATTGTTTGGAATAGTATAAATGCAATTGTACTAATTATTACACTTATACCAAGCACTGTTTTTAAAGTTTGTTTTACTCTGTCATATTTTTTAGCACCATAGTTGTATCCTATTATTGGCTGTGCTCCTGCTGCTAATCCTATTATTATACTGTTTAATATTTGACTTATTTTCATAACAATTCCAAGTACTGTAATTGGTATTTCTGAACCAAATTTTGATTGGCTTCCATATTTTGAAAGTAAATTGTTCTCAACTGCTACAAGCACTACAAAGCTCATTTGTGTTATAAAACTGCTTATTCCTAATGTTGATACTTTCTTTGCTACTCCTACATTTATTTTAAATTCTTGTCTTGTTAATGTGATTGTTTTAAATTTCTTGATATATAAAACATTAATAATAAATGTTAATATTTGACTTATAACTGTTGCAATCGCTGCACCTTGTACACCCATTTTGAATACAAATATAAATATTGGGTCTAATATAACATTAAGTATAGCACCTGATACCATAGATGTCATTGCATATTTTGGTGCTCCATCTGCTCTTATAATTGAGTTTAATGTTGTACCTATCATTGTAAATGGTAATCCTATCGCTATAACATATCCATAACTTAGAGCATATTCTCTTAGTACATCAGTACAACCAAATACATTCAATAATTGTGGTAAAAATATTAATGTTCCTACACATAAAAGTATAGATATAATCACACATAAAGATATTCCATTTGCCACACCTTTTGATGCTTCGTCTTTTTTCTTTTCTCCTAATTTCAAACTTAGATATGCTGATGCACCATCTCCAAACATTAAAGAAAATGCCAAGCACACCATTGTTAATGGGAATACTACATTTGTTGCTCCATTTCCTAAGTATCCTACTCCCCAACCAATAAATATTTGGTCTACTATATTATATAGGGAGTTTACTAATAAGGATATGATACATGGTATTGAAAATTTTCTTATTAATTTTCCTATTTTCTCATATCCTAAGATGTTTTCTTCATTGTTCATTTTTCTTCCTCCTTCTAATTTTTTCGCACAGTCTAGTATACCATTTCTGACAAGTTTTGTCAATTTATTACCACTGGAGACGAGCTTTATTGCCACTGGGGACGGACCTTTTTGGCAAAAAATTGCCAAAAAGGTCCGTCCCCAGTGGCAATAAAGTTCGTCTCCGGTGGCAATAACGCCCATACCCGTATTTATTTTTTCTTTAATTTTTGTTCAAATTCTTCCCATGACTTACTGAAAGTATGGTTTGAGAAGTTTTCTTTTAATCCTGTAATTTGTTTTAGTCTAATAATCTCGTCTAATTCCATTCCTAAGTGTTTTGATATTTGTGCTTCTGTCCAGCCGTTTTGCGTTAATGTTATGACAATATGTGACATGTCTATAATTTGATGTGTTCCCCTTGCTCTATTATGTCTTATTGTACTTGCCATACGACTTTCTAAATTTTTATCTATTGTAACTATTGGAACTTGTTTTAAGTGAAAATATTCTTTTGCACATCTATAACGGTGAAAACCATCTACTACTATATAGACATCATTTTTTTTATCATAATAAGTTACAATTGGTTGTGTATATCCGTCTTCTTCTATTGAATGTTTTAATAATTTCATTTCTGGTGGTGCTACTTTGTTTGGGTTATAATCATTTGCAATTACTTTATCGATATCAACCATTTTTACGTTTAATACTGGCATTTCTATTTTTGTTTTTTTCATTTCATTATTGTCCTTTCTTATTTAGCTATTTATTTAATTATCCATATATTAATCTAATAAAGGTGTTGGTAGTCTATCTATATATATTGTTACGAAATTTTTATAGTCTTTATTTTTTCCTGTTTTAAATCCACATTTTTCGTAAATATGTATATATTTATTAGTTACTACACTGAATGTTATTATTTTTCTTTGTTTTACTATTGTTTTTAATATTTTTTCTAAATATTCGTCTTTTGTCGTATAAATATTTTTTATCACTTCGTCATTAACAGATACGAAGGCTTTTACTTTTTCTTCTTCTATAAACAGATACCATTCTTTGGCGTCATCATCATAAATCCTGTCATTCATTTGTTTTTCAACTAATCTTGAACCGAAAAACCTTCCCATATAATTATAAAAATCCTTATCTTTGTTTGTCATTTTTACTACCATTATTTATTTCTCCTTTTTTTCTTGTATTATTTTTTGAAGTGTTTTATCATCTGTTTTTGTTGTTTCGTTTAATAGATTGTCCCATTTATGTATTAGTCTCATTAACTCTCTATCATCATTTTTTGTTTGTGTAAATGATAATCTTCTAAGATAGAAGTCGTTTTTTTCTATTGCTCTTGCAATTCTTCTCCACGATATTGCTTTTTTCTGACTTTCTAGTTTGGCTTCTGCTGTGTCTGGAATGTCTTTTAATTTTATTCCTAATTTAACTTCATGCCATACCATAAATTTTTTTATTTTCCTATAATAGTGAAGCATTAAGTCTTTATTGTATATTCCTATACTTTCTAACAAGAATATTGTATATTCTTGCCATGTCATAAATTCGGGTTTACATGATTTTATATTTCCCAAGGCTGTTGTTTTACAGTAGATGTTACCAAAATTAACTCCGATTTACTCTGTTTAATACTTTTGACCATGTTTCATATTCTAGTGCTTTGAATTGATTTAGTCCATTTCTTTGGTCATCGCCATATGGTTGACATAGTCTTTGTTCATAGATTGTTACTCCATTTTTGTACATTAATTCATATATGTAGTTAAATTTTAAGTCTAGCTGACTTACCGCACCCCAAATGTCTTCTGCTGACCAATCATAAATTGGATAAAAATTATAGACATTTAAATGTTTTTCATGTTGTTTTATCTGTGTTGTCCAATTGTAACCTTTATATCTTGTTTTCCTGTTTTGAAATGCAATTGTTCTAAATCGGTTTAAACTTTCGTCTGTTCTTATTCCTACACCACAAGCTACTTCTCCGCGATATTTTTCTTGATACCATTGTGCAAATTGAATTATAAACTCTTCAAATTCTTCTCCCTTTTTAAACCACGGAAATGGACAGTTGTTTATATTTATGCTATCTTTTGGCATATCCCTTACCCATAGGTGTTTACTTTCTTCTTCCCAACATATCCATTTAGGTTGCAATACAGATACTGCGTTTCTTAATGCTATTGGTAATGCTATGTGATAAAAGTCTCTTATTTGGGATAATTCTTTTAATTCTTCAATGTGCTTTATTGTGTAATTGTATTGTGCTTCTAAGTCGATATATAATACATCGAATTTTTTATTCATCTTTTTTGCCACTCTGTTTGCTAGTTGTACCATTACTGAACTATCTTTTCCGCCCGGCTTACGCTGAAATATATGTTTTCAAAATCTTGAAATATTATTTCTAATCTTTCAATTGCTGCTTCTAGTACATTCTTTTCTAAATATTTTTTTGCCATTTACTTCTTCCCTTTCCTTTACAAATAATATCATTTTCACAAAATTTTGTAAAGTAACTTTTGTTCAAAAAAATAAAACCTACAATAAAATTTTTTCTTTTTATTGTAGATTTTTCTTTTCTATTTATAACTATTTTTAAGCAACATCTGTTATCAACAGTATCACTAGTAGTATGAGTAACACACTATCTGTTCAAGTTCTGTTGTTACATTTGTTCATTTTTGTTTATTTTTCTTATTTTGATAAATAGTATTGTTGCTATTGTTCCTACTGCGGCAATTCCTATAACCACTAAAATTATAATATTTGTTGCATTACCTGTACTTGGTAAATTTCCATTTTTTGTGTTTTCATCTTGTTCTTCACGTTTTATTATATTATTTTCGTCATTGTCGTTACTTTCATCATTGATGTTGTTGTCTTCATTATTTTGGTTATCATTAACATTGTCTTCGTCGTCTTTATTTTCATTGTTCTCGTTATCGCCAGTATTGTTCTCAGAATTGCTATTGTTGTTATTTCCTGGTTTGCTATTATTACTGTTATTATTATTTCCTGGCTTAGTGTTATTGCTATTACTTCCTGAGTTGCTATTATTGTTATTACTTCCAGAATTATTATTGCTACTATTATTGTCATTACCTGCGTTATTTTCTGGATTATCATTGCCATTATTTCCGCTGTTGCTAGTTCCAATATTAACTTTAAGTGGTGGTATACTGCCTAGTTTCATGTCATTATTTACATTAGTAACCATTATATTGCTTAGGCTAATATTAACATTTGAAACATTGTTTTCTATTGCCTTAAACTTAATTCTAAAAACTGTTTGGTTTGTTTTTGCAGTATCTTTTCCCGCTCTTTCGATAACTATTGTTCCTTTTCCCTTTTTTTGAACTACATCATTTCCACTATAAGTGGCTGTTGCCCAACCAGTTGCATTTTCTACTCCGTAAAATTTGTAATTTACTATTGTCAAATTCTAATTTAGCAGACACTGCATATATTCCATTTGGGTCTTGTATATCTGATATTTCAAGGTTTACAGTAAATTCTTCATTTAAAGTTAATTGTGTTTTTCCTTGCAAAGTCATATTGCATGGTGAACTAGCATATACTGTATTTATCAAACAAAATATTAATAATATACTTAAACTTAATGATATTATCTTCTTCATTTTTACTCCTTTTTAATTTTCTTCACTTGCTGTTAAGAATGCTATTTTTAATTGTGCTAAGTCTGTTATAGTAACTTCATTATTTCCATTAAAGTCTGCCGCTCTTAAATTAATACCTGTTAATATATATTTAAGGTCATCAGCATCTTCTTCATCTGCAATACAATGTAATTTTAATTTTGCTATATCTGTTGGTCCAATTTCTCCATTTCCGTCTATATCACCAGTTACTATTAATATAAATTGTAAGTCATCTCCAACTTGTAATATTGCACCTGTTCCTATATTATCAGTATCTGCAAGAACATTTCCTTCTTTGTCTTTTATTGTTATCTCTCTTGTTGCTTCTACATTTGCTTTAAATTGACTAACTGTTGTTTTAGCACTTATTCTTGAGATAAATCCTTCTTCGATTATATATTGTTCTGTTGCATCTGTTTTTACTGTAATTGTACTTGGTGTTCTATCTACTTTAACAGTTGTTTCAGCATCATTTGATGCAATCTCTAACTCTGCATTGCTTGCTACAATATTTTTTACTTTTATTGTTAAATCTTTTGCTTCTGTTATAGTATCTTTTACTTTAAATTTTATTTTAAATATTTCACTATCTTTAAGTATGAAATTGTTATTGTCTAAAAGGAATTTAAAGTTTTTTTCGTTAAATCCGTTTTCTGCACTCCAGCCATTTTGTCCTATTGGCTTGTCTATTATTTCTAATGAATTAGTATCATATTCTAATTGTCCATTTAATACAATTAAGCCATTTTCTATGTCGTTAATGTCTTTGATTTTTACTACTACTTCAAAGTTTTCTCCTGGATAGAATACTTTATTATCTGATATTTCTGTCTTTTCTATCGCTGTTACAAAGTCTGGTACAACTACTGTGCATGGCTCACTTATAGCATCAGCACTTACAGTTTCTATTGAAGTCGTTACTTTTAATGTGTATTCTCCTGCTGTTTCTCTAGTAGCATTTTGTATTTCTAATACTTTGTTTGTCTTTCCTTCTAATTCTTTTCCATCTTTATACCATTGATATGTTTGTACACCTAATGTTTCTGTTACTGTTGGTGTTATTTTCAATGTTTTGTTTAAAGTTATTGCAATATTTTTTGGCATTGTAATTTCTGCTGGGGTTGCTGTTAGCTTAACTGGTTCTTCTTGTCTTTCTTCGTCTTTTTGAGCAACTGATTTTGCAACAAAGTTTGCATTAACTATATTGTTTGCACTTTGTACATCTTCGTATTTTACTGTAATATTCATTACATCTTTATTTGTAACTTCTATTGTGTTACCACAAACTGTTATAGATTCTATTTCATATCCTTCATCAGCTTTAATGCTTATTTCTTCACTTTCATTTTCTGAAAGTTTAATAATATTTGCATCGTTTGGATTTTTTGTTGTGATTGTTCCACCTTCTTTTGCTGTTGCAATTATTGATTTCTCTTGTGGTTGTACTGATGTTTCATCACTTTTTACTGCTACGATAGCAAATGGACTAAATGAATCACATGTTATGACTAGACCATATTGTGTAACAACACAATCTATTTCTTCTACACCTATAACTTCTCCTCTATTATCTCTTTTAAAGTGATATGCCTTATATGTTACACCTTCATCTTCTGGTCCATATCCTTCTGGAAATCCCACTTTCACCTTTACTTTCTGTCCTGTTTTTATTACCATCTGTTTACATATACTCAATGATATATTATAAGTTGAACTAGCTACAACTTCTTGTGTTGGGTATTTTTCTTCTAGTACTTGTTCCATTTTTTCTGTCTGCTTTTCTGTTGTTTTTGATGCTACAAGTGCTATTCTACTTTTTAGTTTATCAGAAACTTTTAAACCACTTTCTGTCTCCCAATTATTTGTAGAAAGATCATCGTATTCAAGTAATGTTGGTTTACCATATATGTTCCAACTTCCTTTGTTTGTTATTGGGCATACAGCCCCTATTTCATTTCGAACAGCATATACAACAGGATTTGGAGTTTTTTTGCTATCTTTTCCTACTAAACCTGTAATATATATATCATAACATACATTATCGTCAGCATACATTTTACTAAATGTTATATCAAATTCTACGGTGTTTGTCCCATTCCAAGTGATATTTTCTACTTTTGTATATTTATCACCAGTTACTTCATTACCTAATTTTGATGTACATTTTAGTTTGTAACCAATCTCTTCTTCATTAATGCCTTCACTTAATTCCAAATCTGTGTTCCAAACCGCTTTTATATGATATGGTTTGTCACGTACAATAAGTGTAGTACTTTGTGATGGAGTTGCTGTTTTTAGGTATGGTGGTGGTTCATATCCGCTATTTTCATTATAAATTTTCTCTGTTTTTGCAATGATCTTATCTTCTCCACCCCAATATTTTAATTCTGAGAATATAATTCCAGGTATTTCAACAGGTGCTACATCTGTAACTGCGAATTCTAGGTACATTGTTCTAGCATCATAGTAATTAAAATATTCTTCATAGTCATTTCTTTCTAAGCTAGGATAATAATCTAGTAATAAATAGCCCCATGGTCCTGTAATTAAGCTATCTGTGTCCTCATCATAATCATTTATTCTTGCTAGCATATATAATTTTTGTTCCTCGCATTTAGCTATTCCCATACCTTTATAACTAACTTTGAATTCTGCTTCGTATATATCTTCTCCTGATTCATCTTTTCCTACAACTTGAGCATCTTTCCTATATTGAACACTTAGCCCATTTGCATTTGCAACATTAACTATACCATAGTTTTCGTCTTCTAGTATTGGATATTCGAATTCATAATCACCTGCAGCTTCTATAACATTATTTGCAAAATGTCTAGCATTCATAGTTATTTGACCTACAAGTAAATATTTTATATTTTCAAATCCTTCGTTTCCATAAGTTTCGAATCTTTCTAAATAATCAGCTCTATCTTTTTCTTCTGCTACATATGTTTCTGGGTCATCTTGTGTACAATCTACTGCATACCATTTCTTTGTAGCTTGTCTAGCTGTTGTCTCTTCTATTTGTACATAATTCCACATGTGTGCAACTGATATTTCTCCCGAATATTGGTGAGCACCTTGCACAAGTATACAATTAATACCTAATTTGTCTAATATTGTTTTAAAAGCTCTTGAGTAGCCTTCACATACAGCTTGTTTTTTTACAAGTACTCCATAAGGTGTTCCTAAAAATCCTTCGTTTCCTTCATGACATACATCTTCAAGTCTATATTTTGTATTCTCAATTATCTGATTATGTACATATCTGATTTGTTCAACTTGTCTATTTTGACCTTCTTTTATTTCAAGTTGATTTGCGCCTTCTACAATTTGATTTACTCTAGTGTCAAATTCTTGTATGGCACTTTCTACTTGTTTCTGATTAGAAAAACCTTCTGTATAGTAATTTTCGTTTTTACCAGAACCAAGATATATGTGGTATTTTCCATCATTTCCTCTAGTCATTCTGGTTGTAAGTTTTGGAAAACTCACATAGAAAATCTCAGGATAATCCGCATAAAATGCATATCTAGCTGCACTCATAGCTTTGGTTAATTCTGAGCTTCCTTTTTGGTATTGTTCTACCTGACTTTCTGTAAAAAAGCCATTTTCTACAAGATCGTAATCTTGCGTTCCTGTTTTTAAATCTCCTTTAACATACATTTGGTATATTCCATTATAAATCTTTTTTGCTGTTTCTGTTAGTTGGTCATAATGAAATTTTCCTTCGTTTGCTGTTAAAGAATTTTCCGCATACACAAAACTATTAGCTGGGACGAAACTAACTTGTGATATAAAAATTATAGTTAGTATTATTCCAGCTATTATCCTTTTCAATTTCATAAATTAATCCCTCTCTTCCTTTTTTAACAAATTTTGTATATAACACATATATTATAACAAAAAAATTTTAGTTGTTCAAGCAGTTTTTTCACATAATATATCAAAAAATATCAGCTAGCAATAAAACTGCTAACTGATATTGGTGTAGTCACTTATTTCCAAAATATTTGAATTCTTTATCAATATATTCTAATACAAATAGTACGTAATTGTCGAATCTGGTTTCCGAATGAATTTTTCCATCTGAACCATTAACCATAGTAGCTATGGCTACCTGATTTTCTTCGTCCCATCGAGCTTTAAATACTACTCCACAATATTCGTAGTCTCTTACACTTTTGCTCGTAGGATGAACTACCGAAAATTCCTGCGTCAAATTTTCTTTTATTATTTTTAACGCTCTTTCTTGTGCCTTTCTCCATTCTGCCTTGTTTTTTCTTTTGATTCTCATTTCCATAACTGCAAATGCCAGCACACCCCATGCAATATATAATGGTACTGCTACTAGTAAGAATGCCTTACTTTTATTTACAGCTGCGCTAAAAAGGAATACTAGTACTAGTATTGTAATTGTAAAAAATGCTCTTTCAAGTTTTCCTATTGTCCGATTTTTCATCTCGCTCTCCTTTTCATTTTGTGACTACAATTCTGTTTATGAAACTTAATTTAAATTTTCATACAGATACCTCCAAAGTCTTCTCGACTTTATGTCTATTATTGTAACATATTTATAAGATATCTGCAAGTTATTTTATAAATGTTCTGTGTCAATTATCTACTAAAAACATATAATAATATCAAAGGAGGAAGAAAAATGTATAGAAATTGTAGAAAATGTCATTGTATGAATAATAGTTATAATGATAATTCATGCGAAAATGATAACAATATGATGGAAACCAGTTGTCAAGATGTAATGTCTTATGAACAATATGAAGACGGTTGTAGCTGTGGATTTGATGAAGAATATAATTTATTTCCAGAAAATCCTATGTTAGCACAAAGTTATGTACCAATTCAATATATGGATAAAACTTTTAAGCCATGTGTAGGATTAAAAATGGGAACAATATTTCCAGAATTAGTTAGCCCTTATGTTCCTTGCCAATCTATGGAAGAAATTAATTTTATAAGGGAAATGAATACTATTGGAAAGGGGTGTAACAAATGCAAATAAGAGAAAATAGAAATTGTGACTGTAATATGGAAGTTACTAACACAGAATGTGAGCAACCAGTAAACACTGTTGACTGTGATTTAAGAAGAGAAATGATGTGTGAAATTCAAGGTTTAGAATTTGCAATT
Source organism: uncultured Clostridia bacterium (assembly GCA_948502395.1). Classification (GTDB taxonomy): domain Bacteria; phylum Bacillota; class Clostridia; order TANB77; family CAG-508; genus CAG-269. The sequence continues at coordinate 108,580 of CAOPES010000006.1, read as the reverse complement.
AATGAACTTGCTCTTTATTTGGATACACACCCAGAAGACCAAAGAGCACTTTGTTTGCATAGAAAATATGCTAAAAAAGTTAAAGATTTAAAAGATAAATATCAAAGGGTATATGGACCACTTACAATTAATTACCCTTGTAATAAATGGAGATGGTTAGAAGAACCATGGCCATGGGAAAGGGGGAATTTCTAATGTGGACTTATAATAAACATTTACAATATCCAATTAATATAAAATGTCCAGATCCAAAATTAGCAAAAGTAATAATATCTCAATATGGTGGACCTGACGGAGAACTTGCTGCTTCTTTACGTTATTTATCTCAAAGATTTGGTATGCCTGACCAAAAAGCTAAAGCTATTTTGAACGATATAGGAACAGAAGAATTAGCTCACTTAGAAATGGTAGGAACAATAGTTCATCAACTAACAGACGGAGCATCAATTGAAGAAATTGAAAAAGCAGGATTAGGTCCTTACTATACAGACCATGGTGTTGACGTATATCCTCAATCTGCTGCTGGAATGCCATTTACAGCTGCATACATCGCTTGTAAAGGTGACCCAATAGCAAATCTTCAAGAAGATTTAGCTGCTGAGCAAAAAGCAAGAGCAACATATGAAAAACTAATCGATTTATGTCGCGATAATCCAGAAGTACTAGACCCACTTAGATATCTAAGAGAAAGAGAAGTTGTACATTTCCAAAGATTTGGTGAGGCTTTAAGAGGTGTTCAAGATAAATTAGCTGAAAGAAAACATTTTATGAATTATACAATGCCAAATATGACTGCAAATAATGGCTGTGATTGTAATTAATATAAAAGCAAGAAACTATCTTTTAAGATAGCCTCTTGCTTTTTCTTTTGCAATTACTCTAAATAATCATCAACTTTCTTAATAAATATTACATTTTCTATAACATCTATAATACCATATACAACAACTGCAACACCAATTGTTTGAATAATAACTCCGTCATTAACTAAAACATAAATTCCTGCAATTATCATAGCAATTGCCAAAAGCAATGTTGTAAGCCATATTCTAGATTTATAATCTTTCCAAACTATTGTTGTTTGCAAATTCATAATTCCACTATAAATAATCCAAAGACCTATTATCACTCTAAATATTGATATTATTGATTCTGCACATATCATAATAACTATACCTGCTATAACTAGCACTATTGCCATTGCTAGTAAATAGTTGTCCTGTCTTCCTCCTGATACATAATCAATAAATTTTAGAACTCCCATTCCGAATTACAATAAATCCTAGAATTATTGCTATTGCAGCTGTTATTACTTCAGGGTTTGCAATAAGCATAACTCCTAAAAGTATAAATACTAGTGATACCACAATGTCTGTCCAACTTGATTTCTTTAAAAATTTTTTCCACATATCTCTTTCCCCCTTTTTATTTTTTCATTCCCTTTTTTAATATTTCTAACTTTCTTTCTAGCTCAATTCTTCCCTGTTCTTTTGTTATTTGGTTTGATACTGCTTCTAACATTACTGTTCTACTAATTGTTGTTAATATCTTCATTATATAGTCTAAATCATCTTTTTTATCTATTTTTAAATTACTAGTATCTATAACCTTATTTAGCTCGTTTTGCTCTTTTTCTGAAGGGATTTGTTCAAATACATTTACATTGTTTTTCCTTAATTCTTGTATTATGTTTTTACATATTTTAAAATATTTTTCATTTTCTGATACTTCTATAATGTAGTCATACATTTTCAATGTTGCTTCAAATATGTCTCCTTTTGTTTCAATTAATAAATTATACATTTTTTCTTTTTCTAATTTTGTATATTTTTGCATTATGTATTTTACTGCGTCTTCTTTGTCCTCAAAATATTGATAAAAGCTTCCTCGTGGTATTTGTGCTTCTTCTATTATATTGCTTATTGATGCTTTTTCAAATGTTGTTCTGCTAAATTCATTTACTAATGCTGTTTCTATTTTTTCGCGCTTGTCCAATTTTAGATTAAAAAATGTCTCTTTTGGCATTTTGAACACCTCTTTTATTTTACGACACTTTGTCATTTGACTAAATTTTACATCAACTACTTTTCTTTGTCAATGTTTTAAATGTAAAAAAATAAACAGGATTTGATTGAATAATCAAACCCCGCTATTTTAAATTATGCATTTTCTGTTTCTTTTTTTGCAACTACTTCTTTTCCGTCATAGTAACCACAGTTTTTACAAACTCTGTGTGGTAATACTGGTTCATGACAATGTGGGCAGCTTGCTAATGTTGGATTTTCTTTTTTCCATGTTGATCTTTTTGAATGTGTTCTTGCTTTTGACCATCTTCTTTTTGGTTGTGCCATTCTAATTCCCCCCTTGTTTTAGAGATATATGTATATATCTGTTTCATTTTTATCTAATTAATTTTTGACGTGTTTTTTGTCACTATAAAATTATACAAGTATTTTCCTTTTTTGTCAATACTTTGATGATGTTTATTCGCAATATTTTTTATAAATCGCTCTTATATTTGATTTTGTCAAGGTTGCGTCTACTCCATCCTTGGCTACTTGTGTTAGCACTTCTTCTATAAATTTTGAAATTTTTTCATTAATTTTTGTTTTTCCTTTTTCACGTGTAAGAAAATATTCTAACTCATATTCTTTTGTGAAGTTTTTGCCTTCATATATCATTCCAGCAGCTATTTTGTCACATATCATTTCTGCCGCATATGGATATGGTATTACTGGTGTTTTTTCTGGTGCTCTGTCGTCTTGCCAATATTCAGGATGATGTTTGTTTCTTCCTTTATGATGTAACCAAGCTTTTGAATACCCATTTGTTTTTTTCGCTTCAGTAATAGGCGAATGTGTTCCTACATAGTATTTACAGCCTTCCCAAAATTCTGTTGGAGAATATTTAGAAATATCATGCATAAAACCTCTCCAAGGCTCACCTACCTTACAGCATAGTTTAAATACTACCCATTTATGATGTGTAATTAACTTGAAGTGTTTTACAATATTCATTAATTTCATTATATTTCTCCCCTTTTATTATATTTTTACAAAATCATTTTTCACTTTCTCCAGCTGTAACTTTCTATTTCATTTTTTCTTTCATTTTTACTAATGTATTTAGTGCATCTATTGGTGTTAACTCATTTAAGTTGATTTTGTCTATTTCATGTGCAATTTCTGCCAATTTATAATTGTACATATCAAATTGACCTTCTACTTGCTTTTTATCTTGTTTTTCTTGTTTCTTTCCTGTTAAGATATTTTTTCTTTCCAAAGAACGTAATATCTCATTTGCCTTAGTTGTTACCACTTTTGGAACTCCTGCAAGTCTAGCTACGTGAATTCCATAACTTTCGTCTGTTCCGCCTCTTACTATTTTTCTTAAAAAGATTATATCTTCTCCTTTTTCTTTAACAGCAATAGAATAATTTTTTATTCCATCTAACTTATCTTCTAGTTCTGTTAGTTCGTGATAGTGTGTAGCAAATAATGTTTTAGCTCCACATTTTTCTTTGTCACCAATATATTCCGCTACTGCCCAAGCAATTGACAATCCGTCATATGTAGATGTTCCCCTTCCTATTTCGTCTAGAATTACTAAGCTATTACTTGTCGCTTCTTTTAAAATTGTTGCAACTTCCATCATTTCTACCATAAATGTACTTTGTCCCATACTTAAATCATCAGATGCTCCAACTCTTGTAAATATTTTATCAACTACTCCAATTTGCGCAGATTCTGCTGGCACGAAACTTCCACATTGTGCCATTAATGTTATTAAAGCAACTTGTCTCATATATGTAGATTTACCAGCCATATTCGGACCTGTTATTATCGATAATCTATTATCATCTTTGTCTAAATATGTATCGTTTTCTACAAATCCACCTGTTCCTAATATTTTTTCTATTACTGGATGTCTTCCATTTTTTATATCTATTGTTCCTGTTGTATCAACTTTTGGCATACAGTAATTCATATCTTCTGCTACTTGTGCAAATGAGGCAATTACATCTAAGCTTGATATTACTTCACTTGTTGTTTGAAGTCTTCTAACATTTTTCGCAATTAGATCTCTTATTTCCACAAAAGCATTATATTCAAGATTTACAACTTTTTCTTCTGCTCCTAATATTTGATTTTCTAAGTTTTTTAGTTCTTCTGTTATGTATCTCTCTGCATTTGTTAGTGTTTGTTTTCTTATAAATCTTTCAGGCACTTGGTTCATATATGATTTTGTTACTTCTAAATAATATCCAAAAACTTTATTAAATCCGATTTTTAAATTCTTAATTCCAGTCTTCTCTTTTTCTTCTGCCTCTAATTGAATTAACCAATTTTTTCCTTCTGTTTGAGCTGTTTTTAATTTATCTATTTCTTCATCATATCCAAGTTTTATAATTCCACCGTCTTTTATTGTCATAGGTGGGTCTTCAACTATTGCTTTTTCAATAATTTCATATATGTCTTGTAATTCATCTAAATTTTCATATAATTCTTTTAGAAACGGAGATTTACAATTTTCTAAAATTTGTTTTACCGCTGGTAACTTATATAGTGAATTTTTTAGTGTTATCATATCCCTTGCATTTGCATTTCCATAAGCCATTTTGCCAGCTAATCTTTCTATGTCGTAAACTTTTTTTAGATTTTCAATTACTTCTCCCCTTAGCATAATGTCATCTTTTAACTCTTTTACTGCATCAAGTCTTTTATTTATTTCTACAACATCTACTAATGGATCACTTAACCACCTTCTTAAAAGTCTTCCACCCATTGATGTTGCAGTTTTATCTAATACCCATAAAAGCGTTCCTTTTTTAGACTTGTCTCTCATTTTCTCTGTTATTTCTAAGTTTCTTCTTGCATTTATATCTAATGCCATATATTTTGAAATATTATACATTGTAATTTTGTTGATATGGTCTAAACTTGTTTTTTGTGTTTGTTCTAAATATTCTATTAAACTATTCATTGCACTTACAGCAAATGGTCTCTCTTCTAAGTTTTCGATTTTTCTTCCATTTGTGTCTACAATATTAAATCTTAAATTTAGATTGTTTAGTTCTTTTGTAAAAAATTTATCATTAAATCTAGTTACATATATGTTCTCAAATCTCTCTTTGATTTTGCTCATTTCTTCTTGGCAATCTGACATCATAGAGTTTACTACTAATTCTGATGGTGTATATCTTGCTATTTCGTCTAGCACGCAAGGAAAATTGTAATTGTCTTTTATTTCTGCTGAATAAAATTCCCCAGTTGATATGTCACATATTCCTAATCCAAAATATATTCCACTTTTGAATATTGACATTATGTAATTATTTTTTCTTTCTTCTAGCATATTGCTATCTACTAGTGTCCCTGGTGTTACTACTCTTATAACTCCCCTTTTTACAATTCCTTTTGTATTTTTTGGGTCTTCTAATTGTTCACATATTGCAACTTTATATCCTTTTGCAATTAATCTTGATACATATATTTCTGCTGCATGATGTGGCACTCCGCACATTGGTGCTCTTTCTTCTGTTCCACATACTTTTCCTGTTAGAGTTAACTCTAATTCTCTTGATGCTGTTATTGCATCATCAAAGAACATTTCGTAAAAGTCTCCTAAACGATAAAATAGAATGCAGTCTTTGTATTCTTCTTTTGTTTCAAGATATTTTTGCATCATTGGTGAATATTCTGATTTATCTGCCATTTATCTTTCTCCTTTCAAATACCACATATGTTCTGAAACTATTTTTAAATCTATTATTTGGTCTTTTAGTTCTTTGTCTCCTTCAAATATAACAACTTTATTGCTATCAGTTCTACCTGTAAGCATTTTATCATTATTTTTGCTTTCCCCTTCAACTAAAACTTTTTGAATTGTCCCTATATATTTTTGATTATTTTCTTCAATTTGGCTTTCTACCAATGCTTTTAATCTATCAAATCTTTTATGTTTAATATCTTCTGGAATTTGATTTTCCATTCTATCTCCTGGTGTTCCTACTCTTCTTGAATATATAAACATATAAACTTGTTCAAATTTTACTTTTCTTACAACATCTAATGTATCTTCAAACTCTTCATCTGTCTCCCCTGGAAAACCAACGATTATATCTGTTGATAATGTTAAGTTTGGTATTTCTCTTTTCATTTTCTCTACTAGTTCTAGGTATTGTTCTTTTGTATATTTTCTGTTCATTTCTTTTAACACTTTTGTATTACCTGATTGAAGTGGTAAATGTACTAATTTACAAACCTTATCACACTCTTTTATAGCTTGTATAACATCATCTGTAAAATCCTTTGGGTGTGGAGAAACAAACCTTATTCTCTCAATTCCATTAATTTTGTTAATCGCTCTAAGCAAAGTTGCAAATGAATTCACACCTTCATATTCTTCAAACTCTATTCCTTTTTCTCTTTCAACCCTCAAATATGAATTTACATTTTGACCAAGTAATGTTATTTCTTTATATCCTTGTTTTGCCAAATCTCTTACTTCATTTATAATATCTTTTGGAGCTCTACTTCTTTCTCTTCCGCGTACATATGGCACAATGCAATAAGTACAAAAATTATTGCATCCATTCATTATTGTTACAGAAGCTTTTATATTGCTATTTCTTTTAATAGGTAAACCTTCATATATCTTACCTTCTATATCTAATATATCTTCTAATTTTCTTTTTTCTTCTATTGACTTATATAAATCTTCTGGAAACTTGTGCAATGTATGTGTTCCAAATAAAATATCAACAAAAGGATAGCTTTCTTTTATTTTATCTGTTATATGCTTTTCTTGCATCATACAACCACCAATTGCAATAATTATCCCTTTTTCTTCTTTTATTCTTTTTAGCTCTCCTAACTTTCCAAATAATTTATCTTCTGCATTCTCTCTAACACAACAAGTGTTAAACATTGCCAAATCTGCCTCTTTTTGATTCTCTGTCCTTGTATATCCCATTTTCTCTAACATACCACATAACTTTTCAGAATCATTCTCATTTAACTGACATCCCATTGTTAGAATGGTATATTTTAGATTTTTGCCTTTATTTATGTTTTTTACCTTTTCTATGTATTGCTCTTGTATTTCTATTTCGTTTGCTGTACTCATTTTTACCTCCTGTTAATATAGCCTATTTTATTACATTTTGTCGATTTTTGCAAGGACTTTTTGGGACAGGCCAAAAAAGTTTCATTCACGGACGTTTTGGGCCTGTCCCAAAAAATCCACAAAAAAATAAGCAAAAGTTTTGAACCTTTGCTCGTTTTATCTGTCTTATGCAAGACCATATTTTTTCTTAAATTTGTCTGCTCTACCACCAGCTGTTTCTTGTCTTAGGTTTCCTGTCCAGTATGGATGGCATTTTGAACATACGTCTACTTTTAAATCTGTTTTTGTTGAACCAACTTCTAACACGTTTCCACATGCACATGTAATTGTTGTTTGGTTGTATTTTGGTTGTATTTCTTTTTTCATTAAAGCTCACCTCTTTCTCAATTTTATAACTGACTATTTTCTATAATATCATAGTTCTTTTATTTTTTCAAGTGTTTTGTTTTATTTTCTGTCATTTTTTTCTTCTTGTTCATACATATATTGTGCTGAATATATCATTTCTTTATTTAATGATAGTTTATTTACTAGTTTGCCCATTATATTAAATATACAAGCTATTATTAATATTAACATTCCAATTTTTTTCCAATATTTTGCAAGCATAAAACTTCTCTCCTTTTTTATTTGCATATTTATTATACTTTTTTTTGCGAAAAATGTCAATAGAAAAAATTAGTGTAATAAATACACTAATTTTTCTGGTAAATCTCTCACTTCTTTTCTAGATAATAAACTACTCTATCTAAGTATTGATATCCGACTAGTACAATCGCAATATATGTCATAAACACTAATAAAACATATGGATATGTACTAACTGGCAACATCGCAATAATAAATCCAAAAAGAAGAGCTGGAAATAGTATCGTTATGGAAAATACAATTAACGTAAAAGTTCCACTGTTCCGTTTTTTTCTCCATAAACTCACTAGTTTCTTTTTCATATTATCTATTTACCTTTCTATCGCCTTTCGGCACTTTATGTTTACATTATAACATATTTTTTATATCTGGTCAAATTTTTATTGAAATTTTAGTTTTTGAAATAATTTCAAAATTTAAATATTTTCTAAGATTTTGGGCATACTAATTTTGGTGATTAAATAATGAAAAAAAATAAATGGATTTGGATAATACTTATTATAATTATTTTAGCAGGCGGAATTGGAGCATACCTATACTTTACAAACAACTCTACTAAAAATGAAAACAAAGAAAGTGAATATGAAGCAAACAAAACCTCTACAACTGAAGAAAATAAAACAGAAAATAATAAAAATGAAGATAACAAAAATATAACTAATATTGAAGTCCCTGCAACGCAACCGCAATATAAAGAAGAAACTATTGCTACCTTTTCTACAAAAGTCTATAATAAGGAGTCTGCTAGGCAAAATAACATAAATATTACTTGTAACACATTGAACAATACAACTGTAAAAAACGGCGAAACATTCTCTTTTTGTAACACTGTACGGACAAGCCACAACTGCAAAAGGATATCAAAAAGCAGATATTTTTGACAAAGATGGAAACAAGAAAAAAGGCCTTGGTGGCGGAAATTGTCAAATAAGTAGCACTCTTTATAATGCCGTATTAGCTGTACCTAGCTTATCAGTTACAGAAAGACATGCACACAGTAACTATGTACCATATATCCAAAAAGGAAAAGACGCAGCTGTTGCCTATGGTAGTTATGATTTCAAATTTGTTAATAATACTGGAAATGATATAATTATACATTGCTCTTCTAATGGCTCTACTGTTGATGTTTCTATAACAAGTAGAAAACCTATATAAAAATCCTAAATATTAAAAAATCTTTTAATATTTAGGAGAATAATAGTGGCTTAATTTGATTATATATACTTAAAATTGTATTTTTCTTCAAAGCCCATTCAATTGTTTGTGCGCCAAGTTTGATATACAAATTTGTACGCACTATATTTTTAACTTCTTAGCAAATCAACCCAGGAATAAATAACACGTTTAGCCGTAGTAAATAGGCTAATTTTTTCAACACTAGTTTTAGCAATAATATCAGTAGAAGAAATAACTTTGCCATCTAAACTAAAAGAAATTTCTCCGAAGTTTTTGACCAGTAGTTACAGGTGCTGGAATATTTTCAGGCAAATTTAAAGTTTGTTCAATATTTTTATCTTTACCTTTTTCAATTAAAGTACCACAATTATCTTTTAAAATAGCCTCAACATTAGATGTTACACCTTTATCGATTGAAATATTTTTTACGGTATCATCTTTTTTCCCAAATTGTTTAAAAGAAAAGGTGTTAAACCCAAAATCTAAAAGTCGTTGAGCTTCTGCAAAACGCACTTTTGTAGAAGGTGCTTTCATTATAACAGCTATTAAAGATAATTCATCTCTGGTCGCACTTGCAGATAAATTGTATAATGCAAGTGATGTAGAACCTGTTTTTAATCCTGTTGCACCCTTGTAAGTTCTTATCAATTTATTTGTATTTGATAATTGAGACTTGCCATCACGTAAAGAATCAGTCCAAATTGTAGTATATTTTGTGATACTAGGATGATTGTTCAACAATTCTCTGGACATTACAGAAATATCATAGGCAGATGTTACATGACCATCTTCGTCTAAGCCGTGGCAATTTTTGAATGTTGTGTCATTCATTCCAAGTTCTTTTGCTTTGTCATTCATCATTTGAACAAAAGCTTCTTCTGAACCAGCTATAAACTCGCTCATCGCTACTACACAGTCGTTCGCAGAATTTACACATATTGCTTTTAACATTTCATCAACTGATAAAGTTTCTCTTGGGTCTAGCCAAATTTGAGAGCCTCCCATAGCTGCGGCATTTTCGCTACAAGGTACTTTATCTGTTAAGTTTATTTTCCCGCTGTCTAATGCTTCCATAATAAGTAAAATACTCATAACCTTTGTAACAGAAGCAGGACGTAATTGCTCATGTATGTTGTGTTCATATAAAACTTGACCTGTTGTTTGTTCAATTAATATTGCAGCTCCTGATTCTAATGACAAAGTATTTGTTGATGTGCCAGTTGTTGCTTCCGTTGAATTTGTTTCTGCTGAAATTTGTGAGCTTGTTTCTTTTGTTTCATTTAATGGTGACCATACATAAGCTGTCGCTTCGGCAAAACAATGTGTCGCAAAACATAAACTAAAAATTGATATAAGTAATATGCAAGTAACTAATTTTAAAAATCGCATAAAAATCCCTCCAATTGATATTAAAATATATTCTGATTTATTATGCTGTATTCATAAATAGTTCATAATTTTAAAAATCTGCCAAAAAGGTCTGTACCTCTTGGCAGATGTTTTTCTATTCCACACTTTTTAAACTTGCAATCATATCAATTTTCTTCAATATGAAATGAATAATATAATTAACAGCAATTGAGAAAGTCAATGTTATAACAGCTGAAAAGATATAGCTAGAAGGTAATATCTTCTGCATAAATTTCAGATTGTCAATTTCTATGCTAACAATAATTGCACCTGTCAATAAAGTTCCAAATATTAATCCTAAAATTATACCAACAATCGTAAAAATTAAATTTTCTTTATTGATGTAATTATCAACTTCCCTGTCATAGAAGCCTAAAACTTTTAGTGTAGCAATTTCTCTTTGTCTCTCGCCTATGTTGATATTAGCCAAATTGTACAATACTACAAAAGCAAGTAATGCTGATGCTATAATTAATACTACCACTACATAATTCATAGTGTTTAGCATATCACTTACTGTTGACATCAAATCTGAAATTATAGATACTGCTGCAACTCCTTTTATTTCTAAGAGTTTTGCTGAAATTTCATTTTGTTCTTCTTTTGTGATTTCATTCGTATTTACCATAATCATATTAGTTTTATACGATGCAATATTTTGTTCATATAAATCTTTTGTCATATAAACATAATGTCCAACATGATTTTTTACTATTCCGTCTACTTTAAATGTATAATTTACATTGTCTCCGTCAATAAAGGTTACCTCGTCTCCTTTGTTTATTTCTAGTTGTTCAGCCATTTTGTCTGTAATGATAATTCCTTCATTTGACAATGATATTTTTTCGTTTTGAATATAGTCTAACAATTCACATATTTTCTCTATCTGATTTGCTTCTTCTGGCACAAATACATTTGCGTCATATTTTCCATTTCCATTAGTTATTGTTCCTGATGTTGCACATATTTTTGTGTAGTCTTCTATTTTTCCATTCTCATTTAAATATTTTTCTATATCTTCTAGGCCATCAGTATTTAGTAGTGCTACACCGATTTCATATTTAAATATATCTCCGAATTGTGCTTTTGGAATGTCAACAACAGAATCTCTTATTCCAAAACCTGTTAGCATAAGCCCTGTACATCCAGCTATTCCTATTATTGTCATTAATGCTCTTTTCTTATATCTGAATATGTTTCTTACTGTTACTTTTTGCGAAAAGTTTAGTCTTTTCCATATAAATTTTATTTTTTCTATAAAAATCTTTTTGCCGTTTTTAGGTGATTTAGGTCTCATTAATACTGATGGCATTTGCTTTAATTCTTGGTTTGCAACAAAAATTGTTGTTCCACCTATACATATGAATGCAATTATAATTCCTAGTAAGCCTATCCCTAATCTGTACGTGTAATAAAACTTCGGAATTGTATATAACATAGAATATAAACTCCATACAATATATGGCAATAAGTAAAATCCTACTGACATTCCAAGTATTCCACCTATTACAGACGCAAGTAATGCATATAAAACGTATTTTAATATAATTTGAGTATTTGTATAACCAAGCGCTTTTAATGTTCCAATTTCTACTCTTTCTTCTTCAACCATTCTTGTCATTGATGTTAAACTTATTAATACTGCAACTAAATAAAATATTACAGGAAAAAGCTTTGAAATATTAGACATTGTTTTTATTGCGTCAAATATACTAGTGTAGCCTGTGTTATCTAATCTATCTTGTATGTACCATTTTCCTTTTTCTATTTTTTTGATATCTTCCTTTGCCTTATTTAGCTCTTCTTGTGCTTCTGCTAATTGTGATTTTACATCTGCTTTTTGTTTTTCTAGTTCTTGCTCATTTTTTTCAATCTCTGTTTTAGCATCTTGCAGTTTTTGGCTATTTGTTTGTATTTCTTTTTTTCCACTTTCGATTTTGCTATATGTTGTTCTCTTAGTATTTACAAGTGTTGTTTTTTGCTTATTTAACTCTTGTTTTCCCTTGTTTAATTCTTGCTCTCCGAGACTTTATTTTATTTTCTGCCTCTGTTAATTGAGTTTGTATTTGATTTTTTTGTTGTTCTAATTCTTTTTTAGCATTTTGTGCTTGTAAAATTCCTGCATTTATTTGTGTTGTGTCCATTCCAGCAATTTCTAATTGTTTCTTTTGTTCCTGCAAATTTTGAATTGTTTCATTTGTTTTGTTTATTGCATTTTCTAATTGCTGTATCCCTGCATTTGCCTGAGCTCTGTTTTCTTCTAGTGCTTTCTTTCCTTCTTGCAATTCTTTTTCTTTTATTGTAATTTGTTCTTCCGCATTTTTTATTTGTTTTTCAGCATTCGCAAATTCAGTATTAGCTTTTTTAGTATTTTTTTCTATTTCTTTTTTCGCGTCTTCTATTTTTACTTCTGATGTTTCAATTTCTGCCTTAGCAGCATTTAACTTGTTCTCTGCATCTGATATCTTATTTTCCGCCTCTGCTTTTTTATCATCAAATTCTTTTTGTGCATCTGCTAATTTTTGGTTTGCTTTATCTATTATAGAATTGTATCTTGCTTGTTCTCTTTCTTCTTGTATTCCTTTTATCTTGTCTGCGGCGTTATTTATCAGCCTTAAATATGCATCTCCATTAGTTTCTAGTTCTTTTGCCCCTTCAACTATAATCCCTGCTTCTGTAAAATAGGCCATATTTATTACACTATCTTTTGTGTATATGTAAAAATCTATTGAACCATTTCCCACTGATGTTGTTCCTCTTTCTTTTCCTATATATAGTGGAGAAGCGGCAACACCTACTATTTCAAATTCTTTGGTTGTAAAAATAGGGTTTTTATCTTCATCTACATCGCTATTTTCTAATATCAATTTTTCGCCTATACAGCTCTTTTCACCTGTATATCTGTTATATCCTTCATCAATTAAACATTCACTTTCATTCTCTGGCATACGGCCTTCTATAAGTGTTGGCAAATTAATATTTTCACTATATTCAATTACTTTTATAGCCTTTTCCACTTCGCCTAGCTTTGCCTCTGTATCTTTTGTTTTAATTCCATACACTTCTTTTATTCCGTCAATTTCTTTCAATGCCTCTATGTCTTCGTTATTTAATCCCATTGTAGAAATTACACTTATATCGTGCATATTATTTTCATCTAAATAATGCTCCAAAGTGTCTTGCATATCTGGGCTACTTGCTGTTAAACCAGCAAAAAATCCCACACCCAAAAAAGCCATAATTAATATGGAAATAAACCTTCTTCTTGTTACATAAATTGATTTAAAATAATTCTTTATTAATGACTTTTTCATCTTTTCCCTTTCTTACCACTCAATATCACTGATTGATACTGGATTTGAATTTATTTCTACTTTTTCTGCTTTACCATTTTTAAAATGAATTACTTTATCAGCCATTGGAGCAATTGCGCCATTATGTGTAATTATAATAATTGTCATTTTCTCTTTTCTTGCCATATCTTGCAACAACTTCAAAATACTCTTTCCTGTCTTGTAATCTAACGCACCTGTTGGTTCATCACATAACAACAACTTAGGATTTTTAGCAATCGCCCTTGCAATTGCAACCCTTTGTTGCTCTCCGCCAGATAATTGAGAAGGGAAATTATCTTTCCTATTACCTAACTCCACTTTATCCAAAATCTCATCAACATCTAGCGCGTCATCACATAACTGTGTTGCAAGCTCTACATTCTCCTTAGCAGTCAAATTTTGCACCAAATTATAAAACTGAAACACAAAACCAATATCATTTCTTCTATATTCAATTAACTTCTTGTTATTCAATTTCGAAATCTCTTTCCCATCAACAAAAACCTGTCCAGAAGTAGGTATATCCATACCACCCAAAATGTTAAGAGCAGTAGTCTTTCCAGCCCCTGATGGTCCAACAATAACAACAAGTTCGCCTTTATTAATTTCAAAATTCGTATCTTCCAAAGCCTTAATCGTAACTTCTCCCATTTTATATTCTTTTACAATATTCTTAAACTCAATATATGACATAAAACTATCTTCCTTTCCAATATTGCCATTGGGGACGGTCCTTTTTGGCAATTTATTGCCATTTATCTCCGTCCCTGTTGGCAATTTTTTGCCAAAGGGGACACTCCTTAGCTTATTATTATTTTATTATTTTTTTCTTTAACTTGTGGCAACTTAACTGTTACAGTTGTTCCTTTTCCTTCTTCACTTTCTACATCAATTTTTCCTTCTGAAAGCTCTATAATTCTCTTTACAATTGCTAATCCTAATCCGCAGCCTTCTTCTGAGTGTGACCTATCTATTTGATAAAATCTCTCAAAAATTTTATCAAGTTCCGCTTCTTGCATTCCTGCGCCATAGTCTTTAACTGCAACATTAATATATCCGTTTTTACTAGCAACTTTTACATCTATTTTTCCATTCTGGTTTGAAAACTTGATTGCATTATCTAATAAGTTGACCCATACTTGAAATAATAACTCTTCATCACCTAAAAAGCAACATTCTTCTAGGTTAACATTTATTTTTATGTCCTTTTCTCCCCATTTTGGTTCTAACAGAGAAACTGCTCTTCTGATTTGTTCAGCTACTAAAATTTCTTGTTTATTAGTAATTCTGTCTTGATTATGTAATTTTGATAGTTTTAACATTTTGCCTGCTAAATTTGTAAGTCTTTCTGATTCTTCTATAATAATATTTGAATAGTCTTCTCTTTCTTCATCTGATAAGTCTTTTTCTTTTAGTAATTTTGCGAACCCTTCTATTGAAGTTATTGGAGTTTTTATTTCGTGTGATACATTATTTATAAATTCTGTTTGTAGATTTTCTGTGCTTTGCAATTCTTTTATCATTTTATTAAAGTTTTGCGTAACTTCTCCTATTTCGTCTTCTCTTCTAGTTTCTAATTCTATGTCATAGTCTCCGTGAAGCAACTTTTTTTGTTGCATCATTTAGTTGTTTGATTGGTTGTAACATTTTCTTGGTATTTATTCTTATTAATATTGCACTAATTAACACTATATTTATTATCGCCAATGCCAAGAAACTTGTTGCAATAAATAAAATTTCTCCAATGTCTTCTTTTCCACTTATGTTAAATTCTATCAATTTTGTGTTCATTGATGGGACAACAAATATGTAAAATCCTATAAGTGTAATTATTATTACCATTGAGATTGATATTATAAAACTTCTTGTTAGTGACCTTTGTATTGATTTTCTTTTTCCTAAAATTTTTTCAAACATTTTTATTTTTCTCCATTTATTATTGATTTATATCCTATTCCTCTTACTGTTACAATTTCAAATTCATTTACATCTGCCAGCTTTTCCCTAATCCTTTTGATATGGACGTCTACTGTTCTATAATCTGATTCGTTTTCCAAGCCCCAAATTTCTTCCATTAATTCTTGTCTTGTAAAGATTTTGTCTGGATTACTTAGCAATTTATATAACAAATAAAACTCCTTTTGTGCCAAAGTATAAATTTTGTCTTCTCTTACAACTGATAGTTGATTATAATTTATTACCAATTTTCCTATTTTAATTTTTTGCTCTGCTGTAAGTTTTGCTCTTTTTAGTAATGCTTTTACTCTTAAAGATAATTCTTCTATATCAATTGGTTTTACCATATAATCATCAGCACCTAAATAAAATCCTTCCTTTTTGTCATTTATTGTGCTTTTAGCTGTTATCAGCAAAATTGGTGTATTGAAATTTGCATTTCTCAGTTCTCTTACTAACTCATATCCATCCATTTTTGGCATCATTATGTCTGTTACTATTAAATCTATATAATTTGTATCTAATACTTCTAATGCCTCTACTCCATTTGTTGCTTCATATGTTTTATATTTCTCTCTTCTTAAACATGTTGTTATTAGTTTTCGCAAATTTTTGTCATCTTCTACTACTAATATATTGAACATTTATTACACCTCTATTTATTAAATTTAATAACTTAGTAGTAACCACTCTTAATGTTTCTACTAAGTTATCAAACTATAATTATATAATAACGCAAATTTTCTAAAAAATCTACATTTTAATCTTTTTTATCTTCATTATTTTTATTTTCTAAAATTATTTCTTGTTTATTTTCTTTATCTTTTTTGATACTATCCATAATCATAATAAATTTAGAATTTCCATTACTATCATCATTAAATCCTTCATATTGTTCTGATAATTCTTGTAATTTTTGAACTCTATTAGTAATATCCTTTAAATCTCCATTAATATAATTACAAATTTTATCTATACCTTCTCTGTTGAATTTTTTAATCCCTTCTGCCAAAGTATCCATACCATTTGATATTGTTGATGTTCCTTCTGTTAATTGATTATTTGCGTCTAGTAATTTTTGTGTGCTTGTATCTAATGTTTGAATTCCATTTTTTAAAGCCTTTGAACCATTATTTAATGTTACTGCACCTGAATTCAAAGTTTTTGAACCATTAGCTACTGCTTTTGACCCATTTTGAATTTTTGCTATTGCCTCTGGTAGAGCTCCTGCTGCTTGGTTTACTTTTCCTAAGTTTTCTTCTAATGATTTTGTTCCTGTTTTTACTGCTTGCATTCCATTTTCTAATGCTTGCATTTGTGAATTTGTTTCTTGTGTTGGTGTTAGTGCTTTTATTACTTGTTCATTTTCTGCTTTTTGAGCTTTTAAAGTTGCTACTAATTCAGGTTGTTCTTCTCCTAATGCTTCTATTGTTTTTTGTAATATTGCGTTATTTTTTGTTAATTCTGTTATAGCTGTGGTTGTAGTTTGTGTTAGTCCACCTTTTAATGTATTTACTCCTGCTGCTAACCCTTCCATTCCATTACTTAAATCTTTACTTCCTTGATATAAAGCACTTATTCCTTGTGGTAAGCTTCCTAAATTTGTTGATAATGTTTCTATTCCGTTATTTAGTTGTTCTGCTCCGTTTTTTAGTTCAGCACTTCCTGAATTTAAAGAACTTATACCACTATCTATTTTATTGTAATTTGAATTTATTGTTCCTGTTCCTTCTGCTACTTGGCTCATAGCATTGTTAAATTCTTTTGATTTTTCTGTATAAGTATCTATTCCTGTTTTTAATGTATTTGCGCCTTCCTCTAATTGTCTACTTGAACTTTGTAGAGTATCTACTTGGCTATATATTTCATCTACTTTGTCAAATATTTCTAGGTCTTTTTCTTCAACTATTTTAGGTGTTGCAAAAGTAACTATATTAGTTAATTCAAATTCTGTTGAATCCATTGTGATTTCTACTTTGTTTGGAATTTCTAATTTGTCTTTTTCAATTCCTAAACTTTCTTGCATTCCTGGTAAGCTCATTCCTATTACCGTTGTTTTGCTTCCGTCATCTATTACTTTTCCATTTGTTATTTCTATGTTTTTATGATGTTCGTTATCTAATATAGTTCCACAAATTACTACAAATGGAGTATATAAAGTCTCGTCTTTACCATTTACTTTAACTGTGTGTGCGTCTTTGTTTTTATATTCTATTGTTATTTTTACTTTTCCAGACTTTCCTACTAACTCATTTGCGTCTATTTCTTTTCCGTCTAATTCATATTTTACATTACACTCAATTGGTAATTCTTTTTCTGATTTTTCTTGGTCATATTTATCACTTCCATTTTCGTCTTGTGTATGACTGCTTACAATTGTGCTATATGAACTTCCACTTGCGTCTATTTTAGAATATACTGTTTCATCTTTTGTAAATGCCATTACTGGCATTGTATAAAAAACCATTGTACATAATAATACACCTGAAATTATCTTCTTTTTCATTTTAATCATTTCCCTTCTTCTAATTTTCTCATTCCCATAGTTGTTTTGCAAATTAATTTATCAAAAATCATCAAAAATGCTGGTAATACTGCTATAACGCAAACCATACTAACAATAGCACCTCTTGACATTAATGTACATAAAGAACCTATCATTTCTATTTTTGAATATGCTCCCACTCCAAAAGTTGCTCCGAAGAAACATAATCCGCTTATTACAATAGAACTAATTGATGTTCCTAATGCTTGACTTACAGCTTCTTTCTTGTTTTCTCCATTTTTTCTGTTTGTTATATATTTATTTGTTATTAATATTGCATAATCAATTGTTGCCCCTAGCTGAATTGTTCCTATAACAATTGACGCTATAAATGGCAATATTGTATTTGTGTAATATGGAATTCCCATATTGATAAATATTGCAAATTCTATTACTGTTATTAATATTACTGGTAGTGATATTGATTTTAATACAATTATCATAATTACAAATATAATTGCAATTGATACTGTATTTACACTGTTAAAATCGTGGTCACTTATTTCAACTAAATCTTTCATCAATGGACCTTCACCTGCAAGAATAGCATTTTGGTCATATTTCTTTATAATTTCATTTACTTTTGTCACTTGGTCATTTAGTTCATTTGTTGCCATTTCATATTTTGAATTTATAATTGCTATTTGATATTTGTCATTTTGGAAAATTTCTAACAAATCATTTGGTAAAACCTCTTTTGGTATCCCTAAATCTGCTACTTTTGAAAAACTTAATGTCCACTCTATACCTTCTAGGTCTTCTATTTCATTTAACATATTATTTACTTGACTATCTGGAATATCTTTATCTATCAACAATAATTCCATTGACACCATATCAAACTTATCTTTTAATTCTTCATTTGCAACCACACTATCCAATGTCTTTGGTAAAGATTTATCTAAATTATAGTAACTTTCTGTATTTTGATATCCATAAAACGCTATTGGCAAAATAATAACAAATGCTAACGCGATTAGCTTATAATGTTTTATTACAAAATTCTTAACCCCTGTAAATTTAGGGAAAATCTCTTTATGTTTTGTTTTTTCAATTAAGCCATTTAACTCTAATATCATTGCTGGCAGAACAGTTACAACTGAAATCACCCCTAGTAAAACACCTTTTGCCATAACAATTCCTATATCTTTTCCAAGAGTTAAATTCATACTACACAATGCTAAAAATCCTGCTATTGTTGTAAGTGAACTTCCTACAACAGACACCAATGTCTTTCCAATTGCACTTGCCATTGCCTCATCATTATTACTTGTATGCTCTTTCTCTTGCATATAACTGTGATATAAGAAAATAGCAAAGTCCATTGTAACACCTAACTGCAACACAGCACTTATAGCTTTTGTTATGTAAGAAATCTCACCTAAAAATATATTGCTTCCCATATTATATAAAATTGCAATACCTATATTTAGCAATAATAGTACAGGCGCAACATAAGAATCAAGCGCTAACTCTAGTATAATCAAACATAAAATCACGGCAATAACAACATATATAACAATCTCTGAATCTGACAAATCTCTTGTATCTAACACAGTAGCTGTCATTCCACTAATCTTGCAACGCTCATCAGTAATCTCCCTTAAAGTCTGTACAGTCTTCATCGTCTCATCAGAAGAAATTTGTTCTTTAAAAGTAACTAACATCATTGTCTCATTGTCTTTGTATACCTTTGACTTTATATCTTCTGGTATCATTTCTTCTGGGATAGCTGTACCCACCACATCTGCAATACTTACCACTTTCTCCACATTGTCAATCTTCTTGAACTCTTCTTCTAGCTTTTTAATATCTTTTATCTTCATATCATCTAACAACACAACCGAAAATGCACCCATATCAAAATCATCTGACAGAATATTTTCGCCTCGTATCGTCTCGATATCCTCTGGTAAATACACCAAAATATCATAATTAATTCTAGTTGCCTTCATTCCCATAACTGACGGAATTAATAACAACAACGCAATTATTAAAATTAATCTTTTGTGCTTACAAATTGCTTTTCCTAACTTATGCATAAAAATACTCCTTTCTTAAATTGCCATTGGGGACGGACCTTTTTGGCAATTTTTTGCCAACGGGGACACTCCTTCTTAGCCTATTTTATTTTTTCAGCTTTTGAATTATACAACAAAAAAATGAACTAATTATGAACTTTTCTATTCATAATTAATTCATTTTTATTGATTTTTTAGGACAAGTCAACAAAGTTTTGCTCGTGGACTTTTTTGGCCTGTCCCAAAAAATTTTATTCATCTTCTAAAGTTTCATCATATTCAAACTCATAATCTTCATCAATTTCTATAACTTCTTCTTTTACTTTTTTTGTTGCTTGTTCTATTTTGTCTTCTGCTTCTTTTTTCTTTTTGTTCTGTTTTTCAACTGTGTCTTTATGTTTTTTTTGCATTTCTTTTAATATATTTTGAGTTTCTTCTTTCTTGTTTTGCATATGTTTATTTAACATAGCATTTGTTTTTTCTATTAAATCTGGTATATAGTCTAATAATTTGTCAAGTGATGATGAATGATTTACTGGCATTAGTTTTACATTGTTTGGTTGTATTACCAAAAATGCAATTGGATTAATTGTAACTCCAGCTCCTGAACCACCACCAAATGGTAGTCTATATTGAATTTCTTCTTCCTTATCTTTTTTACTGTATTCGTCTATTGTTTCTCCCTTAAATTCACTTCCACCTGCTGCAAATCCAAATGAAACTTTTGATATTGGTATTATGACAATATTGTTTGATGTTTCAATTGGCTCTCCTATTATTGTGTTTACGTCTATCATATCTTGAATGCTACTCATAGCCGTAGTCATAAGTCCTTCTATTGGATGTTCGCTCATTTTTACCCACTCCTTCTTTTTTGTTTAAGATGTATATTATATTTATAATATGTATCATCTTTATTTCAAATATACCTGAAAACATTATATTGATTAAATTTTGGTTCATATAGATTGGTTTAATTTCAAATTTTTGATTTTGTTCTTTTTTTATCTTTCTACTTAATATGATTGACAGTATTGTACTTGTTACTGGAACTATTATGGCTGTAAATGCTGCATTTTCTGTTCCCATTTGTATTTTTAAATTAATATTTTCTATATTTACGTTCAATCTTTTAAATGCTTTTATTATTTTTAAATCAAATTGTTTATTATCCATTAATTCTTCAAAATTTATTTTTTCTATTTGCTTTTTTAATTCTATTTTTTCTAGTTTTGTTTTGGTTAAGTTTATTTTTACGATTGGTATTTTTCCTAGTATGCATAGTTTGATAATTATTTTATAATTTTTGTTTATATGTCTTGGCTGTTTTTGTGATGTGAATTTTAAATTTTCTATTTCTATTTTTATTTTTGAAAATATTAATAACAATATTATTATTGAAAATATAAAAAGAAAAACCAATATATTCGCCTCCTTTTAGACGATTTATATTAGTTTTTCCATTTTTTTCTTTTTTAAACACGTTTTATATAAAAACTGGCAACTATTTACTTTTAATTAGTCGCCTTTCCTAGCAATCTTTTATACTTATATTGCTTTTTTCTTTGCTCTTTCTACTGTTATGTCTCCAAATAACTTCTCTTGTGTTGTCTCAACTTTACTTCTTCTAGATAATTCCAATAATCCTGAAAACGCTGTTACTACTTCGTTTTTGTTATGCTTCTTTATTGAAAACAGCTTATTAAATACAAATCTTTTTTGTTTTACTAAAACCTTAAACATTTCTTTAACTTTACTTGCTACTGTATAGTTATCTGTTATTGCTATTTTTTCAATGTTTTTTGCATTTTGGTTTATTTTTTCACTGTTTCTTTGCACTAAATTTTCATATACAGTAGGTATTATAGTATTGTCATAATCTTTTTCCAGTTTTTGTTTTGGCAATTTAATTTGTTCTTCTGCTTTAAAATATCTGTTAGCATATGTTAAATAATTTTCTTTTAACACTTTGCTTATTTCTTTGAATTTTTTATATTCTATAATTCTTCTAATAAGTTCTTCTTCTGTAATTTCTTCTTCGTCTTCTTCTTGTTTTGGTAGAAGGTTTTTTGATTTTAAAAATAATAATGTTGTTGCCATTACTAAAAATTCACTTGCTATTTCTAAGTTCATTTTTTCTTGTTCTTTTAGATAGTCTACATATTGGTCTGTTATTTTGCTTAGATTTATGTCATATATGTTCATTTTATTTTTGTCTATTAAGTGACACAATAAGTCTAGCGGTCCTTCAAAGTTATCTATTTTTATTGCGTATTTTTTTGTTTCTAATGTTAAAATTGCCATTTGTTTTACTCCTGTTCTATTGCTTTGTTTATGTTTTCTAGCTTATATCCTTTTTTTAATAAGTATTGTTTTATTTCTTCTGTTTCCATTGAAGCGGATTTTTTGTATATGATGTTTCCTGCTGATTTTACTTCATATTCTTCTAATTCTTCTCTATTTTCACTGAAATAATCTTCTATTTGATTTTTTGTTAGTCCTTTGGCTTGTAGTTTGTATTGTATTTCTTTTATTGATAAATTTTTTAATATCATGAAGTTATTTATTGTTCTTTCTATGTAGTCGTTATCATTTATGTACTTTGCTTCTTTTAGATATTCTATTATGTCTTCTAATAGGTTCTCTTCTATCTCTTTTGAGTATTTTCTGCGTATTTCCTGTTCTGTTCTTTTTTTGTATAATATGTATTTTAATATTCTTGTTTTTTCTTTATCAAATTCTTCTATTGTGTACATTTTTTCTTTTTCCTTTTCTTTTTTTGCTTTTTTATTTTACTATATTTGCTTTGAAATTTCAAGACTATAAAATTCTTTTATAAAAAGCTAAATAAATCAGATAAAATATCTAATCTATTTAGCCCCTATTTTACTTTAAAAATTATAAACTATTCTTCGTCGTCATCTTCGTTGTTTGGAATTTCTTCACCTAAGCTTTGTTCAAAAGCTTTTGCAAAATCATCTCTTACTTTCTTTTCTATATCAGCTAGCATTTCTGGATTTTCTCTCAAATATTTTTTAACATTTTCTCTACCTTGACCAATTCTTTCTCCATTGTAGCTAAACCAAGAACCTGCTTTTTCTACAATATCTAAGTTTACTGCCATATCTAGAATATTTCCTTCTTTTGAGATACCTTGTCCATATACTACGTCAAATTCTGCTTCTCTGAATGGTGGTGCAACTTTGTTTTTAATTACTTTTACACGTACACGGTTTCCTTTAAATTCTCCGTCTTGTTTGATGTTTTCTATTTTTCTAATATCCATTCTTACTGATGCATAGAATTTTAATGCTCTACCACCTGTTGTTGTTTCTGGGTTTCCAAACATTACTCCTATTTTTTCTCTTAATTGGTTTATAAATATTAGTACTGTTTTTGTTTTATTTAATGCTCCTGCTAGTTTTCTTAGTGCTTGTGACATTAGTCTTGCTTGAAGTCCCATATGTGAATCTCCCATGTCACCGTCTATTTCTGCCTTTGGTACTAATGCTGCAACTGAGTCTACTACTATTACATCTAACGCTCCACTTCTTACTAAGCTTTCTGTTATTTCTAACGCTTGTTCTCCTGTATCAGGTTGTGATACTATTAAATTATCGATATCTACACCTAATTTTTTTGCATATACTGGGTCTAGTGCGTGTTCTGCGTCTATGAATGCTGCTTCTCCGCCCATTTTTTGTGCTTCTGCTACTATGTGTAATGCTAATGTTGTTTTTCCTGATGATTCTGGACCATATACTTCTATTATTCTTCCACGTGGTACTCCACCTATTCCTAATGCTATATCCAAACTTAATGCTCCTGTTGGTATAGCTTCTATTTCCATTGCTTTAAATTCTCCTAATTTCATTACAGAGCCTTTTCCAAATTGTTTTTCTATTTGGCTCATTGCTGCTTCTAATGCTTTTTTCTTTTCTGTATTTTCTCCCATTGTTTTTTCCTCCTTAATTTATGAACTCTTGTTCGATACTCATATTATATATCAAATATTTGTTTTGTCAATACTTTTTTCAAATTTTTTTATTTTTATTTATACCATCCTTCAATTCCATAAAATTGGTAGAACCAATTAGGGGTTATATCTCCTACTAATTCTGAGCTATATGCTACTATATATTTATTATTGTATAGACTTATATATGGCATTTCTGTTTTGTAGATTTCAATTAGTCTTTGATATTTTTCTTTTAAGATGTTCTCATCTGTTGTGTTTTTTACTTCACTCATTATGCTACGAATTTCGTCATTTGAATAGTTTGATAAATTTCCTTCTCCAAAGAATGTTTCTAAATTTGGACTTGGTGAAAGTGTCATACTACATAATGCTATATCGTAGCTTCTTGCTGTTAATAGATTTTTATATTGGTCATCTGTTGCACCTACAATATTTATTCTTATTCCTTGTGCTTCTAATTGAGCCCTTATATTTTGTGCAACTGCCACTTTTGCTTGGTCACTATTTTTTACTAGCAAATTTAATACTATTCTTTGAGTTTTGTAGTCTTCTGTTTTTTGCCAATAATTGTTCCTGTAACTCCACCCATTATCTACTAAAATTTGTTTTGCTTGCTCTACATTGTAACCGCTACTTGCATCTTGTTCTTGGCATAACCAATTTCCATAATCAAGCGGAAAACTACTTGTTAAATACCTTCCATTTAGCACGTTTGTTGTAATTCCAGCTTTATCTATTGAATATGATATTGCTTTCCTTACTTCTGGTTTTGATAAAAAGTAGTTTGATGTATTCAAAGCTAGAAAAGTGTGTTCTCTGCCTTTCATTTCTTTTGAGCTATATCCTATTGTTCCTATATATTCTTGCAAACTTGTATTAGTTGTACTTATTAAGTCTATATTTCCTAATTTGAAACTATTATATAACTCTCCCACAGCTGAAAATAAATTTACTGTTATTTTTTCTAAAACTGTATTTTTCTCTTTGTTCCACCAGTTTGTACTTTTTTCCAATATTATATATGATGGTTGTATTTCTGTTATTTTGAATTGACCTGTTCCTATTGGTGCATCGTTTTTTGATGTATTTACAAAATCTTCTCCTTCAAAATATTCTTTTGATAGTATTGGAAATGTCAAGTTATATTCAAAAAATGGTACTTCTTTATCTAAGTTTATTTTTAGTGTATAATCATCTACAATGTCTATTCCTATTACGTCTTGAACATTGCTTGAATATATTGTTTGTGTGTCTTTTAGCCTGTCTATTGTAAACCTTACGTCTTCTGATGTTAGCTGATGCCCATTTGACCATCTTACGTTTTCTCTTAATTTTATTAGGTATGAGTTGTCTCCTTGTTTTGCCCATTCTTTTGCTAAGCATGGTTCTGCTTTGTATTCTGCTGTTAGGTTTACTAGTGGTTCAAAGATTAGTTTATAGATGTCTTGTACGTTTTTGTTGTTGCTGAGTATTGGATTCATTGTGTCTATTCCTGCTATTCCTAATTTTATTTCTTTTATTTGTTCTTCTTGGTTACTTGCTATTTGCTGTTCTTGCTTTTTTTCTGCTTCGTCTTTTTTTATTTTGTATATTGAAAATCCTAGTATTATTATGATAAATGTTACAAAAACATATTTTATCCAATTTGATTTCATATTCCACCTCATATTCTTTGCTTATCATACATTATCTTGAGCAAAATTTCAAGATTTTTTTAAAAAACCCTTAGATTTTCTCTAAGGGTTTTTACTATTTTACATATTTTTTAGAACTTTCCCAAATTTCTTGAACATCATTATCTCCAAGTTCTGCACCAAACAAAGCAAAATCATACATCTTTCCTATAAATTTCAAATTTCTTCCCACTCTCAAATCCCCTATTGTCGTATAATTGTATGTAAGTTGCTCATCTCCTGATTGAAATGTTTTAACCAATTCGCCATTTATATACACTTTTGTTGTCTCACTTCGTTTAGCAACAACTTGAATATTCATTGCTTTTCCTTCATATTTTGAAATATCTATACTTGCAAAACCTTTCAATGATGTTTCTTGGTTTACATATGGTTCAGAACCATTCTTAAAAGAATACACATGTAAGTATCCCTTATACATTCCAATCCATGATATATAATAATTTGACCTATCAGATAACGCTACTATTGTATTTGGCATAGCACTGTCAACAGTTTGATAAACATCACCTTCTATCGTCGTGCTTATAGAATATACGTCATCTATTTTATATTTCTGTTTTACTTCTAAAACAGGAATTGCATTATTAGCATCTAGTATTAGAGCTCCATTTTGGTCATACTCTAACAAGCCGTTATTATCAGTATAATTTGCCAAATTATCATTTATATCCCCTGTATATAATGATGTAGAATACAAATTACCATAATGTGTACCTGTCTTTTTAGTTTTATCATCTACATATGTAATTGCATTTGCCAATCTGTTTGATGTACTATTAAATGAATGCACTTGGATTTCTGCTTTATACATAACCATTCCGTCTACACTTAAAACTTCTCCTGTATCATAATTTATTATATAAGGTGCATGTGTTGTATCTTGCATCCCCAATTCTTCGTATTGAGAATTATATGTTTTATTATTCTTTTCTTCTTGTGTATAATTTCCAATTAAAAACCAACCAATTCCATATGTTACATCTCCAATGTTAATACTGTCTGCAAATTCATATGTATTAAGTTCTCTACCAATTGGAAAATTTTTATGTTCAATTGCACTGTCTTCTAATTTTCCTAATTCAATATAATATTTAAATTCTTCTGTGTTCATATTGATAATATTAAATCCAACTTTTTTAGCATTTTGAGCTTCTATTGAACTTTCATTAGCTAGATATATTAATTCTTCTCTATATATTCCAATATTGTTTTTATATTTGTTACTAATTATAGGAAATTTTTCTTTACATTGCTCTGTATTCATATATTTTATTGGGTTTCCAATCATTTCAAGTTCTATTTGTTCTTTTGTTCCTGATAATTCTGTTAGCGCTTTTGCTTCTCCTGTTTTGTCAATTGTTCCATTTTCTCCTGTTAATGTTGATACTGTCACTCCGTGCTAATATTAGTAAAACTATGATTGTAATTACTAGTGATATTAATGTAATCCCTTTTATTTTGTTTTGCATTTTTTCTCTCCTTTTTCTTATGTTTTTTATTATTTTATATTTTTCAAAAGGATTACGTCAACAAGTATTACTCTAATAAAATTTATCTCTACATAATTCACTAAAAAAACAAAAACAGGTTACTTTAAAATAACCTGCTACTTTATTTATATTAAGCTCTTGACTCTACAATTAGCTTTATACCTGTTCTATCTTCTCCTTCAACTTCAACTTCTGCAAATGCTGGTATACAAACTAAATCTACACCTGCTGGTGCAACAAAACCTCTAGCTATTGCCACTGCTTTCACTGCTTGATTTAGTGCTCCTGCTCCAATTGCTTGCATTTCTGCCTTGTTTGATTCTTTTACCAATCCAGCTATTGCTCCTGCTACTGAATTTGGGTTTGATTTTGATGAAATTTTTAATATTTCCATTTTCTTTTGCCTCCTATAATTTTTATTTTTGTTGTTGCAACTTTTACGATTTTTATTTTACAATATTTGGAAATATTTGTAAAGTCTTTTTTGGAAATTTTTGGAACTTTTCATCGCATTAAAAAATCATTTTCGACAAATGCCATATTTGACTTCTGTTTACAAAAATATAGACTTAATTAATTTTTGTAATTAACCAAGTCTATCAATTTTATCTAATATTTATTCTTTTAATTTCCTTAACTTTATTAGTATTATCATCAACATCAAAAATTACACCATTAAATATACATTCTCCAGTAGCAATTCTATATCTCTCAGGAAGCGTCGTTTCAAATCTTTTTACTGATGCATCCACATCCATTCCTATTACTGATTTCTTTGGTCCAGTCATACCAATATCTGTAATATATGCTGTTCCCTTTTCTAATATTGTTTCATCTGCTGTTTGTACATGTGTATGTGTTCCATATACTGCTGTAACTTTTCCGTCTAAGAAATATCCTAATGCTATTTTTTCCGCTGTTGCTTCTGCATGAAAGTCTATAATTATTATATCTGTTTCTTTTTGTAATTTTGCAACTAACTCTTTTGCTAGTACAAATGGATTTTCAGATAAAATATTTATATCTACCCTTCCAATTAAATTGATTACTGCTATTTTTTTATCTTTGCATTTATAGATATTGTAGCCTTTTCCTACTACTCCTTTTGGGTAGTTTGCTGGTCTTATTAATTTAGGGTGGTCTATAAATTTAAATATTTCTTTTTTTCCCCATGTGTGGTTTCCCATTGTTACTACATCTACTTTTTCTGCTAATATATCGTTAAAGTTTCTTTCTGTTATTCCCATTCCTTCTGCTGAATTTTCTCCATTTACTATTACAAAATCTATGTTTTCATTTTCTCTTATTTTTGATAGTGTGTTTTTTAGCTTTCTTATCCCTGCTGAGCCTATTATATCCCCTACTGCTAGTATCTTCATTTTGTTTCCTTCTTTCTATTTATTCTTCACTGCTTTATAATACTATATTTTTTCAATAGTGTCAATGGGATATTATCTCTTCCAAAATACTGCTCTTAAACCATAAGGACACCCCCAAGGAGCTCCTGATATTGAACCTTCCTTTTTATCTATAATTATTTCTCTTAGATTATTGCATTCATTAAAAGCTCCTGCACCAATGTTTTGTATTGTTGAAGGTATCTCTATTTTGCTTAAAGATAATGCTCGAAAAAATGCACTTTCTTCAATGTTCTTAACATTATTTGGCATTACAATTTCTTTAAAATTTCCTCCCCTATAATAAAAAGTACCACTTCCTATGGTTTCAACTGAACTAGGAATATTATATGTTTCTAATGTATTTGATGTTGCAACAGTAGCTTTTCCATCTTTGGTTAATATTAAAGCTCCATCTTCTGTTTTATAATTTGGATTATCTTCTGCTATTGTTACCGCTATATTCACTCCCCCAAAAGCTTGGGTATTAATACCATTAACTTTTGATGGTAAATATAGTTGAGTTATTCTCGTTCCGGAAAATACCCAAGACATTATACTTTCTAAATTTTCAGATAAGTTTAGTTGCGTCAAATTATATCTTGACTGGAAAGCATTCCCGGCAATATGTTTTACTGTATTTGGCATATCGAATGATGATTGGTTTTGTGTGTATCTATAAAGTGTAGTCATATCTTTACTATATAAATTTCCATCTACCGTTTTATAATATTCATTTGCGTCTGTTACTGTAATTTTTACTATATTTTCACTAAAACCACTATTTATTTTTTTAACATTTTCAGAAATAATTAATTCCACATTATATATAAAACTACTTAAAGCTCCAGATTCAATAACTTCTACTGTTGGTGGTATGTTTATTGTTTTTGAATTTGTAAGTACATAATGTAAAGTCTTTCTATCCTTTGACATTAAAACATTATCTTGAAAACTATAAGTTTTATTTTCTTCTGATATATCTATGTTATTCAAACTTGACATTGCTGTAAATGCATTACCAATAATGTTATTTACTGTTGATGGAATTGTTATCTTCTTTACTTTATAACAATTTCTAAATGCAAAACTATCTATTTTTTGTATTCCTTCTGGTATTAACAATTCTGTTAAAGAATTGCAACCCATCAACATTTCATATGGGATTGTCGTTAATCCTTTTGGAAAATTAATTTCCGTTAATGCTGTACACTGTGCAAAACAATCACTTCCTATTCCTATAACACTATCTGCTATTTTCATTGTTTTTAATGCAGAACACTGTTGAAAAGCATATGCTCCTATTCTTTCGACTCCTTCTTCTATAACTACATTTTGCAAAGTTGGATTTCCTGAAAAAGCATTATTTCCTATTTCCTTTACTGTGCCTGGAATTACAATACTTCGTAGTCCTGCTACATCTCTAAAAGCTCCTTCTCCAATTTTAGTTACATTTTGTGGTATTGTTATTGTTCCTGTTGCTTCATCCATTAATTCCAAATTTCTATTAGATGACATTAGTTCTCCATCTATTATTATATATGGGCTTACTTTTATTCCTATTTCTTTTGCCCATTTTTCTTGTTGTTCGTTTTCTGAAAAATAAAATAACTCTCCTTTTATTATTTCAAAATTATCTACATATTTTTTATTTGAGTTTTTTAGTACAGTATATATATTTCCTTCTTCTTGAACAGAATTATAAATTAGTGCATTTTTACCAGCATATAGTGCCCCTTCTTCAAAACTTCTGTCATTTGAAAGTCTTTCAGTTAAATATAATTCGTATTCTTCTGCCACTGCTGACAATTCCGTTTTAAATTTTGCTTCTCCCGCTTTTCCTATTGTTCCATTATCTCCTGTTAGCACTGCCACTGTTACTCCGTGCCAATATTAATAGTACTATTATTGTGATTACTAGTGCTATTAGTGTAATTCCTTTTGTTTGATTTTCCATATGTTCATCTCTCCTTCTTTTGTTTTTTATAATTTTATCGTTTATAAAGAAATTACGTCAACAAGTATCTCTCTATTTTATATAATCCTATTTTTCTTTCATTTTTCATATTTAACTAACCTTAATAAAGGATTATCGCCACGACGTTTAGTGTCAATAGGAATTACGACATTTTTATGCAATAATTAATTTATTATAAAAAATTAAAGGTGATTGTATGATTAAAGAAAAAAGAAAATTAAAAAACTATACTCAAGAACAAATGTCAGGCATATTAGGAATAAGTTTAAGACAATATGTACGAATTGATAATGAAGAAGATTTACCACGTAGAGATGTATTAAAAAACCTAATTGCCACATTAGAATTAACTAATGAAGAAATTGGTGAATATATTAGAAAAATAACCAAAAATATTGCATAGTAATTTACTTACTGGCACACAAAAAGAACCCCACATGGGGTTCTTTTCTATTTTGCATAATCTACTACTCTTGTTTCTCTTATAATGTTTACTTTTATTTGTCCAGGGTAGTCCATTTCATTTTCAATTTTCTTAGCAACATCTCTTGCTAGAATAGTCATTTTATCATCAGATATTTTGTCTGATTTTACCATTATTCTGATTTCACGACCAGCTTGTATTGCAAATGATTTTTCTACTCCGTCAAATGAATCTGCTATTTCTTCTAGATTTTGTAGTCTCTTTATGTATGCTTCTAGTGTTTCTCTTCTTGCTCCTGGTCTTGATGCTGATATTGCATCTGCTGCTTGCACTAGCACTGCTTCTAATGTTTGTGGTTCTACATCTCCATGATGTGCTTCTACTGCATTTATAACTGTTGGATTTTCTTTAAATTTCTTTAATACTTCAACACCTATTTCTACGTGTGTTCCTTCCATATCATGGTCTAGCGCTTTACCAATATCATGTAACAATCCTGCTCTTCTTGCTAGTTTAGGGTCTAACCCTAATTCTTCTGCCATTATTCTTGCTAGGTTTGATACTTCAATTGAGTGGTTTAATACATTTTGACCATAACTTGTTCTGTATTTTAGTTTTCCAATTAGTTTTACTACATCTGGATGAAGTCCTATTACTCCTGTTTCTAGAACAGCTCTTTCACCTTCTTCTTTAATTGTGTTTTCTACTTCTTCTTTGGCTTTTTCTACCATTTCTTCGATTTTTGAAGGGTGAATTCTTCCATCATCTATTAGTTTTTCTAATGCAATTTTTGCCACTTCTCTTCTTAGTGGATCAAATCCTGATAGTACTACTGCCTCAGGTGTATCATCGATGATTAAGTCGATTCCTGTTAGTGTTTCTAGTGCTTTTATGTTTCTTCCTTCTCTACCTATTATTCTTCCTTTCATTTCGTCATTTGGAAGTGCTACAATTGATACTGTGGTTTCTTGAGAATGGTCTGCTGCACATTTTTGAACTGCATAGCATAGCATTTCTTTAGCATTTTTCATTATTGTGTCTTTTGCTTTTTGCTCTTGTTCTCTTATTAGTGCTGCTTTTTCTGCTGTTAATTCTTTATCCATTTCAGATAATAATCTTTGTTTTGCTTGTTCTTGTGTTAGTCCTGCTATTTTTTGTAGTTCTACCATTTCTTTTTGGTATAATTTTTCGATTTCTTGTTTTTCTTTTTCGATGTTTTGTAGTTCTTTTTCTACTTCTCTTTCTTTCTTTTCAAAGTTATCTGAACGTCTCTCTAAGTTTTCTTCTTTTTGAATTAATCTTGCTTCTTGTTTTTGTACTTCGCCTCTTCTTTCTCTAATCTCTTGGTCTAATTCTTTTCTATTTGCCATTATTTCTTCTTTAGCTTTGAATATTTCTTCTTTTTTTAAGTTTTCTGCTTCTATTTTAGCTAATTCTACTATTCTTTTTGCTTCGTTTTCTGCACCTTGTATTTTAGACTCTGCAACCTTTTTTCTATATACCATTCCTACTGGTATACCTATTGCAAGTGAGATTAAGATAGCGGCGATTATGATTATTATATTCATAATCAATACACCTCTTTCTTATTTAATTTTCAATGTTCGAATAAAATATATATCTATTGTGTTTTTATTTTAATATATTTTTTCCTACTATACTATTTTAACTTTATTCTCCCAAACTGTCAAGTGCTTTGTCTATAAAATATCTGGATTATCTTGTAAAATTTTATTAACGATGTTTTGTTCTAAGCTAAAAGGTACAACATATCCGCCTAAATTTTGTGCTTTATCAGATAAAACAGGATTTTTATCATTTACATAGATTTTTGCCTTTCCTTTTCCATTTTTAGCTTCTTGTACCAAGTTTGATACTGGTGAATTTCCGTCAAATGCCATAACTACTGAACTTCTTCTTTCAAAAATTTCGTAGTTAAAACTCTTGTATATTCCCATTTCATCACTTTCAATAGAAATTCTAACACCATCTAAGTCTTCTTTTAGCAATTTGTCTGACTCTTCTTCTGATACCATTTTAGGAACTATTGCATCTATTTCAAATTTCTTGTTTAATTTATTGCTTATATTGAATATTTCTTTTTCATATCCTTCCATTTTGTGACCAATTACAAAATATGCTTTGTCAGTATTTACTTTTTTAATCAATTCTTCTAAAATCATCTTTCCTTCTGGTGTTACTTCTGTGTTTCTTCCTTTTTTATTAAAACTTCCACCTGCAATAATAATTGGAACTTTGTTTATTGGAAGTTGCTTTATCTTCTTTCTCAATTTGGTTTCTGCTTCTATGTTTTTGTTTATTCTCATAGGCTGATTATTTGCTTTTCCTTTTTCAATGTTCTCTTTTTCTAGCTGTGTTAAGGCTTCTGTTATTGTTCTTCCATTTAAGAACTTTTCAAATTCTGCTGATTTCTTTTTAAAATATATCTCTCTATCTGCAATAATTTCATCTTCCACTTTTCTCATTTTTTGAAAATCGCTATCAGTAAGCCCTAATAAATTTTGAAGTGCTAATTGCTCATCAATTGTATCAACACCATAAAATCCACATCCATCTGTTCCCTGAACACATTTTATATCATTTTTTAAATATGTTTTTATAGGGTGTAATTTTAAATTACTTAGATTATTCAATCTTACATTTGATGTTAATTGAAACTCTAACACAACATTTCCTTCTTTTAATTCTTTTATTAATTTTTTTCCTTCTTTTGATTTTAAATCTGCTGTGTATAACCCATGACCTAATCTCACTTTCGGCATTTCCTGACCTGGTTTTAATCCTTCTTTTATACATTCAATTGATTTTGCCACATTATCTCTTAAACTATCATTTTCACCTGCATGTATTCTTATCGTAAAATCTTTGTCCACATCTGCAACATATTCAACTAGCTCTTTTATGGCTGGTTTTAAATCTGATATATCGTTTATTTCTTCCCCCATAAAATCACTACCTACAACATATGGGCTTTTGGCAACTGTTTTTAGAACATCTAGGTTTTCTCTTAAATAATTTCCACCAATTATTTGACTTTCAATAATTGTAAGCGGAATTCTTCTTAATGCTGCCAATAATCGAATTTTTACACCTGTTTCCTTCTCTATATATGGCATTATTTCATGCACTTCTTCAATTAGCTGTATTGCAGGACCATTTGCTTTTACTAAATCTGAATCTGCAATTTCTGTATAATCAATTTTCTGTTTTTGATATTCCCTAGCAATCCATAAATATTTATCTTGTCTTAATGTTATATTTTTCAACTCTGGATTTTCTTTATCATTTAACATTTGTTTTAATTTTCTTTTTACTCCATCTTTTGGGATTTTGTTTATTTTTTCTATATCTAAATCAATTTTGTAGTCAGCTTCTTTTCCTTTCGTAAACGCATATCTATAAATATATAATTTCTCAAGGTTGGTAAAAACCGCTTGCCCATCTTTTAATATTGATAGACTATTTCTTATTTTTGCAATATTATGTGATGCATTTTCTAAATTATTTAATATAAAATCTGCAAAATTTATAAAAGTATTATCATCAATTTTTCTTATTTTATATTTTCCTTCTAATTTGCAATCTTTGTATTTTTCTTCCACTTCTGCTCTTTGTTTTAATATTTTTTCTTCTTGCTCTTTACTCATTATTAATTTTAATTTCTTTATGTAATATAACGGATATCTAACTTGATGTTTTATTCCTAATGCAATTAGTACGTCAGGAGATAAATTAGCATTCATATGTGTATGTAAATCTGTTCTGAACTTTGACTTTTTCAATATGTTTGATTTAACAATTGTCTTTTTTAAATGTAGATTATAATTTTTCGTTTGTGACATCAATGTTTTTGTAATAGCTGGCACTTTTGCTCTTACTTCAATTACTCCATCTTCATATATATTTGCTAGCTTTATACCGCCTAATCTTAATATATACACAATTTCATTATCACCATTAATACTTGCTGGAATTGTTCCTGTAATTATTTTCATATCATTTTCATTTTTCACAGTGTCAACCTTACATAATTTGGCCAAATTTGTAATTAAGTTTCCAGTACCATGGTTTGGTGTTTCTATAATATATCTTAGTTCGTCTTCGTTTTCACGATATATACTTACTTTTATATCTTTTTCTTTATCTAGATAGAATTTGCTTAAACGTGTTTTTTCCATATTTACCCCCTTTTACTTATTATATTTCCTTAAAAGTTGTTAAGTTCCATTGTAACATATTTTATGTTTCTTTGCAACTTTTTTTAAATTGCCAAGATTGCCAACGGGGACGGACCTTTTTGGCAAAAAATTGCCAAAAAGGTCCGTCCCTCTTGGCAATTTTTTTATTTAGTTGAAATATGTATATTATCTATCTCTGCTTTCATTTCTCTCGATATAATATTCTGAATTTTAGCGACATCTTCTGGCTTCATTTCTTCGCTCTCAACAATCACACTAATACTTTTATCATTTACAAAAATAATACTGTTCTCAAAACCTTTTGTTTTTATTAAATTTTCACATATCATAATACTATTTTTTAATTCATTTATTCTTGTTATTTCTTGTGTTGCTGTTTGTTTTTGAGTTTCTAATGAATTACTACTGTTTAACACTTTCTCATATGTTTCTAGCATTTGTGAATACATCGTATCTCTTTCTAATTTTGATTGTACAAAATAATCGTCTTTTGTTACTTCACTGTTTGTTTGCACTTCTTTTCCTTTTTGAGTCTCTTCTTGTTCTGTGCCTTCATTATTGCTGTTTTCACTTTCGTTTTTAACCTGATTTTCGCTAGTAGGTGTTGTTTCTTCTCCTGTTACTACATCATTACTGTTTACTAGTGTTGCGTCTCCAATGTCTGCTAGCAAAGTATCGTCTTTTGATTCCATTTGCATACTTGTTTCTATTGATTGATTGTCATTTGCATTTGTTGTGAAGTTTAAATATCCTGCTGTCATTATCATTATTGCAATGACATAAATAATTACTTGGTTTTTCTTTAATAATTTCATAAAATCTCATTCCTTTCACATTTTTCTTTAAAGTCACATATCGACCTTTCAAACTACCATTTTGCCAAAATTTAATTCATTTCGAAAACTTGAATTTTATGTGTTGCAAGCCCTGTTACTGCTTCAACAGCCTGTATGATATTAGTTTTAATGTTTACATTTCCAGCACCTTTGGCTGTAATAATTGCACCTTCGATTTTTGCCTGCACAACTTTTTGTGTAATTGGTGTTTTTTCTCCACTATCTTCTTTAAATATGATGTCTTTTTGAGAATTATTTTCTTGTATTTTCCTTATTCCACCTGATGTATCTGTTTCTTCTGTTGTACTTACTTTTGAGTTTTCATTATACATTGCTACCACTTCATTAGATTGATTATAGTTTATGCATACTCTTACTTCTCCGACACCTTGTATTTTTGACAAAATATTTTCTAATTTTTCTTCCAAATTATCTGTTGTTTGAATATTTTCCGAAGGCATTGTCTCTGTTGAAGAATTTGCTAATTTCTTGCTTGTATTATTATTTGTCTCTACTTTTTTCTTGTTATTTCCATTCCATATTATATTTATAATGACAATTGTTATAATTAATATTATTACAAAAAATACTAAATTTTCTATTTTCTTTTTGTCGTTTCCTTCGCCTTCTTCTTTGCTTTTGATTAAGCTTTTTAGTTGATTTTTAAACATTTTTCATTCACCCCGTATTCTTCTATTAAAAATTTTTTTACATTTTGAATATCTGTGTTTGTAACTTTCTTATCTTGATTCGAAGTTTTTTCTTCTTTACTTATTTTCGTATCTACTTTTTTCACCTTTTGTATTTCTGTTACTATTTTGTTCTCAACTGTTTCAGTCTCTTTTACTGACTCTTTTCCTTTTTCTATACTTAGCTGTATTTGGTTGATTTCCCACTCTTGTTCATCATTTCTAGTTGTGTTTATTTTTGCGCTTTTTACATCATAACCTCTTTCTTGTACTTTTTTGATAATATCCTTTTCTAACTCTTCTTCATATAATTTGTTTATTCTTTCATCCATACTTGTTTGGGTTACAGTAGATGTTGTCTGTACTGTTGTGTAATCTTCAATATCTAAATTACTCAAATCTAACTTATCTTTATTTTGAATTAGTGGAGATATTATGTTAAATATTACAAAAACTCCTAATACCATTCTTATATATTTCTTCGTTTTGTTATTAGGCAAAAGCATTTCTAAAATTGAAACTACTACAATCGTTACACCTAATCCTTTTGTCCAACTACTCAAAAACTCTATCATTTGTATGCTCCTATCTATACATCATACTACTATTCGACATCTTCAAAACCAATGTTGTTCCTATTATTAACATAAATGACATTGCACTTAAAATCCCTAAGAATATCTTGAAAATATCTCCTATTTGTTCTAGCAAACTCACTATATTTTTATCTGCAATTGGCTGAACTAGCGCTGAGAGCAATTTGTATGACGCTGTCAGAACTGTAAGTTTTAAAATAGGCATAATGCAAATTCCTAAAATAACAACAACTCCAACTAATCCCACAGCATTTTTTAAAACAACTCCACACCCCAAAACAGTATCAACAGCATCCCCTAAAATCTTTCCAACTACTGGTATTGCCGAGCTTACAACCGCTTTGCTAGTCTTTGCAGTAATTCCATCAACACTACTAGATAATGTCCCTTCCAAAGAAACCACACCTACAAATATTGTTAAAACAATACCTAAAAACCATACAATTCCTGATTTTAGAAACTTTGACAATTTATCAATTTGTACTTTATCAGATATCTTTGAAATCACAACTAAACTTGCAAATATCAAAACAAGTGGTATAATCAAATTTTGAATCATATTTCCAACAAAATTTATCATAAACAAAATTATTGGCTCTATTACTGTACTTGTAGTTATACTACCTGTATAAAGCATTAACGTTACAAGTAGTGGAACTAACATATTCATAAATCCTAGTAAATTACTTGTAGTATCTTGAACTAATTTTATGATATCTGAAAAATTAGTCATTATTATAGTTACAATTAATATATATTGAACATAATAAACCAATTTGGCTATTCCATCATTTTCAAGGCTTTCGCTGATTGATTTCAAAATGCTGTGAATTACTATAACTGCTAATATTCCAACAATAGCTTTTACATTTGCAGTCACTTCTTTTCCAAGCAAATTTAATATTCTCTTTGCAAATGTACTATTATCAACATTGCCCTTTATAGCCTGTTCTAAGACCTCACTAACATCTATTCCTTCAAAAAATTCACCAGAATATTCTTCTGCACCTTTTATAAAATCTTGTATTTTAAATTCTTCTTGTTGCTCCTTCATCGTTTGTGTTCCAGTATCTGCACAACTTGCGCCACCAACTGCCACAACGCATACAACAACTATTATAATCAATAAAAACTTTTTCATTTGTTCCTTTCAGATGTTTTGGGTGTTTTTGGGGACAGACCTTAAAAACACCCTTTTATATTTCTTTCTAAACTAACTTTCCCTAAACCGCAGGGATGTTTTTAAGGACTGTCCCCAAAAACACCCAAAACATCATGGCAGTATTTTTAATATTATTTCTAGCAAGCTTGATATTATTGGTATTGACATTGATATTATGATAATTTTTGTGCCTATTTCTATTTTACTTGCTATTGCTGCTTCACCAGAGTCTTTGCATATACTTACTGCAAATTCTGATAAAAATGCTATTCCTGTTATTTTTATTAATAAAGTCAGAAACGTGCTATTTATTGATGTTTTGTTTGCAAGTGTTTGCAGTAAGTTTATTATTCCTGTTAGTTTGTCCATTACTAGTAATAAAATTAGTACTCCTGTTAGTAAGCTTATGTATATTGCGAATTCTGGCCTATATTGTTTTAGAAGTATTATTATTATTAATGCTATTAGACCAATTCCAATTATTCTTATAACTTCCAAATTGATTTTCATTCCTTCCGTTATTCTTTTACTAAAAATTACAGATTAAATATTGTTCTTACTGTTCCAAATAGAGTGCTTATTTCTTTTATTACCATTGTTAAAACTATAACTAATCCGAGCTAATGTTGTCATCATTGCTTGGTCTTCTCTGCCTGCCCTTACCAAAACTTGATGTAAAACAGCAACTAGTATTCCTATTGCAGCAATTTTAAATAATAAATTGATATCCATATTCGTTTTTATCCTTTCTACAAATTAGAATTTAGCATTTTAACATAATACTATTACTATTGCTAGTCCCATTATTGTACCAAGTCTTGTAAATAATTTTTCGTTTTTTTGTTTTTCGCAAAATGCTTCTTTTATTTGACTTTCTAGGAAGTTTTCCGTTATTTCTATTTGACTTACTTGTCCATCCACATCTGTTTGTCCCAATAATTTTGATAATTTCTTTATTGTTTGCTTATCCTGCATTTTCAAATTTGTCTCTGTTTCTTCTACCGCTTGTTCCCAAGCAATATTGGCTGTTGTTGTTTCCATTTTTTCACTTGCTTTTTTAAATATGTTTCCAACATTTTTGTTGGTGTTTGATGAAATTTCTTTGAAAATTTCTGGTATCGGTTCATATGTAAATTTAATTTTTGTTTTTAATATGTTTAAGGCATTTTTTATCTCTTCTAATTCTTCTAGTCTGTACACATATTTTTTTGCTAAAAATTTCCCAATTAGACTTGTCCCTAGCAAAATTAAAAATAATATAAAATATTTGATTATTTGCATAATAAGTTTGTCCTTTCCTTTTTCTTATATTGTATGCTTGCCAAATTTTTTTAGAACCGTTTTAATATTTTTTATATACGGATTTTTATATTTTAAATTTAGCCCAAAAAAATGATTTTTTCTATTTGTTTTGTTTCTATTAAAAAATCGATTTCTTTATTCATTTTCACATCTTCAATTGAATTTCCGTGCATTGTAAATAGCCCTTTGACACCTGACCTTATTGCCTTTCCGTATTGCTTGTACATCTTCTTTTGAGCCGATTTCGTCACATGCAATTACTTCTGGTGCCATAGAACGAATTAGCATTTCCATGCCTTTTGATTTTGATATATTTTCAATCACATCTGTTCTTACTCCTATATCGTTTTGCGGTATTCCTTGATACATTGCTGCTATTTCGCCCCTTTCATCAACTACACCGCACCGTTTTCCCTTGGAAATTTATATTTGCAATTCCATTACTTATGTTCCTTATTGTATCTCTTAACATAGTTGTTTTCCCCATGCCTGGCGGAGATACAATCAATGTTGTGTAAATTGTTTTATTTTCCATATCCAAAATTTCATTCAATATCTTATTGCTACATCCTATTATTTGTCTTGCAATTCTAAAATTTAAGCTTGTTATGTATTTTAAATTAATTACATTATTGTTTTCCATTACAGCTGTTCCTGTTATTCCAACTCTATGTCCGCCTTTTATAGTTAAAAATCCGTCACATATTTGATTTTTATATGCGTAAATGGAATTGTTGCAAAGTCTTTCTACTGTTTGCAATATCTCTGCTCCACTTACATTATATTCTATTAATATTGTTGTTCTTCTTAGCTTTAATAAGATTGGTCTGTTTGAACGTATTCTAATTTCTTGTAATTCTTCTGCAACTTGTCTATTTTGATTTATTGTATTATCTAGCAATGAGTATATATTGCTTGGAAAATATCTTAATATTTCTTCTTTAATGTTCAATATCCATCCCACCTTTTTGTTTTTTACATAAAAAAAGAACATATATAATATATATATGCTCTTTTTTGCGTTTTAGAACTATTTTTCGTTTATTACAGCTCTGTATATCGCTCCTGTATTTTCTTCTTTTTCAAATTCTATTTTGTAATTTTTTTCTGTTGATATTTCTTGTTTAATGAATGATATGTTTTCTCTTGTTGCTTCATATTCTTCTCCATTGAAGTTTATTTCTTTTATTTTGTATCCGTCTTTTTCGTTGTTTTCACTTATTATTGTCATTAAGCCTTTTGTTGTTACTCCTGGCGAGTTTGTATTTGCATACATTTCGTATTCCGCATTTGTTTCAGTTATATTAGTTTCATCTAATTGATTGCTTATGATATCATTTGCTTGCTCACTTATAACTGAATTTAATATTAAATTTGATAATAAATTCACTGGAAATAACTTAAATAATGGATTTTGGCTTTCTTCTAGCCCTAACTCTTCCATTTGTTGTTTGTTTACTTCTGTTATTCTTTGTGTTACTGCCTCTAAGAAGTTTGTAACTTGTTCCTCTTCAAAATCGTTCAAAGTAATACTATTGTCTTCTGTAAAACCTTCTATATCTACACTTTCAGCAAAGCTTACATTATTATTTACCATATATGTTATGTTTTCATCTTCATTTACTTGTATTGTTACTTGATAAGTTTCTTGCACGCTTTCCATAGTTTCTAGTCCATTAAAAGCTCCTGCTATTAAGACTTTAAACACATCTTCTCCATTGTTAATTTCAAAAGAAATACTTGTACTATTTTGGTTATTTCCCCTTATTTTATCAATTGTAACATTTGTTTCTTCTGTTGATATTTTTAATTTTGATAGCTTTCCTTTTTTACTATATACTGTAATTTCAAACTGTTTATTTTCTTCTATCTCTGTTTCTTCAAAACTTTCAATTGTTTTTTCTATTTCACTTTTTCCTAACTTCTCTGTTGCTCCCATAGCTTCCATATATTGGTTTAGTTTGTCTAAGGCTAGCTCATCATCTTTTAACGTATCTAATAATTTTAATAATATAGTTTTTATATCTTCCAATTTTAGTGTTAACTTATAACCTGTACTGTTCGTGTCTTCCACCTTAGAAAATTTGTCGTCATTTATACTTTGCATTAGAACTTCTATATATCTGCTTACTATTTGCTCTTTTTCTTGTTCTGTTATTTCTATTTCTTTCGTTTCGTCTGCTTTATCAAAAGCGTCCTTTATTTGATTTATAAATTCTATAATAGGATTTGACGTTGTATCCGTGCTAGCAGTATCTATTGCTACAAAGTTTTTCCCAATATATTTAGTTTGAATTCCTAATTTGTCTTCTATTTTTCTATATGTAATTGGAAAGTTTACATCACTAGAATAATTTAATGATATTTCTTGTTCTGTTTCATTTGTTTGATTATTAGTTTTTCCTTCAAAGCTGATATTAAAGTCATTTACTGCTTTAAATTGCTCTTCTTCGCCTTCAATTTTGATGTCAGCTTTGAATGTTGCACTATTTGTATATGGTGTAGTTTGTTTCTTTTCGAAATATTGAGTTGTTTGTTTGTCCGCAAATCCTGTTTCTTCATTTCCTGCTTGTGCTACATATTTGAAAAATAGCGTTTTATTACTTTTAAACATGTCTGTTTGAAAGTATAAATATGCAATTACACCTATTAGTATTAATATCGTTATTGATATTGTTATAATTAAAATTTTTAATATTTTTGCATTTTTCCTTTGTTCCATATCTTTCATTCCCCTATTTTTTATTCTTCCCAGTTGTGATAAATATTTGCAACATCGTCTAAATCTTCTAGTCTCTCTATTAGTCTTTCCATTTTTTCTACGCCTTTTTCATCTAAGCTTACTGTTGTTGTTGGTACCATTTGTACTTCTGCTTCTAAGAATTCTAATCCTGCTTCTTCTAATTTTTCACGAACTTCTGAAAAATCACTTGGGTCTGTTGTTATTTCATATATTTCTTCTGATGCTTCAAAATCTTCTGCTCCTGCGTCTAGTGCTAACATCATTAATTCTTCTTCGTCCATTTTTGTTGTTTCTTTTTCTATTACTATTATTCCTTTTTTGTTAAACATGTATGATACACATCCACTAGTTCCTAAATTTCCACCAGCTTTGTCAAATACGTGTCTTACGTCTGCTGCTGTTCTGTTTTTGTTGTCTGTTGATGCTTCTACTATTACTGCTACTCCACTTGGTCCGTATCCTTCATATGTTATTTCTTCGTAGTTTTCGTTACTACTTGATGCTTTTTTTATTGCGTTGTTTATTGTGTCGTTTGGCATGTTTGCTGCTTTACATTTTGCTATTACGTTTTTTAGTTTTGAGTTTCCTGCTGGGTCTGGTCCACCTTCTTTTACTGCTATTAGTAATTCTCTTCCTAGTTTTGTGAATATTTTTCCCCTTGCTGCGTCTGCTTTCCCTTTCTTCGCTTGTATGTTATGCCACTTGCTATGTCCTGACATGTTTAATTCCTCCTTTATTTTTCCTTTCTTAAACATTGTATAACACTATATAAAACTTGTCAATGCTTTATTAAAACTTCACTCTTAACGCTCTTAAAGCATTTATAATAGCTATTACAGAAACACCAACATCAGCAAACACAGCTTCCCACATAGTTGATACTCCAAATGCACTCAATATCAAAACAAGCACCTTTACAGAAATAGCAAAAACAATATTTTCTCTAACAATTTTCATCGTTCTTTTTGACAAGTGAATAGCGTCTACAATTTTTGAAGGTTCATCTGTCATAAGCACAACATCTGCCGCTTCTATTGCACTATCAGCACCAAGTCCACCCATTGCAATACCAATGTCTGCCAAAGCCAAAACTGGCGCGTCATTTATTCCGTCACCCACAAATGCTAGTTTACCCTTTTCACTTTTTTCTTTTAATAAGTTTTCCA
Organism: uncultured Clostridia bacterium; assembly: GCA_948502395.1. GTDB lineage: Bacteria > Bacillota > Clostridia > TANB77 > CAG-508 > CAG-269. The sequence goes on along the minus strand of CAOPES010000006.1, from coordinate 64,679 downwards.
TTTTTTCTACTTTTCCATCTGGCAACAATTCTGTATAAACCTTATCTATTCCTAGTTTTTTTGCTACACTTTCGCCAACGTCTTTTCTATCTCCTGTTAGCATTACTGTTTGTTTAATATGATTTTTCTTTAAATCTTTAATTGCTTTGATTGAATCCTTTTTTATTTTATCTGATATTAATATATAACCTGAATATTTCCCATTTATTGCTACATATAGTGCTGTACCTATCTCTTTACACTTTGTAAATTCAACTTGATTTTCATTCATAAGTTTTTCATTTCCTACTAATACATCTTTTTCTCCAATTTTTGCAAAAACACCAAGTCCAGATAACTCTTGTGTTTCTATAATTTGTTTTTCATCAATTTCTTTTCCATATGCTTTTTTCACTGATATAGAAATTGGATGATTTGAATAATTCTCACTATATGCTGTGATTTTTAGTAATTCTTCTTCTGACATATCTATCGCATTAACTTTTTGTACTTCAAAAACCCCTTCTGTTAATGTTCCAGTTTTATCAAATACAATTATTTCTGCATTTGATAATTGCTCTAAATAGTTACTTCCTTTTATTAAAATTCCCATTTTAGAAGCACCACCAATTCCACCAAAAAAGCTTAGTGGTATTGAGATTACCAATGCACAAGGACAAGATACTACCAAGAATGATAGTGCTCTATATAACCAAACAGAGAATTCTGTATTTTTTATAATAAGTGGTGGTACTATGGCAAGTATAACTGCAATAATTACGACAATTGGTGTATAATATCTTGCAAATTTTGTAATAAAGTTTTCTGATTTTGATTTTTTGTTACTTGCATTTTCTACTAAGTCTAATATTTTGCTTACTGTTGATTCTCCATATTCTTTTGTTACTTCGATTTTTATTAAACCATTTAAATTTATTGAACCACTTAACGCTAATTCTCCTTCTGTTAATTCTCGTGGCAAACTTTCTCCTGTTAAAGCTTTTGTATCTAAACTTGATTTTCCTTCTATTACATATCCGTCTAATGGAACTTTTTCACCTGGCTTAATTACAATTATTTCTCCAATTGTTACGTCTTCTGGGTTTACTTTTTGGATTTTTCCTTCTCTTTCTACATTGGCAAAGTCTGGTCTAATGTCCATTAATTTTGAAATTGATTTTCTTGATTTATCTACTGCATAACTTTGGAATAATTCTCCTACTTGATAAAATAGCATAACTGCTACCGCTTCTGGAAACTCTCCAATTCCAAATGCACCTAATGTTGCAATAGCCATTAAAAAGTTCTCATCAAACACTTTTCCTTTTATAATATTCATTACTGCTTTTTTTACAATTTCTAGTCCAACGATAATATAAGATATTATATATATTGTATTATTTATTAATTCACTATTAAATTTTATTGTAATCGCAATGAAAAATAGTATGGCTGCAAGAATAATCTTAATTGCTTTTTTCTTTATTGGTACAGCTTTGCCGACTTCTTCTATTGTTACGTCTGGCTCTTCTTTTTTTATAACTTTTTTTACTTCTACTATAATTTCTTCTTTTATATCTTCGTCATATTCAAGTTCCATTTTTTGTGCTATAAAGTTTATATTTGCACTTTTTATTCCGTCTACCTTCTGTATTGCTCTTTCTAATTCATTAGCACAATTTGCACAATCTAATCCATTTATTTTAAATTTACTTTTCATATCATTACTTCTCCTACTTTTTATGCTCTATGTGTTCTACACCTATTTCAAATACTTTTTTTACATGTTCATCATCTAACATATAGAAAACTTCTTTCCCTGATTTTCTACATTTAACAATTCCGCTTCTTCTTAATGTTCCTAGTTGATGTGAAATAGATGATTTACTCATTCCTAATACGTTTGCAATATCACATACACACATCTCGTTTTTGTCTAATGCAAATAATATTTTTACTCTTGTGGTATCTCCAACAATTTTGAAAAATTCTGCTAATTTATTAAATGTGTCTTCTTCTAGCATATTTTCTGTTGTTTTGTTAACCACATCTTGGTGGATTACATTGCAATCACATATAAATTCATTTTTAGACATTTGATTGCCTCCTTACTTTTTATATTATAATTGAGTATTCATTCAACTTTACTTGTATTATATGTGAATAAGTACTCAACTGTCAATACTTTTTTATAATGTTTTTATAAAATAAAATTAGCTATTACATAATTATATATGTGCTAGCTAATTTGATTTCTTATTCATTATTTAAAAAGTTCATTACCAAATCTACTATTATTTCTTTTTCTTTTGGATTTGATTCTGCAATTAATAAAGTTAAAGCTGTTAATGTGTTGTTATCGATTGTTTGCTTGTTTTCTTTATATAAAATTCCATAAAAGTTTAAGAAATATATAAATAGTGTTGCTGCTATTCTTTTATTTCCGTCTGCAAATACATGATTTTTTACTATTAAGTATAAAAAGTTTGCTGCTTTTTCTTCAATGCTTTTGTATATATCTTGTCCTGCAAAACTTTGATATATGTTTCCAATTATTGATTGTAATCCTTTGTCTCTTTCTACTGCAAATAGTGTACTTTCTTCGTTAAATCTAAGTTTATTTATTATGTCTATACATTCACTATATTCTATTTTTCTTTCGTCTGTATTGCCTTTTATCTTTTTTAATGTTCTGTGGTCATAATCGTCTAATAGGTCTAATGCTTTTGAGTATTCTCCTATTACTTTTAGTATTTCTTTTGCATCATTGTTTTCTAGTCTTTCGTCTATTCTGTTTGCTATGTCTATTAGTTTTATTGTTTTTTCTAAGTATTCTAATCTTTTTTGGTTTACAGCGTATCCTTTTAACATGTAGTCTTTTAGGATTTTGTTTGCCCATTGTCTGAATGCAACACCTTGTTTGCTGTTTACCCTATATCCAATGGAAATAATCATATCTAAATTATAATATTGGACTTTGTATATTTTTCCATCTTCCGCAGTATGCTCAAAAAATGAGCATACTGAATTTTCGTCTAATTCTCCACACTTATATATATTTTGAATATGTCTTGTTATTGTTCTTCTGTCCTTATTAAATAATTTAGACATTTGCTTTTGTGTTAGCCATACTGTCTCGTCTTTTAAATTTACTTCTAATTTCACCCCCTGATTCTCAAATAAAATAATCTCGTTTTTCTTCTCTTCCATAAGTACACATCCTTTCTCTAAAATTTAGTTCCTGCTACTTATATTTCTACTTTTAGACTATATTTATTTCTCCATTTGAACTGCTGTTTGTATTTTACATCTCTTTTACTTATTTGTCAATATTTTTTTATTAATTTATTTTTTAAATTAATAAATACAAAAAATAGGAGTTAAATTAACTCCTATCACAACTTTTGTTTTACACTCTAGTCCACATTAACACCCTTTTCAAGCAATCTTTTTCCAATAAAATAATAAACAACATTATAGAACATATAGATTGCAATAGCCGATATCATAATTATTTTAATCACATCAATATTTATAATCTCCATTGTATTTATTAAATTCATAATATCTTTATTAAACATAGCTATCGAACCAACAAGACATAAAGATAAAGCATTTGTAAACATATATAATCCAAATCCTGTTGCAATTGAATTAACCATTTTGTTCTTATTAGCTCTATGTCCAATTATAATTCCTACATAGCCTACTAAAACTACAAAAACTATTTCTAGGAATAATATAAATGAAATTACTAATAATAAATTAATAACTGTTGTGTCATAGGTGTTTGCAGCTAACTCTAAGATTTGTTTCAAAAATTCTATGTTTTCTTTAGAATAGTAGCATATAAATAAACATACTAATGCAACCACAACTGTTACAAATATACAAATTATAGCTGCTAAAACTTTTGATAGATATATTTGTCTTTTTTCAATTGGTAATGTATGTGTTAGATAACTTTCGTCTTTATAAATATTTATAATAAATCTTGCCCAAGACCTCATTATTCCATTTATCAAACTACTTGCAAGCATACTTATAGTAAATCCGGCGGCTATTTGTCCTAAAATTCCAAATAAAGCTGAGCTTTCTATGCTAAAGCATATTCTTGTAATAATAGCAAATATAAATGATAAAGCATAAAAAACTATTACTACTTTATATATCCATTTTAAATCATATTTTAATAATTTTCCTAACATTTAAAAGACCTCCTAAATATTTCGTCTATACTTGCATTCTCTTTTCTTCTTAATTCATCAGCAGATGAAGTCAGTTTAATTTCACCTTTGTCTATAAATATAACATCATCTAATATCCTTTCAATATCTGCAATTAGATGAGTTGAAATGAGAACACTTGCACCTTCTTTAAAATTTGATAGTATTGTGTCTAATATATAATCTCTTGTTGCTGGGTCTACACCGCCTAATGGCTCATCTAAAATATACAGTTCTGCTTCTCTACTCATTACTAATATTAATTGTAGTTTTTCTTGCATACCTTTTGACATATGTGAAATTTTTTTATTAATTTCTAAGTCTAGGTCTTTTAAAAGTTTTTCTGCACGTTCTCTATTAAAATTGTCGTAAAATTCTTCAAAGTATTTTAAAACTTGCTTTACAGTCATACCTTTATCTAAATATGTTCTTTCTGGTAGATATGATATTACTTTTTTTGATTGTACTCCTGGATTTTTTCCGTTTATTAAAATCTCTCCACTTGTTGGTGTTAGTAAGTCATTTATTAGTTTTATTAATGTTGTTTTTCCCATTCCATTTTTTCCAAGTAGGCCTATAATTTTTCCTTTTGGAATTGTTAAGTTGATGTTTTTTAGAATTTCTTGATTATCAAATTTTTTGTATAAGTTTTTACATTGTACTAATTCCATATTACTTTCCTCCTAGTTCTTGCAAGTAATTGATGGCTTCTTCAAAGTTAATTCCTATATTTTTCATACTGTTTAAATATGTATTTACTTTTTCTTTGGCCAATTCTCTTTTTACTTTTTCAATTAGTTCTTCGTTTTCTGTTACAAATTTTCCGTTTGTTCTTTCTGTATAAACTAGGCCCTCATTTTCCAGTTCTACTAGTGCTTTTTGCATTGTGTTTGGATTTACTTTCATTGTAAGTGCTAGCTCTCTTACAGATAGTAATCTTTCTCCTTTTTGTAGTTTCCCTGAAATAATTTGAGTTCTTATTATCTCAACTAGTTGTATGTAAATTGGTCTTTCATTATCAAAAATATACTCCACTTTTTCTTTCCTTTCTATCATTGTATTACTTGCATAATACAATGATACTATTTTATTTTTTGATTGTCAAGCAAAAAAAGAGAAATTACAAAAATAATCTCCCTTATATGATAATTATAACACAAAAGATAGATAATATTTAAACTATTACCTATCTTTATTTTTTATATTTCTAATCTTATCTTTCTATATGCTTTTGTTTCTGGTACATTATATACTCTTTACTATTATTGGATTCAAATTTTTAAAATAAATATCGTAATTTTCATCTTTAAATACATTAAAAATTATTTTATCAAAGTATTTTTCATTTTTCTTTAAGTATTCCTTTACTGTATTTATCGCTATTTTACTCGCTTGTACCTTTGGGAATCTAAATTCTCCTGTTGATATAGAGCAAAATGCAATTTCTCGTATGTTATTTTCTTTTGCTAATTCTAACGAATTAATATAACAATTTTTTAGTTCTTGTATTTCTTTTTCTGTGACATTTTCATATATAATTGGCCCAACAGTATGAATAACATAGTTTGAAGGTAAATTATGTGCTTTTGTAATAAATGCTTTTCCTGTTTCTAATTTACCAATTTGTTTCATTTTTTCATTACATTCCAATCTTAATCCTACTCCTGCAAATGTATTTATTTGATTGTCAATACACTTATGGCAAGGAGTAAAACATCCGAAGTCCTGAGGAGTTTGCTGCATTTACAATACACTCTATTGATAATGTTGTTATATCACCCTTCCATAAACATATTTTATCAAAAATTGGTTTTATATCTTCTACATTTGTTACTATTTTATTCTTTAATTCTTCTTGTAAATATTCTTTTTCTACTTTTAGGTATTCATTAGAAATTGGCTTTGCATTTCTTATATTACATAAGCTTCTCCATAAATTCTTTTTCTCTTCTAAATTTGATGGCATTTTTTCTATTTTTATTTTTTTATTTTCTTGTAATAAATAATCAATTAAAAAATCTAATTTTTCCAATATAAACATCTCCTTACTGTGGGTAAAAGGACTGCATTAGTTATCTCTTGCCAAAAGTTACTGTCTTTTCTTTCATTTTTCAAAGTTGTATGTTGTTGCTTTAATCATTTTTCATTAAATCGGTATAATATATAATTTCTTTACCTAATTTTTTAGCATATTCTATTTCTAAATTTGTGCTATTTCCAATGTAATTATTTACATTTACTACTAATATGCTATCAGATAATTCTATTCTTTTAAAATGTGCTTCTTTCAATTTTACCAATTGTTCCTTGTTTATTTCAATATTTTTTGATACAGTATAAACAGGTGTAAGGATACAATATCCTTCCAATGCCATTTTTTCTGCAATTTCCATCATTTCTTTTTGAAATTTTAAACTTCCACATAATGTAATTATTTTCATTTTTAATTCTATCCTTTTTTCTTATTTTCTATCTATTTTTGAAAACATGTATAATTTTTAATGTATTTATTTCAATTTTTGTAATTTATATTTTTCTAAAGCTCTTGCTACTTGGTCTGGACAAGAAGTTCCTTTATTTCCACATTGAATACTCTTTAATAAACTAATTATCTCTTCAATAGATTTATTTTCTATCAACTTTGACACTCCCACTGTATTTCCAGGGCATCCACCTACTATTTTTAACTTTTTTACAATATCATTTTCAATATTAAAAATCATTTCAACTGAACAAACCCCTTCTGGTCTATATCTATACTCCATTTTTTATCACTCCTATTCATTATTTTTTATAATATCTTTTACAATTTCTCCTGCAATTATTAATCCTGCAACAGATGGTACAAATGATATACTTCCTGGTACTTGTGCTTTCTTTGTTTCTGATAAACATTCTGTATTATTGGTTGCTTTTATTGGTTCTTCTTTTGAATATAACACCTTCAAGCTTTCTATATTTCTTTTTTTCAATTCTTTTCTCATAACTTTTGCTAGTGGGCATACACTTGTCTTATAAATATCTGTAATTTCAAATTTTAATGGGTCTAGCTTATTTCCTGTTCCCATTGATGATATTACTGGAATTCCTAATTTTTTACATTGCATAATAATTTCTATTTTTGCAGTAACTGTGTCTACACAGTCTGCTACATATGTTAGGTCTTGTGTTATTATTTGGGTTTCTGAATTTGGCATATAGAATTCTCGATATATCTCTACTTGTGCATTTGGATTGATTTCTAGTATCCTTTCTTTCATTACATCAACCTTATTTTTTCCTATTGTTTTTATTGTAGCTATTATTTGCCTGTTTAAGTTTGTTATGCTTATTTGGTCATTGTCTACTAATACGAATTTTTCTACTCCTGCCCTTGCTAGTCCTTCTGCTACAAATGAACCTACTCCACCTATTCCAAATATTGCTACTTTTGCTTTTTTTAGTTTCTCTATTCCTTCTTTTCCTATTAACAGCTCTGTTCTTGAGAATTGATTTAACATTTTGCTTTCTCCTTTTATTTTTATCCAAGTAATATTGTAATACATATTTAAGTTTTTGTCCATTTAAAAATAATATTTTGTTTAGTTGTCGTATATTCTGCAACAAACTGTTCAATTTTTACTATAATTTTCTTTGTACTTTAAACTTTTTTCTTCTAATAGTTTAAAATCACAAGCAATAGTTTTTAAAAAATTATTTTTATGTTGTGTAACTGCTACATACATTTTATTTGCTCTTTTATAAATTTCGCTTTTGTTTGAATTGATGTATCTATATTCTGCTGATATTAAATCTTTATATTTTTTATCTTGCTCTCCATATCTTAACAGTTCTGTTACATTTGTTGTTTTAGGTACAGGTATCATTGCTGAAAATTTGATAATTGCCAGTGGTCTATCTTTTCTATCTTTTACAAAGAAAAAACTAGGATTATTTTTGTATTTTTTGTAATGCTCTTTATATGAATATAGTGGTACAAAATATTCATAATTATCTATTTTCAGCACGATTCCTAAATATGGTCTACTATGCCCTATATCATCTTTATTGTAACTTATATGTTTCTCGAACTCACTTAAATATTGTATATATTTTCTATCAACAACGTAAAATAATAATTCTTCCATTTTTACCTCTTTCTTAAAAGAATACAAAAAGAGCACATCTTTTCAAATGTGCCCCTTTATTTTAAAACTGCTTACTTATAAGGCTAAGCATTACCTAATTTTAAATCAGTTCATTTATAAGGCTTGAACTTTACCTAATTTTAAATCGTCCTTTTTTAGTAAGAACTCCCTATTAGTAATCAGATGATTGCTGTTCTTAATATATTTATTATACTACTTTTTTATTCACTTTGTCAATAATTTTTTTGACCTGTCCCAAAAAGTTCTTTTGAATTTTTTATTTATTATTTCCCAATGCTAATTTATTCTTTCTTCTTAAAAAATTCTCTTCCAACTCCACATAAAGGGCATTTAAAATCTTCGGGCAATTCTTCGCCATAATAAATATACCCACATACTGTACAAATCCAAGCAGTCTTTCCCTTTTCAGTCGTAACTTTTAGCAATTCATCTTTATGTTCTTGATAATAGCCATAACTCATAGGCTCTGTATCTTCAAAAATATCCGCTTCTATTATCTTTCCTATAAATAATGTGTGAGTATCATTTTCAATTTTATCGACTATTTCACAAATCATATAGCCTAATGAATTCTTTATAACATCTATATCTTCTATTTTAATTGTTTCTGTCTTATCAAATTTATTAATATCTCTTGATGAATTAAATCCAAATGTTTTTATTATTTTTGGATTTACATCCTTCCCTAATACGGATATCGCAAATCTGTCGTTTACTTTTAATAATTCATTTGTGTAATTTCTTTTCATTACTGCAACTGATATTAGGGGATTATTACTACTACTTATTTGTGATACTGCATCTACTATGCATCCTCCATTTTTTGTTGTTAATACGTACATTCCCTGTGTAATTTTTCTTGTTATATTTATATTTTTCATTTTTTATTCCTTTTCTTCTTTTATTGATACTCTATAACATCCACCCATTTATGAAGCAACTCTCTATCTGCATTACTATCAGCAAGTTGAGCAGCAGCAACAATAGGAATCCACCTTTGAATATTTGATTTCTCAATCCCACTCTTTTCAGAAAATAAATTCAAATATTTATCAGCTAAATTTTCCTTACTGTCTAATGAAAATATTAAATAAGTTCTAGCAGCATCAGCTGCGCTATTCCCCATAGTTACGTGTGCCCAGTCAATTACATATGCAGTGCCATCATCTTTTATAATGACATTACTTGGATTATAATCGCCATGACACAAACTTAAATCACTTCTCATTCCTTCTAATCTTTGTAATAAATCATATTTAGTATTTTCATTTATATCTGCTTCATTTATCTTCCTTCTATATTTTTCCTTCATTCTATTTAGCAAAGGCACTCTGTTTGATAGCACTTCTAATTGAATATCTATAAATTTGTTCAAATATTCATCTTCTTTTTCTGGGTGTTCTTCCATTAGTTTATCAAGCGGTTTTCCTTCAATGTGTTCTGATACCAATGCCCATCTATTGTCTATTTTGCTTACTTCTATTAATTTAGGTACAGCTAGTTCTGTGCCTTCTTCAACTCTTGCTTGATTTAGAGCTTCATTTAAAATATTTGCTTTTGAGTAATTTTCTACAAATAATTTTATCGTTTTGTCATTGTCTCTATATACAGTTTTCGTTTTTCTTTCTACTATTGGATTATCTAAATTTATATACATTATTGTTTACCTCCATAATATGCTTCTAAATACATTTCTTTAATTTCGCTCATAAGTGGTAATCTTGGGTTAGCTCCTGTACATTGGTCATCAAATGCTTGCTCTGTCATTTCGTCCAATTTTTCTAGGAAATATGATTCATCAACACCATAATCTTTGATAGTCTTTTTAATTCCAATTTTTTCTTTCAATTCTTCTATTGCATTAATTAAATTTTCTAAGCTTTGTTCGTCTGTCTCTCCACCAAACCCTAGGCATCTTGAAACATATGCGTATTTTTCTAATGTTTTTGGATGATCATATTGTGGGAATGTTCCCATTTTTGTTGGTACTTCGCTACTATTAAATCTTAATACAATGTTTATCATTATTGCATTTGCCACACCATGTGGTAAGTGGTGGAATGCTCCTAATTTGTGAGCCATTGAGTGACATACTCCTAAGAAAGCGTTTGCAAAGGCCATACCTGCCATTGTTGCGGCATTTGCCATTTTCTCTCTTGCTTCTGGGTCATTTGCTCCGTTTTCATATGCTCTTGGTAAATACTTAAATATATTTTTTAAACTTTCTATTGCTAAACCGTCTGTATATTCTGTTGCCATCATTGATGCTAGCGCTTCTAAGTTGTGTGTTACTGCATCTATTCCTGATGCTGATGTTAATCCTTTTGGTGCATCCATCATCATATTGCTATCTACTATTGCCATTTTTGGCATTAATTCATAATCTGCTAATGGATATTTTGTTCCTGTTTTTTCGTCTGTTATTACTGCAAATGGTGTTACTTCTGAACCTGTTCCTGCTGATGTAGGAATTGCTATAAAATATGCTTTTTCTCCCATTTTAGGGAATGTGTATACTCTTTTTCTTATATCCATAAATCTCATAGCCATATCCATAAAATCTGCTTCCGGATGTTCATATAGTACCCACATTATTTTTGCTGCATCCATTGCAGAACCACCACCAACTGCAATAATGCAATCTGGTTTGAAGTCATTCATAGCTTTAGCACCTTGTTTTGCACTTGCAAGTGTAGGGTCTGGTTCAACATTTGAGAATGTTGTGTGCATAATTCCCATTTCATCTAATTTATCTGTTATTGGCTTTGTATATCCATTTTCAAATAAAAATGTATCTGTTACTATAAATACTTTCTTTTTTCCTATTACGTTTTTTAATTCTTCTAAGGCTACTGGTAAGCAACCCCTTTTTATATATACCTTTTCAGGTGCTCTGAACCAAAGCATATTTTCTCTCCTTTCAGCTACTGTTTTTATATTTAATAAATGTTTTATTCCTACGTTTTCTGACACCGAGTTTCCACCCCATGAACCACAACCAAGTGTTAGTGATGGTGCTAGTTTGAAGTTATATAAATCTCCTATTCCACCATGTGATGAAGGAGTATTTATTACTACTCTACACGTTCTCATATTTCGATAAAACTTTTCTATTTTTTCATTTTGTGTATTTGTATTTATATAAAGTGATGACGTATGTCCTAGTCCACCATCATTTATTAAGTGTATTGCTTTTTCTATTGCTTCATCAAAATCCTTTGCTTTATACATTGCTAAAACCGGAGATAATTTTTCGTGTGCAAATTCTTCTGATAGTTCAACACTTTCTACTTCACCTATTAGTATTTTTGTTTCTTTTGGTACTTCTATTCCTGCTAAATTAGCTATTGTATGTGCTGTTTGACCAACTATCTTAGCGTTTAATGCTCCATTTATTATTATGGTTTTTCTAACTTTTTCTGTCTCTTCTGTATTTAAGAAGTAACAACCCCTTTTTTGGAATTCCGCTTTTACTTCATCATAAATTTTATCTAATACTATTACTGATTGCTCTGATGCACATATCATACCGTTATCAAATGTTTTTGAATGAATTATAGAGTTTACTGCTAAAAGAATATCTGCTGATTCGTCTATAATTGCAGGTGTATTTCCTGCTCCAACTCCCAGTGCTGGCTTTCCACTTGAATATGCTGATTTTACCATTCCAGGTCCACCTGTTGCAAGTATTGTATCTGCTGACTTCATTAATGTATTTGTAAATTCTAGTGATGGAACATCTATCCAACCAATTATTCCTTCTGGTGCTCCTGCCTTAACTGCTGCTTCTAATATTGTTCTAGATGCTTCTATTGTTGATTTTTTTGCTCTTGGGTGTGGACTTATTATTATTCCATTTCTTGTTTTTAAAGCTATTAGTGTTTTAAAAATTGCTGTTGATGTCGGATTTGTTGTTGGTATGACTGCTGCAATTAGTCCTATTGGCTCTGCTATTCTTTTAATTCCATATGCTTTGTCTTCTTCTATTACTCCACATGTTTTATCAGCTTTATATTTGTTATAAATATATTCTGCTGCATAGTGGTTTTTTATTATTTTATCTTCTACTAGTCCCATTCCTGTTTCTTCTACTGCCATTTTTGCAAGTGGTATTCTTGCTTGGTTTGCAGCCATTGCTGCTGCTAAAAAGATTTTGTCGACTTGCTCTTGTGTGTATGTTGAAAATTCTTTTTGAGCTTGTTTTACTCTTTCAATTAGTCTTTCTAGATTTTCCATACTGTCTACTATTTTGTTTTCTTCACTCATCTTTTTCCTCCTTAGACTTCTTTTAGTTAAATTATGTCCATTTTTTTCTTTTTGTAATCTTCCTGCTCCATATTATCATAACTTTTATTTTTTGTATATATAAAAACTGCAATATTTTTAATTGCAGTTTTTTATCTATTATTTTATTTTTCGTTAACTATCTTCTCTGCTTCTTTTTCTGTCAAATACCCATACTTAACCATTTTCTCCATTACCTGCTTTTGCCTTTGCCTTGCAAGTCCTGGATTTTTAGTAGGAGCATATACCGAAGGCGCATTTGGAATTCCAGCCAACAATATAGCCTCATAATCTGTCATCTCATTTAAATTCTTATTAAAATATCCCTTGCATGCTTCTTTTACAGTTGTATAGCCATCTCCGTAATAGCTTGTATTTAAATATATCTCTAAGATTTCGTCCTTTTCATAATTTTTTTCTATTTCAAAAGCCATAAACACTTCTGCAATTTTTCTTGTAACTTTCTTCTCTTGTGTAAAATATACATTTTTAGCTATTTGCTGTGTTATTGTACTTCCACCTTCTACAAATGACATTGCTCTTATGTCGTTAATTGCTGCTCTTCCTATTGCAATTATATCTATCCCATTATGGTCATAAAATCGGTGGTCTTCTACTGATATTACTGCTTTTTTGTATATTTGTGGCACTTCTTCTATTTTTGTGTAGTTGCTTTTTTCTCTTATTTGAGCTACTTTTTCTTTTAATGGCTCTTGCTCTATTGCTTCTTTATACATGTCGTAGCCATTTCCTACTACTAATAGTCCTATGCTTATTGATACTAACATTATTGTTAGAATTATTTTTACTATTGTTTTCATTTTATCACCTTGGCTTTCTTTTAATTTAATTATAATTAAATTTGAAAGTACTTGCCATCGATTTATCTTACATTAGCTTACGAAATTGTAATAATAAAGATACTGGTTTGATTATTTTTGTAACTTTTGGTGGTACTTCGTCTGTGAGAAGTTATGATTTTGATAATGTTGATGATAGTATTTTTGTAGAACCTGATTTAAGTCAGTATGAAATTAAATAATAGAAATAAAGAGACCATTCTATCATGAGTGGTCTCTTTGTATTTTATAATAAAGTAAGTTTTAGCTCAAAATATCTTTGGTAAAAATATCAAAATTCCAACTATTCCAGCAGCAATTGCAGTAACCAAAACAGCACCTGCTGCAACATCCTTAGCAATTCTTGCATCTTCTCTCTTCTGTTTAGTAATCATATCTACAACAGTCTCTATTGCAGTATTCATTAATTCAGCTGAAATCACAAATGCAAACAATATAATACATATAATCCATTCCATTGGACTTATTTTATATACAAAACCTGCAATTATAACTAATATCATTATCAATATATGTATTTTCATATTTCTCTCTGTTTTAAATGATTGTGCAATTCCACAAAATGCATATTTAAAACTATTTACCATTTTTTTAGATTGTTGTTTCATATCTTCTCCTTTATATCAAGTTTTTGTCAACTTGGCCTGCCATAGTTACTAAAAACCATATTGCAAACGCAAATGCTAATACATAGAATATTACTAAAAGCACTCCACCAACGTATATTGATACATTTAGTATATAGCAAATCCATTTTATTGTATACATATTTATAGATGCCATTCCTTTTTCATAACTGTTATTTTTTGCTTGTATTATTTCGGCACTTGGAATTTGATACAGTTCTGATAGTTCATAAATCATATCTAAGTCAGGATATTTTAGTCCTACTTCCCATTTTTTTATGTCTTTTTCTGTTATTGATTTATTTTTCAATTCTGATGCAACTTCCATATAGGTCCAACCTTTTTCTCTTCTTAATCTACCTAATAATTCTTCTAAGCATTCTCCTATTTCTTTTCTTTTTTTCTTCATATGTTTTCCCCTTTTTGTTTTGCATAATTTACTATAATTATATATTTATATTAATAATTTGTCTATCGTTTTTCAAAAAAACACTTCAATGTTGAAGTGTTTTATATATTTATTATTTGTATTTACGAACTACTCAGCTACTAGCACGCTACGAAAGCCACAATACTGAACGGCACCCCCAGTACTGTCACCCAAGCCGCACTAGCCCGACAGGGCCCGTATAATACCAAGCCCCACCACGCGGGAAGAAAACTTCTCCTGTACTGGTATCATTTTCTAATGTTTGCCCAAACCAAGCATTAGTTGCACCTACATCGCTTGAAACTTCATATATTGCGTCTCCAAATATTTTACTAAATCCTGGATACGCTGAGTTAAAATCTTTATAGTCTGTTGTTGTTGGATTATATGGATATGCTGTTGCTAAATATGTTGATTGTCCATTTACAAATGCTCCACCATATGTTGTTAAATATGACACACCTTCTGCATTTACATATGCTGAAAGGTAATCTGCCAAACACCCACCCATATCATATATTCCATATATGTTTCCTGTTGTACTTGATTTTGTTCCTTCTCCTGTATCTGTTCCTGTTTCTACATTGTTCCATGCATAAGATGTTCCATTTGTTCCTGTTACACTATCTGTAAAATCAGTTGCATCTGTAAATGTCATAACATTTTCTGCTTCTTTTCCTGATGTTGCAGAATATCCTGTTATTCCAGTTATTTTCCATCCACTATTATTCGGATGTGATACTGGAACATTGCTAGCACTTGCAATACTTAAATTATTTTTATATTTTTCGTTATTACTAGTACCATTTGAATATCCATATTGACTAATTGACAAATATGCCGTTGCTCCCCATTCACTATTTTTCATTAAATGGCTATTTGATGTTGCTGTTAATCCATATGGATTTTCTTTTTTACTTAAACCTAATGATAATTTATATGCTTCTGATACTGTTACATAGTTATATCCATATTTTCTTCCTTTGAATACTGGATAATAATAGTTGTTTACTTCTGCTACTCTTTTACTTGTATCCTTATCTGTTGTGTATATTCCAGCCTGGAATTTTGCTACCCAAATTCCTGTTATTTCTTGTCTCCATTCTCCATTGCTATATTGGTTACTATTTCCGTCTGTAAATGCTGGATGTACTACATAATCTGTATATCCAGAAGTTGTTATTACTCCGTCATCATTTCCATTTCTAGCTTTTTTTAATTCGCCTGCTTCATCTACATATGAATAACTTTTACCACTTACCCATTGTACATTTAACTCTCCACTACTTTGATGATATCCTTTTGTTATTTTATAGCTAAATCTTGGTATCCATACAAACATACTACCTAAATCTTCTTCTGCTACTTCTGTTCCAACTGCTGTGTTTTCGTTATATTTTCCGTCACATAACATTACATTTGCCCATCTTTTATCTTCTTGTGTATAACTGTACCACTCTTCATCATTTTGTGAACATACAACCCATTTTTGACTTGTAACATTGTATTTTACTGGGATCATTCCCTTTGTTAATTTTGGTGCATTCGCTACTGTTGCTCCGCCGTCCCAAAATATTACATTTCCGTCTTGTTCTATTAAAAATTTATATCCTGCATAATCTACAATTAAACTGTCTCCATAGTCTTCTGTTTTAGCTTTTAGGTTTGTTTCTAAATTTGTTTTTAATAGTTCTTTTTCAATATCTCCGCCCCTATCCAAAGCACCTATTGCTTCTAACTCTACCGCTTCTAATGCTGTTGCTTTGTTTGTTGCGTTTTTTGCTTCTCCTGCTTTTCCTATTATTCCATTGTCTCCTGTTAACGTACTTATTGCTACTCCGTGCTAATATTAAAAGCACTATTATTGTTATTACTAATGCTATTAATGTAATTCCGTTGTTTTTTTGTTTTTTCATTTTTATAAAACTCCCTTCTTTTGTTTATTAAAATTTTATACTTCATATGTAGATTACGTCAACAAGTATCTCTTTGTTATGTTTTTTAGTATTTACATTTTGTTACTCAAAAAACATAATAAACCCGCAATTTTCAAACACATAATTTAAAAATTGCGGGTTTACTTTATATTGTTGTTAATATCTTTTCAGTTACTTTATAATTTCTTAAAAGCCCTTTATATACTTCTTTAATTCCTTTTACACTCTCAAAATCTACCGGTTTTATAATGTCTGGTAAATCATTATCAATTTTGGACGCATCAAATAAATATTTTACAAATTCTGCACAATAAAGTGTATTCTCTCTCCTTACTTTTATGTTAAATGCAACTGCAAATAACCCCAGTATATTGAATTTATATTTTTCCTTTTGTTCATACATTTTATCAATTACTTCTTTTATTTTATCATATTGTTCATCAGTTACTTCAAGTGAATAAATTTTAGTTGTTGTATTGTAAAACCTTTTAAATGTCCCTTTATGTATATATTCATGCACAAGCCCTGCAAAGAATGGGTTTGAAGGTTTTAGCCTTCCAAAGCTATACATTTGTTGCAAATCTTTATCCAAAGCAATTGAAACATGAGAAAATTGTTTCTTAGTATATGCTCTAACTATTTTTGATAACACTGTTCCTGTATGTGTTAATACTATATATATTTCTTTCATACTTACTCCTTATACTATTCTTCATATATTATAGCATATTACTTTTAATTTGTACCATTTATAATTCAATTATTTTTTCCCATGGTAGCTCATTTTTTCCAAAATGTCCATAATTTGTAGTCTTTTTATATATTGGTTTGCGTAAATCTAAATAATTTATTATTCCCCTTGGTGTTAGGTCAAACTTTTCATATATCTTTTTTGCTATCTCTTCTTCTGGAATCGTTGCTGTTCCAAAAGTTTCTACATATATTGATACTGGCTTTGCTACACCTATTGCATATGATAATTGTATTTCACACTTTTTAGCTAGTTTATTTGCTACAATATTTTTAGCAATACATCTTGCCATATATGAAGCTGACCTATCAACTTTTGTTGCATCTTTTCCTGAAAATGCACCACCACCGTGTCTTGCATATCCACCATATGTATCTACAATTATTTTTCTTCCTGTTAGTCCACTATCACCTAGTGGACCACCTATTACAAACCTTCCTGTTGGATTTATGTAATATTTTGTTTTTTCATCTAATAGGTCACTTGGTATAATATATTTTATTACTTTTTCTTTTATGTCTTTTTTTAATTTATCTAAATCTGCATCAGCAGTATGTTGTGTAGAAATTACAACTGTATCAATTCTAACCGGTTTATCTCCATCATATTCCACTGTCACTTGTGTCTTTCCATCAGGTCTCAAATTTTCTACAATATTTTCTTTTCTAACTTCTGTTAATCTTTTTGATAACTTATGAGCCAAAGTTATTGGAAGTGGCATCAACTCTTCTGTCTCATCACAAGCATAACCAAACATCAACCCTTGATCTCCAGCACCTTCTGAACTAACGCCTTCACCTTGTTTCTCTTCCAAAGCCTTATCAACACCCAAAGCTATGTCACTAGATTGTTTTGACATTTTAGCAATTATTTTGCATGTTCTGTAATCCATATCAGTCTCTGCGTTATCATATCCAACTTCCTTAATTGTATTCCTTGCAACTTGTTCAATATCAACCTTTGCATTAGAAGTTATCTCTCCTGTTATATATATTTCACCTTTTCCTGCTACTGTCTCACATGCTACCCTTGAATTTTCATCTTCTGCTAAATGTGCATCTAATATACTATCTGATATATAATCACATAACTTATCTGGATGCCCTTCTGTTACACTTTCTGACGTAAATAATTTTCTCATTTTAACACTCCTTCTCTGGGTGTTTTTAGGGACAGTCCTTAAAAACACCCTCACCATTTTTTATTGTTTTTTCTACTTCTCCAAATGCCAACAGGGACGGACCTTTCTGGCAATTTTTTGCCAAAAAGGTCCGTCCCCAATGGCAATCTGCTACAAAAAAGCCCTTGCAATTTCTGCAAAGGCTGAATTTTCTTTTTGTTTTATCAACCAAAGCATACTTTGCTTTGTCGGTATTAGCACCTTATTTTTCAATAGGTTGCTGTGGAGTCACTGAGCCGATTCTCTCGTCCACTCTTGATAACAATACAATTATTATACTATTTAATTTTTATAATGTCAAGATTTTGTCGTTTTTTATACTATTTTGTACATCTATTACTCTTTGGTTTTCTGAACCTTTCCATTTTAGAGTTGGATTGCTTAATTCGTCCATATATTGACCATCTACTAAAACATCTACGTAATTTAGAGCTTCTTTGTCTTTTAGTTCTTTGTCAAATTGAAATCCTGACCAAACCCAAATGTTTTTGTTTGGAAATTTTTCTTTAAATCTTTTTGCAAGTTCTGTTGTCCCTTCTATGTTTTTTGGGTGCATTGGCTCTCCACCTAAGATTGATAACCCTTCTATTACGTCATTATCACATAGTTCAAGTACTCTATTTATTGTTTCTTCATTAAATTCTTTTCCACCATTAAAGTCGTGTGTGTCTTTATTAAAACAGTTTTTGCAATTAAATGTGCATCCTTGCATAAATATTGATACTCTTACTCCTGGGCCATTTGCTATGTCCATTTTTCTAATTTTGTTATATCTCATCGCTATCCCTTTCTAATTCAGACAAGAATAGTTATATTGCTAGGCTAATTTAGCTTGAAAGGCAAGGGTGCACATACGGTTTTGTATATGCAACCACATTTCAAGCTAAATTTAACGAAGCAAGATGGCTATTATTGTTTGAATTTATTCATCGTCTTTATTATCTAAATGAATAACTCTTTCTTTAATTTCTTGTGTTCTACCCTTATTCCAGAAATTGCTTCCAATATAACCACAAGTTCTTCTAGCCACATTCAATGTATCGTGATTTCTATTTCCGCAATTTGGACAATACCATTCTAAATTATCATCAATTAAGATTTCTCCAGTATATCCGCACTCTTGGCAATAGTCTGATTTTGTATTTAGTTCTGCATACATAATATTATCATATATGAATTTAATTACTTGTAATACAGCTGGTAAGTTGTTTTGTAGGTTTGATGTTTCTACATAAGATATTGCTCCACCTGGGCTTAATTCTTGGAATTCGCTTTCTAATTTTAATTTAGAGAATGCATCAATTTCTTCAAATACAGGTACATGGTAAGAATTTGTTATGTAATCTCTATCTGTTATTCCTTCTATCTCTCCAAATCTATCTTTTAAGCATTTTGCAAATTTGTATGTTGTTGATTCTATTGGTGTTCCATAAACGCTGTAATCCATATTTTCTTTTGACTTCCACTCTTTGCATTTGTCATTCATTTTTTTCATAACTTCAATTGCAAAATCTTTTCCTTCACCATTGTCTGTATGACTGTGCCCTGTCATATATTTTACGCATTCATATAATCCTGCATATCCAAGTGATATTGTTGAATATCCTCCGTGTAATAAATCGTGTATGCTTGCTCCTTTTGGTAATCTTGCTAATGCTCCATATTGCCATAATATTGGTGCTACATCACTTGTTGCCTTTGCTAGTCTTTCGTGTCTTAGTTGAAGTGCTTTGTGGCATAGTTCTAATCTTTCGTCATATATTTGCCAGAATTTTTCTATGTCTCCACCTGATGATAGTGCTACGTCTACTAGGTTGATTGTTACAACACCTTGATTAAATCTTCCATAGTATTTTGGCTTATTTGTTTCTGGGTCTACATATGGTGTTAAGAATGAACGACATCCCATACATGGATAACAGTTTCCATTTCCATTTTTGTCTTTTTTAAGTTCTAACATTTTCTTTTCAGATATGTAATCTGGTACCATTCTTTTTGCTGTACATTTAGCTGCAAGCTCTGTTAGATACCAATATTTGCTGTTTTCGTGTATATTGTCTTCTTCTAATACATATAGTAGTTTTGGGAATGCTGGTGTAATGTATACTCCTTTTTCGTTTTTCATTCCTTCTATTCTTTGCTCTAAAAATTCTTTTATTATTAGTGCTAGTTCTTCTTTATATTCTTTTGTTTCTCCTAAATAGAAACATACACTTAGGAATGGAGATTGTCCATTTGTTGTTGTCATTGAGTTTATTTGATATTGGAATGTTTGAACTCCGTCTTTTATTTCTTTAAGTAAGTCTTCTTTTGCGAATTTTTCGCATTGCTCTTTATTTAGTTTTCTGTTTTCATATTTTTTCAAATATGCATTGTAACTATCTCTTACGAATGGGGCTAAATGTGTCATTGTTACTGTTGCACCACCATATTGACTAGATGTTACTGCTGTTATTATTTGTGTTGCAATTGTCATCGCTGTTAAAAATTTGTGTGGCTTTTCTATCATTACACCATTTATGTTTGTTCCATTTTGTAACATATCTTCTAGGTTTATTAAATCACAATTGTGTAGTGCGTTTTGTGCAAAATAATCAGCGTCGTGGAAGTGAATTATTCCTTCATCATGTGCTTTTACTATGTTTTCTGGTAATAAAAATCTTCTTGTGATGTCTGTACTTGTTATTCCTGCTAGATAGTCTCTTTGTGTTGTTACTACTTTTGCATTTTTGTTAGAATTTTCGTTGTTCCAATATTCGCTTTCGCCTTCTATTAGTTCTTTTATTGATTGGTCTGTTGTGTTTGCTTTTCTAACTAGTGCTCTTGTATATCTGTATGTTATGTATTTTTTTGATAGTTGGTATTTTCCCATTTCCATTAGTTTTTCTTCTATTATGTCTTGTATGTCTTCCACTAATATTCTTGGCTTTTGTAATTCTTCGATGTAGTTTATTATTTCTTTTATATCTTCTAGTGTAGCTCTTTCTTTTCTTGGTACTTCATTGTTTGCTTTTTGTATTGCTACTTTGATTTTTTCTTTGTTATAGTCAGCTATTGTTCCATCTCTTTTTATGATTTTCATTTTTTACTCCCCTTTCGTTTTTCTGCTATCATTATATCTCTATTTTTTTTATTAACTGTTGCAATTGCAACTTTTTGAACAAAAAAATTTAGAGACGCGTTTTTATTTGCACGTCTCTAAGGAAACAAGTTTTATTACAATTATATTACAAAATTTTACCCCCGCCTAAAACTAAATCACCGTCATAAAAAACAGCAGACTGTCCAGGAGTTATAGCCCTTTGTGGCTCTTCAAAGATTACACTAATTTGAGCTCCTTCCTGCTTAATTTTTGCTTTAGCACTTTTAGCAGAATATCTTACTTTTACCTCAACATCAATCCAATCATTAATCTCATCTACTAACAATAAATTTATGTCATTAACTTTTATTTCTTTTTTATATAATTCCTTTTCTTCTCCAACAACCACTTCATTTTTAGCACTATTAAATCCTAGCACAAATAATGGTACTGGGTTGGAAATTCCAAGTCCTTTACGTTGGCCTATTGTGTAATAATATAATCCTTTGTGTTTTCCTAAAATTTCACCTTTTGAATTTACAATATTTCCTTCTTTTGGTTTTAAGTTTGAGTTATTTTCCAAGAATTTTTTGTAATTTCCGTCTGGTATAAAACATATATCTTCACTGTCTGGCTTATTTGCAACTTTTAAGTTATTTTTTCTTGCTATTTCTCTAATCTGTTCTTTTTCTTCAAATTCTGCTAATGGAAATAGTATATGTTCTATTAAATCTTTTGGTATGCTCCATAATACATAGCTTTGGTCTTTTTTTCCAGCATCTGATTTTGCTAATGCCCATCTTCCATATTTTTCGCTATATATTGTTCTAGCATAATGCCCTGTTGCTATATAGTTACATCCTAATTCTTTTGCTTTTTCCCACATTACTCCAAATTTCATGTATTTGTTACATTCTATGCATGGATTTGGTGTTTTACAATTAGAATAACAGTCTATAAAATCTTCTATAATATGTTTTCTGAATTCTTCTTTGTAATTATATGTAAAATGTGGCATTCCTATTTGATTACATACATTCTTGGCATCTATGTATGTTTCTATATTACAACAACTACTCCCTGTGAATAGTTCTAGTGTTGTTCCTATTACTTCATATCCTTTTTCTTTTAGTAGTAGAGCTGATACACTGCTGTCTACTCCACCACTCATTCCTAATAATACTTTTTTGTTTTCCATATTTTTTTCCTTTATTTTTTATTCAATATATCTTCAATAGTATGCCAAGCAAGTAAAGCACACTTTACTCTTGCAGGCATATTTGAAATATTCCTAAAAGCAATTGCATCTTCTAGTTTCTGCAATTCTTCTTCACTTGTTGTTTCCCTTTTAATCATTCCTATAAATGTTTCTATTATTTCTTTTGCTTCTTCTACTGTTTTTCCTTTTAACGTATCTATCATAATTGAAGTTGAAGCTTGAGAAATTGCACATCCATGACCTGTAAATGCCATATCTTCTATTACATTTCCATTCAATTTTAATTCTATTTCTATTTCGTCTCCACAGTTTGGATTATGTCCTAATTCGCAATAATCACAGCGGTCTAATTTCTTTTTATTGTATGAATTCATACTGTGCTCCATTATTAATTCATTGTACATTTGGTTTAACTCGTCCATTTTTCTTTCCTTTCGCATTTTAGTTGACAATTTATTTTATCTGTGCTAATATAATAATATAAAGGATAAGAGTAGAACCCTTACCCATTTGATTGGTTATAGAGATTTGTCTATTGGGCAGATCTCTATTTTTCTTTTTTTGGAATAATACTTTAATCGGCATTCATTTTTTGAACACATATGTATTAAAAATCCTATTCCAATAAAGAAAACTGCTAATATTAACAGGATACCTATTAATCTCATAGCTATCGGCCTCCTTCTTACGTAATTTACATTTAAGCTATAAAAAGCATAAATGCATAGATTAGTAAGCATATATAACATAAACTTACCAGTCTATGCACTTATGCTTAAAGAAAGCCAATTTTTACCAACCAATCGAATTATATCATACGATAAATAAGTAGTCAATGATTTTTCGAACTTTTTTTCGCTTATTTCACAATATATTTTTCAAACATCTTGTACGCCTTTTCAAGTCCAGCAACCAGTTTATCCACATCATCCTTAGTATTATAAAAATAGAAACTAGCCCTGCAAGTAGAATCAATTCCCATAAATCTAAGAAGTGGTTGAGCACAATGATTACCAGAACGCACACAAACATTTAAAGAATCCAAAATACTTGCAACATCATGTGGGTGAACTCCTTTAATATTAAACGAAATTACACCTGAATGATTTTGCTTGTTTGGAGTTACATACAAGTCAATAAAGCCTAATTTTGATAGTTTTTCCCTTGCATATTCCAAAACTTCATTTTCCATTTTATGAATATTTTCATATCCAATTTCTTCAATATAATCTATTGCAGCTCCCAGACCAATTACACCTTCAACATTTTGAGTTCCAGCTTCAAATTTATTTGGAAGTGGTGCATATGTTGTTTCTTGTTCGTGTACATATTCTATCATATCCCCACCCATTAAAAACGGAGACATTTTGTTCAATATTTCTTTTTTACCATATAGCACACCAATTCCAAGTGGCGCTAACATTTTATGACCCGAAAATACTAAAAAGTCACAATTTAATTCTTGTACATCTATTTTCATATGTGGAATACTTTGGGCTGCGTCAACTATAACAATTGCACCTTTTTTATGAGCATAATCTATTATTTTTTTCACATTGTTTATTGTTCCTAAAACATTTGAAACATGTGTTATTCCAACTATTTTTGTTTTGTCTGTTATTTTTTTCTCTATTTCTTCGTCTGAAATTTCAAATTCATCATTTATATACATATAATTTAGCTTACTGCCTGTTGCTTTTGCAACTTTTTGCCAAGGCACAATATTTGAATGATGTTCCATTATTGATACTACTATTTCGTCATCTTGTTTTAACTCATTTAACCCATATGAATATGCAATTAGGTTTAAACTTTCTGTTGCATTTTTTGTAAATATGATTTCTTCTCTGTGTTTTGCATTTATAAATTTTGCTATTTTTGTTCTTGTATTTTCATATTGCTCAGTAGCTTCAATACTTAGCGAATATGCCCCTCTATGTGGATTTGCGTTATTTTTTTCATAAAATTCTTCTATTGCTTTTATTACTTGTCTTGGTTTTTGTGTTGTTGCTCCACTATCTAGATATGCTATATCGCCTTCCAATATTGGAAAGTCTTTTCTTATTTTTTCTATATTCATCTTAAATCCCTTTCGTTTTACATAAAGCTTACTGTTGGTTCAGCTTTATTATTGTAAAAATTTAACTTTTAGTCTAGCCTAGCTTCCATTTCACTTATAATTTGTTCTTTTAATTCTTCAACAGGAATATTTTCAAGAACCTTATTAAACTTAGCTCTTAGCATAAGCTTTAAAGCTTCTTTCAGTTCAAAGCCCCTACTCATAATGTAAAATAGTTCTTTCTCTCCTATTTTACCAGCACTTGTTGAGTGATTTCCTTCCACATCTTCTTCTTCGCAAAGAAGCATTGGAAGTGCAATTGATTTTGCAGTATCTGATAGAATTGTACAATATTCGTTTTCATTTCCAGTTGCTTTTTTGCATCCCCTTTTAAAATCTATTGTGCCCTTAAAATGTTTTCTTGCATTATCTTTTATAGCACCTTGAACATCAATATCCAAATTACTTTTTTCTCCCCATAATTCTCCTACATAATTTATGTCAAATAATTGATTGTCTTTACCCAAATATATGGTATTTATTGTGCTATCAGCTTTTTGCCCCTTTATATTAGAATAATAATTTGTTATACTGTTTTTTCCACCAAAATCTACAACAGTATATTTTACATGACTTTGCTCTTCTAATAAGTTTTCTATACTTAGGAAATTATTTGTTTGTTCATTTACTAAATTGATTAATACTACATCTATTTTAGCATTTTTTCCAGCATTTACTTTTAATATTCCATTGTGAAATCCTTGTACACTTTCAAATGTCTCATATTTTAATATAACAGTTGCTTGAACTCCTTCGCTTGCATTTATTACAATATTTTCTACTAAATTTCTATTTTGTTCATTTAACATAAAATCCAATTCTAGTGGTTTTTCTAGGTTCTCTGGTATATTTATTTGCAAATTCACATTAGGTTCATTAATAACACCAACTCCATATTTCAATTCCATATTACTTAAATTTGAAACTTTTTCTACTAATGATGTTTTTCCTTTTAATTTCAAACCTTCAAAATTTCCTATTTCTGTTGGAATTTGTATATCTTTTAGCTTTATGTTATTTATATTATAATTTCTTGAAGTCCTTACTGGCGTTTGATTTAATTTAATTTCTTCCATTTTATCCAATTGCTCCTTCCAATTCTAAGTTAATTAGATTATTCATTTCTACTGCATACTCTACTGGTAATTCTTTTGATATTGGATAAGCAAATCCCCTTACAATCATTGCTTTTGCATCTTCTTCTGACATTCCCCTGCTCATCAAGTAGAAAATAGTTTTATCACTAATTTTCCCAATTTTTGCTTCGTGAGAAAATTCAACTTCATCTGTTCTAATATCATTTACTGGAATTGTATCTGATTTTGATATATCGTCTAGCATAAGGGATTCACATGATACTACTGATTTTGAGTTTTTTGCATTTTCATTTATTCTTACTAACGAACGATATGTGCAAGTTCCGCCGTCTTTTGAAATTGATTTTGCATTCACAACACTTGATGTGTTTTTTGCATTATGAACAACTTTAAAACCATTATCTAAGTTTTGACCTTTTCCTGCAAATGAAATTCCTGTAAATTCTGTCTTAGAGCCTTCTCCATTTAATATACTCATTGGATAAAGCATAGATATTTTAGAGCCAAATGAACCTGAAACCCAGTCTACTTGAGCATTTTTACCTACTATTGCTTTTTTAGTATTTAAGTTTAGCATATTTTTTGACCAGTTTTCTATTGTTGAATATCTTAAATATGCATTATCTTTTACATATAATTCAACACAACCTGCATGTAGATTTACTTTGTTATATTTTGGTGCACTACATCCTTCTATAAAGTGCAAACTTGCTCCTTCATCAACAATTATTAGTGTATGTTCAAATTGCCCAGATTCTGGTGAATTCAACCTAAAATAAGATTGTAACGGTATATCTACTTTCACACCTTTTGGAACATATACAAATGAACCACCTGACCAAACAGCTCCATGTAACGCTACAAATTTGTGGTCATGCACTGGTACACATTTCATAAAATGTTCTTTTACAAGCTCTGGATATTCACGTACGGCTGTTTCCATATCTGTATAAATTACACCTTGTTTTATCAAATCTTCTTTCATACTGTGATACACAACTTCTGAATCGTATTGAGCTCCTACACCTGCAAGTGATGTTTTTTCGGCTTCTGGAATTCCAAGTTTATCAAAAGTTTCTTTTATATCGTCTGGAACATCGTTCCAGTTATTACTCATTTTTGTTTTTGGTCTAACATATGTCGCAATCTCGTCCATATCTAGCTCTGATAAATCTGGCCCCCAAGTAGGCAATTTCAACTGGTTGTAAACATCTAATGCTTTCAATCTAAACTCTCTCATCCAGTCTGGGTCTTGTTTTTGTTTAGAAAGCTCTTCTATTATCTCTTTTGTTAACCCTTTTTGTATCTTGTAATCATATTCATCTTTATTTTTTATATCATATATATTTCTGTTTATATCTTCAATTTGAGTTTTAGACATTTCAACTTATCCTTTCCTATATTTTTCGTAGCCATTTTCTTCAATTTCACTTGCTAATTCTTGTGTTCCTGTTTTTACAATCTTTCCGTCAACTAAAATATGAACATAATCAACTTTTAAACTATGTAAAATTTTAGTGTTATGAGTAATAATTAAAACCCCATTTTCATCATTTTTGAACATCTCTATCCCCTTAGAAACAGTCTTAATAGCGTCAACATCTAGCCCAGAATCTGTCTCATCTAGTATTGCAAGTTTTGGATTTAATACAAGCATTTGTAAAATTTCATTTTTCTTTTTCTCTCCACCTGAAAAACCTACATTTAAGCTTCTTTCTAATGTCTCTTCTTTAATTTTTAATTCTTTTGCATACTTTTTCAATTCGTCTTTAAATTGAAAAACTTTCACTGGCTTTCCAGTAATTTTATTTTTAGCATACTTTAAGAAATTAGCAACTGTAACACCTGGAATTTCTTCTGGCAATTGGAATGACATAAACACTCCTTTTCTTGCAATTTCATCTGTTTTTAAATCTGTAATATCTGTTCCATCAAATATAATTGAACCTTGCTTTTTTTGATATTCAGGATTGTTTAAAATAGCATTTGCTGTTGTTGTCTTCCCTGAACCATTTGGTCCCATTATTACGTGTATTTCACCTTTATTTATTTTTAAATTAATTCCTTTTAATATCTCTTTTTCTCCTGCATTTACATATAAATCTTTTATCTCTAACATTTTTTACTCCTTTTCCTTTTGGGTGTTTTTGGGGACAGACCTTAAAAACACCCTGCTCGTTTTTATATTATTTTTTCTATTTTTCAAGAAGGGATGTTTTTAAGGTCTGTCCCCAAAAACACCTTTTCTTCTCGCACAACTTCTGCATTTTTCTTTGTTTATGTCATAGTCACAGTTTAAGTCGTTTAGTTCTAATTCTTTATGGACGTATTTTGCAAGTTTGTTTATTGTGTTGTCTGTTATTACTGTTTTAATTTTTTCTGCTTCTTGTTCTGCTTCGTCTTTTTCTAGCCCTAATACTTCTTTTAAAAATAGATATACTATGTCATAGGCTTCTAATATTTTTTTTGCTAAATTTTCCCCTTCTTTTGTTAGCTCGATAGTTCCATAAGATTCGTAGTTTACCATTCCATTGTCTTTTAAATTGTTTATTGCTTTATTTACACTTGGTTTTGTGCAATTCATTTTGTTTGCTATGTCTGTTACTCTTATGTTTCCATTTTGTTTTTCTAATATATACATATTTTTTATGTATTCTTCTAATGCTTTTGATATCATTTGAACCTCTCTATTTTTATACTATTTTAATAATTGTTAATCACGGTTAACATTATACTATTTTTGTATTTGTTTGTCAAGGCTAACATTAGTCTAAAAAAATACACCTATTAGGTGTATCTTTTACTTACTTCATTGTAGCACTTTTTCAAATGTTTCCTTATACAAAATTCCATCATAATAATACGTTATCGAATTTTCATGCGTTTTATGTGCCAAATGAGAATAATACCTTGAAAATGGAGTTTTATGTTCTATAACATCATTTTCTAGCATTTCATTTGACCTAGTCAAATTATACCATTTCGGTTTATCATAATATAAGACTGCTACCTCTCCATTGACAAACGCAATATACATGTTCTTAATCGCAAGTCGTTTCTTCAAATTTAAAGTAAGTTGTTCCATAATTTTCCTCCTTATTCTTACTTTACGCTGTCAATTGTCCATGTTGAATTGGAGAAATTGTACATACTAGTTCTACTAGTTTTACTGATTATGTTTTATATTCTATCACACATTTATGTAAAACACAAGTGTTATTGATTATTTTACTTAACTTTTCATCGCAATTTTCGACATTTTTCTTATTTAGTTTTATGTATATGATTATTTTTTTCTTATTTTTGCAATAAAAAATCCTTCATATAAATTATTGGGCATAACACACAATGTTCCTTTTATTTTCGTAGGAAGTACTGGTAGTTGCTCCATTCCACCAAATTGAATTGGTACTATTTCATATTCTTTATTATTCAATGTATTTATTATACATTCATTTTCTTCTTGCAAAATAGAACATGTTGAATATACCATCTCTTGTCCTGATTTCAAAACTTTAAGTGCTTTTTTTAATAATTCTTTTTGAGATTTTACAGATTTTTGAACTAATTTTTCTGTAAAAGTTTTATTTAAGTTTGCGTCATTTACATTTAAAGTCCCACTTCCACTGCACGGTGCATCTAATAAAATTTGGTCAAAAGAAAAGAAATCATTTATCTTTCTTGCATCTGTTTGCATTACATACACACAAGTAGCCCCTTGTTTTTCTATATTATACTTTAATCTTTGTGCTCTTATATTATTTAATTCACATGCTGTAATGCTTGCTTTATTATTTACCAATGCTGCTATTTGTGTCGTTTTCCCTCCTGGTGCTGCTGCCATATCTAATATGTCTGTACCTTCTTTTGGTTCTAGCACAATTGGTGGTAACATAGAAGATAAACTTTGCAGATATATTTCTCCGTTTTTGTATATTTCTAGTTCTTCTATTTCTTTTCCTCTTTTATTTTTTATTATGAAGGCTTCTTTGCTCCATTCTACTGTTTCATATTCTATTTTATGATTTTGTAGTTCTTCTTCTATTTTCCCAGCACTACTTTTTATTGTATTTACTCGTAATGTTACTTTTCTTGTTTTTTCGTAACCTTCTAATATCGATTTTGCTAAATCTTCTCCGTATTGATTTTCTAGCTTTTCTTTTAAAAATTGTGGTATTTTTGTTTCCATTTTTCTCTCCTTGTTGATATTTTACTATATTGAATATGGCTTAGTCAATCAGCATTAAAAAAAGTTTTATAAATTTATTGTTATTCTAAGTATCATTTGATATAATTAGCACAAAATAAAAACAAAAAATGGAGAAAAATATGAAAGATTTTTTTATTATATTAATTATGAAAATATTAAACATCATCTTAAAAATATGTAGAAAAAAAGGTGGAAATCTATTAGGAAAAATAGCATTTGACTGGGACGAAAATATCTTTAAATATTTTAAAGTGAACTGTCCTGTAATTGCTGTAACTGCAACTAATGGAAAAACAATGACAAACAACGCAATTGGTCACGTCTTTAAAACAGCAGGAAAGAAAGTAATCAGCAATACAGAAGGGAATAATATGGAAACTGGTATACTTTCAACTTTATTAAAAAATTGTACTTTAACAGGAAAAATAAAAGCTGATTATTTGGTTTTTGAAGTTGATGAAGGTTATGTGCCTGTTGTATTTAAAGATTTCAGGCTTGATACATTAGTTGTACTTGACTTTTTCCGAGACCAATTAGATAGAAATGGAGAAGTTGAAACTCTTATACTTAAAATTAATGAATTTTTAAAAACTTATACTGGCAACCTTGTTCTAAACAACGATGACCCAAATGTTGCAAGACTTCGGACAAGCAAATCCAAATAATCACAATGTTTATTATTTTAGTGTGGAAAAATATGAATATGCGACAAAAGAATTAAAAGAAGCTGGAGAAGGTAAATTCTGCCCATTCTGCAACACTCGTATAGAATATGAATATTATCAATATTCTCACATTGGTAAATTCAAATGCCCTAACTGTAATTACGGAAATAACGAAATTTATAAATTAGCTACAAATGTTGATTTAAAAAATAGAACTTTCGATGTTAATGACATCACTTATAAAATCAAATTCAACAGCATTTACAACATTTACAACTTTATTGCTGTTATATCTTGTGTAAGTTTATATGATATTAAAACAGATGCTGTACAGAAGGCTTTATCAACATTTGTTTTGAATAATGGTAGATTAGAAGAATTAGAAATAAATGGTGTTCCTACTATAATAAATTTAGCCAAAAATCCAACTGGATGTAATGTTAGTCTTCGTATTTTAAACGAAGATGATGACGAAAAAGAATTGTTATTTGTTCTAAATGATAATTTAGCAGATGGGCATGATGTCTCTTGGATTTGGGATATCAATTTTGCTGATTTGAATAATGTTTCAAGAATTGTGACTGCTGGAACAAGAGCTTATGACATAGCAATCAGAATTAAAACATCTGGTTTTGACGCAAATAAAATTGAGCCTTATTTAGATTTAAAAGAAGCTGTAAAAAATTTCTATAAAACAGATGTAAAAAAATATGTAATAGCTAATTATACAGCACTTCAACCTACTAGAAAAGAAATTCTTAATTTAGGGCCTGTACAAATTGAGAAAAAAGAAGATGTGTCCCAAAATGGACAAAATGTCCAAAAGGAAACGTCCCCAAATGTCCTAAAAATATTGTACTTATATCCTGACATCTTAGAGTTATATGGTGACTTTGGAAACATTCAAGTACTAAAATATCGTTTAGAAAGACGTGGAATAGAAGCAACAATAGTGCCTTATTCAATTGGAGATACTCCACCTAATTTTTCAGATTTTGATTTGGTTTTTGCAGGTGGCGGTGCTGACCAAGAGCAAGGTATTTTATCCGAAGATTTGCTTAAATATAAGGAAAATATTAAGGAAGCTGTTGAAAATGGAGTATTCTTTTTATTAATTTGTGGTGCTTATCAGTTATTTGGAAAATATTATAAAGGTGTTGAAGGTAATATTATTCCTGGTTTGGAAGTTTTTGATTATTATACAGAAGCTATAAATGATAGGAAAAAAAGATGTATTGGTAATGTCGTAATTGATGCTAATTTGAACAATACAAAAACCAAGATTATTGGTTTTGAAAATCATGGTGGACAGACTTTTGATGTTTCTACTTATTTTGGAAATGTTCTTGCTGGTAATGGTAATAAGTTTGGCGATGATAAAGAAGGTTTCTTTTTAAATAATGTTATTGCAACTTATTTACATGGTCCACTTCTTTCTAAAAATCCTGAACTTGCTGATTATATTATAAAATATTGTTTAGATAGAAAATATGGCGAAGATGTTGTTTTAGAGCCATTAGATGATAATTTTGAAAATCTTTGTCGTGAACAATTGCTTAAACGTTTTCTAAATACTGCCGAAAAATAAAATATACTATTATACTTACAAAAAAATCACCAGAAAGAATATTTTCTTTCTGGCTTTTACTCTGTTTAATAAAACACTTGCACATTTTCCAAAACAATAACTGGTAACATTTCTATTTTTTTCTCCACGCTTCTTTTTTTGTTTTCTTTTCTGTTTCTTTCTTTTGCAAAAGTCAAAGACTGATATCCGCCAAGCAAATTCATATTTCTATCTACAATAATCGGTTTTTGAAATTTGTTATACTTACTATAATACTGACTTATTCCATCATATTTTCTGCTTTTTTTCTTTCCTTCTGTATAGTCCACTCTTTTGTCTGCTCCTTTTATCTTGTTTATTGGACACTGTTTAACCCAATAACCATTTTCATCATCATACAAATAAGAAAAGTTTTTGTCATACCGTAAGTTCTCATTTTCCAAATTACACTTTTTTATAAATTCGTCACGTTCTACTTGGTTGTCAATTTTTAGATATCTCTCATATTGATCTGGCATCAAATTGTCTTTTCTAAAATTACACTCCTTACAATACGGAATCATATTATTTGTGATATCAGGCCCTCCATAATCCTGCGGAACAATATGGTCTATTGTTTCTTTACCATTACGTATGTATCGTCCACAGCCAAAGCAGTGATTTCTGCCATAGATTGTATATGTTAGTTCTTTCATCAATGTTTTAAATTTATATGTGTTTTTCATATACAAAATTCCATTTTTTATAAACACTACTTTCTCTTGTTCCTCATACCGAGTAAAATTATCTGGTAATATAATATTCATTATATATCCCCCTATCTATTATGTTGATATTATATACTGTATTTATCTATATGTCAACAAATATGTCGAAATATGCCAAATCTCTTTGGATTTTATTACAAATGCATTTTTCATATTAGAGGAATTTCTTCCTTTAACATAGAAAATTGCCAAAAAGGATAAACCTTTTTGGCAATTTCTCTTACTCTTTTCAATAGAAAACTTCTATATTTTCTATGATGATGACTGGTACTTTAAGAATTCTGTTATTTTGAGCAAAGTTAACAGTTACATATCCACCAAGCAAATGCTTTTTTCTATCTACAATAATTGGCTTTTGAAAGTTTTGATATTTTGAGTAGAACTTTTCTATTTTTTTATACTTGGTTCCTTTGTGATGGTCACTATATCCGGATGAATAATTAACTTGATTATTTATCCCCCTTATTTTGCTCACATCCATTTGTTTTACCCAAAGCTCTTTTCCCTTACATAAATGTAAAAATTCTTTGTCATATCGAAACTTTTCATTCTCAACTCTACATTTTTTGATAAAGTCTAACTTTTCTTTTTGATTCTTTAGCTCTAAATACTCCAAATGCTGGTCTGGCATTAAATTAGCCTTACTTTCGTTACAATATTTGCAATATGGCATTAGATTGTCGGTAATGTCTGGTCCACCATAATCTTGTGGAATATTATGGTCAATTGTTAACCAATTTGCTAGAATTGGCCTCCCGCAACATTTGCAAACTTTCTTACCATATATTGCATAAGTTACATCCCGCATAAGCGCTTTAAAACTGACATCATTTCTCATATACAAAATTCCGTCTTTGATAAAAACTACTTTTTTTCTACCCCTTTCATCATACCGAGTAAAATTTTCCGGCAATATAATATTCATATATTTACCTCCTATCTATTATGTTTACATTATATATTGTATATATATTTCTGTCAACAAATATGTCTAAATATGTCAATTTTTCTTCGCTTTTATTATAAATGCATTACTCTTTGCTTTATTTCTTTGGTTTTTCCAACATTCCAAAAATTCTCTCCTAAGTATCCACAAGTCCTTCTTACTACTGTCATTTTATTATGATCCTTATTTCCACAATTTGGGCATTCCCATTCATTGTCTTTATTTATTATTATTTCTCCGTCAAATCCACATTCATGGCAATAATCAGATTTTGTATTAAATTCTGCATATTGAATATTGTCATATATGAATTTTACAACTGTTTCTAATGCTTCTATATTTTTATTCATATTTGGTATTTCAATATATGAAATAGAACCACCTGTTGATATTTTTTGAAATTCACTTTCAAAGTTTAATTTTGCAAAAGCGTCTATTTCTTCTCTAACATCTACGTGATATGAGTTTGTATAATATCCTTTATCTGTTATATCTTTTATTGTTCCAAATTTCTCTTTGTCAATCCTTGCAAATCTATAACATAAGCTTTCTGCTGGTGTTCCATATAGTGCAAATCCAATATTTGTTTCTTTTTTCCACCTTTGAGTAGTATCTTTTAGGTAATTCATTACTTTAAGTGCAAATTCACGTCCTTCTTCTGTTGTATGTGATACTCCTTTTACTAATTTTGTAAGTTCATATATTCCTATGTATCCAAGCGACATTGTAGAATATCCGCCATATAATAGTTTGTCTATTTTTTCACCTTTTTTCAATCGTGCTAATGCTCCATATTGCCAGTGAATTGGGCTTATATCTGAACGTGTTCCAAGTAATGCATAGTGTCTACACATTAGTGCTTTTTTACATAGTTCTAATCTTTCATCTAATAATTCCCAAAATTTTTCTTCGTCTCCGTCTGCTATAATTCCTATTTGTGGTAGATTGATACTTACTACACCCTGATTAAATCTTCCTTCAAATTTGTAATTTCCGTTTTCGTCTTTCCAAGGTGATAAAAAGCTTCTGCATCCCATTGGACTAAACACATTGCCTTCGTAGTTCTCACGCATTTTTTTAGCTGATATATAGTCTGGGTACATTCTTTTTGCTGAACATTTTACTGCAAGTTTTGTTAAATAGTCATATTCTCCACCTTTTAAATTGTTAAATTCGTCTAATACATATACAAGTTTTGGAAATGCAGGTGTTACATATACCCCTACATCATTTTTTACGCCTTCATATCTTTGATTTAGGATTTCTTCAATTATCATTGCATTTTCTTTGATATATGGATCGTCTTTTTCTAAATGCAAAAATAGTGTTACAAATGGAGATTGGCCATTTGTTGTCATTAGTGTGTTTATTTGGTATTGCATTGTTTGTATTCCTGCTTTTAGCTCTGCTTTTACTCTTTCTTGTACTAATTCTTCTATAACTTCTTTTGATAATTGCTTTCCGTGTTTTTCTTCAAGCTCTTTTTTGTATTTATCATAACTTACTCTTAGGTATTTTCCTAAATGTATCATATCTATTGATTGTCCACCATATTGATTGCTTGCTACTGTTGCAATTATTTGTGTTGTAATTATGCAGGCTACTTGGAAGCTTTTTGGACTTTCAATCATTTTTCCATACATTACTGTTCCGTTGTCTAACATATCTCCTATGTTTACTAAACAACAGTTAAATATTGGTTGAATAAAATAGTCTGCGTCGTGAAAATGTAGAATTCCGTCTTCATGTGCTTTTGATATTTTTTCTGGTAATAGCATTCTTTTTGTTAGGTCTCTTGATACTTCTCCTGCTATGTAGTCTCTTTGGGTTGATGCTAGCATTGTGTTTTTGTTTGAGTTTTCTTCTGCTAGTTCTTTGTTTTCGTTTCTTAAAAGTCCCAATATAGATTCGTCTGTTGTGTTTTGTTTTCTTACTAATGCTCTTGTGTATCTATATACTATGTATCTTTTTGATAGTTCGTATTTTTGTATTTCCATTAGTTTTTGTTCTATGATGTCTTGTATGTCTTCTACTAGTATTCTTTTTTTGCCCATTTCTTCAATATAATTTATTATTTCTTTTATTTCTTCTTTTGTGGCTCTTTCTTTTGGTCTTACTTCTCTGTTTGCTTTTTCTATTGCTATTTTGATCTTTTCTCTGTCAAAGTCTACTACTTGTCCGTTTCTTTTTATGACTTTCATTTCTACATTTCCCCCTTATCTAGTTTTTCTTTGTTTATTATATATTAACTTTGCTTTCTTTCTGTTGCAAAAGCAACAAGCAAACTTATTTTTTTCATAAGTTTGCTTGTTTGTATGGTTTGATGTTTTATTACATTTTTGTTACAAATTTTAATATATCTTTAAAGTGATTCTATTCTTATTTTTTTCAATACAACCATCTTCTTTAAGAAGCTTCATTTCACGCATCATGGCGCTTCTATCAACACTCAAATAATCAGCCAAGTCAGTTAAAGAAAACGGTAAAGTGAAAGTTTTATTTAAAGTTCTTGTAGAAAGAAGCGTAAAATATCCAAGTAATTTCTCACGAATAGTCCTTTTAGTTAGTAACTCTACACGCATATTTAAGTCTATAACTTTATTCAAAATTAATTCAGGTAAATTTTCTGTTAAAAAATTGTGAAACTTGCAGTTATTTCTACATTTTGTATGTATACTATCATATATATATATTAAAACTTCGCATTTTTCGCGTGCTTCTACTAGTAGTTCATTGTTTGTTGTTACAGTATAAAATACTTCTCCAAAAATATCATTTTTGGATAAATGCTCTACTATGGTTCTATTTCCGTTTAAGTCATAACGGACTAAGTCTGCATTTCCGCTTATTAGTATGCAGAATTGGTTTCTTTTTTGTATGTATGTTGTTATTACTTCGTTTTTTGAAAAGGTTTTCTTTTGTACTCTATGACAGTTATGTTCAAAGTCATTTATGAAACTGTCCATGTCGAAATTTAAATTCATTTTTATCAACCCTTTTTCAATTATGAAGGTATTATATAACATTTTTGTTGCAAAAGCAACAAAACTACATGATATATTTGTAAAAAAATAGGCTTCGATTATGAAGCCTATTTTTTAGAATTCGACAATTTTTTCTCTCATTAAGACCTACAATTATATATACTCAATCTCGCCGACTTTTTGTTGCTTTATTTTTATTCTTGCCAATTTTTCATCATTTATTTTAGCATATATTTCCGTATCACTTCCTGCAAGCTTAAATATAAGATTATATTTAGGGACAATAATTTCATGTCCTTGTCTGTTTATTATCCCATATTTTCCATTAAGTATAACTATTGCTAATCCACCTTTGACAAAATCATAGATTTTATCATATTTTGGTGGAACAATTTCTTCTCCTTTCTTGTTTACCAAACCATACTTTTTATTAATCTCAAATCGTGCAATACCACCTTTCGCAAATTCCCATAAAAAATCATATTTGGCTGGAATAATTTCTTCTCCCTGTCTGTTTATCATACCAAATTTTTTATTAAGCATAACTATTGCAAAGCCAGCTTCCGAAAAACTACCTATATTGTCATAATGCTGTCTCTTATCCCTTCTATTATTGCTGTTCCGAATTTGTCTCTGGGATAATTTACCCAACGCTCTTTCTTTTGCCATATCCTTTTTTCCTTTCCTCCCATTTTTGGGGCTTATGTTGTTATTATACATATTTTTTTGCATTATGTCAAGTCTTGACTTCTGTTTCAAAATTTAATCTCGTTAATTTCTTCCAAACTATATTCCTTCTCTTCTCCTGAAGCCATATCTTTTAGTTTGAACTTATTATTTGTAATCTCATCTTCGCCCAAAATAATAACATAAGGAATTTCCAATTTGTCAGCATACTTAAACTTAGCCTTTAACTTTTTATTATTCAAATAAATCTCAGTATTAACCCCATTATTTCTCAAAGCGGTCGCAACCTTAATTGGAACAGTCAAATCTTCCACCATAGGTATTACTAAAACTTGAGCAATTGATTTCTTAGTTGCCTTTATTAATTCTAATTCATTCAACTTGTAGAACAAACGTGTTAAACCAATTGATATTCCAACACCAGGAAGTCTCTTATCTGTGTAATATTCTGCTAAATTTTCATATCTTCCACCTGAACACACACTACCCAATTCTCTATAATCATCTAAAAACGTCTCATATACTGTACCAGTATAATAATCTAGCCCTCTTGCTATTGTCAAATCCACCTTATAATTCTTCGTTGGAACTCCAAATAAATTCATATTTTTAATTACATATTCTAATTCATATATTCCAGTTTTAAAAGTTTCATTTTCTATGTTCAAAGATTTTAATTTTTCTATTTTTTCTTCTGATGTTCCTTCTATTTCTATGAAATCAACTATTTTAGTAATCGCATCTTCTGAAATTCCTATTTTTTGTAATTCTACAATTACCGCTTCTTTTCCTATTTTATCAATTTTATCTATTATTCTTAAAATATCCACAGAAGCTTCCTTTTGTCCAATACCTTCAAATAATCCATTCAAAATCTTTCTATTATTAACTCTAATTGTAAAATCATTAAATCCTAACTCTGTAAAAATTGAATAAATCACGCTTGGAAGCTCTGCATCATTTATTAAATCTAGTTCTCCATCTCCAATAATATCAATATCACATTGATAAAACTCACGAAATCTTCCCTTTTGAGTTCTTTCTCCCCTGTATACCTTTCCTATTTGATATCTTCTAAATGGAAAACTCAAATTTCCATAGTTTTTTGCAACATATTTTGAAAGTGGTACAGTCAAGTCAAATCTTAAAGATAAATCTGTATCTCCTTTATTAAATCTATAAATTTGTTTCTCTGTTTCACCACCTGCTTTTGCAAGCAAAACTTCTGACAACTCTACAATTGGTGTATCTAGTGGTAAAAATCCAAATTTTTTATATGTATTTTCTATTTTTTCTCTCATTTGATTAAACAATATCTGTTCATTTGGTAACAATTCCATAAATCCAGATAATGTCCTTGGTTCTGTTTTTGCCATTTTTCTCATTCCTTTCTTTGGGTGTTTTTGGGGACAGACCTTAAAAACACCCTTAATTGAATTTATTTTTATATTATTTATATTTTTGAAGATTAGGGTGTTTTTAAGGACTGTCCCCAAAAACACCCAAAAACACCCTATCGACTTATATTAATTTTGGTTTTAATTCTAAGTAAATTGGTTTTTCGTCTTTTATCCTTGTGCTTACTCCATGTCCCGGATATACTATTGTTTCATCAGGTAATTTCATTAGTTTGCTGGTTATTGAATTCATTATATCTTCTCTGCTTGACGTTGGTAAATCGGTTCTTCCCCAAGTTCCCCTAAACAAAGTATCTCCGGAGAATAAACATTTCTCACTTTCACAATATAATGATGTACCACCTTTCGTATGCCCTGGTGTGTGAATTACCTTAAATTCTAAATTTCCTAAGTGGATTAAATCTCCACCATCTATTCTAGAA
The DNA here is from genome assembly GCA_948502395.1 of uncultured Clostridia bacterium. Classification (GTDB taxonomy): domain Bacteria; phylum Bacillota; class Clostridia; order TANB77; family CAG-508; genus CAG-269. The sequence continues at coordinate 25,075 of CAOPES010000006.1, read as the reverse complement.
TCTGCTTCTAATTCTATTTTCTCGTCTCTGATGTATGGTGTTAGGTTTATACTTGCATCATTTAACCCTTCTGCATCATAGCGATGTATTAGTATTTTTCCGCCACATTTATTCTTTAATTCTGTTACCCCAAATATATGGTCTCCGTGACAATGTGTCAAATAGATATATTTTAATTTGCCACCTAAAATGCCAATCATCTCTTCTAATTTGTCTACATCTCCTGCTGGGTCTATTATCATAATTTCTTTTGACTTCTCGTCAAATATTATATAACAGTTTGTTGGGTCTCCTACCCAAGTGTCTATTTTCATTTCTTTTAGTATCATTTGTTTTCCCCTTCTTTTAATTCCGCATTCATATAGATGTGTCCCAAAATGGACAAAATGTCCAAAAGGAAACGTCCCCAAATGTCCCATTATTTCTTTCTGTTTACTTCATATACACTGTTTACTTTTCTAATTGCTTTTATTGCTTTGCTTAATTCTGCTAAGTTTTCTATTTCTAGTGTTATGTCGATTATCGCAATTTTTTCTTTTGTTACTTTTGTATTTACACCTTCTATTTTTGCTTTTGTTGTGCCTATTTCTTTTAGTATGTCTAGCAATAAGCCTGTTCTGTCGTTTGAACATACTTCTATGTCTGCATGATATGCTATCTTTTCTTCTTTATCCCATTCTACGTCTATCATTCTGTTTTCTTCTGATAGCAAATCTCCTATATTTGTACAGTCTTTTCTGTGTACAGATACTCCTCTTCCTTTTGTTATGTATCCTACTATTTCGTCTCCTGGTAATGGGTTACAACATTTTGATAGTTTTACTAAGCAGTTGTCTATTCCTTTTACTATTATTCCCGCATTTGATGCTTTTGGTTTTTTGGCTTTTGCTGTTGCTAGTTCTTGTATTTTTTCTTCAATGTTTTCTTCTTGATGTTCTTTTCTGTATTCTTGTAACATTCTAGCTATTACTTTTACTGATGAGTTCGCTCCAAAGCCGATTGCTGCATACATTTCGTCTAGGTCTTTATATTTGTATTTGTTTAACATTGGTTCTATGTATTCTGTTTTAAATAAATCACTATGTAAAAATCCAATTCTTTTTAGTTCTTTTTCTATTAAGTCTTTTCCTTTTTCTATATTTTCAGCTTTTTGCTCTTTTTTGAACCAACTTTTTATTTTGTTTTTTGCTGATGTGCTTTTTACAAATTTTAGCCAGTCTCTACTTGGTCCTTTTGAGTTTTCTGATGTTATTATTTCTACTATATCACCTGATTTTAGTGGTGTTAATATTGGCATCATTTTACTGTTTATTTTACACCCTGTCATATGATGTCCTATCTCTGCATGTATGCTATATGCAAAGTCTATTGGTGTTGAGCCACTTGGGAGTACTTTTATTGCTCCTTTTGGAGTAAATACATATACTTCGTCTTCAAATAGTTCTGTTTTTAATGTTTCTAAAAATTCTTGTGGGTCTTGCATGTCTTTTTGCCATTCTAATGTTTCGCGTAACCATGCAAGTTTATCTTCTTCTACTTTTACTGATTGTTTCTTACCAAAATAGCTTGCTTCTTTATATGCCCAGTGTGCCGCTATACCATATTCTGCAATTTTGTGCATTTCCCAAGTACGTATTTGTACTTCAAATGGTGTTCCTTTTTCTCCTAATAATGTTGTGTGTATTGATTGGTACATATTTGGTTTTGGTACTGCTATGTAGTCTTTAAATCTACCTGGCATTGGACTGTATAAATCGTGTACTACTCCTAGTGCCGCATAACAGTCTTTTACTGATGTTACTAGTATTCTAAGTGCGAATAGGTCATATATTTGGTCTAATGTTTTATTGTCTCTTTTCATTTTACGATAAATACTGTATAAATGTTTTGCCCTACCTGTTACTTCTGCATCTATTTTTTGTTTTTTTAGTTCTACTCTTATGTCTTGCATTATTTTTTCAATAAATTTTAGTCTTTCTTCTCTCTTTTTATTTATTCCTTCTACTAGTTCGTGGTATTCGTCTGGATATAAATATTTAAATGCTAAGTCTTCTAATTCCCATTTTACTGAGTATAATCCTAGTCTATTTGCAAGTGGTGCATATAGTTCCATTGTTTCTTTTGCATTTGCTATTTGTCTATCTCTTTTTAGATGTTTTAAAGTTCTCATGTTATGAAGTCTATCTGCTAATTTTATTATGATAACTCTAATATCTTTTCCCATTGCAAGAAACATTTTTCTGTAATCTTCTACTTGTTGTTCTTCAACTGTTGCAAATGCGATGTTACCTAATTTTGTAACACCTGCTACCATATCTGATATTTCTTCTCCAAATTCTCTTTTTATATCATTTTCTGTTGCGTCTGTATCTTCTACAACATCATGTAAAAGTGCTGCACAAATTGTACTTTCGTCTAGTCCGATGTCTGCTAAAATATATGCTACATTTATTGGATGTATTATATATGGTTCTCCTGATTTTCTACGTTGATCACCATGGTGTTCTACTGCATATTTGTACGCCTTCTGTATTAATTTTTGATCTACTCTTCTTGAATGTTCTTTTCTTTTTGCAATTATATCTTGTATTGTTATGTCCTTTGTTTCTTGCATTTTTACACCTCTTTCTATATCGATTTCATAATGTCTTTAATATTTATTTGTAGGTTGTCCACACCGCCAAAAGTATTTATTTCTAGCACTCCTGCCACATCTACTTTATCTCCTATTAAATATTCTTCTGCTAAATGTCCTATATTAAATCCTATTGCATTTATTATGTTATTGTTATTTTTTAATGTTAACTTCAAATGTTTTCCGCCTGATAGCGCCCTAATTGAATCTATTTTTAGGTTTTTAAATGCAAATATAGGCATTTTGTTTGCTTCACCAAATGGTTCTAATTGTTTTATACTTTCCACCATTTCTTTATCTATTTCATTTAAATTGATTTTTGCATCTATGTTTATAATTGGAATAATTTTATCAATTTCATTTTTTTCTGCTATTTCTTCAAATTCTTTTCTGAATTCTTCTAGTTTGTCTTTTCTAATTGTTATTCCAACTGCCATACTATGTCCACCGAATTTTTCAATTGTGTCTAGACATTGCATTAGCGCTTCGTGTAGGTCAAATCCTGGAATGCTTCTTCCTGAACCTTTTCCAATTCCGTCTTCTTCAAAGCTTAATAATATACTTGGCTTAAAGTACATATCTGTAATTTTTGATGATACTATTCCTATTACCCCATGATGCCAGTTTTCTCCGCCTAATATTATTGCTTTATTTTGGTTTAAATTTTCTTTTTCTATTTTTTCTACTGCATTTTCAAATATTGCTTTTTCTGTTTCTTGTCTTTCTTTGTTGTGATCATTTAATTTTTGTGTTAGTTCATTTACTTCATATATATCTGTTGATAATAGTAAGTTTAAAGCTTCTTTTGCTTTTCCCATTCTTCCACAAGCATTTATTCTTGGTGCTACTCCAAATGAAATTGTATTAGAATCTATTTTGGTATATCCTGACGAATTTATTATAGATCTTAATCCTATATTTTTTGTTTGTTTTACTAGCATTAAGCCTAGTTTTGCAATAACTCTGTTTTCATCTACTAATGGTACTATGTCTGATATTGTTCCTACACATACAATATCTAAATATTTTAAATATGCTTCTTCTTTTAAGTTTAGCCTTTTAGCTAGTCCTTGTGTTAATTTAAAAACTACTCCTACTCCTGCTAATTCTCTAAATGGATATTTGCTATCTTTTCTTTTATTATCTATTACTGCAACAGCATTTGGAAGTTCGTTTCCCGGTTCGTGGTGGTCTGTTACTATTGTTTCAATTCCTAGTGAATTTGCATATTCAATTTCTTCTATTCCAGAAATTCCGCAATCAACTGTAATCATTAGGTTACAGCCGTCTTTTGCTATTTTGTCAATTGCGTTTTTGTTTAATCCATACCCTTCGTCTAGCCTATTTGGAATGTATACAGATGTTTCTAACCCTATTTCTTTTAAGAAACTTTTTAGTACTGTTATACTTGTTATTCCGTCTACATCATAGTCCCCATATATTGTTACTTTTTCTTTGTTTTCTATTGCTTTTATTATTCTTTCAACTGCTATTTCCATATCTGTTATTAAATACGGGTCATAAAAATCATTTCTTGTTGGATTTAGAAATAGTCTTATTTGTTCTTCTTCTGTTATATTTCGGTTTGATAGTATTGTTGCAAGTAGTTCGTTTAGTCCGTATTTGCTTTTTAGTTCTTCTATTTGCTCTTCGTTAGTTTGGTATATTTGCCATTTTTTGTTCATATTCCACTCCTAATTTATTTCGTTTTTCCATAATCCGTGTTTATTGCAATATGCATAGATAGTAGCTCCTTTTATATATGGAAATCTAACTTCTGCATTTTGTTCTGGATATAATTTTACAGTGATTTCTTTATTTTCTTTTACTAGACTAATCCATTCTATGAAGTGTTCTTTTTCCATTACGTGATTTACCTTTACAAGTATTTCGTCTTCTACTATTTCATAAGTTGGTACGTGTTTTTCAATTACTGCGTCTACTGAGTTTGGAATTAGTGTTTGCATTTGCTCTCCACAACATACTATTCCACATCCATTACAGTTGCAGTCTTTTATTACTTTTATTGTTGCTCCACATGTTTTGCATTTTTTGATTGTTAATTCGTTTTTCATAATTTTTTCGCTCCTTTTTTTGTTTTTTCATAGTATATCACTATTTTTATATTTTTTCCACTTTTTTACTTGAATTTATTTTACTTTTAGTATAATATAGTAAGGAGATTAAAAGAGATTACCTTAAGGAGGAAAAAATGCCAAGAAAAACAAAAGAACAAACAGAAATAGAAAAAGAAGAAAACAAAAGAAAATCAACAAAAAAAGCAACCACTGCTAACAAAAAAACTACAACTAAAAAAGCAGAAACAAAAAAAGCTCCTGCTAAGAAAAGAACTACGGCAAAAACAAAAACATCTGCTACGAAAAAAACTGCTACAACAAAAACAAAAGCGGGAAAAGCTTCAACTACTAAAAAAACTACTACAAAGAAATCAACAAGTAGCAAAAAAACTACAACAAAAAAGAAACCAGAAATAGTAGAATATTACGATTTACCATACAGATACAATCAAACAATCGTAAAAGTTTTGGCACAAACTCCAAATACCCTATTTATTTATTGGGACATTTCAGACAAAGACAGGAAATCATTTGAAGAACAATATGGAGAAAATTTCTTCGAAAAAACAAAACCAGTCTTAATTGTAAGAAATGACACTTTAAATTATAGTTTTGAAGTAGAAATTAACGATTTTGCAAATAGTTGGTATTTACACATAGCAGATAGCAAATGTGATTACAAAATCGAACTTGGTAGACGTCCTATCAAAAAAACAGAAAAAATAAATGTTGATTATATATATGTTTCAAGCTCTAACGAAATAGAAGTTCCAAATGACAAAGTTCTATTTAACAAAAACCAAAAAATGGTTTATTTTAGAGATATAAAAACAGGAATTCAAACTGAAAAAGAAATAACAAATATTTCATTTATCAGAAATATGGGCAAAATTTATGATATTTATGATTTAGGCGAAAATCATAATGTTAGTATTTTATCAAACCCTTCATCTGGTAGTATGTACCAATAATTAACAAAGGAGAAATAAATATGCAAGAAAAAAAAGGATATGTAAGTTTTGTACTTCATGCACATCTTCCATTTATCCACCATCCTGAAAGTGATGATTATTTAGAAGAATCTTGGTTATATGAAGCAATATCTGAAACATATATACCATTACTTACAAACTTTCAAAAACTAGTAGACGAAGGAGTAAAATTTAGAATAACAATGTCTATGACTCCTCCTCTACTTTCAATGCTAGACAATAAACTACTACAAAAAAAATATATAAAATATTTGAAAAAATTAATTGAATTATCTGAGAAAGAAATAAAAAGAACAGCAGGTGACGAAAGACTGAATAAACTTTCTCATTATTATTTTGACCGCTATTCAAATGACTTACATTTATTTAAAGATGTTTATAAATGTAATTTAATTGAAGCATTTAAACACTTCCAAGATATTGGTGTATTAGAGATAATAACTTGTGGAGCAACACACGGATACTTCCCTATTCTATACGTTAATGAGAAGACTGTAAAAGCTCAAATAGCTGTTGGAGTTCAAACATATGAAAGATATTTTGGAAGAAGACCACGTGGCATTTGGCTACCTGAATGTGGATATGTTCCAGAAGCCGACAAATACTTAAAAGAATTTGGAATTGACTATATAATAACAGAATCACACGGAATTTTATATGCAAACCCTACTCCTGTTTACGGAACAGCTGCACCAATTGTATCTCCTGAAGGAGTTGTAGCATTTGGCCGTGATATGGAATCTTCAAGACAAGTGTGGAGTTCTATTAATGGTTACCCAGGTGATTTTAATTACAGAGAATTTTATCGTGATATCGGCTATGAGGCTGATTATGACTATATAAAACCATACATAGCACATAATGGTGTAAGAGTTCACACTGGAATTAAATATCACAGAATAACTGGAAAAACAGAATTTAAAGATTACTACAATGTACAATGGGCAAAAGACTCTGCTGAAAAGCAAGCTGGTCATTTCCTAGATTCTAGAACAGCACAAATTGGAAATTTAGCACAATACACACAAAATCCACCTATTATATTATGTCCTTATGATGCTGAACTTTATGGCCATTGGTGGTATGAAGGCCCATATTGGTTATATATATTATTTAAAAAAGTTTATTATGATGATTGCAATTTCGAATTAATAACACCATCTGAATATATTGATAAATATCCTAACATGCAAGTCGCTTCCCCTTGTCGTTCAAGCTGGGGTGCAAATGGATATAGCGAAGTTTGGCTAAATCCTTCAAATGACTATGTCCATAGACATCTTCATGTTGCAGGAGACAGAATGTGTGAATTGGCCTACCTTTACCCTAATGCAAAAGGATTAAAGAAAAAAGCATTAAATCAATGTGCAAGAGAACTTTTATTGGCACAAAGTAGCGATTGGTTATTTATTATAACAAATGGCACGATGGTTGATTATGCCAAAAAGAGAATTAAGGACCATATTGGTAGATTTACAAAATTGTATTATCAGATAAAAGAAGATAATATTGATGAAGAATTTTTGAAAGATATTAGCAAAAAAGATTGTGTCTTTCCTGATATTGATTATATGATTTATAGATAATTAGAAAATAGCTTTTTCAAGATACTATTTCTTGGACAAGCTATTTTCTTTTTTATTTTATAAACAAGCTACATTTTTGTTAAAGCAACATAGTATAGTGTATAAGTTTTGTACTTTTAGTAGATAATAGTTATATTAGAGAGGAGTTTTTTTGATGAAGTCATTATGTATTAAAACAAATAATTCGAATTCGCTTTCTTATCTACTAAATGAGTTAAACAATTTAGAATTAGAACAAATTTGTTATTCTTGCAACCAATTTAAACATTATAAAAATATAATTGTTCATTACACAGGAAATGACAGCAAATTGTTTTTTGATAAAATAAGCACAATTCTATCTTTTCTTGTAATTGACGAACTAGATGAAACTTTTTTAAAAAGAATAATCTTTCAAAATTATTTTTATTTTGACGCTAAAGAAAGAGAAGAAATACTAATTCTATGTTTTGATGCCATGGCAAATGATTTCTCAGTTATTTTTGATAAGAAATTTAAAACAATTTATAATTGTTTCTTTGAATTTATTTCAGAGAATAAAACCATTATACTTGACGGATTTCTGAACTTTAGAATAAAACCATATCTAACTATTTTAGATGAAATTGTAAATGAAGCTGTAAACCAATTTGTTGTTGAAAAAGAATATTTAGAATTTATCTCTTTACTTAGACTGTATATAAACTCTCAATCTAGTAATTCTGAAGTTGCCCATATTGTATATTCTAATTCAGAATCAATATTATTAGATGAAAACAAAGAAATTATAACTGTATCTGACAAATGTTTTAAAGCAAAATATTTAAGTGACATCACATTTTCTTCGAATGACTATACTTTGAATTCTTTATTAACACTACTACCGAAAAAAATATATGTCCATTTAATAGATTATTGTGTTGACGAATTTATCACAACACTTCAAGCTATATTTGAAAGCCGTATTCAAATTTGCACCGACTGCAACATCTGTAACCTATATAAAAATGCCAAAAGAACCCAAAGTCCTATTTAACACTCTGGGTTCTTCACTTTTATCATTTACTTTTATTACTCTCCTGCTTGGAAAGCATTCATAGCATCTTGTAGCCCTGGTAATAAAGCATTTGTTAAATCATCATTACCAACAATCTTCCATTTTCCATCTTCTTTTACAGCTTGAATTGTCTTAGTAGCTGTTGTTATCTGTACACCTTCATTTTTCAACTCTTCTACTAAATAATTTCCAGCTGTTTCTTCTGTTATATTTTCTCCACCAAATACTAATTTTAGTATCTTTTGTGAATAATTTGTAATTATTGTTTTAAAATCTTTATTCGTTATTTCAAGTTCAATTGTCGCATTTTCCTTTTCTTCTGTTATATTTGTAATTTTCCAAGACAATTTATCAAAAAGATATTTTTCCCCTTCTTCGTTGAATGCATCTTCTTCTACTAATCCATCACCTGTCATAAACTCTTGTGCCTTTTCAAAATCTCCTGCTTTTAAATTTGTTAATAATCCATCTACTGATTTCTTTGGATTACTTGATGTAACCATTAATATTGTTAATACCACTACTAATGCAATTATTGCTACTGCTGCTACCCCTGTTGTAATTAATGAAACTTTCTTTGTTTTTTTATCCATTTGTATCTCTCCTTTTAATATATTTATTTCTATATTTGAATTATATATTAACATTCTATTTTTTGCAACAATTTTCGATAAATTTTTGCCACTGGGGACGGACCTTTTTGGCAATATTTGCTTGATTTATACCGCATTGTTAATTCCACGAGCTACTATTTGTGACATATTTTCTATTAAATCATCTATTTCCTTTGGTGTAACAATTAAATTATAATCTTTTGGGAGCAACACTTCTCTTATTTCTTGATAATTGTCTTCCTCTTTTAATTGATTTAAATAATCATTTGATTTTGCTTCATCTTGCAGTTTTGCAATAAATAAATCTAAGCAGTCATTTACGAGCACCGCTGTTTCTACAACCGTTGGAATTCCGATTGCTACTACTGGGATTCCTAAAGTTTTTTCGCTTATTTCACTTCTTGTGTTTCCAACTCCCGCACCAGGCACTATTCCTGTGTCTGACAATTGTATTGTACTACTTATTCTTTCAATACTTCTTGATGCTAGTGCATCTATTACTATAACTAATTTAGGATTGATATTGTCCACAATTCCTTTTAAAATTTCGACTGTCTCAATACCTGTTGTTCCTAACACTCCTGGCGAGATTGCACTTACCATTCTTGTTCCTTCTTCTACATATTGTGGCAGATAATTTATTATATGTCTTGTTACTTCTATTTCATTTATTACTTTTGGTCCTAAACTATCTGGGGTTACATACATATTCCCAAGGCCTACTACTAATATTTCTCCTTGTTTATCTATATGTGTGTCTAAGACTTTAACTAGTTGATTTGATAGCGTTTCTGCCGCTTTTTCAATTTCTTCTTCTTGTGCTATTTTTAGTTGTTTTACATCTATGGTTATATAGTTGCCAACTGGCTTTCCTATTGCTTTTTCACCATTTTCATTGGTTATTTTTACTGTTTCTACTTTTATATTTTCGTTTATTTCTTCTTTGCTACTTTCTATTCCATCAATTTCGTTTTCTAGTTTGTTTGCTTTTTGATATATGTCTCTTCTTTCTGAGGCTAAGTCTGTTCTAAAATTATACATAAAAATTCCACTCCTTTTTTGTTTATTATGAGTGGAATTTTATAAATTTATTCAAATGTGGAAAGATTGCCAACAGGGACGGACCTTTTTGGCCAAAAATTGCCAAAAAGGTCCGTCCCTGTTGGCAATTTCTAATAGCAAATTATAAATATTTTTCTAAGAATTTTCCTGTATAGCTTCTTTCGTTTTTGCAGACTTGTTCTGGTGTACCAATGGCAACTACTTCTCCACCGCCATCTCCACCTTCCGGTCCTAAGTCAATAATATGGTCACATGTTTTTATTAGGTCTAAATTGTGTTCTATAACAATTATTGTATTTCCTGTGTCTACTAGTCTTTGTAAAATGTCAACTAATCTATGAACATCTGCTATATGTAGTCCTGTTGTTGGTTCATCTAAAATGTACAATGTTTTTCCTGTTGCTCTTTTTGATAATTCTGTTGCTAGTTTTACTCTTTGTGCCTCTCCTCCTGATAATGTTGTTGAAGGTTGTCCTAGTTTTATATATCCTAGTCCTACATCATATAGTGTTTGCATTTTTTGTTTTATTTTTGGTATTTTGTCAAAGAATTGTAATGCTTCTTCTACTGTCATATCTAGTACATCTGCTATTGTTTTTCCTTTATATTTTACTTCTAGTGTTTCTCTATTATATCTTTTTCCTTTACATACTTCACATGGCACATATATATCTGGTAAAAAGTGCATTTCTATTTTATGAACTCCATCTCCATTACAGCTTTCACATCTTCCGCCTGATACGTTAAAGCTAAATCTTCCTTTTTGATATCCACGTAGTTTGGCTTCTTCTGTTGCTGCAAATATATCTCTTATTATGTCAAATACTCCTGTATATGTTGCTGGGTTTGAACGTGGTGTTCTTCCTATTGGTGATTGGTCTATATTTATTATTTTATCTATATTTTGTAGTCCTTTTACACCTTTACATTTACCTGGCTTTTCATTTGCTCCATTTAGTTCTTTTGCTATCGTTTTGTATAAAACTTCATTTACTAATGTTGATTTTCCGTGATCCTGATACTCCTGTTACACAGTTAAATACTCCTAATGGAAATTTCACACTTATATTTTTTAAGTTGTTTTCTGTTGCATCTTGTACTTCTATTACTTTTGATTTTACTGGTTTTCTTCTTTTTTTAGGTACTGCTATTTGTTTTCTTCCACTTAAATATTGTCCTGTTACTGAATTTTCTACTTGCTTTATCTCTTCTGCTGTTCCGCTGTGCCATTACTCTTCCACCATGTGTTCCAGCTCCTGGTCCGATGTCTATTATTTGGTCTGCTGCATACATTGTGTCTTCGTCATGTTCTACTACAAGTAATGTATTACCTAAATCTCTTAATTTTTTTAGTGTTGCTAATAATCTGTCATTATCTCTTTGGTGTAGCCCTATACTTGGTTCGTCTAAAATATATAGTACTCCTGTTAGCCCTGAACCTATTTGTGTTGCTAGCCTAATTCTTTGTGCTTCTCCTCCTGATAGACTTCCCGCATTTCTTGATAGTGTTAGGTATTCTAGTCCAACATCTATTAAAAATTGTAACCTTTGGTCTATTTCTTTTAGTATTAATTCTGCTATCATTGCTTGTGTTTTAGTTAATTCTAGTTTGTTTAAGTAGTCTTTTATTTTTCTTATTGACATTTCTGTTAGTTCATTGATGTTTTTATCTCCGACTTTTATAGCTAATATTTCTGGTTTTAACCTTGCACCATTACATGCGTGACAATGTGAATTTGTCATATACATTTCATAGAAGTCTCTCATTCCCTGTGATTTTGTTTCACTGTGACGTCTGTCTAGTGTTGGCAATACTCCTTCAAATGGTGCTGTAAATTTTCTTGTTCCTGCATAAGATGTGTATTCAAATTCAATTTCTTCGTCACCTGTACCATATAGTATTTTTTCCATAAACCAACGTGGTAGGTCTTTAATTTTTTTGTTCTTTATTTCTACTCCATAATGTTTTCCTATACTTTCGAAATACATCTTTGCCATTGTGTCGCCTTTTTTCATTGTGCTTGAGCCAAATGCTTTTATTCCGTCATATAGAGTTTTGTTTTTATCTGGTACAATTAGGTCTTCGTCCATTTTCATTAAATATCCTATTCCTGTACATTCTGGACATGCTCCGAATGGATTGTTAAATGAAAACATTCTTGGCGTTAACTCTGGAAAACTAAATCCACAATCAGGACAAGCATAGTTGCAACTATATAATATTGGCTTTTCTCCTACAACATCTATTAGTACCATATTGTCTGCATATTTTAGTGCTGTTTCTACTGATTCTGTTAGCCTACTTGTTATCTCTGGTTTTATTACTAATCTGTCTACTATTAACTCTATTTCGTGTTTCTTCTTTCTGTCTATTTCTATGTCGTCTGAAAGTTCGTATACTTCTCCATCTATTCTTACTCTTACAAAACCGTCTTTTTGATATCCTTCTAATTGTTTTGTGTATTCACCTTTTCTTCCCCTTACTACTGGTGCTAATACTTGTATTTTTGTACCTTCTGGTAAATTCATAATGTTGTCTATTATTTGGTCTATGCTTTGTTTTTCTATTTTTTTATGACAGTTTGGGCAGTATGGCGTTCCTATTCTTGCATATAGAAGACGTATGTAATCATATATTTCTGTTACTGTTCCTACTGTTGAACGCGGATTTTTAGAGGTTGTTTTTTGGTCTATTGATATTGCTGGTGATAGTCCGTCAATTCTTTCTACATCTGGCTTTTCCATTAATCCTAAGAATTGTCTTGCATATGAAGATAAGCTTTCTACATATCTTCTTTGTCCTTCTGCATATAATGTATCAAATGCTAAACTAGATTTCCCTGAGCCTGATAGCCCTGTTATTACTACTAGTTTATCTCTTGGTATTTCTAAATTTATGTTTTTTAAATTGTGCTCTTTTGCACCTTTTATTGTTATTTTGTCATTCATTTTTTTCACCCCAAAACATTATACAATATTCCGAGTTAAAAAACAAGAGTTTGGTTTACATTTTATACATTTTCTAGTTCTAATTCTTCGTTTTTTAGTTCTTCTAGCTCTTCTTTGCTTATTTTTGTCATGTTCATTATTTCTTCGTCTTCCATTTCGTTTATTAACATCTCTCTTGCAATTTGTTTTATCGCCTGTTTTAGCCCTTGTTTCAATCCTTGTGCTATTCCTTGCTTCATCCCTTGTGCCATCCCTTGTGTCACACCTTTTTTTAGTCCACGTTTTACTGCTTTTGCCTCTTTATCTTTCACATACTCAACAAATAATTTTTCAAACATTAACATACTATCACTTTCTCCCTTCTTTTCTAATTTTTCCAAATATTCATCAGCTACATCTGGTAATTCTTTTCTTACAAAATTTGAATATTTAAGCATAATTCTAATATATTTTATTTCATCTTGTGTTAAATCTTTTTTTAATAATCCTGATAATATTTTCTCAAACTCTCCTTTATTCCTTAATTTTTCAAATAATATTACTTTGGATAATCCTGTATTTTCCATTATTAATTTTTCTTTTACATCATTTTTTATATCTATTAAATCATATTTAGGATAATTTTGTGGTGGCACTTTATAGAAAGATTCTTGTGTTTCATCAATTGTTAATGGTGCTGTCCATTTTTCTTTCCCTGTATATAATACAATTGGAAATATTAATGGAGTTTTCTTTTTGTTTCGTCTTCTTACACTTCTAATTATTTCAATGCAATATTCTGTCATTCTGTTTGGCATATTATAATCTACTTTACTTTGTTGTTCTACTATTATGAATACATCTTTTTTAGAAATTTTATATATTATGTCTGATTCTCTTATTTTCATTCCAGATGTTACAAACTTTCTGTTATATTTTTCTATGTCTTCTTCTTTCAAATTTTCAAATCCTAAACCTGGTTCATACTTTTTCAAAAATTCTAAAAATTCCTTTTTATCATCTAATATAATGCGAAATATTTTATCTCTATATTGATGTATTTCTTCTTTCCCATATTCTTCTTCTGTATCATTTAGTGTGTATTTTATTGGAAAGCCACGAGAATATTTCCAATAATCTACCATTGTGAACACTACCATTCATTCATCTCCTTTAAGTATAAATTTTATTAATTTGTTTGTCAATATTTATTTTTAGGTAAATATTGAATTACTTTCGTTTTTTCTTTATAATTCTCTTTTTTTCACCTTCTTTCGCTTATTTTTTGTTTTTTGGATTTTTTTAGATTTAAATTTTTTGAATAAAATTAGTAGCAATACTTAAATTTGCATTGCTACTATATATTACTACTTTTTATTTTAAATTTCAAGACTTTTTAAAAAATTCCTACTATTTCTCCATTTTTATCAATGTCAATAGTTTCTGCTGCTGGTATTCTTGGAAGGCCTGGCATAGTCATTATTTTACCAGCTAAAACAACAACAAATCCTGCTCCTGATTTTAATACAACATCTCTAACAGTTATATTAAAATCTTCCTTACACTCTAAGTTTTTTGCATCATCTGAAAATGAATACTGGGTTTTAGCTATACAAACTGGTAAATTTCCATATCCCAATTTTTCTATTCTATCTATCTCTTTTATCGCTTCTTCAGAATAATTTACATCTTTTGCTCCATATACTTTTGTTGCCACTTTAAAAATCTTATCTTTTATAGTATCTGTATCTTCATACATATATTTAAACTCTTCTTTTTTGTCGACTAATTCTACTAATTTTTGAGCTATGTCTATTGCACCTTCGCCACCTTTTGCCCAGCCTTCTACTAAACTTAGTTGAACTTGTCTATCTTCAAGATTTTGTCTAATTTCATTAATATCTTCTTCACTGTCATTTGCATATTTATTTAATGCCACTATAACATTTAATCCAAACTTATTTTTTAAGTTATCGATATGTCTATATATATTTTCCATTCCGCCATGATATTTTATTGCTTTTACTGTTGCAACTATAACCACTGCATCTGGCTGTAATCCTGTTTTTCTACATTTTATGTCTAAGAACTTTTCTGCTCCTAAATCTGCTCCAAAACCTGCTTCTGTTACTACATAATCAGCTAATTTCAAGGCTGTTTTCGTTGCAATTACACTATTACATCCATGAGCTATATTGGCAAATGGACCACCATGCACAATTGCTGGTGTATGTTCCAATGTTTGTACTAAATTTGGTTTTATTGCATCTTTTAAAAGCACTGTCATAGCTCCTGCTGCGTTTAACTGCTTTGCATAAATAGGCTTGTATTCTTCATTGTATCCGACAATTATATTTTCTAGTTTTTGTTTTAAGTCCTGTAAATTCTCTGCTAGACACAATATTGCCATAATTTCAGAAGCCACACTTATATCAAAACCATCTTCTCTTGGAACTATTTTCTTTTCTCCTGATAATCCTGTTTCAACTTTCCTTAATTGTCTATCATTTAAATCAACACATCTTTTCCAAGTTACTTTTTTGAACTTCAATTCATTTCCAAAATATATATGATTATCAATTATGCTTGACAACAAGTTATTTGCAGAAGTTATTGCATGTATATCTCCTGTAAAATGAAGGTTTATATCTTCCATTGGTGCTATTTGAACCTTTCCACCACCTGTTGCACCACCTTTTATACCGAAAACTGGTCCTAGTGATGGTTCTCTTAATGCTAAAATTGATTTCTTGCCAATCTTTTTTAACCCATCTGCAATTGCAATCGATATTGTAGTTTTTCCTTCTCCCAAAGGTGTTGGTGTCATTGCTGTTACTAAAATCAATTTTCCATTTGGTTTATTTTTATTTTTTTCAAATACTTCATCTGAAATTTTAGCTTTATATTTTCCATACAACTCTAAATCATCTTCTGATATATCAAGTTTCCTTGCAATATCACCTATTTTTTCTAACTTTGTATTTCTTGCTATTTCTATATCTGTCATTTCAATTTGACCCCCTTTTTTAGTTGGAAAAGAATTAAATTTTAACTACTATACTATAATTCCTGCAATAAACCCAATCAAAGCCCCGACAAAAACTTGTATTGGAGTATGTCCTAATACTTCTACTAGTTTTTCAGAAACCTGTACACCTGATAATCCTGGTGTTTCAATTAATTTGTTTAATAGTGTAGCTTGTTTTCCAGCTGCTCTTCTAACTCCACACGCATCATACATTACTACAAATGCTAAAATTAATGCTATTGCAAATATTGGTGTGTTTACTCCTTCATATTTTCCAACTAGCGTTGCAAGTCCAGTTACTACTGCTGAATGTGAACTTGGCATTCCACCAGCTCCCATAATTCTTTTAAAGTTAAATTTTTTTGTTGTTACTAAGTCATATATTAATTTAAATAATTGTATTCCAAACCATAAAAAGAATGGTACATATATGTACTTATTTTGAATAAATCCTACTAAATCGTTCATATTTTCCCCTTTCGCATTTTCATTAAACTCTCTCTTTATTATTGTTTTAATAAAACATAATTATTCTTATGCTTCAAAGTCTTCTTCTGATATTTCTCCGTCTTTATTGACTAACATAGTTATTTTCTTTTCTGCTTCTTCTAACATTTTGTTACAAGATTTAGATATTTTGATTCCTTCTTCAAATTTAGAAACAGAATCGTCTAAATTTAAGTCACCTTTTTCTAATTCTCCAACAATTTTTTCTAATTCTTCCATTTGTTCTTCAAAGTTTTTGCTCATTTTGTGCTCCCTTCAATATCTTTTACCCTAGGTATTTTATGTGCTTTACACTATTATTGCTTGCTTCTTGCCGTCTGCAAACCTAATATCAACTAAATCGTCTTTTTTTACATCATTTTTACTTTTTATAATTTTGCCTTCTTTTTCTGTAATTGAATATCCCCTATATAAAGTTTTAAGTGGACTAAGTGTGTCTAGCTTTGCAATTAGCTCGATATATCTTGATTTTTCTTTTTCTTGTATTGTTTTGATTTTATTTTCTAACTGTTTTATATATAAATCTACTTTTAAGTAATTGTCATTAATTTTTCTCAATGGTTCTCTAAATGCTGAACTTGCCATACATTTTTCATAACGCATTTTCATTAATTCTACCTTTTTTATTAAGGACATTTTTAATCTATCTTGATAACTATAAATCTTTCTTTGAACTTCATATATATCAGGCACTGCTAGTTCTGCCGCCGCTGACGGTGTTGGTGCTCTTAGGTCTGCTACAAAATCTGCTATTGTAAAGTCTGTTTCATGTCCTACTGCTGATATTACAGGTATTTTAGATTTATATATGCTATGTGCAACAATTTCTTCATTAAATGGCCATAAGTCTTCTAATGAACCACCACCTCTTGCTATAATTAGCACATCAGCTAAGTTATTTTCATTCATAAAGTCTATTCCTTGAGCAATTTTCTCTGCTGCACCTTCACCTTGCACTGGTACTGGTAATAGTCTGATATTTACATTTGGATTTCTTCTTGTTGATACATTTATTATATCTCTTATTACAGATCCTGTTTGTGATGTTAAAACACCTACTACCTTAGGTAACATTGGAATTTTTTGTTTATGCATTTCATCAAAAAGTCCTTGCTCTTCCAGTCTTGCCTTTAATTCCTGATATTTTGTATATAGGTCTCCTAATCCGTCTTCTTCCATTGTTCTTGCATAAATTTGATAAACTCCGTCTCTTTCAAACACAGATACTCCGCCCAAAATCATAACTTTCATACCGTCTTTTGGCATGAAAGTTAGTTTTTGTGCATAGGTTTTGAACATTATACATTTTATTAGTGAATTTTCATCTTTTAATGTAAAATACATATGTCCTGTATAGTGATTTTTAAAGTTTGATATTTCGCCTTTTATTAATATGTTGTTTAGGTTTTCGTCATCTGCTATTTTATCTTTTATATATCGATTTAAATCAGAAACTGTTATTGCTAAATTTGCATATTTCATTTTTTAATCTTCCTTTTGTTCTTTTACAACACTTGCTAATATTCCATTAACAAAGTTTTTTGAATTATCTTCTCCATATTTTTTTGCTAATTCAACTGCTTCGTTTATAACTACTTTAAATGGTATTTCTTTGTATTTTATTTCATATATAGCAAGTTTTAATATTGATAAATCCATTTTAGAAATTCTTTCAATTTTCCAGTCAGATTTCAAGTTTTTTTCTATATTTTGAATTATCTCTTCTTTGTTGTTTTCAATTCCTAAAACTGCGTCTTTTATGTATTCTATTGCATCTTTACTTTTTATATTGTTACTTTCTATATATAGTTCTACTTGTTCTTCCAGGTTTTCTTGCTTTTGTATTTCTAAGCTATATATTAGTTTGAATGCTTGCTCTCTTATTTCTGAACGATTCATTTTATTCCCCTTCTATATTTAAATCTACATTTTGTCGATAAAATTTTTCAATTTTGTTTTTACAAAATCTTTATTGTTTTGTACATAATTTCCAACAAATGCTCCTAAAATTAGTACAACAATTGCTAGTATTAAATCGTGTAATCTAGTTATAAGTATTAATGTTGCAATTATAACTCCAATAATTGCACCTTTATATTGATTCCAGAATTCTTTAAATCCACCCATTTTATCATGTTCCTTTCTATTTCATCTTTATAAAAGTTTATGCTTCTTCTTGTTTTGGTTTTGCTGCAACTTTTTTTACTGTAATATTTACTTCTTTTACTTCTAAATCTGTTGCCATTTTTATTTTTTCTTTTATTTTAGCTTGAAGATTTGCTGATAAATCTTTTATTATTGCATCTGATGTTACTATTAAATTAACAAATACTTTTACATTGTTTTCTTTATCTAATTCTACTCTTGTTATTACATCTTCTGCACTTTGGAAGTTCAATGCTACTGAGTTTACTAAGTTTTCAATTGTTTCTTTTGATATCATTAATTTTCCACTTTCGTTTTCTAGTAAAACTCCTTGTCTTTCCTTTATTTGCTCTTTTGATGTTGAATCAAAGAATATGCATCTAATTGAAAGTAAAATAAATACAAAGCTTATTCCAAGTACTATTTTGCTTGATACTTCTCCTGCTATAATTTGATTTACTATTCCACCTACTAGTGATGTGTCTAGCCATCCAAATACTAATAAGCATAATATTATTGATAAAATCAATATAATGTTTGAATATATGATTAGTGTAAGTTTTTCTAAAATTTTCATTTCTTTTTTTCTCCTTTTCGTGTTTCCTTTATTATTTTAACTTTATTTATATTTTAGTTTTCGTTATTTTCGCTTTCTTCACGTTCTTCTTGTTTTTCTGTTTTTACAACATCTGTGTTAACACCTTGAACATGTACATTTACTTCTTCTACTTTTAATCCTGTCATATTCTCTACTGCTTTTTTTACTCTTGTTTGGATTTCAAATGCCACATCTGGTATTCTTGTTCCATATTCTACTATGATGTTTACATCTATCTTTGCATCTGTGTCTGCTACTTCTACTTTTATTCCTTTTGCTAGATTTTTCTTTCCACTTAGTACTTCACTTATTCCGCCTGCAAATCCGCCTGACATTCCTGCTACTCCTGGAACTTCTGATACTGCTACTCCTGCTATTACTGCTACTACGTCATCTGATATTTTTATTCCATTATCTTCTGCTGTTGTTGTTATTTCGTTTTCTAGTTCTACAATCTCTTCATTCTTATTTTCTTCACTCATTTTTCTTCCTCCTTTTAAGTATTCTTTGTAAAAAAAGATATACTTATTTTTCTCGTTATAAGTATATCAATTTTTTCCTTTTTTTACAACTGTTTTCACAAAAAATTCTTAATCATTTGTTACTAGTTAATGGTTTAGTGATTTTCAGGGGGGAATGGGACGCAAAATTTAGCTTTTATGGTTTGATTGGAATGAGATATAGAATATGTAAGTTTATAAAAAAAGTAATGTTCGCGGGCAAGTAATTATTTTATTTTTTTCATAAATTCTTCGGTTTCTTACATAAGCAAAGAAATTCTAAAATTATTTTATGGCTCCCTTCCACAGCAAGTGTGAACTCTTTCCATAAAATAATTAAAGAATTTCTAACCTTATTTCAGGGCACATTCATAATTTATTCAAAAAATAAAATAATTACTTGAGCCTGAGTGAAAGCTCCTTTTTTTATAAACATACATATTCTTATCAAATGGAATGAACAAAATAAAAGCTAAATTTTGCGTCCCTTTCCCCCCTGAAAATCATTAAACTATTAAATTAAACTATTAACTAGTAACAATCAGTCACAATTATATGTGGAAAGTTCCCAGAAGATGTACGTACTTCTATATTTGAAGCTTCAAACTGCAATAACTTATCAATTATAGTTTGATCAAAAATCTCTCCTGGCGTAATCAATGGAACCCCTGGTGGATAAACCCAAACATACTCTTTACAAATTTTATTTCTAGCATCTTCTATATTAATCAATTCCGATTTTTCAGCAAAAATCGCTTGGTTTATACTCATAGCTTTTTTAGGGATATTGACTATATAATCTATTTCGTTAGTTTTTGTATGTTCCACTTGCTTGTCTATCTCTTTCAGAGCCATAATTAATCTTTCAAAATTTTCTGTACTATCACAAATGCTAGTCATTGCGATAACGTAATTAATAGAACTCATTTCTACTTCAATTTTATATTTATTTCTTAGAATATTAGCTAATTCTTTTCCAGTTAAGTTCGTCCCTTTGGTTATTACTACAATTTTTCCTTTGTCATATATAAGTTTGTCAGAAACAATATTTCCTAATATTTTAAGTTTTTCAAGACTTTTTGTTTCTTCATAAAATTTTTCTAATTTTTTACTATATTCTTCAAATAGCTCTTTTCCTTTATTCTCTAATATATTTAAGCATTCTTGAATAGAAGACATCAATATGTAAGATGGACTACTTGTTTCAAATATTGCCAATTGAGTTTCTATTTTCTTTTCGTCTACAAATTCACTATTTATGTGCATAATTGCTGTCTGTGTTAAAGCTGGCAATGTTTTGTGTAAACTTTGTATTACGATATCTGCTCCTGAATTTAATGCTTCATATTGTTTTAAGGTCTTATCAAAATTAAGATGTGCACCATGTGCTTCATCTACTAATACTGGTATTGAATATCTATGCGCTATTTTTACTATTTCTTTTATTTTACTAATTACACCTTCATATGTTGGAGACGTTATTACAACAAGCTTTATATCTTGGTTTTGCTCTATTTTAGTTTGAATTTCTTCAACTGATATTTCTTCTTCAATTCCATATTGATTTATATTAGGTTTTAAATAAATTGGCTCTAAAAAGTTTAGCTCAATTGCATTGTACACAGATTTATGGCAATTTCTAGCAACTAGAATTTTGTCTCCGTGGCTTTACCACTGCTCTTATTCCTGCTAAAAGTCCACATGTGCTACCATTTACCAACATAAAACTTCTTTGGCCTGTC
The DNA here is from genome assembly GCA_948502395.1 of uncultured Clostridia bacterium. GTDB lineage: Bacteria > Bacillota > Clostridia > TANB77 > CAG-508 > CAG-269. The sequence goes on along the minus strand of CAOPES010000006.1, from coordinate 3,624 downwards.
CCAAAAAGTTTTTGGGCTTTTTTTTGAATTTCTTTTATTACTCCTTGTGGGTTATGCAGGTCGTCAAATCCGTTTATTTCTGTTATATCAATGTTGTATGGTAGTTTACTTCCTAATAATTGTGTGTTTCTTTTATGTCCTGGCATATGCATTGGGCAATAGTTTTGTTCATTATAATTTTCTAATTTATTATATAAATTCTCCATTTTATTTTCCCTTTCTTGCTTTTAGCAAGTTTATTGCATTTTTGCTTTCTTTATCTAGCAAGTTGCTAACATTTCGTCTTCTTCCATTGCTTCTGCTATTTTTACCATAATTGCACATTCAATTCTTTTTTTGAATAATTTGCAACCATATTCATATACATTATTTATGCTACCTGTTGCGTGGTAAGCATTTGCTGAACATCCACCACTGCAATATAGTTTTGCCCAACAGTCTTTACATTCTTTTCTTGAATATGCATTGCATAGTTTAAATTCATCTCTTATTTTCGTATTTGTTACTCCGTCTTTGACATTTCCCATTAAGAATTTTTTGTCTCCAACAAATTGGTGACATGGATAAAAATCTCCTGACGGTGTTACTGCTAAGTATTCTGTTCCTGAACCACATCCTGTTATTCTTTTATAAATACATGGTCCTGCTGATAGGTCTATCATATAGTGGTAAAATGTAAATGGATTTCCTTGTTTTTTTCTTTTTATCATTTCTTTTGCTAGTATTTCATATTGTTCATAGATTTTTTCTAAGTCTTCTTCTTTTAGTCCGTATTCTGCGTCTGGACTTGATACTACTGGTTCCATTGATAGTTCTGTAAATCCAAGGTCTGCCATATGGAATATGTCATTTGTGAAATCTAGGTTATTTCTTGTGAATGTTCCTCTCATGTAGTATTCTTTGTTTCCCCTTTTTTCTACAAAGTTTTTGAATTTTGGCACTATTATATCATAGCTTCCGTCTCCATTTAATTTTTTTCTTAATCTGTCATGAACTTCTTTTCTTCCGTCAAGGCTTAGTACTACATTGTTCATTTCTTTATTTAGGAAGTCTATTACATCATCATCTAGAAGTACACCATTTGTTGTTAGTGTAAATCTGAAATTTTTGCCTGCTTCTTTTTCTATACTTCTTGCGTATTCCACTAGTTGTTTTACAACATCGAAGTTTACAAGTGGCTCTCCACCAAAGAAGTCTACTTCTAAATTTTTTCTTGTTCCTGAGTTTTTTACTAGGAAATCTAATGCTTGTTTTCCAACTTCAAAACTCATTAATGCATCTTCTCCATGATATTTTCCTTGGCCTGCAAAGCAGTATTCGCAGTTTAGGTTACATGTGTGTGCTATATGTAAACATAGTGCTTTTACTACTGTGTCTCTTTTCTTTAAGTCTAGTTCTTTGTTTTCGAAGATGTCTTTTGTAAATAGTTTCCCTTCTTTTTTTAGATTTTCTATTTCTTCAAATGTTTCTTCTATGTCTTTTTCTGTTATTTCTTCATATTTTTCTTGCATTTTTTGTTTTATTTCTTCTTTGCTTTTTATTTCATATAATTCAATTATGTCATAGCTTAGGTCGTCTACGCAGTGTACTGCTCCACTATATGTGTCTAGTACTATGTTAAATCCATTTAATTTGTATTGGTGTATCATATTTATTTCTCCTATTTTTTCTAATAATTTTCAAAATAAATTGCCGTTCCAAATTGTTTTTATTTGGCGTCCGGCAATTCTTTTGTTTTTTATTTGATTATTTGTTTGCGTTTTCGCATTTTTGGTTTGCTACTCCGCATGATGTTTTACATGCTGATTGGCATGATGTTTGGCATTCTCCACATCCACCGTTTTTTTCGCTTTCTTCTAAGTTTCTTGTTTTTATTGTTACTATTCTTTTCATTTTTTGTTCCTCCTACTTTTTCATTGCTTTTTTTATTTTACCATGAATTGGTGAAACTGTCAATTGGTGGCGGAATACTAATTTCAATTTTGTTTACTTTTGCAGTAATTGATATATATATATATTATTTTCTCATTATTTTTGTTTTTAGCTCTTAATCCTACAAATATAGAATTGGGCGAAAAGTAGCATTACTAGCAACAGCAGTTGTGCTGCCATTTCCACGATGTACGGTATAAAGATTAATATAGTCATAAAGTCCACCCCTACCTGTACATGGATCATTAATATCTTTGTATGTCTCTGTTGTATGTTCCCAACAGTTACTTGCCATATCCCATATATTGCATATTTTATCCTGATTATCTATTGATAAATTGTTTGTCCCTTTATTTGCTAGTTTTTCTTTATTTAAACTGGTTTGATTAGCATAATTTCTATTTGTACATTTTTGTATAAATACTACTGCTGTATCCCACGCATAACTATTCATTAAATCACTTGTAAATGTTTTATCTACATACATACTTCTTGATAGTTCTGATGCTTTGTGTGGCGTTACATAGTTCCATATTTGGTTGTTTGGTTTTGTTACCAGTTCCAGTTTTTTTCCTTCTTCTGCTTGATATCCTGTCCAGTTAGTTTCATTATTATCGTTTGATGTAATTATCGAATTTGTATTGTAATTTTCTACCCTTGCTTCATATCTTCCTATATAATAACCACCACTTCTTTCAGCACTGGCCTTTAATTTAAAGTCTTCTATATCTGTTGATATTGCATTTTTATAATCTGAATTATGGTTAGCTTGAGTATCTTCTGTATATCTACTATTTATTGCATTCGTCCCTTGGTCAGTTTCATTTCCATCACTATCAAAAGTATATCTACTTAAATTTATTGTTACAGTTTCTGTTTCTGACTTCTTAATATTCCCTACTGGTATCCATACAAATTCACTTCCAATTGTTCCTTCATATATTGCATCTTGGATCACAATTCCGTCTTTTACACTTGGTGTTGGGTCTGCTGGATTGTCTTTTATAACCTTAAATCCTGCTGGTACTGTTATTTTATTTCCAAATTCGTCTACTATTTGTGTATTTTTTTCATATGGTACGTCTTGTTCTATTGCTTCTGCTACTGTTTTCCCTGTATTATATGTTCCTATGTTTTCTAATATTTTTAATTTTCTTGCTTCTTCTTCCGCTGCTTTTTCTGTGTTTTCTTTTGCTGTTACTGCTTTTGTTAATATTCCATTATCACCTGTCAATGTCGAAATTGCCACTCCTGCAAGTATTAGCAACACAATTATTGTTATTACTAGTGCTATTAACGTAATTCCTTTCATTTCGTTCTGTTTCATTTTTTAATCCCCTTTCTTCTGTTCTCTGAAATTTTATACTTTGCATATAAATTATGTCAATATCTATTCCATTAAATAATTTTTGTGTATGACACATATAAAAAAATTACCTTAGAATTTATATTTTCTAAGATAATTTTTTGTTCTATTTATTTTCTTATAATTTTTCAATTTCTTCTTTTGTTAATCCTGTGATTTCTTCTATTGTTTGTATGTCAATTCCTTTTTTTAACATATTTTTAGCAATCTCTAACTTTTCTAGTTTTGCACCTTCTTTTATACCATCTTCTCTTCCTTCTTCTAGCCCTTTTTCTCTTGCTGTTCTCATACCTGTATTATAATCCCAAATCGCTCTTTGTCTTGAT
>CAOPES010000005.1 GCA_948502395.1 uncultured Clostridia bacterium | reverse complement strand
GTTTTTTGAAATTTTTAAGAATTAATTTTGAATTAAATATTCTAATTAAATATTTAAGCTTATAAAATTAAGCTTTTTTAATTTTTATAAAAATTTTTTGATTTAAAGAATTTATAAAAGTATATAAATTCTGTGTTAACACTTTTGTACTATATCAGATTTTATATACTTTTTCAATATTTTTATTCAATTTTCTTCAACTTTTCATCGACATTTTTCGACATTGCTATAATGAGACATGCTTTTTATATTCTAAAACAACCAAAAAGTTCATTATCTCTTTTAGCAATTTATATTTTCTAAAAATTCCATGTTTCTTCTGTTTTGTCTGATATTCTAGGTACTTCTTTTTCTGTGATTTCAGATTTTAAATATATTACAGGACGTACACCGCAGCAGATGTCGCGCTCGCTGCCATCAGCAGAACCGAACAAACGATTCGAGCTCACGTACACTCCGGCTCCGTCTCCACTAACTTCGCCAGCACAGAAGCGAGCATAGTCAGAGTCTGCATGGACACTACGTGAAGCTAGCCAATAATATGCTTCATCTACATTTCCAAATAGCATTTTATAAGCTCTTTCATTTGATAAGTTTACTACTGATTCGTCTCCTAAATTTACAATATACACATAAGCATTTACTATTCCTGATACAGTAGTCTGTTGCTTTTCCTTTAACCAACTTTGTGGGGTATAATGATTTTCAAAACTATATGCTTCTCCGTATTGCTTACTTCCCCACCATTCTGGCCCCTTATTATATTTTTTGATTTCTTCATCTGTTGTTATTCCTGTTATCTCATTTACGTCATTTATATTTACACTTCTTGCTGTTCCATACTGTGTTGTGTATAAACTACATAAATCATTTAATACCGTTTCTGCATTTATATAACCTTTTGCCCCATACAAATGTAAATATGGGTCTGTTTCTAAGTTATTGCTTTTCATTGGTCTTCCTGAAATTAATTTTATTCCACCTGTTGCACTATCTTTTCCTAATACTCTCCAATTTAATTGATTTTTTGAAGCTTCATATATTTGGTCTGTATCATATCCTGTATCTGTTGCATTTGCCCATTTACTCCCTGATGTCGGATTTTTGTAATCCACATAATCACCTATGTGCAAGTGTTCTTTATTTGTACAACTGCCGTCTTCATTTATACAGTCATCTGCTACTGCTTTGTCATACTTTGCAACTAATGTTAATCCTGCTGAACCTAATTCTCCAAAATTGATTTCAATTCCACCTATTGTTATTACATCTATATCTGCTAGCTTTTCTACTTCTTCTGCTGTTAATTTTCCTTGTGTACTTAATTCTGAGATTACTTCTGCCCTTGTTCTTCTTGTTCCATTTGTGTTATCTGCCATTGCATTTTCAGCTACCGCCATTCTTACATAGTCTTTTACTTCTCCACCCCTTGTTGCATCTTTGGCATGTACTGCTTTTGTTAGTACTCCGTTGTCTCCTGTTAGTGTTGCTATTGCTACACCGGCTAATATTAGTAATACTATTATTGTTATTACTAAGGCTATTAGCGTAATTCCGTTTGTTTTGTTTCATTTTTTCTTTTTCCTTTCTTTTGTTTGATTAAATTTTATACTTCGTTCAAACATTACGTCAACAGTTATATTTTTATAACTTTTTGTTGCTTTTTTTATTTTTCTATTTCAAATCGCTAAAAAATTAAAAGAAAAAATATTGATATAAATTGAAACACCATTAATATTCAAACTTACCGAATATCAATGGTGTTTTTATTTTTATTTGGTCGTTGTTACTACAACTTTACTTTTTATTAACTTGGTTCATTTCCTGCCCCCATATTTTCCCATGTTTCTTCTGTTCTGTCTGGTACTTTTGGTATTTCATTTTCTGTTATGCTAAATTTTAGTGATATTACAGGACGTACACCGTAGTAATACTCCCCTTCATTACCGTCATCAGAATTAAATAAACGACCTGAATACACGTATAATCCACCTAAATCTTCATAAACTTTGTCTACACAGAAGTAAGCATGCTCTAGGTTTGCACGAACACTACTCGAAGCTAGCCAATAATATGCTTCATCTACATTTCCAAATAGCATTTTATAAGCTCTTTCATTTGATAAGTTTACTACTGATTCGTCTCCTAAATTTACAATATACACATAAGCATTTACTATTCCTGATACAGTAGTCTGTTGCTTTTCCTTTAACCAACTTTGTGGGGTATAATGATTTTCAAAACTATATGCTTCTCCGTATTGCTTACTTCCCCACCATTCTGGCCCCTTATTATATTTTTTGATTTCTTCATCTGTTGTTATTCCTGTTATCTCATTTACGTCATTTATATTTACACTTCTTGCTGTTCCATACTGTGTTGTGTATAAACTACATAAATCATTTAATACCGTTTCTGCATTTATATAACCTTTTGCCCCATACAAATGTAAATATGGGTCTGTTTCTAAGTTATTGCTTTTCATTGGTCTTCCTGAAATTAATTTTATTCCACCTGTTGCACTATCTTTTCCTAATACTCTCCAATTTAATTGATTTTTTGATGCTTCATATATTTGGTCTGTACCATATCCTGTATCTACTGCATTTGCTCTTTTACTTCCTGATGTTGGATTTTTGTAATCCACATAATCACCTATGTGTAAGTGTTCTTTATTTGTACAATTTCCGTTTTCATTTGTACAGTTATCTGCTACCGCTTTGTCATACATCTGTACTAATGTTAATCCACCACCTGCTGAACCTAATTCTGCAAAATTGATTTCAATTCCACCTATTGTTATTACATCTACTGGATTTTCTTCGTCTGTTAATTTCGCTACTTCTTCTGCTGTTAATTTTCCTTGTGTACTTAATTCTGAGATTACTTCTGCCCTTGTTCTTCTTGTTCCATTTGTGTTATCTGCCATTGCATTTTCAGCTACCGCCATTCTTACATAGTCTTTTACTTCTCCACCCCTTGTTGCATCTTTTGATTGCACTGCTTTTGTTAATATCCCATTATCTCCTGTTAGCGTCGATATTGCTACTCCTGCAAAGATTAATAGCACAATTATTGTGATTACTAGTGCTATTAGTGTAATTCCGTTTGTTTTGTTTCATTTTTTTAAATTTCTCCCTTCTTTTGTTTACTAAATTTTATACTTTACATTCACATTACGTCAACAAGTATACCTTACTTCTCTTTTTTAGTATTTACATTTTTATTTCTTATAATTTGATGCATAACAAAAAAACTGCCAAAAAAATTCTTCATCTCTTTTGGCAATTTATATTTTCTAAAAATTCCATGTTTCTTCCGTTTTGTCCGATATTCTAGGTACTTCTTTTTCTGTGATTTCAGATTTTAAATATATTACAGGACGTACGCCGCAGCAACGGCCATCCTCGCTGCCGTTACCGGAATGGAACAAGCCACGCGAGTACACGCTCACTGCGTCTTCGGCTACAATAACTCCGCCAACACAGAAAGGAAGCAAAGTCGGAGCGCGCAACCACACCACGCGAAGCTAGCCAATAATATGCTTCATCTACATTTTCAAATAGCATTTTATAAGCCCTTGTATTTGCTAAATCCACCACTGGTTCGTCTCCTGAATTTACAGTATACACATAAGCATTTACTGTCCCTGATACAGTCGTTTTTTGCTTTTCATTTAACCAACTTTGTGGTGTATAATGATTTTCAAAACTATATGTTTCTCCATATTGTTTACTTCCCCACCAACTTGTACCTTTGTTATATTCCTTAATTTTCTCATCTGTTGTTATTCCTGTTATTTCATTTACATCATTTCTATTTACACTTCTTGCTGTTCCATACTGTGTTGTGTATAAGCTACATAAATCATTTAATACCGTTTCTGCATTCATATAACCTTTTGCCCCATACAAATGTAAATATGGGTCTGTTTCTGAGTTATTGCTTTTCATTGGTCTTCCTGATATTAATTTTATTCCACCAGTTGCAGTATCTTTTCCTAATACTCTCCAATTTAAGTTGTTCTTAGATGCTTCATATATTTGATCTGTATCATATCCTGTATCTGTTGCATTTGCTCTTTTACTTCCTGATGTTGGATTTTTGTAATCCACGTAATCTCCTATGTGTAAATGTCTTTTATTTGTACAATTTGCGTCTTCGTTTGTGCAATTATCTGCTATTGCTTTGTCATACATATCTACTAATGTAAATAATTCTCCAAAGTTAATTTCAACTCCACCTATTGTTATTACATCTACATCTGCTAGCTTTGCTACTTCTTCTGCTGTTAATTTTCCTTGTGTTTGTAATTCTGAAATTACTTCTGCTCTTGTTTTTCTTGTTCCATTTGTGTTATCTGCCATTGTATTTTCTGCTATTGCCATTTCTACATATTCTTTTACTTCTCCGCCCCTTGTTGCATCTTTTGCTTGCACTGCTTTTGTTAATATCCCATTATCTCCTGTTAGTGTCGCTATTGCTACACCTGCAAGTATTAACAATACTATAATTGTAATTACTAGTGCTATTAAAGTAATACCTTTGTTTAATCTCTTTTTACTCATTTTTATCAACCTTTCTATCCTTAGTTCATTACTATTTTACTTTTTCAAAAGGTCTTACGTCAACAAGTAATAGCCTAGGAATTTTTTTTAGTTTCCTAGGCTCTATTTTTATTATTTTATACTCTTCATCACAAAATTAAAGATTGAATCTCCTATTAAATTTACACACTATTTATTCCAAAATACTGCTCTCAATCCATATGGGCACCCCCAAGGAGCACCTTGTACTTCCCCTTCCTTCTTGTCTATTATTATTTCCTTTAAATTATAACATTCAAAAAACGCATTTGCTCCAATTATCTCTATTGTTGAAGGAATTTGTATTTTTTGTAATTGGTTTGTATAATTAAAAGCACTTGTTTTAATAACTTTTACTCCTTCATGTATCTTTATTTCTTTTAAATTTGATTTGTTATAAAACGCATAACTTTCTATTGTTTCGATCGAACTTGGAATATTATATTCTGCTAAATTTTGTAATAAAGCAACAAGTACTTTTCCGTCTTTACTTAATATAACCGTTCCATTTTGTTCAGCCCTATAATTGTCATTTTGTTCTGATATAGTTACTGAACCAATTCCAATAAAACATAATGCTGTGAATTTCTTTACCTTTGCTGGAATATCTAATCTATTAATCTTAGTTCCTGAAAATACCCAATCATCTATTATCTCTAAATTTTCTGGCAATGTCAACTGCGCTAAATTATATCTATTAGTAAATGCTTGTCTCATTATCCTTTTTACTGTATTAGGAATTACAAATGATGTTTGATTTTGCGTGTATCTATAAATTATAGTCATATCTTTGTTATATAAATTTCCATCTGCACTTTTAAAATATGGATTATCATCTACTACATTTATTCTTGTTATTAATCTAGAAAATACTGTTTCAATAGATTTTACATTTTTAGAAATATTTAGTACAGCTTGCTGTGAATGTGCTTCCAAAGCTCCCCCTTTAATATTTTCCACTGTTTCTGGTATATTTATTTCTGATATATTAGGTAATATATAGTATAAGTTTTTTCCGTCTCTTGACATTAACACACTATCTGAAAAACTGTAATTTTCATTATCTGGTGATATTTCTAGATTTTTTAATTTAGGTGTAGAATTAAAAGCTGTTCCTACTATCATGTTTACAGTTGAAGGTATTACAACTCTTGTTAATTCAGTACAAGTTTGAAATGCACTTGATTGTATTTTCTCTACACCTTCTGGTAATATTATTTCACTGATTTTAGTACTTTCTAACACTCTATATGCTAGTTCTTTTGTTGAACTTGGAATATTAATTTCTACTAATGAACTGCATGCACGGAAACAGCTTTCTCCTATGATTGAAACACTATCTGCTATTTTTATTGATTTTAATGCACTGCAACTTTGAAATGCTGCTGAACCTATTTTTTCAACACCTTCTTCTATTACTACTTTTTCTAATGTTGGATTTCCCGAAAATGCATTGTCCCCTATTACCTTTACTGTGCCTGGAATTACTATACTACGTAACCCTGATACATCTCTAAAAGCTCCTTCCCCAATTTTAGTTACATTTTGTGGTATTGTTATTGTTCCTGTTGCTTCATCCATTAATTCCAAATTTCTATTAGATGACATTAGTTCTCCATCTATTATTATATATGGGCTTACTTTTATTCCTATTTCTTTTGCCCATTTTTCTTGTTGTTCGTTTTCTGAAAAATAAAATAACTCTCCTTTTATTATTTCAAAATTATCTACATATTTTTTGTTTGAATTTTTTAAAACTGTATATATATTTCCTTCTTCCTGAACAGAATTATATATTAAGGCATTTTTTCCAGCATATAATGCTCCTTCTTCAAAACTTCTGTCGTTTGCAATTCTTTCTGTTAAATATAATTCATATTCTTCTGCTACTGCTGATAATTCTGTTTTGAATTTTGCTTCTCCGAGCTTTTCCTATTGTTCCATTATCTCCTGTTAATGTGGCCACTGTTACTCCGTGCTAATATTAACAATAGTATTATTGTTATTACTAGTGATATCAGAGTTATTCCTTTTATACTAATTTTTTGCATATTCCTTTTCTCCTTTGTTTTTTCTTACCGATATTTTATCGTCTGAAAAGGAATTACGTCAACAGTTATATCTTTACATTGTTTTTTTGACTACTACTGCTCAAAAAAAGACCTAAACGGTCTTTTAATTTTTAACATAAACAGTCTTTGTATCATAAGCTAATTCAATATTTTCTTCCTTCAAAATTCTCATAATCTTGCAGTTAATATTCTGTCTTTCAGCAAGGTAACTTGGATAATCAACAGACTCTGTATAGCTAGAAATTAAAACATTCAAGCCATTATCAGCAATCTCATCAAATCTAACAATAATAGACTCATCAAAAATCGCTTCACGTTGTTGTAGCATCTCTCTAACCCTTGCCATAAATTTCTCTAGCTTATCTAGGGGTGTGTCAATTTGTATACAAAGATGTGTTTTAAATCTTCTTTTTTCCATTTTACTCCAATTAATAATTGAAGAATTAGAAATAACTGAATTTGGTATATTTACCACTGAATTTTCAAAGGTTCTTACTCTTGTACTTCTAAAAGTAATATCTTCAACAGTTCCTTCATATGGTGGCATTTCTATCCAATCTCCTACAATAAAAGGCTTGTCTAAAAATATCACTAATCCACCAAATAAGTTTTTCGCAGTATCCTGAGCTGCTAATGTTACTATTACACCACCGTAGTCCTAACCCTGCAACTAAACCATTCAAATTTATTCCTAATAGTGTAAGTACTATAAAACCAGCCACTATGTAGATGACTACTCTTACTATTTTCAACAAAAAGCTAAGCATAGAGTCTTCTACATTTTTTGTTGTTTTTTCTTTCATCTTTTTTACTAATGTTGATTTTGGTAAAAAGCTTGCAGCTAAACCTTTTGCAAATACTATTACACTACAAATTTCAAATGCTTTTGTCACAATTGCCATTATTTCATTTGAAATTTGGAATGGTTTTTTTAGTAACAGAATAGCAATGTAAATTCCTAGTACATTGAAAAACATTCTTAAAGGGTTATAAAATGCACTTTCTTTAATTACTTTTTTATTCTTCACTTTTAATTTAAACATCCTAACAATTATATATGCAATGCTAGAACTAAAAATTCTAAAAAGTACAATTAAACATAAAGCTGTTATAACATCTATAATTTGTTCACTTGTTATATTACTTATATAGTTTATTATTCTACTCATTTTTCCTCCGTTTATTATCCCATATAATCTCTTAATTTTTTACTTCTACTTGGATGTCTTAACTTCCTTAGGGCTTTTGCTTCTATTTGTCTAATTCTTTCACGTGTTACTTCAAATTCACGACCAACTTCTTCTAGTGTTCTTGCTTTCCCGTCTTCTAATCCAAATCTTAATTTTAACACTTTTGCTTCTCTTGGTGTTAATGTGTTCATTACTTCTTCCAGTTGTTCTTTCAATAATGTGTATGCTGCTGAGTCATGTGGTGCTGGACTGTCGTCATCTTGTATAAAGTCTCCTAAGTGACTGTCGTCTTCTTCTCCTATTGGTGTTTCTAGTGATACTGGGTCTTGTGCTATTTTTTGTATTTCCATAACTTTTTCTACTGGAATTTCCATTTCTGCTGCTATTTCTTCTGGACTTGGTTCTCTTCCTAGTTGTTGTAGCAAATGCCTTGATGTTCTTATTAGTTTGTTTATTGTTTCTACCATATGAACTGGTATTCTTATTGTTCTTGCTTGGTCTGCAATTGCTCTTGTTATCGCTTGTCTTATCCACCATGTAGCATAAGTACTAAACTTAAATTCTTTTGTATAGTCAAATTTTTCAACAGCTTTTATTAGCCCCATATTTCCTTCTTGTATCAAGTCTAAGAATAACATTCCTCTTCCTACATATTTTTTAGCTATACTTACAACTAATCTTAGGTTTGATTCTGCTAATTCTTTTTTTGCATCTTCGTCTCCTGCTAAAATTCTTTTTGCTAAGTCTAGTTCTTGCTCAAATGTTAGTAGTGGTATTCTTCCTATTTCTCTTAAATACATTCTTACTGGGTCATCTATGTTTATTCCTTCATATGTTGTTTCTGTTACTTCGTCTAGTTTTAGGTCTTCTACTTCTTTTAAATCTTCTATGTTTGGTTCTTCTTCCATATCATCATTTAAAAGATTTACTCCTAATTCTTCAAAAGCATCAAAAACTTGGTCTATTTGGTCTGGATTGACATCATCCAATTCTTTTGCTAGATCTCCTATTGTTATTTTTCCTTGCTCTTTTGCTTTTTTTAGTATTTTGTTTACTTTTTCTTCTTTTACTTCTTTATTTTCACTTGTTTCTTCTTTTTTAGCATTTGCCTCTTTTACTGCTTTTTTTGCTTCCTTAATTTCTTCTTTTTTTACTTCTTTTGGCTCTTTAATTTCTTCTAATTCTTCTTTTTTCTTTGCCATTAAATTTTCACCCCTATTTAATTTTAGCTAATCTAATAATAATATTACTTAGCTCTCTTTCTAATTCTTTTTTTTGCTCAGTTTCTAAATCAGTTTCTAGTAATTCTAAAATTTGAAACTTTCTTTCATTGATTTTGTCTCTTTCATAACTTTGTATTACATCATCTATGGCTTTTTCTATGTCATCTATTTCATAGTCTTCAGCTAATATTTCTGTAATATGATTTTGCTGAGTTTCTTCTAAGTTATCCATTATCCCATTAATATTGTTATTTCCTTTTTCAAATTCTTCATACAGTTTTTTTGCAATTTCTTTATTTAATTCATCTTTAAAGTCTTCCACATTTATACTTTGCTTAATTATTTGAAAAATATTCAAATCTCCCATAAGTAATATTGATAATAGTGTATTTTCTCTTTTTCTTACTGCTTCTGATATTTGCGTTTCTTGTGGTTTTTGATGTGTTACAACTGGTCTTGATTTTTCTAATATTTTTTCGTTTTTTGCTCCTGTGTATGTTAGCTTATTTACTTCTGCTGTAAGTGCTTCTTTTGATATCTGATATTCTGTTGATATTTTTTCTATGTATATTTCTTTTTCTATGGTGTTGTCTACTTTTGAAATTAATTTTGCTATTTCATTTAAGAATTTGATTTTGTCGTTTGTGTTGTCTAAATTTAGTGTTTGCTTTAAAATTTTTACTTTGAATTCAATTACTGAAAGTGCTTTTTCTACTAAATTTTGAAATCTTGCATTTCCATATTTTATTATGTATTCATCTGGGTCTTTTGCACCTTCCATTTGTAGAACTCTTATATCACATCCCATATTTTGCAAAATATCTAATGCTCTTATTTTTGCATTTAATCCTGCTTGGTCAGAGTCAAAACTTAGAACTATTTGTTCTGAATTTTTTCTAAGTAACCAGCCTTGTTGCTGTGTTAATGCTGTTCCGAAGTGGTGCTACTACATTTGTTATTCCCCTTTGATGTAATGATATAACATCCATATATCCTTCTACTATTAGAATTCTTTTCTTTATGTCTCCTTTTTTTGCAACATTTAGCCCAAATAGGTGTCTTCCTTTGTTGTATGCTACTGTGTCATTTGTGTTTATATATTTAGGTTTTGAGTCGTCTAATACTCTTCCCCCAAATGCTATAACTCGTCCTCTTGCGTCACATATTGGAAACATTAGTCTGTTTCTGTATCTGTCTATATATTTTCCGTTTTCATTTCTATTTACTAGTCCTGATTCTAATATTTCTGGGTCTTTAAATCCTTCTTTTACCAATGCTCTATATAATTCGTCAAAGTTTCCTGAAAATCCTAATCTAAATGCTTTTAGTGTTTCGTTACTTAGTTTTCTTTTTTTGACGTATTCTTGTGCTATTTTCGATTCTGGCTTGTACAATTTTTCGTGATAGTATTGTGCTGTAAATTCGTTTACTTTTAGTACCTTCGCTTTTAGCTCTTCTTTTGCCGTGTCTACATTGTTGTTTATTGCTGGTAGTTGTATATTTGACCTTTCTGCTAGCGTTTGTACTGCTTCTACGAAATTTATTCCTTCTATTTTGGTTAGAAATGTGAATACGTTTCCACCTACTCCACATCCAAAACAGTGAAATATTTGCTTGTCTGGTGAGACGAAAAAAGATGGAGATTTTTCGTTATGGAATGGGCATAACCCAGCATAATTTCTTCCGCTTCTTTTTAAATGCACATATTGTGAGATAATGTCTACTATGTCGTTTGTTTGTCTTACTTCTTCAATGATTTCGTCACTATATCTTGGCATTCTTTTCTCTCTTCCTTTCATTTTCTTTCAAATAAATGTACATAGTTATATTATTCGACGCATTTTACATAAATCCTTCCTTTGTTTTCATTTTTTTGACTATTTTTTTTACATTTCAAAATTTTTATTGACAGAAATATCACTTAATAATATAATGTTAATATCACTGAGTTGTAAGGGGGTATAAATATGTTCAAACTAATTGTAAGTGATTTAGACGGTACGATTTTTAGCGATAATAATTCTATCTCTCAGGATAACTTAGAAGCAATCAATACTTTAAAAGAAAATAATATTCCATTTGTAGTATGTACTGGAAAGACATACTCTTTAAGCAAAAACATCTGCAAAACACTTAATGCCAATTTTGGCATTTTTGGAAATGGAAATCAAATTATTAATTTAGCTACTGGTGAAGAACTTTCAAAGAAAACACTTAATTTTGAAAATGTAAAAAATTGTTTTTCTATTATCAACAAATATAACTTACATGTGCATATATACACAGAAAATAGCATTATTACCACAACCCCAATGTATTTAGATTTAAGAAACTCAATACTTTTTCCTGATATGATTAAACTTAAAATTGTTAATTCTGTTTTTGAATATATTGAAAAAGAAAAACCAACCATATTAAAACTGGTTATTTCATCAAACTCTTCTTTATCATCAGTAAAAGAAATGTTAGAAAAATATGACGATTTGTCAATTACTCATATTACAAAAACAGGAAATAATAAGGATAGCATAATTAATAAAGAATATGAATATTTAGATATTTCCCCTTCAAATGTAACCAAAGGGGTTGCTTTAGAAGAATTAAAAAATTATTTAAGCCTACAAAAAGAAGATATTCTTTCCATAGGCGATAATGTAAACGATATTTCAATGTTTAAAGCTTCTGGCATTGGTGTTGCTGTTAACAACGCATATGAAGAAGTAAAACAAGTTGCTAATTTTACTACTTCACATTCTGCTGAAAATGGCGGTTTTGCTGAAGCCATTTATAAATTTATTGAATTTTAATGTATATTTCTTTTATACACTGGTATTAGCTCTCTTTTATGTTTAGAGCTTTTTTCCTTTTTTTGTATTATTTCCATTGCTTTTTCTTCCGTTTTTCCTGTTTCTATATATTCTGCTATTTGTTTATATGTAACTCCTAGCTTTTCTTCGTCTGTAAGGTTTCCTAATCCATCACTTGGTGCTTTGCTTATTATTTTTTCTGGAACTCCTAGATATTTTCCTATTTGTAATACTTCTTCTACTGTAAAATCTCCTATTGGATTGAAATCACTAGCACCATCTCCCCATTTTGTCGTATATCCTACAACTGCTTCACATTTGTTCCCTGTTCCTATTACTAGATAATTTAGATTTTGTGCTATATAATATAATGTTGTCATTCTTAATCTTGGTTTTGCATTTATTTTTGCTTCTTTATCTCTCCACTCCTCTTTTGATTTTATTTGCTTACTTATTTCATTTTCTAAGGTTTTATATGTTTCTGTTAAATCAATTTTTAATAATGGAACTTCAAATTTATTTGCTACTAATTCTGCATCTTCTAAATCTGAATTTTTAGAATTACAAGGCATTGCAACAGTTACTACATTTTCTTTCCCTAATGCTTTTTGTGCCAATGCAATTACTGTTGCACTATCTTTTCCTCCACTGTTTCCAACTACCACTCCTTCTGCATTTGCTCCTTTTACGTAATTTTTTATCCATTTTGTGATTTCTTCAATTTCTTTTTTTATATCTTTTATCATAATTTTTCACTCCTTGTATAAATTATTTTTTTCTATATATTCGTATATCTCGTCTGGAAGTAAATATCTAACGCTTTTTCCATTTTTTATTTGTGCCCTTACATATGTAGAATTGTAGTTACTTCTTATTTCCTCGTTTATCTTTTTTATGTTTTCTTTATATTTTTTTAATAGTTCATTTTGATTGATTATTTCTTCTAACTTGTCATTGTTTCTTTCCATTACTAAAATTTTATAGTTACTAATTAGTTCTTCTGAGTTTTTCCATGTGTTTAGTTCTTTTAGGTTGTCACTTCCTATTATAAAACTTACTTGCTTATCAGGAAATTGTTTTTGCACTTTTCTTAGTATTTCTATTGTATTTAGTGATTTATTTCCTTCCATATCAATATCTGATAGTAGAAATTTGTTGTTTTTATCTGTTATCATTTTTAACATATTGTACCTATATTTGTTTTTTTCTAATCCTTTTTTTGGATAATTGTGGTTTACTGGCACAAATATTACTTTTTCTACTTCTTTATATTGGTTTAGTACTTGTTCTGCTATTGCAAAGTGAGAATTTAGTGGTGGATTGAATGAGCCACCGAATACTACTATTGAGCTTTTTTCTTTCAATAATATCACTTCCTTTTTTGTTTTTATCTTTTTGTTAATAAGACATTATTATTATATTCTTTTTGTTTGTTTTTGTCAATAGAATACTAAAAATTTTCATATTATGTATGATTTGTACGTTTTACATAACATTGACTTTTCCCCTTTTATATAGTATAATAATCACATTCATAATAGGAGGTAAAATTATGCTTACAAAATCAAGTTCGCTTGACAGACTGTTACGGGACCGTCCTTATTTAAAGGATCGCCGATTTGGCTTACCTAATATTGGTATTCGTACTGATGGAGAACAATTTAATCCAACTGTACAATCAATTGCAGATGCAATTGACTTTTACGGATACGAGGTGCGTGATGAAAACATTGTAGAAATGCCTGACACAGACCTTGGTACTGGAAATCCTGTATCATTTAAGCCTTTCCCACCAGCTATATCAGCTATGAAAAGCTCACTAGATAATGATTTAATGTATCGTTATCCATATACAGAAGGAGATGACAACATAAGAAAGCAATTACTTGACTATGTAGAAAAAGAAGGTTTTATCAACACTGAACCATATTCCTTTTCTGATATCGACGAAAAAGGACTATCTGTTCATAATATAACTTTTTCAGTTTCTACATCTGTATTGTTTAATCAAATTATAAACATTATATCTAGACCTGGTGATGTCGTTTTAGTAACTGGCCCAAACTATGGACTTTTTACTATCAGAGCTGAACGCGCTGGCGCAGAAGTAGAAGTTTTGAACCTTGAAAAAGAAGATAACTTTTTAGTAAATCCTACTAAACTTGCAATGCGAATTGACCAAATAAATGAGAGTTTGCAACAAGTTTATAACCGTAGAAAAGGTTATGTTCCAAGAGTTGTTGCATTTTTAAATGCAAACCCTAATAATCCTACTGGAAAAGTAATGGGAAAAAATGAGTATTCTCTTTTATTTCAAATTGCAGAAATATGTAAAGAACGTGGTGTTTTTATTATTGATGACCTGATTTATCGGGATATCTCTTATGATAAAAATAACATCGCAATGCCAATTAGCACTATTCCAGGAATGTTTAGGAATACAATTTCACTTTTTGGACTTTCTAAAAGCTATTCAATGGCATCTTTAAGAGCTGGATTTGTAGTTGCTGATGAGATTATCATTAGAGAGATTATAAACAAAACTTTTCAAGAAATGGACTCTGCTCCTGATATTATTGGAAGGGCTCTTGGTGGCGCATTTAATGCTACAAATGAGAGATATGAAGCTTATGATATTTATTTTGAAGAATTACGAAATATTTATCTTTACAAATTTAATTTGTTGAAGTCGCTTGTCTCTGGAATTGATGTAGTTGATAGTAGATTTAAAGAAAAAATTCTTAAAACTGTTACTGATATTTTAGGACCTGAAAATGCTTCTAAAATATTATGTGGTCTTCCTTTTGTGGATTTCCCTGAAAATTTAGAACCTCAGTCAGGTTATTTTGCAATTCTTGATTTTACTGGAATTAAGGGAATGAAGTATAAGGGAAAGTGTATTGAAACTGATGAAGATCTTCTTAAATTTTTTTATTGTACTTCTCGAACTCGTTTTTTGGTTGGTCAGTCTATTTCGTGGCCTTATGAAAATGAACTTGTTGGAAGGGTTTCTTTTTCTGTTGAAGATGAGAAACTTGTTAGGGCTATTTTTAATATTTATACTGCTCTTCTTCTTTTGGAAGTTTGATATTTACCAAAACCTGCTTACTGAATTGTAAGCAGGTTTTTATTTTTATACTGTGTGGTACAGATGAGCAAATTTACTATTTGTAATTGTTTGTGCTGTAAGCTATTATCTATATTTTTTATAGAACTTTAAGGCTTAACATATTTAGTTTAATACTATAATTGTCTATAATTGTTATGTAAATCATTGCAATTTATATAAAATTCTGATATAATATCATTGTTAAAATTTTTAAATTTTATGTGAAACAGTATGTTATACAGGAGGAAATTAGTCATGAAAAAAACTACTGCAAAAATCGAACATCGGGATTATGTACCACATGGATGGCTTGCTATTAAATTCTGCTATGTGCATTTTTATGGATTTCGGTCAGAAGAAATGAAAAAAAAATGGACGGGTATTGCGCTCACACGATATGATAAATATAATCGTCTTTGTGAACAGAACAAAACCACAATTCAATATCTGAATAATCAAATCAATGAAATTAATTCACACAAAAAAGCTTTAATTGCATCTAAGCCCTCTAAACCTCTTTTTCGTTTTTGGTACAATAAATCAGAAAAAGAAAAGATTTGTGAGATTAATAAGAATTTGGATGAAATATCAAAACAAGTAAGTGATTTGACAATTCAGGTTGATAATTTGGAAAAAGAAAATAAAAGGATTGAAGATAAAAAATATGATGTTTATGAAATCCACAGAGAAATCGAAGACTTTTTACAGCAAAATGGTTTTGTTTTAACAAGCACATCTGCTACTGGTAATGAATGTATTACAGAAACTGAAGTTTGGACACTTGAAGAATAATTTCGCATAAAGTATCAGGCACTTACTGTATGATAAGTGTCTTCTTTTTATGATATTAACAAAAAACCAACCATTTAACTGATTGATTTTTATATGTATCTATTTTATTAGTTCGAACAAATAATTCGTTGATACTCTAACTAGACACGTTTGCAAAATTAGTAGGGCAAAAAAAAACCTCTTTCGAGGAAAAGAAAATATTTTCTTTTTAATGTGGTTTAATCGTCTTTCCTGTTTGAAGAACACAGGCATTGACCAAATGTCATAATCTGGAATGCTACATAGTAATCTACACTAAATAATTTTGTAGCTCCCCAAGTAGCAAACAGGCTTATAGCAATTACTATCCCATAAACGATCGCTGCAATTACTGTAAATCCAATCCATTCTCCTAAATCATCGCCTGCAGAAAGGCAGATAAGAATCCAAAGAGCGATTATTAAACCTGCCACACCTAAGTAAATGACCAGAAAAGCTTTTCCTTGTTTAGCCAAGCCAAGGCTTTCAGCCAAGAAACTCAAACCAAAGCAGATAAACCATAATGCGAATTTTCTTAACATAATAATGTCCTCCATTTTCTTTTACTGTTGTTTGCTCTTTATATATGTTAAACTAAAAAGTTGGAGAGTGTTAGAATTTAAAAAATATAACAAAATTGTTAGACATCAAAAAATTTATTGATTTTTGAGCAAAAAAATAAACCTATCAAATTGCTTCAAAGCCTTGATAAGTCTATGGTGCAGATGAGCAAATTGGTTATTTTGTAAGTGCTTATGCTGTAAGTGTTTTGGACTTTATCTATATTATTTTAGTGGAATTTATATATATTTACTTTAAGGGATTATATAAATTATTTATATTTTATACAGTTCCATATTCTATTTGCATTTTATGTAAAATCATTGTATAATATAATTATAACAAATTCTAGGAGGAATAAACTTATGGCACATCCATTTTTAACAGCAATCGCTCTATTGATTTTTTGTTTATTTATTATATCAGTTGTTACTAATATGATAAATGACAAAAATGCAGTAATACGGTTCATGGGGTATGCAATAGAACTGTTTCTTGCAATTGCAACAGTTCTATTTGTTTTAACTCAATATCTCGGAGTAAAGTTTTAACCTCAGTAACAGTTTACTGTTACAGCCCTTCGGGGCTTTTTTATTTTTGCTTTCGAACTTATGATATAGATTTTGCCTATTGTAATCCAGTATTTTTATACTGAACGAAATGTAATCCAGCCAAAAATTTTGTAGCCTTTGGCTGTTTTTTTATTATATTCAACATTACAACACCACTTCTATTAATGCATTGCTAATAGGTTTTATATAAAATGTAAAAATGAATTATTGTAAAAACAGCCCATTCCTTGAGACAGAAGAGGTTGTAAGAGTAATACCTTTAAAAGATAGTATTTACAATACTTTGAAATAAATTAAGATATTGTATGATAATCTACAATATCTTTAAAAATTTATAAAATTTGGTGTAGATGGCCGGAATCGAACCGGCACGGATTATTAATCCGCAGGATTTTAAGTTTTAACATTTCTGTGTTTTATTAGCACCATAAGTACCTATTTTTCCCTTTTGGTATCTACGAGAAAATACTAGTATAACTTAATTATGTTTTTATTTTCCAATAACCTGTTTTCTTTGATCCTTCTCTTAAAATTATATTTTCTTCCTGCAAATGTTTTATTACTCTTGATATAGTTCTATCTGAAAGTTTTGTTCTATTTACTATTTCTTCTCTTGTTATACTATTATTATTTTTTATCAAATTTAAAATTTGTTGTTCATTTTTAGTTAACTTTAATGTGTCTTTTAATGTGTCATTTATTGTGTCATTTGTTGGCACTTTATTTTCAGAATCATATTTAAAAGGATTCTCTCTATATTTAAAAGTAACCCTTAAGAAATGTTCCATAAATTTAAAGCAATTTTTATCATAAGCATCTAATATTCTCAATACTCCAGAGCCAATATTTTCAATTAAATCTACGTCTTTAAATACTCTAATTAGCTCTTTGTTTCTTGGAGCAGTAACACCTTCTAAAAATTCTTCTTGTGATAACTCTTGAGGAAGTCCACCACCAGAAGTAATCTCAATTCTATCCGAATACAATTCTACTATTGGAGAAGTATTATAAGTATAATCGCTATGAACAATAGCATTTATAACAGCTTCTTTTAAAGCTTTGCTATCAATCATTTCAACTTCTTTTCTTCCTTTATATTCAATTTTTGCATATACTGTATTTTCTGCAACTAATCTGTCTAATATTCTATTCGTTGCAGTAATTATACAACAATAACCATATTCATGATTCTCTATTAATTCTAATTTATTTGTTCCTAAATATTTAACTAATTTTATTGATATATTATTTTCATCTGCAAGCAAATAAGCATTATAATTATATTTTCCTTCATCTGTTAGAAGATTTAGATTTCTTGCAAAATTATCATTCAGTTTCATCCCATTTTCTTCATAATAAATTTTTAATTGTCTAAAAGTTAAATCTTGTCTAGGAGACTCTATTTCTTTTAAAGAATTTTTGACACGCCTAGCATACATCTCATCAATCATATCAAAAGTCATTCTTTCCTTGCTACTACCAATTCTAATGTAACAGCCTTCAGGAGTTCTTCCTTTTTTTCTTAAATAGTAAGGC
This sequence comes from uncultured Clostridia bacterium, assembly GCA_948502395.1. GTDB lineage: Bacteria > Bacillota > Clostridia > TANB77 > CAG-508 > CAG-269. Next base: position 111,988 of record CAOPES010000005.1, on the reverse strand, counting down.
TTTTCAGTCCCACTAGATATAACAACTTTTATTACTTCTTTATTATCTATTGTTTCCACTATTACATCAAATAATCCTAAAGTAGATGGTTGTATATTATTTTTAATTCTATCCTTTATTTGTAACTGCGTCAAATCTATATCTTTAAGACCAACTACTTGTCCGTCTTTTCTAACTCCAACATAAATTATTCCACCCTCTTTGTAGTTAAGAAAAGCAATAACTTCTTGCTCAAAATCTTCATTTAGTTGCTCTTTATTTTCAATTCTATTTGTTTCAGTATTTGCCATAAAATCACTCTCCTCTTTATAAATTTAACATGTTAAAATGGTAAATCATCTTCTCTTTCTATTTTTATTGTATTTAATCTATTATACAAATTATCAAGTAAGTTTTTTTGCTTTTCTCTTGATAATTTTATAAAGAATTCATAGAATTTTGTTACTATCTCAACCTGTATGCTTATAGTTGTTTTATATCTATATGAACCGGATACAAAACAATTTATTAGTTTTGTATTTGATTGTATGAAGAACTCTAATGAGTTTTCTTTTACAACGTCTTCTAAATCATTTATTATTTGTTCAATATTAGTTTTTAGTTCATATGGACCAGTATATACAAAGATATTATTATACAATGAATCTGCAAAATTTCTGTATGTTCCTTTTTCATAATTAGAAAACTTGATTTCATTAAAAATTCCTTTTGAAATATCTGTATAAATTTCTTCAAACGAGTTGTATCTTTCAAAACAAGAATATTGTATCATTTTTTCTATAATTGTTTTGTATTTAAAATCAACTTTGTTCTCTCTAAAAATATGAAAAAATAATTTACCTACAAAGTATATTTCTGTCTTATTATCATAATCTTGAGATTTCTCCACTTCTTCTGGCATCTCAGTTACTGGCCAATTTAGTAAAATGCTATTCTTTGACTTAAAGTCTATATTACTACTATTATTTGTAATTTTTCCAAATCCAAAATCTATTAATTTAAAGTTACAATTTTCATCTAGTAATAGATTTTCAGCTCTAATATCCCTATGTAGAATATTATTCTCTTCTAAATATTTAAAAGTTTTTATAACTTCAATAAATATTTCTTCCCAACTCTTATCCCATGGAAAAGGAACATATTTATTAATTGCTGTTCCATTAATATATTCCATTTGCAAATATCCTACTTTATAACTAGGATATAGATAATAATCGTATATTCTAACAATATTAGGATGTGATACTTTAAATAATATTTTTATTTCATCTACAAATCTATCATATAATTCTTCTTTAAAATCTATATTTTGTGGTGCTGGTTCATATTTTTTTATTGCAAACAGCATATCTGTTATTTCATCTTTAAACAAACGTGTCCTTTATATATTTAAAACTTTTCATTGCTTCAAACTTCAATATCTCGCCTTCTTCTATTTTTTCACTTTTCACGTTTCCCCCCAGAAAAACATTTACTTACTATCTATTAACTATTCATATATTTCAATTAATTAACTCTATCTTTATAATTTTTTTGTCTATTATTTTACTTCTATCAACATCCATGTTCTTTGATAAAAAAGCACTAATAAAGTTTTCCTGTATTATATCATTAATTAATTTCTTATTCAATAAATAGTTAGAATTTAAAAAATATAACAAAATTGTTAGACATCATAAATTTATTGATTTTTGAGCAAAAAAATAAACCTATCAAATTGCTTCAAAGCTTTGATAAGTCTATGGTGCAGATGGCCGGAATCGAACCGGCACGGTTTATTCAACCGCAGGATTTTAAGTCCTGTGCGTCTACCAGTTCCGCCACATCTGCATAAAAATGAACTGGTCATCTATTAACGACAATACATATTATAATATGCCAACAAAAATTTGTCAATACAATTTCAAAAAAAAATCAAAAAAACAACCCCAAGTACAAAGAAGTGTCCCAGAATGGACAAAATGTCCAAAAGGAAACGTCCCAAATGGACATTTCCTTTAATCATTTGTTCCTGTTCCATCAAATGGAATAAACTTATTAACAACACTTTCAGGTTGAATATCATCTGCTCTAAACATCATATAAGATGTATTGATTTTATTATCAACTAATTGTTCCACTTCTTCTTGTGATGCATGTTCTGCTAAAACTAATTCACTTACTAGAATTTGTTTTGCATTATTAAGCATCTTTTTCTCACCTGTTGATAGACCTTTTTCTTTTTGTTTAAAACTTAAATTTCTAACAACATCTGCAATTTCATATATGTCTCCGCTTTTCATTTTATCCATATTATCTCTATATCTCTTATTCCAGTTTTTGTCCATAACTGTTTCATCTTGTTCTAGTATACCTATTACTTTATCTGCTGAACCTTTATCTATTATATTTCTTACCCCTATTTCTTCTGCCTTAGCTGTTGGCACCATTACTTTTACTTCCCCTGGCATTTTCAAAATATAGTAAGCTTGTTTCTCCCCTAATATATCTTTTTCTTCTATTGAATCTATAACCCCTGCTCCATGCATTGGATATACAATTTTGTCTCCTACATTAAACATGTAAGTTCACTCCTTTCAGCATTTTTTATTGGCGAAAAAAAGATAATAAAGTTATGTAACAAAAAATCTCTTACTAACTTTACTGGATTTTTTAACCATATTTATTATACTACAAAAAAAGGTAAAAGTCAAAGCCTTTACCTTTATATTTTTATGTATATTTAGCCTGTTTCACTTGTGGCTGTAAGCCTTAAAGTTTTTTAATTTTTTTTACTATTTTTTTAGTCTTTTTGCACTATGTATTCTATATTTTGTTTGGAAACTTTAATTTTACTTCTATTTACTTGTTGATCCAAATCCTCCAACTCTTTCTCCTTCTGCAATATCGTCATCTGTTACAAAGTATTTTTGGAATACCCCTTGTCCTATTGCTTCTCCTTTTTTTATTTCGATGTCTTCTTCTTTTATATTGTAAAATGCAAACATAATGTGTCCGTCATTATCTGGATTTCCATAATAGTCTTTGTCTATTACTCCTACACTATTTGCTAATATTAGCCCTTTTTTCTTTGGGTTTGAACTTCTGTTATATAACATTAGAACTTCGTCATCTGCCATATATGCTTTTATTCCTGTTTTTACTAATGTTGGGTTCATACCTTTTTTGAAGCTTGGTATTGTTATATCTTCTGCTGCTTCTACGTCATATCCTGCTGAATATTTTGTTTTTCTAATTGGTAAATTAATTCCTTTATCTTCAAATCCTTTTGCTACTTCAAAACCTCTTATCTTTTCCATTTTATATCAATCCTTCCTTTTACATTTTTTGAATGTTATTTGATTTTGCTTCTTATTTTTACTTTGCTATTTTTTCATAATTTAAGAAAATTGTCAATATGTAAAAGTAACATTTATTTTTCGACAAAATATAATATTATAATAAGAGTTTAGGAGGTATGCCCAATGAACAGAGATATTATTTCTTTAACTTCTTTGCCCATCAACCAAAAGGGCATTATAGAAAATCTAACTTGCGATGGAGAAATTCGTAGACGTCTTTTAGATTTAGGGCTTGTTTCAGGTTCTTCAATTACACCTGTTTTAAGTAGTCCTTCTGGCGGATTGCGTGCTTTTGATATTCGTGGCAGTTTGATTGCTATTAGAGATGAAGATGCTTACTCTATTTTTGTAAATTTATAATATATATCACCTTTTAATTTTTTTAACATAAATTATATTAATTAAATTAGGAGGTGTTTTTATGGGCCTTACTAACTCTTCAACCGGAACACAATTATTAGAAGACGATTTTAAAAATTTGAAAAATGAAGATGGCTACACTATTGCATTAGCTGGAAATCCGAATGTAGGAAAATCAACTATATTTAATGGGTTAACTGGTCTTCATCAACATACTGGTAATTGGCCAGGCAAAACTGTTGCAAATGCTACTGGCAATTGCACTTTTAGGAGAAATGATTTTTTATTTGTTGATATTCCTGGTACATATTCTATTATGTCTAATTCTGAAGAAGAAGAAATTGCACGTGACTTTATTTTGTATGGTAATCCTGATGCAACTGTTATTGTAGTTGATAGTACTTGTTTAGAGAGAAATTTGAATTTGGTTTTTCAAATTATGGAAATTACGAAAAATATAGTTGTATGTGTTAATTTGTTAGATGAAGCCAAAAAGAAAAAAATAAAAATAGACTTAAAATTATTATCAAAAGAACTAGGTGTACCTGTTGTTCGGAACTATTGCAAGAAAAAAGAAAACTTTAAACAATTTAATGGATACTATATCAAAGGTTTGTAAAAAGGAAATCGTTCCAAACCCAAACTTAGTAACATATCCCGAATGTGAAAAATCCCCTGATGTTATTGTTTCGGCTATTATGAAACGTGCTGAGGAAATTTGTGCAAAAGTATGTACTTTCGAAAATGAAAATCATACTCGGAAAAGATAGAAAAATTGATAAAATTCTTACTTCTAAAACTTTTGGTTTTCCTATTATGATTTTATTTTTAGGAATTATATTTTGGCTTACCATTGTTGGAAGTAATTACCCTTCTCAACTCTTGTTTAGCTGTTTTGCGTGGTTTCAGGAAAAATTATTCCTGTTTGCCAACTGGATTCATTGTCCAGCCTGGCTTTCAGATATGCTAATTTCTGGCGTCTATCAAACTCTTACCTGGATTGTATCTGTTATGCTTCCGCCTATGGCTATCTTCTTCCCTTTATTTACTTTTTTGGAAGATTTGGGATATCTGCCTAGAATTGCTTTCAATATGGATGGCTTTTTTAAGAAATGTTGTTGCACTGGAAAACAGATGATTACTATGTGTATGGGGTTTGGTTGTAACGCTGCTGGTGTTGTAGGATGTAGAATAATCAACTCCCCAAGAGAAAAACTAATTGCAATATTAACAAACAATTTTGTACCTTGTAATGGAAGGTTTCCACTATTAATATCAATAGCAACAATATTTATTGCTGGAACAATGCAAGGTTTTGGAGCTTCAATTGTATCAACAATAGCTGTAATATTTGTCATACTTTTAGGAATTTTCCTTACATTATTAGTATCAAAAATACTGTCAAAAACAATTTTAAAAGGAATGCCTTCATCATTTGCATTAGAATTGCCACCATATAGAAAGCCACAATTTGGAAGAATTATTGTTAGCTCATTTTTGGATAGAACCTTATTTGTATTAGGCAGAGCAATTGCTGTTGCCGCTCCTGCTGGGCTTATCATTTGGCTTTTTGCAAGTATATCAATTGGCGGCGCAAGTTTGCTTTCAATTATTGCTAACTTTTTAAATCCTTTTGCTAAACTTATGGGATTTGACGGTTATATTTTAGCTGCATTTATTTTTGGTATTCCTGCTAATGAAATTGTTTTGCCTATTATTTTGATGTGCTACCTTGGTAAAAATTCTTTGGTTAATTTGGAAGATACTTTTTCTATTGGCGAGATTTTGGTTCAGAATGGCTGGACTATGCTTACTGCTATTAATGTTATGATTTTTACTTGTTTGCATTTCCCTTGTACTACTACGCTTTTGACTATTAAGAAGGAAACTGGTAGTTGGAAGTGGACTTTTCTTGCATTCTTAATTCCTACTGTTTGTCGGTGTTTTGGTTTGCATGACTACTACTTTGTTTTATAATATTCTTGTTTAAATTCTTTGGGTGTTTTTGGGGACAGTCCTTAAAAACACCCAAAGCGATTATAAAATTAGCTGTTTTTTCTCCACTCCTTATTTAATTCCATTTCTTCACGTTCATCTGCATGTTCTTGTTCAACATCAATTAAATAAATTTTGTCTTTAAACCCACCTTTTTTATTTTCTTTAATTTTTCTAGCTTCTTCAACTTGTTGAATTGATATATTTTTAATTTCCATTATAGTAAAAATGACTTCCATTAAATCTCCTAATTCTTCAACACTATACTCTTCAATAAATTCGTGTGCTTCCTCAAATAATTTTTTATCCAATTCTTTTATATATTGTTCATCACTTAAAATTTTATAATTTGCCTTTCTTCCCTGCTCATTATTAATTTGATGTGGTATTTTATCTCTTACTAATTTATTGTAAATATATCTCACTCATATCAACTCCTAATTTATTATACTTATATAGTATAAAACAGTTGTTTGTATTTGTCAACTTTTATTTTCATTTTTTTGTAATTTTTTCATAGTTAAAAAGTATTAAAAAAGACGTTTTAGGTATATCCCAACACGCCTTAATAATCTATTTGATTTTCACCCCTAATAAATAAAGCAAGTCTATTGCTTGAAACTGATCAATTATAGCACCTTTTATATCTTCAATCGAAACAGCTACTCTCTCTATTTTACAAGTTGATAAGTCAATACCATCCAAACTTGTCTTAAAAAATTGCGCACCGTGTCAAATCAACATCTTCAAAAAATATGTCTTTTAGTTTTGTTTCTTGAAAATAACAAGTTCTCATTTGCATTTCTTTAAATAAAACTCTCTCTAAACTAGCCATTGACAAATTGATATAATTAGCATTTGTTTCTGAAAATACTACATTAAATAATCTATTTTCTGAAAAGCTAGTGCCTGATAATTTGCAATTATTGAATTCACATCTTATAAATGTACTGTTTATAAAATTTGTATTAGAAAAATCACAGTTCTTAAATATGACATCACTAAATGTAATCTTGTCTAATTCAGCATTTTGCATAACTATATTACTAATTTTGCAATGTTCAAATTGCGTATCCTGTAATAAGATATTGTTACATTCTTCATTTTCTATTTTAGCATATTCAATTTCTTCATCATTTCTTATATTTTCTAATTTTATTTCTTGAAATTCTTCTATATTCATTTTTTGTGGTTTTATTATATTCATTTTATCTCCAATTTAAAAATATTACTATTCACTTGTACCATAAAAGAGTTTGAGTGTTCCTTTATATCCAGGAAATTGAGTTTTTTTCATATAATCAATTACTTCCTGTACATTATATTTTGCATATGATTGTTCATAAGTTACTTTTTCATTTTCAATATTTAATATCCCATACGGTGCCAAATCGGTTTTACCTGGACATCCCAAAGCACCTGGATTTATGTACATTTTGCCATTTATTATATGATAATTTTCTATATGAGTATGTCCATATAAATATATGTCTGCATCTATTCCAGAAAATAGTTCTTCACATTCTTGACTATTTGGTTTTTTTATATGTTTTCTAAATTTACCCTTTGAGTCTAGTGGATAGTGTGAAACATATATTTTCTTTCCTTCTATTTCACACTCAATTTTTCTTGGTAAGTTTTCTATAAATTGTTTTGACTTATCACTTAATTCGCTCCCTAAATATTTATGAGCATCTTTTTGTTCTTGTGTTACTTTAAATTTCTCGTCATGCACAACTTCTGGTAATCCTTCAATTAGATGTGTCTCGCGGTTTCCTTTTACAATAATTAGTTTGTCTTGTAATACCATTATTTTTTGTACTACTTTTTCTGACATAGGTGCTCCACCTATTAAGTCCCCTAAAACTATTATTTTTTCTATATTTTTATTTTTTAATTCTTGTAAAACTGCTTCTAAAGCTTTTATGTTTCCGTGAATATCCGAAATTATTCCTACTTTCATAATTAAATTCATTTCCTTTTTTATTAGTATTGAAACAATTTTATATTTTCTGGTAATTTTCCATTGTTATATAATTGATATAATTTAAAAGATTTATTTTTTACCTGTTTGTAGTTTGCATTTAACCAATCTAATTGTTCTCTTAATAATTTTTGGTATTTTAATTCTGCAATAGTTAAAGTTTCTTTGTTTAAATCTACTAAAGAGTAATTACTTTCATTTACTGGTATCATATTATTCAAATTAACAGCTCCTAATTCGCCATCTTTAATTTTGATGAAGTCAACTGTATTCTTCATTATCAAATTTTCTTAAATAGTCACAATAATCTGAATTAACTCTAACAATCTTTAAATTTATAATCATTACAAATTACCTCCTTAGCATTTCAATTATATATTAAATTTTATAAAAATACAATAATGCAAAAGGATTAGAGTTTGACCTCTAATCCCCCTTTTTTAAGTTCCAATTTAATGGCTGGAAACACCGCTTTTTCAAATTCCAATTTAATGGCTGGATTCACCGCTTTTTTTAGTTCCAACTTTATGGCTGGATTCACCAACTTTTTTTGCTATGTCTAGCAATAATATTATATGCAATTTATATAAATTTGTTGCTTTCTATATTTTTAATATACCATATTTTTTAGCAATAATCAATATTTTTCGAAAAATTTTCAGTTCATATATTTTTTATTCTAATTTTATTTGTCACACACCTATCACTCTAAATTTATAATTTTTGTTGCCACTTTTTCAATAAATGTTTCATCATGTTCTACAAAAACAAGAGTTGGTTTGTAATTCAAAATAGTATCTTCTATCTGTATTCTTGTTAATATATCAATATAATTCAAAGGCTCGTCCCATATATAAATATGGGCTTGTTCTGATATGCTCTTTGCAATTAAAACTTTTTTCTTTTGGCCCTCACTCATATCTTGTATATTGGTATCAAAATCAGATTTTGATAATCCCATTTTTATTAACATTGCTTTAAAAATGCTTTCATCTATTTTATTATCCCTAGCAAAAGTTTTTAGATTTCCTTTTAAATTTTCTGTACTTTGTGATACATAAGATATTTTCAAATCATTTGCTTTTTTAAATTCTCCATTATATTGTATTTCTTTTCCTATAATAAGTTTTAATATGCTTGATTTTCCAATTCCATTTTTACCTATTATTGCAACTCTATCTCCATTATTTACTTCAAAGGAAATAGGTTTAAATATTGATTGTTCTTTGTACTTTATCTGCAATTTATTTGCTAAAATCAGTGGATTTTTATTACTCTCTAAGGGAATAATTTTTAAATCTTCGTTTCTATCTATATTTTTTAATAAATTAGATTTTTCATCTATTGCTTTTTGAGTTCTTTGTTCCATAACCTTTGAGCTTTTCATCATTTTAGAAGCTTTGTGTCCTACATATCCTTTATCTATCGTAGTTTCCGAATTGTATTTTTTACTTTTTCCTTTTTCTGCTTCATTCGACCATTTTGCAGAATTTTTAGAGGAAATTTCAAGCCTGTTTATATCTTTTTGTAACTTTTTATTTTGCATTATTTCAAAATTATCCTGTCTATCCTTATTTTCTTTCCAAGACGAAAAATTACCTTGCCTAATTTCAATATTAGTATTATTTATTGCAATTATATGATTTACAACTTTATCTAAAAAGTTCCTATCATGCGAAACGGCTATAAATCCCTTTTTCTTTTCTAAATAATTAACTAAATTATTTCTTGTTTCAATATCTAAATGATTTGTAGGCTCATCTATAAGTAAAAAATTGTTTCCTTTTAAAAATAGGCTTATTAAAAGTATCTTTATTTGTTCTCCGCCACTTAATAAATTAAAGTTCCTATATAATATTTCTGTATCGCTATTTAGCAAGTTCAATTCTTTTATAATTTCCCAATCTGCAACATTTGGAGCAATTTCATTTACTATCTCTATTGAAATTCTATTTTTGTTTGTTACTTCAAATGGAAAATAATCAACATCAACATTTTTAGATATTGTTCCTTTATATTCATATTTTCCTTGTAATAACTTTAAGAATGTAGTTTTTCCCTTACCATTTCTACCAATTAATCCTAATTTCCAATTAGTATCTATATTAAATGATACATCTTCAAATATATTGTTATAACTTCCATCATATCCAAAAGTTAAATTATTTACACTTATTAAAGACATTGTTCCTCCAATTCTAACGACAATTTACTAATTATCGCTCTCATTATAACATCATTTATTTTCTTATTTATATATAAAACATTTTCTATCGTAATATTCTATGTATTTTTTGATTTTTAAATTGCACCATTTACATCTTATCATAATGCTGTACCTTGCTTTGGAACAAAATATTTGCTCATATCGTTTCCTTCTAGTTTTAATAGTTCCACTTTGTTTTTTAGTCCTCCGCCATAACCTGTTAGACTTCCGTTTGTTCCAACTACCCTATGACAAGGAATTATAATACAAATAGGATTCCAGCCAACTGCTCCTCCAACTGCTTGTGCTGACATTCTTTTCAAGCCTCTTTTTTTAGCAATTATTTTTGATATATCGTTATAGGTTACAACTTTCCCATATTCAATAGAGTTCATTATATCAGTTACTTCTTGCCTAAAAGGTGTTAAGTTTTTTATTTTATACTTTGGTGTAAAATTAGGATTTTTGCCACTAAAATAAATATCTAACCATTTACTTGTTTGTCTAAATATTTCTAAATCTTTCTCTTCACAATCTATTATATGCTTAGAAGAATCTCTTGAATCTTCAAACCATAAACCTGTTAAATATTCTCCATCACTATTCATAATCATATTTGAAAAGTTTTTTGGAGTTTTATACATATATTTATAAGTCATTTTCTATCTCTCCTCAAAATTGTAAGTTTTTAGTCAAATTGTGTCTGCCAATTTTCATCTTTAATTGCTTTAAAACACATCTCAATTTGTTCTCTATTTGTTTTTTCTTCTGCTAAATTATCTGGTATTTCATCTAATGAAAAATATTTTATTTCTGTTGTTTCTATATTTTCGGTAAACTCTCCACCAGTAACATTGCATAATACAAATACTTTACATACTCCATAAGCATATATTGGTCTATTATGTTTATTTCTATCTTGAATAGAAATTATTTTAACTGTTTCTACATCTAATCCAGTTTCTTCTTTAACTTCTTTTTTGGTATTACTTCCAACAGATTCAAGAACATCACACCAACCACCAGGCAATGACCAAGTTCCATTATTTTCGTGAGTTAATAATATTTTATTATCTTTAAATATAACTGCTCTTGTATCAATTTTAGGTGTCTGATATCCTGTTTCATTGCAAAATAGGTATTTTACTTTTTCTAAACTTATACCGCTTCTTTCTTCTATCATTTCTGCTGATATTTCTCTTAATCTTTCATATCTTTCTATATCATATACATTATCTGTATAGGTAAGTCCTGCTTGTGCTAAACTTTGAATTTCTATAGCCCATTTTAACCATTTTTCCATATATACATCATCTCCATATATTTTAAGTTGTATTTATACTTTACTTAGCATTTCTATTGCTTCATCTTCATTTTCTACAAAAAATATATCTTTACCATTATTACTTTCATATATAAAATCTTTTAATGGTTTACTTGTATATTTTGAATAATCTCCATATATAGCAAATTTCGTTTGATAATTTATAAACTTCTGTAAGATTTCTCCTGCTAATCCCTTACTCAATATAAAAAAATCTTCTATTACTGCACTTTTATTTAATGCTATTTTATTGCAGTTTGTTTCATATTTTATAGTCATAATAAAATCAATTGCTGACTGAACGTCTTTTATTATAAGTTCTTTACTATTAACTACTGTTATATTATTTATAATTTTTGTTTCCACTTTCTATCACTCCTCAATATTGTAATTTGTGCATTACATTTCACTTAAATATATTTCAACTTCTTCTTGTGATAAATGCTTTATTTTAGTATTAGAATATTCTTTATATTCGTTCATTGTAAACATTGATTTATTGTCTTTGCATACTTTATCTTTATTCTTTAATAAATATTCTTTTAATTCTGTATCACTAGCAAATATTTTATACGATTTTCTTCCTTTTGAATTTTCTATTTCATAAATACCACAACATTTTTTATTAGTATAATCTGCTGTTCTTAAATATAATTTTGCTATATCTAAACTTTTAAATGGAAAGTTCCATCTTTGTAAACCTCTTATTTTATCTTTATCAATACAAATACATCTGCCACAAGTTCCACAAACATATTGTAAATGATTTTCTAAACATTCTCTTGCATTTAATAAGGGGGTAATTCTATTTTTATCACTATAACATTCTTTGCATACCATAATATAATCTCCATTATAACTTGTAATTTTTTAGTTAATATACTTTAATAATGGTTTTAAGTATTCTTTATCAGTCCAATCACACTTTTTGCCTACTGCACCCATCAATGCCTTCATCCAAGGTTCATAAGTATTAGGATCTTTTTTTGCAATTGCTTTTTGTAACATTTTGCATAAAGTTCTATCTTTAAATGACATATTTTCTTCATCCCAAGCACCTCTACCATAAAATGTTGGAATATTTTTTAAATCTTCTTTAAGATTACGAGTTTTTATTTCCTTAAATGCTTGTTCTTCAAATGGAGATGCCCCTACACAAAATATTGCTAATTTTTTGTTTTTTAATTCATCATAGTTTTTCCTAAAAAATGATAAGCCTGCTATTCCAGAAGCATAAATTCCACCACATAAAATTACTATATTATATTTTTCAATATCTTTCATCTTTGCAGTTGATGTTTCAATGCAATCAAATTTAGTTTCTTCAATTAGCCAATCTACATATTTTTTAGTAGCTCCATACTTTGATTGATAAATTATTATACCTTTTTCCATAATCTATATCTCACTTTCAAATTACTATCTTTGATTATCATTATATAATAAAAGGTAGATAAATTCAACTTTATCTACCCTATTTATTGTTATAAATTTTTACTATTATTTTGAACAATACACAGATATTGCTTGGCTTACAAATTTAGCTGTACCATCTCCACCTGCTTTATCAATATTCTTTTTGAATCTTTCATCATTTACATACATTTGTCCTAGACCATTTAAAGTTTCATTAGTACAGTTATAATAATTATCTGTTATAAATTTCTGTAATGCTTTTATTTTTTCTTGCACTTTTTCATCTTCTACTAACAAATGTTTTAAAGCTCCTAATTCTGCAAAAATACTCATAAATTTATCTTGTATATTTTCAAGTTCTTGTTTACTCCTATTTTTATTTTTTTGTTCATATTCTTTGCATTGATTTGTATTACCCCATCTCTCTTTTACTTCATCAGCATAATTATTAAATTCTTCATTATTAAATACTTTTAGATCCATATTTCCACCTCCCTCTATTTGAATTTGATGAGCTAAAGAAATAATTTCTTCAATATGTCGCTTTTGTAATTCTAATAATTTTATTTGTTCTACTAATGCTTTATTTGAATCAAAATTTGGATTGTCTAATATTCTTTTAATGTCTTTCAATGAAAACCTTAATTCACGATACATTAAAATAGTTCGCAAACGATTAAGTGCTACTTTATCATATAAACGATAACCTTTTTCAGTAACTTTTGTAGGTTTTAATAAGTCAATACTATCATAATAATGTAAAGTTCTTCTACTTATACCTGTTATCTCACTAATTTCTTTTACTGTTAACATTTATTTCTTCCTCCCATATTTAGTATTATAAAGTATGACGCAACGAGAGAGTCAATAGTTTTTCAAAACTTTTTTACTTTAAAAAGAAGAAGTGTAAACTCCTTCTTAAACTACTATACAACTTGTAATTTATCTTATTAAACTATATTCTCTCCTAACATAATTTTAGGCATTGTAATTAAACATCTATTCCATCTTTTATAAAATTTTTCTATGCCTAACTTTGATACTTCTGCATGAACTTCTTTATTTTCCAAAGTCCAATGTAAGATATATGTCACTTTATCAACATATCTAGTTAGTTCAACTGATGGTATTCCTTTTTTAACTGAATTGAAGTCTTTTTGTCTATGAGTCCTTTTTATATATTTAACATCAATAACACCTTTTTGAGACTTATAAAATTCTGCTACTTCTTTCATTAATTTCTCAACTTCATCTTGTTTATTTAGTTTGACTTCATAAATACATATTTCATTAAACATATTTCTCACCTCTACAAATTACTAGTTATCACTCTCATTATAACATTATTTTTAAACACTGTATATTAAAACAACAAAAAATCTAAATTCTAGAATTCATCAAGTTAGAAGAAGAATACCTTTTCAAACCTTTGTAAAAAACAGCAAATGCCAAAGCAGTAATTATCACTGTAAAACCAATAATACAAACAAAATTTACAAAATTAAAATTTAAAATTGTTTCAACTGGCAAGTAATTTGCAAATCCCACTGGTACAACTGTATAAAATAAAATTTTCACTCCCTCTTTAAATATATTTCCTGGATATGTTGCAAAATCTATCATTATATTACTTAATGCATCTGCAAAAAAATCACCTTTAACAATCCAAAATGATATACAATTTACTATGCTTGCAAAAGCAGCTACTATAATTCCACCTGTTATTAAAAATATTGTAAACAATATAAAGTTACTAACTGTTACTCCATACACAAATAAGCATATGTATCCATAAATTAAATCACCTATTGCAGATATTTTTGTTTGTGAAGTTATTGCACTTAAAAATACGTTTTTAGGCTGTACTAAGAATGTATCTAATTTTCCTTCTATTATCAATTCTGATAATTCAAATGCTTTACTAAAAACAATTCTTGATAATCCAAATGTTCCTGACGCTATTCCCCAGAGCAATATTATTTCTTTCATTGTATATCCACCTATTTCTTGCCTTAGACTGAACAATACTATCCATTGAATTATAAAACTTGAATTATTTAATATCATAAAAAGTACATTACTTATAAAAGTTACTTTGTTTGTCATTTCTCTCATTATGTTATATTTTAATGATAAAAATATAACTTTTATTTGATTTCTAACCTCCGTTAACATTTAATTTTTTCACCCCTTTATTGTATAAAACTATAATTACAAATATTGATATTACTAAATATGAAATTTGTGCAATACATATTTGAATAAAAGTATTTATATTAAAATCTATAAAAAGCTTTGCTGGACCATATGTTACAACAAATATTGGTGTACATTTTATTATTGGTCTTAGAAATTCTGGAAACATCTCTATTGGGAATAATGTTCCTAACATTAGTAATAACTTGTCATATACCCAATGAAATGGTGCTGGGTCTTCTATCCAAAATGCTATAATGCTAATTGTTATTCTTAAAGTTGAATTTATAAGTACACCGAAGCAATACTGTTATTAAAATAAAAGGAATATTTGCAAAGTTGAAATTATCTACTGGTCCTACAAAGCACATTCCCATTATTATCCCGTACTATTATAAATAGTATTAGTTTTATCGTAATCTCTCCTAAATGTTTAGCCACTATATAAAACACATAATTGTATGGTTTATTTATGTTGTATGCAATGTTTCCTGTTTTTATATCTTGACTTATCTCTCTTATTAAAATTTTGTTTCTACTTCCAAACCACAAAACTTCTGTAACTAATACATACCATATCATTTGTTTCATCGTGTATCCATTTATAATTTGTGTAGCATCTGAATAAATATATTCCCACAAGTTTAAAAATACAAACATCATTATAAAGAAGTTGGTAAATCCTAATATTATGTTTGGTATGTAGCTTAAATTTTCTATTAATGTTGATTTATATATGTAAAAGTATTTTCGCATTGTTTTTCCCTCCCTTTTGGACATTTTGGGACGTTTCTTTTTTGTCCCAAAATATCTCTCATATTGTCGCTTCTTGATAAATTTCTGTTATTATATCTTCTAGTGGTTTATTTGATTTCAAATTCTGCATTGTGTCATCCATAATTATTTTCCCTTTATTTATTATAATT
The DNA here is from genome assembly GCA_948502395.1 of uncultured Clostridia bacterium. Lineage (GTDB taxonomy): Bacteria > Bacillota > Clostridia > TANB77 > CAG-508 > CAG-269. The sequence continues at coordinate 96,240 of CAOPES010000005.1, read as the reverse complement.
ACTCTTTTACACAACTTTTCTATATCCCCAACATCATGGCTTGTTAAAAATATAGTTGTTCCTAATTCTTTGTTCATCTTCTTAATTAGCTTTCTTATATTTTTCTTTACTACTGGGTCCAATCCGATAGTTGGCTCATCTAAAAATAATATCTCTGGCTTATGTATCAAAGCTGCAACCATTTCGCATCTTATCCTTTGTCCCAATGACAAATTTCTTACTGGTGTATTTATAAATTCTTGTAATTCAAAAGTATTTGATAACTCTTCTATTCTATCTTCAATTTCGTCATTTGGTATATCATATATCGCACCAAAAAACTTAAAATTGTCATAAGGTGTTAGATGTGTCCATAATTGCTCTTTTTGACCAAAAACTGTACCTATTTTATAAGCTAACTTTTTTCTTTGCTTAGCAGGATTTATTCCATTTACTATAATCTCACCACTTGTTGGATACAAAATCCCAGTTAACATCTTTATAGTTGTAGACTCACCAGCTCCATTTGGTCCGATAAAAGCTAACATTTCCCCTTTTTCAACTGTGAAACTTATATTGTTTACCGCTCTTATCTTTTTGTATTTAGGTTTAATTATTGATTTTATACTTCCCTTTATTCCCTTTTCTTTTTGCTTAACCGTAAATCTTTTGTTCAAATTTTTAACTTCAATAATATTCATTTTTTTCCTCCTTTATTGCCACTGGGGACGGACCTTTTTGGCAATTTTTTGCCATTGGGGACAGACCTCGTTTTGGATAAAATTAAAAGCCCTGCAAAGAAATCTTCTTTTAAGACTCCTTTGCAAGACTTTATATATCTTACTTTATAAGTGTAGGTAATGTTTCTATTGTTATTACCCTTTACCGCTCAAGTTTTGTTTCTTTTAGGTAAACTCTTAAATTTGTTATATATTTTATAATGATTGTGTGGTTTTGTCAATACCATTTTACATAATTTCATATTACAAGAATTTTTATATAAAAAAACGTTGATATTTAGAAGAACTTTTCTCACTTAACTGTAACATTAGACGACTAACCAAAATAAAGAGAACTCCATTCAGAGTTCTCTTTTAGAAGAATTCAGTAATCAAATTCTTTGAATTCTAAATCCTAGCATCGCATAATCTTCTAGAAATTTTTTCACATCTATCATTCGAGAAGTACCACTTGCAACAACTATTGCTTTTTGCCAAGAATCATTTCGAAATTTTACTCCACCCAATTTGTAAACTACATAATCTGAATAGGTTTTAAATTTCGGTTCTTCAAATTGCTCAGTTTCTTGCTTTTCTGAAATAATTTCCTGTGCAATTTTCTCATGGTCGTTACCCGAATAATATTTGTCTTTCTTTGGGAGCCAGAATCCAAGTCCTTTTACTATTGTTGAGTTCATATTATATCTCCTTGTACTTTACCTTATCTACATTATATCATTTTATGTTAATTTTATCAAGCTTTGTCGTTTTTTTATCATAATACCCAAAAAGTCGTTAGAGCTCTATATTCTCTAACGACTTTTTGTTATTGATTGAAATTCTTCAATTACCATTTCTCGTGAATTCTTCTCGGATGAATTTCATATCCAATTTCTTTGTATTTTTGCACCACTTTTTCCACTTTTTGTGTAGAATACGGCATACAAACTTCAATAATTTTACCTTCGGTCTTACTACCAACTTTTGCAGCACCTAGATATAAAACCATATACTTAATTGGATCTACTCCTAATCTCTGCATATCTCTTTTATATCCCTTCTCTTCAATGTAGTCTAGTGCAACATCATTGTGACCTTTGTCAAAATCAACAATTAATTCTTTTCCAGATTGCAATACGAAACATCTTTTTAGTCCTGTCCGAGACATTACTAATTCACTCCTCTCTATTGTTTCCGTTAATATTATATCACTATATTATAAATTTTTCAAGGTTTGCATAATATTTTTTTATATGCTTTTAAAATTTTTTTGGCCTGTCCCAAAAAGTCTAAAATTAAGTTGCGAACAAAGTCTAATATATGGTATAATATAGTAGTAATTTAAAGAAAAACTTAGGAGGTTTTATATGTCTAATGAAGAAAATTATATAATTGAAAATGAAATAACCGATACTACCAAAAAACAAGAATATTGGAACACTGGTATTGGTTTAAATAAAGTTGATAATTTAGAACCTTCTAAATACTTATTAGACTTATCACAAAAAAACATCAATGGAGAATTAAAATATTATGAAGTAGAAAACTTATTAAAAACATATTATGAAACACAAAACTCCAATGATATAAATATTCAAAAAGAAAAAGAATGTGATTTAGTATCATTAAGAATTGCTCAATTATTAGAAGACAAAAGTTTTGGTTTTAGCCCTATTACATTAAAAAATATTCATAAATACTTATTTAAAGACATCTACAACTTTGCAGGTAATTACAGAAATTATAATATTACAAAAAAAGAAGATATACTAAATGGAGAAACTGTTAAATACGTAAATTATCAAGATATTGAAAGCTATTTCGACTATGATTTTAAAGAAGAAAAGAACTTTGATTATTCAAAATTAAATAATGACGAATTGATTGAACATATCGCAAAATTTACTTCAAGTATTTGGCAAGTACACCCTTTTGGAGAAGGAAATACAAGAACAACAGCAGTATTTATTGAAAAATATCTTAATAATATGGGCTTTAATGTTAATAATGATATGTTTAAAGATAAAAGTTTATATTTTAGAAATGCTTTGGTAAGAAGCAACTATGGAAATATTCCAAAAGGAATCTATCCTACATTTGATTATGTAATAATGTTTTTTGAAAACTTATTGCAAGGTAAAAACAACAACTTACAAAATAGCGATTTATATATTAAAGAATTATTTGAAAATAATAATTAGAATTCTATCACAAAAAATCCCCCTATTATACACTTAGGGGGATTTGTGTTAACTTTCAATGTCCCTAACAAATAAATCTCTAACATCTGTTGGCAAAAGCAAAATGTTTGGTATATCTTCTTTATTCACAATTTCAGGAATATACTTACCACACTCAGCATATTTAGGGTCATTATTAAACTCTGGGCCATCTCCTGTACCAAACACCCCTCCTACATATTTGCACAAGAAAAATAATTCTCTTTGATTAAACTTATCTGAATAAATTTCATACAATTTTTTTACTACTTTTACATCTATACCAAATTCCTCTTTTATTTCCCTTATAACTCCCTGTTCTGGCGTTTCATCAGCTTCGAGACCACCACCTGGAAAAGTATAATAATCCTGATAATCCTTTCTTTTTATCACGTCTTTTCTATGCATAAATGCAAATCCGCCTTCCATAGGAACAATCCCTGCCACTCTTGTTCTTTCTATATTTTTGTTTGAACAGCTCATAAAATACTCCCACCTTTCACTTTTCAAATTATATAATATTTTTTTATTTTTTTCCATATTTTTGTTTTGCTTTTTGAAATTAGTGGTATAATTTTTAATGGAGATGATTTATATGACAAATGTTAAAAATTATAAAGATGATGTAAATGTAGAAAAATTATATGGAAAAGAATGTACACTTCCCAAAAAAGATTTTATCGAAACATATAATATAGATGAAAATGGTCTATCTTCTAGTGAAGCTGAAAACAGAATACATAAATATGGACTAAACGAAATTAGCCAAACTAAGCCAAAGAAATGGTATAACTATTTCTTTGAAAGCCTATTTAGCCCATTTAATTGCATTTTGCTTCGGAATTGTACTAATTCTTTTTTATACTGACGTATATTTAGCAGAAGTACCAAGCTACGCAAACATTATTGTTATTGCAATTTTGGTTACAGCAAGTACTCTTTTAGAATTTTTTGAAGAGTATCGTTCTAATAAAGCTGCTGAAAAGCTAAAAGAATTAGTTGCAACTACTGCAACTGTCTTGAGAGATGGAAAAGAGGTTCAAATTCCAATAAAAGAGATAACTTTAGGTGATATTGTAATTCTTTCAGCTGGTAGTATGATTCCTGCTGATTTAAGGGTTTTGGAAGCTAAAGATTTATATGTTGGACAATCTTCATTAACAGGAGAGTCTGATGCAGTAAGAAAAGTTTCAAATTCTGAAATTTCTTTGGATGAGCTAGATAGCATTTCTGATTTAGATACTATTTGTTTTATGGGAACAAATGTTATAAGTGGTTCTGCAAAATGTGCAGTTATAAAAACTGCTGACAGTACTTACTTTGGTAAAGTTGCACACACAATTACAACTGGAAAACCGAAATCTGCTTTTCAAATGGGAATTGAAAGTATTAGTAAACTTCTTATACGTTTTATGCTTGTATTGACCCCCATAGTATTTATTCTAAATGCTTGGAAACATTCACCTGTAACAGCTTTTACTTTTGCAGTTGCAATTGCAATTTGTATAACACCACTTCTACTACCTGTCATTTTATCTTCAAGCCTTTCAAAAGGTGCAGTAAAAATGTCAAAGAAGAAGACAATTGTAAAAAAATTAGATTCAATTCAAAGTTTTGGAGCTATGAACATTCTTTGTACTGATAAAACTGGAACTTTAACAGAAGATAAAATCGTTTTAGAAAAATATTTAGATATAAATGGTGATGAAGATTTACGTGTTTTAAAACATGCATTTTTGAATTCATATTTCCAGACAGGATTAAAAGGAAATATCGACGAAGCTGTGGTACACAGAGCTTTGCAAAATGATATGCAAGAATATACAACCAAGTATAAATTAGTTGATGAAATTCCTTTTGATTTCTCACGTAGACGTTTATCTGTTATAGTATCAGACGGAACAAAAAATCAATTAATCACAAAAGGTGCTGTTGAAGAAATCCTTGAAATATGCACAATGGTTGATTATAAAGGACAAGTTTCCCCAATTACTAAACAGATTAAGGATAATATTAAACAAATCTCTAAAAATTTGAACAAAGATGGATTAAGGGTTATAGCTGTTTGCCAAAAAAATGATATAAAAGATGTTTCAGATTTTGGAGTTAGCGATGAAAAAAATATGGTGCTTCTTGGATTTATTGGTTTCTTAGACCCACCAAAAGAATCAGCAAAATCAGCTATTGAAAAACTAAATAAAGCTGGAATTCGTGTAGTTGTTCTAACTGGTGATAATGCAGAAGTTACAAAATGTATTTGTAACAAAGTAGGAATAAAATCAAAACAAATTGTAACAGGAAGTCAAATTGAAAAACTTACAGATACAGCTGTTTTACGATTACTCAGAAAAACAAATATATTTGTAAAACTTTCACCTATTCAAAAAGCTAGAATTGTAAGACTTCTAAAAACTGCTGGAAATGTGGTTGGCTATATGGGTGACGGTATAAACGATGCCCCTTCACTTACAAACTCTGATGTAGGTATATCAGTTGATACAGCTGTCGATATATCGAAAGAATCAGCAGATATAATATTACTTGAAAAAGACTTACATGTTTTACTTGACGGAGTTACAGAACGGAAGAAAAACATTTGGCAACTTAATGAAATATATTAAAATGGCAACAAGTTTCAACTTTGGAGAAGTTATGTCAGTAATAATCGCAAGTGTATTACTACCATTCTTGCCTGAAACACCAATTCAGCTATTGGTAGAAGGCTTGTTATATGACTTTGGACAGTTGACACTTCCTTTTGATAATGTAGATAAAGAATATTTGCAAAAACCTAGACAATTCAGCCTAAAAAGCTTGAAAAACTTTATGCTATTTATGGGACCACTTAGCTCAGCCTTTGACTTACTTGTATTTGCTTTGCTATGGTTTGTGTTCCATTTAAGAGAAGTTGCACTTTTCCAAACAGTTTGGTTCACTTACAGTATCGTATCAAACCTTTTGGGAATGCATATTATTAGAACATCAAAAATCCCATTTGTACAAAGTAATGCAAGTAAAATGGTTTACTTCTCTTCTATTGCTCTTAGTATAATTGGAATTATTGTACCATTTACTTGGCTTGGAAAGGCTATTGGCTTAGTGCCTATTCCTCTTCCTTATATGTCAATTATTTTACTTGTTCCTATTTTGTATTGCTTTGTTGCAATGTTTGCTAAGAAAGTCTATATTAAAAAACATGGTGAGTGGATTTAAAAAATTGCCAAAAAGGTCCGTCCCCAGTGGCAAAAAATTGCCAAAAGGGACGGTCCTTTTTGGCAATTTTTTATAAACTTACATTTTCTGTTCCTAGGATTTCTTGAAATTCCTGTAATATTTCTTCTGTTAAATAAATCTGTCCACAAGGCTTTGTTTCTTCTCCTACCTTAATTACAACATTGATATTATTCCTATCACCGCAAAAAAATCTAATAGCCCCGCGAAGTTTTTCTTTTTGTTCTTCATTTGCATTGGTTATATCAAGCGATAACAGTCTTTGTTTTTGCTCACCAAAGTCTTTTATTTCGTTTGCAATAATGGTTGTACTGTCATCTTCTCTAATACTTAGGCGACCGTCTACCATAACAATATTTTCTTCTACCAAGCTTTTTCCTGATTTGATATATGCGTTTTCAAATACTATTATTTCGGCTATTCCGTATAGGTCTTCGATTGTTACAAATGCCATTATTTTATTATTTTTAGTGTATTTCTTTTTTATTGATGTTATTATTCCTGCATATTTTACATTTTGTCCGTCTTTATATTTTGTTTTTCCACTTTGTCTAGTCATAATCAATTCCGCTTCATCTTGCGCTGATGATGACATTTGCTCTTCTATTGCTCGTATGTCTATTGTGTTGATGTTCGTTTGTGCTTGTATTTGTTCTTTTAGTTTTTCTAGTGGATGTCCTGATATATAAATTCCTAACATTTCTTTTTCTAGTGATAATAGTTCTTTATTTGGTAATTCTTCTTTTTCGTCATATGTATATTTTATTTCGTTTAACTGTTCTTTTTCTTCTTCTGAGCCTAAGTCGAACATTGTTACTTGACCCTGGAAGCCTTTTTTCTTTCCTGATTGGATTGTGTCTATTATTGCTTCAAATGATGCTAACAGCGTACTTCTTGTTTGTTCAAATTCGTCAAATGCTCCTGCTTTTATTAAGCTTTCTACACATTTTTTGTTTACCGCTTCGTCTGCTATTCTTTCGCAAAAGTCTGCGAAGTTTTTATAGTCTCCATTAGCGTTTCTTTCTTTTACAATGTTGTTTACTGGCACTGTTCCTACATTTTTAATGCTTCCAAGTCCGAAACGTATTTTGCCATTTTCTACTGTGAATTTTGTGTAACTTTTGTTGATTTCTGGCTTTAATATTTCTATTCCAAGTGTTTTACATTCGTCTATATATTGTGGTATTTTGTCTAAGTTTCCTAAAAAGCTGTTTAATGTTGCTGCCATAAATTCTGCTGGATAATATGCTTTTAAATATGCTGTTCTGTATGCTACAACTGCATAGCAAGCTGCATGTGATTTGTTGAATGCATATTTTGCAAATTCAGCCATTTCATCAAATATTTTGTCTGCTGATTTTGCGTCTATTCCATTTCTTACACACCCTGGAACTATGATATTTCCTTCTTCGTCAACTTGTCCATTTATAAATACTTCTCTTTCTTTTGCCATAACATCTAGCTTCTTTTTACCCATAGCACGTCTAACTAAGTCAGCTCTTCCTAAGGAATATCCAGCTAAGTCACGTACTATTTGCATAACTTGCTCTTGGTAAACCATACAACCATATGTTACGTTTAAGATTGGTTCTAGCCTTGGGTGTGTGTATTCGTTATGTCCTGGGTTTAGCTTTCCTTTTACATATCTTGGTATTTGATCCATTGGTCCTGGTCGATACAAAGAAACCCCTGCAATTAAGTCTTCTAAACAGTCTGGTTTTAGTTCTTTCATAAAGTTTGTCATTCCTTGTGATTCAAACTGGAATATTCCACATGATTTTCCTTCTTGCCATAGTTTATATACTTTTGGGTCTGCCATTTCTTTGTCAAACTCTACATCTATTCCCCTATTTTGCTTTACTAAATCAATTGTGTCTTGAATTACTGTAAGTGTTCTTAGCCCCAAAAAGTCCATTTTTAATAAGCCTAGCTCTTCTAGGGTTGTCATTATATATTGTGTGGATATTTGATTGTCACGTACATATAGTGGAACATAGGTGTCTACTGGGTCTTTTGTTATAACTATTCCACACGCATGTGTTGATGCCTGTCTTGGCATTCCTTCTAACGCCATTGCTATATCTAAAAGATTTTTTACACTTTCATCTGTTTCATATTTTTCTTTTAATTCTCTATTTTGTTCCAAAGCTTTTTTTATTGTGATATGCAATTCGTTTGGTATCATTTTTGCCAATAGGTCTGCTTCTGAATATGGCACATCTAAAACCCTTGCCACATCTCTTATTACCATTCTTGCTGACATCGTTCCAAATGTGATAATCTGAGATACGTGGTCATGCCCATATTTCCTTGACACATAGTCAATTACATCTTGTCTATGCTCATAACAAAAATCCACGTCAAAGTCTGGCATACTAATTCTTTCAGGATTTAAAAACCTTTCAAATAGCAAGCCATATTTAATTGGGTCAATATCTGTTATTTCAATTGCATATGCTATAATTGAACCAGCTCCTGAACCACGCCCTGGGCCTACTGGTATGTTGTGTGTTTTGGCATAATGAATAAAGTCCCATACTATTAGAAAGTAGTCGACATACCCCATTTTTTTAATTACACCTAATTCATATTCTGCTCTTTTCAAAACTTCTTCTGACGGATTTTCTCCATATCTTTTTTTAATACCGTCATCACATAGTTTTTTAAAATAATCATAATGTGTTTCAAACTCTTCTGGTACATCATAATTCGGTAATATTGTATGACCAAATTCAAAATCAACATTACACTTATCTGCAATTTTGACTGTATTTTCAATCGCATCAGGAAAAGCCTTGAAATATTCTATCATCTCTTCTGGCGATTTTACATATAACTCATCTGTTTCAAATCTCATCCTGTCCATGTCACTCATTCTTTTTCCAGTTTGAATACATAGTAAGACTTCGTGATTATATGCATCTTCTCTTCTCAAATAATGTGCATCATTTGTTGCAACAAGTGGAATATCTAGCTTTCTTGCCAAAGCAACTAACTTTTGGTTTGCCAAAACTTGCTCTTGAATTCCATTGTTTTGAATTTCTATGTAATAATCATCTCCAAAAACTCGCTTATGCCACAAAGCTACTTCTTCTGCCTTCTCATTTTGCCCATTCAATAAAGCTTGATTTACAGCTCCTGCAAGACATGCACTTAGACATATCAACCCTTCACTGTATTTTTCCAAAACTTCTAAATCTATACGTGGCTTGTAATAATAGCCATCAACAAATCCTATTGATACTAGCTTACTTAGGTTTTTATACCCTTCATTATTTTTTGCTAGTAATATCAAGTGATTGTACTTATTATCAATATTAGGTTCTTTGTCAAAACGACTTCTTGGAGCAACATAAACTTCGCAACCAATAATTGGCTTTACGCCTTCCGCCTTACACGCTTTGTAGAAATCAATCGCTCCATACATAACTCCGTGGTCTGTTATCGCAATCGAATCCATTCCAAGCTCTTTTGCCCTTTTAGGCAAATCTTTTATTCTATTTGCACCGTCTAATAAACTAAATTCGCTGTGTATATGTAAGTGTACAAAATCTGACATCCTTATCTCCTTTTGGGTGATTTTGGGGACAGTCCTAAAAAACACCCTTCGCTTTTATTTCTTTTGAGAAGGTGTTTTTTAGGTCTGTCCCCAAAATCACCCTTTTATCCAAATACTGCAAGATTTTCCTTTTACTTTGAAATTGCCATAGCCTTCTTCGTCAACAATTATCTCTTCTTCGCAATTTCCTAATGCATCTATAAATTCTTCTCCTGCGTTTTCTTTTCCTATGTACATTCTCTTTTCACCATCATTTGAATTTGATATTACTACTGCTAGTCCTGATTTTATGTGTTCATTATCACCTTGCCTTGTCCAACCAATATAGTTTGGATTGTCTAGGTAGGTATGTTGTTCTCCATATGATTTTTCTTTTCTAAGTAACATTATTGTTTTTAATTCTTCCACTGGCTCTATATTGTTATGTGGAATTCCATAGTAATCTCCATAAAATACACATGGGTAGCCATCTTCTCTTAATAAGATTAGTGCATATGCTGCCGGCTTAAACCATTTTTCTATAAAACTTTCTAATGCTTGTTCAAGCTGTGTGTCGTGGTTGTCTACAAATGTTACGGCTTTACTTGGGTTTTCTTTTACTAATGTGTGTTCAAATATTTGTGATAAATCATAATTTTCTTCTTTTGATGCTGTGCATAAGTTATAATGTAATGGTACGTCAAATAGTGATATTTCGCCTTCTATTTCTGTTAGGTATTTGTGTAATTTTGATACATCACCTGTCCAGTACTCACCTACTGTAAATAATTGCTTGTTTGTAGCATTTCTTAATTCCTTTATCCACTTTTTATAAAAATTAGTGTTGATATGTTTTACAGCATCTAAGCGAAAACCGTCCACTTTTGTTGTTTCTTGATACCATTTTCCCCATTTTATACACTCGTCTACAACTTCTGGGTTTCCAAAGTCAAGGTCTGCCCCCATTAGATAATCGTAGTTTCCATATTCGTCGTCTACTGCTACTCCCCATTCTTTACCTTTAAATTTGAAGATTGCATTTTGTTTTGAATTTTCATCATAGTCAATTGCGTCAAAATGTGTCCAGTTCCATTCAAAGTCTGAATATTTGTGCTTTCTTCCTGGAAATGTGAATTTTGTTGCTACTTTTACAGTTTCTTGTTCTTCTGATTCAATATTGTGGTTTTCCCAATTTACTTTTTTGGCTGGTATTGTTTGCAATGTGTCTGCTCCCATTTTGTGGTTTAGTACTATGTCTGCATAACTTTCTATTCCATTTTGTTTTAACGCTATTATACAGTTTAGGTATTCTTCTTTTGAGCCATACTTTGTTTTTATTGTTCCTTTTTGTTCAAATTCTCCTAAATCATATACGTCATATACTCCATATCCTACTTCATTTGCTCCGCCTATTCCTTTGTATGCAGGTGGTAACCATACTGCTGTTATTCCTTGTTTTGCTAGTTTTTCTGCATTTTCTGCTAATGTGTTCCATAGGTTTTGGTTGCATTCCATGTACCATTCAAAGTATTGCATTATTATTCCATTTATTTTTTTCATTTTTTGTTCCTTTTGATATTTTTCGTTATTATATCACTTGTTTTGTATTTTTTCTAGTTAAAATATAAAAAACATTACTACATTTTTGTAGCAATGTCTTTACTTTTATTTAATTCTTCCAAAAAACTGTATCTCTTGTATTTGGGCAGCCCCATGGCGCACCTGATATCGAACCTTTTTCTTTATTAATTATTATCTGTCTTAAATTATTACATCTTGAAAATGCATTTCCTGCAATAGCTTCTACACTCGCTGGTATCTCTACCTTTTCTAGATAGGTACATGCATCAAATGCCTGTCCGCCAATAGTTTTTATTCCTTCCGGTATTTTCACATTTATTAATTTTTCTCTACTGTAAAATGTTTGATTACTTATTATTTCAACTGAACTTGGAATATTATATGTTTCCAAACTTTTTGTTGTTGCTAAAAGTTTCTTACCGTCTTTGCTTAATATTGTTGTTCCATCTTCTGTCTTAATATATGGATTTTCTTCATCTATACTTACAGTTAAATTTGCTCCACTAAAACAACCTGTATATACATTATTCAATTTTTTAGGCAAATGTAATTGTTCTATCCCTGCAAATGAAAATATCCATGAATGCATCTCTTCCAAGTTTTCTGATAATGTTAAATCTTTTAAATTTCTTTGTGTTTGGAACGCTTTGTCTTTTATTAATTTTACTGTATTTGGCATTATAAATGATGTTTGATTTTGCGTATATCTATAAAATTCTGTCATTTCCTTATTATATAAATTTCCGTCTTGACTTTTAAAATATTGATTATCTTCTACAACATTTATTCTTGTAATATTATTATTGAAAATTGTCCTTATCTCTTTTACATTTTTAGAAATATTTAACACTGCTTGCCTAGGATATGTTTCACAAACTCCGCTTTGAATTATTTCTACTGTTTCTGGTATATTTATTTCTGATGTATTAGCTAAAATGTAAACTAAAAGTTTTCCGTCTCTTGACATTAATGAACCATTTGCAAAACTATATGTTTCATTATCTTCTGATATCTCTATATTTTTTAAACTAGTGTCACTGTTAAAAGCTGTTCCATTTATACTTGATATTGTTGAAGGCACAACTACTTTTTTTAAATTAACACACATTTCAAAAGCTAATTCCCCAATTTGGGTTACTCCTTCTGGTATTATAAGTGTTTCTAATGAAGAACATCTAGATAGCATTCTATATGTTATAGCATCAATTGAATTTGGAAGAGTAATATCTGCTAATTTTCCACAGTTTTCGAAGCAACTAATCCCTATATATGATACACTGTTTGCTATTTTTATTGTTTTTAATGCACTACAATCTTGAAATGCATATGAACCTATTTTTTCAAGCCCTTCTTCTATTACTACATTTTCAAGTGTTGGATTTCCTGAGAATGCATAAGTTCCTATTTCTTTTACTGTTCCTGGAATTACTATACTTCGTAATCCTTCTACATTTCTAAATGCTCCATCACCTATTTTTGTTACATTTTGTGGAATTATTATTGAACCTGTTGCTTCATCCATTAAACCTACATTATCTTTTGCTGACATTAGCTCTCCATTTATTATTAAGTATGGACTTATTTTTATCCCCACTTCTTCTGCCCATTTTTTCTCCTGCTCGTTTTGGTAAAAATAAAATAATTCTCCTTTTATTACTTCAAAGTTTTCTACATATTTTTTGTTCGAGTTTTTTAGTATTGTATATATGTCCCCTTCTTCTCGTATAGAGTTATATATTAATGCATTTTTTCCAGCATATAATGCACCTTGTTCAAAGCTTCTATCATTTGAAAGTCTTTCAGTTAAATATAATTCATATTCTTCTGCCACTGCTGATAGTTCTGTTTTAAATTTTGCTTCTCCCGCTTTTCCTATTATTCCATTTTCTCCTGTTAGTGTTGCTACTGTTACTCCGTGCCAAGATTAATAGAATTATTATTGTTATTACAAGTGCCACTAATGTAATTCCCTTTGCTTGTTTTTCCATATGCTTATCTCTCCTTTTCTTCTGTTTTTATTATTTTATCGTCGAGAACAGCGTTACGTCAACAAGTGATACTATACTATATGATTTTATACAAAAAAAGACATTAGTTTAACCAATGCCTTTTACAAATATATCACTCTACAATTTCCAACGCATCACTAGTGCTATTAATTCCTTCAAGATTATAATAAGTACTAGGAATACGACCCACAATAACATTTTCAGCAAGAAGAACCTGATTAGTAATTTCCTTCTCTAAATCCTGAAAAGGTGTAAGAATATTAACTCTACACTTCACTTCCAAATAAATCCTATGAAGAGTTTGATTAATCCCTTGCGAAGAAAACTCACTACGCAAATCAGTTTCAACATCACCAATAGGAGAAATCTGAATTTTAACCCCAGGCCCCCTACCAGCTAGCAATTTAAAACCTGTAAAACTTCCGAAGTGCAATCTCAATATGCTCTCTTCCCCTGCTATCTAGCCTTTGCTGAATTTTAATTGCAACATCAGATATTATCTCATTTATTGATATAACATTTGATTTTATCATTGTTATATTATTATTAGAATCTTTTTCTATTGTAAACATCTCATCATAAGAATGTTCTCTCATAACATTTGTAGCTTCTTCATTAGAAATTATGGTCGCAATTGACCTTGCTCTATTTTCACACAAAGTATCAAAAATTGGATATACAGCATCTAAAATAACTTTAACAGTAGAAAATGCAATAATTAACACTAATATTATTCTAGCTATTTTTCCGCTTTTTTCTTTATTTAACCTGTTATTTTCTCCACTAAAAACAATCTTTGGAATTCTAATTCTTGGTCTTGAATAAATCTTAGACATAGCTTACTGTTTGTGGATGTTTATAACGTGGTATAAATAATTTCTGACCAACATCTATTTTGTTTTCATCTTCTATACCATTAGCTCTTACAATATCATCTATTGTACTTCCAAAACGTTTAGCAATTTTCCACAAACTATCACCTTTTTTCACTATATACATTATGATACTGTAATCTTCTGCTTCTCTTTCTCCATTTGTTTGAATTTCGTCTATTATGCTCATATTTGTATTCCTGTAAGTATCTGCATTTACTAACATATCAAGATTTGCTGTAACAGCTCCACCGTCTTGAACTATAAAATCTTGATTTGCCACTTCTATTGCCATATTGCTATTCATATTTTCGCCATCATCTAAATCTGAAATTGCATAATCAAAAGGAATTTTCGCTGTTCTTGTATCTACTTGTAAATCACTATTTGATAAGATAAATCTTAATTGTAACTCACCTTCATACACAATTCTATTTTTCGTTTTTGTTTCTTTCTCTATTACAGGCTGAACATCTACATCAATAATACTTCTATTATCCATTCCTTCTAGCATAACCTTTTCCCTTATTTGCATAGTTTCTTTTGTAGTCCTTTTATTTGTTAAAACTGTTATCTTTTTCTTATTGAATTCCATTATTTCACTTGGGCTATACAAGTCTTGAATTAAGCTTATTTGCTTTTCTTCATAAACATTTGCCATTACACCAATTTCTATCTCAACATATATTGAATGTTCTTCTATTGAATTTGGCTTTAACACAATATTTCTTATCTCATAATCCACATCACATATATTATCTTCTGTAACATTTGGAATATCAATAAAACCTACAACTGGTACTCTTGCAGTAACTTTATTTATTCTATTATCTTCTGTTAAATACATGACCTTAATTTCCGCTTCTGATTTAGTTAAAATCTTGTTGTAACTTACCTTTATATCTTTATCACAAATACAAACCTGTGCCTTCAAAATCTCAGCTAAATTATCAGCCCCATCAATTTTAATCGTATCTTTTGCATATATCTTTGTGTCCCCTGTACCAACTAGTGAATTAACCATTAAATCTTCTTTCAGCATCTTTACACTATCAGCATCTTGAAGCGAATTGATAATCTGTACATCTTCATTCGAATATAACTTTATCTCAACTTCCACAACTGCCTTTATTCCAACTTTTCTTCCATTAATAACTTTGGCTTCTATTGATTTTAAATTTGCATTCAATTTGCAAGTCATACCTTCTTGACTATTTGCAACTTGGACATTCTCTGAAAAATCTAAACTTGTTGAAAGCCCCCTCACTCTGTCTTGCGTATCATCTGCCATATACATTATATATGTATTAATGTTACCGTCAATTCTGATTTTATCATCTTGTACTTCTTTTTTATAAATACATACAACCCCACTTGTACAAATTGTATTCAAAATATCTGGTTTAGAATCTGGTACTATCATATCCCCTTCTACCATAATTAGCTCTTTTTTTGTTGCCACTAGCTTGTTCACACATAAATTTTCTTTTATTGTATCTACAACCATTTATTTGACCTCCTTCATTTTTCTTTATACATATATATTATCGCCCAAGCCCTTTTATTCCTAATTCATAAAATTGCCACTAGGGACGGACCTTTTTGGCAATTTTTTGCCACTGGGGACAGACCTTCTTGGCACGTTTCTGCCGGTAAGGCACTTTTCCCCTTAGGTTGGCAATTCCCCCTTCTTCTGTGGAAATATCCGTAATTTTGATAATGCTTTTGTTCACTGCGTTCAATAATAATTTGTATATTTATATAAAACGGATTTTTCACTCAGGCTCAAATTCTTATTTTATATTTTGAATAAATGCTGAATGTGACTGGAATAAGATTAGAAATTCTTTGGCTTTTTTATGGAAATGGTTCACACTTGTTGTGAAAGGGAGCCATAAAAAAGTTTTAGAATTTCTTTTCTTATGTAAGGAACCGAAGAATTTATGAAAAATAAAAATGAGAATTTGCCCGTGAACATTACTTTTTATATAAACTTACAAATTCTAAATTTCACTTCATTCAAGTAAACATTATCAAAATTACGGATATTTCCACAGAAGAAGGGGGAATTGCCAACCTAAAGGGAAAGTGTCTCCACTGTCAGAAACGTGCCAAGAAGGTCCGTCCCCGTTGGCAAAAAATTGCCAAAAAGGTCCGTCCCCAGTGGCAAAATGGCACAATAAAAAGCAGAAAAATTAATTTCCTGCCTTTTTATAAGTTATTCTTTTATTTATAGTGATACTTTTCTTGGTTTTGGCTCTGGTGCTGGTGGTATTAATGGTGAATATGATTCTCCATCAAATACTTCTACTTGTACTGTTCTTGTTAGAACGTCTGTATAACTATAAGTTACATTTCTATTATTCTCCTCATATTTTACTACAAAAATATTTGGATACGCTTTTTCTATGGTAGCTTCCTTTTCAAAGACTTTACTTCTTCCTAGTGAACCTTTGATTATTATCTTTTGCCCTTCTTTTTCCAAGATGTCAGTTTTCAAATTTGCTATGTCTGTTCTACAAATCATCTGCTATCACCTACTCCTTTAAGATGAGTTGATTATAGCATTTTAAGCCAAAAATGTCAAAAAATGTTTGTTCTTGTTTTTTCTTTGTATCGCTTGTATACCAACGTTTTCAACAGTCTGTTTCTGTATTTTTACAACTGTATTACAATTATATTACAAAGATGTTACATTAGGCATTTTTGACTTATTTTACAGTCATTTTCCCGTTTGCTCCTATTCCACTTACTCCTTTTTTTCCATCTCTTAATTGATAAGCTATATCGTCTATTGTTATATATTTATATTTTTCTGTTGTAGCAACTTTTTCTGCAACAATCAAAGGGTCTAAGAAATCTATTAAAATTCTTGCCGGAGATGATGCAAAATTTGCTCCTGCTGATATAATGGCTTCAAAGTAACTTTGACATGCTCCTGCAAAAATTACTAGATTTTTATTTTTGTCTTTGTCATATCTTCTGGCTTCTTTTACTGTTTGGATAAAGTATTTTGAGTTTCTGTAATTGTATATGTCGTTATATCTTCTCCCTTTTCTTATCATTGCATCATGCCCTGTTATTACTAAAATGTCTGGCTCGTATACTTCTAATAACCTATATACTACTCTTGGTTGTCTGTACTCTGGAATATTTCTAACTACTGCTTCTAATCCCATTTTCATGTAATGATTATAGGCTTTTTCGCTGTATTTTCTGTCCCCGTCTAAATGCAAGATTTTGCCTGGTTTTATACTCTTCATGTTATCACCTCATATTTTGGGCTATTATATTCTATGCTATTTTTTGTCGATTTGGGACAATTGGGGACGTTTCTTTTTGGACATTTTGTCCATTTTGGGACACATCATTTTTTGTAATAAATTTGTTTTGCTGTGAATAGGATTAAACAAAAGTATTCTGATGGAGGTTAGACAATATGAAGAATGTTTCAATAGATGAACGTGCAATTAATTTGGCACATTATATTATAGATTCAAAAGATACTGTAAGGGGAGCTGCTAAGAAATTTGGTATAAGTAAAAGCACTGTACATAAGGATGTTTCTGAGAGATTAGTTAAAATTAATCCTGGTTTGGCTAAGGATGTTAGAATTATTTTGGATGAGAATAAGGCTGAAAGACATATTAGGGGCGGTATGGCTACTAAACTTAAATATATTCATATGAAGGATTAATGCAAAAAAGTTGCTACTATTTATATAGTAACAACTTTTTTATGAGTTTCGTTTAAATGTTGGGAAATCGCTATTTTAATTTGCTAGTTCTTCTCTTTTCTTTTCTAAAATTCCCACAATATAATCAAATTTACTTTTATCCCACTTAGCAAAAGTATAACTCCTATCATCATTTTCTTTTGCTTTTTTCATATCTTCAATTGAAATATATTTTAATTCACTAACTTCTTCCTCCTGCATAGTATAATCATTTAATTTATAATCTACTATTGAAAAATAGCTATATGTGAAATCCCTTGCTGTTTTTTGCGTTTCATCATTAGTTTTCTCAAATTTACTAACATTTATTAATTCAAATTTTTCTAGCGGTATTTCAACTCCTATTTCTTCAGCAGTTTCTCTTTGAATTGCTTGTAATGGCGTCTCTCCACTATCAGCATGTCCACCTGTACGACTCCACATATTAGGATTAGATTGTTTTGTTGCTGCTCTTTTTTGGAATAATAGTTCTCCATTTTTGTTCATTATCCATACTCCAACATGTGTATGCCATAAACCTTGTTCATGTATAGTTTTTCTGTCTTCTACTCTTCCTGTTACTTTCCCGTTTTCGTCTAACACGTCTATTAGTTCCATATTTATCGCCTCCTAGTTTTCTATTTTACCATATATTTGGAAAATTTACTAGTCTTTTTGAAACTTTTTGGGACAAGTCAAAAAAGTTTCACTCACGGACGTTTTGGGCCTATCCCAAAAAAATCCATTGCTGGTGCTTTTTTGCTCTGTCCCCAAAAACACCCTGCAAAAATAATTTAAGGAAGTCTATTCAGACTTCCTTGTTTTGATTAGAATTCAATTTTTTGTACTATGAAAATTCCATTCTCAGAAGATGCTACATATTCAAGGTTAACCTTAGTACCTTGTTCCATCAACACTTGTCTATTACTATTTTTAATTGAAGACATATACAAATTGCTATCTCCTTCAATTGTAAAATAATAGAATGTACAACCGTCAATTTCCGCCTGGTACAATTCTTGAATATTTCCTTCTGTTTTAGATATTTCCTTCACTTCTGTCAAAGTAGTAGTCGTTCCCAGTTTTTCTTTGTAGAGAGTTAAAGCTGTTTCTATGCTTTCAGCTTGTACAACTTTTGTATAATCTTTTACATTACAAAGTGCATACCGTTGTACTAGACCTGCTTTGTCTTTTAAAAGCATAAAATATGTTTCACATCCATCCACATTGATTACTGTCGGGAATGTTGCAGTATATCGCAAATCTTGTACTAAACTTTCTACTGCTGATTGTGCTGAGCTTTCTTCTGCACCTGCACATTCATAGTAAGTTATTTTACCAGTTCTAGGATTTGCTAAGATAAATCCTACGTTTGATTCTGCTGAGCTCGCTGGCGTTATTCCTGCATAGAATACAATATCGTTGTTTGAAGTAATTGCTGTATTGTATCCTGCAAAATTATCACGAATGCTTCTATATCGATAAGATGTATAAAAGACGTCAGTTTTTCCAAAAATGCTATTAATCCAGCCATTTGCATAAATTTGATTGTATTTCGTCAAATTCATCAAATATGATAAATCGTATGCATGCTCTAACCAATCTGGTAACTCCTCTGCTTTATACTCTTTGCTCTTACCTGTACTTGCATTTGTAATAATAAAAGATTTTTCTTTCATTCCACCAAATGCTCCTATGGTAGGTGTTAAAACAGATGTTATATAATATGGATTTCCGTTTTCGTCAATTTCGAAAAAGGACTTTCCAAATATATAAGTTGGATATTGCATCCTTAGATGCCGCTTCAAATCATTTTCCCAATATGCACTTGGAGAATACCTAATTGGTTCGTCTAACTGAACATATTTTGCTTCTTGATTTTTAACGTTGACAAGAACATAGCCAGGAATTCCACTTTCTTTTGCTTTTATGTATTTGAAAAAACCACCATAGCTTAATTCTGAAATTCTATATAATTCTCCTTGATATTTTATTAAGTTATATTCATTTTCAACTTCATACCAAGTAGTATTTTTTATGTTGCCTATTGTTCTGTCTCCAAGTTTCTGTGCAGTTTCCATATCTACAATTGGTACTTGAGCTTGATCAATTATATTAGGAATATCCTCTGCAAAGTCACCTTGTTCAATTTCTACCATCTCATGATAACTTGATGCTCTAAACATAGTGGTAGATAAAATACCACCAACAATTAGATAAATTGCTATTATTGCTATAACTACTATCATAGCTATTGTCGCAAATCCATCAAATTCATATAACCAGTAATGCACGATAGCCATAATTATGCTTAATATCAATACCAACCATACAAAACCTGCATCTTGAATGTTTATAGCTGGTATAAAAAAATACCAGTATAAACCAGCTACCACTGCCATCGAAACTACTTGTACAAGTATTTCTACACAAATATCCCGTACCCACACACTGTTTACTATCCATTTCTTTTTCATGTTTGTCCCAACCTTTCTATCAGATAGCATCTCTAAACTTTAAAAGCCTCTCTTTTTAGAGTTACGTAAACATTATACCACAATTTCCCTTACCTTGCAAGCAAAACCTTTTGGGTCAGGCTCAAAAAATTCAAAGGGTGTTTTTTAAGACTGTCCCCAAAAACACCCCAAAATTAAAGGAGTGTCCCTAGTGGCAAAAAATTGCCAAAAAGGTCCGTCCCTTTTGGCAATTTTACAATTATTTAGTTACCCATTTAATTAAATTCAAGTTTGCTGGTTCTAATAGCATTTCATGTTTTGGCATAATTCTAAAAGTATAACCATAATTTCCACCAGTTGTTAAACCTATTTTAGCTGTGTAATAATATTTCTTTTCTTCTTCATCAGAGTCTGTCAATTCCATTGGAATTATACTAACATTTTCTACAATTCCATTGTCTAGAATTTTTCCATAATAACATTCTACTGTTACATTTTCAACTGAGATGTTTGGAAGTTCTATTTCACATGCTACGTCTATATTGTTTCCTGCGTCTATTGTGATATTGTCTAAGTTGTTTACTTGTACTATTTTGATGTCTTTCCAGTTCATATATAAGTCTTTTTTCCAAGCGTTATATGCTGCTACATTGTCCACGTCTTGGTAGTATTTTTTGGTAAGCTTGCAAAGTGGCATATATAAGTTATTTGTATAGTCTACTAGCATTCTTGCTGTACTGTATTTTCCTCCTGTTGTGATTATTGAGTTTTTCATTATTTCTATCCATTTTTTTGATATTCCATTTCTGTCTTTTTCATAATATGTTGGAATGATTTTTTCTTCTAGTGTTCTATACATGCTTTGGCTGTCTGCTTGGTCTTGTGCTTCATAACTGTCATATTCGCTGTTGTTTCCGATTGTCCAGCCGTTAGTTTGGTCATAGCCTTCTGCCCACCAACCGTCTAATACACTGAAATTTATTACTCCGTTTACAGATGCTTTTTGTCCACTTGTTCCTGATGCTTCCATTGGTCTTCTTGGGTTGTTTAACCATACATCTACACCACTAATTAGGTATCTTGACATTGCTATGTTGTAGTTTTCTAATAAGAAGATTTTCCCTTTGAATTGTGGCATCATTGATACTTGATGTATGTATTTTATTAGATCTTGTCCTTCTTTATCTGCTGGATGTGCTTTTCCTGCAAATATTAGTTGTACTGGTCTATCTTGGTTATTTAATATTTGTGTTATTCTTTCTAAGTCTTTAAATATTAGTGTTGCTCTTTTATATGTTGCAAATCTTCTTGCAAATCCTATTGTTAACGCATTTGGGTCTAATTTTGATACTATTTCATTTATTTCTTCGTAGTTATATCCTGCTCTTCTTAATCTTTCTGTTGTGTTGTCTTTTACTAGTTTTAGTAGTTTTACTTTTCTTTCTGTATGTACATCCCATAGTTTGTCATCTGGTATATTTTTTATCTTTTCCCATACTTGGTCTTGATGCATACTGTCTTGCCAGTATGGCATTAAATATTTGTTGTAAAGTTCCTTCATTCTTGGTGCTAACCATGAGCAAGTATGGATACCATTTGTTACATATCCTATTGGAGATTCGTTTGCTGCAATTTCTGGCCAAACTTCTCCAAATAGTTCTCTTGAAACTGCTCCATGTAATTTACTTACACCGTTTTTCTTTCCAGCTATTTTAAGTGCTAGTATTCCCATATTAAATCCTGAGTCTAATTCTTTTCCTGGCTTCATTCCTAACATTAAGAATTCTTCTCTTGATAATCCTAGTCTTGGCCAAAAGTCTTTGAAATATTTTTCTACTAGTGCTACTGGGAATATATCATTTCCTGCTGGTACTGGTGTATGTGTTGTAAATACTGTCTTTGAACTTGCTATATCTTTTGCTACTTCAAATGATACTTGTTTTTCTTTTATTATATTTTTGATTATTTCTAAGTTTAAGAATGCTGAGTGTCCTTCGTTCATATGGTATACTGTTGGTTTTAATTTCAAATATTTTGTAAGTAAATCAACACCTGCTTGACCTAATACGATTTCTTGGCGTATTCTCATTTCTTGGTCTCCACCATACAATCTTAGTGTTACATCTCTATCTTCTGGGTTGTTTTTTTCAATATCTGAGTCTAACAAATATAGTTTTACTCTTCCTACATTAATTTGCCAAACTTTTAGGTAAAGTCTTCTTTTTGGGAATTTTACAAATATAACTAAATCTTCCCCATCTTCTGTTTTTACTGGATTTATTGGTAAATCGTATAAATCTATATTGTTATATTCTGTTTCTTGATCTCCATATCCATTTATTTTTTGATTAAAATATCCATTTTTATATAACAATCCAACTGCTACTAGTGGAATTCCTAAGTCACTTGCAGATTTTAAGTGGTCTCCTGATAGTATTCCAAGACCGCCAGAATAAATCGGAATAGTTTGGTCTAGTCCATATTCTGCTGAGAAATATGCAATTAAGTCATTTTTTTCTTCTGGATATTTTTTTGAAAACCACGTATTTTTGCTGTTCATATAGTTTTCAAAGTCTTGTGATAATTTATCATATTCTTTTAAAAATGATGTGTCTTTTGCTACATCTTCTAATCTTTCTTGTGATACGTGTTTTAAAAATTTTACTGGATTTTTATTTGATTGCTCCCATAAATCTCCATCAATTTTTTTGAATAGTCTTAAAAATTCTGTGTTCCAAGACCACCATAAATTATTGGCTATTTCTGATAATTTTTCAATTCTTTTTGGTAATTGTGGATTTACTGTAATCCTATTGAATAAATACATTTTTTCTTTATTCCTCCTTTGTGTTTTTAGTGCTTTTATCTTTTGGTTTTTTACATATATATTATCTACTAACTACTTCTATTTGTCAAATGTTTTTTCAAAAAATTCTAACAATATCATTATAAGTAACAAAAATTGATAATACAATTAATATTGAAAATCCAAGTAACTGAATATTTATTTCAGTTTTTTCTTTTAACGGCTTTCTTCTAACCGCTTCTATTAGCAGAATTAGTAGTTTTCCGCCATCAAGTGCAGGAATTGGTAAAAGGTTTGTAACTCCTAGGGAAATTGATATTAATGATAACATATATACAAATTCCTTTATTCCATTTGTTTTAGATACAACTTCTGATATTCCAACAATTCCAGTCATTTGGTCTATACCAACTTTTCCTGTAAATAATTGTTTTACATTATCAGCAACAGAAACTACAAATTCGCTTGTTAGCTCTTGCCCTTTTGCTAGTCTATTTACAAATGTATCTTCTGCTGGCGCTAATTTTACAATACTTGTAGCTAGAATGAAATAGACTACAATTGAAAATACTATATTAACTAATGGTCCAGCTAGTACAATTGCCATTCTTCTTGGTATGCTCGCTTTTGAAAAAGACCTTGTATCTTCTGACCTTTCGTCTTCTCCTTCCATACTTACAAATCCGCCTAGTGGAACTAGTCTTAGTGCATATTTAGTTTCTTTCCCTTGTTTTTTCCATATTGTTGGACCAAATCCTATTGCAAATTCATTTACTTTTACATTGCATAGTTTTGCAACTGTAAAATGTCCTAATTCATGTATAAATATTAAAAAACCTAATAAAAATATTATTTTAATTGCTGATATTAAAAAAGCTATCAAAATATTACCTCCTTTGTCCATTGGGGACGTTTCCTTTTGGACATTTTGTCCACTTTGGGACACATCTTTTCTGTCCCTTTTCATATAGCAAAGCAGAAAACATTTATATTTAGTTTTCTGCTTTTGTTTTTATAATAATGTAAATAATGAATATGCAAATGGTGCTAAAAATATCAAACTATCAATTCTGTCTAGCATTCCGCCATGTCCTGGTATTAAATTGCTATAATCTTTTATATCTACAAACCTTTTAATTGCAGATGCTGAAAAATCTCCAATTTGACCAATTAAGCTTAATACAACACCTATCAAAGTAATATATAAATATGAGTAATCCATTCCCCAATAAGTATTTGCTATATATGTATATGCAAGCATTAAAAGAACTGCTCCTATTGTTCCACCTATGCAACCTTCAATTGATTTTTTAGGACTGACTTTACTGAATTTGTGCTTTCCACATGCTTTTCCTGTAAAATATGCAAAAATATCAGTTCCCCAAGCTGCCATAAGTGCATACCAAATTAATATTTTTCCATTTGGCATTCCGTCAATAAATGCTACAAACATTATAAAAAATACTACGTAAAATATTCCTATAAATGTATATGCTATATCTTTAAATGATATTTTCATATCTGTTGCTATTACATGTGCAAATAATACTAGCAATATTGTTGGTACTCCTAATGTTACTATTGTTTTTAAGTATGTTTCTGGTACTATATGTATAATTGCTATACTAAAACAACTTACATATCCTACCCATTTTACTGGTTTTGATACTTTTGATACTGCATTAAAATATTCGCTCATTGCAAGTAATGCAATTATTGATAAAGCTATATCTACTAATACTTTGTCTCCAATTAGCAAAATTACTAATACCAATGGAAACCCTAATAAACTTGATGTTATTCTTTGTATATCCATATTTGTTCCTTTCTTATTAAATATTCTTGATTCTAATTTGCTCCAAATTTTCTAGTTCTTCTTTGATATTCTATAATCGCTTCATCTAAGTCTTTTTCTTCAAAGTCTGGCCAATTTTTATCTACAAATAAAAATTCTGAATATACTAATTGCCATGGCAAGAAATTGCTTAAACGTAACTCTCCACTCGTTCTAATTAACAAGTCTGGATCAGGTTGACCAGCTGTATATAAATTTTCTGATATGACATTTTCTGTTATATCTTCTATACTTATTTTTTCATCTTTTACATCTTGTGCAACTTGTTTTATTGCATGAATTAGCTCATCTCTTCCGCCATAGTTTAAAGCAATATTAAATGTAATTCCTGTATTATTTTCTGTTCTTTCCATACATTTTTTTATACTACTTTGCATTTTCTCTGATAAAGCTTTTGTATTTCCAATTATTTTCACTTTGATGTTTTCACTATCTGCCCTTTTGGCATAATCATCTAAATAACTTTGGAATAACATCATTAAAGCTCCAACTTCTTCTTCTGACCTTTTCCAGTTTTCTGTTGAAAATGCATAAACTGTTATATTTTCTATTCCTATTTTATTTGCATATCTTACTATTTTTTCAAGAGTTTTTGCTCCTTCTTTATGACCAAAGCTTGCAATTTTTCCCCTTTGCTTTGCCCATCTTCTGTTTCCATCCATTATTATTGCTATGTGTTTTGGTAAATTTTCTTTGTTAAAATCCATTTTTTCTCCCCTTGATGTTTTGGGTGTTTTTTAGGTCTGTCCCCAAAAACACCCTTTATTTATTTCGATTTTGAATGTAAAGCGCAAGTTCTTTTAAAAATTCCGCTTTTTCTCCATAATCACTTAATTCGTTTATTGCTTCTTTTGTTATTTGATCCAATATTTCTTTTGCTCCATTTAGGCCATATTTAGAAACATATGTGCATTTTTCCAATTCTTTGTCATTTCCAACAGGTTTTCCTAAGATTTCTTCATTTCCTTCTTCTGACAAAATATCATCTTTTATTTGAAATGCCAAGCCTATTCTTTCTGCATAGTTTGTTATTTTTTCTAAGTCCTGACTTTCTGCATTTGCTAGTATTGCTCCCATTCTTGCACATAGTTTTAACAATGCTCCTGTTTTGTTTTTGTGGATATATTCTAATGTTTTATCATTTATCTGTTTACTTTCGTATTCAGTATCCACATATTCCCCAGCAATCATTCTGTCTACCGAACTTGCAAATTCTTTAAAGACTTTTATTTTATTTGATAATTCTTCTGGCTTTGATTTTTCTAAATCGTCACTGATTACCATATATGCTTGATTTAGCAATGCGTCTCCTGCAAGTATTGCTGTTGCTTCATTAAATTGCTTGTGATTTGTTGGCTTTCCATGCCTGATGTCATCATTATCAATCCCTGGCAAATCGTCGTGAATAAGTGAAAAATTGTGTACCATTTCTATTGCCATAGCATATGGCATGCATTTTTCTATATCTTCCCTGAAAATTTGATATGTTGCAAGTACTAGTATTGGTCTTATTCTTTTTCCACCTGCCATAAGGCTGTACTCCATTGAATTATTAAGTATCTTTTCTGGACATTCTTGCTTTCTTAAATGATTTTCTAGTTCTTTGTTTACTATTCCGCATATATTGTTTTAAGTTTTCTTTAAAATCCATTGTTTCCCCTTTTTATTAACTTTTTTGTAATACTGCCTTTTGCATTATGTCTGCATTATACAGACATAACTTCTTTTTCTTTTGCTGATAAAATTTTGTCAATCTCTTCTATGTTTTTATCTGTCATTTTTTGAATTTCATTTTCAGCATGTTTTAGTTCGTCTTCTGTTAAAGCTCCTTCTTTTTGTTCAGCTTTAGCTTGATCTATTCCTTCTCTTCTGATACTTCTTATTGCAACTTTTGCTTCTTCTGACATTTTTCTTATGTCTTTTACTAGTTCTTTTCTTCTCTCTTCATTTAATTCAGGGAAAGCTAGTCTTATTACTTTTCCATCATTATTTGGGTTTATTCCAATATCAGATGCTAAAATTGCTTTTTCTATTTCTTTTAATACGCTTGCATCCCAAGGTTGAATTACTATTAGTCTTGCTTCTGGAACTGATACACCTGCGACTTGGTTTATTGGTGTTGGTGTTCCATAATAGTCTATTTTTACTTTGTTTAATATTGCTGGGTTTGCTCTTCCAGCTCTAACTTCTGATAATTTTTCGCTATATACGCTTATTGATTTCTCCATTTTTTCTTTTAAATTTGTATAATCCATTTTTAATCTCTCCTTTTTATTGCCACTGGGGACGGACCTTTTTGGCAATTTATTGCCATTGGGGACACTCCTCCTTGACTTTTTTATTTTTATTTTTTATTGAATAACATGCTCTGTCAATCAATTTAAGATACTATTGTACCGATTGTTTCACCTTTAACAGCTCTAACAATATTCTCTGGGTCATCAATCCCAAAAACTAATAATGGCATATTATTATCCCTACACATCGCAGTCGCAGTAGAATCCATGACCTTCAAATCTTTCTCCAAAACATCCATATAAGAAATTTCTGAATATCTCTCTGCATTAGGATTAACCTTAGGGTCATCTGAGTAAACTGCATCAATAGCCTTTCCTAACAATATAATTTCAGCCCCAATTTCAGTTGCCCTTAATACAGCTGCTGTATCTGTTGTAAAATATGGATGTCCTGTACCACATGCAAATACAACTACTCTTCCTTTAGTTAAATGTTTTTCTGCCTTTCTTTGTATAAATGGTTCTGCTATTTCTCTCATTTCGATTGCAGTTTGCACTCTAGTAAATATTCCCCTTGCTTCTAGTGCGTCTTGCAATGCTAAGCCATTCATAGCTGTTGCAAGCATTCCCATGTAGTCTGCTGTTGTTCTTTCCATTTGATGTCCGTTTCTTCCACGCCAAAAGTTTCCACCGCCTACTACTATTCCTACTTCTACTCCCATTTCTACTATTTCTTTTATTTTGTCACATATTTTTCCTACTGTTTCTACGTTTACTCCTGTCTTTTGTTCTCCTGCTAGTGCTTCTCCGCTTAATTTTAAAAGTACTCTTTTATACTTAAGTTCTGCCACTATTTTTCACTCTCCTTAATTTTTTGTTATCAGGCCCATTTTATCATATATTTCAAAAAAAAACAGTAGTTTTTTGATATTTTATTAATATTTTCTTAATTATTGCCAAAAAGGTCCGTCCCCGTTGGCAATCCACAAAAAAATGATAGCATCGCTATCATTTTTTATTTGTAAAATAGTTTTTATTCGGACGTTTCGAAAATACATTCAGGATTGTCATGATGACTTCCTCGGTAGATACGTCTTTACCAGTAAAGCCTTCAGCTAAATTATATTTTCCAAAACCTTTAATCAACTCTGCCTTGATTTCGGTTTCTTTTTTATACAACTCTAGCCTTTGCTTTATATCTTTGATTAAACCGTCAAATGTTTCTGGTCCATAAATTGCCGATACCAAGAATGCTGACTGTATAATCGTATCTTTTGATAAAAATCCCATTTTCTTGAGAACTATATTTACATCACAAGGTCTTATTCCTTCTGCTCTATTAGGTGTGCTTAATGCTTCACCAAACTTTTTTTGAAGGAATTCTCTTAGAGTTTCCTGACTAGAACTCTGTGTTTCTTCTTGCACATTCTCTTCCATTTGAACCACCATTGTGTCTTCATGTACATTTTCGTGTTCCAATGTACTACCGATTTCTACTGGTGTTTCGTTTTCTATGACTTTTACATCATTTGATGTTTCTACACTGTTTGGTGCATACTTTACAAAAAGCCTTATCAAAGATATAATAGAAAATCTGCAATATTTAGTTCTTATTTCTGGAAACTTTCGCACAGCCCAGGAATTGAAAACTTGTACAATATGTTTTTGGATTTGAAAATCCGCCTCCATATGAACTTCACTCTCTTTTAAAAGTTGTTCAACAAGTGCTGTTACTGTCATTTTTTCCAAATTACGTGAAACTTCAAAAGCTTTGAAAATTATCTTATCTTTTTTGTCCATTCCAATTTCTGTTAGGAAGTCTGACAAAGTTTCTTGATACGATTTTTCAGAAGTTTTCACCTTATCCAAACTTTCTTTTAATGCATCTTCTAGATACATTTCAAAATTTTGAAACTGTGTTTTTTTTGGTTTAACTTTAATTTCAGCTTCTGCCTTAACATCAGTTTCAACTTTTGGTTCAGCTTCTACTTCAACTTTTGGTTTAGCTTCCACTTCAACTTCTTTCTCATTGCTTACTTCAAATACTGAATTAGATGAAGTTGCAATAATATAGGCTTCTTCAATTTCAAATTTGTCATATAACAAATCGATTACTTGTTCAATATCAGTCTTTTTGAGTTTTTCTAAATAAATATTAGAGAAATTCTCGGATACATCCATTTTACATTTTGAACTGCTTACGAATTCCAAAAATTTTTGAAAGTTACCTTCCACTTCTTGAAATTTTACTCTTAATTTAAAAGTATTTGCTAATATTGCATCTTCATAGTTTCTGATTTCGCTAATTGAGCAATTATGCAAAATACTTTCAATCAATTCGCCTGAAAGCTCTTCCTTATCAATTGTTAACATTGTCTTCGAGACAGTAGAATTTACCCGTCTTGTCGCCAAATATTTAACAATATCGCACATGTTCATTTCTTTTTTTGTAATTAGCTTTAACATTTACTTCATCCTCACTTTCTATATTACAAAAAAACTAAATTTGTATACCTCCTTACTATTTTACATTTTATTTCCGTATTACAATACGAAAATGTATGAATTTATACTTATATAATATCATGATTTTATGTAGAATTCAATATAACTACATTAATTTTTCTAGCATTATCCATTTGCACAAAAAAATTACACAAATTAATGTGTAATTTTTTTATCTTATTTTAATTGTTTCATAACTTCTTCGGCAAAGTTTTCTTCTTTTTTCTCGATTCCTTCACCTTTTTCAAATCTTGCAAATTCAACTACTTCTGCATCTTTTTCTTTTAATAATTGAGATACTTTCATATCTGGATTTTTAACAAAAGCTTGGTCAACTAAGCATATTTCGCTAAAGAATTTTCCAATTCTACCTTGTACTATTTTTTCAGCAATTGCTTCTGGTTTACCTTCATTCATTGTTTGAGCTTTTAAGATTTCTTTTTCTTTTTCTACTCTTTCTGCTGGAACTGAAACTTCGTTTAAGTATTCAGGTCTTGCAGCTGCTATTTGCATACATACGTCTTTTGCAACTTCGCTTGTTCCTTTTTTCATATTTACTAATACTGCTATTTTTCCGTCTCCGTGGATATATTTTTCAACTAGTCCTTCTGCTTCAAATCTTGCAAATCTTCTGATGTTCATATTTTCTCCAATTGTTGCAATCTTTTCAACTAATACTTCGTTTACTGTTTTTCCAGGTACTTCAATTGATTCTTGTGCTAGTAGTTCTTCTACGTCTTTTGGATTTTTCTCTACTACTTGTTTTGCTACATTCATTACGAAGTTTCTGAATTCTTCATTTTTTGCAACGAAGTCTGTTTCAGCGTTTACTTCAACTACTGATCCTACTTTTCCGTCTTCTGAGATGTATCCTTCAACTAGTCCTTCTGCTGCTACTCTTCCTGATTTTTTAGCTGCTTTTGCAATTCCTCTTTCTCTTAATAGTTCGATTGCTTTTTCCATGTCTCCGTCTGTTTCTGTTAATACTTTTTTGCAGTCCATCATTCCTGCTCCTGTTTTTTCTCTTAGTTCTTTTACTAAGCTTGCTGTAACCATTATATTTCCTCCTTTATATAATTAAAAGAATAGAGCAGAAAAGCCCTACTCTTCTTTTTTTAATCTTAAATTTTTATACGCTTAAAAGGTTCTTCTCTTTTAGCATTTTAATTGTTTGCCAAAAAGGTCCGTCCCTATTGGCAAAGTTTTATTCTTCGTTTGCTACTATTTCTTCAATTGTTGTAGCTTCTTCTGTTTCTACTGGTTGTTCTTCAACTTCTGCTTCGAAACTTTCTCCTTGTTTTCCTTCGATTACTGCGTTTGCCATTACGTCTGCAATTAGTTTTACTGCTCTTATTGCATCGTCATTTCCTGGGATTGCGTAATCTACTTCTTCTGGATTACAGTTTGTGTCTACTAGTCCAACTACTGGTATTCCTATTTTTTTAGCTTCTAATATTGCTATTCTTTCTTTTTTAGGGTCTACTAAGAAGATTACTCCTGGTAGTTCGTTCATTTCTTTGATTCCACCTAGGTTTCTTTCTAGTTTTTCCATTTCTTTCTTTAATAGTATTACTTCTTTTTTAGGTAATACTTCAAATGTTCCGTCTTCTGCCATTGCTTCTAAGTCTTTTAATCTTTGAATTCTTTTTTGGATTGTTCCAAAGTTTGTTAGCATTCCTCCTAACCATCTTTGGTCAACATAGTACATTCCACATTTGATTGCTGCTTCTTTCATGCATTCTTGTGCTTGTTTTTTTGTTCCTACGAATAGTACTGTTTTCCCTTCTTCTGCTTGTTCTTTAACAAAGCTATATGCTTCGTCTAATTTTTTTGATGTTTTTTGTAAGTCGATGATGTGTATTCCGTTTCTAGCTTGAAATATGTATTCAGCCATTTTTGGATCCCATCTTCTTGTTTGATGTCCAAAGTGAACACCTGCTTCTAGTAATTGTTTCATTGCAACTACTGCCATTTTAAATTCCTCCCTTTTTTGTTTTTTCTTCCACAAAGTTCTTCGTTTTTTCGGACCAACTTTGTTGGCACTTCCTTTAAAACTCTCTTTGTGTGATTGATACGCTCATTATTTTACCACACTTTTTCATATAATTCAAGGACTTTTGAAAACTTTTTTGTGTAAAGTTGCAAAAAAATCTCCTATGCATATTATCTAACAAGGAAAATTTCCTAAAATCTAAAAGAAAGGAGGTCAAACCATGAAAAAAAACATAAACAAAAAAATAGTAATATCATTTCTATTTACAATAATCATCACAACATTCATTCAAGTGCCCAGCCTTGCATTTGGGCCTTCAAGTGACAAAATCTATCAAGGAATAGACGTCAGCTCATGGCAAGGGAACATTGACTTTTCAGCCGTAAAAAACTCAGGAATTGAATTTGTATACATCAAATCAAGTGAAGGGACTAGATATATAGACCCATATTTTGAGCAGAATTATCAAAATGCAAAAGCCAATGGGCTAAAAGTAGGATTTTACCACTATGTAACCGCAAGAAATACTGACGAAGCAAGAGCTCAGGCCGACTTTTTTGCTAGGGTAATTAGCAATAAAAGCCCAGATTGCAGACTTGCAATGGACTTTGAAAGTTTTGGTAATTTATCTGTAAATGAAATTAATGAAATTTCTAGGGTATTTCTAGAAACCTTAGAAAGTGTCACAAAATCCGAAGTTGTTATTTATTCAAATGCTTATGATGCTCGAGCTATATTCGGCTCTGAACTTACAAAATATCCACTTTGGGTTGCGAACTATGATGTAAATAGCCCACAACCAAACGGCAAATGGGAAACCTGGGTTGGCTGGCAATATACTAGTACTGGTAGAATTGCTGGAATTTCTGGCTATGTAGATAGAAATCAATTTACAGACGGAATATTACAATCATCATCAACCATAATCCCTGAACCTGACACGCCATCACCTGATCCTGATACTGGAAATACAATTGTTTATACAGTACGAAGTGGTGATACTTTAAGCGAAATTGCTATGCGTTATGGTACAACTGTGTCTAGTATAGTTTCGTTAAACCCAATTATTAAGAACCCTGATTTAATTTATCCAGGCTGGCAACTTACAATAAAAACTTCTAATTCTTCTGGAAACTCACAAACATATTACACAGTACGAAGTGGCGATACTTTAAGCAAAATTGCAATTAGATACAATACATCTGTATCAAGTATTGTATCGCTAAATCCATCAATTAAAAACCCTAATTTAATTTTCCCTGGTCAAAGACTTTTAATAAATGTTAACCAAGACTTTGGTGGTCAAAATACTTGTGGAAAAATTTTATATACAATCAGATATGGTGATACTTTGAGCCAACTTGCTCTTGAGCATCATTCTACCGTTCAAGAAATTGCATTATTAAATAATATTGCAAATCCTGATTTGATTTATGCGGGTGAAATGATTAGAATTCCATGCTGTTGTAGTAACTAATGTTTTTAAGGAACAATGCTTTTTAATTTTAGCAATTGTTCCTTTTTATTGTTTCTATATTGTTGCTCCAATAATTCCTGCATCATTTCTAAAAATAGCAGTTTTAACTATAATATCATCTCTCTTATTAAACAAAACATTATCTTTCAATAATTCATTCTTCAACCTATCAAGTAAAACTTCTTCAAAATAAACAAAACTTCCGCCAATACCAACAGCCTCAGGCTCGAAAATATTTATCAAATTTGCAATTCCTATACTCAAATTTTCTATAAATTCCTGAACCACAGTCTCGCCAAGAAAAGCATTATTCCTAATTATCTCAAAAAGCTCCTTACCACTAACTTCTTCACCCACGCCCAAAGCTTCTCGCAAATTAGTCTTTAAAGCTTTCATTGAAGCATATTTCTCAAAACAGCCCTTTTTTCCACAATTACATTGCTTGCCATTTTTTTCTATTATCATATGGCCAAATTCGCAACCAGGCAAATCGCCACAATCAAGTAGACTATTATTTATTATAACAGCTCCGCCAATACCTGTTCCCAATGTCAAGAAAATACTTCTGTTATAACTTTTCAAACTTCCATATGTATTTTCCGCAATGGCTGCACATTTAGCATCATTTCTTATTTGTATTGGTAAATCTATTTCTTTTTTCAATTCTTCAACTATATTAAAATTTTTAATTCCTAAATTTACTGATTTTACTATTGTGCCACCACTTACTGTTCCAGGTATTGCAATTCCGATACCTGTTATTTTATGTTTTTTTCTCAATAGCTGAACATTTTCTATTATGTAGCTAGTTATTGTAGATTTTATTTTCTTTTTTTCAATACTTTTTAATTTTTTTTCAAATTTTTCAATTATTCTTCCATTTTTGTCTACAACTCCTATTGCTATATGGCTTCCGCCTAAATCTATTCCAATTTTCATAGTTTGTCTCCTTGGGTGTTTTTGGGGACAGTCCTTAAAAACACCCTATATAATTATAATAATCTTTTTACCTATTTCATATTTAAATTGGGTGTTTTTAAGGTCTGTCCCCAAAAACACCCATTAGATATTATACTCCATATGCTGAGAACAAGAATTGTCCCATATATACTTGAACACATGGCACAAGTACGACTAGTACGAAGAAGATTAATACTACTCCGACTATTGCATAAACAACTTGTGGTAATGCTTTCATTATTTTGTTCATTATATTGTCTATGTCTATTTCCATATATTCTACTAGTTTTTCCATCATTTCTGTTAAGTCTGTTTGCATTCCTATTTTCAACATTTCTGTTTCCATTGATTTTGATAGTCCTGATTTTTCGAATGGTTCTATCCAAGAGCTTCCTATTAAGATATTGTTTATTGATGTTTCTATTATTGATAGCATTACGTAGTTTTGTATTACGTTTTTACTTACGTCTATTGAGTCTTGAATTCTCATTCCATTTTTAAGGTTTAATAGCATTGCTTTCATTAATCTTGAAAAGTCTAATGCATATATCAGTTCTCCAAATATTGGCATTTTGTATTTAAAGTAGTGGAAGTTATATTTTCCTTTTGGGGTATTGATGTAAAAGACTATTGCTGCAACTACTGCTATTACTATCAGTGTTGGTATATACCAATAGGTCATCAGTCCATTTACTACATCTACGAACCATAGTGTAACTCCTGGTAGAGTGTCTTCTGTTCCTAGTTCGTCAAATACGCCTTGTATTGCTGGTATTGCGTATAGTGTTCCTACAAATAGCATTACTAATAATAATACAAATTGTATAATATTTGGTATTAATATTCCTTTTAGTTTTCTATTTAATGCTGCTGAGCTGTCTAAGTATTTTACTGCTTGCTCTAGCGAGTTTGTTAGTGATCCTGAAAGTTCTCCTACTTTTATCATATTTACATAGATATATGGAAATACGTTTGAATAATATTCCATTGTTGTGTACATATTTTCTCCGGCTTCTAGTCCTGCCAAGATGTCTTCTAATATTCCCCTAAATGATATATTTTCTGTACTGCTAATTATTGTACTTAAAGCATGAATATTGTTAAAGTTTGCTTTTTTCAATAGATAAAAGTTTTGAGTAAATATAACTATATCTCTTTCAGTAATTTTTTCTGCTTTTGCAAAATATAAATTTACTTTTTCTTTTGTTGATAAGGTTCTTTTAGGTCCGATTTGTGTTGTATTTACGTTTTTCATTATTTCTTGTATATCGCTAACGTTTTTCTTTTTCTTTTTTACGTTTTGTCTATTAGACCTATATGCTACTTGATCTATGGAGATTGGTAATAAATTATTATTTTTTAAAGTTTTTACTAATTGATTTTTATTTCCAGCTTCAACTTTATTCCTAATAATCAATCCCTTGTCTGTCATTGCCTTATATACATAGGTTGGCATATTTGTGCCTCCTTTCTAGTTTTTTAGTTCTCTAGCCTTTTCCTTTTTTTATTTTTAATTGCATAATTGTTCTGTTTAGGCTTTCTAGGTTCTTTTCTTCTATTTGTGATTTTACTTGGTCTAGTGTTAATTTGTCTTCAACAAATAGTTCTGCCAATGCATTTATTAATCCTATACTTCCTTTTTCTAAGTTACTTTGTATAGCATCTTCTATTTCAGAAACACTTAATTTTTCTTTTCTGATAATTCCGGCAACAATATTATCAACTACCATTACTTCTGGTACTAATACTAATTTACCATCTCTTCCTGGTAAAAGTCTTTGAGACACAACAAGTTTTAATAGTGCTGATAATAAATATTTTATTGTTGCTTGGTCTCTAACTTCATAGAAGTTTATCATTCTGTCTATTGTTTCTGCACAAGATTTTGTATGCAATGTTCCTATTACTAAGTGTCCAGATTCCGCCATTTCGATTGCTGCTTCCATTGTTTCCTTGTCACGAATCTCTCCTATTACAAGTATGTCGCAGTCTTCTCTTAGTGAGTTTTTAACACCTGCACTAAATGTTAGTGAGTCTTTTCCCCTTCCTACTTCTTTTTGTACTATTAAGGATTTTTTAGAGTGATGTTTGTATTCTACTGGGTTTTCTAGTGTTAGTATTTTTTTATTTTGATTTTCATTGATATGGTTTACTAATGCATTTAATGTTGTACTTTTTCCTGAGTTTGTTTTTCCTGTAACTAGGATTAATCCTTGTGGTTGGTATGTCATTCTTCTTACAATGTCTGGTACTCCCAGGGCTTCATATGGTGGTAATTCATTTTTTATTAATCTTAGTGTACAGATTGGTATGTCATCTGAAAATGATATATTTACTCTTAGACGAATGTCTTTATATTCATAAGACATATCTAATTTTCTAGTAGAATTGAAAACTTCGTCTTTGTCCAAATTTCCTTTTACTAATGTGTCATATATTTCGTCCATATCTTCTGGAGTTAATACATCAAAACCTTCTGCTGGTTCTAGTCTTCTTACTATTCTTAACATAGGTTTATTTCCACATATTAAATGAACGTCAGAAGCGTCTACTCTCATTGCTTCGTCTAATATTTTATCCAAATTCATACTTTTTCCTCCTTTGTTTATATAAATAACAATTTGTTATTTAATTCTTCCAATGTTGTATATCCTTTTATAACTTTGTCTATTCCGTCTATAACTAATGGTTTGTAACCATTTGCTAATGCTTCTTTTCTTATTTCAATACTTGATTTTCCGTTCATTATTGCTTCTTTTATATCATCTGTTACATCTAAAACTTCAAAAACAGCAATTCTTTCGTAATATCCTGTATTATTACAATGCTTACAGCCTACTGCATCATATGTTGTTCCACTTGTATCAAAATCGACACCATATTTTTTGCCAATTTTCTCTATTACTGCTTTTTCTTCACTGTTAAAAGGTCTCTCTTTTTTACATTTTGGGCATAATCTTCTTACTAGTCTTTGAGAGATTGAAGTTGCCAAAGTACTTGCAATATCATAATCTGAAAGTCCAATTTTTCTTAATCTTGTTACAACTTCTATACTATCTAATGTGTGGATTGTTGATAACACATAATGTCCTGTTTGACCAGCTTGTATCGCTATTTCTCCTGTTTCTCTATCACGAATTTCCCCTACTAGTATGATATCAGGGTCTTGTCTTAGTACTGTTCTTAGTGATCCAGAGAAAGAAGATTTTGCGTCTATTTCTATTTGGTTTAGTCCTGGTATACGTATTTCTACTGGGTCTTCTATTGTAGTTATATTAATTTGTGGTCTATTTAAATAATCAATTATACTGTATAAACTTGTTGTTTTTCCTTCACCTGTTGGTGCTGCAACTATTGTTATACTGTTTTTCTTATTTATGCTTTTTCTAAATTCTTCTTCTGTTCCTGAATATCCTAATTCAAATATATTTCTAATATCTGCATCTTTTCTTAATAATCTTAGAACGAATTTTTCTCCATATACGTTTGGTTGTGAAGATACACGGATATTGTAATCATCATAAAGTAATATTCTACCGTCTTGTGAGTCTTGTTTTTCTTGATGCATATTTGATATAGCTTTTAGTCTTCCTATTATTTGATTTTGTTTTTCTTTTTCAATGCTTGCTGCTGTAATTAGTTCTCCATCTATTCTATATCTAACCCTTACTTCTTTTTGCATAGGTTCAATGTGAATATCACTTGCCCTTCTTTCCATTCCTGTTTTTATTATGCTATCTACTAAACTTACTGTGTTTTCATTTCTTCCGGCTGATGTTAAGTTGCTTGTAACTTCACCTTCTAAGCTTTTTAGAATTCTTTCTATATCTGTTTCAAATGTGATGTAGCTTTCCATTACTAGACCTTTGTTTAGTAATATTAGTCTTACTGCATCCATTGTTTTGTTATTTACTGTATTTGCAAAACATACCTTTATTCTTCCTGCACTTACTTCAAATGGTATTGCTTTATTTTTCTTTGCAACATCCAAGGAAATATAATCTGTTAATTTTATGTTCATATTTCTTCCAGTTAGTAGAATTCCTTTTGTTCCTACAATTTCTCCTATTGCTTCTATTAATGTTGTAGGGTCCGCAGCACCTAGTATATATAAGATATCCCCCATTTTTTTGTTTGGATGTTCTCTTTGATATCTTAGTGCTTCTTCAATGTTGTTTTCGCTTACTATACCTTTTTTTACTAATTCAACACCTATTGGTTGTCTTCTTCTAACGTCCATAAAATTTTCTTCCTTTCATTTGTATTTACTATTTTAATGTATATACTATTGGCTGTCTATTTGTTGTGTCATTTTTCGCCTTGATAGTAACTGTTACTGTGGCTTTTCCTTTTTCGTTTGTCCCCTGTTCAAATGAACAAGCTACTATGTCTCTACATATTTTTGCTTTATTTCTATATATTCCACTATTTTCACTTACAAATGTGTATTGTGCCCCATTGTCAAAAACTATATAGTCAGCTCCACATTCTAAGATTTTTATATTTGGTGTATTTACTTCTTCTGAAAAATGACTATTAAATGTTGTGTATTCTGTTATTGGGTCTATGTCTTTTATATCTGTTGTATTGCTATAAAAGAACATTGTAAGTCTTGCAAGGACTGCTATTACTATTGTCATTGCAATTACATATATTGTTAATGAAATAAGTGTTACACCTTTTTGAGATTTCATTTTTTATCTCTCCTTTGAAAGTATTGTTGATAGTTGCACGCTTCTTTCTTTTCCTTTATACATATAAGAAATTTTTACTGTTACTTTTTTTACTATGTCTTTTTCTATACTTGCATCTCCATTAACGTCTTTGTAATCAAGTATTGTTGTTGTTTTGTAAAAGCCTTCATTTCCTTCTACTGGTTGATTAACTAAGCTATTTCCATTTTTATCAACAGTTGTTGTTTTGTCCATTCCTAAAAATTCCGAAAAGTCTTGGCTTTTTATTTTTTCTATTTCGTTTACCGCTATATAAGTTGCATCTGATTTTATTTTTAATTCATCTGCTGAGCTGTTAAAGTTATATATTAACATTGCTATTAATGATACAAATATGAATATCACTATTACTGATATTGCTATATCTATACCTGTATATCCTTTTTGGCTACGAATTTTTTTCATAGTTTGTCTCCTTTATAATATATATTGGTTATATAGTAAAACTAAAATGAATATTGTTATATTTATTGTTCCTAAATAAAAGCCGATACTGATTTCTTTTGCTATTTGTTTGTCTGTTTTCCTTTGCTTGTTTTTGATATCTTTTAGTTTATATAGTAACAAGTAAATTGCTATTGCAAGTAATGTTATTATTATTGTTAGTGATGTTACACATTCTCCTGTAAATATTATCATTGTAATTATTGCTAGTAATACTCCATTTACATATGTGCTTTTTGCGTATTTTCGTAGTGTTATTGTGTCTAAAATTAGTACTATTATATATGCTACTAGATATATGCCATATCTATATATATTAGCGTTTTCTACTATGCATAGATATATCATATATGCTATTGATATTACTATTCCATAGATATTTACACTTTTTTCTATTTTTCTATTTTCTTTGTCAATTCCACACATTAAGATTATAAATGTTAGGTATAGTGCTGTAAATATTAGTTGTGCAAAGATTTCTAAGCTTAAATTATATATGCTTAGTTTCATTGCGTATGCGATTGTTATAAATAGTGTTCCTGATAGTATTTCTAGTATTAAATATCTTGGTCTTATTTTTTCTTTGCAATATCTGCATTTTCCACCTAAAAAGATGTAACTGAATATTGGAAACAAGTCTAATAGACCTAATTTGTGGTCACAATTAGGACAGTATGAGTGTGTGTATATTATGTCTTGTTTTTTTGGTATTCTGTGTACTGCTAGTGTGTAGAAGCTTCCAAATAGTGCTCCTATTATAAATATTAGTGTATATAGTATTGCTTCCATTTTTTCTTTTTCCTTTTTTATAGTTTAAGCCATACACACGAAGTGTGCGTATGGCTTTGTTGTTTTTATATATACTGCTATGGGTTTGTTGTTACTTCTTCCCACTCTCCAAGTTTATCACCAGTATAAGTTATTTTATATTGTTTACCTTTTTTGTCTTTTGCAGTTGTAATTGTATTGCCGCTTACAGTTGCAGTTGTCTTACTTGCAATATTTGCTAGAACATATTGTGATGATGTTTGAGCAGAGTCTGTAAGTGTATTTGAAACATATTTAGCATCATAATATTCTGTCATTAATTCATTAATAGCTCTAGATACTTCTTCTTTTTTATCAGCTTCATCAGTATCTTCTACTGCTTTTGAAGCTTTTGTTAATATACCATTATCTCCTGATAACATAGCGATTGTTACACCTGCTAAAATTAAAAGAACGATAATTGTAATAACTAAAGCGATAAGTGTTATACCTTTATTATTTTTCATTTGTTTTTTCACCCCTTTTCTTTTGATAAATTTTATTTGGCTTATCTTTATTATTAAAATAATTATAAAGATAACGTTAATAACTAAAAATTATTTGGTTCCTGTATTTTGGAAAAACTTACCTTCTGATGAAGAACCACTGTTGTTTGTTCCTGTATTTCCATTTGAACTTCCATTGCTGTTGTTTGAACCTGTATTATTATTTGTTGTTCCATTTCCTGAATTTGCTGTACCAAGATTTTCTGCTGGTTCTGCAACTTCTGCAAATGGATTAGCTTTTCCTGGTTTGTAATTTTGTGTCCTTTGGAAATTATTTAGGTCTGATGCATTTACTGTATATGTCATAACAATTTGGCTATCGTCAATATGCTCTGACGCTGCTAATTCTTCTTTTGTCTCAGCTGGTATTGTATATGCAACTTCACTTGGTAAAGTTTTTGATAACGGAACATATTTATATAATAGTATTCCCAAAACAAGTATTATAGCTAAACATAGTAATAATACAAGTATTAGTTCTTTAATAACTGACTTAACCATTGTTTTTCTCCTTTTTATCTTGCAACATTTGTGTTGCTAGTATTTGTATTTGCTTTATTGTTTGTAGTATTTGTATTATTTGTATTTGTTGTGTTTGTAGCATTTGTTGGATTATTTGGATTATTCATATCCATTTGTCCATCAACTTCTGTTGTAGGATTTTGATTATTAGTAACTGTTGTATTTATTTTTTCTATTGCTATTCCCCTACAAGTGAACGTTGCTTCTAATGTTTCCCCTGAACTTGAAGGTTTCATGTTGAAGTTTTCTATTTTAAATCCTAATGTGCTGTCATTTTCAATTGCTGATATAAAATCTAGTATTGAAATATATCTTCCTGTTACTGTAAATTTTATATTGTATATTCCTTGTGCAGCTCCTGTTTCATAAACTATTTTTGCTTCTGCACCTTGTTTTGTTGCATGGTTTCCTAATTTAACCATTAATGTTTCATTTTCATATTTTTCAATTTGATTAGCTGCTTGTATTTCTGAGTCTTCACTTATTGCTGTCATATCTTCATAGTTTTTCTTTTCTTCTTTTAGTTTTTTTGTATCAGTTGTAACAGTATTTATAGCTTGAACATAATCTTTTTCTGCTAATTTTCCTGCTTCCTGAATTTTTTGGTCTAAGCTTGCATTTTTGGCTTCAATTCCTTTAATTCCAAGTATTTCTATTGAGCCAATGCTTATTCCTTGAACAAAAGTGTAAACAGAAAGACCTGCTAATAATGCTATCAAAATTAATATTAATAATTTTTTCATGGCAATTCTCCTTCTATTGTTACTGCAACTTCACCATTATCTTTTTGTCCTGCTGTTGATATTACATCATTTAATATAACTTCTGTTTTTAATTTTGCTATAAAATATCCTAGTTGTTCATATTTTTTTGATTTAGCAGTAATTTTTATATGTGTTCCTGATGTATTATCAATTGAAGTTAATTGAACACCTTCTGGTATTACTGACATTATTTGATTTAGTAAATTTGGAATTGCATTTCTTGTTCTTGTTCTATCTGTAATTCTGTCATTTGCATCTTCTAGATTTTTTATCATTGTTGTGTATTCATTTGTTCTAGATTTTACTTTTTCATCATCAGATTTAGCAAGTGATATTTGTTGCCTTGTTACACTTATTGATTGATTTGCTTCTTCTTGTTTCTTTTCCATTTGATTGTTTAGTAATATTGAAAATCCGCTATAAATTATTAATAAAACAAGCAAATATGCAGCAATTCTAATCAATCCTTTTTCTGTTTTGTCTAATGCTTGGTTTAAATCCCATGTGAACCAGCTACCAATATTTTTTTGTTCTGATTTAGTTTTGTCTGGATTAACTTCTAGTTTTAACCATCCAGGAAGCTTGTCTGAAAAGGTTTGAGCTTTAAAGTTCATTCCAGCGATTCCTTCGTTTAATCCCATTAATGCTAATGAAATAGCTGTATTTACTTCTATATAATCTTTTATACTAATGTCTTTTGTTTGTTGTACAAAATATGGTTTTAA
Organism: uncultured Clostridia bacterium; assembly: GCA_948502395.1. Classification (GTDB taxonomy): domain Bacteria; phylum Bacillota; class Clostridia; order TANB77; family CAG-508; genus CAG-269. Next base: position 53,587 of record CAOPES010000005.1, on the reverse strand, counting down.
TATTTCGCAGTTTACTTCTGGTAGATATTCTTGGAAATATAGGTCTGCATTGTTTATTAGTGCTGATGTACCTGTTAGGTATACTGTTTTTATTTGGTCTCCATTTGCATTAACTATTTTCTTTACTTGTCCTACTATTGTATATAATGTAGGCATAATATCTTCCAAGTAGTTGACTTCACCTTCTTGTAGTTCTTTTCCTTCTGATGTATATATTGTTGTGTTTTTACAAATTTCATATGATTTCGAATATGAATTTTCCTTTATGTTTATAGCATCTAATATTTGTGCGCTTCCTTCTTCTAGTATATCTATATTTGAAACTTTGTTGTCTATAATTGTTGTTATTGTTGTTTTGTCTTCTATGTTTACTATCAAAGCTCCTGATTCTTTTTTTGTTTTAATTAAGTTTGGTAGTGACATAGATATTGGAGAAATATTTATTAGTTTATAATCACTTAATTGTTGCATTCTTTTGTTTAGTTCTATTTTGTTGTCTGCAATGTGGATTATTTTTAGTTTTTCTTTGTCTAGTTGATTGTCTACAACTGCATATCTTTTTTCAAAAACATTTGGATTGTATCCTTTTTCTGTGCAGTATGCATCAAATTCTGTTTTTATTGCTTTTTGTAAGTCGTTTTTTGTTATTAATGCAAACATATCAAAATAATTGTACATTTCTTCTGACAAGTTAATACTAATAGGTGTTTTTTGGCTATATGTTTCTTCTATTACTTGTCTTATAGCGTCACCTATTTTGTCATAAAACTTAATTCCAAATGTTTCTACTTTTAAGTTGTCACGTTCTTTTATTACTTTGGCATATTTAATTAAATGTTCTTCAATATATAGTCCTAAACAGCTTGACATTCTCCTTTTATATGGTTCTAATGATAGACCATATTCTCCTTTCCCTTTTTTTCTGTTGTATTTTACAGTTGTTTCTTTTTTTGTGTTATATTCTTATTTTTGCTATTTAATAAAAAAACATACTTGCATATATTTTACAAAATTCTATTTTTTTCTTCGAATAATTATTAATTCTATATATATTTTATCTTTTATAGGAAAAAAGTCAATATCTTTAATGTAACTGTAATTAAATTGTAATGTAATTGTAATATATTTTTTCTTCTTATTTTTTTACCATTTTGCATATAAAAAATCCGTCAGTTTTCTCGTTTTGATATACTTGTAAAAAACCATTTTCTAGAAAGTTCTCAAAATAATTTTTTTCATTTTTTGAAGCTTTTGGAAGTTCTATTTCTTTTATATTAAAATTTGAATTTTTTTCTAGAAACTTTCTTATTATATTTTCGTTTTCTTCTTTTAAAATACTACAAGTTGAATATACTAATTCTCCTTTTGGTTTTAAATATTTGCTACATACTTCTAAAATTTGCATTTGAATTTTTGAAATTTCTTCTATATCTTCTTTTTTCCTTTGCCATTTAATATCTGGTTTTCTCTTAACAACGCCTATCCCTAAGCAAGGAACATCTAATAATATTTTATCAAACTTGTTACAGTTTTCTTCATTATATATAGTAGCATCTTTTACTTTTGTTGTAATTATATCTATACCTAGTCTATTTGATGCTTCTTCTACAAGCTTTGTTCTGTGTTTATGTATGTCCCAAGCTTCAATTTCAGCATCGTTTTCCACAATTTGTGCCAAATATGTGGTTTTTCCGCCTGGACTACTACATGCATCTAATATTTTTTCTTGCTTTTTAGGATTTAAAATTATAGCTGTTAAACCTGCTGCTTCATCTTGTACACTAAATAACCCTTCTTTAAACTCTTTTAAATTTTCTAAATTTTTTACTTTATTCAAAATCAAAAAATCTTTTAAAATTCCGCTCTTCTACTTCTATTCCCTTTTGCTCTAATTTCTGTTGTAATTCTTGTTTAGTTGTTTTTAATGTGTTTACTCTTATAGAAAGTTTTGGTCTTATATTTGAACTTTTGCAGATCTCTTCAACTTTTTCTATTGTTAGTCCGTCTTTTAGTAATTCATGTATTATCCACTCTGGCATTGATGTAGTTTTAGATATTCTTTCTATATTATCTTTTATTTTGCCTAAATCGCAGTAATCTTCTTTTGTAACTTTTCTTAAAATAGCATTTGTAAATCCACTACTACTTTTATGTCCATATCTCTTGCTTAAAGTTACCCCTTCATTTACTGCTGCTGACTTTGGAATTTTGTCTAAAAATATTATTTGATAAATACTCATTCTTAATATGTTCAAAATCCATGGTGATATTTTTTTAAGTTTTATATTTGAATATTTTTTTATAATTTCATCTAATGCTAGCTTCCAAGTCGTCACTCCGTAAACAATTTCAGAAATTAAACCAATATCTTTTGGTGTTAAATCTTTTCTATTTTGATTTAACATTTCATCTAATGCAATATTGGAATATGCTTTTTCTTTATCAATTTTATATAGAATTTTTAATGCTAATTCTCTCGCTTTATCTATCATTATTATTTCCTGCTTTCTTATTTTTATTATTTTTGCACTTGTGTTTATTTTGAATTTGTTTTTTTGATTATATAATTTTTTTGTATTATTTTCTACTATTTTTGCATATTTTTTCTAAGTTGTGGAAAAGATAATTTTAAAAGCTAATTTGGAGGTTTATTATGGATATAAAAAAACATTTAACAATTACAGGAAACTCAACCGTTTCTTGGAAAGACGCTATTGTAAAAGCAATTGCAGAAGCATCAAAAACAATTGACTATATATCAGAAGTCAAAATTTTAGAACAAAGAGCTACTGTTGACGGCGATAAAATTAATGAATATTTTGTAGATTTAGATTTAAGTTTTGTTATCGACTTAAATAGAAAAAGTAATTAAGGAGGATTATAAAATGACAAACCCATTAGAAACAAAACAAACTTATCAAGACTATGTAGACCAAAAATCACCAAACTCACCAATTCTAAAAAACTGCTTTTGGGCATTCATAATTGGCGGAATAATATGCTCAATTGGCCAAATCATACTTAATATATGTAAAGAACGCGGACTTGATACACAAACATCAGGCACAATAGTTTCCATCATTTTAATAGGACTTGCAGCCTTTTTAACAGGCCTAAACCTATTTAACAAACTTGGAAAAATCGCCGGTGCTGGTTCATTAATCCCAATCACAGGATTTGCAAACTCAATTGTATCACCTGCCATGGAATATAAATCCGAAGGTTATGTAATGGGCGTTGGTGGAAAAATGTTCACTGTCGCAGGCCCTGTTCTAGTATTTGGTATTTCGGCATCAATTTTGGTTGGTATTATTTATTTAATCTTTAACACCCAAGCAATAACATTAGTCTAGGGACATTTTGGGACGTTTCCTTTTGGACATTTTGTCCATTTTGGGACACATCTAAAATTTGCACGGACGTTAAAAGTATAATTTTGTGATAGGAGATGATTTTTTGGAAAAGTTAGGTAAACAAACTATAAAATTTAATAATCCGCCAACAATTACCGCTACTGCTAGTATTGTTGGTCCGAAGGAATCTCAGGGACCTTTGGCAAAATATTTTGATCAGACTTTGGATGATGAATTTTGGGGAGAAAAAACTTGGGAAAAAGCTGAAAGTAAAATTATTAAGGAAACTGTGAATACTGTTGTTACTAAATCAGGTATTAGTAGCAATGAAATTGATTGTTTATTTGCAGGTGATTTATTAAATCAATGTATTTCTTCTAGTTTTGGTTTGAGAGAAGTTGGTGTTCCATTTTTTGGAGTTTTTGGAGCTTGTTCAACTTTCGTGGAATCTATGAGCTTAGGTGCAATAGCAATTGAAGGCTTTGCAGAAAACGTGGTGTGTGCAACTTCTAGTCATTTTTGTAGTGCAGAAAAACAATTTAGATTTCCGTTGGAATTAGGAAATCAAAGACCACAAACAAGTCAATGGACTGTTACAGGCGCAGGCGCTGTGGTTCTTTCTAAAAATGGAAATGGTCCTTTTATTACTCACATTACTCCTGGAAAAATTGTTGATATGGGTATTAAGGATGCAAATAATATGGGTGCTGCTATGGCTCCTGCATTTGTCGACACACTGATTACTCACTTTTTGGATACTGGAAGAAATCCTAGTTATTATGACGCAATAATAAGCGGTGATTTGGGACATGTTGGTAAGGAAATTGCAATTGACCTTGCGAAAACTCAAGGCTATAATATTAAGTCTAACTATAATGATTGTGGTGTTTTGATTTTTGATAAAAATTCTCAAGATACACATTCTGGTGGTAGTGGATGTGCTTGCTGTGGTACTGTTTTTTCAGGATATTTGTTTAAACAGTTGCAAGAGAAGAAATATAAGAAGATTTTATTGATTGCTACTGGTGCTTTGACTAATTCTACTACTTCTCAACAGGGAGAAAGTATTCCGGGAATTGCACACGCAATTAGTATTGAACTTTAATTTATGTATTTTGAATGGAGTATTTCGCTGTTTAGAATTCAATGGAAATTTGAAATATAAATTAAATTAATCGCAGAAAGGAGATTTTGTTATGGGTATAAATTGGGCTAATGTTTTTGATTGGATGATGTTACTTAAATGTTTTGTGACTGGTGGAATTATTTGTATAATTGGTCAAATTTTAATTGATAAGACTAAGCTTACACCTGCTAGAATATTGGTTATTTTTGTTACAACTGGTGCAATTTTAGGTGGGCTTGGCATATATAAGTATTTGGTCGATTTTGCTGGCGCTGGTGCTACTGTTCCACTTACTGGTTTCGGATATAATTTAGCAAAAGGTGCAATTGAAGGTGTTAAGGAAAGTGGTCTCGTTGGTGCTTTTGTTGGTGGAGTTAAGGCTTCTGCTGGTGGTATTGCGGCTGCTGTGTTCTTTGGTTACCTTGCCGCTCTTATTTCTAAACCTAAAATGAAAAAGCAATAACTCGTGTTTTGGCACAAAAAAATCGCTATTGGGCTTTTCCTAATAGCGGTCTTTTTATTGTTATTATTTCGTTTTTGTTTATATTTAAGCTTTTTTTGCGATTTCTGCAATTTCTGTAAATGCTTTTGGATCTGTTACAGCTATTTCTGCTAACATTTTTCTGTTTATTGCTACATTAGCTTTTTTAAGTCCTGCAATCATTTTGCTGTATGTAGTTCCATTCATTCTTGCTGCTGCATTTATTCTTGCTATCCATAATTTTCTGAAATTACTTTTTTTATCTTTTCTTCCTACATATGCATATGATAAAGATTTCATAACTGCTTGGTTAGCATTTCTAAATCTATAACTTTTTGCTCCGTAGTAACCTTTAGCTTGTTTTAATACTTTTTTATGTCTTGCTCTTGTTGTTCTTCCTGATTTTACTCTTGCCATTTATTTCACCTTCCTATTTTCAATTTTAGTTACCATATGGTAATAATTTTTTGATTGTATTTTCGCATGTTTTATCTGCATATCCGTTTTGGATTTTTCCTGATTTCTTTTGTCTTTTTGTTTTATTTGCTAATAAGTGTCTTCTGTTTGATTTTGTTCTTTTAACTTTTCCTGTTGCTGTTAAAGAATATCTTTTCTTTGCAGCTTTGTTTGTTTTTAATTTTGGCATAACTATGAACTCCTTTCGTTTTTTGTCCCATTGGGGACGTTTCCTTTTGGACATTTTGTCCATTTTGGGACACATCTTGATTTATCCCTTTTAAATTTTATATTTTTGCTTCGCAGTTTTATTTGTCTGCTTTTTTAGCTAAAATTGTAAACATATTTCTACCTTCTAATTTAGGTTTCTTTTCAACAATTGATATATCTTCCAATTCTTCAATAAATTTGTTTAGAACTGCTTCTCCTGCTTTTGAGTTGTTTACTTCTCTTCCCCTAAATCTAACAGTGATCTTAACTTTGTTTCCGTCATTTAAAAATTTTCTTGCATTTTTAGATTTGAAACCAAAGTCATGTTCTTCGATGTTTGGAGTAACTCTTAGTTCTTTTACTTCTAAAACTTTTTGCTTTTTCTTAGCTTCTTTCTCCTTTTTAGCTTGCTCAAATTTGTATTTTCCATAGTTCATTATTTTACAAACTACTGGATTTGCATTTGGCGCAACTAATACTAGGTCTAAGTTTTTTTCTTCCGCTTTTTCTAAAGCTTCGTTTATTGAAATAACTCCTAATTTTTCTCCATTTTCTCCTATTAGTTGTACTTCTTTTGCTCTGATTTGTCTGTTGATTGGTAATTCTTGTTTTATAAAAAACACCTCCAATAATAAAAAAATTTGACTTTTGTTACAAGCCAAATTCAAAAATAACACTGACAAAGGTTTGTCAAAATTATTTAATTTCTAACCTTTTTCCTTGTTTGGATAAGGTGAGAAGTTTGACTTCTTCTTGTAACGAATATTATTATACACTATCTGACAAAGGTTTGTCAAGTATTTTTTGATCATTTTAAGATTTTCCAGTATCCTTTTCTATCTGAGCCTATTCTTTTTATTTTATTTTTTTCTTTTAATTTTCTCATATTACTAACAATACTTCTTTTTGATATTCCTAATATAATACCTAATTCAACTTGTGTTATAGTTGGATTTTTTGACAATTCCTTTAATATCTTTTGTTCACTTTTAGTGAAGTTTTCAGTGAAGTTTTCAGTGAAGTTTTCAGTGAAGTTTTGCTTTTCGATTTGTTCACTATTACTTGCTCTATCCTTTCTAAATGTTACTTTAAAGTCTCCTCTTAATGAACTAAATTCTGGTTCAGGCAAGCCCAGCTTTTTCATTTCTTCTCTCATTGTAGCAATCCCTGTATGTCTATTTTCTATAATATCTCCTTTCTCCTCTAAAAGTCTAACAATATTCTTATTTCTCGCTTCTAGCATCATATCTGTCCCCAAGTTTTCTATTCTATTGTTTCCATATAAATCACCCGGGTTTATTATTTCAATTCTGTCATCATATATTTGAACATAAATATATGCACTTTCTCTACTAATGCTATAATCTCTATGTATAAGTGCATTAGCTACTGCCTCTCTTAATGCTTTCATTGGATATTCGGGTACATTCTCTCTTTTTCCATTGTTATCTATAACAACTTTCGTTCCGATATTTCTTCTAATAAAATTTAAAGTCTGATCAAGCATTTCATCCAATGTACCTTCAACTCTTTTGTTGTCATCAAATCTTTGTCCCATTTCGCCTACATCCCCTAATTTGACACCTGGAACAACTACACAAGCTACAAATAATTGTGGTAAATATCCTTGCGGGTATTCTCCAAACATCATAATTCCAGAAAGAGTAGGGTAAACTATGCCTGTACTATTTTCTATAATTCCACTTAATTTAAGGATTTTTTCATTAGAAAATTTGGCAAAGTTCGGCTTATCCTCTTTTACTTTTTCAAGATATCTATTAACTTTTTCTTTATCCAAATCTTCCATTGTTGCTCTTTTTATCGGTCTTAAATCTTCTTGAATTCCATCTTTATAACTTTGCAAACAATATATTTCATAATCTGTCATAGGTTCATCAGAATCTCCTATTCTAATATATGAGCCTTTATTCATTCCAGCGCCTTTATAATAACATGGTTTTTGATTTTGTGGAATTTCTTTTACTTCTACTGCTAATAACTTTTTATTATTATAAATAATAGGCAAAAAGTCTGGTCTTAGCTTAGGCACCATGGAATTTGTACATAATGCTGTTATTTGCTTTTGCAATTTGTTTACATCATATACGTCTTGCTCTATAAAATTATTATTCTCATTTATTCCAAATATTATAATTCCTCCATATTTATTTGAAAATGAAGAAAAAGTATCATAACATTTTTTAGGAAAATCTATTTCAGCTGTTTTAGCTTCAATTCTGTCTGTTTCTGTTTGATATTTTTGCATATATTCTATTGCTTCTATCACTTCTTTTTCAGTCATTTACTGCACATCCAGTCTTTCTGATATAATACACTAATATTGGTACAATGTCAATGAAAGAATTAGAATGATATTAATAGAAAATTTTATATATTAAAATCCCAATAGTCTGAATAACAAACAAATTCAAAATATTAGAAGTAAACAAATTATTCGTAGCTTCAACAACTCCCAAAAGTTCACTATTCTTTTGTTTTTTATAATGTTTCTGCGACTCAAAAAAAGTAATCAACTCTGGAATACTTGTAATAAATCCGAGTAAAATTCCTATAACACCTTGTGAAATACCAAAACTATTACAAAGTAATTCTAAATTATTTCCTAGGAGCTCACTTACAATAAAGAGCAAAATTCCTGTAATAAACAAATATATTATATATTTTGTTATTTTCTTTTTGTTTCCCCTTTCCCACTTAGCTTCCTTTTCTATTTTTGTTTCCAATTTTTCATCTTCATTTTTTAGATAAAGCCTATGCACATTATTATTTAAAAATCTAAATAATGCATACAGTATGATAAATAGCGGAACAATTGCAATATTCATTTCTATATTAAATTTTAATAAGACAATTGGCAAAATTATAGTTAGCAAAACTAAAATTAAATCAACCTTTATTGCTTTATTTCTAAGTGTTTTTTGATTTTTGTTTAAAAATATTGCGAATATATATTGAATTAAATTTATTATGTTTGAACTAAGTACGTTTATACTGCTAGCAGACATAAGTCCACTGAAACTTGCTGTTGTTATTGTTAGTAATTCTGGTGCTGATGTTGCGTATCCTGCAATGTCCCCAACTGTCTTTGGCTTTAAGTTTAGTGCTTCTGCTAATTTTCTTAAAGTTGTAACTAGAATATATTTTGCTATTATAACTATTAGTGCTGAATATACAATAAACTTCAAAAATTCAATAATTAAGTCTCCCAAATCAACATTCTCCCTTATTCTCTCAATTTTATATCAATACTATAAAAGATGTTTTTTTGCTCTGTCCCCAAAAACACCCTAAAATATCATTTTTTATTATTTTGCCCAATTTGTTGCCAATTATTAGAAAATATAGTATAATTGGCATAATTAATCAAAAAATGTCCGTATTGGACATCACAAGGAGGTAAATATGATAGACATTAAATTTTTAAGAGAACACACAGATGTTGTAAAAGAGAATATTAAAAGAAAGTTTCAAGATCATAAGCTTGTTTTAGTTGATGAAGTTCTTGATTTAGATGTGAAGAACAGAGAAGCTAAACTTAATGGTGATAATTTAAGGGCTGAGAGAAAGTCTTTGAGTAATCAAATTGGTAGTCTTATGAAGGCTGGCAACAAAGATGAAGCTGAAAAGGTTAAGTTGCAAGTTAATGAGATAAATGCTAAGTTAGATGAAAACGAAAAGTTGGAAGCTGAGTATTCAGAAGCTATAAAGTCTAGAATGATGAAAATTCCAAATATTATGCACGAATCTGTTCCTATTGGTAAAGATGACAACGAAAATGTTGAAATTGAAAGGTTTGGAGAACCTGTTGTTCCAGATTATGAAATACCTTATCATGGTGAAATTATGGAAGCTTTAGGTGGACTTGATTTAGATAGTGCAAGAAGAGTTGCTGGAAATGGTTTTTATTATATGTTAGGTGATGTTGCAAGATTGCATTCAGCTGTTCTTTCTTATGCAAGAGATTTTATGATTGATAAAGGCTTTACTTATTGCATTCCACCTTATATGATTAGAAGTGACGTTGTTACAGGTGTTATGAGTTTTGAAGAAATGGATGCTATGATGTACAAAATCGAAGGTGAAGATTTGTATTTGATTGGTACAAGTGAGCATTCTATGATTGGTAAGTTTAAAGGTCAAATTTTAAATAAGGCTGAAATGCCTTACACTATGACATCATATTCACCTTGTTTTAGAAAAGAAAAAGGTGCACACGGAATTGAAGAACGTGGTGTTTATAGAATACATCAATTTGAAAAACAAGAGATGATTGTAGTTTGTGAACCAGAAGATAGCTGGAATTGGTATGATAAAATGTGGTCATATACAGTTGAATTTTTCAGAAGTATGAACATTCCTGTAAGAACTCTTGAATGTTGCAGTGGTGATTTAGCAGACTTAAAAGCAAAATCATGTGACGTAGAAGCTTGGAGCCCACGTCAAAAGAAATATTTTGAAGTTGGTAGCTGTTCAAATTTAACAGATGCACAAGCTCGTAGACTTGGAATTAGAATTAAGGGCGAAAATGGAAACTATTTTGCACATACTTTGAATAATACAGTTGTTGCCCCACCTCGTATGCTTATTTCAATTATGGAAAACAATTATCAACCTGACGGAAGTGTTGTTATTCCAGAAGTTTTAAGACCATATATGGGTGGACTTGAAAAAATTATGCCTAAAAAATAATGTATTTTGGGACGGAGCAAAAAAAATCGATTTAAAAAAAGCGTATTCTTTAAGGACCGTCCCCGTTGGCAATAAATTGCCAAAAAGGTCCGTCCCCAGTGGCAATAAAGGAGAGAAAAAATGTTAGTTAAAAATCCTAAGTTTGAAATTTCAGCAGTTAGCCCTAAGCAATATCCTAAACAAGGATTGCCGGAAATTGTTTTAGTTGGTAAGTCTAATGTTGGAAAGTCAAGTTTTGTAAATACTATGATAAATAGAAAGAAATTGGCTAGAACTAGTAGCGAACCTGGAAAGACTAGACAGATTAATTTTTATAATATTGATGAAACTTTTTATTTTGTTGATTTACCTGGTTATGGTTACAGCAAGATGTCTAAAAAAGAACAGGAACAGGTTGGTAAGTTTATCGAGGAGTACTTGTTTAATAGAAAGGAAATTGCACTTATTATTTTCTTAGTTGATATTAGGCATAAACCAACTGATAATGATAGGCTTATGTACAATTATATTATTTCTTCTGGATTGCCTTTTATTATTCTTGCTAATAAGGCTGATAAGATTGCTATTACTAAGGTTGATGGTGCTGTTTCAGATTTACAAAAGGCTATTAATCCTATTGGAGATATTACAACTCTTCCTTTTTCTTCTGAGAGAAAGATTTATAAGGATGATGTTTGGAATATTATTGATGAATTTATTAAATAGCTATAAATCAAACCAGTTGTTATAATTAATAGATAATTCATATTCAAAAAGAGAGCATTACTTTTTACGGTAATTGCTCTCTTTATTTTTTCGAAAACTTACTTTTCGATTATATTAACTATTTTTATTTTGCTTCTTATTAGCAACAACATTTATTTTTTCTATCTTTTCTTCTGTTACAGAACATTAAGATTACTGTTAATAATAACAATAGACCTAATATTACTGCTAAAACAATGATAGCTGGTAATGCTAGAAGTACTACTACTGCAAGTGCAGCACCTATTAATAATCCAATGACAAAAGTAAATGCTACAAGTAGTATAACCGCTACAATGCCTAAGCAATTTCTTTTCTTTGGTTCTTTATCTTTTTTGTTTTCATAGCAATAAATTGTTTCTTGTGGCTCCATATAAGTCACCTCCAATATAGTACCTTACTTGATACTATAATATATATTATGACTTTTTTTGTCTATTTGTGACTTATTTTCACTATTTTTTAAAATGGGTGTTTTGGGTGTTTTTGGGGACAGACCTTAAAAACACCCAAAAGCTAAGTAAAAAAACTTTAATATAAAAATACATTTAAAAGGGTGTTTTTAAGGTCTGTCCCCAAAAACACCCAAAACACCTAAATGTTATTTATTTGTAATTTCTTCTAAGTCTAAAAGTTCTTGCCACCTAGCGTCAACTTCTTTTTGGAATTCTTCTATCATCCACTCATTACCTGGTTTAAACATATGTCTAAATCTTTTTTGTGGTTTTAAAAATTCTTCTACTGGTAGCTTTTTAGCTGGTTTATAATTTATTTTGTATTTTCCGTCTATTACTTCATATAAAGGCCAGTAACATGTTTCTACTGCCAATTTGTTAATTTGCATCAACATATCTGTTGGGTATCCCCAGCCTCTTGGGCATGGTGCCATTACGTTTAGGAATGCTGGTCCTTCTGTGTATATTGCTTTTTCTGCTTTTTCGTATAAGTCTTTGAAGTTCATATATCCAACTGTTTGAGCTACATATGGAATATGATGTCCTACCATTATTTTTGCTAGGTCTTTTCTTGATTGCATTTTTCCTGGTATTACTGTTCCTGCTGGTGATGTTGTTGTGTCTGCAAATCTTGGTGTTGCTGATGAACGTTGTATCCCTGTGTTCATATATGCACCATTGTCATAACATACGTATACCATGTCATGTCCACGTTCCATTGCTCCTGATAAGCTTTGTAGTCCGATGTCATATGTTCCACCGTCTCCACCAAATGCGATGAATTTTGTTTCTCCGTCTTTTGGTAGTTTTCCTTGTTTTTTCATTGATTGATATGCTGCTTCTGCTCCTGATAGTGTTGCTCCTGCACATTCAAATGCTGTGTGTATAAATGAGTCAGTCCAAGCTGTGTATGGGTATATAAATGTTGATACTTCCATACATCCTGTTGCTCCTGCAACTACTGCGTGGTCTTCTGGTTTTAAGGCTCTCATTATCATTCTAGCTGCTGGTGGTGCTCCACATCCTGCACACATTCTATGTCCTGATGTAAATCTTGATGGTTTATTTGCTACTACTTCTTTTACATTATAAGGCATATTATTTAGCCTCCTTTCTTAGTCCGAAATAGCGATAAGGATTTTCTACTTTTCCTGTTTTTGCAATTTCGATTAAATCGTTGTAAACTCCTTCTATGTCATCTGATTTTGTATCTCTACCACCAATTCCATATACATAGTTTACTGCTGGTACGTGTTTTTCATTTACATACATTGCTGATGTTACATCTTCAAATAATGCTCCACCTGCTGCGTTTAAAGAATCTGCTTTGTCTAATATTGCAACAGCTTTTAAATGTGATAAAGCGTCTGCAATTTCATCTACTGGGAAAGGTCTATATACACGAACTTTTAAAAGTCCTGCTTTTATTCCTTGTTCTCTTAATTTATCAACTACATATTTTGTAGTTCCTGCTGTTGAGTTCATACAAACAATTGCAATTTCGGCATCATCTAATTTGTATTCTTCAAATAGGCCGTATTTTCTACCTGTCATTTTTTCAAATTCTTCTGATACTTCTAATATTACTTTTTTAGCATTTTTCATTGCTTCTGCTTGTTGTGCTTTATGCTCAAATAAGTATGCTTGTAGGTCTAATGGTCCTACTGCTATTGGTTCTTCTCTATTTAATAGGTAATGTTCTGGTTGATATTTTCCAACGAATTCTTTTACTTTTTCGTCTTCTTCTAGTTCTATATTTTCAATAGAGTGTGATGTTATAAATCCGTCTTGGCATATCATTAATGGTAGCATAACATCTTTGTGTTCTGCTATTCTATGTGCCATAAGTGTATTGTCATATGCTTCTTGGTTGTTTTCTGAAAATAGCATAATCCAACCTGCGTCTCTTACTCCCATTGCATCTGAATGGTCATTGTGTATGTTTAGTGGTCCTGATACTGCTCTGTTTACTAATGATAGTACTATTGGTAGTCTTAAACTTGAAGCTATGTAAATCATTTCCCACATTAGTGACAATCCGTTTGCTGATGTTGCTGTCATTGCTCTTGCTCCTGCTGCTTGAGCCCCAATACAAGCTGACATTGCGCTGTGTTCACTTTCAACTGCAACAAATTCTGTGTCTACTGTTCCATTTGCTACAAATGTTGAAAAGTATTGTGGTATTTCTGTTGAAGGTGTGATAGGAAATGCAGCTACTACGTCTGGATTGATTTGTTTCATTGCTATTGCTGCTGCTTCGTTACCACTTAATCTTTCTCTTATACTCATAATTTTTCTTCCTTTCTAATTTTTTCGTTCTCTACTTCCGTCTTTATATCTAACTTTGGTTTTATCGCCAATTTTTAATTTTAATTATCCGAAAATTACTTCATTTCGATTGCTCCAAATGGGCAAGTTTTAGCACAAACGCCACATCCTTTGCAATAATCGTAATTAAAATCTTCTCTTTTACAATCTTTATTAACTGGAATTGCGTCATCTGGGCAAACTGGGAAACATAGTCCACATTGTTTACACTTTTCGCTTAAAAATATAGGTTTTACGCTTCTCCAATCTCCTGTTTTAAATTCTCTAGCATTTCCAGCTTCGTATATATCTCCACCTGATGTCATTTTTTCCATTGGTGTGTTTGCATTTATAGTTGTCATATCTTTTTAACCTCCTTTAATGCCATTTCTAAAGCTTTCATATTTCCTTCTATAACTTCTGGTTTTTTAGCAAATTTATGCTTGAATGAACCTTTCATATCTTCTAATAGTTCTTCATCTGTCATAATTTTGCTTACTTTTACAATTGCTGCAAGCATTGGTGTATTTGGAAAATATTTTCCAAGTGCTTCTTCTGATATCTTTCTTGCATCAATTGTGTAAACTTCTCCTTTATATCCTTTTAAAACTTCTTTTAAATATTCTGCTGATTTTGTTGTGTTTATTACAATTGCTCCTGTTTCCTTTAATCCAGCTGTTACATCAACTGATTCTAAAAGTGAATCGTCTACAACTACTACATAGTCTGGTTCATATATGTTGCTGTGAATTGTAATAGGGCTACTGCTAATTCTGTTGTAGGCTGTTATTGGCGCTCCCATTCTTTCTGGCCCATATTCTGGGAAACCTTGGATGTATTTTCCTGTGTTGAATGCTGCGTCTGCTAGTAATAATGATGCTGTTTTTGCTCCTTGACCGCCTCTTCCATGCCATCTTATTTCTATTAAGTTTTCCATTGTTTTTGTTGCCTCCTTTTTTATTTTTTACGAGTTTAGTATATGACTAAATCTGTTTAATGTCAAGCGAATTTTGTCAAACCTGACCGCCAAGTTTTAAACCTTTTTCAAAATCTTAGCCACTCCTTCTTCATCATTACTATCTGTAATATAATTTGCCTTTTTCTTCACTTCTGCTGTTGCATTTCCCATAGCTACTGAATTATCTGTCGTTTCAAACATTGATACATCATTTTCCCCATCACCTATAACTACAATTTCGTTTTTCTCTATATTCAAATATTGACACAACTTTTTTATCGCGTTTCCTTTTGCTGTTCTTAAAGATGTTATATCACAATAATAATGGTTACTAGGTTTTAAATTGATGTCTTTTAATCTTTTCGATTCATTTTCTATTTTCACTCCAACTAAATTATCTTTTAAATATTGTTTAAATTCTATCATCTTTTCAATATCTTTATTAGCCACCACACACTGAACAATCTTCTCCTTCTCAATAATATTATGAATTTCTTCCTCTGTTTTAACATTGTCTTTTTCGTCTGGATAAAACATTTCATTCATAACTAATTCAAAATTATAATTAAAATTGATTTTATAATTATTTTTTTGTGAAAAATCAAAAATCTTATTTACAGCATCTTTATTAAGTGGTGTACTGTATATTTCTAAGTCTTTCTCTATATCATATACATCTGCTCCATTAGAAGAAATTATATATGGACTTGTACCTGCTAATTCTTGATATTCTCGTGTAATAGTTCTTGACCTTCCAGATGCCAAAACTACTTTTATTCCTTTTCCTATACATTCTTTTATTGCTACTTTGGTATTTGTGGTAATTTCTCTTTTACTATTTAGTAAAGTGCCATCAATATCTATAAAAATTGCCTTTATCATTTTTCTACTCCTATATATCTTTTCAAAAATTCACATTTTTCAAATTCTAAATTATTTTTTGCAATTTGTATTAATTGTTCAACCATTTCCTTGGTATATTTGCTACTTTTCTTTTCATAAAATTTCTTTAATGGTTTTTGCAAATCCATCATTACTTTTGTAGCCTTATTTACATTTTGCTCTTTTAATAATTTATCCATTTTCGTCATTTGGTTTTCATATATCTCTTTTCCTACTTTTGTCTCTTTTATTTGCTCTAGTGTATTTTCCTCTGTTATATCTTGCAAATCTATATCTCTTTTTGGAATTTTAGTTCCAAGTAATTGTTCAAATTCAATATCTGTAACTTTCTGAATATCACCTTTTTTATACACTTCTGAATATTCCTTGCAGATATTTTTATCATTTGATTTTATATTAATTTTTTGTTTTAATACAATATCTTCACTAGATTTACCAACTAAAATATTGTATTCCCCTTCTTCAATTGACCATTTTTTTGTTTCAATATTATAGTACTCAAATGCTTCTTTTGGTAAAACAATATTTACTATTTTTTCTTCTCCTGGTTCTAATTCTAGTTTTTCAAAGGCTTTTAACTCTTTTGTTGGTTTAAAGATAGTTGGCTTCTCTTGCCCAATATAAATTTGCGCAATTTCTTTTCCCTTTACGTTACCAACATTTTTTATTGTAAAAGACAATTTAATGTTTCCGTCTTCTTCAACTTTGAAATTTGAATATTCAAACTTTGTATAACTTATTCCATATCCAAATGGATATAATACCTTAACTTTATTTGTATCATAATATCTATATCCCACGAATATTGATTCTTGATATTCTACACTAACTTCTGTTCCTGGATAGTTTTTATAACACGGTGTATCTTCTATTTTTAGTGGATATGTTTCTGCTAGTTTGCCACTTGGATTAGTCTTTCCTATTAAGCAATTTACAATTGCTTTAGCTCCCGCTTCACCACCCAAATATCCTGTAATGATTGCTTTTACATCATCTTTCCATGGCATTGTTATTGGTGAACCGTTTGAAAGCGCTACTACTATATTAGAATTATATTTACTTATTTCCTTTATTAGCTTATTTTGATTTTGCGGTAATTCTAAAGTTGTTCTATCCATTCCCTCTGACTCATAATTTTCAGTTAGTCCTGCAAAAATTATTACAACTTCATTTTCTTTTGCTATTTTTATAGCTTCTTTTCTTAATATTTCATCTTCTTCTGTTTCAATTCTTCCATATCCTTTTGCATAATTAATTTCAAAACCTTCTTCTACAAAACTGTCATATGCATTTTCCAATTGGTACGGATTAATTGTTGAACTTCCTGCTCCTTGATATCTTGGTGTTTTTGCCATATCACCAATTACTGCTATTTTTCTGTTTTTTAGTGGTAATATGTTATTGTCATTTTTTAATAGTACCACTGCCTCTTCCGCTATTTCTAATGCTATTTGATGATGTTGTTTTCTATCATAATCTTGTAATTGTTTACTTTCATTTACTTTAAAAGCTATTTGTAATATCCTATCTATTATCTCATCTAAATACTTCTCTTCAATTTCACCACTTCTTACCGCTTCTACAATTTCTTTTTCACCTTCGCCTCTTCCTCCTGGCATTTCTAATTCATTTCCAGCTAAAAGACCTTTTACTCTATCATTGTTTGCTCCCCAGTCTGTAATAACAATTCCTTGAAAATCCCATTCTTTTTTTAAGATGTCCAATAGTTTTTTGTTTTCTGAACAATAAGTCCCATTTAACTTGTTATATGCACTCATAATTGAATATGGTTTTGCTTCTTTTACTATCATTTCAAATGCTTTTAGATAGATTTCTCTTAAAGTCCTTTCGTCAATTACTGCGTTTATTGTTCTTCTCCTATTTTCTTGATTATTAACAGCAAAATGTTTTACACATGCTCCAACATTATTCTCTTGTAGTCCTTTTACATATTCTATTCCCATTATCCCAGTTAAATATGGATCTTCTGAAAAATACTCAAAGTTTCGTCCACATAGTGGGCTTCTTTTTATATTAATTGCAGGCCCTAATACAATGTTTACTCCTTGATATAACGCTTCTTCTCCAAGTGCTTTTCCTAATTTATATGCTACTTCCTTATTCCACGTATTTGCTATTGTTGCTAATGCTGGAAAACAGGTTGATATTTCACTTTCATTAATTCCCAAATTATCTGCTTTTGATTTTTGAACCCTTAATCCATGTGGTCCGTCTGACATTGTTATTTCTGGTATGTTTAATCTTTCTATGTCTTTGCTATGCCAGTAATCTTTTCCTACACATAAACTTGCTTTTTCTTCTAGTGTCATTTTATTTATTAGTTCTTTATATTCCATATTCATTCTCCTTGTTTTGTAAGTATTTTATATCATATTTAGGAATAAATTTCAATAAAGTGTCTGAAATACGCCATCTTGCTTGACTTTATGTAAATAATGGTGTACAATCTATTTTATAACATATTTTTAGAATTAAAAGCTTGTAAGTTTTTAATCTTTATAATAGGAGGTAATTTTATGTTATTTAGTATTATTGTTCCAATGTACAACTCTGAAAAATCTATTCGGAATTGTATAGATAGTATTTTATCCCAAACTTTTAGTGATTTTGAAATTATTATAATTAATGATGGTTCAACAGATGAAAGCCTTTATCTAATAGAAAAATATGCTCAAACTGATCCCAGAATCAAAATTTATTCTTTCTCTAATAGTGGTGTTTCTATTTCTCGTCAAAGAGGAGTTACATTATCTTCTGGAGAATATATTTTATTTGTAGATTCTGATGACACTATTAATCCAGAACTGTTAGAAAAGCTTTATTTCAATATTTGTCAATTAAACTCTCCTGATATTATCAGATATCAGTGCAAACTGATTAATGATGTGCCTTATAAAGATCATCAAAGATATAACTTTAATGATTCTTTATATATAGTTTCTTCAGGAATTCAAACATTGAAAATGTGGTCTCTTTTTGGTAAAAAGTATGCTGTTTATTGGCTTTTCGCATTTAGACGGTCCGTATTTTCTAACATTTTATATTTTCCAAATTTAAAATGTTATGAAGATATTGCTTTAATTCCTATTTTAATTGCAAAATCTCGAAAAGTTGTAGGCATTGGCTATATTGGATATAATTATACATATAATAATTCTACCAGTATAACAAATACGTCTAACGAACTTGCCGAAAAATCTAGAGCAATAGATTTTGTAAAAGCCTATAATTATGCAATAAAAAACATTCAAAATATTGATAATTTATCAATTTCAGATTTTGCTTTTTTTATTGAAGATTATAATAGACGCCTTAGAGATAAATTCAATTCTTTATCTCCTATGTTAAAAGAAGAATTATATGAAATGTATAACATATAAAATTACAAAAAGAAGCATAAACTAAATGCTTCTTTTTATTATACACATCTTTTTTCTTAAGGGTGCTTTTGGGGACAGACCTTAAAAACACCCTTAACAGGAATTAAAAACAAAGCTCCAACTATTATTGGCAAATAGAAAGTATACATTCTCCAAAACAAAATAGACATATTAATTGTACCTTCTTTAAAAATTGATTGAAACAACAGATAAAATCCACCTTCTGCACCAAGACCTGAACCAGGTGTTGGAATAAACATCATTATTAGTAGCAATACTGCTTGTGTTGGGATGATTTGCCAAAATGTTACTCCACTATTTCCAAATGCTTTATATACCATATATGTTATTGAATAATATGCAAAGCTTTGAATTGTAGCAGAAATAAACATTTTCAAAACCATTTTTTTCTCTTGCTTCATATATAAAAATTGTTCTCTAAAATTATCTATACTTTTATCTAACTTTTCTATTGTTTGTTCTGGATGTTTTAATATATGTATTTTTCCTAGAAATTTTATTATTGGTGTTGTAAAAAATGTTATTATTCTTTTCTTAATCCCTACCAAAATTACCCCTATTATAGCTAATATGTTCACACTAAATCCAGCAACTGCCACCCAAATGTATTGTTGCATTAATCCCGCAAAAAATTGAAATTCAAATAATACTACAACTATTGTACTTACCACTAGCGCTGTTTGCGTAATTATGAATTTCATTGCCATTGCTGATAATGAATCACTTACCCTTTTTCCTGTTTTGCTTAGCTCATATGCTTGCATTGGCTGTCCACCTGATGCAAATGGAGTTACATTGTTAAATAATTGACCTATCATTGTTACTTTGAATGCATTTTTAAATGTTTGCTTTTCATACATTCTTTTTAGCGGAATGTATAGTGTAATTGCATCACAAATCCAATTTATTCCTAGACATACTATTCCTAGCATTACCCATTTGTAATCAACGCTTTTTAGCACTTGTATTATATTGTCTATTCCATCAACACTGAACATATATATTAGTAGCCCTATAAATATTACTAATATTAATGTGAAGTTTATTATTGTCATTTTTTTGTTGACTGGCTTTTTTTCTTGTGCTTGCTCGTTTTCTATTTTTTGCTCTTCCAATTTGTCACTCTCCCTAATTATTTTTTTCAATTATATCACAACTTATATATAAAAAACAGAAAAACAAGCTAAAAATTTAGCTTGTCTAATAATTCTTTTAGAAAGATGTGTCCCAAAGTGGACAAAATGTCCATTTGGAAACGTCCCCAATGGGACATTATTCTTCAACTGGTGCTTCTACTGGGCAAACACCTGCGCAAGTACCACAGCTAATGCAAGCTGATTGGTCTATTACGAATTTATCATCACCTTGTGATATGCATCCTACTGGACATTCTGCTGCACATGCTCCACAAGATATACATTTATCTGTAATTTTATATGCCATTTTTTTCACCTCCCGTAACTTTATCATTTCTAACTATTTCATTTGCTTTATATTTTTTATAAAAATATCCGTCATCATCTTTTATTTTTACCCTTACTATTTCTTTTAAGGTTTCTACACCGTCTACTTCGCCTTCTCCGTCTGGTGTTTTTACTTTTTCGCCAAGTTCAGGTAATCTTGATAGTTTTTCTTCATATACTTCATTTTCATATTTTAAGCAACACATTAGTCTACCACAGTTTCCTGAGATTTTTGAAGGATTTAGTGATATGTTTTGTTCTTTTGCCATTTTTATTGTTACTGCGTCAAAGTCACTTAGGAATGTACAACAGCAAAGTTCTCTACCGCAAACTCCGTTTCCACCTATTCTTTTTACTTCGTCTCTTACTCCTATTTGACGTAGTTCTATTCTTGTTTTATATATTGATGCTAGGTCTTTTACTAAATCTCTAAAATCTACTCTTCCGTCTGCTATAAAGAAGAATAACATTTTACTGTCGTCAAATTTGCATTCAACATCTGTTAATTGCATATCTAATTTGTGTTCTTTTATTTTCTTTTGACATATTTTATATGCTTCTTTTTCTACTCTTCTACATTCGTCGTAGCGTTTGTTGTCTCTATTGTTTGCTAGTCTTACTACTTTTTTTAATGGTTCTATTATTTTTTCGTCTTCTACATATCTGTTTGGTATTGCTACTTCTCCATATTCTTCGCCTTGTGCTGTCTCTACTATTACTTTGTCACCTTTTCTTACTTTTAAGTATTTTGGATTGAAGAAATATATTTTTCCTAACTTTTTGAACCTTACTCCTATTATATTTTTCAAATAAATTCTCCCCTTTACTTGCAATTATTTCTAAGTATTTTATTTAACTGATTAACTTTTAAGAAATTTCTTCACATATGTTAAATAACATATTATCTATACTCATATCATAATTTGCGTTTTGTTTCAATCTTTTTTTCGTATTTTCCACAATTTGTATGCAATTTGTGTATTCATATGTTTCTTTTGCTTTCTTTAATAATAGTATATTCATATAATCTAGCATTTCAAAAACTTCATCTTTTTCTTTGTATAAAATTTCTGCTGATTTAGTTATCTCTATTAAATCTTTTGAACTTATTTGATTTATCAATCTTTCCAAAGCTTGATAAATGTCTTCTTTATCTTTTAGGCTTAACGCCTTTCCTATGCTTCCTTGGTACATTTGTAACATATTTTGAGTAATATTTTGCATTCCGTAATTTTCTTGTAAATATTTTTTTAATTGTTCATCATCTATTTTGTTAAAATGTAATATCATACATCTTGATTTTATAGTTGTTAAAAATGCATTTTCATTTACACCAATTAATATTATCGTCACAAATTCAGGTGGTTCTTCAAGTGTTTTTA
Source organism: uncultured Clostridia bacterium (assembly GCA_948502395.1). GTDB lineage: Bacteria > Bacillota > Clostridia > TANB77 > CAG-508 > CAG-269. Next base: position 31,617 of record CAOPES010000005.1, on the reverse strand, counting down.
ATAAGCAATTTTGAGCTTCACTTGTCATTTTATCTGCTTGGTCTATTATATACACCTTTCTTTTTGCACCAATTGGTTTTTCTTGCACCTTTTTTTGCATTTCTCTTATTTGCTCTATTTTGATACTGTTCCCGTCTGGTTCTATATATAATAAATCTGGTATGTTTTCAGTGTCTTCAACTTCTAGTATCTTTATTGCAAACTCTCTTGCAATCATTCTTTTACCTATCCCTGAGATGCCTAAAAACATATAACTATGCGATATTTTGTTATTAGTTATTGCTTGTTCTAGCATTTTTTTTATTGGCTCATTTCCAATTATATTTTCAAACATTTAATATTCTCCTTGCTTTAGGATAGATGTGTCCCAAAATGGACAAAATGTCCATCTGGGACGTTTCTTTTTGGACATTTTGTCCATTCGGAAACGTCCCCAAATGTCCCTAAATGTCCCCCCACTTATCTAGTGGCCATATTCTAATCGCTACTGTGCTTTCGATTTTTTCTAGTGGTACACATCCAAATGCACGGCAGTCTGTGCTGTGGTTACGGTTGTCTCCCATTGCAAATACGCAATTTTCTGGTACTATAAAGTCGTCAAATCCAACTCCGTTTCCAATTAGGTCTGTTACTATTCCTGGTTGTAAGTATGGTTCGTCTAGCTCTTGCTCGTTTATATATACTTTTCCGTCTTTTATTTGTACATGTTCTCCTGGCAATGCTATTACTCTTTTTATAAAGCTTCTTTTTCCTATTTCTAAGAAGTTTTTTACAAACCATTCCATTCCACTTATTTTTTTATATTGTGCTATTGGTTCTGCGTTTTCTATTTCTGCTCTTGTAAAACTTGTTTTTTCTGGTTCTTCAAATGTTATTATTTCGCCTCTTTTAGGTAGTGTTTTTGTTGTTCTTCCCCACCTGTTTAGCCATAGTCTTTGGCCTTCTATTAGTGTTGGTTTCATAGATTCCATTTTTACTATTGTAGGTGTTCCTATAAAATATCTAAATATCATTGCTAATGCTAATGCTATTATTATGCAATATGCCCATTCTAAAATTTCTTTTAATGAATCGCTCATAATATGATTTCCTTTCGTTTTTTTATTTTTATAGATTGTCTTATGTTATACACTAATTTTTATTATACATTAATTTTATATTTTTTTCAATTAATATTCCTCTACTTTTGTAGGAATTTTTATAACTACTTCTGTTCCTTGTCCTACAACGCTTTTAATGTCTATACTTCCACCGTTTTTGTCTAAGATTTCTTTTGCTATTGAAAGTCCTAGTCCTGTTCCACCCATTTCTCTTGTACGTGCTTTGTCTACACGATAAAATCTTTCAAATATTCTAGTTAAGTCTTCTTCTGGTATTCCTATTCCATTGTCAAATATTTTTATATATGCGTCATTATAGACAAATCCTACATAGATTTTTATTTCTCCACCATTTGGTGTGTATTTTATGCTGTTTGTTAATATGTTTAGTACAACTCTTTCTATATCATATTTGTCTGCATATACTGGTGGTACATCTGCTGTTACAAAGCTATTTACTATGTGTTCCTTTTTCTTTATTTCTATTGCTAGCTTGTCTTGACATTTTTTTACTAAGTCTCCTAAGTCAAATAGCTCTTTTTGTGTTGATTTTTTGTTGTTATCGTAACGTGATAATGTTAATAAATCTGTTACTAGTTTTGCCATTCTTCTTGCTTCTGTTGCTATTACATTTAGGAATTTGTCTTGTGTCTCTTTGTCATATTCTCCTTCTAGCAATGTGTCTGCATATCCCATTATTGATGTTATTGGCGTTTTTAGTTCATGTGATACGTCTGCTACTAATTCTTTTTGCATATTGTCTAATTTGACGTGTTCTGTTATATCTTGAATTACTGCTATTACGCCATCTGGTCTGTCATCTGCGTCTCTAAATGGTGCAAAAAATACATTTACATATTTGTCATCAACTTCTATTCTTTGTTCTGTTGATGTCCAGTTTTCTAAGTAAATAATTTTTTCCATATTTATATTTAAATTAAACTTACTAAATATATCATTAAATGTGTTGTCTTCTGGTCTAATGCTCAAAAGTTTTTTTGCTGCTGGGTTTATTAGTATTATTTCCCCTTCTCTATTAAATGCAATAATTCCATCTGTCATATGTAGAAGTATTGTTTCTAATTGATTTTTTTGCGTAGTTTCTTCACTTTCTATCATTTTGTTTCGTGGATATATTATGTATTTAGATAAAAATGCAGAGATTAATATTCCAGCTATTATAAATATTATAATTGAAATTCCTAATGCTATTTCTGCATTTAATTGCAAGTTTTCCATTTGCACTATTGCTTGTCCTACACTTGCTATTTGTTCATTATCAATTTTAGAAACTATATTGCTTAATGAACAAATATAAAATGCTCCTAATCCACCAATTAGTGTTATTCCTACTAAAAAGAATATTAGTATTACTTTTCCTTGTATGTTTTTTAACATTTTTTACCCCTATTTTACTAATTTTTTGATTTCTTTATAAATTGTCTCTTCTGCATTTGTTGTTGAAATTTTTAGTGCATTTTGACCCATTTTTTTCATATGTTCTTTATCTGATATAATCTCTTGTATTTCTCTACTCAAAGTGTCTCCACACATATTGTCATTTAAAATGATTTTAGCTGCTCCTACACTTTCTAATGCTTTCGCATTGTATAGTTGATGGTCATGGCTTACATTTGGTAGTGGTACTAAAATTGCTGGTTTTCCTAAGTTAGATATTTCTGTAATTGTCATTGCTCCACTTCTTGCAACTATTACATCTACAACGTTCATCAATTCTTCCATATTATATATGTATGGAATTACTTTCATTTTTGGTATGTTATTTATATTAATATGTAGTGTTTCCATTTCTTCTTTTATAATGTCATATTGTTTTGGTCCTGTTGCCCAAATAACTTGATAGTTAGAATTTTGTTTTTTTCTTACAAGTTCAAGCATTGCGTCATTTATTCTTTTTGCCCCTTGACTTCCACCAAATACTAATACTATTGGTTCTTCTTCATTTAAACCAATTTCTTTTATTATTTTTGTTTTTTGCTCTTTTGAGTAATCTTTTTTAGTTATTTTTACTGGTGTTCCCGTAAATACTACGTTTTTAGCTTTTTTTATTCTTGGTATTGCATCTTTAAATGATACCAAAATTGTATCTGTCTTTTTTGCTAACATTTTTATAGCTTTTCCTGGGAATGCATTGCTTTCATGTAATAATGTTGGTATTTTTAAGCTGTGTGCTGCTGATATTGTTGCTCCACAAATATACCCGCCTGTTCCTATTACTATGTCTGGTTTAAATTCTTTTATTATTTCTTTTGCTTCTCCATATCCTTTTAATGTTTTGTACATTTTTTGTATATTTTCTATTGATATTTTTTTACTTAATCCATAAGCATCTATTGTTTTTAATTCATATCCTGCTCTTGGAACTAGGTCATTTTCTAATCCCCTTGTTGTTCCTATGAATATTATTTTTGAATCTTTTTGTTCAGCTTTTATTTTGTTAGCAATGGCAAGCCCTGGATTTATATGGCCTGCCGTTCCTGCTGCTGCTATAATAACTCTCATTTAGTTTCTCCTTTTCTTTATTGTTTTGCTGTCTTTATCTTATTATTCGTAATTTGTGCTGTTTTGCAATCTCTACTTCATTATTTATACTTTCTATTGTTTTGCTGCTGCCCTTGAAATATTTAACAATACTCCCATTTCGCAAAGTAAAATAAATAATGCTGTACCTCCGGTAACTGAAAAATGGTAATGGCATTCCTGTTGCTGGCATAGATGATGTAACAACTGCTATGTTTATAATAACTTGTATTCCAACTAATGCAGTTATTCCAACAGCTACTAAGCTACCAAACATATCTGGTGCTCTCATTGCTATTAAAATACCTCTCCATATAAAAATTGCAAATAAGATTAATACTACTGCACATCCAATAAATCCTAGCTCTTCTCCTAATATTGAAAATATGAAATCATTGTGTGGCTCTGGTATGTATAGATATTTTTGTTTACTATCTCCTAATCCTACTCCAAATAATCCACCTGAACCTATTGCATACAAACTTTGTATAACTTGCCACCCGTCTCCTGTTGCATCTTTCCATGGGTCTAAAAATGTTATAACCCTTTGTAATCTATATGGTGCTGCTATTATTAATGCTGTAAGTATTGGTACTCCTGCTGTTGCTCCTGTTGCCGCAAAATGTGTAAATTTACATCCTGCCATTATCATCATTATTGAGCAAATTCCTATAATTACTACTGATGAACTTAAATGTGGCTCTAATATAAGTAATCCTATTATAGGTAAAACTAGCACAATATGTTTTAAAAATCCTTTCCCGTACTTTGGTAAATCATCTCTATTTTTTACTAATATTCCTGCATAGAAAATTATCATTAACATTTTTACCATTTCTGAAGGTTGAATTGTTAATGTTCTTGTTATAGAAATCCACCTTTTAGCTCCATTTGTTTCAGTTCCTATAACTAGTACTGCTGCTAGTAAAATTAATGATATCCACCATGCGTGTTTATAAAATTTTTGGTAAAATCTATAATCTATTTTTGAGATAAATAACATTGCTATTATTCCTAGTATTGCAAACAATAATTGTTTTGAAAAGAATGAATAGCTATCTCCAAATTGTGAAAGTGCAGATGGTGAGCTTGCTGATAACACCATTACTAGGCCAATTCCAAGCAATAACAATATTGTAATTAATAATGTAAAATCAAATGGATTATTTAAAAACTTTGAAAAAGTCTTTTCTTTTTTGGTTTTTGCCATTTATTTTTTCTCTCCTTAACTTTTGTTTCTACTATAATTCTATATAATTGCTAATCCAATTATGCACAATATTAATGTAATAATGCTAAATACAATTACAACTTTGCTTTCTTTCCAACCTGATAATTCAAAGTGATGATGTAATGGTGCCATTTTGAAAACTCTTTTTCCTGTTTTTTTGAAGTATGCAACTTGTATAATAACTGATAATGTTTCTAGTACTGGTATTAATGCTATTACTATTAATAATATAGGAAGTTTTAAGTATAATGCAATAGCTGAAATTACTCCACCTAATAGCAGTGAACCTGTATCTCCCATAAATACTTTTGCTGGGTGTAAATTGAACATCAAAAATCCTAATGTTGCTCCTATTACAATACTTCCAAACATTGATACTTCTGGCATTCCAAATCTTATTCCTATAATTGTTAAACATGTAATAATTATTGCACTAACACTTGATGCTAATCCGTCAATTCCGTCTGTTAGGTTTATTGCATTTGTTGCTGCAAGTATTACTACTATTGCAAATGGTATATAGATAAATATTGGCATTGTAATATATTCTTTTACAATTGGTATATACGTTTCTGTTCCAATGTGTAATCCATAAATTAAATAAATTACATATGCTACTGATATTATTAGTAATCCTAGCATTTTATAGCTTGGTTTTAAACCTTCTGTGTTTTTTAATACTAGTTTTTTAAAGTCATCTATAAATCCTATTAATCCAAATCCTATTGTTAATAGCAATATTGGTAATAATTTATTTGCTATTTCACTTTGACCATTAGCACTTAAAAATATGTATGTTCCTGTAACTATTAAAAGCATTGTTATTATCATTATTATTCCACCCATTGTAGGTGTTCCTTGTTTTTTTAAGTGAGATTGTGGTCCGTCATCTCTTTCTATTTGTCCTACTTTTAATTTTTTAAGTATTGGTATTATAATAATTCCTAAGATAACTGATGTTATAAACGATATTATTAATGTTGTTGTTTCTGTTTTCAAATTTACCAAACCTTTCCTTTGTTTATTTCATTTCTTCTATTAATTTTCTAACTATTATTCTTTCATCAAATGGATGTTTTTCTCCATTTATTTCTTGATATGGCTCATGTCCTTTTCCTGCAAGTACTACAATGTCACGCTTTGTTGCCATTTTAATTGCTTCTTTTATTGCTTCTGTTCTGTCTACAACTACACTGTATTTTCCTTTTGTTTTCTTTATTCCTTCTTCTATTTCATTTACAATTGCTTGTGGGTCTTCTGTTCTTGGGTTATCTGATGTTATAAATGTGTAGTCTGCAATTCTTCCTGATATTTCTCCCATTATTGCTCTTTTTGATGTGTCTCTATCTCCACCACATCCAAATACACTTATTACTCTTCCCCTTGTGTAACTTTTTACTGCTTGTAATATGTTTTGTAAGCTTTCTGGTGAGTGTGCATAATCTATCATTATTGGTATTTCTAGCTTGTTGTCTACTAATTCTGATCTTCCTGGTACTCTTACTTCAAGTAATGCTTCTTTTATTTTTTCTCCTGGTATTCCTAGTTTTTGTGCTACACATATCGCTGCTAATGAGTTGTAAACACTAAATCTTCCTGGTATTCCTGTTTTTACTCTTTCATTTCTGTCTGTTAGTTTTACTTTAAAGTCTACATATGAATTTGTTATTGTTATATCTCTTGCAACAACATTTGCAAAATTGTCAATTCCATATGTTGTTATATTGTTGTCTGGAAATAATTTTACCATTTTTACACCTTTTAGGTCATCTGTATTTACTATTCCTGTTTTGCACATTTCAAACAATTTTGCTTTTGAATTGAAATAATCTTCCATATCTGGGTGTTCGTTTGGACTGATGTGGTCTTCTGAGAAGTTTGTGAATAGTACTATGTCAAATTCACAGCCATCTACTCTGTGTAGTTTTAAACTTTGTGATGATACTTCCATTACTACAACTTCTACACCTTCTTCTACCATTTTGCTAAATATTTGTTGTAGTTCACAGCTTTCTGGTGTTGTTCTGTCACTGTCTTTTAGCTTTTTGCCATTTATGTATGTTGCTATTGTTCCTATTAGTCCTACTTTTTTTCCTGCTTTTTCTAGTATTTCTTTTATCATAAATGTTGTTGTTGTTTTTCCTTTTGTTCCTGTTACTCCTATTAGTTTAAATTTTCTTGATGGGTTTCCGTAGAAGTTACTTGAACATATTGCTAGTGCTTCTCTTGTGTCTTTTGCCATTACTATTGTTGTTTCTGCTGGTACTTTTATTTCTTTTAGGTTGCATCCTTCTTGTATTATTATTGCTGTTGCCCCTAGTTCTATTGCACTTTCTATGTATTTGTGTCCGTCTGCTTTATATCCTTTTATTGCAACAAATACGTATCCTTCTTTTATTTCTTTTGAGTTACTGCTTATTCCTTTTATTTCGGTGTCTAGGTTTCCTTTTGCTTTTAACCCTTCTAATCCTACTAATATTTCTTTTAGTTTCATTTTTAATCTCTTCCTTTCGATTATTAATAATTGTTGAATTGCAAATTTTTGCTATTCGACATTTCATATTATATAACTATTTTCTTGTTTTGTATAGGTTTTCTTTGTAAGTTTTTTTATTTATTATAGTTTATTAGGTGTTGTGGGATTTATTACTATGTTTTGTTTTATTTTTTAGCATGACAAAAATATAAAAAAGATTACAAAGCTCTTGACATTTACAAACATATGTTTTAAAATGTGTGTTAAAAGGAGTTGAACCTATGGAAGAAAATAAATTAATAATTCAAAATACTTTAACTAATGAAGAAATAAAAAATTTAATATATACTATACGTGGAAGACAAGTTATGCTAGATAGTGATGTAGCAATGCTTTATCATTATGAAACAAAAAATATAAATAAGGCTGTAAAAAGAAATATTGATAGATTTCCTGAAGATTTTTGTTTTCAACTCACTAAAAGTGAAATGGATACAATGTGGTTCCAAAATGGAACCACATCAAAAGGAGAAAATAATAAATATAGAAGCGAAAAATATCTACCTTATGTATTCACAGAACAAGGAATAGCAATGCTCTCAGGAATATTAAAAAATGATATTGCAATAGATGTAAGTATAAGTATTATGCGTGCATTTGTAGAAATGAGAAAATTTATAAACACTAATAAAAATTTATTCGAAAAAGTTATTAATATTGAAAATAAAATGGATAAAAAGTTTATTGAACAAGATAAGAAATTTGATATAATATTTGATCAATTACAGCTTGGGGAAAATATAAAGCAAAGAATATTTTTTAATGGTCAAATATACGATGCATACAGTCTCATAATAGATATTATAAAAACAGCAAATAAAAAAATTTTGATAATAGATAACTACATTGATGACAGTGTCTTAAAAATGTTAGCCAAGAAGAAAAATAATGTAGAAGTAGTTATATTAACATCTAATAAAAGTAATATTGAAAATTTAGATATTCAAAAATTTAATAAAGAATACCCTATTTTAAAAATTTCTAAAACAAATAAATTTCATGACAGATTTATTGTAATAGATAATAAAAAAATGTATCATTTAGGAGCTTCTATAAAAGATTTGGGCAATAAGTGCTTTGGAATTAATAAAATAGAAGATTTAGAAATTATAAAAAAAATAATTAATTTATAATATTTTTGTATTAAAAAAGGATAGTTATAAGCTATCCTCTAATTATCTTTTTAATACTATTTCTTATTTCAAAGAGTCGAAAATTATCCTTCAACTTTTTCAAATAAATCTTTACCTACACCGCATAAAGGGCAAGTCCAATCATCTGGTAAATCTTCAAACTTAACACCTTCAACTTCTTCATCATAAATATATCCGCAAGCTGTACATACATATTTCATTCTACTCACCTCCCTTAACCTACACAAAATTTTCTGCTAGTTCTTCAATTTTACTTACTGTTTCATCATTCATAGTAGTTTTAATTGTAACCATTGGTTCACAAATTGATATATCTTTCATATCTTTTAAAATATCTTTCATATGCTTTCCTGCCATCGGTGCCCAAGAACCATTTTCAATTAATCCTACTTTTCTATTTTGATAGTTTTTAGCTTTTAAATGTCTCAAAAATTTCTCTGTTGTTGGAAATAATCCAGCATCATATGTTGGAGATGCAATTATCATTTTATCATATCTAAACGCATCTTCTATAACTTCTGCCATATCTGATCTTGATAAATCACTTACAACTACATTTTCTACACCTTTTTGTCTCAATATCTCAGCTAACTTTTCTACTGCTTTCCCTGTGTTTCCATGTATTGAATTATACGCAATAAGTACTCCTTCATCTTCTGGTTTATAACTACTCCAAATATCATATTTATTGATATAGTATTCTAAATTTTCTGTTAATATTGGACCATGTAATGGGCATATTGTTTTTATTTCTAAGTTTGCAGCTTTTTTCAATACTGCTTGTACTTGCATTCCGTATTTTCCTACTATGTTGAAATAATATCTTCTTGCTTCACAAGCCCAGTCTTCTTCTACGTCTAATGCTCCAAATTTTCCAAATCCGTCTGCTGAGAATAATACTTTTTCTGTTTGTTCATATGTGAACATTACTTCTGGCCAGTGTACCATTGGTGCCATTACAAATGTTAGTTTATGCTCTCCTAAGCTGATTTCGTCGCCTTCTTTTACTATTATTAGTTTTTCTGATAGGTCTTTATTTATGAATTGTGGCAACATGTCTGCTGCTTTTTTGCTTAATATTATTTTCATTTTTGGATATTTTTCTACAAGTATGTTTATCCCTGCTGAGTGGTCTGGCTCTAAGTGTGACACTACAAGATATGCTGGTTCTGTTTCTCCTAATTCTTTTTCCATATTGTTTATCCATTCACTTACAGCTCTTTTGTCTACGGTGTCCATTATTGTTGTTTTTTCGTCTTCTATTATATATGAATTATATGATACTCCGTTTGGTATTATATATTGACTTTCAAATAAGTCTAGTGTTTTGTCATTTACTCCTATATATTTTATTTTGTCTGTTATTTGCATTTCTATTCTTCCTTTCGTTATTGTTTTTGCCTATGCTTTCGTTCTCCATTAAATATAATATTTTTTCAACAAATAGTCAATATATAATTAACACTTTTTATTTAACACTTTTCCAAAATATTATATACAGATATTACCTAAAAAATTACTTTTCCTATAAAATCCCTTGAAAAAAAAACGAAAAAATATTATTATATAAGTATCAAATAAAAGAAATGAGATGGTACAAATGATATCAAATGATGAATTAAAAAAACAAGCAGAAAACTTAAAAAGTAATTTAAACACTTTAATTAGTAGTGAAAAAGAAAAACTAGAAATTTTACTCGAATGCCTAAAAAACTTGAATACTATTATCCAAGAAGAAGACAACTTTGATAATCCAACTGAATTAATAGATTTGCTAAGCAATATTAAATCAAATCTAGACAATTCAAGAACTAATATCTCAAATTTTGAAAACACTCTTCAAAACTTAGATACTTCTCTTTTAAAATCAAATAAAGAAGACACTATTTCCGAAATTGATCAATCAAACACTGAAACAAACATTGAATCTGACACTGTACCAATACCTTCTGAAACATTCGAAACTGATATCGTTAACTCAAGTGATGAACCAGTAGTTGTTGAACCTGAAAATAATCAAATTGCAAAAATGTTTGAACAAAATTCTGCTACTCCTAGAGATAATGGTTTAAATTGTGAATTAAAAGCAGAAATTTCCGATAATAATACTCTTTTAATTTCTGAAATTCAAAATAAGGTTGTACTTCCATACAACATAGAAGATTTAAAAAAGGAATTAGAAGAACATCCTGAGTATACAAATTTGCAAGACCTTATAGATACAGAATATATTATTTCTCTTGATAACTATAAGAACTCTGCACTTTCAAGATTTAGAGAGGCTTATAATTTAATGAGAAAAAAAGAACATGCCTCTATAACCGATAGTTTAGATTTAGCACTAGAACTTGCTTTTAATAGCTTGCTTAACCCCGCTATTATCACTGCTTGTAAAAATTTAGATGAACTCGATATTTACATTGATTATTTAAACTCAAATGAACTTGATAAGTTTAATATATTTGAAATCAAATATGAAATATTACCAAAAAAATAAACAAAAAGCACAAAATTTCTACATTTTGTGCCAATAAAAGTGTTACTTTTACATTACAGCTTTGTTGCAGTAATATTACACCTTTAGTTATATATATTTAATATGTACCTTACTTCCTTTATTCACAGTAATTCCAGCATTTGGTACTTGCTCTTTAACAGCTGTATTATCTTTATCTAACTCTTCTGTATCATTTTCAATTACTAACTCTAATCCACTTTCCTTTAAAGCCTTTTCCGCTTCTTTTATGCTTTTTCCTATCAAGTCTGGCGTTTCTACTCTTTCAACAGGCTCTACTTCTTCAACATTACCTTGATTAACTTCTAGATAAGGTAATATCTCACTAAAAATCTGACCTCCAACTGGTGCTGCAACACCACCACCTTGATGTCCCCCTTCTCCTGTTGGATTATATAAAGTAACCAAAACAACAACTTGTGGATTATCAATAGGTGCAACTCCACAAAAAGAAGTTACATATTTATTAGTATTAACACCATCTTCCGAAGTTCCAGTTTTTCCGCCAATTCTATAACCTAAAACTTTAGCATTTTTACCAGTACCTTCTGCAACAACAGATTCCATCATGCTCAAAACTTTTTCTGAAGTTTCTTGTGATATAACTCTCTCATCTTTTTGAACAGGTACATCTGTTACTTCTTTTGTTTCACTGTTTATAATTTGTTTTACAACTCTTGGCTTCACACTCATACCACCATTTGCTATTGCTGATACTGCTGTAACTAATTGGATTGGTGTTATTTCAAACCTTTGCCCAAAACTAATAGTTGCAAGCTCTACTGGCCCGGCCTTATTTTCTGCTAAAAATATACTGTTTGCCTCACCTGGTAAATCTATTTTTGTTGTATTTAATAGCTTAAATTTATTTAAGTAACTGTAATATTTTGCTACTCCCATTTTTTGTCCTAGCCCTATAAATACTGGGTTACAAGAATTCATTAACGCTTCCCTTAAACTTTCTGGTCCATGTGGTCTATAATATCTCCAACACTTAATTCTAACACCTGCTACTTCTATTCCACCAGTACAACAAAACTCACCTTTATGATCTGTATCTGTAATGCCTTCTTCTAGTGCCGCAGAGGCTGTTACTAATTTAAATACTGAACCAGGTTCATATGTATCTGCTATTGCCTTATTTCTCCATACAGCTTGCAAGTTTTTCGTCTTTTCTGCTTGTTCCATTTGCTCCCAATTTTGTTTCAACTCTTCTGTATATGGTTCATATGGTTGGTTTAAATTATATGTTGGATATGTTGCCATTGCTAATACATCACCATTTTGCGGATTCATAATAACTATATTTCCACCGTCTGTACACACATTGTCTATACAGGCCTCTTCCAAGTATTTTTCTGCTATCGATTGTATTGTATAATCAATTGTTAAAACTAAATCATTTCCGTCAATTGCTGGAACATAGTTTTCTCCTTCTGTTCCAATTTCTCCACCTTTGGCGTCTGTGTGTCTTTGTATACTTCCTTGTTTTCCTTTTAGTTCTTTATCATATTTTGCTTCTATTCCGTCTAACCCTTGATTATCACTTCCACAAAATCCTATTATTTGTGACGCAAAGTTACTATATGGATAATATCTTTTTGTATCTTCATCTATATTTATTCCTGTTGTCATATTATTTTGTTCCATCCATTGTCTTAAATTATCTGTTTTTTCTTTTTCAACTTTTTTGGCAATTGTTTCTATTGAACTTCTTTTGGTTACCTTTTTTAGAGTTTTTTCATAATCTAATTCAAATAGTTCTGATAATTTTTGTGCTACTTTTTCTTTGTCTTCTTTTGGTATGTTTCCTGGGTTTACTGTTACTGTTTCTACTGTACTACTTACTGCTAATTCTTTTTTTCCTGTTGCGTCATATATTGTTCCTCTTTTCGGGTTTACTTTTCTGTCTAAGGTTTGCTGTTCATATGCTAGTGTTGTTAACTCTCCTCCTTGCACAAACTGTATAAATCCTATTCTGCCTATTAAGCATAGAATTATTAAAAAAGTTATAAATAACGTGTTTCTCATTTTTCTTTTACTTGATAATTTTATTTCATACATAAAAAATCCTCCTAATCAATTTTATTAGGAAGATTTTTCTTTATTCGTTTATTTTGTTACATTTTATTTAAAAATTTTATCTAATATTTGTTCAAACCAATTTTTTTCTTCTTCAATTACAACATCTTCTGTTACAGCTTCAACATAATCTTCTTTTGGCAAATTAACATATACTGTTTGTTTATTTGTCAATTTTTGCATACCAAGCTTTTCTTTTGCAATCTTTTCTACATTGTTTAATGTTTCTCCCTTTTCTATTACTACTTTCAATTGTTCATTTTCTTTTTGTATTGTTGCTAATTGTTTCTTTTGGTTTTGTATTTCGCTAAATTTTTCACTTATTTTAGAGTTTCTATAACTTATAGTCAGTAGTATCGCAAATATAAATAGTACTAGCATTGTTAATTTTAATTGTTTCTTTTTTTGCATTTTTGATATTTTTACGTCTTGTCTTGGTAAATCTTCTACTAATTTTAAGTTTCTGCTTCTAGTTCTCTTTTGTGGTTCATAATTTGGTTCTAATTTTCTTGGGTTTGTACCATATTCATATCTGCTTCTTGCCATAAGTTACTCACCTCCTCTTTGGTTTATTCTTTTTCAAAAATTCTTAGTTTTGCACTTTTACTTCTAGAATTTTCTTCTTGTTCTTCTTTTGTTGCTACAATTGGTTTTTTGGTAATTATTTTTCCTTCTGTTTTTGCTCCACATACACAATATGGCAAATCCTTTGGGCAAGTACATTTGCCTTTTGCTTCTATGTATGCATTTTTTACTGCTCTATCTTCTAACGAATGGAATGTTATTATGCATAACCTTCCTTGTGGTTTTAATATTGATATGCAGTTTTGTACTGTTTTGTATAATGGTTTTATTTCGTCATTAACTTCTATTCTAATTGCTTGAAAAGTTCTTTTTGCTGGGTGTCCATCTTTTTGTTTTGATTTTGGTATTGACTTTTCTATTATTTCTACTAGTTCTTTTGTTGTTTCTATTTGTTTTTGTTTTCTATATTCACAAATATTTTTTGCAATTCTTCTTGAAAATTTTTCTTCTCCATATTCGTAAATAAGATTTGCAAGTTTTTCTTCTTCATATGTATTTACAACGATTTTTGCAGTTAGCTCTTGTGTTTTGTCCATTCTCATATCTAGCTCATTTTCTCCCAAGTAACTAAATCCCCTGTTCCTTTCGTCTAATTGATATGAAGATACTCCCAAATCTAATAAAATTCCATCTACTTTTTCTATTTTTAGTTCTTCTATTATTTCTTTTATGTTGTCATGATTGTTATGCACATATTTTACGTTTTGGAATTCTTTTAAGTTTTCTCCTGCTGCCTTCAAGGCTTCTTCATCTCTATCAATTCCAATTAATAGCCCTTTTGAAGATAGTCTTTTTGCTATTTCTTTGCTGTGTCCTGCTCCACCCAAAGTTCCATCTACATAAATCCCGTCTGGTTTTATTTCTAGACCTTGTATGCATTCTTCTAACATTACTGGTTTGTGCTCAAATTTCAATTTAACACCTCTTAAATCAAAAAAATCTTTTGTACATTTATCTTTTGTACATTTAATTTCTTTTGTGTGTTTGTCTTTGGTCTTGTTTTCATTTGTAGTTTTGTCTTTTGTGTGCTTTTTTCTTTTGTAGTTTTATCTTTTGAATTTTGTCTTTTGTGTGCTTCTTCTTTTGTACTTCTTTCTTTTGTACGTTTTTCTTTGGTTTTTTTATATAAACTTTTGCAAGTTATATACCTAACATTGTCATATTTGCTGCAATTTCATCTGCGGAAATATTTTCATCACATTTTTCCCATGTTTCTTTATTCCATATTTCTAGTCTTGTTCCTACACCTATTATTACAGCTTCTTTTTCTAGTTCTGCTGCTGTTCTTAGGTTTGCTGGTATTAAAAATCTTCCTTGTTTGTCTATCTCACATTCTGTTGCTCCTGATAGGAAAAATCTAACGAAGTTTCTAGCGTTTTTGTCTGATAATGGTAGTGATTTTAGTTTTGTTTCGAAATTCAACCACTCGTTTTGTGAAAACGCAAATAAACATCCATCTAATCCTTTTGTTACGATGAATTTTTCTCCCATGTCTTGTCTTAGTTTTGCTGGCATTATTAACCTGCCTTTTGCATCTAGAGAATGCTCGTATTCACCAATTAGCAATTGTTTTTCACCTCTCTCCACTTTTCTACCACTTTGTGCCACTTCTCTCCACTTCAATTAAATTCTAATATAACTTTTTATATTTTGCAAGCCTTTTTTGAAATTTTTTTATTTTTTTCGTATTTTTTTGCTTTGTGACCAAAAAAAATGAAGAAATCTTTTTTGATTTCTTCGTTTTTTCTAGTTTATAGTTGTACTAGTTGGACCAGTACCAACAACATCTTCTTGAAGTGAACGCCATGTATTACACCCTACAATACCATCAGCAGCTAACCCACGAGAACGTTGATATGATATTACTGCATTTTGGGTTGCTGACCCAAAAATTCCGTCTAATCCACCTGTTCTATATCCGAGAGTATTTAAATCATCTTGTGCAATTAAAACATAAGTACTTATACTTCCACGTTTAACTTGTGGAAACCCACCTGTTGAACAAGCTGGCTTACCAAATCTTTTATCAAAGTGAACCCACGTAGGTGTTAAAGAAATTGGTTCTACATAAGTCCAAATATTTGAATTGTTTGCACTATTCCATAAAGCTGTCCTTCTAGCTGGACTTAGTGTTTGGCCAACATCAAACGAAACTCCAGCATAATGTTGACTTTGGTTCCCGATGACCACCTTCATATGGTCTTTTAAATGCAAAACCTACTGGAATTGGTCCACCAAAAATATATCTTTGACTATTCCAACTTTGCATTGTTCTTTTTGTCGTCCACAAAATATTACTATTACTAGAGCCCCTAAATTCTCGTACTTTTAAAGTTCCATTTGTATTATACGGCATAGGCTCACTTTCGCCCCTATAATAAGTTTCCATTCTATCTGTATCATTATTAAAAACAAGTATTTTTGCCACAATGAAAACCTCCTCATACTTTTTATATATTGTATGAAGAGATTAGCATTTTCGTTAATTTATTTTTGATTTAATATTATTTTCTTCTTTTTGTATTCTAACCAATTCGTGTGCAATTGCATTTATAATAACTTTATTATGAGCAGTCAATTTTATATAATCTTCTAAAAAACTTTGGTCAACAAAATCTATATCATTAGAATTGCTTTGTATTAAATCTCTAAATAGAAAATCAGAGTTAATGTTAAGAGCTTTACAGATATTTATTATAGTTGATGCACTTCCAAAAGCTATACCGCGTTCTAATTGGCTAATATATCTTGGAGATAATGACAATTTTTCTGCTAGCTGTTCTTGTGTATATTCGGATTTTGTTCGTGCTAATTTGATTTTTCTCCCTATACTTCTTCTTAAATCCCTTTCTACTGTATTCATATATTTCCTCCCGTACTTTTTAATAAAAGTATAGCAAGTAGGCAATCAAAAAAGAACGAACTGACAATAAGAAAAAACAGGGATAATAATATCAAAAGTTCTAATAAATATGTAAAAATCAATTACGAAACACGTTTTTTCGAGTTTTGTTAATAAAAACAAGTGTTAATTCAACATAAAAGGCTAGATTGCTCTAGCCTTTACTATAATTCTTTCTTTGCTATCATCTGTACAAGTTATTAACGTTATTTCTCTTTTCCCTTCTGTACGTTGAGATGTACAACTTAAATCTTCTGGTACAACCTGATATTTTTTATATACAGAATATTTCATAGTTTTTCCTGTATAATCTGTTATTTCTATCATATCTCCTTCAACTAATGTTGGAACTTTACTAAAAAATTTTGAATTTTTATAATTATGACCTACTATGCAAAAATTCCCTATTTTGTTTGGATTTGGTCCCCAAAATTTTGTTGGTGAATTTTTCAGTAATGCTTCTGTCTCTTCTTCTGAATGTGTCTGACCGTCTGTAATTGCATAATTTACATTTATTTTTGGTATATTTATTGAAGCTATTTTTGTATATTTAAATCCATCTTTTGTTGTTTCCACTTCTAAATCTGTTATTTTTTTCTTTGTTGTAATTGGCTGTTGTACTGAACTTTGTTCATTTGCTGTTGCTTGCTCTTGTTTGTTTTCATCTATAACTACTAACAATATATTATTTTTTGCTATTGTTGCGTCATCTTCTTGTGGTATTTCAGTGTTAAAATCACTTAATATTGCTTGTGATGTTTCTTCACTTTTGTTTTTATCATATTCAGCATAAATTGCGACAGAAATTAGAATACATATTACAAAAATCGATAAAAAGAAGTCAAATTTATAGACTTTCTTTTTTCTTTTCAGTTCAGGTGTTATATACAATTTTTTTGTAACCAAAATCTGATTCATCTTTCTCTCCTTCTTTATACTCTACTTTATTATAACATATCTATGACTTTTTTTGAATAGTTTTTATAAAATCTTATTAGCAATATTTGCAAAGTCTTGTAAGCTAAGCATTTCCGCCCTTACATTCTCACTCAAATTTAATTCTTTTAATATTTGTATTCCTTCTTCTTTATTTAAAAACACTTTTGTATTTGTTAGTGCATTTAACAGTGTTTTTCTTCTTTGCATAAATGCACTTTTTATTATTCTAAACATTACTTCTTTGTTTTTCACTTCTATTGGTGGATTATTTCTTACATTTAGCTTTATTACTTTTGATGTAACTTCTGGCTCTGGAATAAAAGAATCGTTTGGCACTTCCATTATCGCTTCTGATGTTGCATAATAATATACTGTATATGTTATCGCCCCTGTGTTTTTTTCTCCTGGCACTGCAATTAATCTATCTGCTACTTCTTTCTGTATCATAACTGTTATGCTTTCTAAATCTAACTCTTCTTCCAACAATTTCATTATTATTGGTGTTGTTATATAATATGGTAAGTTTGCTACTATTTTTACATTTTCAATATTGTTTTGTTCTTTTTCTTCTTTTATTATATTTTTTAAATCAACTTTTAGAATATCTTGGTTTATTAATTCAAAGTTTTCATATAGTTTAAACCTATCATCTAAGATTTTTATCATTTTTTTATCTAGTTCTACACATATTACTTTTTTTGCTTTTTCTAATAAGTATTTTGTAAGTGTTCCTAGCCCTGGGCCAACTTCAATTACTAAGTCATTTTTTCCTATGTTACTGCTTTCTACTATATTTTCTACAACATTTTGACTTATTAAAAAGTTCTGTCCTAATGACTTGTTTGCTTTTATGTTATATTTTTTCATAATATATCTTGTTTCTTCTAATATATTTTCCATTAAATTCTCTCCATTTTTTATCTTTGGACAAAAAGGAATAACTTCAATTGTCAAGATGTGTCCCAAATTGGACAAAATGTCCAAAAGGAAACGTCCCCAAATGTCCCTATAATATTTTATTATAAATGTGTGAATTTTTCAAGTTTTTATTGATTTTTGTCCCTTTTTAATATAAAATTGAATTATAAATTTTGAACTAAAGAGGCGTATATATGAAAGATAATAAAAAAACAAATATAGTAAAAATGAAAACATCGTTTGAATCTAAAAATCTAGTTCATACAAAAAAGCTTAGAATAACATTAATTGTAACTGTTATAATTTTCATTGCTTTACTAGGTAGAATTGGATTTTTGCAATTTGTTCAAGGTGGTTCTTTAAAAGAAAGTGCATATAATCAACAAGCAATAAATCAAATTATTAGTCCTAAACGTGGAAATATTTACGATTCAACTGGAAAGGCTTTGGCAATAGGTGCTCAAGTTGATACAATTACAATTAATCCTTCAAAAATTACTAAAAGTTCTGAACAAGATACGAAAGACTATAAAGAAAAAGTTGCAAGGGGATTGTCTGAAATTTTTGAACTTGATTATAATGAAACTCTTCAAAAAGTCTCTTCTGAATCTAAGGTTGAAACAATTATAAAAAAAGTTGAACAAGATAAGGTTTCTAAATTAAGAGATTGGATGAAAGAAAATAAAATTTCAGTTGGAATTAATATAGATGCTGATACAAATAGATATTATCCTTATAGTACAGTGGCTTCAAGTCTTTTAGGCTTTTGTGGTAGTGATAATCAAGGTTTAAGTGGAATTGAGTCGAAATGGAATTCTGTTTTAACTGGTACTCCTGGAAAAATCGTTAGTTCCAAAGGTGGTGACCAAAAGGAAATTCCAAATGCTGGCGAATCTTACATTTCAGCTGAAAATGGTAGCGATTTAACACTTACAATTGACCTAAATATTCAAACTATTGTAGAAAAGTATTTAAAACAAGTAGTTGATGATAATAATTGTAATCGTGGTGGAAATGTTATTGTTATGAACCCTAAAAATGGCGATATTCTAGCAATGGCTTCATATCCTGATTATGATTTGAACTCACCTTACACACCAAATGCTACTTTAGCAAAAACATATGATACTCTTTCTAGTGAAGAAAAAAGTGAAGCTCTTTATAAAATGTGGTCAAATAAATCAGTTGCAGACACATACGAACCTGGTTCAGTATTTAAGGTAATCACTTCTGCCATCGCATTAGAAGAAAATATTACTTCAACTGATGTTGCAGGAGACTTTAATTGTAAAGGCTATGAAGAATTTGCAGATGCATCTCAAACTCAACCAATTAGAATTAATTGTTGGTCTAAAACTCCACATGGAGAATTATCTTTAAGGGGGGCTTTGGCAAAATCTTGTAACCCTTCATTTATGCAATTAGGAAAACGTATTGGAATACAAACTTTATACAGATACTACGAAGCTTTTGGACTGTTTAAATCAACTAATTCTGGACTATATGGAGAACAAAGTAGTATATTCACACAATTGAACAAAGTTGGACCTGTTGAACTTGCTACCATGTCTTTTGGACAAAGATTAAATGTTACTCCATTACAAATGATTACAGCTATCTCTTGTATAGCTAATGACGGTAAATTATTACAACCACGAATTGTAAAAGAAATTAAAAATACAGATACTGGCTCTGTAACAGAAGTTCCTGTAACAGAAGTAAGACAAGTAATTTCAAAATCAAATGCTCAAAAAATAAGATCAATGATGGAATCTGTTGTAACAGACGGTTCTGGTAGACACGGAGCAGTCTCTGGATATTCTATCGGTGGAAAAACAGGTACATCTGAACCACCTTACAATAAACCAGAAGAAGGATATGTTGCTTCTTATGTAGCAATCTCACCTGTTGAAGACACTCAATTAGTACTTCTACTAACATTATACGACCCACCAAAAACTAATTTCCAGGGTGGAAGCCTTGCAGGACCTGTTGTTAATCAAATGTTGACAGAAATACTACCATATTTAGGCATTCCTTCTAGTAATACTGAAACTGATAATTCAACAGATAATTTAATTATTGTACCAGACGTGAGAAATAAAACTGTAACAGAAGCTGAAAAAGTTTTAAAAAATGCTGGATTTACAGTTAAAACATATGTTAATGGTGACCCTAATAGCTTATTAGTTGCTGACCAAACTCCAAAACCAGGTGCTTATTTGACTAAGAACTCTATTATTGTTCTTTATGGTCAGGGTAGCGAAGTTACAACGTCTGTCACTGTCCCTGATTTGAAGGGATTGTCTGCCTCAGCTGCTGCTAGTGCTTTGAGAGATAAGAATTTGAATATTAGTATTGAAGGTTCTGGAAATGTCATCTCGCAAGATTATATTAAGGATGAACAGGTTCAGGAAGGTACTATTGTAAAAGTTACTTTGAAACAAAATTTAGTTTATACTCAATAGAAAAATTGCCAAAGGGGACGGACCTTTTTGGCAATTTTTTGCCATTGGGGATGGTCCTTTTTGGCAATTTTCTGCCACAGGGGACAGACCTTGGTATTGGTGATGGAAGATGTGTACAATTTTATTTTGTTGTTTGCTTGAATGGAGTGAAATTTAGAATTTGTAAATTCATATAAAAAGTAATGTTCACGGGCAAATTCTTATTTTTATTTTTCATAAATTCTTTGGTTCCTTACATAAGAAAAGAAATTCTAAAATCTTTTTCTGGCACCCTTCCACAGCAAGTGTGAACTCTTTCCAGAAAAAGATTAAAGAATTTCTATTTTTTATTTCAGTCACATTCAGCATTTATTCAAAATATAAAATAAGAATTTGAGCCTGAGTGAAAAATCCGTTTTATATAAATATACAAATTATTATTGAACGAAGTGAACAAAAACAATAAAATAAAATTGTACACATCTTCCATCGCCAATACCAAGGTCTGTCCCCCGTGGCAATAAATTGCCAAAAAGGACCGTCCCCAATGGCAAAAAATGAAAGGTGTTTTTAAGGACTGTCCCCAAAAACACCTTTTTATTAATTGGCTATGTAATACCCTACTCCTCTTTTTGTGATTAAAATCTTTGGAGCTGATGTATCTTTTTCTATTTTTTCTCTTATTCTTCTTACTGTAACATCTACTGTTCTTATATCTCCATAGTATTCATATCCCCATACTTTTTCAAGTAAAGTTTCTCTTGTTACTACTTGTTCTGGTTGTGATGCTAAAAATTTTAGAACTTCAAATTCTCTTAAAGTTAAGTCCATTATTTCTCCCCTAACTTTTACTTCAAATTTGTCTAAATCTAGTTCTAAGTCTCCAACAATTATTTTGCTTTCTTTTTTCTTGTTTTCTACTTTTGCATTTTGCATTTGGTTATTAGAAACTGCATCTACTTTTCTTAAATTTGCTTTTACTCTTGCCATTAGTTCTCTTACACTAAATGGTTTTGTAATATAGTCGTCTGCTCCCAATTCTAGTCCTAGTATTTTGTCTATTTCTGCGTCTTTTGCTGTTAGCATAAGTATTGGTACATTTAATGAATTTTTTATTCTTTTGCATACAGATAATCCGTCTAGTTTTGGTAGCATTATGTCTAACAATATCAAGTCTGGCTTTTGTTCTAGGGCAACGTCTACTGCTGTTAATCCATCACTTGCTGATATTGTGTTATATCCTTCTTTTTTTAAGTTGTGTGCCAATATGTCTACTATTGGCTCTTCGTCGTCTACTATTAGTATAGTTTTTACATTATTTTCGATTTTTTCGTCCACAAAAATTCCGCCTTTCTGATTTAGCTTTATTTTTATAGTATATTTATATCATACTTAGTTTGTTTTTACAAGCTTTTTATTCTTTATTTTTCGCTTTTTATTGTTAATACTAAACACTAAGAATTTTTATATACTTTTTATTTTTCTTCCCTTAATTGAATGTGAACATCTTTTAGTTGTTCTTCTGATACAACTGATGGTGCTCTCATAAGTAAGTCTCTTGCTTTTTTATTTTTAGGGAATGCAATTATTTCTCTTATATTTTGAGAATTTGCAATCAACATCACCATTCTATCTACTCCTGGAGCTGCTCCTGCGTGTGGTGGTGTTCCATATTGGAACGCATTATATAATGCTCCAAATCTGTTTTTTACATCTTCTTCTGTATATCCTGCTATTTCAAAGGCTTTTATCATTGTTTCTGGACTGTGGTTTCTTACTGCTCCTGATGCCATTTCATATCCATTACATACTAAGTCAAATTGATATGCAAGTATGTCTAATGGATCTTTTGTCTCCAATGCTTCTAACCCACCTTGTGGCATTGAAAATGGATTATGGCTAAAATCTATTGTTCCTTCATCTGATAGTTCGTACATTGGGAAGTCTACTATGAAACAGAATTTATACACATTTTTTTCTATTAAGTCTAATCTTTTTCCTAGTTCAATTCTAACTAGACCTGCAATTTTTTGAGCTTTTGCAAACTCGTCTGCTATGAAGAATATACTTGAATTCTTTTCTAATCCAAATTGACTTTCCAATTTTTCTTTTATATCATCTGTTATAAATTTTGCAATTCCCCCTGCTATGCTTCCGTCTTGTTCAAGTTTTGTCCAAGCTAAACCTTTTGCTCCAACTTCTTCTGTTTGTGCAAAATCACCCATTTTATCGAAAAATTTTCTTCCTTGTTCAGCTCCATTTGGTACTATTATTGCTTTTATTGTTTTATCTTTAAATGCGTTGAAATCTGAATTCTTAAACAATTCAGTTACATCTTGAATTATTAATGGATTACGTAAGTCTGGTTTGTCAATACCATATTTCTCCATAGCTTCTCTATATGGAATACGTAAAAATGGCCCTTCATCAACTTTCCAATTTGTGAATTTTTTGAATGTATATGGCACAACATTTTCCATTACCGCAAGCACGTCATCTTGATTAGCAAAACTCATTTCATAATCTAATTGATAGAACTCCCCTGGCGCTCTATCAGCTCTTGGGTCTTCATCTCTAAAACATGGCGCAATTTGAAAATATTTATTAAACCCTGAAACCATTAACAATTGTTTAAACTGTTGTGGCGCTTGTGGTAAAGCATAAAATTCACCTGGATTTAATCTACTTGGAACTAGATAATCTCTTGCTCCTTCTGGTGAAGAATTTGCCAAGATAGGTGTTTGAATTTCGCAAAAACCTAATTCGTCCATTTTATCTCTTAATGTTTTTAGGATTTTTGAACGAAGCAAAATATTATTATGTAATTTTTCGTTTCTCAAATCTAAAAATCTATACTCTAATCTTAAATCTTCTCTAACATCTTGGTCTGTATTAACTTCAAATGGAAGTACATTTTTACATTTTCCTAAAACTTCTAGCTTGTTTGCTATAACTTCTATTTCTCCTGTTGGAATTTTACTGTTTTTATTACTTCTTTCCACAACTTTTCCTTCTATGTGGATACAACTCTCTGTTGTAAAATCTTTTGCTTGTTCTTGTAATTTCTCATCATTTATCACTATTTGCGTAATTCCAAACTCGTCTCTTAGGTCTATAAATATCATTCCACCTAAATTTCTAATCTTTTGTATCCATCCACTAAGCTCTACATTTTCATTTATGTTATTTATATTTAATTCCCCACAATTTTTCGTTCTATACATATTTATCTCCCTTTCATTTTTTGTACTCATATATATTACCACAACTTTCAGTAAATTTCAATGTTTTTGGGTGTTTTTGGGGACAGACCTTAAAAACACCCAGAACTATTTATAGTTCACTATTTTATTTCAATATTTCCAAAAGGGTGTTTTTAAGGTCTGTCCCCAAAAACACCCAAAAACACTCCAAAGGTATTGTATTTTTTATTTTTTAATGTTATGATGATTTTAAATTATTCTAAGGAGAAAATTATATGTATAATGAAACTTTTGATTTTTATGATAGAACTACTTTAAAATCTTACAATTTAGACGAATCGATGCGATATCAGCTAAATATGTTAAGCACTCTTGATGTTTTTACTTTAAAACATTGTGAAAATGTTGCGAGTGTAACTTGTAGATTATGTCAAAAATTACATTGTACGAAAAGTTTTACAGAGTATTGTACCATATGTGCATATTTACATGACATTGGAAAATTGTTTATTCCTTCTGAAATTTTACAAAAGCCTGGAAAGTTGACAGATGAAGAATATGCAGTTATGAAAACTCATACTACTTTGGGACATAAAATGTGTATGGATGATTTAAAATTAAGACCTTATGCAGCTGGTGCATTATATCATCATGAGGCATTAAATGGGACTGGATATCCTAATGGATTGACTAAAAAGGATATTCCTTATGAAGGTCAAATTATTCGTGTTGCTGATGAGTATGATGCTATTGTTAGTAAAAGACAATATAAAACACATATAGGCATTTCTGATACTTTAAAAATTCTTATTGAAAATGCACAAAATGGTAAGAATAATCCACTTATTGTTCGCAAGTTGTGCAAAGTTGTTATTGAAGATATTGAGTATGAAATTTTCTTAACTCAAAGTTATGTGGGCAATCTGGCCGAAGAGATAAAAAGGCTTAAACAAGTTGAGAAATATGAACATGCTATGAATAAAGCTAAGTCACAAAATAATAAAGATTATTATTTTGAAGGTATGAAGGTTTTGCTAAGAGCAGGAGAAACTCCTGAAAATTATCGTTCTTTTATTGCCCAATATGAAGAAGCTTACAAGAATAAAAAAGCTGCTATTGATACTTTATACAATGAAATTAAAATTATAAAAAAGTTAAAAGTTTAAACACTTTTAACTTTTTTTGATTTTATACACATTATTCTCCTAATCCAAAACTAACACCTAAGGCATTATTTACTTTATCTATTATTTTTTCATCATCTATGTGACCTATTCTTTCCTTTAATCTGCTTTTATCAATAGTTCTAATCTGTTCAGCTAAAACCACAGAATTACTTTTTAATCCACTAGAAGAAGAGTTTATTTCTATATGAGTTGGTAATTTTGTTTTACTAGTTTGAGATGTTATCGCTGCTGCAATAACTGTTGGGCTATATTTATTTCCTAAGTCGTTTTGGATAATTAATACTGGTCTAATTCCGCCTTGTTCTGAACCAACTACTGGGCTTAAATCTGCATAAAACATATCTCCTCTTTTTATTTGCATATTATTCACTCCTAATATTACTAGATTGTCAAGTATATTTTGTATTATTTCTAAATATGGTTCAACTTGTTTTAGAAATTTTATAAGAGATGTGCTGTTTAATATTTAACTATTTACAGTTATCTCATTATATAATATGTAAATAACTGTTTTTTTGTTAGTTTCTTGCAACTCCATTTTTTCAGGCTTTCCAGTCTTTTTGTCTATGTACAATTTCTTTTGCTTTTTGCTTGTTCCTTGACTTTCAGCCTGCATTATTATTTTCTCATTTTTTTCTTCCCAGCTTGCCTTTTGGTCTTGCTTATAATCTTTTATAAAACTACTTAAATCTAAGCAACTGTCTGCAACATATTGATAATTTTCGAATATTGATGTTAAGTTCAATTCAGTATTTTCTAACTTTAATACGTTTCCATTTCTTATCAATTTTACGCCTGCAATATTGCTTGGTTCTAGCACTTCTTGGCAATTATCTTCTTCTCCATTATAATTTTGTTTTAATATATATTTACTTTCATTTTTATTACTTTGTACATCTACTTCTATTTTTGCCTCATATGAAGTCATATTTAAAATAAAATCTACAATTTCTTGACTAGTAGTATTATTTCCAATTTTCAAATTTTTAGCCGTATTATTTCTAAAAAATATTACATAACTTAAAACTCCTATTAAAATTACAGCAATTATCACAATTATAATAATTTTTTTGTTTTTCAAAACTTTCCCTCCTACCTAGAAAAATAAGATATTTCTCTTTTTTCTATTCAAAAAAAATATAGTGAGTTTCTTTTAACTCACTACATTTTTATTCTATAAGGTTCTAAAATATTCTTCTAGCTTATTTATCAACTCTTGCTTGTCTTCTATTACATTTATACTATTTCTAAATTCACTAGAATTTTTTAAATTTTTTGTATACCACGCAATATGTTTTCTAAGCTCTTTGACTGCTATATCGCCTTTTTCTTGTACAGCCAATTCTATATGCTGCTTCATTATCTCCAACTTTTCTTCATTTGTTGGCTGTGGCAATTTTTCTCCTGTTTCTAGAAAATGTTTAATATTTCTAAAAATCCAAGGGTTTCCAAATGCTCCCCTTCCAATCATTATTCCGTCTACACCTGTTTGCTCAAACATTTGGTATGCTGTTTCTTCGTCTACTACATCACCATTTCCTATAACTGGTATATTCACACTTTGTTTTATTTCTTTTATTATTTCCCAATCTGCTTTTCCAGAATAAAATTCACTTCTTGTTCTACCATGAATTGTTATTGCAGATATACCAACTTCTTCTGCTATTTTTGCAACTTCTTTTGCAACAACATGCTCTTTGTCCCAACCCTTTCTTATCTTGACTGTAACTGGTACTTCTGAATTTTTTACTACTGCTGCCATTACTTTTTTGGCTTGTTCTAAATCTAAAAGCAATTTACTTCCGTCTCCATTTTTTACTACTTTTGGAGCTGGACATCCCATATTGATATCTATTATATCTGCTGACTTGCTTAAAACTTTTGCACTATATCCCATCGTTTCTTCGTCACTTCCAAAAATCTGAAAGCTTATTGGTCTTTTTTCTCCTTCTGTATTTAATAATCTTTTTGTTTTTTGGTCATTATGGAACATCGCTTTTGAACTTGCCATTTCTGTACATACCATTCCTGGCTCGAATTTTTCGCATATAATTCTAAAAGGCAGGTTTGTTACACCTGCCATAGGAGCTAATATTAAGTTATTTTTTAATGTTACATTTCCTATTTTTAATTCTTTTAAATACATCATTTGACCTTTCTTATCTTGATACAAATATTGTTTTTTGTCTTTTACTACTTATATTTAATAATATTCCTATACATATAAAGTTTGTTATTAACGAGCTACCTCCATAACTTATAAATGGAAGTGGCACACCTGTTATTGGCAATAATCCCATTACCATTCCTATATTTTCTACCATATGGAATAAGAATATTCCTGCTATCCCAGATGCTATTAATGCTCCCACTTCGTCTTTAGCAGTTTTAGCTACATATATACATTTCGTCACTAAAAATACATATAATATTATAATCGCTCCTGCTGCTATAAAGCCCATTTCTTCGCCTATTACGGAATATATAAAGTCTGTTGTTTTTGGATAAAGAAAACCTAATTGTGTTTGATTTCCTTTGAACAATCCCATTCCTGTAAGTCCACCTGCTCCTATTGCTAATTTTGATTGTATTATATTATATCCCGCTCCCCTTGGGTCTGACTCTGGATTTAAGAATATATCTATTCTCTTTTTAGCATGGTCTGGTAATACAAAATTGTATAGTAAAGGTATTGATATTGCCATTATTAATACTGTAACTATTATATATTTTTTATCTATTCCTGCTGTTATTAACATTAATGCTAATGCCACTAAAAATGCTGCCGCAGTGCCATAGTCTGGCTGTTTTATTATTAGTAATACTGGTAACCCTATAATTGCTAATATTATTAGTAATCTTGTTGGTTTGTTAATTTCTGTTGTGCCTCTTTCTTTTATTTTTGACATTGCTAATGCTAAAAATAGTATTACAAATATTTTTGCAAATTCACCTGGTTGGAACGAAAAAAATCCTATGTTAAACCAACTGCTTGCACCATTTATGGGCGTTGTAAATAATACAACTATTAGCAGTAATATGAAAATTCCATATAAAATTGGCGATATTTTCACCAACATTTCATAGTCTATTAGCATAAATGCTACCATTATTACTAAGCTTACTACTAGCCATATACATTGTTTATTAAAATCGCCATATTCTGTTTCCTGTGTTGCAGAAAATAACGCTACTAATCCTATGATGCATAGTATTATAACTGCTACTAGTAGCCCCCATTCTATATTTTTTAATTCTCTTTTTCTCATTAAACCACTCTTTTTCTTAATTAATTTTTTGATTTAATCGCTTCTTTTGTTTCGCTTTTTTCTTCTTCGTGTTCAGATATTTCTTGCTCTTTTATTTCTTGATTTTCTGTTTTTGTTTCTTCTTGTTTATTTATTTCCTTTTTGTCTTCATTTTCAGATTTTTCTTGTTCATTTAATTCAATATTTTCTTCTACTTGCTCTTGATTTTTAGCCTTTTCTGTTTTCTCTTTTTCTTTTTTTGGTTGACTTTTCTTATCTTCTTGTATTTCTTTATTTTCGTCTTCTTTTTTCAACTCTTTTTCTTCTTTTACTTCTGCCTTTTTTACTTCCTTGGCTTTTTTTGTATCTACTTTTCTTGCTTCATTTTTTATATTTATTATTGGAATATTTGCATATAGTGCTGGTGCTCCATTTGTTCCATCGCCGTTTTCTTTGTTTGTTAATCTTACATCTATTGCTGTTTCATCTACATCTATATATTTTTTTATTACTTCTATTATTTCTTGTTTCATTAGCTCTAAAAAGTCTGCTGATACATTTGCTCTGTCTTGCATTAGTACTAAGTGTAGTCTTTCTTTGGCTGCATCTCTTGAATTAGTTGCACTTTTATTTTCATTTTTGTTGAACTTCTTAAAAAATTTTGTTATGTTTTCAAACATATTCCTATTTACCCCCAAATTGTTTATTATTTACTGAATAGTCTTTTTAATTTTGCAAAGAAACCTTTTTCTCTGCCAGGAATTGTCACTTCTATTTTTTCTCCTAGTACTCTTTTTGCTATTTCTATATATGCCTTTCCAGATGGTGCTTTTTTGTTTTGTATTACTGGTTCACCTTTGTTTGTTTGTGTAATTATGTATTCGTCATCTGGTACTACTCCTACTAGGTCTATTGATAAAAGATCAACAATATCGTCTACATCCATCATTTCGCCTTTTCTTACCATATTTGGTCTTATTCTGTTTATTACTAATTCTGGATTTTTGATTTCTGATGATTCTAATAATCCTATTATTCTGTCTGCATCTCTTATTGCTGATATTTCTGCTGTTGTTACTACTATGGCTCTGTCTGCTCCTGCTATTGCGTTTTTGAATCCTTGTTCTATTCCAGCTGGACAGTCTATTAGTATGTAGTCAAATTCTTCTTTTAATTTTTCTACTAATTTTTTCATTTGTTCTTCGTTTACTGCGCTTTTATCTCTTGTTTGTGCTGCTGGTAATAGGTATAGTTCTTTAAATCTTTTGTCTTTTATTAGGGCTTGTCTTAGTTTGCATTTTTCTTCTACTACGTCTACTATGTCATATACTATTCTGTTTTCTAACCCCATAACTACGTCTAAGTTGCGTAGCCCTATGTCTGTATCGATTAGTGCTACTTTTTTTCCTTCTAGTGCTAAACTTGACCCTAAATTTGCTGTTGTTGTTGTTTTACCTACTCCGCCTTTACCTGATGTTATTACTATTACTTCTCCCATAATTTTCCTCCTTAGGATTTTAAAAACACATTTTTTAATAGCTTTATGATATAACGAAAACGCGAAAAAGTCAATAAATTTTGTACGAAAATGACAAAAATATTTCTAAAATGTTACAATTTGTTTACAAAGCAATTTATGTTTAAATTTATTGACTTAGTATTTCAGCAAAATTTATAGAATTTAGATATTTTTATATTTCTTTAATTAGACAAACAGAATTGCCTAGTTGCTCTTTTGTTTTAATTTTGTACTACACTTATATTTCAAATTCAACAGTTTACGTTTGTTTTATTTCTTTTTTCGACAGTATAAAATATTATAATAAGAAATATCAATATACACGCACTTTTCAAAAGAAATAAGAAAGGAACAAATTATATGAACGAATTAAACTATAAAGAAATTGGAAAAAGAATTAAAACAAAAAGATTAGAATTAAAATTAACACAAGAAAGGTTATCTGAAATTATAGATGTATCTCCAACATATATAAGCGAAATAGAAAGGGGCGGTAGCATTTGTAGTTTATATACAATCAGTAAAATCGCAAACACATTAAATACTAGTTTAGATTTCTTAGTATTTGGAATTATTCCTAATAATTCTGATTATACATTTTCAGAATTACTACAAACTATACCACAAAAAAATCGTATATTATATATTAGTTTGTGCGAAAATATCGCTAACAGCTTAAAATAAATTGTTGTAAAATTCTAGATAAATCTAGAATTTTTTTCATTATCTACATTTTGTACGACATTTATTGCTGTAATCGTTACATTTTGTAGATAGTCAAACTCTATATTAAACACATTTTCATTCATTTTTTCTATTTTCATAATTTGATGTAAATTTAACTCTATATTTTGTTTACTATCTTTTTTGTTAAATATTATAACTGCACTTTTAGCAATTTGAATTTCCGGATTTTCTATACTTAACTGCGTTTTTATCATTCCTTTAAGTTCTATTTGCAATTTATTTGTGTGTTTTTTTAATATTTCTTCTTTCAATTTATCTATTTTTATCAACATAGTTTTTCTCCTTCTTTTGTTAGTATTTGCTTTTTTTGTATTATCATACATTTAATTATATTTTATATTTCCTATATTGGCAATATTTATTATATGGTAAATTTAGATATTTCCTTTCTTTTTCTTTCTTTATTTTATATTTTCTTATTTTTTCTTACTTTATTATTTTTTTAAATTTTTTATAAAAAAAGTGATAAAGTCTCTTTTATTCTCTCCGATTTGAATACAAGAAAATATTAAAGGCAATGGCAATTGTAACATAAAAAAATTATCTTAGAATTTATATTTTCTAAGATAATTTCTTGTTCTATTTATTTTCTTCTAATTTTTCAATTTCTTCTTTTGTTAATCCTGTAACTTTGGCTATTATTTGAATATCAACTTTTTCTTTTAACATATTTTTAGCAATCTCTAACTTTTCTAGCTTTGCACCTTCTTCTCTTGCTGTTCTCATACCTGTATTATAATCCCAAATCGCTCTTTGTCTTGAT
>CAOPES010000004.1 GCA_948502395.1 uncultured Clostridia bacterium | reverse complement strand
GATTTTTACTAAAATTTATCAAAAAACTCATCGCAAAATACGACAAATTTCGACATTGCTATATTCAAAAGATTGTATTTTTTTATTATCTGCATTTACTCTCTGTTGACCTTCACTAATTCTGTCTGGATATCAGCTTTCCTATTTTGTCAATCATACCTTGTTTACAAAAAAGAGACAAAATCACCTCATTTTTGTCTCTTTTTTGACCCTATTGGTAATATTTTTCTATCATCTATCCTTACTCTCTGCTGACTTTCGTTAATTTTGTCTGGATATCACCAGTTTCTAATATTGGTTTATTGTATGTGGAATTCCTGTTTCTTCTGAAGCTGTTGAGCTTGCTGTCACTTGGACATTAGGCCCTAGAGAAACTACTGGACGCAGACGATACTTGTGATTGTTATTGGCACTGCGCGAATCGAACATATATGAAACATTCACGTACGTGTTAGCATGGCGCAACCCGAAGCTTGCATTGTTCGAATTGCAGTTAACACAGCGCGAAGCCACCCAATACGTATTACTACCATTGTATAGAGATTTTGAGCCATCGCCACAATTTGTACTATTTATTGGTATATAATAATATGTTTGTGTTGTTGTTAAATTATCTACTTGTTTATATGACTTTTCTATTGTTGATCTTGTTGTTCTATCCAATTCTGCTTTATTTGCATCTTTTATTCCGTCTGTCTTTACTGTCTCAGTATTTATTCCAGAGCCATTCTCTTTTGCATATAAATTTGGGTAATATGAATATAATTTTTTATATGTTACTGTATTATTATCTTTATTTACTTTTTCTATATAGTCATTTGCTGATAATCCTGAGACTTGGTCACTTATATTCTTACTCTTTGCTACTTTTCCTGCATCTGTTAGCCAATTTTCCATGTCGTCTAATGTTACGCTTCTTGCTTTTATTCCATTTCTACTATACAATTTTTCGCATATATCATGCATTACATATACTCCATTATTATATCCTGTTGCATCACTAAAATGTATTTCTTGGCTTGTTGGACTTCCTATTAAGTCCATACTTCCGTCATCATGTATTTTTAATACTTGCCACTTTAATGTATCTCTGGATATATCTGTTGTATTACTTGCTGAACCGGTTATATCTTCTACCAAATTATCCTTTGAATATATTGTTTGTGATGTAGCATCTGGTTCATAATTTATATAGTCTCCCACATTTATCCCTGGTGTCTTCAAATACAATGCAATTCTAAAACCTGTATTTGCATTAGTATAATCCAACGTACCACCTGCACGACTAGCCAATGTCTTATAATTAGAATCTGTCTTTGAAAAATCTCCACCCCTTATAACATAGTTATTTAGGTTGTAATTTTCCATAGTCCACTCGCCAACATTACCAGCTAAATCATAAATATTTTTTGTTTGATAATTATCATTTGCACCCGTTTTAGCTGGCGAACCGCTATTTGAATAATTTCCAATCTGACTACTATCTGTTAAATATTTAGATAAGTTATTATCTTTGCTAATCCAATTCATAATAGCATCCCATTGAACGCCATAGCACAAAGTAGAAGCGACCTCATTTTCAGAATCTTTTGGATATACATTTCTTGCCAAGGCTACTGCTCCACCTGTCTCGTCAGCATTTCCCCATTTTATAGAATTATATATCGCTTCTCCTTTTTTACTTACAACTTGTCCATTTGTTGCTCTTCCAGCTTCAAATCTTGAAATAAAAAATCCTTTATTCTGCTTTACACTTCTATATATCTGTTCAACTTCATCTCTTGCTGATATTCCATTTCCTACTGCTTCATAATATTTTGATGCAGTCTTTCCTGTACTTACAAAATTTGCATCTGCTATATTTTGCCTTCCATAATCTTTTCTTACAAATTCATCAAAATTTTCAACTGGAACCCATACATATTGATTTCCCTTTTTGCTATTGTCTATATCATCACCTTCAACATCAGATATAATTATTCCAGTATCTTTTTTACCGTCTACATAGTAAAATCCACTTGGTATCTTTACATTATCTATATATCTTAAATTAATTGGTGCTATATCTATATCTTCTGCTAAATAATCTGTATAATACCAATCGTCGTCAACCTTTACACCTTTCACATAAAATATATTGTGACTTGCTGAGTTTATTATATATATATCTGTATAACTATTTATTTCCGTGTCTGTTGACGTTGCAGTAATTTTGTCGTAATCTCGTCCATAGTTCAGTGTTAAATTTTCTATTTTGTCTAAATCTATTACATAAAATCTGCCACTATCATTTACCTCACTTATCAGCCCAGCAGCTTTGATTTTATCAACATTTTTATACTCAATATCAACAATAGGTATTGTTCCAAACTTCGCATAATAATTTGAAACTTTATCTCTTAAATTAGCCACGTCAGTTTGCAATGATTTCAACTTCTCAATTTTTAAATTGTCTCTTACATTAAAAATTATGACATTTGTTAATACCAATATTACTAACACTGCTACTGTTAGCGAAATAAGGTTTATACCTTTTTGACCCTTCAAAAACTTTTTTATCATTTGCTATTTCTCCTTTTTTATCTTTAATATTAGTTTACTATTAATTGCTATCAATTTCAATAGTTTTTTGAATTAAATCCTGAATTTTATTTCTTCTTTTTTCTACAATATCTTGCTTAATATATAGCCCCCAAAGAAAAATTATAATAATAAAAATCGAAATATTTTCCATATAAAAAACTGCAATACTGCTAATAGCTGTCATTAGGACCAATATAATAAATGAAATATTATTTGTATATTTCTCCGCCTTTCTCTTTCCATAGCAAATATGTAAAAATCCCTTCAAAATCCTTCCACCGTCTAATGGATATATCGGAATTAAATTAAATATTATTAATAAAATATTAGCATAAATAATCATCAAATTCGAAAACAATCCTAACTCTATATTATTAAAAATAATAATCATGAGTAAATTGGTTAATGGCCCTGCTATTGCCACAATTATTTTCTTTATCTCAAACTTGTTTCCACTTGCTATCTTTTTATTATAATCACTTGGAATTAATTTAAAAGAAATGCTCACTCCATATGGCTTTAATTCTAATTTTTCAGGTCTCATTCCCATTAATAGTCCTGCTATTAGATGTCCTAATTCATGGATTATTGCAAATATAATTATTAATACATATGTTTCTATCTGTTTTGTAAAATAAAATAATAACAAAAATAAAAATATTTTTAAATCGACTCTAAAACGCATACTTTTCTCCATTTGGGTGTTTTTGGGGACAGTCCTTAAAAACACCCTATAAAATTTTAATCTTTTTTAGTATAATTTCAATTAGATTTTGGGTGTTTTTAAGGACTGTCCCCAAAAACACCCAAAAACACTTTACAGCTCTAAAATATTTTGTGCATTTATTGGCTTTTCTGAAAGTCTAACTTCAAAATGCAAATGTGGTCCGAGTTGAATTTCCTGTACTTCCTACTTCTGCAATTTCTTGCCCTTGGGCTATTTTATCCCCTTGTTTCACATATATTGCGTTACAATGTGCGTAAATGATACTTACTTCGCCAATTTGTACTTTTATATGTTTTCCATAAGCCCCTTCTTCTGATACTAAGACCACTTCTCCATCAGTAGCTGACTTTATCTTAGTTCCTAAATTTGCTGCAATATCTGTCCCTGTATGGTTTTTGGGAATATTCTCATTTGTACTCTCCCTTTGTCCAAATCCTGAGCTGATAGTTCCTTCTACTGGCTTAATGAAACTTGCCGTATCTTTTATTGTAGCTATTTCTTGTTCTTCTGGTGTTAACTCTTTTTTCTCTTCTACAAGTTCAACATTCTGCACCGCTTCATCTGAACCACCTATTGCAGCTTCGCTATTTGCTTCTGCATTTGAACTTTCCTGCCCTTCGCTACTATTTTGTTCGTCCTGAGTTTGTTCTTGATTTTGATTTGTTTGGTTATTTGGAATTATCCCCTGCACTTTACTTTTTACATTATTATACATTTCTACAAAATTAGTATCATATGAAAGTACTTCATTTAGCTTGTTTGTAAAATCTTTTGAGAATACATATTCATTATTTTGAATTGCATATATTATTAAATATATTGCTACACAAATCAAAATTTGAATAATCATCTTCTTTAATAATTTTATATCTTTCTTCTCGTCATTATTCACGTTCACCATCGCTATTGGCCTTGTATTTCCCTGCCTTCTTTTTGCATAGATTTCTTCTGCTCGTCTTATTCTTTCTTCTGTTGATATAGTTCTTTCCATAAAAAAAGCACCTCTTCCTTAGTTTCTTTGTAAACTATATGTTTGGAAAAAGTGTTTTATAACTTATTTTATAAATAAATATATGCTTTCTATTAGCAGTATAATACTTGCAATATATGCATAATTTTTTAATCTTCTATATTTTATTTCACTTTGTTTTCTCTCTTCTTTTTTTGATTCCTTTTTTTCTTCAATTCCTGTAATATAATTTGATACCAACAGCTCTGCTTCTTTTAATATATAATCACTTTGCTTTGGCTTTTTCTCTTGTTCATTTGCCTTTTTTCTTTTCTCTATTTTTTGAACTTTCTTTGCCTTTTTATTTGTTTTTAATATTACTATCGCTTCTTCTACTATATTTGACGGTAAATCCTTCAATACTATTATATTTTTTAAGTTATTTTGCTCCATTTCTACCTCCTAATTTTATTATTTATTATATTTTTTCCAAATTTTTCTTTTTTATACATCTATTCTGCCAATGGGGACGGACCTTTTTGGCAATTTCATTCTCAAAAGCACAGTCCCTATCGGTGGTTTGGTATATATTGGAAATTTCATCAATAATTTGTAAATAATACTTGATTTTTGCAACTAATTATGTTATTATTAACTAGTTGCACTATTAGTGTACTATGTTGACTAAATTTTTAAGAGGTGATATGATATGAACAAAACAGCAAAGAAAGATATACTTAATTTAATGAAGAAAGATATTCTAGATAACTTTAACAACATTAGCACAGAGGAAATGTATCATTTTTGTAATAATTTATTTTTGTTATGTTCTTTAAAGGCTGAACATGTTGATAATCAAACTATTATTAATCAGTTAATGATTAGAAATTCATTATTTGTATCTGATATGCAAACTAAGGGCGTTAGCATTAGTGATGATAATTATAATGTTGAAATAGAAGTTTATACAAAGTTAAAAAATAAGTATATTAGAATAATCAGAAATACTATGCAATTAAGTGATTTTTAATTGTGTTTTTATTTCCTTAACTTGTTCCTACTAGGAGTTATATTTTGTAACTACTAGACAATAATAAATTTACTATAATTATGAAATAATACTATTAGGAATTTTGGTAAATCCTAATGGTATCGGAGGAGTAATTATGAATGGTAAAGAGTATACTGATTGGAAGGGTTTTGGAGATAGATTAAAGTATTCTAGAAAGAGTATTGGTATGACAGTTGAGAAGTTGGCTGATAAGGTTGATAGAACTGAGAATTTTATTAATAGAATTGAAAATGGTCAGAAGAGTTGCAGTATTCATACTTTGTTTCAGTTTTGCAATGCTTTGAATGTTTCTGCTGATTTCTTGCTTTTTGGCGATGAAGTTAAGTCTGATAATTTTTCTGATTTGCAGATTGTTCAAAATGTTTTTGATAAGTGTAATGCAGACCAACTTTCTGTTCTTAAGGATATTGTTTTGGCTGTTTATCATAAGTTCGATGAGTTGGCGAAATAAGTTTATTATATAAAATAATGCATAATTCTAAAAATTAAACCTTTCTTATTTTTTAGAATTATGCAGTAACTACTTAAATCGTCGAAGAAAAAAGTAAACTTCTTACATATTTATATATCTGATTTATTTCCTTAGTTTGGCTATTTCTTTCAAGTAGAAATTCAAGTATTTTGTTTAGTTCCTTCAAATGTTTAGTTCCTATTATCTTCCTTTTTTGTATTTCCTTAATTTCAAATATTCTTGGTTTTATTGTATACCATAATAAATCAACTCCATAATATCTGTTATCACGTGAATATAAATACATAACCTTTGAATTCCCATACTGAAATACTGTACCAATTTCAAATTCGCCTTGCTCTCTTTTTCTATTTTCTTGAAATTTATTATAAGCACTGGCCTTTAAAGATTTCTTTTGATTTAAAATTGCTAGTAATTCTTCTGTATACGCAATGTTATTAATCACCACATTTTCATTTCTCTTAATTGTTCTTAATTCTCTAAAATCTGTATAATAGCTTTTTCCATTAATTATAATTTTTTCTAACTTTTGATTTTCTCTCTTTCTCTTTTGTATTTTAAAGCAATAAATATTTACATTATCTTCTGCATATACATAATATGATATTTGATTTCTTAGAATCAAATCCCCTTCTTCTATGTAAATCGGCTCATTAAATCTTATCAATTGAGAATTACCTTTATTTTGTCCTATTGTTATTCTTTTTTCTATTTTCTTTATATCGATTTGATTTAGTTTGATAAATTCTAGTTGTATATCTTTAATTCTGATTTTCTCTATGTTCGTTAAATCAATCCAACTATCCTTTTTATTTTTATATTTTCCTGCTTTTATGCAATATCTTTCATAATTATTCAGATTTTCTCTGTTCTTAGACGTTGATTGATAGCATAACAAAAAATTTTTTTCCTTCTTTACAATTAAATATGGTCTAACTCTATGACTTGTCTCTATTTCACTAAGTTCTTTTTTAGATAATGGCATTTTGCACCACAACATATCGCCTACTTGTACTTTTTCAAATATATCTTTTTGTCTTTTTCTTAATTGTATTTTTTCGATTAGAATATCATGTATTTGTTTCAACATAGTATCCCTCCTAAGATTTGCTGTTTTAGTGAAAGTGTAAAATGTGATTGACAAAATCAAATAATCTGTGTATAATAAAGATAGAAAATGAGAAACCACTTTGTGGTTGCCGATAGATAGTTAAATAACCATTCGACCGTGCAAAGCAGAATGGTTATTTTTTATTGTTTATGTAGTAACCAACAAATGATGCCTAACAAAACAATGTTTATGATAGCTACACTTACTAATCCGAAGAAAAGTAATTTAATAATTTCTAATAATACTGTTTCTATCATATAGCACCACCCCCATATATCAGTCTTACAACTAAAAGTCGTAGAGGTTTATGTATTTACAAGATGTCAAAGGTGGCAACACACTCCGCTTATTCTCATTTCCTATGTTTCAATTATATCGTTATTTTACTTATTTGTCAATAAATATTATTAAGTTTAATCGCTCCCTTTACCTAGCAAATAAAAAAATTCTTATATTTATATCCAAAATAAAAAACCTTCAAATTTACCTATTAACATCTCTAAATATTAATCAGTAAACTTTGAAAGTTTATCTTCTTATTCAATTATGCGCTCTTTAATTCTAATCTTAATTTGTCTGCAATCATCGCAATAAACTCTGAATTCGTTGGTTTACCCTTTGATGCAGAAATAGTATAACCAAAAATATTCTCAACAGCTTCTTGTTGACCGCGACCCCAAGCGACTTCAATTGCATGGCGAATAGCACGTTCAACGCGAGACGGAGTAGTATTATACTTATAAGCAATTTTTGGATACAAACTCTTAGTAATTTGATTAATAACATCAATATCATTAATCACCATCATAATAGCTTCTCTTAAATATTGATATCCCTTAATATGTGCAGGAACACCAACTTCGTGAATAATATTAGTAACCAACGCTTCTAAATTTTCTTCCTTTTTACTGTTATCCTTTGATATTTCTATGTATTTGCCCCTTGTTTGACTTGAAATAAAATTGTTAGTAACTTGAGCTGGTTTAAAGAACTTGATTTCCCTAATTCTCTTTATAACCAATTCTATATCAAAAGGCTTTATAACATAATAATCTGCACCTAGCATTACCGCCTTTTGAGTTATTTTGTCTTGACCAACTGCTGATAGCATAATAGATATTGGCTTTTTAATATTCATTCCATTAATTTTCTCTAGTACACCTAAACCGTCAAGATGTGGCATAATTACATCTAACAAAACTACATCTGGCGACATATTTACAATCATATCTACCGCTTCATTTCCATCCTTCGCCATACCAACTACTTCCATATCATCTTGCATATTAATATAACTAGATAAAGTATGACTAAAATCTTGATTATCGTCTGCTATTAAAACAGAAACTTTTTCACTCATTTGTTTCTCCCTCCTAAAATTATCTACTGTAAATATTTTACAATTCTGATTATAATACTTTATTCGCGGAGACGCAATAAGTTTTTGGAATTTTTTTCCATATTTTTACAAAAGCCCTATTTTTCTTTACTTTTCGTTATATATTTTTTAGATAATTCACAAATATCAATTAATTTTATATTTTTTGACTGAAAATCTTCCAGCAATCTCTGTTTTTGAGCCTCTTGTGCTTCTATTTTACAAACAATATTCTCGGAATATTGCGAGTTAACAATATTTATATCGTTATTTTTACAATAATATTTAAAATTCTCGAACTCACTATATTCCAAAACAACTTCTATCTCTTGTCCAATGCATTTTTCTACTATTGTACTATTTTCAATCGCTTGAAGTAAACTGTTAGAATATGCTCTAACCAAACCACCTGTACCTAGTAATATTCCGCCAAAATATCTAGTTACTATAACTAAAACATTTGCCAAATTATTTTTTTGCAAAATATTTAGCATCGGCGCTCCAGCAGTTCCAAAAGGCTCTCCGTTATCACTTGATTTCTCTATAATTTGTTCATTTTCTACAACACGGTATGCTATGCAATTATGTCTTGCATCAAAATATTTCTTATTAATTTGCTTGATTATCTCTTCCGCTTCTTTTACACTCTCAACGTAAAACAAGTTTGCTATAAACTTTGACTTCTTTTCAACAATCTCACTACTTACATTTTCCTTTATTGTTATAAAATCTTTCATTTTATCCCTTTCTAACCTTGACTATCAAAGCAAGGCTCAGTGTCTCTTTATCATCCATTCTACAAACTCTAATTTTTCCCAGCCACATAACCAGTAGAATACGCTATCTGCAAATTAAAACCACCAGTATAGCTATCCACATCTATAATTTCACCAGCAAAATACAAGCCATCAACTAACTTAGACTCCATAGTTTTAGGATTTATCTCTTTAATAGAAACACCACCACTTGTAATAATAGCTTCATCAATTGGCCTAAACTGCTTAATCTCTAGCTCAAAACGCTTTAACAATTTTACTAAATTTCTTCTTTCTTCCTTAGTAATCTCATTTACTTTTTTATTCGGATTTATTTTACTTCTTTCCACAACAATTGGAATTAACTTTTGTGGTAACAACTCATCCAAACTATTTTTATATTGCTTGTTCTTTTGCTTATCAAAATCCCTTAATAATCTTGCATCTAGCTTTTCTTCTGTCAAAGCAGGCTTAAAATCTATTGATAAAACCATCTTTTTTTCTGCAAACTTTTCTTCAATATTTTTATATCTAACTAAATGAGCAGAAGAACTTAATATTGTTGGACCAGAAACTCCAAAATGAGTAAATAGCATTTCCCCTTGTTCTTCATAAATAACCTTATTTTTCTCTACATCTTTTAGCTGAATTTTAACATTTCTCAAACTTAGCCCTTGCATTTCTTGGCATACCTTTTTATTATGTGTCTCTAATGGCACAAGAGACGGCTTTATAGCAGTTATTGTATGTCCCAACTTTTTAGCAAGTTCATATCCATCACCAGTAGAACCAGTTAATGGATAACTTTTCCCACCTGTCGCTAAAATAACCTTATCAGCATTTATTATTTTATTTTCTGCCCTTCTAGCATCTTTGCTTAGTTCTTTGTCATTTATTTTTACACCAATAACTTTGTTATCTTCTACCATAATCTCTTCTACCGAAATATTATATCTAATACTTATATTTAGCTCTTTTAGCCTTTTAGTAAAAGCCTTCAAAACATCCAAAGACTTGTCAGTCACAGGGAAAACCCTATTTCCCCTCTCTTCCTTTACATCTAGACCTTGTCTCTTCAAAAAATCAATTATATCCTGATTTGTAAACTCCTGAAAACAACTATATAAAAACCTACCATTTCCAGGAGTATTCTTTATAAACTCATCCATATCCAAAGAAGAAGTAATATTACACCTACCCTTACCTGTAATTAGTAACTTTCTTCCCAAAGAGCTCATCTTCTCAATTAAAACCACGTGGTTTCCCTGCTCAGCAGACGCTATCGCAGCCATCATACCTGCTGGGCCACCACCTATTACAACAACATTCATTCTCTCACCTTTCTAAAAAATTGCCAACAGGGACGGACCTTTTTGACAATTTTTTGCCACTGGGGACGGACCTTTTTGGCAATTTATTGCCATTAAGGACCGTCCCTGTTGGCAATTTTTATTTTGACATAAATTCAATTGCTTTCATTATTCCTAATTTTCCATATTGGTATGTAAGTCCACCTTGCATATAAGCAATGTATGGCTCTCTTAATGGCCCATCACAACTAAGCTCAATTGTTGAGCCTTGTGTGAAAGTTCCTGCTGCCATTATGACTTTGTCTTCATATCCGCCCATATCTCCTGGATATGGCAATACATTTGAGTCTATTGGTGACCCCATTTGTATTCCTTGGCAGAATTTTACTAGTTTTTCTTCTGTTCCTAAATGTATTGTTTGTACAATGTCTGCTCTCTTCTCGTTATACATCGGTTCTACATTATATCCCAATTTTTCTAGCATTCTACTTGCAAATACCATTGTTTTTACTGCGCTTGCTACTACTGACGGTGCAAAGAATAGTCCTTTTAATAATAGTGGATTTTGATTTAATGAAGGTCCTATTTCTTTTCCTACTCCAGGTGATGTTAGTCTTTCTGCACATAGTTCTATCAAATCTTTTTTACCTACTATATATGACCCTGTATTTGCAATTCCTGCTCCTAAATTTTTCATTAAAGAACCTACTGCAATATCTGCTCCAATTTCAATTGGCTCTCTATCTTCCACAAATTCTCCATAGCAGTTGTCTACCATTATAATTACATCTTTGTTTACTTCTCTTATTGCCTTTATCGCATTTTCAATTTTTTCAATTGTAAGGCTTTTTCTAGTTGAATATCCCCTAGACCTTTGTATTTCTACTAGTTTTACGTCTTGCTTTGATAGTCTTTCTTTTATGGCATTTATATCGAATTCATTGTTTACAAGCTCAATTTGTTCATATTTTATACCAAATGATTTTAGAGAACTTTTGCTATTTCCTGAATTCCCTATAACTGTTTGCAATGTATCATAAGGCGCACCTGTTAAACTCACCATTGTATCTCCTGGTCTTAATAGCGCAAATAATGTTACTGCTAATGCATGTGTTCCAGAAATCATTTGTGTTCTTACTAGTGCGTCTTCTGCTTTAAACACGTGGCTATAAATTTCTTCTATTTTGTTTCTTCCTGGTTCATCTATCCCATATCCTGTTGATGAATTTAGATGTGCTTCTTGCAAGTCACATTTTTGAAATGCTTCTAATACTTTTTGGCTATTTAACTCGCATATTTTATCTATTTCTTCAAATATTGGTTTTATCTCTTGTTCTACTTGTTTTTCTAGCTCTTTCATATTTTCTCCTTTTCTATTATAGATGTGTCCCAAAGTGGACAAAATGTCCATTCGGAAACGTCCCAAAATGTCCCAAATGTCCAAAAGGAAACGTCCCCAATGGACATTTCCTAATGTTCCTTATTTCAATTACATTACATATTTCTTAATTAGTGTTACTCCAGAAGCCATTATTACTAAAACTGTTAATCCTAATCCTATGTAAGTTACTGCTTTACCAGTTTTTACTGATAACATTACTGGTGCATCGTCAATATCGTCTTCACCTGGTTTCTTATTGTCTGGTGTTGAGTCTTCGTCTGGTACATCATAATCGTTATAGTCTTCTGATATTTCTGCTGTATTTACTTTTAGTCCCATATTGTTTGAGTTGTTTATCCATGTAAGTAATACTTCTACATCAGCATATTCTCCCGGTTTTAATAGTGTGTTTTCTAGTAATCTTGTTGATATTACATTGTTTCCTTCATCTGTCCAACCTGGGTTATCTGCTGCTATAAATTTTAATCCTTCTGGGATATAGTCTGTTACTTCTTTTGCATATCCTTCTATATCTCCTTCATTTATTACCCTAATTGAATATCTGAATTTAACTGTTACTTGGCTTAAATTCTTTTTGTCTAATTCTACTTTTACTATTCCTTCTGGGTCATCATATGGTTGATGTCCTGTGTTTGTTACTGTTGTTCCTTTTTTGTCTGTTACTATTGCTTGTGTTACCCATTTTCTTAGTGCTAAGTCGAATTTTTTTACTATTACTTTTTCGAAGTCATCATCATCTTGTTGACCTGGTACGTAGTCTCCTTTTTCGTCATCTTTGTATCCTGGTAGGTCTTTTTCTTCTGGTAAGTCGACATTGTTTTCTTGTGAGTCTCTGTCTTCTACTGGTTTGTGTTCTTCGTCTTCATATTTTGTTATGTCTGCAATATTTGTAATGTTTTCGTTTCTTGGTGCTGTGTCTTTTACTTTACACATAATTGGAACTTCTTTATAATCTAATTCATAATGAGTAATTTTATATTTTAAAGCTGAACTTCCACCTGTTACATTTCCGTCTTCGTCTGGAATAAATCCTGTTGTTTCTCCTTCATATACTGGCTTTGCTTTCTTAATTAAGTACTCTTCTGAACTTAGATATTTTGTAGTTACTGTTCTACCATCTTCTGATACATCCCAACCATATTGTTTATTAAATTCGCTATCTACAAATTCTAAATGTGGTGGTAAGTGATCTTTTATTTCAGCTGCATACCCGTCAATGTCACCTTCGTTGTAAACTCTTAACATATATACAACTATATCATTTCTTTGTACTAATACTGGCTCTTTTGTATGATTATATATTGCTGTTGTAATTAAATTTCCTTCATCATCTTTTGTGTTTAATTTTGATGAGTCTACTACTGGCGCTCTTTTATATGAACCGTCTTCGTTTTTTAGATACTCACTATCTTCTATATTTTCATCTTTACTTACTGCTACAATGAATTTTCTTAATGCTAAATCTACTGGAATCTTTTTAGGTATAATTATTTTTTCAAAGTCATCATCGTCTTGTTGACCTTCAAAATAACTATTTCTATCTGCTAGGTCTTTACCATTGTTTGAAGTATTTCCTATATAACCATTAT
This sequence comes from uncultured Clostridia bacterium, assembly GCA_948502395.1. GTDB lineage: Bacteria > Bacillota > Clostridia > TANB77 > CAG-508 > CAG-269. Next base: position 122,241 of record CAOPES010000004.1, on the reverse strand, counting down.
CTGTTGTTACCAACTCATCTTTTGTCTTTGTTGTTATTGTTGAAGGTTCAGAGTCTCTATCTTGTCCCTTAACATTTGTTATCGTTCTATTTGCATCTTCATCAAATTCTTCTGATATCCAAGCTAGGTTTGTTAAAATTTGATCATTTTTTGTTGTTGCTTCTGCTACCACTGTACATTCAATTTGAATTACTTCTGATGCTGGATTTGCATTTCCTGTATATGGTCCTAAGTTTGTATTGTTTCCATCTGCTCTTTTTAAGTTTAGAGTATTTGTAGTTTGATTATATGACTCTACTACAAAGTTTGATGTTATTACTCTATTAAATTGTAATCCTGTTGGTAATTGGTCTACAATTTTTGTTGCTCTACCAGATTTTTCACCTTCATTATAAATTGCAAGATTATATATTACTTTTTCTCCTGTTTTTACAGGTACAGGATCTTTTCTATGTTTGTATGTTGCTGTTGTTCCATTATCTAATGTTGTTCTATCTATTGATGGAATTCTAGTATCTGCCCCATTTAATTCTTTTTCTCCTGCTTTTGTTATATATTTTCTTAAAGCTAAGTCAAATGTTTTTTCCCTATTTGGAACAGTTACTTTTATTGTATTTCCTTCAACAGCGTGTGTTGTACCTGTTGGTACAGCTGTTCCGTCAGCTTTTGTTAAAGATTCTACTGTTCCCTTATATTCTCCATTTACTATTTGCTTTCTAACTTTCAAAATAATAGTATCTATTATTTTAGAATATCCTTTTGGTGCTACTGTTTCTTTTATTGTTATATTTTCTACTCCTGCTGATGTAATATTAATGTTATTAATATTTAGTGAACCATTTGCGTCTGTTGTATATGTATTTTTAGTTCCATTTGCTAATGTTATTTCAAATTGTGCACCTTGTAATTTCTTTGTAGTATCATTTTCAGCAACCTTGATAAGTTGTATATTATAACTTCCTGTTGCTGGATTTATTACTACTTTTTCAAAGTCGTCATCATCTTGTTGACCTTCGAAATAGCTATTTTGATTTTGTAAGTCTTTACCTGCATTTGAAGTATTTCCTGTGTAACCATTATCTGTTGTTACTAGCTCAGCTTTATTATATTTTGTTATTGTTGCTGGTTCAGAGTCTCTATCCATTCTTCTTTGAGTTGTTATTGTTACACCTGATTCACCATCAACTTCTTCTGATATCCAAGCTAAGTTTGTTAAAACTTGTTTATTTGCTGCTGCATAAGCAGTTACTGTACACTCAATTTGTATTGTTTCAGAGTCTAATTCAGTTCTACCTGTAAATGCTGCTAAATTTGTATTATTTCCAGTTGCTCTTTTTAAATTTAATGTGTTTGTTGTTTGATTATATGTATCTAATACAAAGTTTCCACTTACTACTCTATCAAATCTTAGCCCTTCTGGTAATTGGTCTACTATTTTTGTAGCTCTTCCTGCTTTTTCTCCTTCGTTATAAATTGTGATATTATATATAATTTTAGTATTCGTTCTTACAACTACTGGATCTTTTTTATGTTTATATGTAGCTGTTGTTGAAGCTGCTGTTCTTACTGGCACAACATCTATTAATGGGCTTACATCTATTACTGGCACCCTAGATTTTGCACCTGATAAAACTTCATCTCCTACTTTTGTAATATATTTTCTCAAAGATAAGTCAAATTCTTTTGCACTTGGCATTACATCCAAAGTCAATTTCTTACTTTCTGCCTTTTTTGAAGGTATTAATACTGGTTGAGTACTTTCCCCTTCTATGCCATCTGCTGTCCATAATGTTTGGTTTCTATTTGTATACCTAATATTCGCTTCAACTTCTACATATCCTGTTGTTGCTACTGGCATAGAAATATAGAAATCTTGACCAACTAAGCTTTTTACTGTTGTTCCAGAAGCTACTGGTTGTTTATTACTATTTAATAGTTGATATCCTGTTGTTGCAGTTCCATTATTTTTTACAATAAAGTCCATTTCATATCCTACTGGATTTTTTGCATTTAATGACATATGAATTGGTCCCATTATATAGTTAGTTCCTACTTCTTGATAATTCAAAGTCTTTGTATCTAAGGAAATTGGAGATTCTTGATCCATTCTTCCTTCTGCATATTGACCTGCTTTTGATTTTGCTGTTTGGATTAGGTAGTTATATAGAGTTTCCGCTTGTACTTGTCTTTGAGCTCCATAAGATGAATTTGGATCTACATCAGTTGGATTATATTGTATAAAATTCTTGTAAGTATTTCCATTCTCTGTATACCATAACCAACCTGTATTTCCTGTTTTATCAAAAGTAGTTTTTCCTGCTTCATAGTTTGTAAAATACCAAATTGCAGTTTGTTGTACTGCTGATATCTCATCTCTTGTAAGAACAGAGCCCCAATCCTCTGAATAGATTCCTGCTGCATTCAAATATTTTTCTTTTTCTTGTTCAGAGTCTTCTATTAAATATAACATATCCCCTAATGCTAGTAATGCATCATATCTACTAACTTGTACTACCGAAGCTGTTGAAGATGCTTTATATGGTACTGTTCCACCTACTAATTCTTCCAAAATATCATTTTGAGTTTCAATTTGTGATCTTTCAGTTTTCATATTAAAGAAAACATCATAAGTTGCACGTTTATGAGTATTACTGAAACCAACCCCAGCTTTTAAACAGTAAATGTTTTTATTTCCATTTGCTTTTAAACTATCGCTATCACTTGGTCCTGTAAATTCAACCAAGCTCCAAATTTTATTGCTCTCTCCTGTTTCTCCATTTGTATTTGGGTCACCTATTGCATATCCTAAATTCGGGGTGTCATTTCTTCTTAGTTCTTCAATTCCTATATACATCTTCTTACTGTTATCTGTTACAAGAGTAGCATAAGCTACTGTTTGCATAAAAGTTAGTAATATTAAGGTTACACAAATAATCATAAAAATTATTTTATTTTTTATTTTCATTTGTTCTCTCCTTTCAATATCCTTTTTTAAACTTTTTTGGGGTGTCCTAAATGTTTTACACAAAACTTTTTCGACCTGCCCCAAAAAGTTTATAATACATATTTCTTAATTAGTACTATTCCACCTGCTATTGTAATTAATATTGTAAATCCTAATGTAAAGTAAATTCTTGTTTGACCTGTTTTTATTGATAACATTACTGGTGCGTCATCTATATCGTCTTCTCCTGGCTTTTTGTTATCAGGTGTTGAATCTTTATCTGGAACATCATATTCGTTATAGTCTTCTGATATCTCTGCTGTGTTTACTTTTAGTCCCATATTATTTTGATTATTTACCCATGTAAGTAATACTTCTACATCAGCATATTCTCCTGGTTTTAGTAATTTATTTTCTAATAATCTTGTTGATATTACATTATTTCCTTCATCTGTCCAACCTGGGTTATCTGCTGCCACAAATTTTAGTCCTTCTGGAATATAGTCTGTTACTTCTTTTGCATAACCTTCTAGGTCACCTTCGTTTATTACTCTTATTGAATATCTAAATTTAACTGTTACTTCATTTAATTTTTTTCTATCTAATTCTACTTTAACTATATCTTCTGGGTCATCATATGGTTGATGTCCTGTATTTGTTATTACTGTTCCTTTTTTGTCTGTTACTATTGCTTGTGTTACCCATTTTCTTAATGCTAAGTCAAATTCCTTTACTATTACTTTTTCAAAGTCGTCATCATCTTGTTGACCAGGTACATATTCTCCTTTTTCATTATCTTTATATGTTGGTAAGTTTTCAGGTTTTGGTAATTCCACGTTGTTTTCTTGAGAATCTCTATCTGCTACTTGCTCTTTGTTATAATCTTCATATTTTGTTATATCAGCAATATTTGTAATGTTTTGATTTGTTGGTGCTTTTTCAACAACTTTACACATAATTGGCACTTCTTTATATGCTAATACATATTCATCTTTATCATTTTTTACAGCTTTCTTTATTAAGCTATCTTTTGAACTTAAATATTTTGTAGTAACTGTTCTTCCATCTTCTGATACATTCCAACCATATTGTTTATTAAATTCGTTATCTACAAATTCTAGATGTGGTGGTAAGTGATCTTTTATTTCTGCTGCATATCCGTCAATATCTCCTTCGTTGTAAACTCTTAACATATATACAACTATATCATTTCTTTGTACTAATACTGGTTCTTTTGTGTGATTATATGTAGATGTTGTAATTCTTTTTCCATCTTCACCTATTGTATTTAATTTTGATGTGTCTACTATTGGTGCTCTTTTATATGAACCGTCTTCGTTTCTTAAATATTCACTATTTTCTATTGTTTCATCTTTGCTTACTGCTATTATGAATTTTCTTAATGCTAGGTCAAATACTTCTAATGTGATATTATCGTAATCTTCATCATCTTCATATTTTTTCCATACTTCTGTATCTGAGTCTCTATCATTTACTGGATTATTTTCGCTGTCAGTGTCTTCTGTTATTGCTGCTTCATTTCTTATTATTGTTCCTGTTGTGTTTTCTGAAACAACTTTCATTTTTACATATACTTCTTTATATGAAATATCTTTTTCTGTTTTTGTTCCGTCATTTTCTCCAAATGCTTTTATTAGGTTTCCTTTTGTTGTTGTTTCATTTTCTTGTGATAGATAATCTGTTGAAATTTGAACTATTCTATTTTTGGTTTCTTCATCATATACGAATTTTCCCCATAAATATTTTTGGTTAAATTCAATTGCTTCTTTCTCAGCTGTTGTTAATGTTGTATCTTTTTCAAGATCTTCCGGAGCCATCCATAAAAATTCTAATCCTTCTGGAATATCTTCTGTTATTTCTGAAGCATATCCGTCTATTGTTCCTTCGTTGTAAACTCTAAGTGCATATGTTACTATATCACCTTTTTTTACTCCATATGGTTTTTTATTTAATGTATAATCACCTGTTGTTATTTTTTTACCATTTTCGTCTGTTGTGTTTAATTTGCTAACATCAACTTTTTCTATTCTTTCTGGTACTTTCTTACCATTTACTTCAAAAATTCTTTTTATTAATTTTAAGTCAAATGATTGTTGAACTTTTATTTCTACTGATATTTCTGCTGGTTCTTTTTCTGGTGTTGTTTCTGGTATTAATACTGGTTGTGTTGTGTTTCCTGGTGCTGTATATAAGTTTAATACTGATTTTGAATATTTTATGTTTGTTGCTACTGAGAATGTTTTCCCCTTAGTTTTTGGAACTGAAATGTAGAAGTTTTCTCCTACTAAATCTTTTATTGTTGTTCCTTCTGCTACTGGTTGCTCACTTGCATTTAATAAAGTATATTCATCTTTTCTTACTTCGCTTCCATTTGCTTTAAATGCAAACTCTACATCATATGGTATTGTATTTCCTTGTGCTTCTGTTATATTTATTGGTCCTAATACATAATTATTTCCAACTTCTTTATATCCTAAGCTCGTTGTTGTAAGTGATGCTGGCACTGTTGCAGTTTCTGGATTTGCATAATTTACTGAATTTTTCTTTGCTGTTTGTATTAAATATCTATATAATACTTCTGCTTGTTTTTGTCTTTGAGAACCATAAGAATCATTTATTGCTACATTTGTTGGATTATGTTGTATTAAATTTTTATAAGTAGTTCCGTCTTCTGTATACCATAACCAACCTGTTGTGTCTGCTGCTGTTTTGTCAAAAGTTGTTTTTCCTTCTTCATAGTTTGTGAAATACCAAATTGCTGCTTGTTGAACTGCTGCTATTTCATCTCTTGTTAATACTGTGTCCCAATCTTCTGCATTAATTCCTGCTTTACTTAAATATTCTACTTTTTGGTTTTCATCATCACTTATTAAATATAACATATCTCCTAATGCTAATATTGAATTATATCTACTAACTTGAACTTCTGTTGCAGTTGAAGAAGCTTTGTATGGTACTGTTCCTTCTACTATTGATTTTAGTACATCGCTTGTTCCTTCAATATCACTTCTTTGAGTTTTCATGTTAAATGACATTGTATATTCATCACGTTTATGTGTGTTTGTAAAACCTATCCCTGCTTTTAGACAATAAATATCTTTTGCTCCATCTGCTTTCAAATTAGCATCTGATCCTAAACCTGTATATTCTACAATGTTCCAAATTTTGTTGCTTTCTCCTGTTTCTCCATTTGTATTTGGATCACCTATTGCATATCCTAAATTTGGTGTATCATTTGTTCTTATCTCTGTTATTCCTAAGTACATTGGTAATGTTACTGCATTTACTGTATTAGGCATTGCCATTGCTAATACTGCTAACATTATTACCATCATAATTCCTATTAGTGCTACTCTTTTTACTTTTGAGCTCATCTTTCTTCTCCCTTACTTTTATATTATCTCCTACTACAATTTTACTCTCTTTTTGACAATAGTCAAGGGGCTTTTTTTCCAATAAATTTCCCCCTATTTTTATGTCTTTTTTATGCCTACGGAGATTGGTTTGTGGTAGTCTATTTAAAAATAACCCCACTTATTACAATTATATTACATTTTTGTAATAAAATCAATATTTTTGGGTTGTTTTGATGCTTTTTTGCTTATTTCCGTAGCATTTTCATCATTTTTTATTTTGCATAATTATTATTGCATTTTCATATACTTTATTGGTGATATTATGAATTTAAAAAACTTTTATTTAAAAACAATTTGTTTGTGTCTAATTTTTTTAGCTACTTTAAATGTTAATTGTTCTTTTGCAGATGATGAAGAAGATGACGAAGAAACACTATCTATAATAAGTGAAACAATCACAACATCAAGTAACAGCACATCTCCACTAGAATTAAATGCTCGCTCTTGCATTGTTTTAGACAGATTAAGCAAAACTATAATTTATGGAAAAAACGAAGACAATAAAGTAAAAATGGCATCAACCACAAAAATTATGACAGCAACAGTTATAATAGAAAACTGCGATTTAAACCAAACCGTAGAAGTATCTAAAAAAGCAGCAGGCACAGGTGGATCAAGATTAGGACTAAAAACAGGTGACAAAATAACAATTCGAGATTTACTCTATGGACTAATGCTATGCTCCGGAAATGACGCTGCCGTAGCATTAGCTGAAACAGCTGGTGGTTCTGTCGCTGGATTTTCAGAAATGATGAACAATAAAGCAAAAGAACTTGGACTTTACAACAGTCACTTTGAATCCCCACACGGATTAGACTCTAACGGACATTATACAACAGCATATGAACTTGCATTACTTACAGATTACGCATTAAAAAATAAAACATTTGCAAACATTGTAGGAACAAAAAACTACACAATTACACTTAATGGTTACCCTAAAAATTTAAGCAATACAAATGAACTACTAGGAGTTCTAAATGGTGTATATGGAGTAAAAACGGGATTTACCAATGGAGCTAACCGCTGTCTAGTAACAGCTTGCAAACGTGGAGATATGGATATAATCTGCATTGTACTTGGTTGTGATACAAAAAAATTTAGAACATCTGATAGTGTAAAACTTATTGAATATGCTTTTAAAAACTTTGAATATGTAAATATAGGAAAACTTGTGAATGATAAATTTGAAGAATGGAAGGCAAAAAATCATAGTCAAGATAAGAATTACTTTGACATATATAAAGCTAGTAACTCCGCAAAATTGGAAATAAATTATTCTGCATTGTCACAATCTGTTATTCCTGTTTTGAAAAGTGACATTCCTTCTATAAAAGTTGATATTGAAATGGCTAAATCTTTTGAAGCTCCTGTTTTACCTGACAATGTTATTGGTGGGATTACGGTATCGTCTGATAGTGGTTTTATTGATTATTGTAATGTTTTTACTACTAATGAAGTTCCTAAAAAGAGCGTTTATGAATATTTTGTTGATTTATTTTGCCATTGGGGACGGACCTTTTTGGCAATAAATTGCCATTGGGGACGGTCCTTTTTGGCAATTTTTTGCCATTTTGGTCACTCCTTTTATAGTGCAAAGAAGAGCTAAGTTCTTAACTTTGCTCTTCTTTATGTTTTATTCTATTATCCATTTGTTGTATGAAAATCCGTCGTGTTCTACTTTTCCTGGTGTTTCTCCGAATTTGACTTCGGATGTTAAAGAAACTAGAAGGCGAACCCCAAACGCAAAGTCGCTGAGGTTTCCCACAAAGCGGAGGTCCGGGCGCACATAGTACACGCCGTAGTCGTCGTCAGCAGAAGAAAGCCAGTAGCAGTAACCATTTTCTACTGTTGAAATTAGTTTATTATCTGTATTTTGTGGAAAACTATCTATATCCCACGAATCAGTTATACTATTATCAATATATTTTCCATACCATGTATCTAAATCGCTTTTCTTCATTGCTCTTGCACTATTTCCATATTTGGCTGTATTTATATAATCTGTCCATATTCTTGGTGTACTAGGTTGACTTTCATCTATTGTCCCAGTTGTTTCTCCTGTTAATATCTTTTCAGTATTATATGCATAATTTGTTCCATACGGATGATAATAAAGTTCAGGACATCCTGCTGAAATTAGTGTCATTGTTTTTTTATCTTCTGATATATCCCATATTCTCCAGCCTGAATATCCATATCCACTTCCCATATCTCCACCACTTGCACTTGTATCTCTGCTTTGTCCTGCTGTGTATCCACCAAAGGTAAATGGCTCAGATGATGTTGGGGCTGCTTTTGCTTCACTCCAAGTTCCAGCTGTATAATCTACATAATCGCCTATGTGCATTCCTGTTTCTTTATAATTTGCATCATTTGGAGTGTTTATTCCGTTATATAAGTCTGCTATTGTTTTGCTTTTAGAAGCTTCTACTAATTTACCATTATAAATCTCAGATACTTTTACTGTATACTTCTCGTCTTTTGTTTTTAGTTCCAAAGTTGCAATATCTTCTGCTGTTATTTCTTCTGGTACTTCTTTAAAGTATTTATCTAATACTGCTTTTAAATCTCCTGTTGTTAGTTTTCCGTTTTTATCTGATTGAATTGCTATTATGTCCAACTTTGCATTTTCGATTACTTCTGCTCTTCCTGTTTTATCTTTTGCACTTACTGCTTTTGATAGTATTCCATTGTCTCCTGTTAGTGTTGCGATTGCTACTCCGGCTAATATTAGTAATACTATAATTGTTATTACTAGTGCTATTAGCGTTATCCCCTTTTCTTTGTTTTGTTTCATTTAAAAACCCCTTTCTTTTGTTTATTGACATTTTATAATTTATATGTGAATTACGTCAACAAGTATATCTTATCTCTATTTTTTAGTATTTACTTTTCTTATTTTGTTATTCACATTTATATTGTATATCAGTTGACGTACAACGTCAATACAGTAGATAAAAAAAAGTTGGAAAGCAAATAGAAGAAGCTTTATGATTTAATCATCGCTTCTTCTTATTTATAAATTTTTTTATCTATCTTCCATTAGTTTTTCTATTTCTTTTTTAGTTAGTTCAGTAACTTTTCTTATTGTTTCTATATTTACATTTTCTTTCAACATCTTTTTTGCAATATCTTCCATTTCATATCTCTTTCTAGTATTTTCATCATATCTAGCGACATCTCTTAAAAATTGTGCCCAATCTTCTGCTTCGCTTAACTCTTTGTTCTCTTCATTTACTCTAGCTATATCTGCATTTCTTTGAATTGCCATTTCAATCGCCCCCTCATTACCCAAAATTAGATTTAGCCAATCTGCCAATTCTCCTTTTGGATTTTTTATTTTTTTAAACTTTTTTAAATCAATTATATGTACTTCTATTTTATCTGTTATATATTCGTCTTCTTTTCCTTTCTTATTTTACTACAAAGCATATGTTTATTCAAGAGTTAATTTGTGTTTTGTGGTAAATTTTTTGTGAATTATTAATTAGACATAAATTTTGCTACTTTGATTTAATTTTGATATAAATATCTTGTTTTATTAACTAATATTTGGAATTATAAATTTTTATAAAAAAAGCCGTGTTGACACAAATTATAATTTTATATTATCTTGGAATTTTTTAGATTTGATTAGAATTAATATTTTATTTGCCCTAATCTTGGGCTTTTTAATTGTTATAAATATAAATAAATTTTTATATAGTGGAATTATAACTTTTTATTAAAAACTCTTGAACTAGCATTTTTTATGCTAATTAGTTTGAGATTATATTACTACATTTTTATAGAAGTTTCAAGTATTTTTACTATTTTCCTAAAATTTTCGCCTAGGTGGACCAACGGCCCACCATAGGCGATTACTTCTTATTTTAATATCCAAGCCTTTGCTTGTTCACTTCCATCTTTTGTTGTATCGCTTGTGTCTATTTGGACACTAGACTTTAGATTTACAATTGGGCAAACTGCACACGCACGCGCACTCTCGTAGGCGTAACCGCGGATATCAGCAATGAACAAGTGCCAGCGGTTAACATCTCCGATGCCTACATAGCGCACATCGAAGTACGAGTCGTTACCGTTCGCACCCACGCCACGAGAAGCCAGCCAATAGAACATTGGATAATTTTCTTCTTTGTATTCTCCTGTATAAGTTTTTGATTCTTCGATTAGTGTGTCATATAGTGGTATATTTTCATTCACTGTATAATAGTAGTACGTATTATCTATTGTTATAGGATTTTCTGTTGTCGCATTTCTAAAAGTATTTGTGTTTTTATCCCAAAATGGTCCACCTGATGTATAAGTCTTCGTTCTATTATTTAAATAGTACTCTTTATCTCCCCATTCGCTCGTCTCAGGATTAAACCCTGTTAAATTATTTATATCATCAACATTTATACTTCTTGCTGTTCCATATGCTGGATTGGAGTATAACTTTGAACATAAGTTATCTAATATTGTCTCAGCATTTAAAAATCCATTTTGAGATTTTAAATATAAACCAGTAGTTCCGTCACTTGATAAAGTATTATTAACTGCTACTATTTCCACATCTCCATTTGCTTTTTTATTTATAACTCTCCACAATGTTGCTGTATTTGTGTTAAATGTTTGTGATGTTTCATATCCTGTGTCTGGCTCTCCATTTGAATTTGTTACATAGGTTTGAGAAGTCAATTTATCTCCATATTTCACGTAATCTCCTACTTTTAATTCTGTTACAGTTTTCATATCTGATAGGCTTCCATTATAAATCTCAGATACTTTTACTGTATACTTCTCGTCTTTTGTTTTTAATTCCATAGTTGCTATGTCTTCTGCTGCTATCTCTTCTGGTACATCTTTAAAGTATTTATCTAGTACTCCTTTTAAATCTCCTGTTGTAAGCTTTCCTTCTTTATCTGATTGAATTGCTAAAATGTCTAGTTTCGCATTTTCAATTACTTCTGCTCTTCCTGTCTTATCTTTTGCATTTACTGCTTTTGTTAGTATTCCATTGTCTCCTGTTAGTGTTGCGATTGCTACTCCTGCTAATATTAGTAATACTATAATTGTTATTACTAGTGCTATTAGCGTTATCCCCTTTTCTTTGTTTTGTTTCATTTAAAAACCCCTTTCTTTTGTTTATTGACATTTTATAATTTATATGTGAATTACGTCAACAAGTATACCTTATCTCTATTTTTTAGTATTTACTTTTCTCATTTTGTTATTCACATTTATATTGTATATCAGTTGACGTACAACGTCAATATGGTAGATAAAAAAAGAGTTGGAAAGCAAATAGAAGAAGCTTTATGATATGTAATCATCGCTTCTTCTTATTTTATAAAATATTTCTATTTATTCAACATTTTCTTTTATGTAGTCAACTACATCTCCTACTGTTACAACTTTTTCTGCATCAGCATCTGGAATTTCAATATTGAATTCTTCTTCTAATGCCATTACTAATTCTACTATATCTAATGAATCAGCACCTAAATCATCTATAAAAGATGCTTCTAATGTAACTGAGTTTTCTGCTACTCCTAATTGTTCTACAATTATCCCTTTTACTTTTTCTAATACTTCTTCTGAACTCATAACTTCGAGTCCACCTCCTCTCAAGTTTACTATTATATTTATATTCCATTTATATTATATGTTTGTATATTTGTCAAGTAAAATCGATATTTTTTTAAAATTTATACTACTGGGTCAGTAAAAGACCTGCCATTCTTGACTTACAAACATTTCTATTCATGAATATCTTCTTCTTTTTTGGTTTCAAACTGTTCTTTCATCTTATCCACTGCTTTATTTTCTACAAATTTTTCCGCTTGTATTATTGTATATTCAAATAATATTTCGTCACTACTTCCATGTGCCTTTACCACTGGTTTTTTTACTCCTAGGAACAGTGCTCCACCATATGATTTGTAGTCCATTGCTTTTGATAGTCTTTTTATTGGCTTATGTGCTATCAAATAAGATATCTTTGATAATAAGTTTGATGTAAAGCTTTCTGTTAATGTTCTTTTAACAAACTTTCCTAAACCTTCTGTTGTTTTTAGAAACACATTTCCTGTAAATCCGTCTGTTACTATTGCATCTATCTTTCCTGAAAAAGCATCTCTTCCTTCTACGTTTCCTACAAAGTTTATTCCTAGTTCTTCTGATTTTTCTTTTAGTAGTTTATAGCTTTCACGTACTAGTTCATTTCCTTTTGTTTCTTCTGTTCCTATATTTAATAGTCCAATAGCTGGCTTTTCAATTCCAAATGTGTTTCTTAAATATATTGTTGACATTTGCGCAAATTGTAAAAGGTTGATAGGCTTGCAGTTTGTATTTGAACCTGCATCTATTAATAGTAATTGGCTTTTATATGCTGGTAATATTCCTGCTAGTGCTGGTCTGTCTATCCCTTTTATTCTTCCTACTATCAGAGTTGCTCCTGTTAATAGCGCTCCTGAGTTTCCTGCTGATATGAAAACATCACCTTCGTCTTCTTTTAACATTTTAAATCCTACTACCATTGATGAATCTTTTTTTCGTTTTATTGCAAGTGTTGGTGTGTCTTCCATTTCTATTGTTTCTGTGGCGTTTCTAATTTTTAGTCTATCTGATATTTCTTCTATTTCTTTTCCATAGAATTGTTTTACTTTGCTTCTGATTACTTCTTCTTTTCCTACTAATACTACTTCTGCTTTTACTTTGTTTATTGCGTTTACTGCTCCTTTTATGTTGGCGTCTGGTGCGTTGTCTCCACCCATTGCGTCTAATATGATTTTCATTTTGTTTCCCCCAATTGAAGATTTTTAGGATTTACTTTTCCTTTTCTTCTTTATTTCATTATATTTTTAACATATATATTTTATTATTGTTTGTTAAAAAAATCAAGCCATTATTGATTTTTTTTGGAATTTATAGTATACTTAAATTATACATGGAGGTATGCTATGCAAAATAACATCAGAGAAGAAGTCGCAAAAAAATCAACGGAAGAACTTGTAATGGAACTCAAAAGTCTTCATATAGGTATTACTACACAGTTATTGCTAAATTATTTTGACGGCAATTTTGAAAGAGAACGACAAAGATATATAGCTATATATGAAGAATTACAATCTCGGTTACAAGGTAAACAGACAACAAAAGAGACGTTCTAATAAACGTCTCTTTTAATTCGCTCATTTTATTCATATCAATCCACATGAACATATTAGCATGAGCGCTCAGGAGTTTACTTCACAAGAACATAAGTCTGCAAAAACTCTTCTCGTCGAATGCAATAGACTCCTTCATCTTCTACAATCAAGAAGTCTCCAACATTGAGACTAGTCAATTTGGCATACCCATCTTCGTCAGCAGGCATCCATTTGTCCACGCAGTCTGTAAGACCTGCATCATAAAGTTGTTGTGTTACTTCAATGCACTGTTCTTCTTCGTGCGAATTGCCTAGCTTCCGTTTCGTACATTGACGGATTGAGTTTTTAGCAAGTTTCTTAATAGCCATTGTGATCAGTTCTTTTTTAGCTTTTTCCATAGTTGTCTTCTCCTTTTTCATAAACTAACTATATTTATAATAACATAATTTACATAAAAAGTCAATTTTGTGTAGCATTTTTAATGAACTACTCAAATTGCATTGCAACCTTGACACATTATGTAAAATATGTTATACTGTTGTTATACTAGGAGGTACACTGTATGAATTTGTTTACTGCTGCATGCGTTAACCTTGGTTGTTATGACTATGATGACTATGATGATGATGATGATGACTATGATTTCTAGCCCTTCATCGCACGGTAAAAAGAGACATTTTATTTAAATGTCTCTTTTTTATATCTATATTTCTTTTGAAACAAAACTTTTGCCCTGTCCCAAAAAATTCCCAAAATTTGAATTATGCTAATATATCAGCAACAACTCCTGAACCAACTGTTCTACCACCTTCACGAATAGCGAATCTTAATCCTTTTTCGATAGCGATAGGTGTGATTAATTCGATTGTCATTGATACGTTATCACCTGGCATAACCATTTCTGTTCCAGCAGGTAATTCAATAACACCTGTAACGTCTGTTGTTCTGAAATAGAATTGTGGTCTGTATCCATTGAAGAATGGTGTATGTCTTCCACCTTCTTCTTTTGTTAGAACGTATACTTCTGATGTGAATTTTGTGTGTGGATTGATTGATCCTGGTTTACTTAAAACTTGACCTCTTTCGATGTCTTTTCTATCAATACCTCTTAATAGAACACCGATGTTATCTCCTGCTTCTGCTTGGTCTAATAGTTTTCTAAACATTTCTACACCTGTTACAACTGTTTTTCTTCTTTCAGCTGATAATCCAACGATTTCGATTTCGTCTTGTAGTTTTACTTGACCTCTTTCTACTCTACCTGTAGCAACTGTTCCACGTCCTGTAATTGTGAATACGTCTTCTACTGGCATTAAGAATGGTTGGTCGATTGGTCTTTCTGGTGTTGGGATGTAGCTGTCGATTGCATCCATTAATTCTTTCATTGGTTTGTATACTTCGTCTTCTGGATTTGTTGAAGAACTTTCTAATACTTGTAATGAAGATCCTTTTACGATTGGAATATCATCTCCTGGGAAACCATATTCTGATAATAGGTCTCTAACTTCCATTTCAACTAATTCTAATAATTCTGGATCGTCAACCATATCACATTTGTTTAGGTATACAACGATGTATTTAACACCAACTTGTCTTGCAAGTAGGATGTGCTCTCTTGTTTGAGGCATTGGTCCATCAGCTGCTGAAACTACTAATACAGCTCCGTCCATTTGTGCAGCACCTGTGATCATGTTTTTAACATAGTCAGCGTGTCCTGGACAGTCAACGTGTGCATAGTGTCTGTTGTCTGTTTCATATTCTACGTGAGCTGTGTTGATTGTGATTCCTCTTGCTTTTTCTTCTGGAGCTCCGTCGATTTGATCATAAGCTTCGTATTGAGCTTTTCCTAATAATGATAAATATTTTGTAATAGCTGCTGTTGTTGTTGTTTTACCGTGGTCAACGTGACCGATTGTTCCGATGTTAACGTGTGGTTTTGTTCTTTCAAATTTAGCTTTTGCCATTTTAAAATTCCTCCTTAATTTTTTGGGATTTCTCCCTTTTTTATTTTTTAAATTTAATAACTTTTTATTGCTACCCGCATTTTATAACATTTTTGCCAAAATTGCAAGTATCTTATTTAATTTCTTTAATTTAAGATTAAATTAGTATATTGTGTGTTTTGAAAAAAATAACAAAACGTGCAAGATGCTGATTTCAGCTTAAATTCTAGTCTTTCTTAGCTCTTGAAGACACAATAGCTTCAAAAACTGATTTTGGAACTTCTTCATAATGAGAAGGTTCCATAGAGTAAGTACCTCTACCTTGTGTTCTAGAACGAAGTTCAGTTGCATAACCAAACATTTCTGAAAGTGGGATAAATGAGTGAATTTCTTGCATTCCATCTGCACCATCCATACCTTCCATTCTTCCACGTCTAGAATTAACGTCTCCAATAACATCTCCCATATATTCTTCTGGAACTGTTATATCAACTTTCATAATTGGTTCTAAGATAACTGATTTAGCTTGTCTCATACCTTCTTTGAAAGCCATAGAAGCAGCGATTTTGAACGCCATTTCTGAAGAGTCAACTTCGTGGTATGAACCGTCAACTAATGTTGCTTTGAAGTCTGTAACTGGGTAACCAGCTAAGATACCGCTTTCAGCAGCTTCTCTCATACCTTGTTCAATTGGTTTAATATATTCTTTTGGAACTGCTCCACCAACAATTTTGCTTTCGAATTCAATTCCTTTTCCTGGTTCAAGTGGTTCCATTTCAAACCATACGTCACCGTATTGTCCTTTACCACCTGATTGACGAATAAATTTACCTTGAACTTTTACTTTATTTCTAATTGTTTCTTTGTAAGCAACTTGTGGTTTACCTACATTACATTCAACTTTGAATTCTCTTTTTAAACGATCAACGATGATATCTAAGTGTAATTCACCCATACCAGCGATAATTGTTTGTCCTGTTTCTTGGTTTGTATATGCTTTGAATGTTGGATCTTCTTCAGCTAGTTTTGATAATGCAATACCCATTTTTTCTTGAGCTGCTTTATCTTTTGGCTC
Source organism: uncultured Clostridia bacterium (assembly GCA_948502395.1). Taxonomy (GTDB): domain Bacteria; phylum Bacillota; class Clostridia; order TANB77; family CAG-508; genus CAG-269. The sequence goes on along the minus strand of CAOPES010000004.1, from coordinate 105,706 downwards.
GATAGCTATATCGATAACTGGCTCTGGGAATTCCATTGATTCTAGAATGATTGGATGGTCTGGATCACATAGTGTGTTTCCTGTTGTAACATCTTTCATTCCTACTGCTGCTGCAATATCTCCTGCATATACTTTGTCAATGTCTTCTCTATGATTAGAGTGCATTTGAAGAATTCTTCCGATTCTTTCTTTTTTGTCTTTGCTAGAGTTTAATACTGTTGAACCTGATTCTAGTGTTCCTGAGTATACTCTAAAGAAACATAATTTTCCAACAAATGGGTCTGTTGCAATTTTAAATGCTAATGCTGCAAATGGTTCTGAGTCAGAAGTTTTAGCTTCTGTTTCTTCTCCATCTAATGTTTCACCTTTGATATGTGCTATATCTAATGGTGATGGCATATATGAGATTATTGCATCTAATAATTCTTGAACACCTTTGTTTTTGTATGAAGAACCACATGTAACTGGAACTATTTTATTTGCTATTGTTCCTGCTCTTAAACCTTTTTTGATTTCTTCTTCTGTTAGTTCTTCACCTTCTAAGTATTTCATCATTAATTCTTCATCTTGGTCAGCAACTGCTTCAATCATTTCTGCTCTGAATTTTTCAGCATCTGCAACCATATCAGCTGGAATATCTGTTTCTTCAATTTCTTTTCCAAGGTCATCTTTGTGGATGAACGCTCTCATTTTAATTAAATCAACTATTCCTTTAAATTGGTCTTCTGCACCAATTGGTAATTGGATTGGAACTGCGTTTGCTTTTAATCTATTTTTTAATTGATCAACGCAAAGCATAAAGTTTGCTCCTGTTATATCCATTTTATTTACATATACCATTCTTGGTACACTGTATTTGTCAGCTTGTCTCCAAACTGTTTCTGTTTGTGGTTGAACTCCACCTTTTGCTGCTAGAACTGTTACAGCTCCGTCAAGTACTTTTAGAGATCTTTGAACTTCTACTGTAAAGTCAACGTGACCTGGTGTATCAATAATGTTAATTCTATTGTTATCCCAGAAACATGTTGTACATGCAGATGTGATTGTTATACCTCTTTCTTGTTCTTGCTCCATCCAGTCCATAGTAGCTCCACCGTCGTGAACTTCTCCTATTTTGTGTGTTTTACCTGTATAGAATAAGATTCTTTCTGTGGTTGTTGTTTTTCCGGCATCAATGTGTGCCATTATTCCTATATTTCTTGTTCTTTCTAGTGGGTATGCTCTTCCTGCCATTTTTTTATTTTCCCCCTCTCTAAAATTTACTAAATTAGTTTTTATCGTCGTCATACTTCGCAAAAATCTTCTCAATATACACACGTATTATTTCGAATATTTTTGCTCGTCTTCCTAGCTAAAATCTAATTTATTAAATTTTACCATTTGTAATGAGCAAATGCCTTATTAGCTTCTGCCATTCTATGTGTATCTTCTTTTTTCTTGAATGCTCCACCGTTTCCAGCTACTGCATCCATAATTTCTCCGGCTAACTTTTGAGCCATTGTTTTTTCATGTCTATTTCTAGCATATGTTACTAGCCATCTTAAACCTAAAGTTTGTCTTCTTTCTGGTCTAATTTCTAGTGGAACTTGGTAAGTTGCTCCACCTACTCTTCTTGCTTTAACTTCAAGAACTGGCATAATATTTTCTAAAGCAGCTTCAAATACTTCTAAAGGATTTTTTCCTTCTTTTTCTTTTATGATGTCAAATGCATCATATACTATTTTTTGAGCCACTGATTTTTTACCATCTAGCATAATATTGTTGATTAATTTTGTTACAACTTTGCTATTATACATTGGATCTGGTAATACTTCTCTTTTTGCTACATATCCTTTTCTTGGCACTATTCTTCCCTCCTTATAAATTTTGTAAGACTTTATTTTTGTCTTTTTGATACTTTATTTTTGAAAGTATCTTCGGTACTCTCAAGAAATTTCTTTCTTGCGCATAATGCTTATTTATCTATTTTAAATTTAAGTACCTTAAATTTTCGATAAAATAACAAGCACTACTGTTATTCAAAGCGAATTCAAAGTAGTAAATTGTGCATTTTTGAAATTTATTACAAGCTGAAGGCGTACTCTTGTACGTCGAAGTTTGGAATAAATATTAAAAATGTGCAAGTTGCTGCTTTCAATTTGTTTTGTTTATTTTTTAGGCTTTTTAGCCCCATATTTAGAACGCGCTTGCATTCTATCTTTAACACCTGCTGTATCTAATGTTCCTCTGATGATGTGGTATCTAACACCTGGAAGGTCTTTTACCCTACCACCTCTAATTAATACAACACTGTGTTCTTGTAAGTTATGTCCTATACCTGGGATATAAGATGTAACTTCATAACCATTAGAAAGTCTAACTCTGGCAACTTTTCTTAAAGCTGAGTTTGGCTTTTTAGGTGTAACTGTTTTAACAACTGTACAAACACCTCTTTTTTGTGGAGCTCTGTTATTTGTTAATTTTTTGTTTTTTGAGTTCCATCCATGTTGAAGAGCTGGTGCTGTTGATTTTGTTACTCCTGTTTTTCTTCCTTTTCTTACTAATTGATTAATTGTTGGCACTTAAATTTCACCTCCTGTTTTTTGTTTTTTATATAAATAATTCGTTACGGATTTGCCTATTTCTGGCAATTTACAATAACGAATTATATTTTATCACGTTCTACCTTTAAAGTCAAGAAAAACTTGGGATTTTTCCCAAGTTTTTCTTAATTCCATTTTATCTGTCTTTATCCAATGTTGAATTTCTATTTGCTTCTGGTTTTTGTTTTGTCTCTGTTCTTCTTTTTTCCTTATCCATTGCTACTTTTCTATTTTCTTCAAGTTTTTGTTTTAATTCTGCTTTTCTTTCTTCTTCAATTCCCTGTACACCTTTTTCTGCTACATCTAATACATCATATTTTAGATAATCTCTAAAAGATTGTTTTGTTTCTTTTTCTTCTGGCTTTTTAGTATCTGTATTATTATCTGGTAAATCTTCATTTTTTGTTTTGCTAGTGTCTTCTACTTCCTTTTTCTCTCTTTTGAAGATATTTTTAGTTTTCAACAATGCTTTTCCTAATATATTATTTCCCATATTTGGAAATCTTTTTGCTAGTCTTGGAAATGCTGTTGCAAAATCATTTAAGTTAACCAATGATTTTTCTTCGTTATTTGTGTTTTCTTTTTCTTCTTGTTCCTTTTCATTTTCTGATTTTAACAAATCTTTATATGTTAAAACTAGTGGTTCTTCTTTATTTTCATCTACATTTTTATTTGTATTTGTATCTGTTTTGTCATTGTCTTTTTTTGGTGCGCTTTTTTCTTCTCTTTCTTTTTTTGTTAAAGGAAGTTTTGTTTTGCTTGTATATCTTATATCTTTCCAATCTTTTATTTTAATTGCTATACTATCTCTATTTGCACCTTCCATTAGAAGACCTGCAACTACATTACTTTTACTTATTGTTGAAGCTATTTTAAAGCATTTTTCTCTTAATTGTTCTGTCGTATATTTTTCTAAATCTTTATTAAAAGATGTTTTTGCTTTTTCACTTTCTTCTAACTTAGTTTTGATCTCTACACTTTTAGTATTTAAATCTGCTAATTTTTTTAATTCTTCATCTCTTTGCTCTTTTAGCTTAGCAATTTCATCTCTATTTTTTGTTTGATTAATTTTTGTAACAATATCGTCAATTTTTGCTTCTGCTTCTGATATAGCTTTTTCACTTTTGTCAAATTCTTCTTTTACTTTTTTAGCATTATCAGTTTTTCCTTCTTGTTTTTTTCTCTCATTATATTCTTCTTTTAATATTGTTAATTCTTCATCTAACTTTTCTTTATAATCCATAATGTTTTTTACTTTTGGTAGATTTGCCATTACTTTTTCTATTTTTTTAAGTTCATTAAATTCGTCCATTGTTCTATCTTTTTGACTTGTAAATTTAGCTCTTAATTCATTATATCTTTGTTGCATTTCTCCATTTTCATATTTATTATATACTTCTTCCCAATTTTTCATATATTACATACCTCCCCTTGCGTTATGTAACGCAACACTATCTTTTTTCATTATAACATTTTTTGCTAATTTACGCAATGCTTTTATGTAAATTTATAGCATTTTTAATATAACTGTAATATTTTTGTAAAACTTGTAAAATAAAAAGCCAACACTATGTTGACCTTTTATTTTACTATTCAAACTCTATTAAGCTTCTATCCGCAAGCATTTGATACCTTTGCTTTTTATCTTTTATCTTCTTTCCTTCCAAAGGTGGTAAAATTCCAAAATTAGCATTCATAGGCTGAAATTTTTCATTTGGTGTAGAAATATACTTCGCCAAAGCACCAATAACAGTATTTTCTGAAAAGTGATGTTTTTTTGCTCCATCCCCCAAAACATCGGTTGCGTTCAAAGCTGCAACCATTCCAGAAGATATAGACTCCACATAGCCTTCCACACCTGTTATTTGACCCGCAAAATAAATATTATTATTTGATTTTAAATTATATGTATCATCTAACAATTTAGTTGAATTAATATAAGTATTTCTATGCATAACACCATACTTAACAAATTCTGCATTCTGCAATCCTGGTATCATACTAAACACTCTTTTTTGCTCGCCAAACTTCAAATTTGTCTGAAACCCTACTAAATTGTATATACTCGCTTGCTTATCGTCTTGCCTTAATTGGACTAACGCATATGGCCTTCTTCCTGTTCTAGGGTCATCAAACCCAACCGGTTTCAATGGACCAAATCTTAATGTATCAATTCCACGATTAGCCATTATCTCAATAGGCATACATCCTTCAAAAATTTCCTTTTTCTCAAAATCGTGAAGTGTTACAATTTCCGCTTCTACAAGCTCTTTGCAAAAAGATTCATATTCTTCTTGGTTCATCGGCAAATTTATATAACTTTGCTCTTCGATGTTTGTATTTGCTAGCCTTTCTTTCCACTCTTCAACAGTTTCATCTTTTTTCTTCTCTTGACTATATCTATCGCCATAAAAAGCTATATCAAAATCAATGCTATCTTTATTCACAATAGGTGCAGCCGCATCATAAAAATACAACTTATCCTCACCTGTAAGCTTTCCTATTTGTTCAGCAAAACCTTCAGACGTAAGTGGACCTGTTGCAATTATAACAATTCCGTTTTTTGCCATTTCTTCAATATCAGTCACTTCTTCATTTATAATTTCTATCAGCGAATTGCTAGTTAATATCTGTGTAACTTGCCTTGAAAACTCATCTCTATCAACAGCCAGAGCCTGTCCAGCAGGCACACTCGTATTGTCAGCAATTTTTATTAATAAAGAATTCAACTTTCTAAGTTCTTCTTTTAATAAGCCACACGCATTTGTCAACAAATTAGACTTAAACGAATTGCTACAAACAATTTCCGCTAAATCCTTGTTAGAATGTGCTGGCGAAAATTTGACTGGCTTCATCTCATATAATTTTACTTTAATTCCACGTCTTGCAATTTGGTACGCAGCCTCGCTTCCAGCCAAACCACCACCAATTACTGTAATATACTCTACCATTTTTTACTCCTTCAAAATTGCCACTAGGGACGGACCTTTTTGGCAATTTTTTGCCATTTAGGTCCGTCCCTGTTGGCAATTTTTTGCCAAAAAGGTCCGTCCCCAGTGGCAATTCTAATTAAATAATTCCATTATTTCTTCTTTTGAAAGCTTGCTGACAAATTTTGTTTTTGTGTCTAACATTTCGTCTGCTAGCTTTGCTTTTCTTTCTTGCAGTTTATATATTTTTTCTTCTATTGAGTTTTTTGTTATCAATTTATACACTTGTACATTATTTCTCTGACCTATCCTATACGCTCTGTCTGTCGCTTGATTTTCTGTTGATACGTTCCACCATGGGTCATAGTGTATTACCATGTCTGCTCCTGTTAGGTTTAATCCTGTTCCTCCTGCTTTTAGCGATATTAGAAATACTTGTATTTCTGGGTTTTCGTTAAATTCGTCTACTAGTTTCATTCTTTCTTCTACTTTTGTTGACCCTGTTAGTTTGAAATACTTGATATTGCTTTGTTTTAGTTCTTTTTCTATTATTTCAAACATTGATGTATATCCTGAAAATAATAGTATTTTGTGTCCGCCATTCACCGCTTCTTGCACAATTTCCATACATTGTTCCAATTTACTGCTGCCTTCGTTGTAGTCTTTTATGAATAGGCTTGGGTGACAACATATTTGTCTTAATCTTGTTAGTGCTGCAAGTATTTGCATTCTACTGCTTTCATATCCATTTAAGTCGATTTGTTCTGATATTTCTTGTTTTGCTCTTAATAAATAGTTTAAGTAGATATTTCTTTGTTCTTCTCCCATTTCGTTATCTAGCACAGTTACTGTTTTTTCAGGCAATTCTTTTAATACTTCTTTTTTATTTCTTCTTAAAACAAATGGTTCTATTAGCATCTTTAATTTTGACATTGCTGCTTCATCTTCGCCTTTTATTATTGGTGTTTCATATGTGTTTTTGAATTTTCTATATCCAAATAAATATCCTGGCATTATAAAGTCAAATATTGACCACAATTCTGCTAGCGAGTTTTCTATTGGTGTTCCTGTTAGTGCATATCTCGTTTCTGATTTTATTTGTTTTATTGCTTTTGCGTTTTGTGTATTGCTGTTTTTTAGATATTGAGCTTCGTCTGCTATTACATATTTAAATTGATAGTCTTTTTCTTTGTATAACTCAATGTCTCTTTTTAATAAGTCATATGATGTGATTACTAAATCATATTTTTCTATGTCTTTTATTTTTTCTTTTCTCTCTGCCAAAGTCCCACGTATTACAAGTGTTTTTAATCCGTCTGCAAATTTGGTAGTTTCATTTTGCCAGTTCAAGCTTAGTGAACTTGGTGATACTACTAAACTCGCTTTTCTTTTTTCTTTATTTTTTTGTACATAGTCTACTATAACAGATAAAACTTGAATTGTCTTTCCGAAGACCCATATCATCTGCTAAAATTCCTCCAAACTTGTAATTATCTAGTGTTTTCAACCATTTATACCCTGTTTTTTGATAATATCTTAAAATTTTATTTAATTGTTCTGGAACTTCCATACTTTCTTCTAGTTGTTCCTTATTTAAACCATTTACTATATTTTTATATTCTGAATTTTTTAGAATTTCAGTACCTTTTATTCCTTTTAATAATTGATTTAAATATAAGCTTCTATAAACTGGTAAGTTTATCTCCCCATTTTCTATTTCTTTGTAACTTATGTCCATTCCTGTAACTAACTTATCTAAAAACTCTATTTCTTTACTATTCTCTAAATCGATAAAACTTCCGTCTTTTAATCTATGATATTTCTTTTTTAGAGTATATCTTTCCATTATTTGTTCTAGTTCTTCTGGGTCTATATCCAAATTATTTAAATCAATTTCTAGTAAATTATTTTCTACCTTGACCCCAATACTGCCTATTTTTGTGGTCCTAATTTGCTTTCTTTTGAAATTATCTGTTACTAGAACATCAAATTGTTGCATATAATAATCGATTTCTTGTGTTAAAAACTCATAAATCTTATCATTATCTGGCAATATAAATCTTAAATTTTTTACATCAAGCATAAAACCTGTCTGTCTTAGTATATTTAGTGCTTTTGTCTCTTTTAGCATATTTCTTGGGAAATTCAATTTTGTGCTTTCGTCTAACGGATTGAATTCGTTTTCTTCGTAACAAAATTTCACATCTGCAATCAGATAATCTTTTTTATCAAAGTCTAAAAACACTTTTATTATCAACTCTTTTGGTTGATATTTTTGTATTTCTTCTTTACTTATATTTTCAAATATAATTGCATCTTTAACCTTTGGCACAATCACTGAAAATAAATCAGTCAGTTCATTCTCCCCAAGTTTTACTTCTGTCATATAATTCTGTCTAAATAACTCTAACAATTTAAGTGTTGTATTTTCAAAATCATTTGTACAACGATATAACTTTTTATCGTCCAATATGTATTTATAATTTTTGCCTTTTATAATATTTACTTTGTAAATTTCAATATTAGGTTCTATTATATATTGATTATTCTCTACCTTTTTCAACTTAAACTCAATCTTTGGCTGCTCTTTTGTAAACTCAATTTTCTCTTGACTAGCATCTTTTTGAAAATCAATAGCTTTACCTTCAAGCACATCAAATAAATCGTCTATTGCACTATTGCCAACGATTATATTTGTCTCATTAAGAGCTTTTCCATAATACTTAAAATTGCTATTTGAATTAGAATTTGCATATTTTATAATCTCAGCATATTTCATAATAAAACTTAACAACTCTTGACTATCTTTATCAAACTCCGCTTCACTATGCACAAATTGCAATCTCTCACCATAACGATAAAACTCTCTATTTATTATCCTCGTATAAAACTCCGCTAGATTTTTAATTTTATACATCTTCTTGTTGCCTATTTTAAACTCAATTTTCATATCCCCAGCAAACTTATCATAATAAATTTGTGGCTCTATCTTTATATCTCCTAGCTTTTTTATATTATCATCATTTCCCTTTATTTCATTTATCTCTTCATTATAGAAGACATTAACTATTTGCTTAAAATTTCTATATTTCTCTTGCATCTCTCTATCTCACCTGGCATAGTATTATATAACACTTTTCCAAAAATTGCAACCCTACCATATTGCCATTGGGGACGGACCTTTTTGGCAATTTATTGCCACTGGGGACAGACCTTGCTGTTAAAATTCAAAAAAACTATTTCAAAAATAACAAATACGTGGTACAATATTTCCAGAAAAGTTTTAACTAAAACATTTCTTACTATTAATACCTAAATGGGGGTAATAAATTTGAAAAATTATAAAATTGCCGTAGTCGGCGCAACAGGGCTTGTTGGAAGAACAGTTCTAAAAGTCCTTGAAGAAAAAAATTTACCAGTAGAAAAATACACATTGCTTGCAAGCAAAAATTCTGCTGGGAAAACAATCAAATTCTTCGATAACGATTATATAGTTGAAGAGTTAAACGAAGCTTCTTTTGATGAAGGATTTGATTTCGCAATTTTTGCAGCAGGTGGAGATACTGCTAAAAAATATGCTCCTATTGCAGCTAGCAAGGGATGTATTGTGGTAGACAACAGTAGCTATTTTCGTATGGATAACGATGTTCCATTGGTAGTTCCTGAAGTTAATTTTGAAGATGCTTATTCTAATCACGGAATTATTGCAAATCCAAATTGCTCTACAATCCAAGCAATGCTACCTTTAAAAGCTTTGGACGACAAATACAAAATCAAAAGAATTGTATATTCAACATATCAAGCTGTTTCAGGTGCTGGAAGAGAAGGTTTATGTGACTTAGAAAATACTGACAATTCCAAGCCTTTACAAAAATTCCCACATCCTATTTACAACAATTGTTTACCACATATTGATGTGTTTTTGGATAACGGATATACAAAAGAAGAAATGAAAATGATTAACGAGACAAGAAAAATTTTACATAGACCTGATTTAAAGATTACAGCAACTACTGTTAGAGTTCCCGTGCGAAACTCTCATTCTGAGTCGATTAATGTTGAGTTTGAAAATGATTTTGAAATGAATGAATTGTTGGAAACTTTAAAAAGCTTTCCTAACTTAGTTTTAGTAGATGACCCTGCTTCTAACTTATATCCTATGGCTATCAATGCTAATGGACATGATGAAGTTTTTGTTGGAAGAGTTCGCCGTGACGAAAGTGTCCCTTTTGGCGTTAATCTTTGGGTTGTTGCTGACAATATTCGTAAAGGTGCTGCTAGCAACGCAGTGCAAATTGTAGAAAAATTAATTTTCGATGTTCATTAGGGACATTTGGGGACGTTTCCTTTTGGACATTTTGTCCATTTTGGGACACTTCTCTGATATTTTATTAGTTAAAATAGAAAGGATAAATATTATGGAAAAAATTAGAATTGGAATTTATGGTTATGGAAATTTAGGAAAGGGTGTAGAAATTGCAGTTAAAAGCAATCCAGATATGGAGCTTAAAGGTATTTTTACAAGACGTGAGCCTGCAAGTTTAAAGACTGTATACAGTGATTCTCCTGTTTATAATGTTGTAGATGCTCCAAAAATGAAGGAAGAAATAGATGTTATGATTTTGTGTGGTGGTTCTGCAACAGACCTACCTGTTCAAGGTCCAGAAGTTTGTTCAATGTTTAATACAGTTGATAGTTTTGACACACACGCAAAAGTTCCTGAGTATTTTGCTTCTATGGATGAGACTGCTAAAAAAGCTAATACATTAGCACTTATTTCTTGCGGTTGGGACCCAGGACTATTCTCTATAAACCGTGCTTTATTTGAAGCTATTTTACCTAATGGCGAAAACTACGTATTTTATGGAAGGGGTTTAAGCCAAGGTCATTCAGATGCTATAAGAAGATTAAATGGTGTAAAAAATGCGGTTCAATATACTGTACCTTATGATGAAGCTGTTAGGAAAGTAAGAAATGGCGAAAATCCAGAATTTGCTTCTGTTCGCGAAGTTATGTGGAGAGAATGCTTTGTTGTTCTAGAAGATGGTGCTGATGCTGAAAAAGTTGAGAAAGATATTAAAGAAATGCCAAATTACTTTGAACCTTATAATACAGTCGTACACTTCATTTCCGAAGCTGAGCTTAAAGAAAATCACTTTGGAATGCCACATGGCGGATTTGTTTTAAGAAGTGGTAAAACTAGCGAAAATGTAAATCAAGTTGCAGAATTTTCTTTAAAATTAGACTCTAACCCTGAATTTACTGCAAGTGTTTTAGTTGCTTATGCTCGTGCAATCGCTAAAATGAGAAAGCAAGGTACTACTGGCGCTGTTACTGTGCTTGATGTACCTATTGCATCTCTTTCTAATAAGTCAAGAGATGAATTATTAAAAAATATTTTATAGTGTTTGAGGTGTTTTTGGGGACAGTCCCTAAAAACACCTCTTAAAACTTTTTATATATTATTTCACTAAATCTTTCATATCATATAATCCTGATTGTTGAGCCACAATAAACTTAGCGGCATCAACTGCTCCTTTTGCAAAAACTTGTCTAGAATATGATGTATGTTTAATTTCTAAAGTTTCATTTTCTCCAAAAAACTTAACCTCGTGCTCTCCTACAACATTTCCACCCCTGATAGAAGAAAATCCAATTTCATTTTTATTTCTTTTTTCTCTTTTTTGCATTCTATCAAAAGCATAATCTTTCTTATTCTCTAACACTTCATTAATCGCATCAGCTAAAAGAATTGCAGTTCCACTTGGACTATCAACTTTTCTATTGTGATGTGTCTCTACTATTTCAATATCCGCATCTGTTAGCACTTCTGCAACTTTTTGTATCAAACTAGCCATTAAATTTATATCTAATGACATATTGCTACTTCTAAAAACAGGAATTTCCTTTGATATCTCTTCTATTTCGCTTAATTGCTCTTTATTAAATCCCGTTGTTGCAATTACGATTGGTGTTTTATTATTTCTAGCATATTTTAAAATCTCCAATGTCGCTACTGGTACAGAAAAGTCGATAATCACATCTACCTTTTCCTTTATATTCTCAATTGAATTATATACTGGAAATCCATTTTGGTTTGTTTCTTCTCTGTCAAATCCGCAAATGATTTCCATTCCATCTGTTTTGCTTATGGCATCTATTACTTCGATTCCCATTCTGCCATTAGCACCATTTAATAATACTTTTATCATAAAAATCTCTCCTTTTCTCGTGCCAACAGGGACGGTTCTCTTTGGCAGAAATCTGCCAAGAAGGTCCGTCCCCAATGGCAATTTATTGCCAAAAAGGTCCGTCCCTAGTGGCAATTAAATTAAATTATGTTTTTTCATAACATTTTTAAGTACTTCTTTGTTAGCGTCAGATAACTCTATTAAAGGCATTCTTGGCTTTCCAAAGTTATATCCCATTAAGTTTAATGCATATTTTGCTGGAATTGGGTTAACTTCTGAGAATAATGCATCACATAAATCAATTACTTCTAATTGCATTTTTGATGCTTCACATGTATCACCTTCAAAATATTTGTAGCACATTTCATGTGTGTATTTTGGCATAATGTTTGATAATACTGATATTACACCTTTTCCACCTAGTGAAAGTACTGGTATTATTTGGTCATCATTTCCTGAGTAAATTGCTAAGTTGTTTCCACATAGACTTGCTATTTTTGCTACTTGTGATATGTTTCCACTTGCTTCTTTTATTGCTACTATGTTTTCGATTTTTGATAGTTCTTTACAAGTTTCTGGCAATATATTCACACCTGTTCTACTAGGTACGCTATACATTATTATTGGCAATTTTACTTCATTTGCAATTGCTGTATAATGCATAACTAACCCTTTTTGAGTTGTCTTGTTGTAATATGGTGTTACTACTAAAAGAGCGTCTGCTCCTGCTTGCTCTGCAAATTTTGACATTTCTATTGCTGATTTTGTGTTGTTACTTCCTGTTCCTACAACTACTTTTGTCCTTTTTGCCACTTTGTCAATTGCATATTTTATGGTCTCTTTCTTTTCTTGTTCAGTCATTGTGGCAGATTCTCCTGTTGTCCCACATACTATTATTGCATCTATATTATTTTCTATTTGATTTTCTATTAATTTTCCAAATTCTTCAAAGTTTACTCCGTCTTCTGTAAATGGTGTTACTATTGCTGTTCCACAACCTTTAAATATTATATCTTTCATTTTTTATATCATTCCTTTCTTAAAGGCATAAATTTGAATAACTAATTTGCCTTTTCTGAGTATTATTCGTCCTTACATTTCTATTTAATCAATTTTTTATGTAATTCCTCTAGAATACTATTTTCAACATCACTGTTTACTAAAATTTCAATTTTAGCTTGTGTTAAATTTATATCTTCAATTTTAAGATTATATTTCTTTAAAATTCCAACCACTTGATTTAACACTGTATTATCTTGCGTAATGCCATAACCTACAATTGTTAATTTTACGATATTCCTTTGTTTCGTATTATATTCGGAACATTCACTTTCTAATATCTTGTGTACTTTGTTCTGCTCTACTTTTGGAATTCTAAAACTTATTGTGTTGATATCTTCTTTTTTACAATTTTCTAAAATTATATTTTGAGCAAGTAATGTTTGATATATATTTAAAAACTCTAAATTGCTTATTTCGGTATCTTTTACCATTTCGATTTCGATTAACTTTTCGTTTTTAACAATACTTTTTACTTCTGCACTTTCAATTGCTTGACATACCTTTGTTTCGCCGGTTTCTGCAAATGTTGATTTCGCTATAATGTCGCAATCAAATTTTTTTCCTATCTGTATACATCTATTATGTAATACTTTTGCCCCTGCGTCTGCAATTTCTTGCATTTCGTCAAATGATATTTCGTCTAATCTTTTTGCCACTGTTATCATATTTGGGTCAGCTGAGTAGATTCCGTCTACATCTGAAAATATGTAACATCTATCCGCTTTTAATGCAGCCTGTAAAGCTACTGCTGTTGTATCTGAACCGCCTCTACCTAATGTTGTTATGTCTTGCGTTTCGTCAAGTCCTTGAAATCCTGCTATTATTACAACATTTCCTTGTGACAATTCTTTTTCAATCCTTGTTGTGTTGATTTCTTCAATTTTTGCACTTTTGTGTATATTACTTGTTCTAATTCCTGCTTGCCACCCTGTTAGTGATATTGCTTTTTGCCCTTTTCTATTTAGTAATATACTTAATTTTGCTGCTGTTATTTGTTCCCCAGTAGATAGCAGCATATCTACTTCTCTTTCTTGTGGTATCGCTGATAGCTCTTGTGCTTCTTTTATTAGCCTATCTGTCGTTTTACCTTGTGCTGATACTACTGCTACCACGTTTTTCACTTGACTTTTCAAGCTTATTATTTTTTCTGCGACAATGTTTAATCGTATATTGTCTGCTACAGAACTCCCTCCAAATTTTAATATTATTGTTTCCATTCTGGTCACACCTTTTAATTTTGCAAGCTTCGTCTAATTATAAACGATGCTATTTTTATCTTTGATATTATATTATATTTTTCCAATTCTTTCAAGTGTTCAATTTAAAAAAGAGTTACAAGTTAATGCTTTGGGAGTGTTTTGGGGAGCAATTGGGCAAAATTTAGCTTTTATTTTGTTCATTCCATTTGATAAGAATTTGTATGTTTATAAAAAAAGGAGCTTTCACTCAGGCTCAAGTAATTATTTTATTTTTTGAATAAATTATGAATGTGCCCTGAAATAAGGTTAGAAATTCTTTAATTATTTTATGGAAAGAGTTCACACTTGCTGTGGAAGGGAGCCATAAAATAATTTTAGAATTTCTTTGCTTATGTAAGAAACCGAAGAATTTATGAAAAAAATAAAATAATTACTTGTCCGCGAACATTACTTTTTTTATAAACTTACAAATTCTATATCTCATTCCAATCAAATCATAAAAGCTAAATTTTGCCCAATTGCTCCCCAAAACACTCCCAAAGCATTAACTTGTAACAAAAAAGATTTTTTAGGACAAGCAAAAAAAGTTTAAACACAAAACTTTTCTGGCCTGTCCCAAAAAATCATAAAAATCATTTACCTTGTTCTGAAATATCTGGGTGTTTTTTAGGTCTGTCCCCAAAAACACCCTTTTTATAATATTCGGCTATTAATTCATCCAATTCGACGCTCAATTTATATGTAACACTATAATCGTCGCCCTGTTCTATACTTTTATTTAATTTATCTCTTAATTTACAAATTTCATCATTTAACATTTTAATCTCTCCTTTTTTGTTAATTATCTTTTGTACATTTATAAATTAACACATAATTCCCCCGTAGTCAAGTATTTTCAAGGGTTTTTAGCAACTTTCGTGCGTGTTTATTCGACCTTTTTCGACATATAAAAACAGTAAAAAACGGTATTGTTTTCTTTTCCAAACTTTTACCGTTTTTCTTACATTTTTTATAAAACCATTTTTATACATTTTATTTTAATTTTTCACAATAGAAATCACCATTTTATCTTCTTTAAAAACAAAATTTAACACTTGGTTCAAATATTCTACATTTACTCCGTCAATTTCTTCTAAATAGTCAAAACTATTTATTCCTTTAAAATAATCTGCTAAAAACATTCTTGCAATGTCTTGAACATCGTTGTATTCTTTGACATATCTACCATAAATTGTCTTTTTTATTCTTTCAAAGTCATTTTCGTTTATTCCATTTTGTTTGAATTTTCTTACTTGTTGTTTAAATCTTTCATATAATTTTTCAGGGTTTGGTGATTGCCCTGTAATTAGGACATGTGCATAGTTTTTTCCATATTCGTAGTCTATGCTTGGTGCTCCAAATAGAATTCCTTCTTTGTATAGTTCTTGGTATAATTCTGAGCTTCTTCCAAATAGTAGTGTTAGCAGTATTTCCATTGCTATACATTTTCTTACTGCTTCATTTTTGCTTTCTATTGCGTTTGTTTCTTTTACTTCTTTAATTCCTATTGTATAAAGTGGTTGGCTTACTTCTAATTTTTGTTCTATCTTTTCTTGCACAATACTTTCTGGCTCTTCTGGATAAATTCTTTTTATACTTGCAGAACTTTTTTTGTCTACTAACCTTTTTTTGATTTCTTCCAATATTTCCTCTGGCTTGAAATCCCCTGCGACTACTAATGCCATATTTGCTGGATTATAAAATGTGTTGTAACATTTATATAAAATCTCTTTGTCTATTTTGCTGATTGTCTCTATTGTTCCTGTTATGTCGATTTTTATTGGATTATTATGATACATTGCTTGCATTGTGTTTAAATATACTCGCCAGTCTGGATAATCATCATACATCATTATTTCTTGACCTATTATCCCTTTTTCTTTTTCCACATTTTCGTCAGTGAAATACGGATGTTGAACATAGTCCATAAATTCATCTAATGCTTCATAGAAGTTGTCTGTACATTCATATAAATATGCTGTGTGGTCATTTGTTGTGTATGCGTTTGCATTTACTCCTAGCGCTGTTAGTGTGTCTAAGCTGTTTGTCCCATTTTCTTGTTCAAATAATTTATGCTCTAAGAAATGTGCTACACCATTTGGCACTCTTGTAACTTGCTCTTCTCCTGGCACTACAAATTCACTATCATTTGAACCATAATTTGTTCCCCAAATGATGTATTTCTTTTGAATTCCTGTTTTAGGTATAATCATTACTGTTAAGCCATTTTCTAGCTTTTCAATATATAATTTCTCTTTAACTTTTAAATTTTCAATAACTTGCATATTTTTCTGTATAGCAGTTTTACTTTAATTTACCGCTATAATCTCTCCTTTCTTTTAGTCTCTTAAAAAATAAATTGTGTTTACATTTACTTTATTTGCAATATCTACAACTCCCTGTCTTGTCACATTTTGAACTTTCTCACTATATTGCTTTAATGTAGTTTTTGCTTTTGTTAGCTCTTGCCCAAAATAATACATTATTTGTGTATCTTGCTCATCATATATTGTATTTATACTTGCTATAACTCCTTGTTTGCTGTTTTCTAGCTCTTCATCTGTAAAATCACCTTTTTTCATATCTTCAATTTGCTGTCTGATTAATTCTAATGCTTTTTCATAATTCGAAATTTCTATTCCGCAATTTACAAATATATTATTTTTATACCTTAAATAACTTGAACTTGCAACATATGCCAAATGCGCTTTTTCTCTAACATTTTGGAACATTTTAGAATTAGCATCTCCACCTAATAAACTATTATAAATAAGTGTTGTATATTTTTGTTCATCATCATCTAACTCAACATCTAGCCCTAGAATTAGCTTCCCTTGCGTTACATCCATCGACTCTGTTATAACATCTTCTTGTTTAGGCTCTTTCGCTTCAATTTTAGGCACAATATAATCAGGCTCTCTTTCTTGTAAATTCTGAATATTCTCATTTTGCTCTATTATAGTTTTAGTATTATCATCTATAATCCCAGAAACGAATATATCAATTTTACAGGTATTTATTAATTGTTTATAGTAATTATATAGGTCTACTGCATTTATTTGCTCCAAATCCTCTTTATATCCAAATTTAAACAATCCAAATGGCTTGTCCTTATACATCTCTTCAATACACCTATCAACAGCAAACCTCGCCTTATTATCTATCTTGCCATCAATTCTCTGCTTTATATTATTCATTTCTTGATCAAGATACTCTTGTTTAAATCCACCATTCTCTGTATATGGATTAAACGCTATTTCAAGTATATTTTCGATACTAGTTTTCAACAACTCTTCCCCTTGTTGTGGAATAAAGTTATCGTTTATAGTCTCAATATAAAATTTGATAACTTGATTATCTCCTGTTTTATCTAGTCCACAATCAAAACTCGCACCATACATCTCTTCCATTTGCTTACTTATCGCTTCTTGTGTATCCATAGTTTTACTTCCACGTCTCAATAATGTTGATATCAGTGCATTTTTAGTCACATTCTCTCTATTTAACTTTGTTGTTAAAAACACAGCTATCAAATTCGTTTTAAACTTATCTGTTTTAATTGTATGCAATTTTATTCCCTTTTTTAACTCTTGCTCATTGTATTGCATTTTCTCTCCTCCTTCTCTTTTCCATAGTATTTCCAATTTTATCAATTTTATGCCAACCAAATTGCCATTGGGGACGGTCCTTTTTGGCAATTTATTGCCATTTAGCTCCGTCCCTGTTGGCAATTTTTTGCCAAAGGGGACACTCCTTGATGATTTTAGACATAAAAATTGGAAGTCTAGGTGGCGTACTTCTCCCCCTTTTACTTCCAATTTATTTGTTTTTCTAGTTAAATTTTCTTTTTCTTGCTGCTTCTGATTTTTTCTTTCTCCTTACACTAGGTTTTTCATAATGCTCTCTTTTACGAACTTCTTGTAGAACTCCGTTTCTTGCACATTGTCTTTTAAATCTTTTTAAAGCATCTTCTATATTACCATTATTAACTTTTATTTCTGACATTTTATTCCCCTCCTTCCGGCTCATACAAATATGTATGTGGGATTACCCTTATAACAGTGTATATTATACATTAACTTGGCATAACTTGTCAATAGTAAATTTTAAAATGGTACTAAACTTCTTATAAATCCTTGTGTTGCAGGTATAAACCATAGTATAACTCCTAATGTTATAATGATAACTGCTGTTAATCCTGCTGCAATGTAATCTTCACGTTTTATATTTCTAATATCAAATTTTTCTCTATCTCTTCTTCTAAAAAGACTTTTTACTATATTAACAATAGCTCCAAAGCTACCAACCGCTGGCATTTGTTGTTCTTCTTGTACTTCTTCCTGTATTACATTTTGTTTTACTTGTCGTCTTGCTTTTTGTCTTACTTCACGTTGCTTTTTTGGCCTTTCAACTTCTGATTGTGCATATCTTTTTTTATTGTTTGCTTGTTCTCTTTCTAATTCTGCATTGTATTGCTCTCTTAAAAAGCTATCTGTCAATATTTTGTATGCTTCGCTTATGTCTCTTAGTTTGCTTTCTGCTTCTGCTCTTTCTTCACCAATATATTGATTTGGCTGATATTTATTTTGTAATAGTTTATATGAATTTTCGATTATTTCATTTGAAGCTTTTGGGCTTACTTCTAATATTTCATAATAATTTTTCATTTTTTACCCCTTATTTTAATATCTCTTTTGTTTACGCTTTTATTTTATATCAAAAAGACAAGAATATCAATAGGACAGGGTTAAAAGTCTAAACTTTTTTGCCCTGTCCCCCAAAAAAAATCCCATAGACGTTTGGGGACAGAACAAAAAAACAAAAAGGTGTTTTTAAGGTCTGTCCCTAAAAACACCCAAAATTTTTAATTTCCAAAAATCGCTTCAAATTCGTCTGCTTCGATTTTTTCTTTTTCAAGCAATATGCCTGCTACTTGGTGTAGTTTTTCGATATTGTCTGATAATATTTGTTTTGCTCTGTTATAGCCTGTATCAACTATTCTCTTTGTTTCTTCATCAATTATGGCTGCTGTTTCTTCTGAGTATTCCTTAGTTTGAGCAAAGTCCCTTCCGATAAATACTTCTTCATTGGCTGAACCTAGCATTAATGCTCCAATTCTTTCGCTCATTCCGTATTTTGTTACCATACTTCTAGCTATTTTTGTTGCTCTTTCAATGTCGTTGCTTGCTCCTGTTGAAATATCGTTTAATATTAGTGCTTCTGCAACCCTTCCGCCTAATAATGATACTATATTTTCTTCCATTTCTGTTTTTGACATAAATGATTTATCTTCTGTTGGTCTATACATTGTGTATCCACCGGCCATTCCCCTTGGTACTATTGATATTTGATGTACTGGGTCTTGTGTTTCTAAGTAGTGGCTTACTACTGCATGACCTGCTTCGTGGTATGCTACTAGTCTGTTTTCTTTTTCGCTTCTTACTCTTGTTTTCTTTTCTGGTCCCATAGTTACTTTTACCATGGCATCTTCTATTTCTTTCATTCCAATTTCATTCATATTTCTTCTTGCTGCTAAAAGTGCTGCTTCGTTTAGCACATTTTCAAGGTCTGCTCCTGCAAATCCTGATGTGTTTTTTGCTATTACTTTTAGGTCAACATCATCTGCAAATCTTTTCTTTCTTGAATGAACTTCTAAGATTTGCTCTCTTGCTTTTACATCTGGTAATCCTACTACTATTTGTCTGTCAAATCTTCCTGCTCTTAATAATGCTTTATCTAATACGTCTGGTCTGTTTGTTGCAGCTAACACGATAACTCCTTCGTTTTCTGCAAAACCATCCATTTCTACTAATAATTGATTTAATGTTTGTTCTCTTTCATCATGTCCACCGCCAAGTCCTGCACCCCTTTGACGTCCTACTGCGTCAATTTCGTCTATGAATATGATACATGGCGCATTTTTCTTAGCTTGGTCAAATAAGTCTCTAACTCTTGAAGCTCCGACACCTACGAACATTTCTACGAAATCAGATCCACTTATTATAAAGAATGGTACTCCTGCTTCTCCTGCTACTGCTTTTGCAAGTAGTGTTTTACCTGTTCCTGGTTGTCCTACAAGTAATACTCCTTTTGGTATTCTTGCTCCCATATCTGTAAATTTCTTTGGATTTTTTAAGAATTGTACAATTTCTTCTAATTCTTCTTTTTCTTCATCTACACCTGCAACATCTTCAAATGTAATCCTATTCTTTTCTGCTGGTGTCATCATTCTTGCTTTACTTTTTCCAAATGCCACATTTTTTCCACCTGGTGCGCCATTTCCTGCTACTCCACCCATCATAAAGAACCAGAATATGAAGAATATTATTAATAATCCAAATGGTGTTAATAAACTAATTACTGTTACAAATATTGATTCTGATTTTTCTTCTAATGTGAAGGCTCCTTCTTTTAGGTAGTCTTCTGTATATGCCATAAAGCTTTCAATATTTGGTATATTAACTTCTTTCTTTATTTTATCATCTTTTAATGTTACTGTTGCAGTTTTCCCATTTGCTTCAACTTGTATTGCTTCTATATTTGACGCATTTATTTCTGAAACTAATTCTGAATACTTCAACTTTGAATCGCTATTTTCAACTATTGTTGTCAATAACACTAAAAATATAACTCCTATTATTAGCCACATTGCTAATGTTTTAATTCCATTTTTCAAAACAATTCCTCCTTATGTTTTCTTTTGCTTTCTTTCATTTTCATTTGAATTTATAACACATAAGTTTCAGTTTGTAAACAATTTTTATGTGTCTTTTTTGTGACAAATGCGTGTCCTGACAGCACTTGCTACGGCTACTTATATTTGCTTTGTAAAATAAATTTTATGATTTTTTACTAGCACTTTTATTTTTTTATTTGGAGTTAAATATTTATTTCCTACGTTATTTCCACAAAGTTTTATGATATCTTCTATATGTATTTTCTCAATTCCCTTTGAAGTGCCAAAAAGCCTTGTTATATTATATAACACAAGTCTTGATTTTATGACTTTTTCTTGACAATTAAATTTTTTCAAATCTAGTACAATTTGATTACTATCTTCTTCCAAAACCAAATCGCCGTAAGCTTTTTCCACTTGCCTATCTATATAATCTTCTTCTTCAAAAACAAGTTCTGATAACCTATTTAATGTCTCAATTATATTTGGATTAAATTCTTTTTTGATATATGGAATAACTATATTTCTTATCTTATTTCTAGTATAATCATTTTCAAAATTAGTCTTGTCAATCCTTGGATTAAGCTTATATCGATCACAATACTCTTCGATTTCACTTCTTTCACAATCAATTAAAGGTCTAATATACTTGCCCCTTTTAGTCTCAATCCCCTTTAACCCTGAAATACCCGACCCACGCATTGCATTCATAATCATAGTCTCAACTTTATCATTCCTATTGTGCGCTATTGCTATTTTATTAGCACCAGTCTGCCTTAGAATCTCTTCAAAAAACTCATATCTTGCATTTCTACCTGCTTCTTCTACTCCTATTTTACTATTATTGGCAATTTTTTGAATATCTATACTCTTTGAATAAAAATCTATATTTTTTTCAGCACAAAACGCCCTGACATAGTTCTCATCATCTGCCGCCTCTTCTCTAATCATATGATTTATATGGGCAACTATTATTGCCACTGGGGACGGACCTTTTTGGCAATTTTTTGCCACTAGGGACGGTCCTTTTTGGCAATTTCTATATATATTAATTAGTGCATTTAGCATACACATTGAGTCTGGGCCACCTGATACTCCTAGAACTATCTTATCCCCTTCTTCTATTAAATTAGATTTTTGTATAGTTTTTAAAACTTTTTCTTCTAAACTATTTTCCTGTCTCATTTTTTTATTTCCCTTTCATTACTCACTCAATGAGCTTAGCATTTACTTAATAATCTCAATTTTTCCCTACTTATTCCTAAAATTTTTTCCATTATCCTATATGATATATTATTTTCAAATTTTAAAATTTTAACTAATTCTATTAAATTTTTTTCTCTCTTAATTAATTGTTCAACATATATTCCTTTTTCTTTTAAAAAATCATTGATGATATTTTGACAGTTTTCTTCTTTACTCTCTTCTTCACTTTCTATAAACTCAAATTTCTCTTCTTTGGAATTTTCTTCAATATTATTGAACATTTGAGCTATTTGCATTTTTACTTCATTTTGATTTCCATTATACTTCGAAATATAACTAGAAAATTCATAATGTTCCTTTTTATTGCAAATTCCAGCTTTTACAGGATTTTCGTGAATGTAATCTATACATGTATATAAATGTTTTTCATTTCTTATAACCTGAGACTTATAGCGGTCTCTGAAAACATATCCAACTCTATCATTTCTTTTGTTGTAATACATAGCATAACCTGTATTTACCTTTTTCATCCATTGTTGCATATTATCAATACTATCTATTTTCACCAATATATGGGCATGGTTACTCATAATGCAATATGCTATAATGTCTATTCCTTCATTGTTTTTATAAATCGATTTTAAATATCTTTCCTTGTTCTCATCTGTATCAAATATCTTTTCTTTGTTAATTCCTTGTGTGATAATATGAAAAAAAGATGAATCTTTCATATTATTTCTTGTAGTTCTACTCATAATAAATCTCTCCTTTTTGTTATAAATTTTTGCCCCTTTACTATGTTTCTCCCTACAAAAAACATATTATGTATCCATTCTTTTATCCCCTTTATTTAAAATACCTAGTCCAAGGAGTGTCCCCAATGGCAATTTATTGCCAAAAAGGTCCGTCCCCAGTGGCAATTTTTAGTCGTCATACCTTCTTTCTAGGTTGACAAACTTCGTGTAACTGCCTAGCCATAGTAGTTCTACTGTTCCTGTTGATCCGCCCCTATGTTTTGCAAGTATTACTTCTGCTATGTCTTTTTTCTCGCTTTCTTTGTTATAGTAGTCGTCTCTGTATAGGAACATTACTATGTCGGCGTCTTGTTCTATTGCTCCTGATTCTCTCAGGTCTGATAGCATTGGTCTATGGTCTGGTCTTTGTTCTGCGGCTCTTGATAGCTGTGATAATGCTATTACTGGTACGTCTAGTTCTTTTGCAAGTATTTTTAGTGACCTACTTATTTCTGATATTTCTTGTTCACGACTTCCTGATGCACGTTTACTACTTCCTTGTATTAGTTGTAAGTAGTCTATTACTACCATTCCTATGTTTTTTTCTAGTTTTAGTTTTCTGCATTTTGCCCTTATTTCTGTTATGTTTATTCCTGGTGTGTCGTCTATAAATATGTTTGCTTCTGATAGTGGTCCTATCGATTCTGCAAGTTTTGTCCAGTCGTTTTCTTCTAGTTTTCCTGTTCTTACTTTATTGCTGTCTACCATTGCTTCACTACACATTATTCTGTTTACTAATTGGTCTTTTGACATCTCTAAGCTGAATACTGCTACTGGGGTGTTTGCTCTTACTGCTGCATTTACTGCTATATTAAGTGCAAATGCTGTTTTTCCCATTGCAGGTCTTGCGGCAATTAGTATGAGTTCTGAACCATGAAAACCAGCAGTTCTGTAATCTAGCTCTGAAAATCCCGATGGAACTCCTGTAATGTGCTGTTTTCTGTTATATAGTTCTTCTAGCTTTGTAAAGCTTTCTACTAAAACGTCTTTTATAGGTGCATATCCTTTTTGATTTTTTTCTTGCATTATGTTAAAAATTCTTTTTTCTGCACCTTCCATTATATCTTCTACATCTTGTAGTGGGTCATATCCTAGTTCTATTATTTCATTTGCCGTTTTTATTAGTCTTCTTAATGTTGATTTTTCTTCAACTATTTTTATGTATTTAGCTGCATTTGCTGTTGTTGGAACTTTTTCTGGTAATTCTGCTAGGTATTCTAATCCCCCTACTTGCTCGAATTTTCCCATTGTTTCTAGTTCTGATTTTACTGTTATGATGTCTATTGGCTCTGCTCTATTATATAAATTGAATATTGCTTCAAATATTGCTTTATTATCTTGTCTATAAAAATCTTCTTCTCTTAGTACTTCTATTGCAGATATAACAGCATCTTTATCTGTTAGCATACTTCCGATAATTGCTTGTTCTGCTTCTAAATCGTGTGGTGGTACTTTTCCTAATTCCATTTTTTTCTCCCTTCAATTTTTAAAACATTGCCATATATAATGGGTATTTATTTACTTATTATATCTATTTTTAGTTGGCCTATAACCCCTTCATATAGTTTGATTGTTATATTTCTTATCCCTAGGGTTTTTATTGTTTCTTTTAAGTCTATTTTCTTTTTGTCGACTTCTATGTTGTAGTTGGCTTTTAGTTGTTCTGCAATTTCTTTTGCTGATACTCCGCCAAATATTTTTCCGTTTTCTCCTGTTTTTACTGGTATTTTTAGTTGAATTTTTGATAGCTTTTCTGCTGTTTTTTGGGCTTCTTCTTTTTCTTGTGATTTTTTATATGCATTTGCGTCTTGTTTTGATTTTAGTTTTGTCATGTTGTCATTATTTGCTTCTACTGCTAGGTTTTTTGGTAGTAAGAAGTTTCTTGCGTATCCGTCTGATGCGTTTATTATTTGGTCTTTTTTTCCTACTCCTTTTATGTCTGCTTTTAGTATTACTTTCATTTTATCACTCGCCTTTCTTTTATCTGCTTTATTTTACACTATTTTTTGCTTTTTTTCAATGCTTTATAGTATATTTTCAATCTCGAAATCAATATAATTGGTTATTTACCATTTTATCTTTATAATATTGAAAAATATCAGTATCTTTATTTGCAAAAAACTGATTATATTCATTTTCACAATTTTCTTTAAACCATTTTATTTTACCATATATTTTATCCTTAATTTTATCTATATTGAAATCAGAATATTTCTCTATATAAAGTAAAATTGGCACAATACTATTCCCACAAATGCAAATATCATAATTCATATAATCTTTTGATCCCCATCTGTTTTGGCACGATTTTAATTTCTCTTTATATGAAATATATAAATAATCATCTTTAAACAAATGGTTAATCTTTGTTGCTTCATATTCTATATCTACAACACCTGCTGTTTTTAAATATCCTGTCATATACCATATTGTTCTACTACTAAATTCTATATAATATTCTGGTAAATCTTCTTTCACGATTTTTGTTGGATATCTCCCCATAGAATATAGATTTTTATTGTCAGTATTTAAAATCTCTCTGATATTTTTTCCAAAATGCCCCTTTGTATAACACAATGCTTTTATTTTTTTCACAATTAACACTTCCTATCTATTTTTTTATTTGCGTATTCTCCGTTATCTAAATCTTTGTTTTAGAGCATATTAACCTTCGCGTATATTATATACTGTATTGTTAATTTGTTCAATATTTTATCACACACTTTTTATTTTTTGTAAATATTTATTAATCTATTAAAAATATAGCGCAAATGCCACATTATACGCAAAGTGGACAGCAAACTCTATAACCCTTGCTACGCCTACAAGAGCGGGACACGTTTTTAAAGGGTGGTATACAGCAACAAGTGGTGGAACTCAAATTACAAATAGTTCAAATATAACATCAAGTCAAACAATTTATGCACAATGGATAAATCCAACAATAACATTTAATTATTCAACAACAGCAATAACAAATAAAGATGTAGATGTAACAATAACAACGACAGGCGGAAAATTAGAATATTCCAAAGACGGAACTAATTGGAGCACATATACATCAGCTATAAAAATGACAGCCAACGGGCCAATTTACGCTAGAGTAAAAGATGCAGCAGGAACAGTAGTTAAAACAGCAGAAGGAAGAGTAAGCAATATAGACAAAACAGCACCACTTGCATCTATATATGAAGACTATCAAACAAGTACAAGTAAAGCTAGAATATCCGTAGATGTAGCTGATTATGAAACAGAAGTAGATTATGTAGTATTACCAGACGGAACTAAAAAATACATAGAAGATGAGAGAAAAGATAATATAAAAATCGTTGTAATAGAAGACAAAAGAACAAATTCAACTGTAAACACTTGGCAAATTAACGTTACAGAAGCTTTAAAGAGTTTTACAAATGTTACTTTCAAAACAGATATAACACAAAATGAATTAGTAAATTCAGATTATGACATAGTAATTAGTAATATGGGAGTATGGACAAGTGAAAAAACGGCAATGCTAGAAGCCGCATTTAAGGCAGGAAAGGATATTATTACTATTGGAAAAGATGCTCACAATGCTTATTATGTAATTGAAACAGATACACCATTTTCAGCAACACCAGATAATCTAAAAGGTAAAAAAGTAATAACTAATGAAATTACTCCTAAAATGCAAGCACTAGTTCCAGTAGGAGATGGTATTCATCTAATAAATCAAACAATTGAAGGATTTGAAGACTGGTATAGATATGAAACAGGTGGGCAAGAATATTCAGCAATGGGAATGTATGAAGAAAACGGAGCAAGATGGTTCCATTCATCTGCACCAGAAATAAACTTACAAAGCGTATTCCCTTATTTGATTAGAAAATTAACAAGAGTAACTACTGCAACATATGAGATACCAAAATCAGGTACATATACATTTAAAGTATATGATAAAGCTGGAAACTGTACAGAAAAAACAATAACAACAGGAAATTACAAAGTAACATATGACTTTAATGAACAAACTTTGCAAAATGGTGATTTTCAAAATGGTATAACTAATTGGAATAAGAGCAGCGACTACCTTACAGCAACACCGGATACAGGGATTAAATATAAAAACAAGCAAACAATGAGATTAACAACAAGTGCAAATGGAACTTGGAATGGAATTACAAACGAGACAATAGCTAGTAAGTACAAAGCAAATACTTTATATAAGATTTCAGCTGTTGCATATAAAGATGATACATCTACTTATGGAGCATATAAAAATAATTATAATATATACATACCGCAATTTAATGGCGATAACAGACAAGATATAAATTTAGGATTTTTAACATTAAATAAAAATAAATCTTGGACAAAATTTGAAAAAGAATTTACAACTACTGGAACTAAATGGCTTGGAGTTTATGCTGCATACAATCAAGGTTCTGGTGTACAGGCATCTAATATGTGGCTTGCTAATATAAGATTAGAAAGAATTCAAAACGCAAATATAGGATATGGAAATACTTTTGGTACATTGCCAACTCCAGCAAGAACAGGATATACCTTTGCTGGTTGGTACACAGATCCAGTAGGTGGAAAAAAGATAAATACAACTGACAAAGCACCATCGCAAAACACTACATATTATGCACATTGGACACCTATAAACTATACACAAACTATACAAGTTCGTTTTGAAAATGTAGACGGAACATTTACAGGATATTCTAATGCAATAAATACAAATTATGCGTATGGTTCAACAGTATCTTGGTCAAGAGCAGCAGACGCTACATATCAAGCGGCAAGTATCTCTTCATATACAGTTACAGGTGCAAAAACCACGCAAGTAACAGTGTACCGTCAAAAATATACCTTAGATTTAAATGGTATGTTAGACGGAACAAGTAGCGGAAACTTAGGTGCTTATGGAAAAGCTGATGTTTATATAAATGGAACACGTGTAAATGCAGGAGTAACCGA
Source organism: uncultured Clostridia bacterium (assembly GCA_948502395.1). Classification (GTDB taxonomy): domain Bacteria; phylum Bacillota; class Clostridia; order TANB77; family CAG-508; genus CAG-269. The sequence continues at coordinate 78,062 of CAOPES010000004.1, read as the reverse complement.
TTTTTGTAAAGAATATCGAGCAGGAACAACATATGAAATAAAGAATATTGTTGCAAATAATGGTTATGTTTATGAAGGAGTACATTCAGGAAAATTGTCTGGAACTCTTACAAGTAAAACGGGAGTATGGCTAAAATTTGTAAAAAGAGATACAATCAAATTCACTAATGTAACGAGAGATGGATTTACAGTAGAATACTATTCAGCTACTAATATTACAGGAGCTAGACAAGTAGCAATTTGGACAAGTAAAAATGGTCAAGATGATATTGTTTGGCATGGTTTAGATAATAATGGTAGCGGCAAATGGTCAAAAAGAATTTATGTATCTGATCATAAATATGAATGTGGAGAATACATCGCACATGTTTATGACAATCCAGCAGCACCAACTAATGGATTAAAAGTTGCGGGAACAGTAAATGTACCAAATACTGAAACATGCCATATTTACGGTGTTGACTCAAACGGATATAAAGTAAGAATATATACTAATAGAAGTGGTGTAACAAAAGTAGAAGTTCCTACTTGGACAACTAAAAATGATCAAGACGACATCGAATGGATAAATGCGACATCGCTAGGAAATGGTGCATATAATGCAACTATAAAAGTAAGTAATCATAATTATGAAAGTGGAGAATATAATTCACACGTATATTTAACTATAAATGGTTCTAGAGTAGGAATAGGGGCTCTTAAAGCAAACGTAACAGCTACAGCTCCACCAGCGCATACATGTAATGATACAGATTACTGTAATGTAGTTCATAGTTATCCATATGCACAATATAACTATTATTGGAGTTCTTGTGGAGAATGGCATAATACGTGTAGACACGCAATATGTTCAGTCTGTGGTAAGAAAAATACAACAGGTAACCTTGCAAAATGCCCAAATAATCCAACAGGAAGCTCACGTGCTTGCCCAACACCAGGAGGATATTAGAAATGAAAAAGGAGAAAAAACAGTGAAGAATAAAAAAGTTTTAATAATAATATCAATTGTATTAGTAATTATTCTATGCATATTAAGTTATTGTATCTTTTTAAATAAAAAAGATACAGAGACTGATATTAATAACAATGTAAGTACAAGTGAACCAACAGAATGGGAAAAACATTGTTTAAGCAAAATGGATGATATACAAGCTAATTATGAATTCATAAGACCTGGATTAGAACTTATAGAAACATCTAGAGAAGAAGCAACTGAAATTTGCGATGCTGAAAATGTGATAAATGATAAAAATGTAGATGGGCTTATTTATAGAAAAACTCAATTATGTAGGTTAGGAGACGAAGTCTTATTTATAGCAGAAGTTTATAATTATACTTATGAAGATGTTGATGCAAAAGTAAATGAAGTAGTTTTTCTAGACAAAGACAAAAATGAATTGGCTTCAATTATAGTTCATATGAATCCTATAAAGAGTGCAGAGTCTGGCATTGCATTAAAATTTACAAAAGATATAGATTTTAGTTTGGACAAAATTGCAGATTACGAAGTAAGAGAAAAATTGAATTAACTTAATAAGCTATAATCCAACTTAGCCAGAAGATTACAAACAGAAAAAAGAGACCTTGAATTTAAGGTCTCTTTGATTACTTTATTAGAAATAAATTCCTGTACCACCAATAGGAGTTCTAGCATTTGAACCGTCTACTGAGTCATACATATGCACAGCATATTCTCCTGTTTCATTGTTGTGACTAGATTTATAAACAACAAATTGATTATAATTTGAAGTTTTTCTAGTATTAGACCATATAAGGTCATCCTGACCATTTCTTGTAGTCCATACAGCAAACATTACATTTTCTGTACTAGAATTATATATTCTAACTGTTTCAGAAGATTGTCCAGTGCCAGTATTTGTAGTTGCTATTACATATCCAGTAATTCCACCAGTTATACCAAAGTTAGAAGTTCTATTTCTTATTATACAATGTCCACCTTGGTCTGTATGATTTATTATAGCCGTTGCACCTGCTGTTCTTATTGTTGAGTTTACACATTCAATATTAGCATTATGCGCAACTTGAATTGCTGGGTTATTAGAATTTCCAATAATAGTTGCATTTTTGATCATTGCACCACCAGAATTTTCTACATAAATTCCTGTTCCACTACCAGCAAAGGTTCCGCCATTAACTTTGACATCTCCACCATTTTCATGTATTGCATTATATGCAGTTGATGTGAATGAGCCATTATTTATAGTTGTGGTAGTTCCACTGTTAAGATACATACAAGATGCATAACTATTTATTGTTGTTGTCGTAATAGTTAATGTTCCTTTAAGCATATATATTGCTTCATAGCTAGACGTAATTGTGCCCCCTGTTATATTAACTTTTCCTGTTGAATTATTATAAATACCATGTCCCTGTTTCGTTGTTATTGAACCCGAAGTTAGTGCAATTGTTCCACCAGCTTTATTATAAATACCACGATGAGCTATATTTGTTCCTGTATTATTTACAGTTCCACCTGACACAGTTATAGTTCCACTAGTTTCATTATGAATTGTAGTTGCATTTGAAGCAGAAACTGTTCCGGATTTTACTTCTACCTTTCCTGTTGAACCATTATTTATTGTAGAAACTGTTCCAGTTCCTTTTATTTCTCCACCATTTATTATAACAGAGCCTGTTCCGTTATTTATTATTGCATTAGATGATGAAGTTATTGTTCCTGTGCCTGTTACTGTAAGTGTTGCTGTTGTATTTGCTGCAAGAACAATTCCTGCTGATCTCGTTAATGTATGTCCATTTTTGTTAAATGTCAAAGTCTTGTTTATGCTTACTCCTGATGTATCTGTACAATCTTTAAGAAGTGTTATTGTAGAACCGTTACTTGATGCTGCTACTGCTTGTGCTAATGTCATATAGTATGTAACTGGGTTTGTGTTTACACTATAATTTGCTGCTGTCCAGTTAGCTGTATAGCTCTTATTTCCGGTTGAGCCTTTTGGTATTGTTACTGTTGTTTGTGCTGTTGTTCCGTTACTTCCTGTCCAACCGTTAAATATGTGGTTTGCTCTTGTTGGATTTTTTAGTGTTATTGTATTTGTTTCAATATTATAACTTGTTGGGTTTCCTGTTACTGTTCCACTGTTTAGATTGTATGTTATTGTATAGTTAGTTAATTGCCATTGTAAATAATATGTTATATTTTCTACTGTTGCCTTTGTCGTTTCTTCTATCTTTGTTCCACCTGATGTTGCAGTATACCAACCGTTAAATGTATATCCTGTTCTTATTGGAGTTGGTAGTTTCCCTATTGCTGTATTGTAAGAAACTGTTTCAGATATTCTCAAGTTTCCTAGTTTTAAAGTTGTTGTAACTCCATCAGCAGCCATACCAAAGTTGTATGCAAAGTATGTAGTAGCTGTTGTTGCTTTAAATGTTATACTTAATCTTGTTACTCCTGTTTTTCCAGTAGCTAGGTATTTTGTTGCTACTGATGCTGATAGGTTGTCTTGATTTCCTACACTTGTTAATACTTGATATCCAATTCCTTGATATCCTGAAAGTGCATTATATCCATTAGGGTTTTGGTAATCAAATGATATTGTGTATTCTTTTCCTACTATTGTGTTGAAAGGTATGTATGCAACTTCCCATCCATCGCTTCCATTAACTACAACTGTATTCAATTTGCTTGCAGCGTCATAGCTTATATTAAATCTTTCTTTGTAGATAAATGCCCAGTTGTTCATATTATTCATAGTATTTAAATCAAAGTGTACGTTACAAATACTTAATTGCCATTGTGCATAAATAGTTTGATTTGCTGTTATGGATGTTGCACTTGTAATTTGAGTTCCACCACTAGTAGCTGTAAACCAACCTTTAAAAGTGTACCCAGCCCTTGTCGGAGTAGCTAAAGAAATGCTGTTATTTGTCCACTTTGCGTATAATGTGGCTTTTGTGTCAAAAAAGGCAAAAAATAGAATATATGGGTTTATAAATTGTGCTATCTTTGTGACATAAGTTAAAAAAGATGAATTGCTATTGATAGTGGTTTCGCCAAAATATAAAATGAATTACGGACAAAGTGTAAAATAGAAATACGCCAAAATGCAAAATAGATGTTTACAAATTTATAAAAACGGCGTATAATATTATTATGAATGGAGGTATTGTATGGATAAATATTTACCAAGAATTATAGACGAAACAGTAGAAAGAAAACTAAAATATATGGGAGCGTTATTAATAGAAGGTTGTAAATGGTGTGGAAAATCTACAACAGCCAAACAACATACTAAAAGTATAGTAGAATTTCAAAATCCTGATAATAAACAAAATTTTGATTTCATAAACAAAACAAAGCCATCGTTATTTTTAGAAGGAGAAAAGCCAAGGCTTTTTGATGAGTGGCAAATGTATCCTGTTGTTTGGGACTCTATCAGAATGGATGTAGATAATACAGGGCTAAAAGGACAATATATATTAACAGGTTCTGCAAAACCAGCCGAAGGAAGTACTATGCATACAGGAACAGGAAGATTTGCAAGAATATTAATGAGACCAATGTCACTTTATGAATCAAAAGATTCAAACGGAAAAGTATCCTTAGAAGATGTTATTAACGGCAAGGATATAGAAGGAGTATCGAATTTGTCCCTAGAAGATATCGCTAGTTGCATTGTAAGGGGTGGCTGGCCAGCAACATTAGATATAGATGCAGAAAATAAGTATCAAATAGCAAAAGATTATGTAGAAAGTTTAGTACGAGAAGATGTAACTACTATTGACGGAGTGGAAAGAAATCCGGAAAAAATGAAAGCAGTTTTAAGAAGCCTAGCAAGGAATATATCCACACCAGTTTCAAATGCCACAATAATGGAAGATGTAAGAAACGAATTTGCTAGCGAAGTTTCAAGACCAACATTAGATGATTATTTAAATACTTTAGAAAAGTTATTTGTAATTGAAAATGTAAAAGCAACAAATTTAAATATTAGGTCGAAAACAGCAATAAGGACTAAATCAAAATTAGAATTAGTAGATCCATCAATTGCAACAGCAATACTTGATTTAAGTCCAAGCGACTTAATCCATGACCTTAACTATTTTGGTTTTCTATTTGAAAGTCTTTGTATAAGAGATTTAAAAATATATTCACAATTGTTAGATGGAGAATTGACTTATTATAGGGACAAATCTGAGTTTGAAGTAGATGCAATTTTGAAAACTGGAAAAGGAAAATGGGGTGCAATAGAAATAAAATTAGGTTCAGGGTTTATAGAAGAGGCTGCACAGAATTTATTAAAATTTAAAGATAAAGTTGATACTAAAAAGAGCGGTGAACCTTCTTTCCTAATGGTTTTAACAGCTACACCATATTCTTATAAAAGAGAAGATGGAGTTTATGTTGTATCAATAGGTAATTTGAAAAATTAATCTTATTTTCATTTTATTATGATTGCAATATATACAGATATAAGTTGGATCTTGATGTTATTTATGGAATAAATGAATAAAAGTTGCAAAAACACAGAAAATAATACTGAAATGTGTTTACATTTTATAAAATCTGTAATATAATATAGGATACAAGGAGGATTATATGTTAATAGAATTTAGTGTAAAAAATTTTATGTCAATAAAAAATGAAACCACATTCAGTATGTTAGCGGGTAATGGCGACGAAAATGTAAAAAATGTATTTGAAAATAATACTACAAAAGAAAAATGCCTAAAATCTACTGCAATTTATGGTGCAAATGCTTCAGGAAAAAGTAATTTTATGAAAGCTGTAACAGCAGCTATTCTAATGGTTAGAAAATCAAACCTAAGAAGTATTAATGAGCCATTAACAGAAATGGTACCATTTAAATTTGACAAAGAAACTATAAATAAACCTTGTGAGTTTAAATTTGTATTTGTAAAAAATAATATAAAATACATCTATGGCTTTTCAGCAGATATAAACAAGATTTACACAGAATATTTATATCAATATTTGTCAGCAAAACCAAGCTTAATTTTCGATAGAAAAAATGTAAATGAATATAAATTTACACAAAATGAACAAAAGAAACTAGAAGAATTAGCAACTAAAAATACTGAAAAAAAGTTGTTTTTATCTACTGCTACTGAATGGAATTATGAAAAAACAAAAAATGCTTATATATGGTTTTCAGAAGATATAGATACATACAATGATTGTACGTATCCAGGAAATTTTGCATTCTCAAAATTTGAAAATGATAAAGGAGGAACGCTGAAAAGATTTACAATAAATTTATTAAAAAGAGCTGATATTCTCATAAAAGATTATAATTTTGAAATTGAAAAAATAAAGGTAAGTAATGTAATATCATTAAATAATATAAATACTTCTCAAGGCGACAATATTATTCAAAAAGAAGTAAAAATATCTACAATACACGAAATACAAAACGATAATGGCAATTTAGAGAATTATGAATTAGATTTAGGTGATGAATCTCTTGGAACACAAAGCCTATTTTTCTTTAGTCCTATTCTGAAAGAAGCTTTTGAAAAAGGAAAAGTGATAATTGTAGACGAAATAGATAAAAGCTTACATCCATTATTGGTAAAATTTATAGTAGATTTATTCCATAATAACAAAATAAACAAAAATAATGCTCAATTAATATTCAATACCCATGATACAAATTTATTATCTTTAAATACATTTAGAAGAGATCAAATATGGTTTGCTGAAAAAGATCCTGCCAAGGGTACTACGGATTTATACCCACTAGACGACTTTGCTGTAAGAAAAACTGAAAATATTCAAAAAGGATATTTAAATGGAAGATATGGGGCAATTCCTTTCATTGTAAGGGAGGGATGCCTGTGGGACGACTAGAGCAAAGAAAGCGAAATTGTAATCAAAGGCAAAGGAAATCAATTGTCGCAATAGGATGTGAAGGAAAAAATAAAACAGAGACAAATTACTTAAAAAATTTTTCTAGTAGAGAATGTATTATAAAATTCTCTACTGGAAATCATACTGACCCTGTTGGAATGGCAAAAGAACTAATAAATTATATAAATGAAGAAGATATAAAAACAGAATATGGCGATAAAATTTATCTTTTAATAGATACAGATATAAATAAGAAAAAACAAGAGCAAATTGATAAAGCTAAATCTATTTGTGAAAAAAATGGAATTGAATTAATTACGTCTACGCCAACATTTGAGTATTGGTATATATTACATTACGGATATACTGCCAAAGTTTATAAAAGCAGTAGACAAGCTAAAGATGAACTCAAAATGAAAATTCCTGATTATTTTGAAGGTATGGATATCTATAATAATATATCGGATAAGACAGATATAGCAATTGCCAATGCAAAAAAGGTTGAAAAATATCAAATAAGCAATGGACAATCAATAGATAGAGAAGATGCTAATCCTCATACAAGTGTATACAAAATAGTAGAAGAATTAAAAAGAAGAAACAATAGTCAATAGTAATAGAAGTGGAAATTTTGACATATACTAAATTATATATTTTAACTAAAAAAGACTAGGTATACCAGACCTAGTCCTTTTAAAGTTATCAAGAAATGTAAATTTACAAAGAACCTTATGTTTGTTTAATAATACTCTCAATACTAATTTTTGTTTTCAACCCCATACTCTAAAAACGATGCAATTTATAAACCCATATATTCTATTTTTTGCCTTTTTTGACACAAAAGCCACATTATACGCAAAGTGGACAAATAACAGCATTTCTTTAGCTACTCCGACAAGGGCTGGGTACACTTTTAAAGGTTGGTTTACAGCTACTAGTGGTGGAACTCAAATTACAAGTGCAACATCCATAACAGCAAATCAAACTATTTATGCACAATGGACAGCAAATAATTACACAGTAACATATAATTATAATGGAACAAAAAATTATGCTAGAGTTGAAGACAGTGGAAAAACAATAACAGGATTTACAGGAATAACAAATTATTGTCCTGGATTATATACTTTAAATATTTCAGGGTTATCAGCAAATGATAAATTAAGATTAACATTTGACTTAGAATATAGTGGACTAACAACAAAACAAGCCGGATATCAAATGTGGGTACAAGGAAGTGGAAATGTTACTTCTTGGAGTCCGGGAATAAGTTGGCCAACATTTGCCCCAACAGGAACAGGAAAAATTCATTATGATAATGTAATGACATTAACAGCAGACCAAGTAAAAAATGCTAGTTTTTCACTAAATTTAAGAACAGACTATTATTCAGCTGGAACATTAAAATTAACAAACTTTAAAATAACAAGAGTGACAACAAAAGCAGAAACAAAAGCATGTGGATCACAACTAGGAACTCTTCCAACAGTAAATGAAACAGGATTTACACTTAATGGTTGGTATACAGCTGCAACTGGCGGAACAAAAATAGCAACAACAACTACTATGCCACCAAACGATGTAACATACTATGCACAATGGACACCAAATAAATATACAGTAAATTATAATGCAAATGGTGGTACAGGAACAATGGCATCAGATACAGCAACATATGAAGCAAACTACACTACAAAAGCGAATGCATTTACAAGAGCAAATTATGTATTTGCAGGCTGGAACGAAAAAGCAGATGGAACAGGAACAAACTGGACAAGCTGGATAGGAAAACCATGGAAATGGAACTATACATATGGAATTACATTATATGCACAATGGACAGTTGCAAATTATAGTGTAAATACAAATCCAGTTAAATATACCGTAACCTTAGCACAAGCTGTGGCAGCAGCAAATAGTGCAGGTGGTTCTACAATTACACTTCTAAGAGATTATACAGATACCTCAGGCGTGGCAATTGATAGAAATGTAACACTTACAACAAATGGAAAGACATTAACCAGAAATTCTACAATAACTGTAAATGCTAGTAAAACACTGACTGTAACAGGCACAGGTACATTACAAACAGGTGCTGGAATTAATTTAATTACTAATAGGGGAACTTTAAATGTTTCGCATACAGGAACAATGAAGAATACATATACTACAAATGTAACAAATCCAGGAGCAGTAAGTGTAATTCACAATATAGGAACATTGAGCATAACATCAGCAGTTACAATGACAACAGCAGCAAAAATAAGTGACCCAGCAAATGTAGACCCAATTGCAGCAGTACGTAATGAAAGCTCAGGAACAGCAACAATTTCAAATGCCAAAATATCAGGAACAGACGGTGCAGTTGTAAATCTTGGTAAATTAACACTACAAAGTGGTACTATTACAGGTGGTAGACACCATGCAGTTCATAATCGTTCAGGAACATTTAATATGAATGGTGGATCAGTAATAAGAACAGGGACAGATACATATTCTGCATTATGTAATTATCTTACAGGAAATACCACAATTACTGCGGGATCTGTTAGTGGAAATAAAACAGCGATATCAACATATAGTGGAACGCTTACAATGAAAGGTGGAAGTGTTACATGTTCAACAGAAACAGCTATATTACAACCAGAAGGATATAGGGGAACAATAGATATTTCAAATGGAACTATATATGGTCATGCAAGAGGAATTATAAACAGGGGAACATTAAAAGTTTCTGGTGCAAATACTAAAATAACTGGAAATACTTCACATGGTGTTTGGAATACATCAGGAGCAACTATGACTATGAGCTCTGGTACGATAACCGCAAATGCAGGACATGCAGTTATTTCAAATGAAGGTAACTTTACTATGAATGGCGGAACATTAACTAAGACAATTACAAATTCTTCAATAAGTGCCGTAGTTTTAACGAACTATGATGGAGCAAAAATAAACATTACTGGTGGAACTATAACAAATGCAAATTCTGCGACAACGGCAGCTGTTATTTTAGAAGGTGGAACACTTAATATGTCAGGTGGAACTATTAACGCAAAACAACATGGAATGATTATAAAAGGAAGCTCTAATGTAAGAACAACAGGCGGAACAATTATGGGAAATTCTGCAAATGCAGTAGTTCTTGTTAATGATAGTGCAAGAGGTGAATTCATTAATACAACAATAAAATCAAATTATGCAGCAGATCCTTATGCAGTATTAAATAGTACAGTAAGTGCTGGAAAAGGAAATGGTGGAAATTGTATAATTAGAAGTAGAGCAGCTAATTTTGGATTAACAGGAAGGGTAGGAAGCCTTGTTATAGCAACTACGAATACAAGTGCAGGTCAAGCTTCAGAATTAGTTAGAATATATAATGCGCCTACAACATATGTTCTATTCCCAACATGGACCGATAGAAATGGTCAAGATGATATAAAATGGTATAATACTTCAAAAAACGGAAATTATAACGAAGTAAGAATTTACAAATCAAATCACAATAACGAAACGGGTCGTTACAATGTACACATATATGACTCTGTATCAAGTGGTACAGCAAGAAATAATATTGGTGGGTTCACCATAGACTTTTAATAGAACAACTGTAAACAAGGAATGCCTTAAATTAGGCATTTCTTTGCCTTATAATTTTTTAATAAAAATAATAATAAAATACTTGAAAAATGTAGTAAAATCAGATAATATAAAGAAAAAATTAATTAAAAGGAGATACCTTATGAGAAGATTAAAAGAAAACAAAGGATCAATTACAGTAATGGCAGTAGCAGGAATGATTTTTGTAGTTGTTCTCATATCGATAGTATTTATTGCTATTTCTAACAAAAAAACTTCCCAAACGAAAGATATCGAAAGAATTGAAACAAACTACGACTCAAATATGGAACGAATTTATAAAGACACAGTAAATAACACTAATGAACTATAAAAATGGATAAAAAACATAACCACATCGAAATATGGTTATGTTTTTTTATATGTTTAAGTAGTACTAAATATCAATATGTGTTGTTCCTATAATATTTCTTGCTGTACCACTTGTTACAGAGTCGTATATATGTACATTGTAACGACCGGTTTCGTTATTATGGTTTGATTTGTAAATTCTTACTTCGTTATAATTTCCGTTTTTTGAAGTATTATACCATTTTATATCGTCTTGACCATTTCTGTCTGTCCACGTTGGGAACATAACATATGTTGTAGCTGCATTATATATTCTGACTAACTCAGAAGATTGTCCAACAGAATTATTTGTAGTTGCTATAACGTAGCCATATACATTATTTCCTGATAATCCAAAGTTAGATGCCCTACTTCTTATTATACAGCCATTACCACTTCCAGTTTCATTTGATATCAAATAAGTACCTGATGTTCTGAAAGTAGGATCGATGAATTCTGATGTTGAAGTATTCATTGCTTTAATTGCTGAATTAGTACCTGTACCAATATATGTTCCGCCATATGCAGTTACTCTAGAAGCACCTTCCATATAAATACCATTTTCTTTTCCAGTAAACGTTCCACCTGTGATAGTAACTGCTCCACCATTAACATGTAATCCATTATATGCTGTTGATGTGTATGAACCACCAGATATTCTTAAATTTCCTGCTGGCCCAAAATATATTGCAGACGCCCAGGCATTCATTGTTGCAGTATCAATCCATAATGTACCATTTTCCATATATACACATTCTGCTCCAGTATTAAATGTACCACTTTGTATATTGACAACTGCATCAGATGATTTATTATATATTCCCCTTCCTTGAGTTGTTTTTATTGTACCTGATGTTACTGTAACACTTCCAGCAGCTTTATTATAAATAGCACGATGGTCTAAGGTTGTTCCAGTAGCAGAAACTGTTCCGCCTGATATAAGTATAGTACCCCTTGTCTCATTATGTATTACGGTGCCATTTGATGATGAAACTGTTCCTGATTTTACTTCTACCTTTCCTGTTGAACCATTATTTATTGTAGAAACTGTTCCAGTTCCTTTTATTTCTCCACCATTTATTATAACAGAGCCTGTTCCGTTATTTATTATTGCATTAGATGATGAAGTTATTGTTCCTGTGCCTGTTACTGTAAGTGTTGCTGTTGTATTTGCTGCAAGAACAATTCCTGCTGATCTCGTTAATGTATGTCCATTTTTGTTAAATGTCAAAGTCTTGTTTATGCTTACTCCTGATGTATCTGTACAATCTTTAAGAAGTGTTATTGTAGAACCGTTACTTGATGCTGCTACTGCTTGTGCTAATGTCATATAGTATGTAACTGGGTTTGTGTTTACACTATAATTTGCTGCTGTCCAGTTAGCTGTATAGCTCTTATTTCCGGTTGAGCCTTTTGGTATTGTTACTGTTGTTTGTGCTGTTGTTCCGTTACTTCCTGTCCAACCGTTAAATATGTGGTTTGCTCTTGTTGGATTTTTTAGTGTTATTGTATTTGTTTCAATATTATAACTTGTTGGGTTTCCTGTTACTGTTCCACTGTTTAGATTGTATGTTATTGTATAGTTAGTTAATTGCCATTGTAAATAATATGTTATATTTTCTACTGTTGCCTTTGTCGTTTCTTCTATCTTTGTTCCACCTGATGTTGCAGTATACCAACCGTTAAATGTATATCCTGTTCTTATTGGAGTTGGTAGTTTCCCTATTGCTGTATTGTAAGAAACTGTTTCAGATATTCTCAAGTTTCCTAGTTTTAAAGTTGTTGTAACTCCATCAGCAGCCATACCAAAGTTGTATGCAAAGTATGTAGTAGCTGTTGTTGCTTTAAATGTTATACTTAATCTTGTTACTCCTGTTTTTCCAGTAGCTAGGTATTTTGTTGCTACTGATGCTGATAGGTTGTCTTGATTTCCTACACTTGTTAATACTTGATATCCAATTCCTTGATATCCTGAAAGTGCATTATATCCATTAGGGTTTTGGTAATCAAATGATATTGTGTATTCTTTTCCTACTATTGTGTTGAAAGGTATGTATGCAACTTCCCATCCATCGCTTCCATTAACTACAACTGTATTCAATTTGCTTGCAGCGTCATAGCTTATATTAAATCTTTCTTTGTAGATAAATGCCCAGTTGTTCATATTATTCATAGTATTTAAATCAAAGTGTACGTTACAAATACTTAATTGCCATTGTGCATAAATAGTTTGATTTGCTGTTATGGATGTTGCACTTGTAATTTGAGTTCCACCACTTGCAGCTGTGAACCAACCTTTAAAAGTGTACCCAGCCCTTGTCGGCGTAGCAAGGGTTATAGCGTTCCTTGTCCACTTTGCGTATAATGTGGCATTTGCGCTATATTTAGTTGTCGTAAATTTATCAGTTATGTTACCATTAGCATTTATCAATTGGTCTCCGCCACCGCCAGTCGCTGTATAATATCCGCCAAACGTGTAACTTGCCGTAGTGCTTGCAGGGCTTACAGTTCCGCCGTTTGCATTATATGTCAATGTATATGATCTACTTGGTTTTGTTATTGCATTTGCAGATGCTGTCATTTGATTTGTACAAGCCACTTCTTTATATACACCTGAACCATATTTTTGATATACGGCTGTACTTCCTGCACTTGTAGCACTTTGTCCATTCAATGTTATTGTAGATACAATTCCAGTTCTTGCAAAATTTGCTGTTACTGTTGTTGCAGCATTTACTGTTCCACTTGCTGGTGACCAACTTGAAAATGTTGTTGTATATCCTGTTGCATTGGTTATTGCCGCCGTTACTTTTCTTCCACCTGCTAGCGTTACAGTTGAGCCACTTGTAGAGTATGTAGTTCCTCTTACAACTATTCTGCTACTAGCTGATACTGTTCCATAACTTGCATTATTTGCTTTAAATGTTATTGTATTTAAATTTACTACTACACCTGCATTTCCTGCTCCTAATGTTCCACTAGCTGTATATGCTACTGCTTCTCCATCTAGTTTCAATCCATATATCTCCCAAGATGTTCCATAGTTATTCGCTGCACAATAATCTTGTACATATCCTTTATCCACTCCACCTACTTTAAATCCTACTGTTACTCTAGAATTATATCCTGAACCATAAAGAGTTCCGTCAACATTCATATTTAAATCGATTGTATATTGATTTATCTTCCAGTTAGCTGTATAAGTTTTATTTCCAGTTGAACCTTTTGGAATTGTCACTGTTGTTTGTGCTGTTGTTCCATTACTTCCTGTCCAACCTGTAAATGTATATCCTGTTCTTGTTGGTGTTGGTAATGTTATTGCATTTGACTCTACATTATAATTTGTTGTTTGTCCTGAAATTGATCCGCCATTTAAATTATATGTTATTGTATAATTATCTCTTGTCCATTGTGCATATAATGTTGTTGCTGCTGTTGGTGTCCATTGTGCACCAGCATTTCCTACTTTTGTTCCACCACTTGCTGCTGTATACCAACCATTAAATGTATATCCTGTTCTTGTAGCATTTGGTAAAGTAATAGCGTTATTTGTATAATTTGCAGTTACTGTTCCTGCACCTGCACCATATAAGTAGCTGTTATTAGAACTTTGAACTATTGCTCCTGTTGATGTATTTATTATTTGAATATCTTTAACATCAAAGTTTATTGCCGCATTTCTGTTCATTAAGTTTCCTGTATAGAACTCGAATACTGGTGCTATTGTTACTGTATTATTGTTCAATGTTGTTGTTGTTCCTGTAAATGTTCTAGTCATTGTTACATCTTGCCAGCCTGATGTCGCTGTTGAAAAACCTTTAGAAACCCATCCTGGAGTTCCATAGTCATTAACTAATGCTGCATGCCTAAATGTAATGTCCCCACCTGATGAACTATTTACTCTTACTTTAAATCTAATTTCGTATGTACTTCCCGCAGTATACGCATATGCTGGAAATCTTGACCAATACCACGTATTTCCTGTAATTCCACTTACATTGTATGCGTAATTATAATATGCCATGCCGTCTGTATCAGTCTTTTTAGTCATTGTCATTCCACCAGTAGATGGGTTTGCAACTGATGGTATATAACTTCCACTACCACTCTTTGTCCAGCTTGAGAATGATTTTGTTGATGTAATTGAACCTTGTGCACTTGTTCCACCATTTCCGTTAAATGTTACTGCATATCCTGCTGGTGGTGTTGCATTTCCTAAACTTTTAGTTGTATTATATTTTTGAGTTACTGTACTATTAGTAGTCTTTCCGCCCCAAGTTCCGCCATTTGGATTAACTGTTAATGTATAATCATTTGCTGTTCTCGTAAAGTTAGCTGTTACTGTCGTTGCGGCATTTACTGTTCCACTTGCTGGTGACCAGCTTGATAAGACTGTTGTATGTCCTGTTGCATTCGTTGCAGTTGCTGTTACCTTTCTTCCACCTGCCAATGTTACTGTTGCACCACTTGTAGAATATGTTGTTCCACTAGCTACTAATCTGTTTGCTACTGAAACTGTTCCGTAACTTGCATTATTAACTTTGAATGTTATTGTATTTAAGTCTGCCCATATTGATGTATTTTGCGCTCCTAATGTTCCTGTTCTAGAATATGCTACTTTTTCTCCATCCAATTCTAGACCATACATTTCCCAAGTAGTTCCATATTGATGGTTTCCACCATAATCTTGTACATATCCTTTATCTACCCCACCTATTTTTAGACCTACTTTTACTCTTGAATTATATCCTGAATAATAATCAGTTCCGTCAACATGCAAGTTCAAATCTATTTTATAACTGTTTATACTCCAATTTGCTGTATAAGTTTTATTTCCAGTTGAACCTTTTGGAATTTTAACTGTTGTTTGTGATGTTGTTCCATTGCTTCCTGTCCAACCTGTAAAAGTATAACCTGTTCTTGTTGGTGTTGGCAATGTTATTTCATTTGATTCTATATTATAGCTTGTTGGTTGTCCTGTAATTGTTCCACCATTTAAATTATATGTTATTGTGTAATTTGTTGCTGTCCAGTTTGCTGTATAAGTTTTATTTCCAGTTGAACCTTTTGCAATTTTAACTGTTGTTTGCGGTGTTGTTCCATTGCTTCCTGTCCAACCTGTAAAAGTATAACCTGTTCTTGTTGGTGTTGGTAATGTTATTTCATTTGATTCTATATTATAGCTTGTTGGTTGTCCCGTAATTGCCCCACCATTTAAATTATATGTTATTGTATAATTTGTTGCTGTCCAGTTTGCTGTATAAGATTTATTTCCTGTTGATCCTTTTGGTATTGTTACTGTTTTTTGTGGTGTTGTTCCATTACTTCCTGTCCAACCTGTGAATGTATACCCATTTTTAGTTGGTGTTGGTAATGTTATTGTTTCTGTTCCCACATTGAAACTTGTTGGTCCATTAGCTGTTCCACCATTTAAATTATATGTTATTGTATAAGTATTTGTTGTCCAATGTGCATAATATGTCACATTATTTGCTGGTACTGTTGTTGCATCTGATATCTTTGTTCCACCTACTGGTGCTGTGTACCAACCTGTAAATGTATATCCTGTTCTTGTTGGCGCTGGTAATGTTCCTAATGCTGAATTATATTGTTTGTTTGCTGTTGTGTGTGTTGGTGTTCCTTCCATTATTTCTAATGAATGTACATATAATTCTTCTCCATCTGCCCATCCGCCATAATTAGCATAAAATGTAAATGCTATATAATTTCTATCTGTTGCTGTAAATGTATGTGTTACTTTTTGCCAATTTGTTGTTAGATTTACAGTTTTTTGTCCATTTTGTTCATCACCCATAAATATTGTTTTATTTGTACTTGCTTTTACATATACACTCCATGTGTATGTTTTTCCAGCTGTTAATTTAGCTGCTGGTACATAATATGGTCCACCTGATGTTCCCGCTGGCATTACAAATTTTATATAATTTCCGTCTTTTGCGTTTGCATCTGCTACATTTGTTTTAGATTTTGGTGTTGTTCCTGCTTGAGCATATTTTCCTAGAAGTGTTGTGTCATTCCATATGCTATTTGCATAATAATTGTTATCATAAGTAACTGTGTAATTATTTATTGTCCATTGTGCATAATATGTCACATTATTTGCAGGCACTGTTGTAGTACTTGTTATCTTTGTTCCACCAGTTGCTGCTGTAAACCAACCTGTAAAAGTATATCCTGTTCTAGTTGGAGTTGGTAAAGTTCCCATTTGGCTACCATATCCTTTTGTAAGAGTTCCTGTTGACACACTTCCGCCATTTGCATTAAGTGTTATTACAACACCTGGAACTTCTACTTTTACTCTTCCTATGTATCCTTCATTTCCAATGTTATCATATCCATATATATCTGTCATATATGATCCATACTCATTTTTATGATCTGTTACATTTACATGATATACCCATGTCGTTCCATCTACTTGTTTTACACCTGTTGCATTAGAATTTGTTCGCCATTCACTTTGAAGGTCATCTTGTCCATTTGCTTCTGTCCAAGTTGGGAATTGTACTCTGTTTACACCTGAACCTGTTCCGTCTGTTACTCCATAAACATATACATCATATCCTGTTGTTGTAATATTCTTTACTTCTGCCCTTGTATGTGTTGGAGCTGTTTTATCTATTTTTACTACTGTTGTTTTTTCTTCTGATATATTTCCAGCATTATCTATTACTCTAAATCTTATTGTTGTATCTCTCTCAGCAGTATATGTTATTGTTCCTGTATTTCCATTTGTTTCTAATGCTCTTGTTGTCCATTCTCCATTTTCAAACCATTGGAATTCTTTTATTCCAGATAAATTATCTTCTGCCACTAATGTCACTGTTACATTTTGATTTGTCCAGTTTCCATTGCTTGGATTTGTTACTGTTTTTATCACTGGTGCCACTTTATCTATTTTATCTATAACAATTTCAGCTATTACTTTATTTCCTGCTGGGTCTTCTGCTTCTGCCACTACCTTACCATTTTCTGTCATAGTTACAGTTGTTGCATTTGGTTTTAGATCTTCACCTTCTGGTCCAGCTTTTCTATTTTCTGTTAAATTATCTCCATATATTACTGTAACTTTCACATCTTTATTTGTCCAGCCATCTGGTTCAACTTTAAATGTTATATTATCCATTGCATTGCTAGAATCTCTTACTATAAAAGCATTACTTACTTTTGTATCTGCTCTATTTCCAGCATTATCAGTTACATTTAACCATAAATAATATGTACCAATTGTGCAATCATTTTTTGTAACTGTATCGCCATCTGCAAATGTTTGCCAGCTAGTAGGCTCTACGTCTTTTGACTGTGACCAAGCATATTTTATATCTTTTAGCTCACTTCCACCTAAATCATTTACATTAACTCTTGTCTTAATAGTAGCTTTGTCACTTTTAGTTGGCATTACATAAGAACCACCATTTGTTCTAATTATCGCTGTTGGTTTAACTTTATCTATATTATTTATTTGTAGGCTTGCTTTTCTCCTATGACCGTCTTTTGTATAAGCCTCAGCATATACAGTTCCATTCTCTGTTAACGTCAAAGAAGTTGCATTTGGCGTATCTGCACTGCCTATTCCCGCTTTTCTATTTTCAGTCAATTGCTTTTGATATTCAATAGTTACAGTTACATCACCATTTGTCCATTCAGTTGTACTTGGAGTTATCTTTATATCCCCAACCCTATCAATTGTCTCAATAGTTTCCTTGTACACTTGCCCAATATCTTCTTCTGACGCATATTCTTTTTCTATTTGTTTAATATTACTCATTTGTGTTGATGTCTTATTTGACATTCCCATAAATGACAGCACTAAAATAACAATCATAAAAAGCATTGCAGCAACAACAAGTACTGTAATTGACCCTTTCTCTGAATTTAACATTTTCTTAATCTTTTGCCCCATAGTTTTTCTCCTACTTAAATAAAATAATTCTTCTCTTTAATCTTACCTAATTATTTTGGAGTTTTCAACAGGTTATTTTTGCCATACATTTTTATGTCGCTTGCCGGCTTACGGCTCGTCATTTTGGTAACTTTTGTTACAAATATTGTTTTTATGTTACATTTTCGGGACATTTGGGGACGTTTCCTTTTGGACATTTTGTCCATTCTGGGACACATCTTCTTTTCAAAACGTTTTGGGACAGTCCCAAAACGTCTGCAAGTGAAACTTTTTTGGCCTGTCCCAAAAAATCCGCACAAAAAAAGACTAGGTTTTACTTATTTCCCTAGTCTTTCATATTTCTTAATTGATAGGTGTTTTTAAGGTCTGTCCCCAAAAACACCCAAATACATCATTCTATTTCTGAAAAATATTCGTGAATACGGTTTATTAGTTCTTGCCTTGTTTCTTCCATTGTCATTCCTTCGACTTGTGCTCCTGCAAGTGTTATGTGTCCGCCACCGCCTAGTTTTTCTAGGATTAGTTGTACGTTTATGTCTCCAATTGAACGTCCACTTATGCAGATTTTGTCGCCTGTATTTCCTAGTACAAATGATGCTGTAATGTCGCTTATTGTAAGTAGTTCGTCTGCTGCTTTTGCACATATTAGGCTTGCGTCTTTTGTTTTTTCTTCATATATTGATACTGCAATTCCTTCTGTTACTAGCTCAGCATTTTTTACTATTCCTGCAATTAGGTTGAAACTTGCTAAGTCACTTTGGAACCATTTTTTTACTCTTATGATGTCAACTCCGCACCTGCGTAAGTATGCAGCTGCTTCAAATGTTCTTACTCCTGTTTTAAATGTGAAGTTTTTTGTGTCCATCATTATTCCTGCATATAAGCTTTCTGCTTCTATTGTTTTTAAATCTATTTTTGCTTCTGCATATTGTAAAAGCTCTGTAACTAGCTCTGCCGCAGAAGAAGCGTATACTTCTTGAAATACTAATGTTGCGTCTTCTATATAATTTGTACTTCTTCTATGGTGGTCTATTACTACTATTTTTTTGGCTTTTTCTAACAATTCTGGTGCATCTACGTAGTTCACTTTATTTGTGTCAACTACAACTAGCAATGTATCTTCATCTATGTTTTCCAATGCTATTTCTTTATTTATTATTGTATCTTCATATTCAGGTTCTTTGTCAAGTGTTTGTTTAAATGCTTTTATTGCTGATGATGTGGCTTCACTGTTTACTATGTATGCATTTCTATTTAATGTTTTTGCCAATCTATAAATTCCCATGCTTGAGCCAATTGCATCCATATCAGGGTTTGTATGTCCCATTATCATTACTTTTTTCGACTCTTTTATTAGGTTTTCTAATGCATGTGCCACTACCCTAGCTTTGACTTTCGTCCTTTTTTCTAATTCTTGTGCTCTTCCACCAAAGAATTTATATATTTCATTTTCTCTTATAACCGCTTGGTCTCCACCACGTCCTAGTACAACATCCATTGCATCTTGTGCAGACTTATATTTTTCTTTGTCTGTTGCGCCTTCATTTGATACTGCAATACTTAATGTAAATTGTAATTTTTCTTTATTGTCAATTTCCTTTATTTGGTCCAATATACTAAATTTGTCTTCTTTGACTGCTTGTAGATATCTTTGTTCAAATAAATATACATACCTATCACGATCTGATTTTATAAGAACACCATTTGTCTTATTTGCCCAGTCATACATCTTTTTATCTATTTCAGCTGTTACTATTGGCTTTTCACTTGCATCTAACCTTTGCATTGTTTCTTCATAATTGTCTACCATTATTATTCCAAAACATGACTTAGAATCTTTATACTCACTTTGCAATTTGATGTTTTCTGTGTTGTCAATAAAGTACATTATTACCATATAATCTTGCTTATATTTTTTGTCTCTGTTTTTAAGCTTTATATATCTTCCAACTACTTGATAATCTTTATTTCCTATCTTTACTTGTTTAACTATGTCCTTTTTGTCTTTTTGCTTGTTGTCATTATTCGTATTGTTTTTTATTTCATTTTTGATATCTGTATTTATATCAGTTACATATGTGTTTATATCTACATTAGCAAACTCTGTTATAAACTTTGCACTTTTCCATATTACATTACCGTCAGCTTCTAATATTATTAGCGGAAATGGCGAATTTATCAGCGTTGTTTTCGCCGCTGAATCTACTGTAAGTGTTAGGTCTTGAAGTGTTTCTGATATCTCAGTTTTCTTTTTTGTATTTGTGTAATAGCTGTATGTTCCTATTGCTAAGTATAATAGTATTGATGGAATTATCATTTTTTTGTTCTCTATACACACTATTACTAGCAATATAAATATTATTGCTAGGTATATTTTTGTTCTTGATATTAATGTATCAAATATCTTTCTGTTGCTTTTTTGCATACATTTTCTCCCTTATATTTTCTTCCTATTATATTTTACTAGCATTTTGCCCTTTTGTCAAGAAATTGCCAACAGGGACGGACCTTTTTGGCAATAAATTGCCAACGGGGACGGTCCTAAATGGCAAAAAATTGCCAAAAAGGTCCGTCCCTTCTGGCAATTTTAATTCTTATTCAGCTTTTGTCTCTGTTGTTTCTTCTTGTGGTTCTTCGTTTTCTGTACTAATATGAACATCTTGGTATTTCTTCATACCTGTTCCTGCTGGTATTAATTTACCGATAATTACGTTTTCTTTTAGACCTACTAAGTCATCAACTTTACCTTTAACAGCTGCTTCTGTTAATACTCTGGTTGTTTCTTGGAATGATGCTGCTGATAAGAAGCTGTCTGTTGCAAGTGATGCTTTTGTTATTCCTAATAGTACACGTTTTCCTGTTGCTGGACGTTTTCCTGCTTCTACTGCTTCTTTGTTTTTGTCTGCAAATTCGTACATGTCTATTAGTGAACCTGGGAACATATCTGTATCTGCGTTGTCTTCAACTCTAACTTTTTTAAGCATTTGTCTTCCTATTACTTCGATGTGTTTGTCGTTGATGTCAACACCTTGGTTTCTGTATACTTTTTGTACTTCTGAAATTAAGTATTCGTATACTCCTTCTGGTCCTTTGATTTCTAAGATTTCGCCTGGGTTGATTGATCCTTCTATAAGTGGTTGTGCTGCTTCTACCATGTCTCCATCTTTTACTTTCATTTTTGAACCAAATGGTATTGTATATGTTCTTGAATCATCTTTTCCTGTAACTATTACTTCTTTTTTCTTCTTAGTTTCTTTGATTTTTACTTTTCCGTCTATTTCAGAAATTATTGCTAATCCCTTTGGTTTTCTAGCTTCGAATAATTCTTCAACCCTTGGAAGACCTTGTGTGATGTCGGCTACACCTGCTACACCACCAGAGTGGATAGTTCTCATTGTTAGCTGTGTTCCTGGTTCTCCAATTGATTGTGCTGCTATGATACCTACTGATTCTCCTATTGATACTAAGTCTCTTCTAGCTAGACCCATTCCGTAACATTTTTGACATACACCTTGTTTTGAGTGACATCCTAGTACTGAACGTACTTCTAGTTTTTCTATTCCAGCAGATACTATTTTTTCTGCTATTTCTTCATTTATCATTGTGTTTGTATCTACGATTAACTCGTTTGTTTCAGGGTGTATTACATCATGTACTGCATATCTTCCTACAAGTCTTTCTTGCATTTTTTCGATTATTTGTTGACCGTCTTTGATGTCATAAATCATAATTCCTTCTTCTGTTCCACAGTCGTGTTCTCTAACTATGATGTCTTGTGATACGTCAACTAATCTTCTTGTTAAATATCCAGAGTCAGCTGTTCTTAGCGCTGTATCTGAAAGTCCTTTACGTGCACCATGGGCAGATATGAAGTATTCTAGGGCATCTAGTCCTTCGGCAAATGATGATTTGATTGGTATTTCTACCGCTTTACCTGTTGTACTTGCCATAAGTCCACGGATACCTGCAATTTGTCTTAATTGGTTCATATTACCACGGGCTCCTGATTTAACCATCATATATATTGGGTTTAGCTCGTCAAAGTTTTCTTCCATTGCGTTACTTACTTTTTTAGTTGTTGCTTCCCATACATTGATTACTGCGTTATATCTTTCTTCGTTTGTAATTAAACCTCTTGCATATTGTTTTCTGATTGTTTCAACTTGGTCATCAGCCTCTGCTAATAGTCCTTTTTTAGCTTCTGGCACTTTAACGTCGTCCATTGAGAATGTAATTCCAGCTAGTGTAGAATATTTAAATCCTAAAGCTTTGATATAGTCTATTACTTCTGCTGATTCTGTTAGTCCATGTTTGCTTATTACTCTTTCAATTATTTGTCCCATTGATTTTTTCATAACTGGGAAACTTATTTCGTATTGGAATGGATCTTCGTTTCTATCGATAAATCCTAAGTCTTGTGGTATTCCTTGGTTGAATATTATTCTTCCAACACTTGTTTCTATTTTTTGAGTTTTTATTTCTCCGTCAATTTCCTTTGCTACTCTAACAAAGATTTTTGCGTGGATACCAACATCATGGTTTTCAAAAGCCATTATTGCTTCTTCAGGGTCTTTGTAATATGTTCCTTCTCCCTTTTCTCCGTCTAATACCATTGTTAAGTAGTAACTTCCTAAAATCATATCTAGTCTTGGTACTGCAACTGGTTTACCATCTTGTGGTTTTAATAAGTTGTTTGTTGATAACATTAAGTATCTAGATTCTGCTTGTGCTTCTGGTGATAGTGGTAAATGCACTGCCATTTGGTCACCGTCGAAGTCAGCATTGAAGGCTTCACATACTAATGGGTGAAGTTTTATTGCTCTTCCTTCTACTAATACTGGTTCAAAAGATTGAATTCCTAGTCTATGTAGTGTTGGAGCACGGTTTAACATTACAGGATGATCTTTTATAACATCTTCTAATATTTCCCATACTTCTGGTCTTAGTCTTTCTACCATTCTTTTTGCATTTTTGATATTTTGTGCTATTCCCCTACCTACTAATTCTCTCATTACAAATGGTTTGAATAATTCAACTGCCATTTCTTTTGGTAATCCACATTGATATATTTGTAGTTCTGGTCCTACTACGATAACAGAACGTCCAGAGTAGTCAACACGTTTTCCTAGTAAGTTTTGACGGAATCTTCCTTGTTTTCCTTTTAACATATCAGATAAAGATTTTAATGGTCTGTTTCCAGCTCCTGTTACGGCTCTTCCACGTCTTCCATTGTCTATTAGGGCATCTACTGATTCTTGTAACATTCTTTTTTCGTTTCTTACAATTATTTCTGGTGCTCCTAATTCTAATAATCTTTTTAATCTGTTGTTTCTGTTTATTACTCTTCTATATAAGTCATTTAAGTCTGATGTTGCAAATCTTCCACCGTCTAATTGTACCATTGGTCTTAATTCTGGTGGTATTACTGGCACAACGTTCATTACCATCCATTCAGGTTTATTTCCTGATATTCTAAATGATTCTACTGTGTCTAGTCTTTTTACTAGTTTTACTCTTTTTTGTTCACTAGCTTGTTCTAATTCTTTTTTAATTTCAGCAGATAGTTTTTCTAAGTCTACTTGTTCTAGTAGTTCTCTTATTGCTTCTGCTCCCATTCTTGCTTTGAAAGAACCTTTTCCAAATCTTTCTTCTGCTTCATGGTATTCTTTTTCATTTAATACTTGGCATTTTTCTAGTCCTGATGTTCCTTTGTCTACTACTACATATGATGCAAAGTATATTATTCTTTCTAAGTTTCTTGGAGAGATATCAAGTATTAAAGCAATTCTACTTGGAATTCCTTTAAAGTACCAAATATGTGCTACTGGGGCTGCAAGTTCAATATGTCCCATTCTTTCACGTCTTACTTTTGATTTTGTTACTTCTACCCCACATCTGTCACATACGATACCTTTGTATCTTACTCTCTTATATTTTCCACAGTGACATTCCCAGTCTTTTGTTGGTCCAAATATTCTTTCACAGAATAGTCCATCTTTTTCTGGTTTTAATGTTCTGTAATTGATAGTCTCAGGTTTTTTTACTTCTCCTTTTGACCATTCTCTTATTTTTTCATCTGATGCTACACCAATTTTTAATTTGTTAAAAACATCTAATTCGTCCACGATTTTCCACCTTTCATTTGGTTTTTATGGTTATTTCAAAATAGGATAAGAGAGCTAGCCACCGCTCTTGCAATTCCTTCCTGTCGTCTCTTTCCCTTTTGAAATATATTCAATTATTTATATATTGTCTTCATCATTATCTAAATTGTCATTTGCTAAATCACTGTCAAATATCATTTCGTCGCCTTCGTCTCCTAGGTCTCCGAATAATTCGTCATCATCGTCATCTGTTGTATCATCTTCCATTAGCATATCGTCTTCTGTTTCTTCTCCAAATCCGTCTAAGTCTCCATCTGCAATTAATTCTTCTGATATTTTTGTTTCTTGACTTGGATCATATTCTATTCCTTCTTCAATGTTTTCTTTTAGCTCTAATTCTTGGTTGTCTTCTGAATATAGACGTACGTCTAATCCTAATGATTGTAATTCTTTTACTAATACCTTGAAGCTTTCTGGAACTCCTGGTTCTGGTACATTTTCACCTTTAACAATTGCTTCATATGTTTTAACACGTCCAACTACATCGTCTGATTTTACTGTTAACATTTCTTGTAGTGTGTATGCTGCTCCATATGCCTCTAATGCCCAAACTTCCATTTCTCCGAAACGTTGTCCACCGAATTGTGCTTTACCACCTAGTGGTTGTTGTGTTACTAGTGAGTATGGTCCAGTTGAACGAGCGTGGATTTTGTCATCTACTAAGTGGTGTAGTTTTAACATATACATAACACCAACTGTGATTGGTTTGTCAAATGGATCTCCTGTTCTTCCGTCATATAGTACAGTTTTTCCGTCTTCGCTCATTCCTGCTTTCGCTAATAATTCTCTTACGTCTTCTTCTGTTGCACCGTCAAATACTGGTGTTGATATTTTCCAACCTAGGGCTTTTGCTGCTCCTCCTAAGTGTACTTCTAGAACTTGACCTAAGTTCATACGTGAAGGCACACCTAGTGGGTTTAATAGAATGTCTATTGGTGTTCCGTCTGGCATAAATGGCATATCTTCTTCTGGTAATACTCTTGAAATTACACCTTTGTTACCGTGACGTCCAGCCATTTTATCTCCTACTGATATTTTTCTTTTTGTTGCTATGTAACATCTGATTATTTGGTTTACACCAGGTCCTAATTCGTCTGAATTTTCTCTAGTGAATACTTTTACATCAACTATTGTTCCTGCTTCTCCATGTGGTACTCTTAATGATGTATCTCTTACTTCTCTAGCTTTTTCTCCAAAGATTGCTCTTAATAATCTTTCTTCTGCTGTTAGTTCAGTTTCTCCTTTTGGTGTTACTTTACCAACTAAGATATCTCCTGGTCTAACTTCTGCACCAATTCTGATTATTCCGTTTTCATCTAGGTCTTTTAAAGAGTCATCTCCAATGTTTGGAATATCTCTTGTGATTTCTTCTGCACCTAGTTTTGTATCACGGCATTCGCAGTCATATTCTTCGATGTGGATTGATGTAAATACGTCTTCTTTAACTAGTCTTTCATTTAATAATATAGCGTCCTCGTAGTTGTAACCTTCCCATGTTGAGAATGCTACTAATACGTTTTTACCTAGCGCCATTTCTCCGTTTTGTGTTGATGGTCCGTCTGCTATTGCATCACCTTTTTTAACTTTTTCACCTTTTTTAACAATTGGTTTTTGGTTGATACATGTTCCACCATTTGTTCTTTTGAATTTACGTAGTTTATGTACTACTGTTTTTCCATTTTTATATTTTACTGTAATTGCACTTCCTGTAACTTTTTCGATTACTCCGTCATCTTCTGCTAAAATTAATATTCCAGAGTCTTTTGCTGCTCTGTATTCAATTCCAGTTCCGATTATTGGGCTTTCTGTAATCATTAGTGGCACTGCTTGACGTTGCATGTTTGCACCCATTAGCGCTCTTTTTGCGTCATCGTGCTCTAAGAATGGTATCATCGCTGCTGCTATTGATACTAATTGTTTTGGAGAAACGTCAACATATTGTACTTTTTCTCTTTCAACCTCTATTACTTCGTTTTTAAATCTTACCCTTACTCTTGGGTGGATGAATTTTCCTTCTTCATCAACTGGCTCAGCTGCTTGAGCTATTATGTAGTTATCTTCAACATCTGCACTCATATATTCTACGATATCTGTTAATGCGTGTGTTTCTGGGTCTACTTTTCTATATGGTGTTTCAATAAATCCATATTCGTTGATGCTTGCAAATGATGATAGTGCTGAGATTAGACCGATGTTTGGTCCTTCTGGTGATTCTATTGGACATAGTCTTCCGTAGTGAGTATAGTGAACGTCACGTACTTCGAAACCAGCTCTTTCTCTTGTTAGACCACCTGGTCCTAATGCTGAAATTCTTCTTTTATGTGTTAGCTCAGATAGTGGGTTTGTTTGGTCCATGAATTGTGATAATTGTGAGCTTCCAAAGAATTCACGTATTGCTGATGTTATTGGTTTTGTGTTTATTAATGTTTGTGGTGTTACTACGTCTAAGTCTTGTATTGTCATTCTTTCACGAACTACTCTTTCAAGTCTTGTTAGACCAATTCTGAATTGGTTTTGTAATAATTCACCAACACAACGAATTCTACGGTTTGCTAAGTGGTCGATATCATCTGGTCCACCTAGTCCATGTGATAGATTTAGTAAGAAGTTTACAGATGCTAGCATATCTTCTGTTGTTATACATTTTGGTACTAGTTCATCTTTTCTTTCTTCTAGTGCTTTTGCTAAATCTTTTTCGTCTGTGTTGTCAACTATATTTTTTAACACATTATAATTTACTAATTCTTTTATATGTAGCTTGCTTAAATCCACATTTGGTAATACTTGGTGGATATTTACAGTTCCATTTCCTATTATTCTTACTGTTTTGTCTGCTACTGTTATATCAACTACATTTATTCCTGTATTTTGGATTTGTTCTGCTACTTCTTCTGATATTACTTCTCCTGCTTGTACTAGGACTTCTCCTGTTTCTGGATCTATTATGTCTTTTGCAGAAACTTTATCTTTTATTCTTGTTGATAATGCTAGTTTTTGGTTGAATTTGTATCTTCCAACTTTTGCTAGGTCATATCTCTTATTGTCAAAGAATAGTCCGTTGAATAAGTTTCTTGCTGCTTCAACTGTTGGCAATTCTCCTGGTCTTAACTTTTTGTAGATTTCTATTAAAGCTTCGTCTTGGTCTTTTATTGTGTCTTTGTTGATTGTTGCTTTTAATAGTTCTTCTTCTCCAAATAGGTCTAATATTTGTGAATCTGTTGTTAGACCAATTGCTCTTAATAGTGTTGTCACTGGTACTTTTCTTGTTCTGTCTACTCTTACCCAGAATATGTCGTTTCCGTCTGTTTCATATTCTAACCATGCTCCACGTAGTGGCATTACTGTTGAGTTGTATGTTCTTTTACCTGTTTTTGTGTCGAATTCTTGTCCATAGTAACATCCTGGTGAACGTACTAATTGGCTTACTACAACTCTCTCTGCTCCATTTATTACGAATGTTCCACTGTCTGTCATTAGTGGGAAGTCGCCTAAATAGATTTCTTGTTCTTTGATTTCCCCTGTTTCTCTGTTGATTAATCTTACTTTTACGTGTAGTCTTGTTGAGTATGTTGCGTCTCTTTCTTTTGCTTCTTCTACTGTGTATTTTGTCTTTTCTTCCATGTAGTAGTCGAAAAATTCAAGTACTAGGTTTCCAGAGTAGTCTTCAATTGGGGAAATATCTTTTAATACTTCTCCTAATCCTTCTTCTATAAACCAGTCATATGAATCTTTTTGAACTTTGATTAGATTTGGCATTTCTACATAGTCGCCTACTTTTGCGAAATCTTTACGAGATGCTTTCTCGTAGTTAACTTCTTTAATTTTCAAAAAAATCACTCCTATAAAATATTAAGCAGAAAAAATTTATACTTTTAAAAAAAGTTCTTCTTAAATTGCAATTCGCTTGTCTAAACTATCCGCCTTGTCTGCTCTTACAAGCCGGTTTCACTTAGTCTCTCCTTGCATTTAATTCTTCTTTTTTTAATTGATAACTTTTGATTTTTAAAATTTTGATTTAAACATACATAATGATATCACTTTTTTACGTAAAAGTCAAGGGTTTTGAGTGATGTTTTTGGGTGTTTTTGGGGACAGTCCTTAAAAACACCTCTTAGAAAAAATTTTGGATCAATTTTATACTCAACTGGCAGGATTTGACGAATCTTTATTTTTATAGTACAATACAAAAAGATTTCAAATTATGGAGGAAATAAACATGTTATCAGGAATACCAATTATACTAAAATACATACTTACAGGACTTTTAGGAGCATTTCCAATAATCGAACTAAGATACTCAGTTGTAATTGCTCAATACCTATTTAGCTTGCCTGTACTTCCAGCATTTATTTGCGGACTAATAGGAAATATCATACCAGTATATTTTATAGTTAAATATATCAGACCATTATTTGATTTTTTCGGAAAATTCAAGCCTTTCAAAATTATTATTGATTGGGCTTCTGAAAAAGCCACAAAAAAAATCGCAGAGAACGAAAAGCTTCAAACTTACACAGCTCTAGCATTGTTCTTGTTTGTCGCTGTTCCTATCCCTACAACAGGTGCTTGGGTTGGTTCTTTGATTGCTAACTTTTTAGAGATACCACCTAAAAAGGCTGTTCCACCTATTATCGCTGGTGTTATTGTTGCTGGCCTTATTATGGCTTTCGCCAATGGTGGAGTTCAATATTTGCTTAATGGATAATTATTTCGTACAAAAAATTGCCAACAGGGACGGTCCTTAATGGCAAAAAATTGCCAAAAAGGTTCGTCCCCTTTGGCAATTTTTTTATTTTTTCGCAGCTAATTTTAATTCAATATAATCTTCAACAACAATTTTCACAACAGCAATAACTGGCACAGCTAAGAACATACCAAGCACTCCAAAATATGCACCACCAACTGTTACCGCAAAAATTACAAGTAGTGGACTAATTTTTAGTGATTTTCCAACAATTTTTGGATTAATAATATTTGCATCAATTTGTTGTAAAATAGTCACAACTATAAGCATCCAAATAGTTTGTGAAACGCCACCAGTAATTAGAGTAATAATCACCGCAATTGCAACTGCAATAATCGCTCCAAAGTATGGTATCATATTAAATAGTCCTATCATAAATCCTAGTAATGGTGCAAATTTAACATTCATTATAGTCATTGCAATTGTTACCATTATACCAACAACAATCGCATCTAAAAATTGACTTGCTATAAATTTGAAGAATATTTCATTTGAATGATTGAAATATTTGTCTATGTTTTTATAAGTTTTATCTTCAAACATTGCATTTGCACATTTCTTTAAAAATTCTATTATTTGTGTTCTTTCCATTAATATGTAAATAGATACAATTACCGCAACAAATACATTAAATATGCTTGTTACCGCATTTACAGCTCCCATAACATATTCTAAAATTTTGTCTAGCTTGAAATATTGTTTAATATCAACATTTTGTACATTCGAAATAGCTTCTTTTACTATATCGCCCTTTAATATAGAGTTTTCTGGAAGTTCGTTATATTTATTAATTGCTGTTTCAAAATAACCTTGTATATTATTTATTAGGTCGACAACACTTTCCACAACTACTGGTAAAATAACATTTACTAAAATTATTAGCAATACCGCTGCTATTATATAAACTGTTGCCACACTTAAAACCCTTGATTTCTTTTTAATAAACTTTGACTTTGATTTTTTATATGCACTTTCTATATTCCTGCATGGCATATATAACAAATATGCTATGAAAATTCCTGCTAGAAACGGACTTAAAATAGCAAAAAATTTGTGAAGACCGTCCAATATATCTCCAAAATTATCTAATGCCTTGTATAGCACAATTATTGCTGCTCCTAGCAGAAACCAGTACACCCATTTTTTCCAATGATTCTTTACTTCTTTCACTTTTCTACCTCCTTTGGGACATTTGGGGACGTTTCTTTTTGGACAAAATGTCCATTAGGAAACGTCCCAGATGGACATTTTGTCCATTTTGGGACACATCTACTTATAATTCTATGTCCAATTCTACTGGGCAATGATCACTTCCCAGCACTTCTGTGTGTATCTTTGCTTCTTTTATTTTGTTTTCTATTTGTTTTGATGTTATAAAGTAATCTATTCTCCAGCCTACGTTCTTTTCTCTTGCTTTTCTCATATATGACCACCAGCTGTAAATTTCTTCTTTGTCAGGATATAAGTGTCTAAATGTATCTGTAAATCCTGCATCTAGCAATTCTGTCATTTTATTTCTTTCTTCGTCTGTAAAGCCTGCACTTCGTCTGTTTGTTTTCGGATTTTTTAGGTCGATTTCTTTATGTGCTACATTAAGGTCTCCACACATTATTACTGGTTTTGTTTCATTCAATTTTAATAAGTAGCTTCTTATTTCATCTTCCCATATTTGCCTATATTCCAGCCTTTCTAGCTCTCTTTTTGAATTTGGTGTATATATTGTCACCATATAGAATTTTTCGAATTCTAATGTTATTACTCTTCCTTCTTTATCGTGTTCTTCTATTCCTATTCCATATGTTACATTTATTGGCTCTTTTTTTGTGAATATAGCTGTTCCTGAATAGCCTTTCTTTTCAGCACTATTCCAGTAACTCTTGTATCCTTCAAATTGTAAATCCACTTGTTCTGGCTGGCATTTAGTTTCTTGTATGCAAAATATCTCTGCATCTACTTGTTTAAAAAAATCTGCAAAACCTTTTTCTAAACACGCTCTTATGCCATTTACATTCCATGATATTAATTTCATTTACATTCGTCCTTTCTCTTTTCCTGCCAAAAAGGACCGTCCCTTTTGGCATGCTCTTATTTTACTACATTTTTGCTTTAATGTCTAGCTGATTTTTGGCATAAAAATAACGAACCTTTTATAGTTCGTTATTTTCTTGTTTCCTGAAAATCTCTAGTGCTTTTTCAATATGGTTTTCTTGCAAACCATATTCTTCACTGGTTCTTACCAAATACGCAGACGTATTTTGAAAGAATTCAATGTCATCGTCTAAAATAATATAATTTGCTCTCTGGTTGAGCTGTTCTAAGAAAGTTTGAATTTCTTTTTCTCTACCAAATCTAGGTAAATATGGTGTGTAACCAATTACCTTGCTTGCCAAATTATATTCTGACATTTTGGCTAATAGCCTTTGTTTTTGCTTTTCATAGAGTCTCCAACATGAGCTAACTACTATTTTTGCGTCTGCTTTTTCAACTATCTTGACTAAGCATTCTAGGCTTTTTTCTGAAAAAGGCCAATCATCAAATGCACCAGATTGCAACTGTACAATGGCTACATTTGTTTTTTCCTTTTCTGAAAGGTTCTTTTTTATTCTGCACCGTTGTTCTACAAAAGTTCTCGCAGATTCAATAGAGTTTAATACTCCATCCACGTCTAAAAATATAATATTCATCATATGATTATTCCCCCTGCATTTTACGCACTTTTATTTTAACATAAAAAAAGAAATTAGTCAATTTTACTAAATTAACCAATTTCTAGTTTTATATTATATTTTTATTGAACTACACTTACTGGTAAGTATCTCACTCCCCATTGTAATGCTGCTGCATGTGAATTTACATATATATCTATTTTGTTACCTTTTATTGCTCCGCCTCTGTCTTCTACTGTGTAAATTTGTCCACCGATGTTTAGTTTTGTTCCAAATGCGAAGTTTGCTGGTGCTGCTACTGTTCTTCCTGCTGTTGCTTGTGTTCCTGATGCTGTTCTTCCTGTTGATTTTCCACAACATTTTGCACATGAACAATATGCTGTTATTTTATATGTTGTTCCGTTTGTTGGAACTGCTGCTGTTCTTGGTGTTGTGCTAGCTCTTGATGTTGTTTGTACTGTTTTTTGTACTTGTACTATTTTGTTTACTGGTTCTGTTATTACTTTTTCTGATAGTACTGTTCTTTCAATTTCCACGTTGTTTTGAATTTTTATTTTGTATGTTACTTCTTTTAATCCATTTTTTCCTTGTTTTAGTACTCTACTTGTTGTTCCTTGCTCTGATGTTGTTGCATTTTTTGTAATTGTTTCATATGGTATTTCAACTTGTTCTGTTACTATTTTCTCAGTAATTGGTGCATAATTTTCTAGTATTTGTTCTAGTGTTGTTTGTACACCTTCTTCTGATATTTTTGCAATTTGAACTTCGTTGTATGTTTTATCTGTTATTTGTATACTTTGACCTGTTGTTATTTCTTGGTTTAGGTCTGGTATTGTTTTTTGATTTTCTTCTAATACTATGTTGTTTTCTGCTAATATTTCTGATACTGTTGTCTTTCCTGTTAGTGTTGACATTTCGTATCCGTTTTGAAGAATGATTTTTACGTCTTTTAAGTTTGTGTTTACTGCCATAACTCCGATTCCTGATATTAAAATCATTATTATGGTTACACATATTATTTTCATAATGGAAATTGAAGCTTTTTCTTCTCTTTTCATATTTTTTATTACCTCCTTTTGGCAACGTATTTATTATACTATATTTTTTCCAATTTGTCAAATTTTGCCGTTTCCCTACAATTTCAAGACTTAGAAACATATCATTTTTCCCAAATAATTTGTCCTTTTTGCTCGAATTGCTTATTTCCGTAGGCACTTACTATTATTATATGTTCCAATTTTTAAAATATTACTTTTTTAATTTTATTTTTTTACATTTTTCTTGTATTAAAAATCAGAATATGTTATTATCTATTTGTATATTATAAGAATAGGAGGATTTATTATTATGTTATGGATTATATTAGCTATTTTAGTTGTGCTTATCATAGCTGTTATAGGAATGTATAATGGTTTAGTACAATCTAAAATAAAAGTAGACAACGCTTGGAGTCAAATTGACGTTCAATTACAAAGAAGATTTGATTTAATTCCAAACTTTGTTGAAACTGTAAAAGGTTACATGGCACACGAAAAAGAAACTTTTGAAAAAATTGCTGCACTTAGAACTTCTTGGGCTGACACAAATAGCGTTTCTGAAAAAGCAAAATTAGATAACGAACTATCAACATCATTAAAAACAATAATGGCTGTTTCTGAAAGCTACCCAGAACTAAAAGCAAATCAAAATTTCTCAGACTTATCAGAAGAATTAAGAAATACAGAAAATAAAATTTCTTTTTCAAGACAATTTTACAATGACGCTGTAACTATGTACAATACAAAATTACAAGTATTTCCTTCTAACATTATCGCTGGAATGTTTAATTTCACAGCACGTGATTTATTTAAAGCAGAAAGTGATGAAGCTAGAAAAAATGTTAAAGTTGACTTTGGGAACTAATGTCTAACAGATATGTCCCCGATGGACATTTTTGTCTGTCGGGGACGTTTCAAAAATTTAAGGAGTGTCCCCTTTGGCAAAAAATTGCCAACAGGGACGGAGCTAAATGGCAATAAATTGCCAAAAAGGTCCGTCCCCAATGGCAATAATAGAAAGGAATAATTTTTATGTTTGAAAATGTTAAAAGAAATAAAATACAATCTGGAATAATTGTTAGTATATTTATATTAGTTATTACTTTAATAATATATTATGTATGTAATGCATTGGATTTAGGAATGCTTTCAATCGTAATTGCACTTACTGTGTCTATTGCTTCCGCTTGGGGTTCTTACTATTATAGTGATAAAATTGTGTTGTCTCTTAATAGGGCAAGGCCTGCGACTAAGGAAGAAGATTTGAAGTTAGTAAATATTTTAGATGCTTTGATGATTTCTTCGGGATTGACTACAAAGCCTAGACTTTATGTGGTAGATGATGCTCAACCTAATGCATTTGCTACTGGTAGAAATCCTGAAAATGCTGTTATTTGTGTTACTACTGGCCTTTTAGAAAAGTTAGATTATTATGAATTAGAAGGTGTAATTGCTCACGAAATGAGCCATATTAAGAATTATGATATTTTGCTTAGTTGTGTAGTTTCTGTTATGGTTGGTTTTATTGTAATGCTTTCTGATATTGTTTCTAGAACTCTTTTCTGGGGTGGCGGAAAGGATAGAGACAGTGATAATAATAGTGGAAATGGAATTTTGATGTTGATTGGATTAGTTTGCCTAATTCTTTCTCCTATTTTTGGTTCTTTGATGCAACTTGCTTTGTCAAGGAAGAGAGAGTTTTTGGCTGATAGTACTGCTATTGAGTTTACTCGTAATCCTGATGGTCTTATTTCTGCTTTACAAAAGTTGGAAAGTGACCCTAATCAGTTAGGTACTGCTAATAGTGCTACTGCTAGTATGTATATTGTTAATCCTTTTAGAAGTGAGACTAAGGAAGGTAAGAAGAAAAAGTCTTCTAATATTTGGTCTACCCACCCTAGTACCGAAGACAGAATTGAAGCTTTAAGGAATTTGAGATAAATTGTGTTAAATATAAGAAAGCTAGAGTATATAGTATATTCTAGCTTTTTTGTATTTATTATTATTCTTTTTTAGTTTTTCGATTTCTTCTTTTGATAAATGACTTTTAACTTAATATTATATTTCAAAAATTCTCATAGCATTTTCGTAGGTAATATTTGCAACATCTTCCAAAGAAAGACCCTTAACATCTGCAATTTTTTGAGCTGTCAACTTAACATTTCTTGGATCATTCCTTCTCCCCCTTAAAGGTTCTGGAGAAAGATATGGACTATCTGTTTCGATTAACATTCTATCATTTGGCACAAGATTTATAATTTCATCTGCATTTTTTGAGTTTTTAAAAGTAACTGGGCCTGCAAAAGAAATGTAAAATCCTAATTTCAAAGCTTCTTTGACCAACTCTCTGTTTAGCGGACAACAGTGAAAAATTCCCTTTTTGATAACTTCATTTTGTTTTAGAATTTCTATTGTGTCCATTACAGCCTCCCTTGTGTGTATAACTATTGGAAGTCCTAATTTATTTGCCATTTTTATTTGTTCAATAAAAGCTAGCCTTTGTAATTTTTTATTTTCTTTATTCCAATAATAATCTAAACCAATTTCACCAACTGCAACAGTAAGATTATTTATTTTTATTATTTGTTCAATTTCATCTAAGTCTTTCCACAATTCGTGTTCTGTTTGTGGAATGTCATTTGGTGATATTCCACATATAGGATACATAAATTCATATTTTTTACATAGTTCTATTGCTTTTTTTGAACTTTCTATGCTATATCCTGCTGTTATAAATTTTCCTATCTCGTCATTGTGGATTTTTTCTATTAGCTCATCTCTGTCTTCATCGAATTTTTCGTCATTTAGATGTGCATGACTGTCAAAAAATTTCATTTTTTCTCCTTCTATCTCTAATTATTCTTTTCCCATGTCAAAAAGGTCTGTCCCCAGTGGCAATAAATTGCCAAAAAGGTCCGTCCCCAATGGCAATATTTTCTATTTAATCAAAATTGTTACATTTGCTGTTGCATAAGCTTGGCAATGTGATATACTCACATCCATACTTTCTACATCATTCAAATTTAGGCCTATTATTCTTAATTCTGGTTTCCCCTGGTCATTTACAATTGTTTCTATGTCTTTCCAACATATTTGGTATTTATCTTTTAATTTAAATGATATTGCTTTAAATGCTGCTTCTTTTACTGCAAATCTTGCTGCATAGCTTTGATATTTTTGTACTTTTTTGCTTTCGCAATATTGTATTTCTTGTTCTGTATATATTTTGTTTAAGAACTTTTCTCCTAAGTTTTCTATGTTTTCTTTTATTCTTTCTATTTCTATTATATCTGTTCCACAAGCTATTTTCATAAAACTTCTCCTTGTTTTTTATAATAATATCAATCAAGCGAACCTAAAAGAAGGGGTTCGCTCGATTTAAGTTTTTACTTACTTTTTCATTAAAACAATAAAGTTTATTATATTCAAAGCTAATGATGCACCTAACATTATTGCAATAAAAATTATTAATTTTCTATTTTTATCTATATTCATATCTTTGTATAAAACATCATACTTACTTTTCACTTCTGCATACAATTTTTCTAATTCCAAAACGTCTCTCATTTTTAAGTCTAATTCTGTACCAGTGTCATCTTCCGTTACTTCTTGAACCCAAAGTTTTTTTGTAAAATTAGCAAATTGCTTTCTTGCAGAATTTACTTTTCTAGGATTTTTGAATTCTGCTTGTAATTTTTTTAGATATATTTTTTTATACAAATTTAATATGTATGTATAAAGATATTGATTTTCGTATTCTGCTGGAAGTATTGTGTAGTTGTTCATTTCTGCACTTGATGATAGTAATGCTACTGATTGCTTTGTTAGTGCCATTTTTGCGTATTTCCATTTGGATAATGTTACTAATTTCTTTGCTTCCACTGTTTCTAAATTTGCATCTTTATCTGCTGGCAAAATATTGGCATATTTTACAAAGTGATGCTTGATTTTATCGAATTCATTTGTTGCATTCCAAGCTTCTTGGTCTACACACAAATATGAAAATGTTAAAAATCGTTCTACATTTACATCTAACTCAATTGCATCAACATTGGAATCTGTGATGCTTTTTATTAAATCTCTAAAAGTCTTTACATCTGCAAAATCGCTAGTTTGTAATCTGATATTGTCATAAGAATCTAGCATATTTCCTTCTTGGTTTATATCTCTAAATTTGTAATTAAAATTTAATATGTTTGCAAAGCTTGTCTCTTCTTCTACATTTGTTTTTATCAAAACAAATCCTATTCCTGTTTTGAAACATATGACTTCTATTTTTTGTATGTTAAAGAATATTCCTTTGCTATCATCAACTTTTCCTTGAATATCTTTTTTTAGATTATATTCAAATATGTTACATGAATATTTGCCAAGTATCGCTGCTCCGTGTTTCTACTGGCAATTCTTCAAGATTTTTTATTTTTTCGCTGTTTAGTCCAAAGCTTGAGAATAAAAATTCTCTAGCTTTTGGCAAAAAGTATTGGTACGTTTTTAGGTCTTTTTCTCTTTGAAATACTTTTAGTTCAAAGTCCTTGTCTTTTAACATTTTTTGTATGTATTTTTGGTATTTCCCTTCTTTTATTATAAAGGGATGTATAAAATATGTATATTGATAGTTCGTCTTTGGTTCCATTTTTTCCACCTTCCTTATTATAATTGATTATAATAGTTCATATTAAGGTCTTTTCCTAAGTGCCATCTTCCAACAAAATCAACTTTTAAATAATCATCTAAATTGTATGTTGGTTCTTGTACAAGTTCTCCTTTTGCGTTTATTGCTCCCCATTTTCCATCTTTCTTCACTGCTGAATATCCATATATATTTTGATTTCCTGCATCATCATATTTGTAATCTACTACAACTTTTCCGTCTTTGTCAACAAATCCATATTTTCCGTCCTTTTTACTAACAAATAGAGTAGTTGTTGCAAATATGTCCGCTTCTTTTTTCTCTTCAAATCTGAAATTGTAATATTTATACTCATCATTTTGTCTTAATTCAATATAACCTTTTTCTTCATTTAAATCTGTTAATATTCCTGTTTGTTTTACTTGAAATTCGCTATTTAAAATTTCATCGTTATATTCTTCGTCTTGTGCAATATATAAATCCGCTTTTTCGTTATATGTGATTGACAAATACTTGAATTCTACTTTTGTACTGTTCTCCAAATCTACTATTCCATATTTGTCACCTTTTTTAGCAATTAATATTCCTGTTTTTGCTTCTTTTAAATCATCATATGTCGCTTCTATTGTTTTTTCGCCTGTTTGCTTCATTACTCCATATTTGTTTTTACTTTTATAAATTACTCCGTTTTCTGCATTTTTTAGTATTTCTGTTATTTCGTCATATCCTTTGCTTAGCACTTCTGTTCCGTCTTTTTTTACTAATATTTGATTTTTCCCTTGTATTACGGCATATAGGTCATTTCCATGTACCTTTGTTATTCCGTCATATTTGGCTTCTAAAATTTGATTGTTTGAGAAATCTACTATTCCAAATTTTCCATTTTCGTTTTTTACTATAAATCCATCTTTATTATCTTTTCCTAAGTCTTGAATATCTTGATATTGTGGCTGAATTATAATTTTTCCTTCGTTATCTGATATTCCAACTTTACCTTCTTTTGATATTTTTAATGAATTTTTCACTTCTGGCTGTGCTATTATTTCGTCATATTCGCATGGTAACAATTCTGTTCCGTCTAGGTTGATTGTTCCGTATTTTTCACCTTTTTTTACTCTTAATACATTTTCTTCATACCAAGCATTGTTGTTTTTATCCATATTTTGAATTGCTTCTATTTGCTCATAATTTGTAAATATCTCTTCATTTTTGCTGTTTAGCGCTTTTGTCTTGTAAGTTCCAGTTGCGTAATCTACATCATATGTACAAATGAATACATCATTTTTACTGTTTGGAACTACTATCATTTCTGCATATGCTGGGTCTATTACATAGTTTCCAGCTTCGTCTATTACTCCCCATTTGTTGTCTTTGTATGCAGAAAAGTAACTTTTGCTTGTTATTCTTCCTTCTTCTTTACTTTTATCTATTATGCCTTTTATTACAAAAATTGACATTATTAGCACTACTATTGCTAGTATTACCGCTATTACTTTTTTTATATTTAGTTTAGGTTCTTCGTATCTTCTTCCCTTGTTTGACCTTGGCATTTAATTCACTCCTTTTTACGCTTACACTATATCATATTTCGCTATTAATTGCAATTGATTTTTGATGTTTTTGGGTGTTTTTGGGGACAGACCTTAAAAACACCCATTTTCAAATAAATACTGTGCTTTGATAGCAAAAGCGTGCCAACAAGGTCTGTCCCCAATGGCAAAAAATTGCCAAAAAGGTCCGTCCCCCTTGGCAATTTTTTTATTTTTCAATTATTCTAAATGTTATGATGCTCATATCGTCTTTGGCAACACCAAAATTATTATCAATTGCTTCGTTCAAAATCAAGTCTGATATTTTCTGCGTGTTTGTTGTTTCTATGTCTTCTAACATATATTTGACCCAAAGTTCTTTGTTTTTGTATTCTATGTTAGAGTCTAAAATTCCGTCTGAGCACATTAATACGATGTCTCCTGTTTTTATGTCTCTATCAAATGTTTCTACTTCGCTGTTTTCTACTATTCCAGTTGGTAGTGAGCTTGATTTTATTAGTTGTACTCTTTTTTTGTTTTTTATGTATGTTGGGCAAGCTCCGCTTTTGATAAATTCGATGTTTCCTTTGTATAGGTCTACTATTGCAATGTCTAGTGTTGCAAATGTTTCGATGTTTTTATTTATTAATGATGTGTTTATTAGTTTTAATGATGTTTCTTTGTCAAATCCTGATAATAGTAGGTTTTCTAACATTTTTAGTGCTTGTTTGCTACTTTTTTTGGCTTCTTTTCCTGTTCCCATTCCGTCACTTATGGCAATTAAGTATTTTCCGTCTTTTAGTCTGATGTTTAGTATGCTGTCTCCTGATTGCTCGCTCTTGCTTTTTGTTGCAGATGTCATTCCTAATGCCATTTTGTATTTGTCGTCTGATAGGAAGTTTAGGATTTTTTCTGTGCTTACGTCATAGTTTAGTGCGATTTTTTCTTTTAATACTTTTGTTAGTATTTGTTCAAGTGTGTTTATCTCTGTTGTTTCTAAACTATTTGCGCTGTATATTTCTATCATATATCTTGTTTTGTGTTTTATTACTACATCTTCTATTTCTATATTTTTTTGTTTTATTAGTTCTAATATTTGTGCTTTTTCTTTTTCGTATTTTTCTTCTGATTGTATGTCTTTTTCTATTCCTTCTGCCATACTTCCTATTGCTTTTGAAACTTCATTTAGTTGTTTTTTGATATTTTTCTGATTTTGTTCTACTTTCTTTTGCCAAATGAAGTCTGATTTACTTACTTTGTATGATAAGTTTATAATTCTAATTATCTGTAAAATATCATTTTCTAGTTTTGGGCTGATGTCTTCGTCGTCAAATCCTATTATGTAGCTATTATTGTCTGCAAATATTTTTAATAAATTTGCCCTGTCTATTTCTTGTTTTTCTATC
Organism: uncultured Clostridia bacterium; assembly: GCA_948502395.1. GTDB lineage: Bacteria > Bacillota > Clostridia > TANB77 > CAG-508 > CAG-269. Next base: position 37,140 of record CAOPES010000004.1, on the reverse strand, counting down.
ATATATTTGAATATGCTATCAACTATCTCTCCTTCAGAGTCTGATAAATCTTCAAATAGGATATTTTCTTTATGATTGTCTAGGTTGTTTAACATTTCTGATATGAATATTTGCTTATTTTTAGCCATTAGCTCTTCTTGTGGCTTGTTTTCTTCAATTTTATATGTTGTTGCCATTTCCTGAATTGCTTCTGATACATTGTTTAGGCTTGTTGCTACTTCTTTACTTTTGTTTAGTGCTCTGCTTGGTACTACTGGCAAAAATCTTCCATTTCCTATAAATTCTTCTAAGTCTATGCTGAATGTTTTTGGTACTGCTAATAACCCAATTGATGCAACTAATATCTCTTTAAAGTGAATTAGCTCAACCGTGTAGCCATTAGACGCGTAAGCTAATACGATATTTCCAACTGCAAATCCTGCAACTACTCCTACTTTTCCAAACCTATTTAATAATCCTGCAATTAAGCCTGAAATTGCATATGCCGATATCATAATCGGCTCAGTACCAGTAATAATTCCTAAGGTTACACCTATTGTCACACCAGAAGTTGCACCCACTAAAACTCCGTTTTTCCAACCTAAAATCATTACAATTAATATGCTTAATATGTTACAAATATTAAGCCCAAATAGACTTAAATCTCCAAATCCACATGCAGCAATTGAAAGTAATAGACTTGCACCTATCACTTCTTCTATTGAAAATGCTCTTTTTTTGTAAAACTCTTGCACTAGTATTACTGAATTTACAAATATCTTATAAAATACTAATGCTATTATTGATACTGTTATTGCTGATAATACATCATATAGTGTAAATGTGCTCATAGCAAATTGCACTATTTGCACTAGTATTATTGATATAAATATATTTTTGCCAATTTTTATTTTTTCGTTTCTCTCTTTTTCATTGTAATATGGCTTTATTATGAAAAAGCTTGCTATTACAACAAGTGCTGTTAAGAAATATCCTAATGCTCCACCTATGCCGAACTTTATTGCGTTTCCTACGATTGAAACTATTATCACTCCTAGTAATGGCACAGAAGAAGCAAAGCATGCTCCTAACATGCTTATACTGAATATTGAAAATTCTCCGTTTAAACTAACTAATGACAGCATAAATGATACAAGATATATTGCAATATTCTCTTTTGTAAATACTTTTGAGAATAAGTTTATTTTGTGTTTTGCTTCTCTTGTATTTTTGCTATCTATTTCTATTGTGTCTTCATTTATATTTTGAAACATCCTTACCACCTCTTTTTATTTATAGGCTTATTTTACTACTTGTCCTTTGTGGTTTTTGTCTTTTTTGGTCTTCTTGTTTAAAAAAGTTTTCTACTTTTTTTGATTTATTTATTTTTGTTTTTATTTCTTATCTTATTTTGTGATTTTTATTTTATTACATATTGTCGAAAATTGCAACATAATTGGTGAAACTTTTAAAATTGCCATCAGGGACGGACCTTTTTGGCAAAATATTGCCAACGGGGACGGACCTTCTTGGCAAAAAATTGCCAAAAAGGTCCGTCCCTGATGGCAATCGTCCGCAAAAAAACAGGAAGCTTAGTCTCTTCCTGTTTTCTTTCACAGAATGTTTAATTCCTTGTATCACAATTATGTAGATTTTTCAATATGTTTTTTCATAAGCTTCTTAATCCAAACTATTCCTATGCCTAAAATCATCAAAGCTCCTATTCCTATTGATATTGGTAATGCGTAATTTAGGTCTTCACCTGTGTTTGGTGTCATAAAGAATGTTTCCGATTTGTCGTCGTCTGGCTCTATTTGCCATCCTGAACCCGGCACGAAGTTTCCTGGAATTATTCTTTTTCTTTGTTGAAGTTTTTCATCTCTTTCTTTTTCTCCATCTTCTACTAGATCCCTTCCTTCAATATTTTCTTCTGGTACTCCCCCGCCTGGTCTTTGTATTTCTATAACTTCTGTTTCGTTTGCTAGTACAACATCGCTTGAATCTATTGTCGTCAAGATTTTTGTTGCTACTAGTGTTAACCTTTTATCTTCTTTGCTTGCACCGTATTCTTTTAAAGAATTATCTTGTGTTCCTGTTCTTGATGTTGGGTCATTTGGAACTAATGAAATTCCATCTCTTGATAGTTTGTCTGAGTATAGTATTATTCTGTCTCTTAGTTCACTACCTTCTTTCGTATATACATCTGGACTTACTGGGAATTCGTCGTCACTGTCTCTTCCTGCTTGTAATGCTTCTTGTGATTTTTTCTTCCATGTCTCACTATTTGTTTGTATTGTTTCATCAACAGCCCATTCTTTGTCTATATAGTCTATTACTTTTGAAGGTGTTATTCTTATTACATCTTTTTTGTAATTTGTTGTAGCGTTTGTTCCATGTTCATAGAAGTCTTGGTTGTTGTAGTCCAGCTCACTTGTGTTTTCTATGTTTATTTTGTATGTTATTTCAAGTGTTGAACCTTGTATTACTTCGTTGTCTATTTCTAGTTCGATACTTCCGTTTGGATATCCGGCTTCATTACTCTTACCAGTTACAAAACGACTACCTATTCGTGGTAATGGTTTTAGGAAGTTTGTTACTCCTGCTAATTCCATTGAATATCTCATTCTTCCATCTTCGCCTATTCCTTCTGGTTTTATTATTACATCTGCATCTACGAGTACTTGTCCATTTGGCAATGTAACTTTTACGTGGTCCATGTTTTTAGTTAGTTTATAGTTTTGTAATGGTCTTTCTACTATACCAAAGTCTATATTTGTAACATCATACTTGTATTCGTCTCCAAATACTGATGTGCTTATAACGTCTGCATATTCTACTCCTATTGGTATTTCAGGTGTTGCAGATGTCATTGAGTTTGTCTCTATTTTTCGAGTTTCAGTATCATATCTAAATGTAGATATTTCACTGTCTATTTTTTTCCTTGTTTCATAGTTATCTTTTGCATCTGATAGTCTATTACCTTCTCTATACCAATAATATTTTTCTGCTCTTTCTTCATTTCCGTAAGTTGTCGCATTTAGTTTATGCGCATTTTCATCAAATATTGTTGCTTTGTAGTTTTGTACAAGTATATTAGGATGTATTGCACTTGTTCCATGCTTATTATCATTACTGTTGTCCCATTTGTATGTTAGTTGATAATCTCCTGCTGCAAAGTCTTCAAATTGGAATGTTCCATCAGCTTTTGTTCCTTCTGCTCCTGTTTCTTTTATGGTTTTCCATTTACCCATATCGTCGTAGTCTCTTCTTTGAAGTTGTACTACAACTCCTTTTAATGGTCTATCTCCTTCATCTTCATTATAACTTCCATTACCTTGTCTTATATTGTTATTTAAGGTTGCATTGTCTTCAAATGCCAATCCATTTATTGTTCTGTTATTTTTCGCTACTGCTAATTTCACTGCTGGTGAATAGTCTGTATCGTCTTCATATGTTGTGTCATCTCCTGGTTTGCAGCTTTCTGGGTTTGAGTTTTGGTCAATTCCTGCATATACTGCTCCTGTTTGGTCCTGTATGCTGTATGATTTTATCTCTACAACATTTTTTAGTAACTTATTCTCTGGTGCTTGTATTCCATTTTTTATGTTATTTATATCTCCGTCACCTAGTATTTCTACAACTGCTGCTTTATTTAATTTAAATTGAACATATACATAATCTTTGCAAGCACTTTGTGTTTCAATATATCCAAGTTTTGAAGTGTCGATTACTATTTTATTGTATCCGTTTACGCTGGTTCCGAATTCTGTTATTTTTATTTCTTTATTCGGATCAGGGTTTGTTGGGTCTGCAACGTCACTTAGCTTAGTTCCAACTTTTATTTCTTCTTTGATATATCTTGCATCATAGTAGTCTACTATTTCATTTATTTTAGCTTTTAAGTTTGTTGATTTATTGTTTAGTATTATTTTGTATGTTAAATATACTTCTAATTCCCTGTTTTTATCAGCAGTTTCGAATTCGACATCTGCTTTGTAAATTGCTCTTGTGTATGGTTGTGCTTTACGCCTTTCTTCGAATTTAACTCCAACATTGAAGCCACCTTCATAATCACCCGCATTTAAGTATCTTGATTCATACCTATAAATATGGTTATATCCATTTATTTTTATTTTTACGTTGTCTAGTTGTTTTCCATATTCAGCTTGATTTGTTTTTTCATTATATTTGCCATTTATTCCAAGGTCTGGTTGCTCTCTTTCATATAATCCTAAATTTACATTGTTTATTACTTTGATGTCTTTTTCTCTTATCTCTTGTTTTGATTTTATTTGGTCTAATCCACCATTATATGCTTTTCTTGTGTTTGTTGTTTCTTTTCCTTGTGATTTGTTGTTTGGGCTCATTAAATATTGGTCTTTTGTGTAGTTTATTGGGAACCTTGCTCCTGAGTATCCGTATTTTGGTGTTCCTTCAAAGTTTAATGTACTTGCATGTTTTGCAAAATCATATGACATTGCTAATTCTCCAACATCACCTTTTGCTTTGTTGTTCTCTATAATTTGATATTTGTTGTTAAAGAATGTTCTTGAATTGTTTTCGAATTTTGTTCCCCATACATTTTCTTCTATTGCTTTGCTTGTGTTTGGAGTTGCTTCTGCTAAATATCCGTTTTTTAAATCTTTGTATGACCCATTTGCTAAGTCTATTGCTTTGTAGCTTAGTCCGTTGTATACAAATTCGATATAGTACTTGTCTAAGTCTCTTATTAGTACATTTCGGAATTCGTATTTTCCGTAATATTCGTCGCCACTTCCTTCAACTCCTGTGTCTATTGTTCCATCCACGTCTTTTATTCCGTCTTTTGTTTTTGCTTTGATGTTTTTAACTAATTCTACTTTTCCGTTTTGGTCTATGCTTTTTAAGTTTACTGTTACATTTCCTAATAGTCTGTCTTTTGTGTCTGCTATACCCTTTGTTGGTGTTTTATATATGAAGTTTCTATCTGTTTGCTCCTCTTCTCCTGTTACACCTTTTTTATCTGGTAGGTCTTCCCATACTAGTCCTTTAATGTCTATGTATTTTCTTTCGTTTTTTATTGATATCTTGTCTGCTGGACCTCCTATTTTTTCTGTGTCTTGTGATTTTTGTCTTGTTACTTTTACTTTTGGTAGATTTTTTGTTCCATTACTGTTTACACTGTTTGACCATTTGTTGTTGTTTACGTTGCTTGACCATGTAATGTAGTTATCGTCTACGTCAAAGTATCTGTTTTCTTCTCGTTTGTCTGCTCCTACTGATACTTCTTTTATTGTATATGTGTCTATTAGTAAGTTGTAGATTTCTATGTGACCTTTGCTGTCTGTTATAAATTCTGTTGCTTCGTTTTCGTTGGTTGTTTTTTCTACATCAGTTAGCACTATGTATTCTTTTACCTTGTCTCTCTTATTGTTTTCTCCTGTTTTTGCTATGATGTATCTTCCTTTTGAGTCTATTAGTTTGAAGCTGAAATCTTCTAGTTTTTTTCCACTTTCTTTGCTTGTTTTTTCTATTACTAAGTTTCCTGTTACTTTTATGTTTTTTTCTATTGGTGTTCTGTATTGCCCTGTTGTTACTCCTATGTTGTCTGATACTGTGGTTATGTTGATTATGTCTGATGATGTTGCTAGGTATCCGTAGTTTGTGTTTGATGTTTCTTCTATGCTGTATGTTCCTGGTCTTATGTTTTCTATGTATATTCTTCCGTTTGCGTCTGTTGTGTATTGTCCTAATCCTGATATGTTGAATGTTACTCCGCTTAGTTTTTTGTCGTAATTGTCTGCGTCTACTTTTTCTATTTCTAGGGTTCCGTTGATGTCTGTCCATTCTGTGTAGTCGCTTTGGTTGAAGTATTCATGTTTTTCACTTAAAACTTCTTCACTAGTTAAATATATTGGTTGCTGATAATCAACATCTTGCCATCCATCTTCATCTGGTGGTCCCAATATATCACCCCAATAATGATCCCTAGTTATTTTTTTCCTATACTTTGTTAATTGTTGTTTTCCTTTTACATCTACTCTTACTCTTGATATTCCATTCTTACAACTTTCTTTTGGTATAACTAAATAAAAACTATTACTTCCGGTTACTTAAATTATTACTAACACTAGCATTTATTTGATTTCCACTATGGTCATATACACTACATTTAAAACTCGTGTAAAAGCCCCCAGCCATATAGTTGAATGGTCCATATATAAAACTGCCATCACTTGATTTCATTTCTATTTGTGTATTAGTTTTTCCAACAAATACGTCTGTTGTTCTTGTTTGATATACATATTCATCTGATTCTGTATACCAATGTCTCCATTCACATCCATTTGGAGCAGAAAATACTGAACCATCTTCACAAAATGCATTTCCTAATGCACTACTCCATTCATGTGTTGATATCGCAGAAAATGATACGCCTTCTTTTTCGCCAGCACCACTACCATCATTTACAGCAAATGATATTGCTAGCACTTGATAGGTCCTCGTAACTATCATTGTTATAAACAATATTGACAATACCATTGTTTTATTAATCTTTATAATTTTCAATTTTCCTTTTTTAGAAAGATATATCGCGCCTATAATAAATACTATCAACACAAAAATAGCTATTGCTATACATATATATATACCTGTACTAATTGAAATAATAATTTGTGCATTTGATGTATCATTCTGTGAATTTGCGTCTTGTGCACCTGTTATACTTGAAGCTGACTTAATTGTAGCTTCATTTATATATGTTCCTACTGTATCTGCTGTCATTTGCTTTGTAGCACTTATTATTAATGTTGTACTTTCGCCTGGTTCTATTCTTAGGTTTGATTTACTTTTGTTTATAAATTCCCCTTTTGAATTTCTAGGCCAACTTTTATTTGATTTCTCTGAAATCGCAAATCCTTTTGGTAACTTATCACTTATTTCACTTATTGTTCCAGCCACATTCCCTTCATTTGTTACTACTATCTTATAATCTACTGTAACTACTGCTCCATTAATCTCTTTTGCTTTTATTTCTACTTTTGCAAGATTTTCATTATTGTAATTATATTCTTTTACTCCACTTGCAGTTTTTACTGTAATTTTAGATACATACTTATCTACTTTAAAATCACAATATTCTTTTTTTATTTGGTCTTTATCATCATTATTTGGTCTGTCTGGCACATTCGGAGTATCTGGTCTGTTTGGATCGTCTGGAACATCTGGATTATCTGGTACATCTGGTACGTCTGGTATATCTGGTATATCTGGATTGTCTGGCACATCTGGTACACTAGAATTTTCATAATTATATGGGAGTATTGTATGAGAAATTTTATTACTTACTCTGTCTTTTTGCATTTCTTTACTTGTAACTGTTACTACATTTTCTACTTTTGTTTCTTTGTATACAAATCCAGCTTTTGCTTTTATCTTAACAACAACTGTTTCTCGTTGTGGTATTGTAAGTGGAAGTTCTATGCTTGCAAATTCATTTCCCTCATCATCCTCCCTTTTCCCCGAAACATTTATATTTATATCTTTTATTTCTTCAAGATAAAATTTTTCGGATACATTAAAATCATCTTTATTTATAAGTCTCCAATTGTTATATGTAACACTCTCAGGAATTATTTCATCTGGCATAAAATCTAATAAATCAACATGTACAAAGCTAGGTGCTTCTATATTATTTTCTTGAAGTGAACCACCTATATTCTTTATACTTATCTCATAATCTATATCTTCATCATATTTAACTTTTTTTCCATCTTTACTTGACTTTATAATAACTGATACATCTTGGCAAGGAACTTCTATTCTATTTTCATTTGACATATAACTATTTTCAACTGTCTCTGCATAAGCGGTTACTGTCTCTGCAATATTATTAGATTGATTTTCGACTTTTGTTGCATCTATTGCTCCAAAAAATTTATAACAATGATTTGCTTTAAGTTTAGCTGTTAAAACATTATCATCCGATATTGTCAATCCTTCTAATGTAGGTAATGCATTTATCCTATCTAGCAAATCCTTTAATCTTTTCCCTTTAAATTCTTCAATATCATCAATATTTTCTAATTCTTCTAATTTTTGCAATTCATTGAATTTTTCTTCTCCTATCATATTTTTTAAATCTTCTAATGTATATTGGCTGGTATTTTCTCTATACTCCATATGAACAACTTCTCCACCATTATCTATTTGCTCAAATTTATCAACATTATTAAATTCTTCAATCATATATGTAATAAAACTTAATGTAAAATTCTTCGGAAAATGTATTTTAACTTCTACTTCTTCTTGAATATCTGATTTAATATTTAAACCATACTGCTTGCCGCCATATTGAGTACATGACCCCAGAAACAATTGTGTATCAGCTGGATTTATTAGATTTCTCAATTGATAACTTTGAGCCAATTCTTCTCCAATGTACGAATTTACATTAGCAACAATTGCCTTTTCAGTTTCACCTTCTGCTAAATCCTTTGCCTTTACTTCATAAAAAACTTCTTTACTCTGTCCAGCTTCTATTGTCCCCACTTCTATCGTTTTTTCTTTAAGTTCTTCGTTAAAACTATAAAAATATGGTTGTCTAAACTCTTCGAAATTTGAATTTAGTTCTCCGTATTTCACACCATCTGGTATTGAAGCAACTATCTTCACATTATCAATATTCGTTTGAGTTTTATTTGTTAATCTGAAATTGTATTTAATATACTCTCCTTCGTATACAACTCCACCATCTTCAAGCTCAGCTCCACCTTTTGATAGTGCAACTTCTGTACTCAAACTTTCTGTACTTGATGCAGTTAATCCTGTGGTTTTATAAATAACCGCTTTTTGCTGTTCAGGCTCACTTGCAAATACAACACCATTATTTTTTGCTTTTCCTAATAGTGTTATACTTATTGCAGATGATATGCATAGTAATATCACTAATATTGTTAGCAAAATTTTCTTCCCATATTTTTTTAGTTTCAACATACGCCAACTCCCTAATTTATTAATATTTCTCTATTATCAATGATACAATATTTCTAGAATTTTTCAATATCCCATTTTTCTAATATTTAAGCTGTCTTTTTAATTCATCTAGGGCTAGTTGTTTGGCGTTTTATTTATCTTTATGTTTACATTCATATTACATTTGTGTTTCTTTTTTTATATATTCAATTAAAATCTCTCTAATGGCTTAGTTGCGTAGGCTCTCCTTAGATTATCCATATCTTGCCAAAAAGGTCCGTCCCCATTGGCAAATTCTTTATGCCATTTTTAATTTTTCTAGTTCTTTTCTATCTATTTGGGCTATGTCCATTATATCTTCATCAGTCATTTGCTTTTGTAACATACTTTTTACCATTTGAGTTATTGCTTTTGCAATTCCTAATTTCTCTCCACGTTTTTCACCACGTCTTTCGCCACGCTTTTCTCCTTCTATCTTTCCTTTTCTTTCTTTATCTTCTAGTAGTTCCATAAATAATTTCTCAAATTTCATATCTTCATTTCCTCCCTTTTCTAATTTTCTTAAATATTCTTCTCTTCCATTTGGTGCAATCTTTCTCATCTTATTAGAATATTTAAGCATCAACGAAATATATCTGTTTTCTTCTGCTGTTAATTCTTTCTTCGATATTTCGTTCATTACTCCTTCTAATTCTTCTTTTGTGTTTATTTTCTCAAATAATAAAGCCTTTGACATTCCTGTTTGTTCTTTTATCAATTCTTCTTTTGTATAGTCATTTATATCCACTAAATTGTATTTTGTATACTCGAATGCTTTAACTCCAAAATTATCTATTTTTTCATATTCATTTGGTATTCTCCATTTTCTATTTCCTGTGTATAAGACTATTGGTATTATAACTGCTGGATGTCGTATTTCATTTTCACCACATCTGGTTATATCTCTCATTAATTCTACACTATATTCTGTTATTCTCATTGGCATCTTATAATCTATCTTACTTTGATGTTCTATCATTATATATACATTAAATTTTGGTATTTTGTATATAGTGTCAGATTCTCTTTTTTCAAAATTTGATGTTATAAATTCTTTGTTATATTTTTCAATATCATTCTCTGTTAAATCTTGAAATTTATCAACATTTAAATATTTTTGTATAAACTTTATAAATTCCTTTTTGTCATTTAATATTTCTTTAAAAATTTTGTCTTTATATTGATGAATTTTTTCCTGTTCTTCATCAAAAACATATTTTGTTGATTGCTCTCTTACTCCTTCTGGAAAGTTCTTTGAACATTTTAAATAGTCTAAGTATGTAAATATTTGCATTATTTTTCTCCCTTTCATTTTAATATATTTTTATTTATTTGTCAACATTTCTTCATTAGTAAATATGTGTCTATTTTTCTTATTTCTTACTAATTTTCTTTATCTATCGCCTTCTTTCTCATTCTTATTTGTTTTTTGAATTTTGTTTCGATTTAAACATCAATGACTTTAAATTATTTCAGATTTTGATTTATAACAAATCTTTGCATTCACTAAAAATTGTTTAATGCTTTTATTAATATAACAAATTTTATATTCTTTTTCAATAGTTTTACTAAAATAAAAAAAAGAGCAAGATAAATTTATCTCGCTCTTAAAACATTCTTTTATTTAGAACTCTTTTGGTTTGACCCAAAAACTTTTTTTATCAATAGTACACCTACACCTAAGATCACTAATGCTCCTATACCTACCGAAATTGGTAATATGTAGTTTTGATCTTCACCTGTATTTGGTGATACTTTAAATGTTTGTGCCATATCGTCATCTGGCTCTAATTTTTTGCCTGAGCCCGGTACATAGTTTCCAGGAATTGAACTTTTAAATATTCCACCACCGTCTTTTGTTAAAGCTATAACTTCTGCTTCGTTTTGTATGTCTATATCACCTGAGATTGTTGTTAATACTTTTGTTACTGTTAATTCTAGTGGTTCTATTTCTGTTGAAAGTCCTACCACACCTGATTTCTCTGCTACTAATCCTCCTTTGTTGTTTATTTTTGTTGTAGTTAATATTATTCTGTTTGCTATTGCAGATTGGCTTTCGTCATAAACTTTTTCTGCTACTTCGTTTGTGTATCCGCTCAAATCTCTTTTTGTCCATCCTGAGCTTGTGTAAGTATCTTCATTTTCGTTTACTGCCCATTGAGCATCTGCATAGTCTGCTATTTTTGTTATGTTTATTTTTACTGGGTTTGTAGTGTTTAGAGTTCCATATGTGTAGAATTCTTTATTCCTGTAATCTCTTTCACTTGTATTTTTTACTTTTATTTCGTATTTTACTTCTATTGTTGAACCTTGTAGTATTTCGTTGTCTATTTCTAGTTTTGCATATCCTGGGTCATGGTCTACGTTTCCTTCTGCTCCTTTCATGGCTGTAAAGTTCTTTCTTGATCCCCCTACTGGTTTACCATCTTCGTCTAAGTCTGTATTTACAATTTCTTGACCATTTGATAGTGTTACTTTAACGTGTTTCATTTCTTTTATTAGTTCTATACTTTGATGTGGTCTTTCTATTAGTCCAAAGTCTACATTTGGTATATGATATGTTGGTACTGTCTCGTATGTAATAGTTTGACCTTCTTTGATTGGTACTTTATCTCCGTCTTTTAATGTTTTTATTACTGATGGTGTTTTTAAGTTTTCTATGTCTATTGCCATTTCTGGTGTTGATGATTTCATTTGCTTGTCTGCGGCTGTTGCTGGTTTATAATTTATTTCTTCACCATTTAATTTATCGTCTAACTCTGTTCTTATGTTATAATCGTCTGTTGCGTCTGAAAGTCTTGGTGTTGTTTTTTGATACCACTTAGTTCCATTATGCTCGGCTTCATTAAATATTGTTGCTTTGTAACTTTGTACTGAATACGTTTGGTCTCCCCAAGTAAATTGAACTTCATAGTCACCTACTGCAAAGTTATCAAATTTGTATTCCCCATCAGATCCAGTTGCTTCAATTGTTTTTATCGGTACCCATTTGTCATATTGTCTTGTTTGTGGGTCTACTTCTTTTCTCAAAAGTTCAACTTTGATGTTTTCAATTCCATTTTCATCTCCATCTAGTCTTCCATTACCTTGTCTTATGTTCTCTTTGGTTAGTTTGTCTTTAATTGCTTGGTCTTCGAATATTTTACCTGAAATTTCTCTTTCTTCTGCTGGTACCTTAGCTTCTAATTGAATTGGTGGTGCCCAGTCTGTATCACCTTCATATGTGTCAATATTTTCTGGAATTGCATTTCCTGGGTTTGATTGTTGGTCAATTCCTGCATATACTACACCATTTTTATCTAAGATACTGTATGATGTTATTTCTGTTACATTGTTTAGTGTTTCTCTTGAATTCATAATTTCAACTACCGCTTGTCTGCTAAGTTTAAATTGTACATATATTTCTTTTGAGTTTCCTTTTTCATCTATACCATTAATTGCACCAAGCTCTTTTGTATTTATAAGTAGTTTTTTGTAGTCATTATTATAGTTGTATTTTGTAAAGCTTATTGGATTTGTTACATTTGCATTTGCATCTACGCTTCTTCCCACAACAATTGAATCTTCTTCATATCTGCTGTCATAGAAATCTGCAATTTCATTTACAATTGCTTTTACTTTACTTGACCTGTTTTGAATTCCTATTTTATATGTTAGGTATACTTTTAGCTCTCTATCTTTATCTGGACTTGTAAATTCGCTATCTGGTGTGTATATTGCTCTTTTATATGACATATCATTATATTCTTTTTTGAATTTTACACCTATTTCATATCCGTCTCCACCACATTCTTCTGGATTAGTGAATTTTCTGTCGTATTCATAGACTTGTCCACGTCCATTTATTGTAAGTTTTACGCTTTGTAGGTCTTTTTTTACAGTTATGATTGGTTGTTCTCTTTCTTCTATTCCTAGGTTGATGTTTTCTAGTTCTTGTATTTGTTCTCTTCTTATTGCTTCTGGCGTTTTTATTTTGTCTAGATATCCACCATATCCGTTGTATGTAGTTGAACTTATCATATATTTGTCTGCAACTCCGGTAATTGGGAAGCTTGCACCTTCATATCCCTTTTGTTGATTTGCTCCTTCTAAGTCTAATATGCTTGTTTTGCCCTGTTTGAAATATTTTAATGTAGTGTTTCCTGTTCCACCATCATTTGCATTATTGTTTGTTATTACTTTAAATTTGTTATTAAAGTTTGTTCTTGCATTTACTTGTCTTCCGTTTTCTGCTGCTTTACTTGTATTTGCTGCTAACATATCTTTTAATGGTACTGATTGATAACTCATACCATTGTAACTAAATTCTACATAGTATTGTGTTATTTTGTCTATTTCTATATTGTAAAATTTATATTTTCCTTCTGCTAGTTGTTCTGTTTTCTCTATTTGTTTTCCATTTTCTAGTCTTGTGTATTTTAATGTTTCTCCTGTTTTTACTTGTTGTACAACGTTTCCTTTGCTGTCTTTTAGTTTTACTGTTACATGGTTTACAAGTCTATCTTCTGCATCATTTGTTCCGTTGGTTGGTGTTTTATATAAATAGTTCTTTATCCAGTCTTTTCCTGCTCCCCTGTCTTCCCATACAAGTCCTGATATCCTTATGTATTTTTGCGTGTTGTTTATAGTTATGCTTTTTGTTCCACCTACGGATTCAAAGGTTACTCTTCCTACTTCTAGTGGTTTCTCTTTGCTTACTTCTTCAAAGCCATTTTCAAATGCATTTGGGTGTATTACTTCGTATATTATGTATGTTCCTTTTTTGGTAAGTTTGTTTACTGTGAATTCTCCATTTTCGTCTGTCATAAAAGTTGTTGCTTTGTATATGTCTTTGACATATCTTTGGCTTGTTTGGTTTTCTATATTTACATATGCATCTTGGTCTACTGAGTATACAACAAAGCCTATTTCTTTCATTGCTTGTCCTGTTCCGCTGTTTATTTTTTTGATGTTTAATCTGCTTTCTGCAACTCCTGGAAGTGTTAGTGGTAAATCAATTTCTGTTGAACCACCACCTACACCATAGAAAATTGCTATGTTTTGAGATGTTTTAACTGCACCCTCACTTAATGCAATTCTAGCTCTTGTAATATTTTGTTTAGCTTTACTTGTTAGCTCTATTTTTTGAACTGATTCAACTTCTCCTTTATATACTATATAGAATTTGTCTCCACTGTAATTTCCAAGAGAAGATAGTTTTTGGACACTTTTTCCGTCTGTACTATATAAATTTGTTTCTAATCTTCCGTCTTCTTTCGTTATTATTCTAGCTGAACCGTCTATTCTCCCTTCTTTATGTGTTAGATTATATGGACCTATAAATGTATATTCTCCATTATAGTTTATTTGCTGTGGTTGTCCTTCTCCATATTTTGATGTTGTACTAAATTCTGCTGATGAGTCTAAGTTAACTACTGATTCTGCATATGCTTGTGCTGCCTTATATAATGGCTCACTTGGTGTGCTATAATATTGACTAATATATCCACTCTCTGGATCTTTGTTCATTCCTGCTTGAATGACTCCACCATAATTATCTCTAAGCCATAATAACATTTGTCCTTTCCAATTTCCTGTTGTTGCCATTGTATTTCTTTCTTCTGCTGTTGACCTTGCTGCATAATATGCCATTCTATAATATTTTATTTTCTCTGCTGTATCTGTAACTGTTCTTATATTGTTGTTGTCATCTTTTATTTGTATATCTTTGCCTATATCAATAACATATTTTATACGTGATTGATATAGTCCACCATAAGGAGCAGTTCTATGACCAAAACAAAGACAACCTAAATTTAGTGTCTCATCAGGTACCACCTTTTTACGTGAAGGAGTATTACTTCCCCAATTTTCGTTTAAGTTTGGCACGGGTGCGTCTAACCATGCCTCACCATATACATGTACCGCATCTAGGATTGAATAAAATGAGCGTAATCCATAGTTTTTTCCACTATCTGCATTACTATAACTTTCAACATAGAATTCTGCTGCCATAGATAATACAGGAAGCATAAATACTATCATTGATATTAGTAAAATTATCATTTTTATTTTATTTTTCATATTTACCCTTCCTTTCTATCCTAAAACTTTTTTCTTTATAAAATATATTCCTGTTGCAAGAATTGCAATTGATATTATTGTTATTGTAGTATAAAGTATTATACTACCTGTTTTTATTGATATAATAACATCTGCGTTACTCATATCATCTTCTTTTTCGTCTTTATTTCCTGGTGTAGAGTCTATGTCATCTAACATACGTTCATTATAATGTTTGTTTATTTCTGCTTTGTTTAATATTCTTCCTGTATTATCTTGTGTCATATCTTTCGTTAATGTTAAATTAATAGTTTTTGTTTGTCCTGGTAATATTACTTGGTTTGCTAATGCTGTTGTATACAAGTTTCCATTTGTGTTTTGCTTCCAACCTGAATTTGATTGATTACTGAATTTTAAATCGCTTGGTAAGTAATCTACAATTTCATTTGCATAACCAGCAACATCTCCCTCATTTGTAACTTCTATGCTATATTCTATTGTAACTTTACTATTAGCTATTTTTTTCGCGTCTATTTCGACTTTAGCAAGTTTTTCTTTGTTGCATGAAATTACTCTAGTTCCGTCGCTGTTTTGTACTGTTATTTTATTTATATATTTTTCTAGTTTTAAATCAAATATTTCTGCTTCTATAAATCCTGCGTCTATATTATTTAAGTTTGTCTTATTTAATTCTAAGACTTTGGTTTTTGCACATTTAACTTCTCTATTATCTAAGTTTATTGTCGCATTTATTACATCTGAATTTACTGCTTGGTCTATTCCTTCTTTTTGATATTCAGCTAAATTATATTTTTTATTATCATAAATAAATATAACACTATATTTTCCTTTTAATAAGTTCTTAAATTCATATGTTCCTTTATCGTCGGTAACTGTTGTTATCTCATTTCCTTTTTCGTCTTTTGCAATAGTTTGAGTGTTTTCATCTAATAACATTACTATTATATTTGATAACCTAGCTTCATCACTGTCTCTGTTTCCATTTTTATTTTTGTCTATCCACGCAATTCCAGATATACTATTTTCTCTTTCTTCATTCTCATCTGGTGGATTTGGATTTTCTTCTTTTTCTTTTATTTTTAATTCGATACTATTTACTTCTACATCTACACCAAATCCAGTAATTTCTAAAGTATTTATTACTTTGTTTTCATTTATAACTGTACTATCTAGTGTTGTATCTATAATTAGTTGAACTTTTTCATTTGCTTTAATATTTATAGTTTCTGTAATTATTCTTTTGTTCTCAACCTTTCTCTCTTCTCCACCTTGTAATATTTTTATGTCGTTTATTTCTAGTCCTTTTTGTAAAACATCTGTTAATGTTAGTGATTTATCAACAATTCCTGCATTTTCTATATCTATAATAAATTTTATATTGTCTCCATTTTGTACTGTATCACCTTGAATATTAGTTGTTTGTTTTGCATTTATTTTACTTTCAGCTTGATAAGCATATCTGTCTAAATAGTTAGATGAATATACTATATCTTCAAATTCTGCTGTAAAATATTCTGTTAATAATACTTTGTCTTCTTCTATCGGAATACTATTAATATATGTTTTTACATAAATATTTCCTGTCTCTCCTGCTGGTATTTCTGATATTTCAAATTTTGCTATTCCGTCTTTATATTCTATAAAGTTCCCATTTTCCACCATAAAGCTTTCTGTTGAAAATCTTAGCTTGTCTGATATTGGTAAACTTATTATTACGTTTTTTGCTGTAACATTAGAAATATTTTTTATTCCTAACTCTAATCCTAAAGCTCCTTTTCCAAATAATGTTTCTTCTAATGATGTACTGTCTTCTAGGATTAATTTTAGTTCTCCCTTATTTATTTTATTTGTTATGTTTTGTATTGTCTTTTCTTCAATACCTTCTGCTGTTATTTTTATTTGTCCTGCTATTGTTTGGTTATCATCTACTACTTCTTTTATTCCAACTTGATAATCAACTTCTTTGGTCTCTCCTGGTTTTATTTCATCTATTTTTATTTCTTTTGATTTTAAAGTATCATCTTCAGCATATTTTATTTTTTTCATCATATTTCCTAATACATCTATTTCAGTTTCCACTTCCCCGTAATAAATAGCATTAGTATTTGTAGCTTCAAGAACTAGATTTTTAATATCTTTTCCTGTATTATTCGTTAATGAAAGCACATATTTAATAGCTTGACCTTCTTGAACAACATCATTTGGTTGTAAAACTTTATCTCCACTTTTAGCAACTATTGCAACACCAATTCCATTAACATCTTCCGTAATTTGAGCTGGTTGTTGTTCTTGTTCGCTTTCTTCTGCACTTAATCCCATAGCAGAAACTGTTGATTCTTCGCTACCTTGATAATTGTACTGTAATTGTGTTTTTGTATATAAACTTTCCCCACTTTCCACATTTTCTGGGATATATAAATTATATTCTGCACTAAAACTTTCCTTTGGTTGCAATTCATCTTCTAAAATTACTTTAAACGCTTTTACTGTATCTAACTCTTCTGATGTAGGTTTCCATTCTTCACTTTGTGCTTCTAAATCACTTTTATCTGTGAAATATATACTTGCTCTTTTGTTTTGTGCTGTTATTACATTTTGTAAATTTGCTTCTATTGTTGTTTTAAATGTTTGGCTATCTATTTCTTCTTCGTCTCCAATTTTACCTAATATAGATACATCTTTTATTGGCTCTTCATAGTTGTTTATTACATTTATTGTTCTTTTTGCAAGTTTTGCTTCTTCATTTGTGTCTAATTTTGCTTTAACTACCTTATCATCATTTGTCTCTATTGTCTCTCCCGAATTAGAGTAATTCTCTAATTTATTTGTCATTAATACACCGTGTTTTGAGTTTATTTTAATTGCTACTTCATTTGTAAATTGTTCTGTTGGTCTATTTTCATTTGTATATAATAACTCAATTTTTTCATCTTTTGTTGGTACTGTATTTGCTATTGTTATATCTGCAATTATTGCTATTTGAATTCCTTGTGCAAGACTACTTGCAAAGTTTTTTTGTTCTCCTGATAATTCAAGTATTATTGCCTTTTTGCCGTCTTCTCTTTTTTGCAATCCTATTTTTGATACTTTTATTTCATCTTCAAAATTTAGTTGTGCTGTTTTTTTGACATTTATGTCTAGTTCTTGTGGCAATACAATTTGTATTGTTGGATTTTTATATAAGTCATATTGAGCATCATCACTTTTAAGTGTTAATACAAATTGTACGTCATTATTTGCTTGTAATGTTGATAAACTTGTATTGCTTATTTCTAGTTTTGCTTCTGTTTTTGTGTCATTTAAAACAATTTCTGAACTACTTGTAGATTTTTTATTTCCATTTGTTACAGTTCCATTTAAATTTAATTTATTAAAAGTTTTTAGTTGAACTTTTGTGTAGTTTGCATTTCCTTTTATTGCTTTTGTATTTTTTATAACAAAGTTTCCTTCTGTTTGTGGTTTGCTTGTTACAACTTTTATATAATCAGTTGGTTCATTATAATTTACTACAATATTTCCTACTTCATCACTTTGTGTTTCATTTGTTATTTTTGCTATTTCAGCATTTTCTTTATTTAATATTTTTACTTCATAGCTTTCGCCAAAAATTCTCTCTAAGTCAGCTTTGTTAAATGTTGTAGATTTATATATTGTTACGGCATTGTACATTCTGTCTTTTTCATTTGCAAATGTTTCTTCTTGATTTGTTAACTCAATAGCTTCTGTCTCTGATGCCTTAGATATTTTTATTGTATTATTTTCTTCAAATACTGTTTCATTTTCTGGGTTTGCATACATATATCCTTTGTATAAACTATCTGTTGCTTCTTTTACTAGTTCAACAATATTCCCTTTTTCTTCTAGTTGTACTTCTACGTTCTCTGCTTTTGCTATCATTTCAGCTTTCGTATATAATTGTACTGATAATGTTGTATCTAAATTTATTGTTGAATTTGCAGTTTTAACTTCATTGTATGTATAGATTACATTGTACTCATTTTTTGCATCTCCCCAGCTTGCTTCGTTGTTTTCATTTAGTACATTTGAATTTACAATCTCTAAACTTCCATCTTCTGAATTGTATTTTATTTGTTCAGCATTTAGCTTTACTCCATTTACTAATACAATCACTTCTTGTGGATATTTCCCACTTATTTGTTGTGTCTTTATATTTATTGTCTCTTGTTTTCTTGGCAATATATTGTTTGGAATTTCTGTGTATATATTTTGTTGTACTAAAATTTCTTCTTCGCCTAAATTTATATATTTTCCAACTTCTTGAGTAAAACTAACTTCTGTATCTGCTGTCCAATTTAATTTTATTTTTCTTTGTGCTTCAACACTTGTATCTATTTCATTATTGTATGTTCCTGTTAAATTTACACCTATCTCTTTTTCAAAATAATCTTCTGTAAAATTGTTCGGTTTTTTAAACTTTATTGGAAGCTCAATTTCTGCATTATTTGAATATATAATAGAATTTAACTCTATTTCATTCTTATCTGTATCAACTTTCTTTATATATTCACTTGCTATTTTCTCTTTAATAATAGTGAAATTTGGATTTTCTATGCTTATCTTGGCATCTTTTAAAACACCCTGATTTTTAACATTTACATTTAAAATCAAAGTTTGCTCTTCTGCTAAATTTGCACTCTTCTCATGCCCCTTACCTTCTCCTAAATTAAAATACACATCAAATTTAACATTATTTGTATTGGTATCTTCGCCTTGCCCTTCTAGTCCTACTGAAAGTGCAATAGACATCGTCTGTCCTATTATCACAAAATATGTTGACATTAATGTAATTATTAAACTTATTATTACCGTTTTTTTGATTGCTGTTTTCATTGCAACGCCTCCAAACTATTATTATTTTCCTACTATTAATGATACTATATTTAAAAAATTTTTCAATAGTAGTATTTTCCTTAATATTAAAATCCTGCCAAACTCTCTTACGGAAAGACATCTGTCGCTTTTCTTATCTGTTATATTACTTTTTTATTACATTTTTGTTACATTTATTGCCTTAGATATTGCCAACCTTATTGCCACTGGGGACGGACCTTTTTGGCAAAAAATTGCCAAAAAGGTCCGTCCCCAGTGGCAATCTCCGATAATAATTTTTAAAAAGAACGAGATAAGTTTATCTCGTTCTTGAAATTATTTTATTTGAATATTTCTTTACTTCCCCAAAAGGTCTTTTTTATTACAATTATTCCTACTCCTAAGATAGCTAGTGCTCCTATTGCTATTGATATTGGTAATATTAAGTTCATGTTATCACCAGTGTTTGGTGTTACTGTAACTGTTTGTGCCATATCGTCGTCTGGCTCTGTTTCTTGTTTATATCCTGTTCCTGGTACGTAGTTTCCTGGTGTTATTGTTGTTGTTTTTGTTGGATCTTTCGGATCTTCTATTGTTAATAGTCCGCCACCTGTTTTTGTTATTCTTGTGATTTCTGCTTCGTTGTCTAGTTCTACGTCGCTATCGTTTATTGTTGTTAAGACTTTTGTTGCTGTTAATTGTACATCTTCGGTTCTTTCTGTTCTTGCTATTGCTTTATTATTTAGATAATCTGTTTGTAGTATTATTCTATCTTTTATTAATGTTTTTTCTTCTGCTGTTCCTTTCAATACTTTTGGATCTACTTGATCTTCAAGTTCTTGCATTGTTTTCTTGTCCCAATTGTATTTTGTATATGTTCCTTCATTTTCATTAACAGCCCATTCTTTGTCTATGTAGTCTGTAATTTGTTTTACTGTTATTGTAATAGGATTTCTATTAACTGCTGTTCCTGTTTTTGTTGTTCCATATGTGTAGAATAATTTGTTTGCATAGTCTACTTCACTGGTATTTTGTACTGAAAGTCCATATGTTACTTGTAGTGTTGAACCTTGTAATATTTCATTATCCATTTCTATTTTTACATTTCCGTTTGCATATCCTGGTGTTCCTGGTCCAGTTGGTCCAAATGATGTAAGGCTAGATGTTTCTTTTGGTATTACCTTATAGTTTGCGTCTATGTCTGCATCTATTAGCACTTGTCCATTTGCTAGTGTTAGTTTTACATGGTTTATCTTTTTGATTAATTTGTAGTTTTGTCTTGGTCTTTCGATTATACCGAAGTCTAAATTTTGCATTTGATGTTGTCTATTTAATCCAAATGTATCTTCTTGTCCTTCTACTTGTCCTTCACTTGGTTTATTTTCTGCTTTTGGATTATATACTTCTGTTGGGTTGTATTCCACGTCTATTGCCATTTCTTTTGTTTCTGACACCATTACTTTATTTGTGTCAAGTTCTTGTTCTGTGCTGTATTTTATTTCATTTGGATTGCTTAAGTCACTGTCGATGCTTTCTCTTGTGTCGTTTATACTTCCTGAGATTAGTTTGTTTTTATCTGTGTCATCATATGTGTCTTTTGCATCTGAATATCTTGGAGTTAGTGTTTGATACCATTTTTCTCCATTGTGTGCTTCGTCATTGTATATTGTAGCTTTGTAATTTTGTGCTGTATATTTCTTTTCTACATCTACTATGTGTTCTTTTCCACCCCAAGTGTATCTTATTACATAGTCTCCTGCCGCGAAATTGTTAATTGTGTATGCTCCATTTGAGTCTGTCATTGTTGTATATTCTGATTTTACTACCCAATCTCCATAACTTCCGTCTGTTCTTGCTTCTTTTCTAAGTAGTTCTACTTTTACTTTTGGAATTCCTGGCTCATCTAAATCTAATTGTCCATTACCTTCTCTTATGCCTTGTTCTAATA
This sequence comes from uncultured Clostridia bacterium, assembly GCA_948502395.1. Classification (GTDB taxonomy): domain Bacteria; phylum Bacillota; class Clostridia; order TANB77; family CAG-508; genus CAG-269. The sequence goes on along the minus strand of CAOPES010000004.1, from coordinate 15,326 downwards.
GGTCCGCTTTTGGTAAGTCTTCGAATACATTTCCTGTTATTACTCTTTCTACGTTGTATTCTAATCTTAATGATGGTGCTGCGTCTGTATCTGCTTCGTATGTATCTCTGTCTCCTGGTACTGCGTTTCCTGGATTTGAGTTTTGGTCAATTCCTGCATATACTGCACCATTTGCATCAAATATTGAGTATGATGTTATTTCTGTTACGTTATCTAGTGGTTCTTGTGTTTGTCCTTCTTCTCCTAGAATTTCATATACTAATTCTCTACTTAGTTTGAATTGTACATATATAGTTTTAAATGATTGTTTTTCAATTCTTCCTAAGCTTGATGTATCTATTTCTAGCTTGTTGTATTCATTTTTTACATTAGCTATTGTGTCACGATTACTAGAGTTTATTGTATATCTATTTTCTAAGTTGTTGAAGGCTATTTCATTTCCAATAGTTGCAGTATTTTCATCTAGGCTTGTACCTACTTTAATTTCTGCTCCGTAACTGTTTTCTGCATATCTCTTATCATAGAAGTCTACGATTTGATTTATTTGTGCTGATAAGTTGCTTGAATTATTTCTAATTCCTATCGCATATGTTAGGTACACTTGCATTTCTCTGTCTTTGTCATTACTTGTAAACATTACGTCTGCTTTATAAATTGGTCTTGTGTATTTCATTTTGCCGTATTTGTTTCCAAATTTCACACCAAGGTCATATCCGTCACCAGCACTTTCGTTCATATGTGAAAATCTCTTGTCGTATTCATATATTTGTCCTTTTCCATTTACAAGTATTTTTACATTTTTTATGTCTTTTTTGATTGATATGTCTGGTTGTTCTCTTTTGTATAGACCTAAGTTAATATGTTGTATTTCTATTGTTCCGTCTTTTCTTATTGTTGCTGGTGCTTTTACCTTATCAAGGTTTCCGTTATATGCGTTTGCTGTTGTTGATTTTATTATGTATTTATCTGCTACATAGTTTATTGGTAATGTTGCACCGTCATATCCATATGCTTTATTTGCATTTGTGATTTCATAATTTAAATCACTTCTATGTTTTATTATTCCGTCATATTTTAGTGCTATGTTTCCTGCGTCTCCATTAGCATTGTTGTTTGTTATTACTTTGAATTTGTTATTAAATGTTTGTCTTGCATCTCCTTCTGCTGATTTACTTGTATTCCATTGTGTTAGTCCTTTTAGTTCTACGCCTTCGTATGCCATTCCATTATAAACGAATTCAATGTAATATTTGCTTAATTTATCAATTTCTACTTTGTCAAATTTGTAGGTGTGTTCCCCTTCTTTTAGTTCTGCTTTTCCTACTACTGTGTCCATTGATTTTATTACAGTGTTTCCTTCTTTTAGATTTACTGTTACATTTTTTAGTAATTTGTCTGCGTCTTGATTATTTGCTCTGTATATTCCATTTCTTCCTGTTTCTTTTCCATCGTCTGCTGGGGTGTCATCCCATACAAATCCTGATAAATCAACATATTTTTGTCTGTTTTTAACTGTCACTACATTTAATTTACCACTTGAAGTATTTGCTGTGTCGTTAGATGTTTGTCTTCCTACTTGTACTGTTGCTGTTCTTCCTTTTCCTGAACCTTTATTACTTGTCCATGTGATGTAATTGTCGTCTACTTCAAAGTATGTGTTATTTCCTACTGATGTTTCTATTATTGTGTATGTATCTACCAACATATTGTAAATATCGATGTTTCCGTTGCTGTCTGTTGTGAATGTTGTTGCTGCACTTTCGTTTGTTGTTGTTCCTTGATCTGTTAGCTGAATTTTTTGTGTTACTGGGCTTTGTGCATTTGCTTTATTTTCTCCTACTTTTGCTATAACATATCTTCCTTGTGAGTCTTTTATTTTGAAGCTAACTCCTTGTAGTGGTTTTTCATTGTCTTGGTTTTGTTTGTGTATTCTTAGGTTTCCTGTTTGTTTTGTATTTTTTATTGTTGATGTCACTAGTTGCCCTGATTTTACTGTTACGTTTGCTGTTGCTGTTGGTTTGTATCCATAGTATGGTATACTTGTTTCTTTTATTGTGTATGTTCCTGGAGTTAAGCTTTCTATTCTTATTTTTCCGTTGCTATCTGTTTTAAATTTTTGGTTATAACTGTCTGGTCCTGTTACTTGGAATTCTACGTCTTTTAGCTTTATGTTTGTGTTGTCTGCGTCTACTTTTTCGATTTCTATTATACCAGTAAAGTTTGTCCATTTAACTATTTGACTTTCGTCAACATCCACATCACGTGTTGTTGAGCCACGGTATTCTGTCTGATATGCCATTGTTTGTTGAGTATCAAGGTTATCTATTCTATACAAACCATGTCCCCAAATTTTTGTTTCATATACATCTGTTCTAGTTCCATTTCCTTGAAGTTCTATCTTTGATATTCCATTAGCCCATATATTCTTTGGTCCTGTTAAATAAAATGTTTTATTACTTCCATTATCGTTACCATCTTGTAAATCTACTCCATTTCCATTAACATCACAAGTAGACCAATTATCAATTTGATTTCCGTTTGCGTCTTTTATGTACACATAGAATTTCTTTACATTTGAAGATGAATATGTGAATGGTCCATATATTAGATTTCCACCATTTACACGCATTCCTATCTGTTGACTTTCATTATTAGATACTGATACTCTATTCCTACTGCCTGTTTTTATTTCTGCATCATTCCATTCTTTAGCACCTTCAAGATAAGCATCGCCTTCATAAACACTATTATCAGGTTCTTGGCAATATCCACCTTCATTTCCTGGTCCGCCCCACCATTCTCTATTGCCTATTATTAGCACACCATTTGGATAGCTAAAAGTTGTTGTACTTGGATAAGCATATATTTGAGTTTGGGCTAAAATCATTACTACCATAAGTACAATTAAGCTAATTCCTTTAATTCTTTTAATGTTAATTTTTCCATTTTTGTATAAAACAACTGCGATTGCCATAAGAATTACTACTGCTAAAACTGCTATTGCTATATATACATACGCTCCTGTACTAACTGCTATAATCAATTCCGCACTTGAAGAATTGTTTTCTGTATTAGTTTCTGTTGCTCCTGATATACTCATTGCTGCTCTTATTTCTGCTTCATTTATAAAGTTTCCTACTGTCTCTGATGTCATTTGTTTAGTAGCACTGATATTTAATGTTGAACTTTCTCCTGGCTCTATTCTTAAATTAGATTTGCTTGTATTTACATATTCTCCTTTTGCATCTCTTGGCCAGCTTTTATTCGATTCACTTGTAATTGCAAATCCGCTAGGTAATTTATCAACAACTCTTGTTATTGTACCTGCTACTTGTCCCACATTTGTTACTACTATTTTGTAATCTACTGTAACTGTCGCTCCATTTAATTCTTTTGCCTTTATTTCTGTCTTTACAAGTTTTTCATTGTTATAATTATATTGTTTTGTTCCACTTGCAGTCTTTACTGTAATTTTAGATATATATTTATCTATTCTAAAATCGCAAGTTCCATTTTTGATTTGTGTATCATTTCCAAATGATGTTCCTGGATTATTTGGATTTCCTGGATTGTTTGGATTTTCTGGCTCTGATGGATCTACTGGATCGGTTGGATCAACTGGGTCAACTGGATCTACTGGATCTATTGGATCTATCGGATCTACTGGATCGACTGGGTCAACTGGATTCTCCGGATCTACATAATCATATGGAAGTATTGTATGCGAAATTTTTTCGCTTACTTTATCTGATATTTTCTCTCCTATTGCAATTGCACTATTTTCCACTGGTGTTTCTTTATATACCATTCCAGCTTTTACTTTTATTACTATATTTGAAGTTTCATTTCTTGGTACATTAATTAATAGGTCTAGATCTGCAAGTTTATTTCCATCTTCATCTGTCGCAATACGTGAAATATCTTCTGTAAGTTGCGCCTTTTCTAATCCCTTTATAACTACTACTCCTGTCTCGTCTTCTCCTTGAATTATATTCCATGTATCATATGTTACACTAACTGGTTCTAATTCTTCTGGTAAATAATCTAATAGTTTTACTTGTAGGTAATCAAATTGTTCATCTTCTCCTAGATTGATAGTTCCATTATTTTCTATTGTAAGATTATACTCAATTTCTTCACCATACTTAACTTTTTCATTTGCATTTGGCGATGTCATTGATATATCTATATTTTGTACATATCTTGTAATTCTATTTTCATTTGAAACATATTTACTATCGGATGTTTCTGCATATGTTTTTAGTAATGCTTCTCTTCCTTCAAATTCATCTGCTAAAACGTCTTGCCTATAATATGCTAAGAAGTTATAATATTTATTTGTTTTTAGTTTTGCTGTTGCAACATTTTCTTCAGAAAACTCTATATTTATTGCATTTAATGGCTCTGTGGCATTTAATAATTCTGGATTTTTGTAAACTGGAATTGCAGTAGGTTCGTGTGGACCTTCATTAGGTTCATCTGAACCTTCATTAGCAGCTCCAGGAGCATATCTATCAAAATTTTCTACTTCTCCTAAGACTTCATTTATAGTTACTATATTAACCGCCTTTGGGAAATGAATTTTAACTTCAACTTCTTCTTGTTTTTCTGAAGCTATAACTAGACCATAAGTACCTCCACCATGATCTTCAACAGCACCTAAAAACAACTTGAATTCTGCTGGTTCTATTGTATTTGTCATCTCAAATTTTTGTATTAATTCTTCACCTTTATATGAATTGATTTCAGTAGTAATTTGCTTTGAAGTTTGTCCTTCTTCTAGTTCTTCTACTTTTACTTCATAATAAAGGTCTCTTGTTTCCCCTGCTTTTATATTCTCTATTTCAATTATTTTTTCTGTAAGTTCGTCTGAAAATATGTATTCATATGGCTGTGTAATTTTACTAAAATCACATTTCAATTCCCCATATTTCACACCTTCTGGTATTGTAGCAACTAACACCACATTTTCAATATCTTCTTCGGTAGTATTCTTAACCCTAATATTATATTTAAGATACTCTCCTTCATGCACAACATCATCATTATAAACCACAGTACCACCACGAGTAACCACAACTTCTGTTGTTAGGTCCGCTTGTTCTTCTGTTGCTTCTGTTGTTGCCATTCTATCTTCTTTTGCCACTATAACATCATTTTTGCTTAAAGCAATACTTAGTGATATGTTAGTCATAGTTATTAGGCATGTCACCATCGTCAATATCAAAAGTGCGTTGATTAATAGCTTAGACTTTCCACTTACATTTCCGCTTCTCATATGTTTCCCTCCAAAATATCATTATTATCTAATATTAATGATACAGGAATTTTTTATTTTTTCAATAGTAGTTTTTTCCTATTCTGTCAATTATCTCTATAAAAAGCTTAGGGAAGGTAGTTTGACATTTGCTGTTCCGCTTATTTTTACATTTTCATTACATTTTTGGACGTCTTTTGACAAATTTTTAAAAAAACTTCTGAACTGGCTATTTACGTAAGGTTTTATCTTAAAAAACAAAAAGTCCTTGGAATAAACCAAGAACTCTTTATTATAATTTTTTTATTTTTCTTCTAATAACCAATCTAATACATTGATTTTTTTAATTCCATCAAAGTCTGTATCTAAATCTTCATCTAATGTTAAAATATATTTAGGATAATTATCACTAATTTTTTTCAATGGTGCTAGTTCCCTTTCCAAAACTGAATTTTCGCCTGATAAAGCATCTCTTGTTGTTAATGCCACTTGATAGTAAATTGTTTCTTCTGAATTTTTTGCTACAAAATCAACTTCCAAATCATCATATTTTCCAATATAAACTTCATATCCACGCCTTAATAATTCAAGATAAACTACATTTTCTAGGATATGTCCCATATCTCTACCAGAGCCTTGCCCTAACATATAGTATCTAAGCCCTATATCTACTGCATAATATTTTTCTTGTGTTTTTAAAAACTCTTTTCCTTTTATGTCATATCTATTTGCTTTATATACAATATAGCTATCTATAAGTGCTTGAACATATGCCGAAACTGTATTGTATGAATATTTCTTTTCAACACCTTCAATGTTCTGACTTATATTTTTCATACTTGTTCTATTTCCTATGTTGTCATACAAATATTTAGTTACTTTTTCTAATGTATTCTTGTCAGTTATTCCTTTTCTTTCCATTACATCCTTAAATAGAATTGTATTATATATTCCATCCAAAAACAACTTAATATTTCTTGGTTCAACTTTAAATATTTCAATAGCTTGTGGGAATGAACTATATTGTAAATAGTCTCTAAATTTTCTTGATATGTCTGTTTTATCTTCAAATGTTGACATATATTCTTTAAATGATATTGGTAACATTTTTATTTCTATATATCTTCCTGTAAGTAATGTTGCAATCTCTGATGATAGTAGCCAAGCATTTGAGCCTGTTATATATAAATCTACATCTTTATTAATAAAAAGACTATCTACTGTTTTTTCAAATTCATTAACTTTTTGAATTTCATCTAAAAATATATAAGTTTTTTTACCTTTTATTAATTTTGATTTTAAATATTCATATAGTCTTTTTCTGTCTTGTAATTCTTCATAATCTGCATCTTCAAAATTGATTGATATTATTTGATTGTTTTCTACCCCGCTTTCTTTCAGATAATCTTGAAACAACTCTAATAAAGTAGATTTTCCACATCTTCTAATTCCTGTTATTACTTTTATAATTTGTTGGTCTTTGAAATTTCTTAATATTGATAAATAATTTTCTCTTTTTATTATTTCCATAAAATCTCCCCCATATAATTTTATTATACTATCTTTTATTATTATAGTCAAGTTGTTTCAAAATTATGAAATAAATTTGTATTTTAATAAAGTTTTTTCAATATAATGAAAAAACTTTTAATCATATTCCCTAATATCTTCTTTCTAAACTTTTTTACTCTGTCTCAAAAATCCAACTCTCATTTCAAGAGTTGGATTTTTTATTTAGCTATTTAGTTTTCTTTTTATCTAGAACTTCCCTTTTTATAAAGATTATTCCTGTTCCTAGAACTATTAGAACCATAACCCCAATTAACACTGGCATTAAGAATGATAAATTATCACCTGTATTTGGAGCCACTACAAATGTCTCTGCCATATCATCATCTGCTTCTACTTTGTAGCCTGAACCTGGCACATAGTTTCCTGGTGTTGAATTTTGTAATGTTCTACCACCTGTTTTCTTTAATTCTATAACTTCTGTCTCGTTGTTTAACTCTATGTCATCATCATTTATAGTTGTCAACACTTTTGTTGCTTTTAATTTTATTGGACTTGTTAAACTTTGTTTTGGTTCTAGTGTAATTCTGTCTTCTTCTATTTTATTTGTATATAATATTATTCTGTCTTTTATTTTTGAGTTTGGGTTTTCATATACTGAGCTTGAAACTTCACCTTTTATGTCATTTATTTCTTTACTTTGCCATTTATTTTCTTGGTTTATTGTTTCGCCTTGAACATATGCCCAACCTTTGTCTAAATAGTCTATTACTTTTGTTGGCATTATTACTACTGGTCTTCTTTCTGGTATTGTTCCATATTTGTAGAAGCCTTCATCTACGTAGTCTAGTTCACTTGTATTTGTAACATTTATTTCGTATGTAATTTCTACTGTTGCACCTTGTGTTATTTCATTGTCTAGTTCTAGTTTCGCCATTCCGCTTTCATATCCTGCGTTTGATCCTTTTACTGGTCCTAGATATACAAGTTTATTTTGTTGTCCTGTTATTTTTCCGTCTTTTATTGTTGCGTCTTCTATTACTTGACCATTTTGTAATGTTACTTTTAAGTTTCTAATTTCTTTATCTAATTTAAAGCTTTGTACTGGTCTTTCTATTATTCCAAAGTCTATGTCTTTAATTAGATATTGATATTTGTCTCCTGTTGATGCTGTGTATGCAGAGTCATATTCTACGCCAACTCCAAAGTTTGGTGTGTTTGATTTCATTTTGTCTATCGTTGTTTTTGTGTCATGTCTTAGTGTTTTTATTTCTTCATCTATTGCTAGCCTTGTGTTGTAGTCGTCTGTTGCATCAGATAGTCTCTTGTCTACGTTTTTATACCATTTGTCTCCTTGGTGACTTGCTTGATCAAATATTGTTGATTTGTAGTCTTGTACAGTGTATGTTTCGTCTCCCCAAGTGTATGTTATTACATAGTTTCCTGGTATAAATCCTTCGAATTCAAAGTCTCCGTTTTCGTTTGTTGTTGTTTTTACTGGTTGTATTTGCGCGTTTTCGTCTATTGTTGCAAGTTCTACTTCTACATTTGATATTCCAACTTCGTTTTCGTCTAATTCACCATTACCTTGTCTTATATTTTCTTTTTCTAGTTTTTCTTTTAATGCTTCATCTTCAAATACTTTTCCTGTTAGTTTTCTTGCATTATCTGCTACTTCTAGTTGTAGTGCTGGTGCATGGTCAGTGTCGTCTTCATATGTATTTGTATCTGTTGGTTCGCAGCTTCCTGGGTTTGAGTTTTGGTCTATTCCAGCATATACTCCATTTTCGTCAAATATTGAGTATGATGTTATTTCTGTTACATTGTCTAATGTTTCTCCTGAACCTAGTATTTGTTCTACTGCTTCTCTACTGAATTTGAATTGTACATATACATCTTTGACACTTTGTCTTTCTATTTCTCCAAGACTTTCTGTGTTTATAACCATTTTTTTGTATTCATCATTGTAATTGCCTTGTTGTTTTGCGTCTAATTGTCCTGTTATATTTCCTGATTGGTCTATTCCTGTTCCTACTACAATGTGGTCTTCTTCGTATCTATTGTCATAGTATTCTGCAATTTCATTTACTTTTGCAATTAGATTGCTTGAATTATTTTTTATTCCTATTCTGTATGTTATATATACTTTTAGCTCTCTGCTTTGGTCTAGTTCGTTTCTATATTCGTAGTCTGCTTTGTATATTGCTCTTGTGTATTTCATTTGTCCATATCTATTTCCAAATTTTACACCTACATTAAAGCCGTCTCCATATTCACCTTGGTTTAAAAATCTTTGCTCATATTCATAAATATGGTTATATCCATTTATGCTAAGTTTTACGTTTTTGATGTCTTTTTTAATTGATAAGTCTGGTTGTTCTCTTCTATATAGTCCTAAGTTGATGTTTGTTAGTTCTTCTGTTGCATTTTTTCTTATTTCTTCTGATGTTTGAATTTTGTTTAAATATCCATTATATACATTTTTTGTATTTGCATCTATTAGATATTTTTCAGCTGTATTGTTTATTGGTGCTGTTGCTTCTGGATATCCATATGTTGGTTTTCCTTCAAAGTTTAATACACTATTAAGAACTGTTGCATTTTCTTGGCTTGGTACTCTGTCATATTTTATATCTAGTTCTCCTGCTGTTCCACCAGCTTTATTGTTTGTTATTACTTGGAATTTGTTATTAAATTTAGTTCTCATATCTCCTTCTGATGCTTTGCTTGTGTTTGATGCTTTTAGGTCTCCTATGTCTACATTTTGATAACTCATTCCGTTGTAGATAAATTCTATGTAATATTTGTCTAAGTTTTCTATTAATACATCTACAAATTCATATTTTCCATTTTCGTCTGTTGTTTTTGTGCTTATTATATTTCCGTCTACATCTTTTAAGTTTACTATTACATTTGCTACTAGTTTGTCATTTCCGTCTGCTGTTTCTTCTCCTGGTGTATTGTATTTGTGGTTTCTTATTGCCTTCTTACCGTCTATCATATCTTCCCATACAAATCCAGAAAGTTTTATGAATTTTCTTTCATTTGGTGCATTTATGTTTGATGTGATATTTGGTAATACTGGTTTTTGCTCTGTTGTTTTAAATCCTTCTGTATATATTTCATATCCATAGTGTGGATTTTTTGTTTCATATGCTTTGTATTCTCCTATTAGTAGGTTGTCTAGTGTTATTTCTCCATTTGCGTTTGTTGCAAATTCTGTTGCATTTTCTTTGTTTTCTACATATGATATTTTTCCGTTAGCTTCTTGTTTTATATATTTACCTGTAACTGTGTTTTGGATTATAAATCCAACTCCGTCTAGTCTTAATTGTGTGTCTTTGTCATATTTTATTACAACTAAATTTCCTTTTAAATTGTATGTAACATTTAGTTCTACTGGCTCTTTTCTTTGTGATGGTTTTGCACTCATAAGTGTTTGGTAAGCAGTTGAGTATATGTTTTTCCAAATCCATAAGTCTGCACCATATACGTTTACACTTTGTTCTCCTTTTAGTGTTATTGCTCCTGTTTCGAAGTCTTCTAATGGTACTGATACATAGAAATCTTGTTGTGATTTTATTTGACTTGCACTTACTTCTTTACGTGTTGTTCCTTCATATACGCTATATACCGCTTCTTTTATTTCTCTTGTTCCGCTAGATACTGTTATTTTATCTAGTTTCTCAAAATCCCATTTATATGGTCCTGTTACTACATATTTTGCATTGTTTCTTGTTTCTGCTATAACTCTTATATTGTTTTTGTTTGTTAAGTCTTTTAAGTCTGATTTTTTGTAGTTTGCTTTTGCTTCTTGCATTGTGAATATTTGGTTGTCATATGCTGTTAGTCCTAAATTTCCATTATGGGAAATGCTACAATTACTTGCCCAGTTTCTGTATGATGGGTTAATTTTTCCTAACCAATCTTGTGCTTTTCTCCACATTGTTTTTTGTGTCTTTTGCATATTTTTGGCTACAAATGCATTTGTGTCGTTTGTATTTTGTATATTTGATGCATTATTTATAGCATATGCCATTAATATGTTATCATCATTTGTTACTGTTCGTACTGGTTGCATATTTTTATCATACTCTGTTGCTTTATCTCCATCTATACTTATTTTTGTCATTATTTTGTAAACTTGACCTTGGGCATAGTGTGTGTCCATTTGTAGACAGTATATGTAGTTGTCTGTGTAGTGCTTGTAATAATCTATTACTATTGGTGAACTGCTTCTGTAATATGAATCCCAGTTTACACCTTGTGACCAGTTACCTGCTAGTGAAGTTGTGTTCATACCTATTATTGCAATTATTGATATTATACAAATTGCTAATATACTTTTTATTTTCTTCATTTATTGTTTCCTCCTTTCGCCTATATTTTGAATTTCTTTATATTTATTTTTTCTTTTTTTATTAGAACTGCTATTGTTGCAAATACTGCTAATACAATTATTGCAATTATTACATATGTTACTCCACCTGTTCCGACACTTAGGATTACATCTGCTCTTCCTAGGTCGTTTTCTGTTTCAACTTTGTTTGCTGGTGTAGAGTTTATGTCTGCTAGTCCTTGTTCGTTGTATGCTTCTGCTATTTCTGCTGTGTTTACTACTGTTCCTGTATTTGTTGCTGTCATTCTCTTTGTTAGTGTAAGTGTTACTTCTTTTGTTTCACCTGGTGCTATTCTTTCATTTGCTAAACTTGTTGTGTATAGTGTGTTTTCTGTTTGATACCATGTTCCGTTTAGTTCAGAGTTGAATGTCATTCCTGTTGGCAAGTAATCTGCTACTTTTCTTGCATATCCACTTACTTCACCTTGGTTTGTTACTTTTATTTTGTATTCTACTAGTACTGTTGTTTCTGCTAATTGTTTTTTGTCTATTTCTGCTTTTGCTAGTGTTTCGTTATTATATTCGTTTACTTTTGTTCCCTTTGAGTTTTGAACAATTACTTTGCTTACATATTTGTCTAATTTCATATCAAACATTTGTGATGTTACTAGTCCTAAGTTGATGTTTTCTATACTTCTGTTTGTTATTTTTATTATGTCTGTTGATGCTAGTTTTTGTTGTTCTTCTCCTATTTTTAAGTCTTTTAGTATTGCGTTTGAATTTTCTTCTTCGCTTGCTCCTGTTACTTTGTATGTTGCTAAGGCATATTCTTTGTTGTCATACTTGAATATTACTATATATTCTCCTGCTGTTAAGTTATTTAATAAATATCTACCTTCGTTGTCTGTTTTTACTTCAAGTACTTTTCCATCTTTGTCTTGTACTAGTTTATTTGTTCTTGCATTTAATAGTTGTACTGTTATGTCATTTAATGTTTTTTCGTTTTTCTCTTTTTTACCGTTTTGGTTTTCGTCTAACCATGCCACTCCTGAAATTGTTCTGTCTCCATTTGCTGTGTTTCCTTCTTCTGGTTTTATTTCATTTGGTTGATTGTTTTCTTCTCCGTTTGTTTGTTCTACGTCTTTTTCTATCATATATGTTTGTTTTGCTACTGCTACTTCTTGTCCTGCAACTTCTACAACACTTTCAACTGTTACTTCTTGTGTTTCATTTCTTGTTTCTGAATAGTCTACAACTGCTTCTACTTCAATTATTCCTTCTGTATTTCCTTCCATTGTACGTGTTATTGAGAATTTGTTTCCGTCTATTGATAGTTCTTCTCCATTATAGCTAATTTTCTTTACTGTAAATCCGCTTGGTATTGTTGCTTTTGTTGTTGCATTTACTATAACATCATCTTTACTCATGTTAGATTTTACGTTTATTGTAAATTTAACTTCATCTCCTGATTTTAAGTATGATGAGTTTTTGCTTGATTTTATTGACATTGTGATGTTTATTGGTGTTAATTTATCTTCTATTTCGTTTGAACGATATGTATTTCTTCCTTCTGTTACATTTGCTGAGAATTTTATTGTATTTGCTGTGTTGTTTTGGTCGTTTATGTCACAAGAATATTCTAATACTTTTATTTCTCCTGGTTCTAGTTTTCCTATGTTTAATTGGTCTTTGTATTCTAGTGTTTCTTCTTGTAATTCTTGTTTCTCTGCTGTTCCCTTGTATTGGTACATTCCTACTACTTGAGCAAATTCTGGTAAATTTGTGTTTACTACAACATTGTTTTTAGCTTTGTTGCTTGTGTTTTCTACTATTGTAAAGTAACGTATAAATCCACCTTTTGTGTATATTGGGTTATTATTTTTTGTTATCTTTTTAACTGTTACTCTTAAATCTGAGCTTTGTGTTTTTACTGTTATTTCGTTTGTTTGTTTTTCTAGTTCTCCACATTTTACTGTTGTTTTGTTTGATATTTCTGTGTCTTTTATGTCTTTGTTTATTCTTATTTCATATTCTTTTACTATTGTTTCTCCAACTTTTAGTAATTCTATTTTTGAGTTATAGTTTGTTCCTGTTAGTTCTTTGTAGTATACTGCTCCTGCATATTCAAAATCTTCTACTGGTTCTACAAGTGTTGCTCCTTCTGGAATTTTGCTTGATAATTCTACATTTTCTACATCTACTGAACCTGTATTAGTTACTCTAACTTTTAATTTTAACACTTCTCCTGCTCTTATTGTTGAACCATTTTCCACAGTTTCTCCACCGATTGTGGCTGATAAGTTTGTGTCTATTTCTGGTCCTATACCTGTATTTAATCTGATGTATGTAGAGTTTATTTTACTCGTGTCTTTTATTTGTTGTTTGTTGTATTCTACTTTGTAACCAATATATGCTTCTTGGTCATATATTAGTTGTGCTGGTATTTCTACGTCATATTCGAATTTTATTTTTTCTCCAACTTCTTGTTCTTTTACAACGATTAGGTAACTTCTTACTTCTTGTATGTTTTCAACTTCTTTTGTCCAACCATTTTCTGTTTTGCTTAACTCGCTTGTTGCATTTGCATTTTTAGAGTAGTATATTTCTGCTTTGTTTCCTTCTACTACTATGTTACTTCTAATTATTGCATTTAAGTTGTTTTTTAGGTTTTCGTTGTTTAGGTTTAGTTCGCCATTTGTTGGGAATCTTCCTAGTATTGCTGTGTTGTTAATTGTTTCTTCTGTGTTGTTTATAACTTCTGATGTAACTCTAACTAGTTTGTTTTCAGCCCCTACTTCTAGGCTTGTGTCTATTTTTGTTTCTTCACCAATTGTTTCTATATTTAGTTCATTGATGCTGTTTATTGTTATTATTTCTTTTGGTGATATTACTTTTATTTCTTTTTCATTTTGATATGTATTTTCGTTGTTTACTATTGTTGTTTTTATTGCTCTGTCTGCATTTGGAGCTTTTCTGTTTAGTTTCATATTTGCGTTTATTACTAATAAAGCTCCTTCTATTCCTTCTTCTCTATATGATGTTTGTTCTCCTTCTATGTCTATTGTTATTGTTCTTCCATTTACTTGGTAGTTTGCAATTTTTAATTCTTCATCATAAAGTAGGTTTATTGCATTAATTTTTAGTTCTTCTACTTCTTCTGGTAATTCTAGTGTAATTTTTGGATTTTTATATAGATCACATTGGTTTCCATTTGTTTTTAGTGTTAAGCTCATTTCTAGGTTATTTTCTATCATTGTTGATAAACTTGTTTTGTTTAATTCTAGTTTTGCTTCTGGTTTTGTGTCTAATAAATCCATTTCTGTGTTACATTCTAGTTCATTTAGGCTTATTGTTTTTGTTAATTTTTGTATTGGTTTTAATTGCTCTTTTGTGTATCCTGTTTCTGCTTTTATTGCTTTTTGATTTTTTATTTCTAGTGTTCCTGCTTTTACTGGTTTTGTTGTTTCTATTTCTATTTTGTTTGGAAGGTCATCTTCATAGTTTATTACGAATTCTTCTGCTCCATTTGTTTCTGTATTTTGGTCTATTTTTATTTCTTTTTCTCCATATTTTATTGTTATACTTCCATCTTTACCTAATACTTCTAACATATTATCTTTTCTTATTGCTGTTTGTTTGTAATATGTGCTGTTATTTACTGGATATGTTTCTTCTCCATTTACAAAACTTTCTTCTGCATTTGTGATATTTAATTTTTCAAGGTTTTCAAGATTTGTTATTTGAATTTGGTAGTTTTCTTCATATGGTGTCTCTGCTTGTTCACCTTGGTTTAAATACCCTTTGTATATTTCTTTTGTCATTTGCACATTAAAAGAAACATCTTCACTTTTTTGTTCGAATGTTCTCATATTTGTTTCTTCTAATTTTTCTTCTTTGCTGTCTTCTACGGCTTCAACTGCTTGAGAGATGTTAGCCCCTAAGAATAAAAAGTCACTTGATAATAGTATAGTGGCCATTATTAATATCATAAGTTTTTTCATTGTTTTTTTCATAAAAATATTCCTCCCATTTATATTTTTTATTATTGTATGTCCATTTTTTTATTTCTTTACAAAATTATATTTTATAAAAAATGTCTCTATTAATTATTATACTCCATTTTTCCATATTTTTCAAGGTTTATTATGGATTTTCTTAACTTTTTATTGTAGGTTTGTCAAACATATGTCACACTTTATTTAAAAATATATACTTTGAAAT
>CAOPES010000003.1 GCA_948502395.1 uncultured Clostridia bacterium | reverse complement strand
TTATTGCAACATAAGTAGCAATATTATTACTTTCCATATAATACCAAAATTCTTTTTCTTTTGCAATATTTTTATTAAAATTCGTCAAAAAACTCATCGCAAAATACGACAAATTTCGACAATAGTATAGATAACTTCCACCCCTAACTATACATGATCTACTTTTTCTTTTGCTTAAATTTTATGCTTCGTTTTAATATTACGTCAACTCTTATGTCTTTATAACTTTTTATTGCTTTTTTTATTTTTCTATGGTATTATATTTTCAAATTATTTTTATTATTTATTTCTTAATAATTTTTATCTTATTTATCCCAAATTTACAAAACAATACAAGGAGAGTGATACATATAGAACTTTTAAGTTTAAAAAATGATTATACTTTCAAAAGGATTTTCGGATATCGTGGAAACGAAGCAATAACAATAGATTTATTGAATTCTATTCTAAAAGATAAAGTTTCAAAAATAAATTTGAACTGTGAAAAAATTCTTGAAAAAGATTTATATGACGATAAGATTGGCATATTAGATATTCGCGCAACTATAAATGATAATATTGATTGCGATATCGAAATGCAGGTCGTTGATAAAGATAATATTGAAAAAAGATTACTTTTTTATTTAAGCAAAATGTATACAGGAAATTTAACTCAGGGTACTGATTATTCTAAACTAAAAAAATGTATAGCAATTTTATTCACTGATTTTAATCTATCTAATTTATCTCATATACCTAAATATTTAACTAAGTGGAATTTTAGAGAAGAAGATTATAGTAAAATTATATTGACAGATGCCATAGAAATTTATATAATAGAGTTACCTAAGGTTGAGCAATTCAGCAAAAACTCTAAATTAGACACTTGGGTAAAATTTATAACTAAGTCAGGAGATATCGATATGGAAAATTCTAACGATGCTATCAAAAAAGCTAAGGAAGTATTAGAAGAAATTAGCCAAGATGAACATGAAAGATATTTGGCTCATTTGAGACAAAAACATATTTTAGATCAAAACGCTATTGAAAAAGCTGGTTTTAATAAAGGCTTGAAACAAGGCATTGAGCAAGGTCTCGAACAAGGTATTGAGCGTGGCTTAGAACAAGGTACAAAAAATAGCCAAATTCAAATTGCTAAAAAACTAAAAGAAAAAAATATCGATATAACTATAATATCAGAAACTACTGGTTTAACAAAAGAAGAAATAACTAATTTATAATTCTAAAATTTTATTAAGAAATAAGTATAAAAATAATTGAAACACCATTAATATTCAAACTTACCGAATATCAATGGTGCTTTATTTATATTTGGTCATTGTTACTGTGATTTTACTTATATTAAATTGGTTCATTTCCTGAATTCACATTTTGCCATGTCTCTTCTGTTTTATCTGCTATTCTAGGTATTTCATTTTCTGTAATGTCAGATTTTAGACATATTACAGGACGTACATAGAAATATCTGTCGTTCTCACGGCCATTATCAGAATAAAACAAACTGCTCGAATCCACACGCACTTCGCTTACATCTTCATAAACTTCGCCAACGCAAAAGCGCGCATAGTCAGAATAGGCAATAATATTACGTGAAGCTAGCCAATAATATGCTTGATCTACATTTTCAAATATCACTTTATATGCTCTTTCATTTGTCAGATTTACTACTGGCTCATTTCCTGAATTTACTGTATATAAATAAGCATTTACTGTTCCTGATGCTGTCGTTTGTCGATTTCCATTTAACCAGCTCTGTGGTGTATAATGATTTTCAAAACTATATATTTCTCCATATTGCTTACTTCCCCACCAGCTTGGACCTTTGTTATATTCCTTAATTTTCTCATCTGTTGTTATTCCTGTTATTATATTTAAATCGTCTATATTTACACTTCTTGCTGTTCCATATTGTGTTGTATATAAACTACATAAATCATTTAATACTGTTTCTGAATTTATATAGCCCTTTGCTCCATATAAATGTAAATATGGGTCTATTTCTGAATTGTTGCTTTTCATTGGTCTCCCTGATATCAACTTTATTCCACCAGTTGCACTATCTTTTCCTAGTACTCTCCAATTTAATTGGTTCTTTGATGCTTCATAAACTTGATTACTTGTATATCCTGTTTTTTCTGCTTCTGCTGTTTTAGTATCTGATATTGGATTTTGGTATTCCACATAATCGCCTATGTGTAAGTGCTCTTTATTTGTACAACTTCCGTTTTCGTTTATACAATTATCTGCTATTGCTTTATCATACATATCTACTAATGTGAATAATTCTCCAAAGTTAATTTCAATTCCACCTATTGTTATTACATCTACGTCTGTTAGCTTTGATACTTCTTCTGCTGTTAATTTCCCTTGTTTCTCTAATTCCGATATTACTTCTGCTTTCGTCTTTTTCGTTGCATTTGTTCTATCTGCCATTTCATTTTCTGCTACTACCATTCTTACGTAGTCTTTCACTTCTCCACCCCTTGTTGCATCTTTGGCTTGCACTGCTTTTTTTAATATTCCATTATCGCCTGTTAATGTAGCTATTGTTACTCCTGCAAGTATTAGAAGTACAATAATTGTTATTACTAGTGCTATTAGTGTAATTCCGTTTGTTTCGTTTCATTTCTCTTTTTCCTTTCTTTTGTTTGCTTAAATTTTATACTTAGCACACACATTACGTCAACATCTATATCATTTCTGAGTTTTGTTATTTTTTCTGCTATTATTTCAATTTTATAACTAAATCATTCATCACTTGAATACAATTAAATTACTAACAATTTCTTTGCAAAAATTTTATAAATATTTTACTTTTTTCTATTTTTTTCGACAAAAAATATGGTATAATAAAATGGAGAGTTTACAAAGGAGATTTTATATGAGCATCAAAGAAAAAGATAAAGAAACGACAACAGTACAAAAGAAAAAAGTAAACAGCATACTTGCCACACCAGAAGATAATGTTAGCATTGAGCAAGAAAAACAAGAAGAAACAACTAGTTTAATTGCTGAACAACCAAAAGATTTTGTACCAATAAATAATAAAGAAAACAAAAAACCAAAATCAATTTTAATAATATTAATTGGAATTATAATTACAATTTTACTTGTAACCACCTTAATTTTTGTAATTTATAATACAATAAATCAAAATATATTATCAGGTGTTTCCGTAAAAGGCATTGATGTCTCTGGATTAAGTACATCAGATGCCCAATATCAATTGGACAATTATTTGTCATCACAAATACCTGATGAAATCACTCTTAAACATGGAGAATTTGAAACTACTATTTCAACTTCTCAAATAAATGCTAAATTTGATACCAAAACTGCTACAAATAGTGCTTTTAAAGTAGGAAGGAATGGAAATTTCTTAGAAAATAATTTTTATGCTTTATCTGCAATGTTTGGAACAGAAATCAATATAGAACCTATTTTAAAAATTGACAAAAATCAACTTTCTAAAAACTTAGAAGACATATCAGCTCAATTGCCTGATACAGTAACTGAAAGTAGCTATTACATAGAAGGAAACAATTTGATTATTACTGCTGGTAAAGACGGAAATGTAGTTGATGTAGAAGCTAGCATTGAAGCTATTAAAACTGCTATATCTGATTTTTCTGCAAATAATGGACCTGTTGAATTAGTTGTAAAAACACAATCGCCAAAAGATATTGATATAGACACTATCTATAATGAAGTAAAAAAAGACCCAAAAGACGCTTATTATACGAGAGAGCCTTTCACAATTTATCCATCTGAAAATGGTATAGACTTCAAAATTTCAATTGATGAAGCAAAGGCAATAGTGGGAGCTAAGAATTCAAGTGAATATACAATTCCTTTGAATATTATAAGACCTAATGTTACAACAAATATGATAGGAACAGAAGCTTTTCCAGACTTATTATCAACATTTTCTACTAAATATGTGGCAAGCAATAGAAACAGAAGTACAAATTTAATGTTGGCTGGAAATAAAATAAATGGAACTGTTTTAATGCCTGGAGAAACATTTTCTTACAATAAAGTAGTTGGAGCTAGAACTATTGCAGCAGGCTACAAAGAAGCTCCTATATATGTAAATGGTAAAGAAGTTGATGGATTGGGTGGCGGAATTTGCCAAGTTACAAGTACTTTATACAATGCCGTTGTTTTCGCCAATTTGGAAATAGTTCAAAGGACAAATCATCAATTTATACCAAGCTATGTTCCAGCAAGTAGAGACGCTACTGTTGTTTATGGGCTTACTGATTTTCAATTTAAAAATAATAGAAATTATCCAATAAAAATAGTTTGCTCTGTTGCAAATGGCATTGCAAATGTTCAAATATTTGGTATGAAACAAGAAGATGATTGTCAAGTGGAAATTTCTGCTTATCAAACTGGAAAAACTGCAAATGCTATATATGCCGAAGCTTATAAAATTTTAAAACGTAATGGTGTGGTTGTTGGCAGAGAATTATTATCAAAAGATACTTATAAGAGACATTAATAGTTTGGGTGTTTTTGGGGACAGTCCTTAAAAACACCCTTGCTTTTTAGAAAATTAATAAAATTTTATTGTATAGCTAAAAGGGTGTTTTTAAGGACTGTCCCCAAAAACACCCTTTCATATTTACATTGTTAAAGTTCCATTTGGTGTATTAGTTATTATTAAAATATCTTCTTCTCTTCCATTTTCAGCATTTATATATACTAAAAATTCTCTATCATCAACTTTTCCTTTAAATTCATAGCAAAGAATTTCGCTTTTCCATTCTGTTGGAATTACAGCCAAGCCTTCGCTCATTATTTCCAAATTTTTATTTAAAGTAGATTTGGCTTTTTCTGCTGATATTTTCACTTTGTTTGTATCTCTTTGAGTGTGGTTGTTTAGATATCCTGTTGTTTCCATTCCTAGAACTTCCCCATTATCTAATGCTACTTTTACCTTTATTAAGTCTGGATACATTACCACATCATTTTGTGAATATGCATAATTTATTGTAACTACTCCTTCTTGTTTTAAATAATAGGTTTCTTTCATTGAAGGAAAGCCTTTGCTTTCTAAAAATTCTTTTGCTTTTTTGTCTGCTTCTTCTTGTGAGATTGTCTCAGCACCTACTTCTCTGTTTGTGTTCATAGATACTATGTGTCCGCCTTTTTTTGATATTGATATATTTATTGTTTCATCATTTTTATTTGTAATTGAAAAATCGTATACAGGAATTGTTGCATTTTCTGAAAATCCTAAGTTTGATGTTTCTTTTATGTTGTCTCTTCCTACAAATTCCTCTGCTTTTTGTCTCGCTTGATTTTCATCAATATCTTCTCCTGTAAGTCCTTTTTTCTCTTGACCTGTTAAGTGCTCTGAGAATGCACCGTCATATATTAATCCTGAATATTCGTGGAAGTTTTCTTCTAAGTTAGAAAAGCTTTCTTTTGATATATTATCTACTTGTTGTGCAAATGCTATTGTTCCTTTTTTTGTTAATTCTCCCCATTCAAATCTTCCTGAGTTTAGGTCTTCTGATAATTGATTTAGTGTATTTTCTAGTTCTACACTGTATGTGTGTAGTTCTTTTAGATTTTTGAAGTCTTCTTCTGTTAGTTCTTCGTTGTAAATATTTTTTCTTGATAAACTATAACTATAATCACTTACTTGGTTTAAGAACTTTTCAGTATTTTCTAGCTCTTGGCTTTCAATTGGTAACATACTTAAATAGCTTTGTGCTAGGTTTGCTTCTCTCCATAAATGTGTTAATGTTTCTGCTCCGTGCTCTGGCGTTGATGATATCATTGCTTTTGCTAAGTATGTTTCTACGTCTTCAATATAGTCTACTAGTTCATAAAATGACCTATTATAACTATTTTCTGATGCTTGTCTGTATTCTCTTTGTTTTTGATATAACATAAATCCTAATGCTGCTACAATTATTAGCAACACACATATTACACTTAGCATATGCCCTTTTTTTAATCTGTTTTTCCAATCAATTAATTTATTCATATTTTTGGTTTCCTTATTTATATATTTAGGTTTTTAAATCGGTTTTACCTATAAACCTTCCAATTTATTTACAAAATCTGTGTTTTCCTATTGTTTTTACAAGTGGTCTTGACCAAATCCATTTATTAGTTGCAGTTGCAGGGTTGAAATAGTATACGCATCCACCTGTTGGGTCCCAACCGTTTTGGGCGTCTTGCGCTGCTTTATAAACTGTTGAACCTTCTGGTATTGCTTGATTTATTTGTCCGTCTGCTACTGCTGTGAATGCTCCTGATTGATATATAACTCCTGAAATTGAATTTGGAAATCTTGAATCTTTTACTCTATTTAATATAACTGCTCCAACAGCTACTTGCCCTTCATATGGCTCTCCCCTAGCTTCTCCGTTTATTGCTCTTGCCATTAATTGTATATCTGATGTTTTTGCACTTGCTGCATAACTTGAATTATTGCTGTTTTCTGTATTGCATAAAATTATTATAGTTGTTGTCGTTATAATTAAAATTGTAAATAAAAATAATATTTTTAATAAATTTTTCAAACTATCACCTTTTTCTTTTTTTATTTATTTTGTATTATTTTATAAAAAAATATTCCATTTTTTGAAATTTTTTTAATAATATGTTAGAATAGGCTTGAAATTATAAAAAGAGATTTTAAATTTTGCTTGGCTTAATTTTTATCTCCAATTGAAAGGAATTTATTTAATATGAAAGTTTTAGTTTTTTACGCTTCTTATGGCGGTGGACATTTAAATGCCGCGAAGTCAATTCAAAACTGCATTATAGAAAATTATAAAGATATAGATGTTGAACTAATTGATTGTATGAAATATGTAAATAAAACTATCGAAAAAGTTACAACAGCAGCTTATAGAGAAATGGCTAAAAAAATGCCTTGGGCTTGGGGTAGAATTTATTCTGACTCGCAAAAAGGCCCATTAGCGCATATATCATCTAGGTCAAATAAAATTATGGCAATTAAACTATTAAAACTATTACGAGAAAAACAAGCAGATTTAATAATATCTACACATCCTTTTGGTAGTCAAATGTGCAGTTATTTGAAAAGAAAAGGCAAAATAACAAGCAAAATTGCAACAATAATGACAGACTTTGCTCCACACGACCAATGGCTTATAGGACATGATTTTACTGATTATTTTTTCGTTGCACATGATAAAATGAAAGATTATTTGATTAGTAAAGGCATTTGTGAAAATAAAATCTTTGCAACAGGAATACCTATATCAGATAGATTTTTGAAACATTATGATAGAAAAGAAATATTAGAAAGGTACGAATTATCTGGGGATAAAAAAACAGTTCTATTTTTCGGCGGTGGTGAATTTGGCTTAGGGAAAACTAGAACCGCACAAATCTTTGAAAACTTTGTACAAGAAAATGCTAATATTCAAATTGTTGCAATTGCAGGTAGAAATCCTAAAATGAAAGAAAGATTTCAAGAAATAGTAAACGAAAATGGAAAACAAAACTCTGTTAAAATTCTAGAATATACAAACGAAGTACCTGAATTAATGAGCATAGCAGACTTGGTAGTAACTAAACCTGGCGGTCTTACAACATCAGAAAGTTTAGCATCTCACTTGCCTATGGTCGTTATTAATCCAATTCCTGGTCAAGAAGAAGAAAATGCTGAATTTTTGGAAAGTAAAGGAATTGCAATTTGGATTAAAAAATCTGATGATAGCAAAACTGTTATCCACAATTTGTTAAATGATAGTGGAAAACTTGCTTCTATGAAAGAAAATACTGCTCTTTTAGCTAGACCTAATTCAACTTATGAAATTTGCAAAGGTGTTTTTGGGGACAGACCTTAAAAACACCCTTTATTTATATAAAAAAACAATACTTAAAAATAGTAAAGGTGTTTTTAAGGTCTGTCCCCAAAAACACCTTTACACTTTAAATTTCTCTTCTTCCTTCTAATGCTTTAGTCAAAGTAATTTCATCTGTATACTCCAAATCCCCACCAACAGGAATTCCGTGAGCTATTCTAGTTACAGATACTCCCAATGGTTTTATCAATTTAGACAAATACATCGCTGTTGCTTCTCCTTCAACCCTAGGGTTTGTGGCAAGTATTACTTCTTTTACTGGATTTTCTTGGTCCATTAGTCTTGAAAGTAATTCTTTTATTTTTATATCGTCTGGTCCTACTCCATTCATTGGAGATATTGAACCATGCAACACGTGATATACACCTTTAAATTCGTGTGTTTTTTCCATTGCAATAACATCTCTTACATCTTCTACTACACATATTATGCTTTGGTCTCTTTTAGGGTTTCCACAGATAATACATGGGTCTGTGTCTGAGATATTATAGCATTTGCTACAATATTTTAAGTTCTTTTTTGCATTTACTATTGAAGAAATAAATTCGTTTGTTTCTTCTTCTGATGCATTTAGCATATGAAATGCTAGTCTTGCTGCTGTTTTGTGTCCTATGCTTGGTAGTCTTTCAAAGCTTTCTATTAATTTTTCTATTGATGGTGAATATAATGACATTTCTACTTCCTCCGCAACTAACTAGCTATTTATTACATAAGTCCTGGTATGTTGAATTTTCCAAGAGAATCTGCTTGCGCAGAGTCTACTTTTCTTAATGCTTCATTTACACATGTTAGCATTAAATCTTCTAACATTTCTACATCTTCTGGGTCTACTACTTCTGGCTTTATTTTTATTTCTTTAATCATTTTTTCTCCAGAAACTTTTACACTTATTGCTCCTCCACCTGCTGACGCCTCAAATTCTTTACTTGCTAATTCTGTTTGTGATTTTTCCATTTCTGCTTGCATTTTTTTTGCTTCTTTCATTAAGCTGTTTATATTCATTCCGCCAAATCCTCCCATACCTCCTGGGAATCCTCCTCTTTTTGCCATTTTATTTTCCTCCTTTATAAATTAAATTGTATTTTTGCATAATTCAAATCGCACATTTAGGCAATTTACTAATTATATAATATTAAATGGTATATCAGATTGATTTGCTAAGCTCTGTAATGTTTCTTCTTGTGAAATTTGATGTACCTGATTATTTTTTTCTATATATTTTATTTGCATTTCTTTTCCGCATGCAATTGAAACTAAATTTGATATTTCCCTTATGTTTTCTTGTTTTTCTAGCACTGTTTTACCAAAAGAAGTCATTCCATTTGGGAATTCAATTCCAACTGTCATATCATTAATTTCTTTTGCTTTTGTACCAAGCAAATTAGTATATAATACTATTTTTCCACTTTGTTTTAAATCTGTTATAATTTGTGGCCAGTATTCTTCTGATTTATTTGAAAAATTCTTTGTTCTTTGAGTTTTCGTGGCCCTAGTTGCATTTGAACCAGCTACTGCATTATTTCCTGTATTGCTTCGTGGTGATGCTTGTGTAACCCTAGGGGCTTGTGGCACCGCACTTGTTTGTACTGCCACACCTGCACCTACTGCAACATTTCCACTCTTCAAATATTTTTCTATTTTATCTATTCTTTCTGATAAATTATCTTCTGTTTCTGCTTGTTTATTACACATTTTTATTATTCCTGCCTGGAATATAATTGTTTTTTGTGTTGAAAACTTGATGTCATTTTCCAAATTTGACAATTTATATATTATATCTATCAGTTTTTCTTTTGATGCTTTTTGTGCAATTTCTTCTATTTGTTTTAGTTCGTCTTGGCTATATAAATCAAGTTTTTTTGATGTTTTATACACTAAAATGTCTTTTGTATATTTTATCATTTCCCATAATAAATTTACTATGTCTTTCCCTTCGTTTAGCACTATATCTAAGTTTTCCAACACTTTGTCTATATCGTAATCAATAATTGCTTCTGTTATGTTGTGTATATATGTTATTTTTGGAATTCCCACTAAATCCTTTATTTTATCTTCGTCAATTTTATTTTCTCCGTCTTGTACACATCTTTCTAAAATTGATAATGCGTCTCTCATTGCTCCGTCTGCTAGTGTTGCTATTATATTCATAGCTTCTTTTGTGATTTCTATATTACTTCTTTGGCAGACAATTTCTAGCCTTTTTATTATACTTGCATTTGATAGTCTTTTAAAATCAAACCTTTGACATCTTGATAAAATTGTTGCAGGTAATTTTTGTGGCTCGGTTGTTGCTAATATAAATTTGACGTGTTCTGGTGGTTCTTCTAGTGTTTTTAGCAATGCGTTAAATGCTCCTGTTGATAGCATATGAACCTCGTCTATGATATATACTCTGTATTTCGCTTTTGTTGGTAGAAAATTTACTTCTTCCCTTATACTTCTGATATCTTCTACACTGTTGTTTGAAGCTGCGTCCATTTCGACAATATCTGTAAGTGACCCATTTATTGCTCCTTTGCAAATTTCACATTCGTTACATGGCTCTCCATCTTTTGGATTTAGACAGTTTATTGCTCTTGCTAACACTTTTGCTGCTGTTGTTTTTCCGGTTCCCCTTCCACCGTTTAGTAGGTATGCGTGCCCTACTCTTCCTGCTATTATTTGATTTTTTAGTGTTTTTGTTATGTGTTCTTGCCCAACTATTTCTTCAAATGTTAGTGGCCTAAATTTTCTGTAAAGTGCTGTGTACCCCATTTTATCACATCCCTATACTATAAAAAATGGTAGATGCATTAATCTCTCTATGGAAAGCATTCCACATAAAGATAGACTACTTATTGCTGCTTCCTTCCGGACCTGACAAGATTCATAGGTCTTTATTGGTATACTCTCCATACAAAGATTAAGCACTTACCATTTGTATTATATAATGAATTTTATATTTAATCAAGTAAAAAATATAATTTTTAGATATTTTTAATTCTCTTAAAAATTACGTCTTTTAAATCTGTAATTTCTATGGCTGATTTGCCATTTTCTATAATCCCTTCAACCGGCATATCCACTGCAACTGAGGCTTTATATTCTTTCCCTGATTGTATTTTTATATTTAAATCAAAAGTGATTTTTGCTTTCATGCTTTCTTCTGTTTTTTGAGCATTTTTTAATAACTGGCTATGGTCAATAACTTCTTCATTTGAAGCATATTCGGCTATATTATTATTAGCACATCTGAAAATTATTACTCCACCTTGATTTCCTATTTTTAGATTTTTGAAATCTGTCTCCATTGCTCCTTCATATTCTATGTTTTCCACTAAATTTTCTTCACTGTTGCTGAATGTTGTTCCTTTTTCGTTTGTATTTGGTCTGTAAAAACTTATTGTTCCGCTTTCTTCTTGTTTTTCAATCTTGATGTTATCAATTAAAATACTTTTTATTGCTTCTTGTTCTTTATAGTTTTTATTTTTTTCTATATATAAGTATATGTCAGCATTTTGGTTTATGTTGAATGCCCATTTGTTCTCTCCTGCTTCTTTTTCTGTTCCTTCTGCTGAATTTATTAGTATTATTTTGCTTAGGTTAAATGGCATATTTGTTTCGCCTTCTACGCTGTATTTTAGTACTGTTATTCCCAAGAAAAATAGCATGGTTGCTACTATTATGATTATTACACAAGTATGAAATGATTTTTTTCCTACAATATGTTTTATTTTTTCTTTCATTTTTACTATTATTCCTTCCTTAAAAAGTTTCTATTAGAATAAATATTATTTGTCTTCTCTTTACTACACTTTCTTCTTTATTTTTCTAAGCATTTTGAAAAAATTTTTAAGCATTGTTTCACATTCTTCTTGCATAATCCCTTTTTCTACTTCTACATTGTGATTGAAAGTAAAATCTTCAAACAAATTTAAGACAGAACCCGCAGCTCCTGTTTTTTCGTCCAAAGCTCCTATATATACTTTTCTTATTCTTGAATTTATTATCGCTCCTGCACACATTGAGCATGGTTCTAATGTTACGTACATATCACAGTCTATTAATCGCCAGTTGTTTAGTTTTTTGCTTGCTTTTTGTATTGCTAGTATTTCTGCGTGTTTTGTTGTGTCATATTTGGTTTCTTTTAGGTTGTGTGCTCTCGCTATTATTTTTCCTTCTTTTACTATAACTGCTCCTACTGGTACTTCTAATTTGTCGTATGCTTTTTTTGCCTCTTTTAGAGCTTCTTTCATGTATTTTTCTTCCACGTTTTATTCCTTTTTTATTGATTATATTTCTAACTTATAGTATAATATTTACGCACCCACCTTCCTTAAAGGAGGTGAACATTAGTGGGTAAATATTTGAAAACCTTTTTAAAGGTTTTAGCTTTAGCGCTCATCTACAAAATATTGAAGATGTTCGACTAAAGCAAAAGACTAGAGTTAGTGGCTCTAGTCTTTTTTGCACCTTCCTTATTAGTGGGTAAGCATATAAATTTTTATTTACAGATAGTAGAAGATTAATTTTTCTTTCAATCTGTATTAATATTATACTAGAGTTTTAAAGAAAAATCAATACTTTCTGCTTAAATTTTAATTTTTTGGTATGCCCAGAGGGACTCGAACCCCCATCGGTCGCTTAGGAGGCGACTGCTCTATCCTGCTGAGCTATGAGCATGTATTGCTTTTCTCCAAAAATATATTACTCTATTTTTGGAGTTTTGTCAACTGTACTAAGATAGTCGCGTAAAAAGAATGCCATTGCTGACATTCTTTTTTTGTTCAAGAAAGTTTAGGTAGGGTGACCTTCCTACATCTCCTAACTATGGGGGACGGCTTCCTGTTCCGTCCTCAGAAACTTTCTTTAATATTATATGTTAAATTTATTATAATACATATTTATGTTTTTACACATAATATGGATTTGGTTTAAACAATAAAGATATAAAATCTATAAATACTCCTATTCCAAATAATCCAACTGTAAACAAATACAATATTCCCATGCCTATTTTTCCTTCATAGAATTTATGTCCACCTAAAAATCCTAAAAAAATACAAAGTAATAATGCAACCCATTTATTCTTTTCTCTACCATATCTACCATATCCATCATTTCTATTAACATTTGTATTAGTATTAGTATTTGTATTTGTATTATTAATAATAACATTGGGTTGCGCACTGCTACTATTGTCCGACTTCAATATTTCTACTTGTCTACCACAGTGTACGCACATAACAGCATCTTCTACAATTTGTTTTCCACAGTATTTACAATACTTAGTTTTTTCCTGTATTTCCTCCATTTGTATTCCCCCTTTTTTATAAAAAGTATATTATTACTTAGACAATTTGTCAACAAAAATTTACAAAATTCTACTTTTCTTATAGTTTGTTACTCATATTTGTAATATTATAACACTTGACACATCTGTTATAATAAAATATAGAAATTAAAACTCAAACAAAGAAAGGAATAACTATAACATGCAAAAAATACTAAGCCATATGAGAAAAGCAATAGAAGAATATAAAATGATAGAAGAAGGAGACAAAATTGCAGTATGCCTATCTGGCGGAAAAGACTCTATCACCATGTTACACGGATTTAAAGCATTACAAAGATTTTACCCTAAAAAATTCGAAATTATAGCAATAAGCATAGACCCAGGATTTGAATTCTTCGATACAAAACTCTTACAAAAAATCTGTGATGACGTAGGTGTTCCATTGTTTATAGAACAAAGCCATACACAAGAAATAGTCTTTGACATAAGAAAAGAAAAAAATCCATGTTCTTTATGTGCAAACTTACGTAGGGGAATTATCAATTCTGTGGCAATTAGAGAAGGATGCAACAAAATTGCACTAGGACATAATCAAGATGATGTATTAGAAACTTTTTTATTGAATTTATTGTATACTGGAAGCATAAATACTTTTGCACCAGTTAGTTATATGGATAGAAGTAAAATTACTTTAATTCGTCCATTTATATATACAACTGAAAAAGATACCAGGGGATTTATTAAAAGACATAACCTTACTGTTATGCCTAAGGCTTGCCCTATGGACGGTACTTCTAAAAGAGAAAGTATGAAGCAACAAATATTTTTGTGGCAAAAAGATATCCCTATGATACGTGCTAATTTATTTGGAGCTATCCAACGCAATATTCCTGGCTGGGAGAAATAAAAGAATTGCCAAAAAGGTCCGTCCCTTTTGGCAATTTTTTTATTTCACAATGGCTACCATTGCTTGTTTTAATTTTTCTAATTTTTCTGTTGCATCTTCATTAGATGTTCCTTTTACGCCCATATACAACTTGATTTTTGGTTCTGTTCCAGAAGGTCTTACACAGCACCAAGCATCATTTTCTAGTGCATAGTATAGCACATTTGATGTTGGCAATCCTGTTTTTGTAATTTCTCCTGTTTGCATATCTTTTACAATGTCTTCTTTTATATCTTTAAATGTTAATACTTTGTAGTCCCCTATTTCTTCTACTAGGTTATTTCTCATATTTGTCATCATTTCTTGGATTTTCTTTGCTCCGTCTGCACCTTCTAGTACTATTGATACTTGTGTTTCTTTATAGTATCCATATTTTTTGTATATGTCTTGCATTGCGTCCCATAATGTTTTTCCTTGTTCTTTATAGTAACATGCTGCTTCGCAAAGTGCCATTACTGCTGCAATTCCGTCTTTGTCTCTTGCGTAATCTCCTATTAGGCAACCATAACTTTCTTCATATCCAAATACATATGTGTTGCTTTTTGTTTCTTCTGCTTTTCTCATAACTGCTCCTATGTTTTTGAATCCTGTTAGTACTTCTTTGCAGTCAAGTTCATAGTATTTGCTGATTGCTTTTGCTAATTCTGATGATACTATTGTTGTTATAAGCATTCCGTCTTTTGGTAATATTCCTTTTTCTTTCATTTGTGATATTCTATATTCTGCAATTAGTAATGCTGACATATTTCCTGAGTATTCCATATATTCCCCAGTTTTTGTGTCTTTTGCAAATATTCCTAAACGGTCTGCATCTGGGTCTGTTGCAAGTACTACATCTGCATCTACTTTTTTTGCTAGTTCTAATGCTAGTTTGAATGCTTTTGGGTCTTCTGGATTTGGATAGTCAACTGTTGGAAAGTTTCCGTCTGGTTCTTTTTGTTCTGGAACTACATATACATTTGCTAATCCTATTTCTTTTAGAAGTCTTTCTGCTATTGTGTTTCCTGTTCCGTGTAATGGTGTGTATACAACTTTTAAGTCTTTTCCTTGTTTTCTTACTATTTCTGGATTTAATACTTTGCTTTTTAATATTTCTAAGTATTTATCGTCCATATCTGTTTTTATAACATTAAATAAACCTTTTTCTTCCGCTTCTTTTCTTGTCATTTCTTTTATTTCATTATAGCTTGTTATGGCTTTTACTTTTTCAATTATATCTTTGTCTCTTGGAGCTATTATTTGTGCACCGTCATTCCAGTATGCTTTATATCCATTGTATTTTGGTGGATTATGACTTGCTGTTATCATAACTCCTGCCGTACATCCTAGTTCTCTTACTGCAAATGATAATTCTGGTACTGGTCTTAGGCTTTCAAATACATATGTTTTTATTCCATTTGCGTTTAGTATTAATGCTGTTTGCTCACTGAATTCTTTTGACATTCTTCTAGAATCATAGCTGATTGCTACTCCTTGGTCTTGTGTTCCTTGTTCTAATATATAGTTTGCTAATCCTTGTGTTGCTTTTCCTACTGTGTATTTGTTCATACGGTTTGTTCCAGCTCCAATTACTCCACGTAATCCTGCTGTTCCAAATTCTAATTCTTTATAAAATCTGTCTTCTATTTCTTTCTCATCATCTTTTATTTCTAGCAATTCTTTTCTTGTTTCTTCGTCAAATTCTGAACTTTCACACCATTTTTTGTACTCTTTTAAATATTCCATATATATACCTCATTTCTCTTTGGGGCATTTGAGACATTCTCTTTTTGCCCCATTTTTTATTTTATAATATTAAAATATATTAACAAACTTTTATTATATTAGTCTAAGTGATAAAATTCTTGATATAATTTTCTTGCTGTTCTAGGACAGTCTACTCCTGCGGAATCTGCATTTTTTACTGGTGCAAATTCTTCTTCTCTTTTTACTCTTAGAACTGCCATTTCGTCAACTTCTCCGAACGCGTCAAATAAAAATGCTTCGAATTTATACGCATTTGGTGAATCTGGCTCAATTATATTTCCGTCTTTGTCCATATATGTTGCTTTTTTATATGCTAGATGATATGGTAATGGATTTGCTCCCATTCTTTCTATTGCTGTTATATTAAATAAATTACTTAATATATGAGATTCTCCATATAATAATTCTCCGTTTTCGTCTGTTGCATTTGCCATTTCTTCTGTTATTTCTGTATATTCTATTACATTTGGTTTTCCATTTTTCTTGCAAAATACTCCAACTTTTTCTTTTGGATTTGCTTTTACTATTGATTTACAAGCTACTGTTACCTTTTTATCTTCTGCTATTCCCATAAGTACTGGGTCCACCATTTTTATTAAACAATTATCTACACCTGCTATAAATACCCACTCTATACCCATTTCTTTCATTTTATCAGTCATACCGTTTTTTACTAAGGCCTCATATGTTCCACCATGACCATCTGCCGCAAGTTTTATTAGTCCATCTTCTCCTATTAATATTTTTCCTTCTGTATCCATCATTGGAAGTTCGCCTTGATTAAAGAAAAATATATTTTTGTCTTTTTGATATCCAAAGAATTTGTTCTTTTTAAAAAACTCTATTGTTTCTTCATTATTTTGTTTACTTGTCATTATAAACCATGGTATTGTTACGTCATATTTCTTTGCTTCTGCTTTAATTCCGTCACATAGTAATTCAAATAATGATTTGTGTGAGTCTAATCCGATATCATATGTTCCTTTTGGTCCGTCATGTCCTAATCTTGTTCCTTGTCCTCCTGCCATTGTTACTACTGCTAGTTTTCCTGCTTTTATTTCTTTTTTTCCGATTGCTTCATAATATTTGTATTGGTCATTTAGTTTATATTTGTCTAAGTATTCGATTGGTGTTATTTCATCTTTTTGATTTTTTTCTTCTGCTTTTTCTGTTTTTTGGTATAAACTGTGCATTAATTCAAAGTCTATATTTTTTATTTCTTTTAATAATTCTTTTTTGTGGGCATCATCTAAGTTTTCATAGTGATTTAAAAGGTGTTCTTGTCCATATTTTTTCAAAATAGCCTTTATTTCTTCTAATTCCATTTTTAAAGTCTCCTTTTCTTCTTTATAATGCTACTTTTTTAGTTTTACCTTATTTATATACTATTTATTCAAAAATATCAACCTTTTAATTATATTTTTTGTATTTGCTTTTCTCCTGTTGTACCTAAAACAACATTATAATTGTCCATAATTTCGTCTAAATTCTCGGAAATTTCTTCTAAATCATAACAATCTATTAGTTTTATTTTTTCATTTTCTTTTGTCCATTTTTCTATATTTTCATTTATGTTTTTTATATAATTTTCTTTTCCTTTTATAAATATTGTTGTTTCTTTTTTATTTTCTACCGCTTTTTTTATGTTTTTTATTTTACTTAAATCGTCATTTTTCCAATTAATATTTAATATTTTTGCTTTTTTCTCTTCTTTTAAATTTATTTTTGAAATTACTGTATTTATTGTTTCTTCTAAATTGTTTTCTGTTAAAATTATTACTTGTTTATCTTCTTCTATTTGTTTATTTATATATGGTAAACTTATCATTTCAAAATGATAATCGCTTGCATAAAATGCACATATTTTTTCTTTTGTTCCTTGTTCTTTATTCATTTGAAATTTCTCCCTTTTTTAATATATAAGCTATACGGAAATGATGAATTCCGCTTTTCGGCTTACTGGTAAATTTTACCATTTTATTTCAAATATGTCAATTATATTTCAAAAAAATTTATCGACATTTTTCGCAAACATTTCTATTTTTGTATAAATATTCTCTAAATTGGTAATAATTAAGTTAAAGAATATTTTAGAAAAAAAGTTTTTAGGAGGTAACTTATGAAAAAAATATTAAATTTATTTAAAAATTCCAAAGTAAGAATGTTTATAATTTTAAGTTTCTTACTATTTATATATACAAGTATTTGTGCTTTTTCTTATGCGGAAAATGTATCAACTGATATTGCAAATAGCGTTTTTAGATTACACGTTTTAGCCAACAGTGATAGTGACGAAGACCAAGCATTAAAATATAAAGTTCGTGACAATTTACTTAAATATATGAACGAAATTTGTGCAAATTGTACAACTAAGGAAGAAGCAATTTCAAAAGTTTATGAATATCAAGATAATTTTAAACAAATTGCCTTAGCTACTATTAAAAATGAAGGTTATTCTTATGATGCAAATATAAATATTGGTAATTTTGAATTTCCTACAAAAGAATATGGAGATATTTCTCTACCTGCTGGATTTTATGATGCTTTAAGAGTAGAAATCGGAGAAGCTAAGGGAAGAAATTGGTGGTGTGTAATGTTTCCACCATTGTGTTTTGTTGATATCAGTTCAGGTGTAGTTCCTGATGAGTCAAAAGAAATGCTTGAAAACAACTTATCAGAAGAAGAATTTGCCTTAGTTTCTGAGAACTCAGACCCAAAAATTCAATTTAAATTTAAGTTGTTAGAATTTTTTACCGGAAATGGTATAATTACTGCAAAAAAATAGTTGCAAACATTTTAACTTTATGTTATATTGAGTGAGATGAATATAGTACTGGAGGTAATATAATTGGAAAAACTAGTAGTAAAAGGACCTACTCCTTTAAAAGGAGAAGTAACAATAAGTGGAGCAAAAAACGCAGCAGTAGCAATTTTACCAGCAACTTTATTAATTGATGGCGTTTGCACCATTGAAAACTTACCTAATATAAGTGATATAAAAATATCTTGCGAGATTTTAGAAAAATTAGGTGCAAAAATAACTTGGAATAATAAAAATAGTATTACAATAGATACTACTAATATAAATACAACAAAAGCTCCATTAGATTTAACAAGCAAATTCAGAGCTTCTTACTATCTAATTGGTGCAATGTTAAGTAGAAAAGGCGAAATTGAAGTTGGTATGCCTGGTGGATGCAAATTAGGTGCAAGACCTATTGACCAACATATAAAAGGATTTGAAAGATTAGGAGCAACTGTAACTGTTGAAAAAGGTACAATCTCTGCAAAAGCTAAAAAGCTAACAGGAAATTCTATATATATGGATATTGTTTCTGTTGGTGCTACAATTAATGTTATGCTTTCAGCAGTTTTAGCAAAAGGAACTACTACAATAGACAATGCCGCCAAAGAACCACACATTGTTGACGTTGCAAACTTCTTAAACACTATGGGTGCAGATATAAGAGGTGCTGGAACAGATATGATTAAAATAAATGGTGTTGAAAAACTTAGCGGAAATGCTACATATTCTGTCGTTCCTGACCAAATTGAAGCTGGTACTTTTATGTTAGCAGCAGTTGCAACAAAAGGAGATATCACTTTAAAAAATTGTATAACAAAGCACTTGGAATCAATAACAGCTAAAATAATTGAAGTTGGTGGAAAAGTAGAAGATCATGGAGATAGCATTAGAGTATGGTGTAATCAAAGACCACAAAAAGCAAATATAAAAACTCTTCCTTACCCTGGATTTCCAACAGACTTACAACCACAAATGGGAGTTGTTTTATCTATCGCTGATGGCGCTAGTATAATAAACGAAAGTATATGGGAATCAAGATTTCAATATACAGACGAATTGAACAAAATGGGTGCTAAAATAACAGCTCAAGGAAAAACAGCCTTTTTTGAAGGTGTTAAAAAACTATCTGGTGCACCAGTTTATTCAACAGATTTAAGAGCAGGTGCTGCATTAGTAATTGCAGGAACAGTAGCTAATGGCTCAACTGAAATTTATAATCTAGAACACATAGACAGAGGCTATGAGAACATAGAAGAAAAATTCAGAAAACTTGGAGCAAAAATCGAAAGAGTAACAGAATAATATTAAAACCAAAGAAAGAAGAAATAACCATGTTAAACTTTTGTAGTCTTTACAGTGGTAGCAGTGGAAATAGTCTCTTTGTAGAAACAGATAATACAAAATTGTTAGTTGATGCAGGTGTCAGTTGTAAAAAAATTGAATCTGCATTAACTGATATTAACATTAATCCTAGTGAATTAAATGGAATTCTTGTAACACATGAACATATTGACCATGTACAATCACTTGGAACACTTTCAAAAAAATTTGATTTACCTGTATTCGTTAATCAAGAAACCTTAGACGCTATGCCAAAACAAAAAGATAAAATATCAGAAAACAACATAAAACTTTTTAAAGTAAGTGAAAAATTTGAAATTGGTGATTTATTAATTAATCCTTTTTCAATTCCACACGACGCCGCAAACCCTTGCGGATTTAATATTTGTAGCGATAAAAAGAAATTAAGCATCGCAACAGATATTGGACATATGACAAACGACATATTAAAAAATCTAGAAGAAAGCTTATTTGTAATGTTAGAATCTAACTATGACCCAGAAGTTCTTAGATGTTCACGTTATCCATTTCACTTAAAATCTAGAATTGCTGGAAACTTTGGACATCTTCCTAATGAAATGGCTGGAAAAACAATTTCTCATCTTTTGAAATCTGGCTTAAAAACAGCTATGCTTGGTCATTTAAGTAAAGAAAGCAATTTCCCAGAATTAGCTTATCAAACTGTTTTAGATGAATTAATTTCTAACAATTATGATGAAAATAGTTTATCTCTTAGTGTTGCATCAAGAGATGTACATAGCAAAATAATTAAACTTTAGGAACGTTGGGACATTTGGGGACGTTTCCTTTTGGACATTTTGTCCATTTTGGGACACATCTTTTTTAACTATTAAGGAGTAAAAAATGTTAAATATTAATATTGTATGTGTAGGAAAAATTAAAGAAAAATATTTAAAAGATGCTATTGATGAGTATTCTAAAAGACTTTCTAGATATTGCAAATTAACAATTACAGAATTACCTGATGAAAAAATTCCTGATAAATTAAATTCTAGTTTAGAAAATGAAATTAAAGAAAAAGAATGTACTAAAATTTTAAGTCATATAAAAAAGGATAGCTTTGTTGTTGCCTTAGACTTAAAAGGAACTCAATTTTCTTCTGAAGAATTTTCTAGCAAAATAGATAGTATATCAATGGAAAATAGCAATTTAACTCTTATCATTGGCGGTTCTTTGGGTTTAACTGAAAATTTATTACATAACTGCAATTTAAAAATTTGTTTTTCTAAAATGACTTTTCCGCATCAATTAATTAGAGTATTTTTATTAGAGCAAATTTTTAGGGCTTTTAAAATCTCTAATGGGGAAACATATCATAGATAAATTTATATTTGGTTTTGTAGAGATTACTAAAACTTTTAAAATAGGGGCATCTAGTTTTAAAGATTTTAAAAAATATTTTTATCTCTACAAAATTAAAAACTTAAATTGAATATTATATTTTGGCACACAAATTTGTATATCAAATTTGGTGTAAGAACAATTAAACAAGACCTAAAAATATAACTTTAAGTATATATAATTGAAGTCGTGTTCTTATATTGTTCTTTTTTTATTTTTTTGGATAACTTTTTGATTATTATTTTTCTTATTATAAAAAATACCGAAATAAATAAAATTATTTTTGTCATTCTTAACCTGTCCTTTTCTGAAATAATTTATTTCATTATAAATTGCATTTTATAATTTGTCAAGAAAAACTTTTCGACAAAATTCGACAAAGGAATATTCCCAGCAACAAAAGATTGCCAACAGGGACGGACCTTTTTGGCAAAAAATTGCCAAAAAGGTCCGTCCCTTATGGCAATAATCTGCAAACTATTACGCTTACAAGCATTCCAACAATGTCTGCTGTTAATGCTGCTATTAAAATTCCCCTTGTTTTCTTTACTTTTATGCAACTGGTATATATGGCAATTGTATATAATGTTGTTTCTGTTGACCCCATAATTGTTGATGCCATTATTCCAAGCATGGTGTCTACTCCACAATTTTTCATTATGTCTGTTGCTATTGCCATAGATCCGCTACCAGATACTGGTCTTAGTAATGCAAGTGGCATTAATTCTCCTGGAAAGTTTATTAGGTTTAGTATTGGACTTGCAATGTGGGTTATACATTCCAATATTCCTGATGATCTTAATGCTCCTATTGCTACAAATAGTCCAATTAGTGTTGGGAATATTTTGAATGTTGTTTCTATTCCTTCTTTTGCTCCAACTAGAAATGTGTCGAAAACTTTATTTTTTTCTTTTAGCCCATATGCTACTATTAGCAGAATAATCATTGGCATTGCTAGATTAGATGCAAAGTTTATAATTTTCATTTTTATTCTCATTCCTTCCTTAAAGGTATAAATTAGAATGAATAAATTTCCATTTCTTTGGATATTATTTAAACTTTTCCTTTTTCACATATATTATTTATTATTGTTTTTTGTACTTTTTATTATTATTTTAGTTACTGTTATTCCTGCAATTGCTGCAACTATTGTTGCAATCCAAACGGGAAATACTATTGATGTTGGATTTTCTGATCCTAATGAGTTTCTTATTGCTATTACTGTTGTTGGTATAAGCTGAATTGATGCTGTATTTAGTACTATAAACATCATCATTGGGTCTGTTAATGTATCTTTTGTACTATTTTCTTCTTGCATTGATTGCATTGCTTTTAGCCCTAACGGAGTTGCGGCATTTCCTAATCCTAATATGTTTGCAATCATATTCATTGATATTTCTTTTTTTATTTTTGTATTATTTTTTAATTTAGGAAATAAAAAATTTACAACAGGATTTAATATTTTTGTTAATTTTTCTATTACACTTGTTTCACTTGCTATTTGCATTATTCCGTTCCAAAGACATATTGTTCCTAATAAACTAATTGCCAAATTTATTGCGTCAGATGTGCTTTCAAATATTGATGTATTTAATTGTTCTAAATTTCCAGAAAATATTGCAAAAGTAAATGATATTATTATAAAAATTGGCCAAACTATATTTAACACACTTTATCACCTGAATAATTTTATTCAAAAATTACTTTTTTTAGTACTTTTTAATTGACCATACGGTTTTTTTGTGTTATATTCTATGTATACATAGTGACAAATATTAACTTATAGGAGGTAATATCAATGAAATCAACAGGGATTGTAAGAAGAATGGATGAATTGGGACGTGTTGTTATTCCTATTGAAATAAGAAATCAATTTAAAATCGCAGAAAAAGATCCAATAGAAATTTATGTGGATGGTTCTGCAATCGTCCTAAAGAAATTTGAATCTAACTGTATCTTTTGTGGTAACACAAAAAATTTACTAACATATAATGATAAATTAATTTGCGAATCTTGTTCAGACAAAATTGGCAATTTAAACCAAAATAAATAAAACAAATTTTATTTTGTATTAAATAAAAAACGAATATTTTTAACTAGGTATTAAATAATTTAGGAATGAACTCTATCATTAGAATTCATTCCTTTTTGCTTGCTATTAATTTTCATTAAATAAATTTTTTATAGATTTCATTTTTATTTACATTTCTATCTTTTGCAATTTTTTTAATTATTTCTTTTTTGTCTAATCCTTGATTTTTATAAAATTCAAAATGTTCTTCTAAACTTAAATTATTTAATTCATTTTCTTCCTTTTGTGTACTGCCTTCAATAATTATTACCATTTCTCCTTTTAATTCTTCTGATCTTTCTATCAATTTTTCTATATCTTCCCTAATAAATTCTTCATGTATTTTTGTAAGTTCTCTTGCTAAAACAATTTTTCTTTTTTCTAAAATTTCTTTTAAATCATTTAATGTTGTTTTTAGCTTATGTGGTGCTTCATATATAATTATTGTTTTATTTGATTTTTTTATTTCTTCTAATTTTTCTTTTCTTAATTTTTTATTTAATGGTAAAAATCCTAAAAAATTAAATTCTTTTGTATTTATTCCTGAACATATTAATGCATTTATCATTGCACACGCTCCTGGTATTGGAACTATTGTTATATTTTCTTCTATGCATTTTTTTATTATTTCTTCCCCTGGATCACAAATCCCTGGGGTTCCTGCATCTGATACTATTGCTATATTTTTTCCCTGCTCTAATTCTTTTATTAAATTGTCACATCTTATTTCTTCGTTGTGTCTATGGTAGCTTATCATTGGTTTTGATATTTCCAAATGATTTAATAATTTTAATGTATGCCTTGTATCTTCTGCCGCAATTAAATCCACTTCTTTTAATATTTTTATTGCTCTTAGTGTAATGTCTTCTAAATTTCCTATTGGTGTTGCTACTATATATAATTTTCCTTTTTCATTTTCCATTATTTAAAATCTCCCTTTTTCTAATTTTT
This sequence comes from uncultured Clostridia bacterium, assembly GCA_948502395.1. GTDB lineage: Bacteria > Bacillota > Clostridia > TANB77 > CAG-508 > CAG-269. The sequence continues at coordinate 203,127 of CAOPES010000003.1, read as the reverse complement.
TCGATTTTATTCTAATTTATTCTATTTTTTTGAATTTTTTTCATTTCTTGGTTTGCAAAATCTTCGTTTTCCTATTTTTTTCGATTTTATTCTAATTTATTCTATTTTTTTCTATTTTTTTCATATTTATTTTTTTATTTATATTTTATTATATATTTTTAATATTTCATCTGTATAATTTCCATTTAAATCATAAATATTTAAATTTTTTTCTATTTTTAAAAATGGTTTTGCATTTTTTATTCCTTTAATTAAAATTAAATTTGGTTCTTTATTAAAATTTGAAGATACAAATTTTAAAACTTTTGGTTCTATTTTATATTGTCTCATTAAACTTAAAATATCTACTAATCTTTCTGGTCGATGTACCATATAAAAAGCACCTTTATCTTTTAATAAATCTCTTGCTATTTTTATAAAATCCTCTAGGGTTGCTGTTGTTTCGTGCCTTGAAATTATTTTCTTTTCACTTTCGTTTTTTATTCCTGTATCTATTTTTTTATATGGTGGATTTGTAACTATTGCATCAAAAGTTTGGTTTTTATAAATATTTTTCAAATTTAAAATATTTTCATTTAATATCTCAAATCTATTTTCTAAATTATTTAATTTAATTGTTCTACTTGCCATTTCTGCAACTTCTTCTTGAATTTCTATTCCTATTATTTTTTTTAATTTTGTTTTTCCACATAATAAAACTGGAATAATTCCTGTGCCTGTTCCTAAATCTAAAACGTTGCTTCCTTCTTTTATTTCTTTTGCAAAGTCAGATAATAGTACACTGTCTATTCCAAAACAAAATCCTTCTGTGTTTTGTATTATTTTTAATCCTTTATATTCTAAGTCGTCTATTCTTTCATTTTCTTTTAATATTTTTTCCATTTCTATTTCCTTTTTGTTTTTTCTTACATATTATATAATAAATTTTGTGAAAAAGCAAAGTAAGGGTTTTTTATGGATAATAATTTAATTTATAATAGAAATGATAATAGAGGTGATAAAAAACCGCCTCCAAAAAAATTTGATTTTAAGTGTTGCAAAGATAATACTATAAAATCGTTAAATGATGTTGAGTTTTTTTTGAATAATTTAAATAGATTTTCTAGATATATGCATTTGTATAAATTTTTTAAATAATGCAGATACTATTTATTATCTGCATATAAAATATATAAAAATGTGCAGATAGTATTAATTTTTGAATATAAAAAGAGATGAATAAACATCTCTTCTTATATGTTGTATGTTTCGTTAAATTCTTCATTTGGGTTTCCATCAATTAATATTTTTACTTTATTTACTTCTGTTAATTGAGTTAAAGTATTTACTATGCTATTTATTAAATTTTCTTTTGCTTTTTCATCTTCTTTATTATAATTTAAAAATTCAGATGAAAAATCTAATGTTATAGTATCTGCTTCCATAAAAGTTTTTAATAATTTTGTATTTTCCGGAATTGCTCTTTCTTGTTTTTCATTTTTTGGACCTGCTATTAATAGATTTACTAATGTATCGTATGGTGAATTTACTATTTCTTTTATATTTACAAGCCTTGCTTCTGGTACTAGTTCTTTTGTTTCTTTATTTATGAAGTATAGGCTTACTATTGTTTGTTTTGCTTGTTCTTCTGATATTTCTTCTTGTGGTGTATATTCTTGTTGTTCTGTTTGTTTTTCCTTTTGTTCTTTTGCGTATTTTATTGCAAAAAATCCCCCTATTATTATTGCTATTAATAATATTGAAAATATTGTGATTATTTTTTTGCTTTTCATATGTTCCTCCTTATTTTGTTTTATTTATTATCAATATTATTATTTGTTTGTCCTTTTTAGAACTTATTACTTACTATTTTAATTTTTTTGTGTTATTATTTTTGAGTTTTAACTGCTTTTTCTTTTCTTTTTCCAATTCACTTACACTTTTTTCAGGGGTAGGTAAATTTTCTGGTAATGTACCACCTAGTTCTTGAATTGTTTTTCTTACTGCTTTTCCTACATAATTATGAGTGACACAAGCTAAATTTTCATCGTTTATATTAGCTCTCCTTAACTTTGCTTCTGTCTGAGTTATACGGAATATATTAGCACCCAATTCTTCACTTCCCATATAATCTAATATTTCTTGCCTTTGGGTTAAGCCTTTTCTATCTTTTATTTGTTGAGCCGTTTCATTATATAGCCCTAAATATCCAGCATTATTAAATTTCCCAAAATTTTCTACACCTGATTTCTTTGCAACATCTGATAATGCTCTATTTCTTTTTTTAGCTAAATTTCTATCATATATTCTCTTATCATTTTCAGAAAGCTCTAAATACTCTTGCTCTGTTAATTCACGCTCTCTAGTTTTTACTGCAAAATAAGTTTGTGCCAACGCAACAGCCTTTTTCTTTGGGCTACCATTTTGAGCTATTAAGTAACAAGCATATCTATTAAGAATATAATCATAATCTGGAATATATTTTTCTCCTCCATTTGGCATCTTAGATGTTTTTGCCAACTGGCGGAAACATTCTCCCACAACAATTTCACTGTTTTTACAAGCAATTATCGCCTTTTGTATGACACTTTTAAATTTACTCCAATCTTTGTATTCTAATGCTATCATTAATTCTCTTGCATACCAATATTCGTTTCCTTGTTTATCAATATGTTTAATCTCTTCAAATGTCTTTTCTGTTATTTTTATTATTTCATTATCGCTCATCTATTTACTCCTTTCGTCATTTTCCAAAGTATATCTTTTTTATTAACATCTTACTATATTTTTACTACAAAATCAAGCGAACAATCGCAAATTTCCTTAGATTTTTTAACAATTTTTACCATTTGACAAAATCCTCTTTTCCGTATACAATTAGGGTGTTAGACGTATTAATTAAATGTACAAAAAAGGAGAATTTGTCATGAATGAAATATTACACGTTGGACTAGACGTTGGTTCAACAACAGTTAAAATCATAGTTATGGATAAAAACAAAAACACAATATACAAAAACTATCAAAGGCACTTTTCAGACACAAAAAACACAGTATGCAACGTATTAGAAGACTTATTAATAAAATATCCGCTAAATACGTTCACACTAGCACTTACAGGTTCTGGAGCAATGTCAGCAGCAAAATTTTTAGGTGTTGACTTTATTCAAGAAGTTGTTTCTTGCAAACGTGCCGTTGAAAAATATATACCAAAAACAGACGTAGTTATAGAACTAGGTGGAGAAGACGCAAAAATTATATACTTTGACCAATCAATTGAGCAACGTATGAATGGAACTTGTGCGGGTGGTACTGGGGCATTTTTAGACCAAATGGCTTCATTACTACATACTGATACAAATGGATTAAATGAACTTGCAAAAAATTACAAAACAATTTATCCAATTGCATCACGTTGTGGAGTTTTCGCTAAAACTGATATCCAACCTTTAATTAATGAAGGGGCAGCAAAAGAAGATATTGCAGCTTCTATTTTCCAAGCAGTTGTAAATCAAACTATCAGTGGACTTGCTTGTGGTAGACCAATCAGGGGAAATGTTGCATTTTTAGGTGGTCCTTTAAATTATTTATCTGAGCTACGTACTAGATTTATAGAAACACTAGAACTAACAGATGATGAAATAATTGTACCAGAAGAAGCTCACCTATTAGTAGCAAAAGGTGCTGCGTTAGATTCTATAAATAGCGAAGAAATAACACCAGATGAATTATCTAAAAAAATAGAAACATTAAAAGCATCACATGATAATACATCAAAACCACTAGAGCCACTTTTTAAAAATGAAGATGAATATGAAAAATTCAAAGAAAGACATAATAAAAACACTGTTAATAAAAGAGATTTAGAAGGATATGAAGGAGACTGCTACCTAGGAATAGATGCTGGTTCAACAACCACAAAATTAGTTTTAATTGATACAGAAGGAAACTTACTATATTCATTATATGGAAGCAATGAAGGAAATCCACTAAAAAGTGTTATGAATATGCTTAAAAAACTTTATGCTGTTTTGCCAAATACAGCAAAGCTTAGGTATAGTGGAGTTACAGGATATGGTGAAAAGCTAATTCAAACAGCTTTAAATGTAGATTTAAATGAAATTGAAACAATTGCACACTATACAGCTGCAAAAAAATTCGAGCCAAATGTTACAAGTATTGTTGACATTGGTGGGCAAGATATGAAATATATCAGAATGAAAAATGGCTCTATTGATAACATCATGCTAAATGAAGCTTGTTCTTCTGGTTGTGGTTCATTTATTGAAACCTTTGCCAAAAGCTTAAATATAGAAATTTCTGAATTTGTAAAAGAAGCTATTAAATCAAAAACACCTGTTGATCTAGGTTCAAGATGTACAGTATTTATGAATTCAAAGATAAAACAAGCTCAAAAAGAAGGATATTCTGTTGGAGATATTTCAAGTGGACTTTCTTATTCTGTTATAAAAAATGCAATTCAAAAAGTTATGAAAGTTAGAGACGTTGAAACTCTTGGAAAACATATCGTTGTACAAGGTGGTACTTTCTACAATGATGCTGTTTTAAGAGCTTTTGAATTAATAGTTGGAAAAAATGTTGTAAGACCAGATATCTCTGGACTTATGGGAGCTTATGGTATGGCTCTACTTTCTAAAGAACAATATGAAGCTAACTTAGATATGGAATATTATTCATCTATATTAAAACTAGATGAATTAGATAAATTACAAATAAAAGTAACACATACACGTTGTAACAACTGTGAAAACCACTGCAAATTAACAATTAACAAATTTAGTAATGGACAAATTCACGTTTCTGGTAACCGTTGCGAAAAAGGTGCTGGAATTGTTACAAAATCAAAAAAATTGCCTAATTTAGTACAATACAAATATGAAAGAATATTTGATTATAAACCATTAGAAGAGCAATATTCAATACGTGGAACTATTGGTATCCCTAGGGTTTTGAATATGTATGAAGATTATCCTTTCTGGTTCACATTCTTAACTAGCCTTGGATTTAGAGTTATATTATCAGAAAAAAGTAATCGTGCTACATATGAAAAAGGTATGGAATCTATGCCTTCTGAGTCTGTTTGCTACCCTGCAAAACTTTCTCATGGACATATAGAAAGCTTATTAGAACAAGGAATTAAAACAATTTTCTATCCTTGTATGCCATACTCTAGAAAAGAATATGAAAAAGCTGATAACCGTTACAATTGCCCAATTGTAATCTCTTATTCAGAAGTTTTGAAAAATAATGTAGAAGGATTAAAAGACCCATCAATAAAATTCTTAAATCCATTCTTACCTTTTGAAAAGAAAAATCTAGTTAAAAAATTACTAGAATTAGATGAATTTAAGCAATATAACTTTACAAAAAAAGAATTAGAAATTGCTGCTGACAAAGCAGAAGCAGAATATCAAAAATGTAAACACGACATCCGCACAAAAGGATTAGAAACTGTTAGATACCTAGAAGAAAATAATTTAAAAGGAATTGTTTTAGCAGGACGTCCATATCATATAGATCCTGAGATAAACCACGGAATTGACACATTAATAACATCTTTGGGATTAGCTGTTTTAACAGAAGATAGCATTTCTGATAAAACAGAAGCAAAACGCCCTATAAGAGTTGTTGACCAATGGGTATATCACGCAAGACTTTACGCAGCAGCAGATTATGTGGGAAAACATGATTGCTTAGAATTAGTACAGCTTAACTCTTTTGGTTGTGGTGTTGACGCTGTTACAACAGACCAAGTTGAAGAAATCTTATCAAGTTTTAACAAGATGTACACATTAATTAAAATAGATGAAGTAAATAACTTAGGAGCAGTTAGAATTCGTATACGTTCACTTATTGCAAGTATGAAAAAACGTGAACAAGATAAAGTGCAAGAAAAAGCTGACGGTGACTACGGATTAAAGAGAAACATCTTTACAAAAGAAATGAGAAAAGATTATACAATTCTAATGCCACAAATGGCACCAATACATTTTGAATTGTTAGAAGCTGCCGTAGCCGCATCTGGATATAATGTTAAATTGTTAAGAGAATGCACTCAAAAAACAGTAGAAACAGGATTAAAATACGTAAATAATGATGCTTGCTACCCTTCAATATTAACAACCGGACAATTTATAGAAGCTCTTCAATCTGGCGAATATGACTTAAATAAAACAGCAATAATAATGTCTCAAACAGGTGGTGGTTGTAGAGCAACAAACTATATTGGATTTATTAGAAAAGCTTTAAAAGATGCTGGGTTTGGGCATGTTCCTGTAATTTCATTCAATATCGTTGGAATGGAGAAAATGCCTGGATTTAAAATAACAATACCATTAGCAGAAAGACTTTTAAAAATGGTTGTTTATGGAGATTTACTACAAAAAATGCTTACAAAAAATAGAGCTTATGAAGTAAACAAAGGTGAAACAAAAGCCTTGTTTGACAAGTGGATGTCAAAATGTAAAGAACTTTTGAAAAAATCAACAAATAAAGAATTTAAACAAAGCATTTATGACATTGTAAATGACTTTGAAAAAATAGAATTAGACACATCTGTGGAAAAGCCTAAGGTAGGTATAGTTGGAGAAGTATTAATTAAATATCATCCTTTCGGAAACAACTATGTTGCAGACCTTCTTGAAAAAGAAGGAGCAGAAGTAATTTTACCTGATTTTATGGGATTTGCTAAATTTATGTGTACTCATAAAATTACATTTAATAACTTATTAAACACAAATAAGACATCTTCTAAATTAATGAAAACTGCTATTAAATTAATTGACTTGTTAGAAAAAGATGTAAAAATTGCTTTAGCTAATTCTAAAAAGAACTATTTGCCACCTTGCGACATTTGGCACTTAGAAAGCAAAGTAAAAGATGTATTGTCAATTGGAAATCAAACTGGTGAAGGTTGGTTCTTAACCGCTGAAATGATTGAATATATTGAGCATGATATTCCAAATATTATATGTGTTCAACCTTTTGCTTGCTTGCCAAATCACGTTGTTGGTAAGGGTGTTATAAAAACAATTAGAAGTATGTACCCAGATGCTAATATTTCTCCTGTTGATTATGACCCAGGTGCTAGTGAGGCTAATCAAACTAATAGAATTAAACTTCTTATGACTGTTGCTAAGGATAATTTGAAAACTAAGAATAATATGAAAAAGGCTTTGCAAGATGAAAATTCTGCATCTGATACTAAAAAAGAAGAACTAAAAATTAATTAAAAACAGAAGGAAATGTCCATTGGGGACGTTTCCTTTTGGACATTTTGTCCACTTTGGGACACATCTTTTTCAAAAAAATCGATGTTTTTTTGCTCCGTCCCCAAAAACATCCTTTATATATTTTTGTGTTTGCTCATATCCCAATCTATATAATTCATCAATTTTATTCATATCCAAAAGACCAACTTTACCGCTTTTGATTCTAATTATATCATCTTCCCCTTGCATTTCATAATTAGATAATTCTCTGCACAACAAACTGATTGACCTACTTGCAATTTCTACTAAGTTTTTATCTTGTATATTATTTTCCTTTTCGTCAAACATTATGCTTAGAACACTGTCTGCCCCTAGGAATTTTAGTTCTTTCCATGGTACGTTTTCTCTAATTCCCCCATCTATTAACTTAGTGTTTTTGTATGTACATGGTGCAAATACTACTGGATAGCTACAACTTGCTCTTACAGCTTTTCCTATTTCTATGTCGTTTACAAATATTGTGTTGTCTTGTGTTTTGTTTCTGAATTCACATGATGTGAAACAGATTACATTTCCGCTTTCTAGACTTACACTTGGTATTGCTATTGGCATTTTTATATCTGATATATTTTTTATTCCTTTTTCACCACAAACTTTATTTATTAATTTTTCAATTTGATTTCCTGTGTTTAAGCCTTCAATTTTGATTTTTCTAGTGAATATTATTCCTAGAATTAGTTTTATTATGTTTATTGGGTCTATGTATTTTATTTTTTTACAGTATTTTTTGAATATTTCGTACATCTCGTCTGCTGTAAATCCGCATGCGTATAGGCATGCTACTATGCTTCCTGATGATGTTCCTCCTACATAATCAAATTTTATTCTTGCTTCTTCTAACGCTTTTATTGCTCCTATGTGTGCTGCTCCTTTTACTCCTCCGCCTGCTAAACATAAACCTTTTTTCATTATATCCCAGCCTTTCTTTTTTATTGTATTTTATTCTTTTATTTTTTTATTGTGATTTTAAAAATTTTGTTCTGTTTCTAATTCTTGAATTTTCATATTTTTTATGTTATATTATTTTTAAAGGAGTAACTAATGAAACAAAATTATTATGAAATATTAGAAGTAGACAAAAATGCATCACCAGAAATTATAAAAAAAGCATATATGACTCTAGCTAAAAAATATCATCCTGATTTACAAAGTGAAGATGTAAAGCATTTATATGAAGAAAAACTTAAATTAATAAATGAAGCCTATGAAACTTTATCTGATAATACTAAAAGGATCGAATATAACAAAACACTTATTTCTGAATTGGATACTTTAAGACAAAAGATAGATACACTTTCTAAGGAAAATGAATTATTAAAGAAGCAACACCAAAATAATTATCAAACCCAAGAAGATTCTTATTACAAAGCATCAAATAATATGTCATCACAAACCAATTATAATAATGAACAAACAAAAACTACTCATCAACAAAATCATTATAATTCATATATAGAAAATTTGAAAAACAGAAGATATAAAACAAAATATAAAAAATATCCAAAAGATTATTTTAAAAATTTTATAGCATTATTACTTACATTTTCAATATTATTTTTATTATATCAGATTCCATTTATAAAATCTTTTCTTGATAATAATAATGTGATAAAGTTCATAATGACATTTCCTGAAAATTTTTTAAATAGATAAAAAATGTACCACATTAAATGGCACATTTTTTCATTTATTACATTATTCAATTCCAAAAGATAAGGCAAATTCCATGTTTTCTTTTAATTGCATTATTATTGTCATATCTATAACATTATTTTCTTCTAATGATTCTATTAAAATTCGACTTGTATATATTGAGTTTTCCTCATTTGTTGTACCTTCCTTTATCTGATAATGTTGAGGGTATTTATCTTTCATATACTCTTCAAACATTTCAACTGTTTCAAAATTTTTGATTTTAAATCTAGTATCTAATACTTTATACGCAGCATAATAATCTCTATTATTTAACATTTGTATCCACTTTTGAATGTTCATAGATACTTTTTCTTCTTTTTTTGCTTTTTTATAAGCAGTCTCAAAATTGTCTGATATTATTGTATATGTGTCTAATTCTACCGTATATTTCATTACTCCTGTTGTGTTAAAAATATAATCATTATTATATTTGTCTTTACAAACATATTGAAGATCTCCATTTATATCATTTACAAGATATTTGTTAGCTTTTATCTGCCTTATTTCATCTTCATTCTTTTTTAGAAATACTAGAAATTTATCATAATCTCCAAATCTCTTATCTCTATATTCTTTTGAAAGTTTTTCATATGCTCCTTTTGGATTGTTTAGTAATAATTCCTTAAAATTGTCAAAATATTTCTGAGCCATTTCGCTTTCGCCTATTGTCAATGTTGCAAATGTATTTATTTCTTGCTTTGGTATTTCCAATATATTTTCTACAAAGGATAAATCAATTTCATTTATATTTTTACATTTAGCCATTGGTCGTATCATAAAAGTTCTATTAAGGAAATCTAAGGTTACAATATAAAATTCGTCCTTTTCATCTGCTTCTTGTTTTATTTTCACATGTACACCATATGCCTTTATTGTTTTTGCTTCTCTTTCTATCATTTCTATCGCTTGACATTTTTCTATTTTTCTTTCATTAATTTCAATAAAATCATCTATATTGTTTATATTTATGTTATTTTCTTCTATATAATTATAATCTAATAATTTTATAATTGACTTTCTCTTGTCTTCCTTATTGAAAATATTATAATTTTCTGCTAATGTCCCTACTTTTATATTAGGATCCATTTGCTCTTTCTCATTATAATCTAAAAATATATATGAAAAATATTTTTGTAAAATGTTTTCAATCGTGTAATACACACTTGGAATTTTAACTTCTTCATCTATACGAGGAATATATGTAGCCCTATTTACATCATTTTTCTTCTCATATAGATTTCTTTCTTCTTTTTTATTTAAAATAATTAAAGTAATTAGAAGAGATATAATCACTATAACTATTACTATTATCGCTATAATCAGTTTTATATGTTTTTTCATTTTCTAAATCCCCCTATTTTTTGCTATTAGTAGAATTTGCTAGTGCACCTGTAGGGTTTGCAAATGTAAGTCCAGCATAAATGCTTCGTATTGTTGGTAATGTATATGTTACTTCTTGCCAATCTCTAATTGCATCTTCCCATACATTTGTAATACCATCTAAGTTTCCTTCTTGTATTGTAATTTCATTTCCATTAACTGCTTTTACAAATCCAACATGTCCCCATGGACTAGGATTCATCGCTGAAAATATAGCTCCTGGTACTGGTTCTGTTGACATTGTAAATTTATCTGGATACCTTGCACATAAATTTCCAACCCATTGTCCTCCATTTCCTAGTGTATTATCTCGAATTCCATATACTTCATATAATCTTCCTCCTGCAAACCATGTACATTGTCCATATGGATATGCATTATTTGGATTTCTCCATGCTTCCGCATTATTAAAGTCTGGACTTCCTTCTATGCTTCCGCTTCCTCCTGTTGATAAAGTGCCATATTTTCCAAAAAACATCTCCCAATATTTATTAATTATTTTTACTTGGTATGCAGTATATTGTGCTTCTTCCCAAACAGTACAAGGCTGTCCTGGTGCATGCTCTCCACCAGCATTATAACATTTAGACATAAATTCTTCATGAGTTGGATAAATATCTATTACACCTGCTCTTGCTGGATCCATATAATAATATCCACCTGCTCCTGAACCAGAATATGCCTCTCCATGTCTTCCTAAAGCTGCATAAATTGATTGAACACCACTTAGCGTATCAGGAGTACCATATCCCAAAGGATCACAACCGCAATCCTTTCTTTGCTCATAACGTTGCATTATCATTGAACTATATTCAGGATCATCTTTATATCCATTAATTATTTTTCCATATTCTCTCGTTCCTTCTACTACACTAGAGAAAACACTTCCAGATTGTTGTCCATTATAAATTGCTATTCCCCAATAGTTATTTGAGCCACCAGGATTTGTAAATCCTTGTTCCTTATATGCTACGACAATTACTAATTCTGGATTAACATGACTTTCTACTGCTGCATCATATATTTGATCTAAATATGGTAAAAAATTATTAGTAAAGTGTATATTACCTGAGGTTGCTGCATATTCAGTCAGTGCTTTTATAAAGTCTTCTTTTGACAAAATTGGTTCATATAGTGGAACTCCTCCTGATATTGAAGACATATTTTTAAATTGACTTAATCCAAATTCATTAAAATCAAACTCTATAACACCATAATTTTTGTTTGTCGCTTTGAATATTAAGTATTTTGTTAAATTAACTAAATTTGATGTCTTCTCATTTCTTTCTAGTATTATAAAAAACCAATCTGTCCTTAATTTTCTTTTCATATTATGTTTCTTATATAAATCTACAAAAATATTCTCTTTTCCTTTTACTTTTTTGTCCCCTGCTTCATATTTATTAGAAATTGTATCTACTTTTGTATTCGTTCTTTGTTGAACCACATAAGAATAATTTACTTCTCTTCCATCTGTACCATCTTTTGGAATATTAACAGTTCCTGCATTAATTTGCAATGGATTAGTTTGTGAAGTTGAGCTTGTACTTGTCACTTTTCCTTTTATTGTCATTATCTTTTCTTCATTCTTTGCCATTTTCAAAATTTCTTCACTATAACTATTCTCATTAAAAGCTTTAACTACCCATGTATCAATATATGTTAAGTCAACTGATGTTCCAGCCGTTTCTGTTAATTCATTTTTTCCAGATACTTGACTCCAACCTTTGCCATATTGTGATTGCATACTAGTTGGCGCTATTAATGTACATTGTTCTACTGTTTCTATTCTGTGTGTTACAGTAACATTATCTTGTACTGCTAATACTACTTCTGCTTCCTGCGCTTTTTTTGCTAAGTCTAAGGCAAAATCTTTATAATCTGTATCAATATAGAAGAATAACAAATACTCGTATGGAATAGTGTATTTTTGTAGTGATGTTCTAATATCCATCGCCGTATTTTGAGATATCTCTATACTTCCATCTGCTTTTAATGACCACGTTGCTGTTAATACTTTAAAGTCTTCGTCTAAAGAAAATGCTTTTAAGGCTTCTTGATTATTACTTTCTATATATTTATCAAAAGTCTCCTTAGGTATATATTTCATATTAATTATTTTTGATTCAATACTATTTGTTGTTTTCTTTTCTTCTATTTCTACCGCTTCATATCCCGCTTTATTGGCTAAAATGTATTCTTCGATAGAGTTAAATATCCCCTTTGCGTAATTATCCACTCCATTATTTTTTATTTTTTCTGCATCTGTATTTATGTATCCACCTCTCGTTATAACGGCTGGAAATTTAGTTCTAGCAGCATTCTCTATCGTTGTTAAACTACCACCACATTTTTCAACATCTGTACCTGAATATAAATCAGGAAGATCCATTGCTTTTGCTATATTATTAGATAAAATACTTGCAAATTGGTGAGATATTTCATCATTTTCTTTGTAAATAGTATCTACTCCTGATATTTTACCATCAGTATCACTATTAAAATAAATTACTATGGCCATATCTGGTTTAGCATTATGTATGGCTGTTCTTAAATCGTCATCTTCTATTTTTTCTTTTTTTTGTTCAGTATTGCCTACTTGAACTACTTTTATATTAGAATACTTTCCACATAGTTCTTCCACTTTTTTAGCAACCTGTACTGTTAAATCTTTTTCTTTCAATTCTTTGTGTTCTAATCCTTGCTCTCCATTATAAGCTGCGGCTATCGCTATTGTATATGTTTTTGTTTCATCCCCTATTTTTTCTTCTTTCGCTCTACTAGTAATATTATTATTTTGTCTCTTAGAAACTTTAAACGTATTTGCTGTATTTGTACTATTTTCTTTTTTAGTCAAACGCTGAGCCTTTATAAATGCTGTTCTTTCTCCATATTTAACTTCCACATAGGTTGTTACTTGATTTGTTGATTGATTTTTATTATTTTTATATGTTCCTGTATAAGTAACTTCTGTTCCTTTTTTTATTTCTACTTTCTTGTCTTTTTCATATAATATATTCCAATCCCCCGTGTCAGATCCTGGATCAAGTTCAGATTCAGTCTGTACATAAAATACTGCATCTCCATTTGTGTATAGCTTGTCCCCTTCTTTCCACTGTTTTACAATCTTTTCATATTCTGTAAAATTTTCATTTGGATCTATAACTTCATCTTGTTCTATATTAGAAGTTTCTCCTTTCCCTGTATCTTTCATTTCGCCTATATTCTTATTCGGAGTTATTCTTCTTAAATTTACAGCTCCTTGAAAACCACTGCTATCTTCTGGTATATCTCCACCGAGATTTGGAAACTTTGTTACTAATTCTGCTTTTATCGCTTCTTTTAAAAACTCTACGTCCTTAGGTAAGTTATGACTTCCCCCAGAAGAAGAATTTGCTTTTTTTATAACAGTTTCTAATTTACTATCTATATTTTCTTTAAAGTCTATATAATATTCTCCGCTAGAATTCTTTTTTATTTCGACTAATTCTGCTACATCTTCTATTTCCAATTCGCTATAAATATTTTGTACTGTTTTCTCTGGTGTAAACAAATCAACAACCCAAGAAATTACTGTACTCACCAAAGATCCTATTAATATTGCTACTATTATTATTGGAATTGTAGGGAGAGCAGTTACAAATGCTGTAGCTGCTCCTGCTATTATTCCGCTTTTTACTTTTTTTAGGATTTTCATTATTAGATAATGCCATTTGCTATCACCTTTATTCTAATTCTATTTTTATTTTTTCAATTTTTATTTCCTCATTTTCTAAGTACTCTACATTGTCAAAATTAATCTCTTTAATCTTTAAGGATGCTCTATATACATCACTAAATTTAATTTTTATTTCCTTAGATTCTAATGGTTTTAAAATTAAATCCTCTTCTACATTTTCATAGATAAATGAATCATATCTATTTGAATTTTGATCTACTATATATGTATTCTTTGTGTTTTCTCTATTATCAAGGCAGATTTGTTTGTCTGCATTATTTTTTATTTTAAATGTATATATTTCATAATCAACATATTGTTCTACATAAGCTACTTCTATATTAATTAATTCTGTCTCTACTTTTTTGTTAATATTTTCTTTTCCTATATATCCATCAATATTAATTTTATATGTATCTTCTTCTGGAACAATTGTTATATATTCTTCGATGTAATCTTCATCTTTTGATTTTCCAGTAGATAAAATATTTTCATATATATTAGCTACATATATGTATTTTTTATTACCTGTTGACCATGATTGAAAAGAGTACTGCATATCTCCTTTAAATCTATTATCAAAATATTGTTGTTTAAATGTTTCTATATTTTCATACTTCAAATTTTTCATATCTTTTGATAACATATCATATGCTTTTTCAATTTCTCCATTAATACAATACGTATAAAATTTGTCTATTATATTTCCATATGTTTTTTGATATGACTTAGATACACTACCTCCTGAAGTTATTGTTTTACTTTGTTCTTCATATTCATCAGAAATATAAGTGCTTTTATTATCTTCAAGAAGTTTATCTTGTTCTTTTATAGAATGATTAAGTATTCTTGTTAATGCTATTATAAATATTATAACAAATAATGCTATCCATATTTTAAATCTATTTTGATTATAAAATCTTAATAATTTATACATCACTCTCTCCTATATTGTTATATATGATTTTTAGGTTTCGTTCTTCCCTTTGGTCCGCGTCTTTCTGGTTTTTGGCATTGGCTGTGGTTTTGGTAACCCCTCTTCCATTCTTACTTTATTTTCAGGATTTAAGTTTGATTTATCACTATATAATTTCTCTCTATCATATATTGATGCAAGAGTTTTACCAACTTCGTATCCTTTTTTATCTCCAACTTGTGCTTCAAGAACATTTTCAAATTGAGTTCTCTTTTTATCGTTTTCAATATATGATTTGTCAAATCCATTTTTTGCTGCAAATGCTGCCACATCTATTAATTGGTTTGAACTATTTCCACCAATTCCGCCATCTCTTTTTTGCTCTTGTTTTAATATGTTTTCAATAACATCGTCATCAATTCCTGCTTGTTTTGCTTTTACAACTTCTTTCATCATATTGTCAGTTGTTGATGAAATATTGTTCTTAGCTTGGAATTTTTCCCATTTTTCTCTTTCTTTTTTGTTATTCATAAACTCTTTTGCTTTCTTAGCATTTTCAGCTCTATCTCTTGCTTCATCAGCTGCTTTTCTTCCTTGAGTTGCTTCTATGTAATCAAAACGTTGAGATTGTGCAAAATCTTTTGTATTCTTGTATCCATTCTCTATTATATTTCCTGCCCCATTAACTACATTTTCCATTTTTCCGCCAATTGCATTTCCAGCTAGGGCTCCTGCTGCTCCATAAGAGAATACTTTTGAAGGATCTCCAGAAGTTATTCCTGCTGCTATACCTATTGTTGCCCCTGCTGTTGCTCCTACTGCTTTTCCAACATACCTAGCAGCTTTTGCAGATACACCCTTTATCTTTTTAGGAACTTGTCCTTTTAAATGTCTATTGTATTTTAGTCTTGCAAAATTCATAGCACTTCTTCCAAATGAATTTTTTGTATTTGCTGTACCAGTAGAAGTACTACCGCTTTTCAATGGAGATACTGCACCTTGTGTTCCTTGTTCAGCTTTATTTTCATCCGCATTTTCGTTCATAAAGTTTAATTTTCCATATCCATCTGTATTTGCAAATTTAATATTTCCTGCATCTTCATCCTCATCTTTGCTATCGTCTTTTCCTTGAACTTTTCCTTTAGCATGAGAACCCATAGATGCCAACTTGTCTAATCCTTTCATAGCTAATGCTCCACCTGCAAATGATTCCATTGAACCTGTTGACTTCGCTTTGTTTAATCCAAACATCTCTTTTATAAATTTTTCTGCTGGTAACATAAATCCTATTGCTACTAATGCATATATAATATTAAATCCAGATTTGTCTGTAAATGATATTGCTGATGATACAAACACTGTATATAAAATTAGATGTATTGGCTGGATAATTGCATTCATTGTATATTCTTTAAACCACATATTAAACGCTTGTGATTTTCCATCCCCTAATTTATCTAATGGGTATGTTAATGCTACTAGTGGCGCTATCATAGTAAAAAATCCCATATATAAAAATCTTTTGAAATATGTTACTGTAAACATTACTGTATAAATAACTATTGCTATATACATTATTGTATATCCTGCTGCTTGAGCAACATCTGTCGATTGTGTTCTATATCTTATATATCCTGTTAAATTTGTTCTAAATTTTCCTTCCCCAGATAAATCTGCTGATTGTACAACAATTCCATCATTAATATTTTGTGCAAACAATGCATTTATTCTATCTGTTAGCATTAATACTCCAGACATAATTAAATGTATTACAAATATTAAACATAGAGCTGTAAACCAATCTTTTAGGTTTTCTTTATATTTTGCTTTATCTGCTGCTGTTGAAGATATTAAAATTCTTATTCCTATATATATTAATACAGATAATAAACCTACTACTGATATATTTCTAAAAGATTTATACCATGAAGCTATCGTCTTGCTTAAATTTCCTGCTGCCGATTGTTGCTTTTCTGCCGCTGTTTCTTCAACATCATTATCTCCTGATTTAACTACACTGCTATATGTATTTGGTCTTAGAAAGTTAACATCTAGAGCTGCTATATTATTAGCAAATATATTTTCTGGACAATATAAAATATTAGGAATTTCCAAACCTTCTCTATCAAAAGTTCCTGGTGCTACTTCCCCAGCTTTCAATTCTACATCTGCATCTTCCCCAGCTGCATTGACCCATCCACTTGTCAAGTTCGGATTATCTTCTCTTATATTTATATCTCCCCATTCAACCCCTAACATCATATTATTTAAAAGCCCTGTAAATAAATCTGTAAGAAATACAACAAATTTAAACAATTCTTTTGCTAAAGTTCCTCCAATTCCCCAGTCATCACCTTCTGCATATACTCTTGGAGTAAATACCGATGTAAATGTTATTATTACTACTACTAATGCTATTATACTCTTTTGTACTATACTATTTCTCGCAAAGTTTTTCATCCTTTCCTCCTTATTCATACTTCAGTTACTTCATTTTTCTCTTTATCAGATTATTTACATTTGTGTCTACAAATTCAAATTCTTTTGCGGTAGGTGTTATTTGTAAAATAGCCGTGTCTGATCCAACTTTTAACAGCCCTTCACCTTTCGTACATGTAATTAAGAAATTAGCTTCACCCTCACTTAATTTAAACACTGTTTTTAAATATTCTATCTCAGATTTATCTTGTGCTAAAAATAATTTTGTATCTGATGACGTTAAAACAGCTTGTACTTCTGGTTTCTCATAAAAGTCTTGAAATCTTTGAGATATAATAGCTAATGATACATTTCTTTTTCTTGCACGTCTTGCCATTGTGTTTAAGAAATCTACTGCCTCTGGATATGGCAATAACATCCATGCTTCATCAACTAAAACTCTTTTCTTTCTTGCTTTTGTTACGTCTTCGCTATTTTTCTTTACATATTTCTCCCAAATCCATGAAAGTAGTATTTGCTGTGCAAGTGGTCTTGCAAATCTTTCTTCTAATTGAGAAATATCTAAATTTATAAATGGTGCTCCATCTAATAATTCAAATGTAGATTGTCCATCAAAATAAGCCATTTGTCCATTATATTCTCTTATATATTGTTTCATAACTTTTAATAAGTAACTATAATGAAATTGATAATCTACATTAGTATTTTCTTTTGCTTTAACTTGTAATCTTCTATACCAACTACCTATTGTTGGCAATTCTTTTTTACTTTTGTATAACTTTTCACCTTTTTGAAATCTATCTCCTGCTTCATATAAACTGTCTGGATTGTTTGTTATTCCTCTACTAACATATTCTTCAGCTACCGTCTCTGCTATAAGTTGTTTTGTCAATTCATTTACTTCCTTACTTCTTGTACTTCCTTTTGCCATTGTAAGTAATCCTTGAGTTACGTCTTCAACTTTATTCTCTACGTTAAGTACAACTCTTTCTCTTCCTGTTATTTCATCTTTTATAACTTCTGTCTCTATATCAAATAAGTTTATTACAGTATTAGATGTTGGGCTTAATACTACATTTATTCCACCTAAACTCTCTGCAACAACTTTATATTCACCTTCTGCATCTAACGCTAAACTTTCTATATCCATTAATACTGATGATCTTGATATTAGAGTTTTCATTGTTACAGATTTACCAGCACCAGATTTAGCAAATATAACCATATTATAGTTGTTTAAAGACCTATGGAAATTGTCAAATAAGATTGGTGTTCCTGTTTGCTTATTAAATCCTAATGGTACACCCGTAGAGTGTCCTACTTCTGATGAAGTAAATGGAAATACTGTTCCCATTGATCTACTGTCAAAAGAATGTACTTTTTTTATTTTATCTTGCATTAATGGCAAGTTAGATTGGAAAGCTTCTTCTTGTATAGCCCATGCACTCTTTACTCCAACTAATGATTTTGATAATTCTGTGGCTAATAACTTTGTTAATCTATCTAAATCTTCTAAACTATATGAGAACAATGTTGCTATAACTGAAGCTTCATACATTTTATTAAATCCTGCTGCTATTTCATCTCTTAGCTGTTCTGCTTCAAATCTTTTTTGTGACAAGTTACTTTCTCTATTAATATTGCCTCTATCTGCGGCAACAATTCTTTCTGTTTCTAGTTCATTTATAACTTTATTCAACTCGTTTTGCGATCTAGATTCTGGAATTGGATTTATATAAATTGATGTATTTATATCTCCAAAAAAGTATAAACTTCTAAATAGTTCTGGGAAAGTACACATACGTGGTAATGAAGATATAAAAAAGCTCCTTGCATACCTTTTCATATTTGATATTATCTCTAAGTGATCTATATTAGAACAATCAATTCCAGATGGTGTAATTAATTCTTTTATGGTTTTTCTTTTTAATAATCCCATATTTTCATTATCATTTTGCAATACTTCTTTTTCTTCCTCTTCTCTGTGTTTTTTCGCCTTCCTCATTCTCCTCTTTTCCTCCTTTGTCTTTCCTTATTTCTTCTATTGCTTTTTCCGCAACGTTTTCTCCTACATATCTTCTATTTTCGTCTAATATCATTTCTGCCATTTGACGTATTAAATCTTCAAAATTTTCTTCTTTTTTCTCTGCTGTTTTCTGTGTCTCAGATTTAACCTTGTCCACAGTATCATTTGCTAAATCTATTGCTCTTTCTCTTATTCTCTCATCTAGCAATTTTATTTTCTTTTTAAAAACATCTTCTGCTGTTGTATATAGTTCTTCATATCCAGAAGTTAACGCTTTATTAAGACCTAATATTTCCGAATCATCCCTGTTATAAGCTACATATAGTAATTCTACTAATTCTTGTGAATTTAATATTTTTCCAACCACTGAACAAGAAGATAATGTTCTTATAATTGATTGAGCTTTTGTATATAATTCTGAAAACGCCATATTTTTTATTTCTTCATAAATGTATTTTTCTCCGTTCGTGTCTTCTGCATAGTATGGTATTATAATAAAATATTTTTTATTTAATATATTTTTATTTAAACTCATTTTCTCTGTATTAGTTATTAAATCTCTAGCATATTCTAATAAGTTTCTTTGTTTTGTTAGTTCATAAAATTCTTGTGCTATGTCTCTTTCCGTATATATACCTGATTGTTTCATTGAATTATATTTATAGAATATTTCATTATATTTATCTTCTATTATTTTAAGATTTCTTTTATAACCTGATATACTATTTTCTAAGTTTATTGTTCTTGTCTGTATATATATTTGTATTGGATGTCTTAATGTGTTTAAAAATTGTTGAAATCCTTCTTCTACTGAATTCTTTTCTATTCCAGACATCAAGTCATAATTAACCCCTTGGCATTCTATTGCCATTAGAAATCTTTTACCCTTTTTTTGAATTATCATATTGTCTTCTACTTTTTCGAATTCAAGAAAGTTTGCTATTGCTTGTTTATTATATTCTTTCGCAATTGTCTTTGTCTCTTTCTTTTTGTTTTGTACTTTTATCTCTTTTTTCTTTTCTTTACCTTTTTTGCTTTTAGCTACCAAAAGGACATATACTAATATTAATACAAACAAAACACATATCATTCCAATAAGAACTACCGCTAATATTTCACTAATTGTATTATTCTCCATCTTTTGTATCCTCCTCTTTTATTTCTTTATATACATATATTTTATTTTTTTGCATTTTGAATTTTATTGCTCTTTTTATAACATCATCAATATTTTCTCCACCTGTTTTTCTTGTTATTTCAAAGTTTGTTGAATCAGGCATTTTAAATGTTCCTATTAAAAACCCTAATAATCCTAGTGCAACTATAATTATTAGCCCTACTAATGATAGTCCTAATATATTAAATATTAAATAAAAAACTAATCCTGACGCTGCCCCTATTGCTGAATATATTAGAGCTTTGCTTGAAAATATAAATAATATTCTTCCTTCTCCTTTTACATTTCTTGGTAAGTTATATGTACCCAATTACTTTTCCTCCTTTTTGTCTTCTGTCTAATTCTCCTTGTATATAATTATACCAAAAAATGTTGAAAATTGTAACTGTTTTAGGCGAATTTATTGTAATATTTTGAAATTTAATGTATTTTTAATATATTCGTAATATTTGTGTAACATTTATATTTAAAAAACAAAAAAAAAACGGAGATTTATGTTCTCCGCTCTTTTTATTTATTATTTTACTCCCATAAAGAATTGGTATACAACTTGTGCAAGTACAGAAGCTGCAAATATTAATGCTGCACCAACTATGTATGGCATCATAGTTTTCTTGTATTCCGCTTTTTCTTCAGCACTTCCCATCATGTATTTAATACCTATTATAATTAAAATAACAACAGATAATACAACTCCAACTGTTTGTAAAATACCAACTATGCTTTTCCCTAAAGTTTGTATTTCATCCGCTCCCTGTACAGTTGGATCGGCTGTAATCTGACTTGGTGTAACAGCATAAGCAGCTCCTACAACAGATATCATCATTATCATTATTACTAATGAACTTAAAATTTTTATTACTTTGTTATTCATAATAAAGTCTCCTTTCTAATTTCTTTTTATATAAAATCTCAATATTAATGAGAATTTTAAAAACATCTCCTAGTACTATTATATCATTACTTTTTTATTTTTTCAACTATTTTGTCATATTTTGTATATTACCAGCCTTGCACTACTTGGTATATTATATTAGGAATTAACGTACCTGTAAATACTAAGAACGCCCCTATTATATATGGAATTAGTGTTTTTTTGTATTCTGCTTTTTCTTCTATACTTCCTAACATATATTTAATTCCTATTATTATAAGCATAACTACCGATAACACTGAACCTATAGCTTGTACAATTCCTAATATTGTTCCAGCTCTACTAGCCAAATTCCCCATTTGTATATTGTCTGTCTTGTAGTTATCTAAATTTCCTATACCTAAATCTGCTGCACAACATATATTAATATTTAAAAATATCAACATTATAAGGATACAAATTGATACTATAATTCTTTTTACCTTCATACAATCCCTCCTTTATATCCCTTGTAATATTGTTATAGCAAGTTTCCAAATTGCAAATCCACCAAATACCACTATACATCCTACTGCATATGTTATTAAATATTTCTTTGCTTCTGCTTTTCCTTCTGCACTTGCTGTCATTAGTTTTAATCCTAATATTGCTCCCATTATAACTGCTACTATTGTTCCTATTACTAATAAAATACTATATAATGTTTGCGAAAATGTTTGTAAACTACTTTCATCATGTGTAACGTCACCTTGGTTTATAAAACTTTCCGCATCAGATATTACATCGTTTAGATTACTTGATGCACTATTTCCGTTATTTCCTATTTGTGGTTGTTGATATATTGTATCTGAGCCATTATCTTTTCCATCTTTTTTATCATCTTCTTCTTGATACTTATCAGCTACTTCTTGTTGCAATTCATCTTTATTTTTGTTTATATCTTTTAAAAACTCTTCTTTTAATTTTTTATATTTATCATTTTTGGGCTTGTATTTTTCTACTTTAGTAGTCCAATCTTTTTTTATCTCTTCACCTTTTGCTCCGTTGTAATCCTGATAGTTCATCTTTATAATTATCAAGTATTTTTTCTGCATTCCAGTTTTTTAAATCCTTTTGCTTAGTTCCATCGTATTCTGTTATATCCTCTTTTGCTTCAAAATCATATGCCAGCTTATGAACAGTTTTATATAACGCTCTATCAAGATTACATTTATTATTAATCTTATTTAGCTTTTTTTTCGCTTCTTCTATTTTAGTTTGATTATTATTGTATTCTTTTCCTATTTTGGGATTATAATTTTTAGACAGCGTCTTGTCATAAATACCTGAAACCCATTTTTCTGCTTCAGTAGCAGGTGTTCCATTTGACTTATATGCATTAATTATATCTTGTGCTGATATATTATTATATTTTTCAAAAAACTTAATTAAATTTTCATAGCTACCGTTTTTAGCATCTATAAGTTCTTTATAAGTTGGTGCATTGGCAGCCTCTACAATATTCATCTGTCCAAACACAAAAATGCTAAATACAACTGAAATTATTAATATCATTAACAGTATTTTTAACTTTCTCATAATATTCCTCCTTAATAATAAATACTTATTTATTATCTCTTTTTTCTCTCTTATTACTATTATAACTTATTTAACCTTTTTTTTCAACTTTTTTACCACTATTGTAAATTTTTGTACTAAAATTATACAATATTTTTGCTTTATGCAACCTTTCATTTTTACAGAAAAACCAAACAAACATTAACATAAATTTACAAATTACTTGACACTATTTAAACATTATGTTAAATCGTAGTCAACAACAGTTTTTTAGAAGCACTTAAATTTCTGTGTTTCACAGTAGAAAGGAGATTACCATTACTGTTGTCCATTATTAATAACATATTATATTACAGGAGGAACATCTATGAAACTGAGATCTTTAGCTTTAACTGCCATTTCTCTTTTAATCGGCTTTGCTACTTTTACGTTTTTTCGGCTAGTTTTAGATATCGAAATTGAACCAGATAACATATTGTTTTGGTTATTCTTATTATTTTCGCTTTTATTGGTTCAATTTCTTTTATGGATATTTGAAATAGAAAATATAATAAACTATTTATTATGGATATGCATAATATTTGCTTTTATAGCATTAATTTTGCCAGTTTTTACGGTTATAGGAAAATTGATTTTAAAAGTCCTAGGTCTTTTATTTTTACTCCT
This sequence comes from uncultured Clostridia bacterium, assembly GCA_948502395.1. Taxonomy (GTDB): domain Bacteria; phylum Bacillota; class Clostridia; order TANB77; family CAG-508; genus CAG-269. Next base: position 179,409 of record CAOPES010000003.1, on the reverse strand, counting down.
AACAAACTTCCTGCACATACTATTTTATATGGTTTTTCACTTTCGCAAAAATATTTTAACGAACTTATAGCTCTTTCGCTTACTTGAATTTCATCTATAAAAATTATTGTATTTTCTATATTTATTTCAATATTTAGTATTGCTTCTATGTTTTTTATTATTTCTTCTGGTATCATAGTTTTATCAAATACTTCTCTTATATTTTCCATATTATCTAAATTGATATATAGGTAATTTTCGTGATTTTTCCACGTTTTTGTTTTAAGCATCCAACAAAATTGCATAAACACTTGATATCTTTTATCTATTATGTTAAACTATAATTTGTGGCAAATTTATTAAAGTGATTAAATTTAAACACTTTACAATAGGAAGGAGACTAATAGTGCCAATATAATACATTAAAACTATTATAGGAGAAACTTTATGAAAATAAAATCTTTATTACGGATAAGTCTAGCACTTATATTTGCGGTAGTGTTGCTAGCTGTTTTAACGGCTTTGCTTCACTGCATTGGAGAAATTCTATTTAAAACATCATTAGCCTTTATTTTAATATTGGTGATTGTTTTTATTTGTTAATCTTCTTTATAAAAAAAGAACAGCATTGTGTTTTATACACTTTGCTGTCTTTTCTTTAATTTTTTATAAGATTTTTCCAATATCTCTTTAAATCTTTTTTATTTTCTTGCTTTTATTAGGTTTTCTATATTTTCTATTATATAGTCTGGTAATTCAAAATCTATTTCTATACTTTCATCATAGTACATAATGTATTTTTCCCATTTTTTATTAAAAAAGCTTTAGCTCTCTTTGAGCCAAAGCTTTTTGTTGTATTGGCGGAGATGAGAGGGTTCGAACCTCCGCGCCGATTTCTCGACCTAACTGTTTAGCAAACAGTCCCCTTCACCACTTGGGTACATCTCCATTTATAAATAAAAGTTAGATATTTTAATATTGTTAATACCTAACTTTATTGTTTGGCGGAGAGGGTGGGATTCGAACCCACGGTACGCTATTAACGCACGCCAATTTTCAAGACTGGTGCCATAAACCAACTCGACCACCTCTCCATATCTTAGACAAATGTCTAGCGACAGTATTTATATTAGCATTTTTAAAGACATTTGTCAATAGTAATTTTTAACTTTTTTATTTTAATTTTCGAACTCCATTAAACTCAACAGCTTTTTTAATTGCTTCTTGTTCTTCTTCTGAAAGAGTATAATTTGATTTTCCCTTCTCCACAGGCTTAGCATAAATATTTGACATTTCCCTTGAATAAATACCATTAAGCACAACACCATCATCATTCTCATCAAGCAAAGCAAGAGTAAAGCTCAAATCGCTTCCCACATCTTTAAAAGCATTATACCTAACAATACCTATTTTCTGAATACACTTCTCTAAATCCTTATCCAAACCTTTTATAATAGAATTTATCTCACCATTTTGTTTTTCAACTCTATCAACCCTATACATGTAATTTTCTAAATCTTCTTCTATATTTTTGCCATTTCCTAATTTTTGCATAAATTCTTTATATTTCTTATCTAATTTAGATATTTTTGCAATCGCCACCAAAAAAGCTATTAACAGTATAAAGTTTATAGCAAGTGATATAATTATTATATTGTTCACTCCTATGGTATTAATTATTTCTTCCATTTAATCAACTCTTTTCTTTTCATATTGTTGCTGTACCTGATTATGTACTATTGTATTAATCCCAATATTCTCTCTAAGTCATCATTTGATGTATATTCTATTATTATTTTTCCACGTCTTCTTCCTGCGTCTAATCTTACTTTTGACCCGAAAAATCCTTGGAATGTGTTTTCTATACTTTTGTATAGTACGTGGTTTCTTTTTTCTTCTTCTGTTGTTTGTTTTATTTTTGATTTTTTCTCTATTTGTCTTACTGTTTGATTTCTTTCTAACATATGTATTGCTGTTTGATATTGTTTTTCAGGGTCTGTTATTGCAAGTAGTGCTTTGCAGTGTCCTTCTGTTATTTTACCCTCTTTTGCCATTTCTAATACACGTGGTTCCAAATTTAGTACTCTTACCCAGTTAGCTACTGTGCTTCTACCTTTTCCTAGTTTTTTTGCAACTTCTTCTTGTGACATTCCATAGTTATCAATTAGTGTTTTTATTCCCATTGCTTTTTCTACTGGGTTTAAGTCTTCTCTTTGCATATTTTCTATTAATGATATTTCTGAGTTTATCTTTTCATCATCTTCTCTTATTATTGCTGGTATTTCTGTTTTTCCAGCTATTTTAGATGCTCTCCATCTTCTTTCTCCTGCTATTATGCTGTAATATCCATCTTTTTTTGTTACTACTATTGGTTGTATTAATCCATATTCTGATATTGATTGAGCTAATTCTTCCAATGCTTCTTGGTCAAATCTCTTTCTTGGTTGGTCTCTGTTTGGTTCTACTTCTGTTATTTTTAGTGTTTTTAGTATGTCATTTTCTTGTTGTTGTTCTTCTTCTGGTGCTGGTCCAAATAGTGCATCTAGGCCTTTTCCTAATCCTGTCATTTTTGCCATTTTAATTCCCCCTATATCTTATTTTGGTTATTCATTTTTATAAAATCCCCTATTTTATATTTTGAAGTTTTATCCCATATGTTTTGCTTTTCTTTCTTCTTCATTTGCTTTTAAAAATTCTCTTGCAAATTTTACATAGCTTTTTGCTCCTTTTGAACGTGCATCATATTCTGTTATTGGCATTCCATAGCTTGGAGCTTCGCTTAGTCTTACATTTCTTGGTATTACTGTTTTGTATACTTTGTCATTGAAGTATTTTTTTACTTCTTTTACTACTTGGTTTGAAAGATTTGTTCTTGCGTCATACATTGTTAGCAATGCACCTTCTATTTGTATTTCTTTATTTAGGTATTTTCTTACTCTTTCTATTGTGTTTAGTAGTTGTCCTAGTCCTTCTAACGCAAAGTATTCACATTGCACTGGTATTAATACACTGTTTGATGCTGTAAATGAGTTTAGTGTTATTAATCCTAATGATGGTGGACAATCTATTAGGATATAATCAAATTTGTCTTTTACTTCTTCTAGTTTTTCTTTTAGTCTTTGCTCTCTTGACATCATTGAAACTAGTTCTACTTCTGCTCCTGCTAGGCTCATATTTGCTGGACATACTTTTAGGTTTTTTATTGATGAGTCTTGTATTGTTTCTTCCATTGTTACGTCATTTACTAGTATGTCATATGTTGTATTTTCTACTTCTTTTTCTACTCCTAGCCCACTTGTTGCATTGCCTTGTGGGTCTGCATCTATTAATAGTACTTTTTTCCCTTTTTTTGCTAGGATAGTTCCTAAATTAACTGTTGTTGTTGTTTTTCCTACTCCACCTTTTTGATTAGCTACTGATATTATTTTTCCCAATTTAATTGCCTCCCGTTTTATTCAATAGTAAATTTTTACTCCTTAGTCGCTTTCATTTCTACTTCTATAATATATAAATATAATAAAAAAGTCAATAAATTTAGAGAAATTTTTTGACTTTTTTTCTAGCTTTTTTTGCGTTCTATTTAATTGGTTCTTTTGCCGGCATACCTGGTTTTCTAGGGTATTTAGCCGGTGTGTTCTTTACTTTTTTTATAATTATCACATTCCTTTTCATATCACTATTTGGTAGGTTAAAACTTTCTTCTTGTTCTATTTTTCCACCAAGAATTTCTATTGCTTTTCTTGCCATTTCTACTTCTTCTTTTATCTCTGAACCTTTCATACATATTGTTTTTCCACTTGGTTTTACTAGTGGTATTAAGTATTCAGATAATGTTGAAAGGTTTGCTACTGCTCTTGATGTTGCAATATCAAAGCTTTCTCTGTATTTTTTGTTTTTTCCAAACTCTTCTGCTCTTGTGTGTACTGTTTGAATATTTTTTAGGTTTAATTCTTTAATAACTTCATTTAAAAAGTTTATTCTTTTATTTAATGAATCCGCTAATGTTATTTCAATATCATCTCTTAGAATTTTAAGTGGTATTCCTGGAAATCCTGCACCTGTTCCCATATCTATTAACTTTGTACCTTTTTCTATGTATTTAGATATTGTTAATGAATCTACAAAATGCTTTAAAATTACTTCTTCTGGTTCTGTAATTGCTGTTAAGTTTATTTTTTCATTCCATTCTAATAATAAGTTCATATATTTATAGAATTTTTCTGTTTGTTCTTTTTTCAACTCTATATTTATTTCTTTTAAATGTTTATTAAGAATTTCTTCAAATTTTTCTATTTCCATATTACTTTGTATTTCCTTTCATTTGTTTTAAATATACTAATAGTACTGATATATCAGCTGGTGAAACTCCTGATATTCTTGATGCTTGGCCAATTGAACGTGGTTTGAATTTGTTTAACTTTTGTCTTCCTTCTAAACTAATTCCTTTTATTTTATCATAATCTAGTTCTTCTGATAACATTTTTGTTTCTAAGTTTTTAAACTTTTCAACTTGACCTTCTTGTAGTTTGATATATCCTTCATATTTTATTTGTATTTCCACTTCTTCTCTTTCTTGTTTTGTAAGTTCTGGCCTTTGGCTGTCTATTTGTGCCAATTTGTCGTATGTTAACTCTGTTCTTTTTAGCAATTCAGCCATTTTTGTACCTGTTGTAAGCTCTGATGTACCATTGTTAGTTAATAATTCATTAACTTCCTTTGTTGGTTTTACTGTTAATTCTCTTAACCTTTTTACTTCTTTTTCTATATTTGCCCTTTTAGTTTCGAACTTTTCATATCTTTCTTTTGATATTAGTCCAACTTCATAACCAATTGGAGTTAGCCTTAAATCTGCATTGTCTTGTCTTAGTAATAGCCTGTATTCTGCTCTAGAAGTCATCATTCTGTATGGTTCGTTTGTTCCTTTTGTAACAATATCATCAATTAAAACACCTATATAACCTTGGGTTCTATCTAAAATAACAGGTTCTTGTCCTTTTATTTTTCTTGCACTATTTATCCCCGCAATTAAGCCTTGACAAGCTGCTTCTTCATATCCTGATGTACCATTTATTTGACCAGCCATAAATAATCCGCTTATCCCTTTATATTCTAGCGATAATTTTAAATTTGAAGGGTCTATACAATCATATTCTATTGCATATGCTGGTCTTGTAAACTCAGCTTTTTCTAATCCAGGAATTGTATGATATAAAGCTATTTGTACATCTTCTGGCAATGAAGAACTTATTCCTTGTATATACATTTCCTCTGTATCTAGTCCAACTGGCTCTACAAAAGCTTGATGTCTTGGTTTATCGCTAAATCTTACAACTTTATCCTCTATTGATGGGCAATATCTAGGCCCTGTACCTTCAATCATTCCAGCATATAGTGGCGACCTTTGTAAATTCTCTCTAATTATTTTATGAGTTTCTTCATTTGTGTATGTTAAATAGCAATCTACTTGTTCAAAATCCTTAGGTTCATTCTCAAAAGAAAATGCTTCTATGCCTTGATCTCCCTTTTGGACCTCCATTTTACTAAAATCAATACTTCTTCTATTTATTCTAGCAGGAGTACCAGTTTTAAACCTTATAAGCTCTATTCCCATTCTTTTCAACGCCTCTGATAATTGGTTTGCTGCTGCAACACCATCTGGGCCACTCTCCTTAGAATATTCACCAATAAAAATCTTCCCTTTTAAATAAGTTCCAGTAGCAACTATTACAGCCTTTACATTATAAATTGCCCCTAAATCTGTTTTAATCGCCTTAACTTGTCCATTTTCGGTAAAGATATCCACAATTTCTCCCTGTTTAACTTCAAGATTCTCCTGTTTCTCTAATGTATGCTTCATTTCCGCCTGATATCTCTTCCTATCAGCCTGCGCTCTCAACGAATGAACCGCTGGTCCCTTCGAAGTATTTAACATCTTAATCTGTATCATAGTCTTATCAATATTTTTGCCCATCTCTCCACCTAGTGCATCAATCTCTCTAACCAGATGACCTTTTGAGCTTCCACCAATATGTGGATTACATGGCATATTAGCTATAGCTTCTAGACTTATTGAAAAAATCAAAGTCTTCATTCCTAATCTAGCAGCTGCAAGTCCAGCTTCGCAACCAGCATGCCCAGCGCCAATAACTGCCACATCATAATCTCCTGCAAAATATTCACCTTTTTTTAACTCCATCTTTCTTCTCCTTTTATTGCCATCGGGGACGGACCTTTTTGGCAATTTATTGCCAATGGGGACACTCCTCCCTGACATATTTTTTATTTATTTTATTTTCATATTTTAAATTTTTCTAATGTTCCACAGCAATTGTTCCACTTCCATATGAAACAAGAAAATCACGTTTGTCTTACTTAGTTGTATTTCTATACCAATTAGTTGATTGCTCTGCATTTTATTTTTTACTCTCTCTTTCGCCTCTACCAACGTGTTTGTCAATTTGTCGAATTTTGTCGAAAAAGCGAACATTATATTTATGTTAATTTAAGATTATGTCACTTCGTATTTATGTTCGGTTAAAAAACTAGTACAATTGGTTTCATTTTTGAAAAACGACTACATTTTACATTTATCCTCAAATTTATTACAGTTTCATATTTGTTTTCAAATTCGCCATATTCCCATTTTCATTTGTTTAATATAAAATTACACTACTTTTATATAAAAACCATTTATTTTTGATTTTCGCGCGTCTGTTTTGTATTATTTTCCTAAACAGAACTTGGCAAAAATTTCATCTATAATATTTTCAGTTACAACTTCTCCTGTTATATTTCCTAAATCTTCTAAAATATCTTTTATAAATATTGCTATAATATCTAATGGCATTTGATTTTCAATTGTCTCTTTTGTCTTTTTTACACTTTCTATCGCTTTTGTTATTAAATTTTTATGCCTAATATTTGTAATTACAATTTCATTATCTACATTTATTTGGTTTAAATTAAATAAATTTGTAATTTCATCATACAATTTTTCAATTCCTATTTTATTTAAAGCTGAAATTTTAATTATACAATCACTTGCCCTTTTCAATTCAGGTGTTTCTTCATTTATTTTAGATTTCAAGTCGATTTTGTTTAATATTATTACGGATTTCTTGCTTTTCGCCAGTTCCAATATTTCCATATCTTCTTCTGTTAAATCTTTTGAACTATCGAATATTGCAATTACTAAATCCGCTGTTTCTGCTATTTCCCTTGATTTTGCAACTCCTATTTTTTCCACTTCATCTGATGTTTCCCTTATTCCAGCTGTATCTATTAATTTTAATGGAATTCCATTTATATTTACGAATTCTTCAATTGTATCTCTTGTTGTTCCTTCATATTCTGTAACTATTGCCCTATTTTCCTTTAAAATTGCATTTAAAAGTGATGATTTTCCTGCATTTGGCCTTCCTATTATTGCTGTTTTTATGCCTTCTTTAATTATTTTTCCGTTATCAAAGCTTTTTTCTAGCTTTTTCAATTTGATTTCTGTATTCTCTAACATTTCTTTAATTTGATTAATCGTAACATCGTCTACATCGTACTCTGGATAATCAATTGCAACTTCTATATTTATCATTACATTCATTATTTCTTGCTTAATATCTGCTATTTCTTTTGATAAAAAGCCTTCTAGTTGCTTTATTCCAGTTTTTGCTTCTCTTTCCGATTTAGCATTAATTACGTCTATTACTGACTCTGCCTGTAATAGGTCAATTCTTCCATTTAAAAATGCTCTTTTGGTGAATTCACCTGGCTCTGCTAGTTCCGCTCCATTTTTCAAGCATAATTCTAATATTTTTTTAACTATTATATTTCCACCATGTGAATTTATTTCGCACATATTCTCGGTTGTATAGCTTTTAGGAGCTTTAAAGTATGATACTAGTACTTCATCTACAACTACTCCATTTTCCACTATATTTCCGTATTTTATGCTATATCCTTTGATGTCTTCTATTGATTGTTTGTTTTTTTGCTCAAATATTTTTTCTAATATTTCAAAACATTTTTCTCCACTCATTCTTATTATTCCAATTCCCCCAATTCCGAGGTGCCGTAGAGATTGACGCGATTGTTTTTTCCATTTTTATTCTCTCCTTATACAAAAAAAGAGTCAAAGATAGAATTTACATTTTTATTGTAAAATCCGACCTTTGACCTCCGATTTTATTTATTAAATTATTTTTTTAGCGATATTACTATTCTTCTGTGTGGTTCTTGTCCTTCGCTTATTGTTTCTATTTTAGGATTTCCTTGTAATTTGCTATGTATTATTTTTCTTTCATATGCTTGCATTGGCTCTAATTTTACAGGTTTTCTTGTTCTTATTACTGTTTTAGCTACTTTTTCAGCCAATTCTTCTAATGTTTTTTCTCTTTTTGCTTTGTAGCCTTCAATGTCTAATATTACTCTAATTCTGTTTTGATTTCCTTTGCTTGCAATTGCTGATAATATACTTTGCATTGCATATAAGGTTTCTCCCCTATATCCTATTAAATATCCTAAATCTTTGCTATTTATGCTTACTTCAAGCCCTTTTGATGTTTTTTCTATGTTGTATGTTGCATCTTCTGGTAGTTCTGTTTTTATTTCTTTTATAAATTTTTCTACTCTTTCTGCTGCTTTTTCTACTTCTTGCTCTGTTAAATTAATTTCTTTTTTAGGTACTGGTACTTCTTTTTGTTTTTCTTTTACATTTTCTTTTACTGTTAATTCTACTTTTACAACTCTTGGTGCTAAAATGCTGAAAAAACTACGTTTGTCTTCGTTTTCTAAGACTTTTATATCTACCATTTTTTTAGAAACTTTTAATTCTTTTAGTCCTTTTTCTATTGCTTCGTTTGTCGTTTTTCCTTCTGAAATAATACTTTTTGCCATTAACTGGCACCTCCTTAGGATTTTACTACTTTATCTAGAACTAATCTTTCAATTATCATTAATATGTTGTTCATTAACCAATATAATGCTAGTCCTAGTGGTGCGACAAATGCTATTGAAATAGATAATATTGGCATCATCCAAGACATCATTTTATTTGTTTGCATAACTGCATCTAATTCGTTTTCTTCTGGTTTTTCTACCAGTGCTTTTCCTGTTTCACCGTCTATAATTGGTTCTTCTTGCTTTTTATCTTTATTTTGTTGCTTTGCTTGCATTGATGTTGTTAGTCTTATAGAGATAAATGATGATAATATATATAATACAGGAATTATATATACTGTATAGTCTGACATATTTTGTTGTGGTATTTTGCTTAAATCTAGTCCAAATAAGTTCATTTGAATATTCATTTTTTCTACATTGCTGTCTTCTGGATTTTTTTCTTTTAAATATTCGTATTCTCTTATTAAGTCTATTTCTGGATATACTTCACTTACTGGCTTTTCTGCTTCTTTTAGTTGTTGTATATATGTATTTATATTATCTTGTGGTATTTTTTCCATATATGTTAATGGACATCTTACTAAATAGAATATTGATATTAATAGCAACATTTGTACAATTGCTGTTAAACATCCACTAAATGGGTTCATTTTTTCTGTTTTGTATAGTTCCATTATTTCTTGGTTCATTTTCTCTGGGTCATTTTTATATTTGAATTGAATTACTTTCATTTTTTCTTGTAATTCGGCACTTTTTTTCATTGTTCTCTGTTGTTTTATTGATAATGGTAATAATAATATTTTTATTACTACTGTAAATATGATTATTGCTAATCCGTAGTTATTTACTAGTGTATACATTAGTTGTAGCAAATAACCAAATATGTTTGCAAATAGTTGAAACATTTATTTTCCTCCTTGTTCTATTTTAATGGATCATATCCACCTTTTGAAAAAGGATTACATCTTATAATTCTACATATTCCTAGTGTTAGCCCTTTTATTGCTCCATACTTTTCTATTGCTTGTTTAGTGTATTCTGAGCAACTAGGATAGAATTTACAATTTATGTTTTTACTTTTTAGCCATTTTGAAATGTATTTTTGATATTGTGTAATTAGCCATATAAGTAATTTTTTCATTATTCTTCCTCTACAAAAAGTTTTGCTTTTTTAAAGATTTTATTCATATCTTTTTTTATGTTTTCGAAAGTTGCTTGGTTTGTGTCAACTTTCTTTTTCCATAGAAATACTATATTGTTTCCTGTTTTTGTGTAATTTTCGCAGTTTTTATAGTTTTCTCTTATTAGTCTTTTTATTCTATTTCTTTTTGTTGCTTTTGCTATTTTTACACCTATTGCAATTCCTAAAAGATTTATTTCTTTGTTTTTATTTGTTTGTATGAATGCTTCTATACAGTCTCCTGAATAGTATTTTCCTTTTGTTAACACATTTTTAAATTCATAATTTTTCTTTAACATTTTTGTTTTTTTCATTATTCTTTTTCCCTTCTTTAAGGCCTTTTTAATGAAAAAACGTTGTTTTAAGTTAAATTATGCGTTAAAAGGCTCGCTTTTATGGCGACCCTTTTTTACGAATTTTTTATTCATAAAACATAATTTAATTAAGCACTTAATTTTTTTCTACCTTTTGCTCTTCTTGCTTTTAGTACGTTTCTTCCTGCTCTTGTTTTCATTCTTTTCATAAATCCGTGTTCTTTCTTTTCTTGTCTGTTTTTTGGTTGGAATGTTCTTTTCATTCTTTGGCACCTCCTATTGATTTTATTTATAAAATTCCATTTTGTTTGGAAATTATTTTTTTACAAAATAACAAGTATATCGATTATACTCCAAAAAACCTATATATGTCAAGTAATTTTTGCAAATTTTTTTTACTGTTTTGTAATATGATTGTAACATTTATTAAGTTTTCCACAGTTTTTTTCAAAATTATCCACAGAAAAAAATTTTTTTCCACAATTTTATTGACTTCTTGTGTATAAATTTGTTATTATGTGAAAGTAAAAAATAATTAAGCTTTTTCTTGGTAATACTTAAATTTTTGTTCGTATAAAGTTTTTTCTTTTTTACAAAACTGTTACAAAGTTATCAACAGTTGTGGATAACTTTGTGGATAACTTATTTTAAGAAAGGATGATATGAATGGCTATCGAAAAAGAAGAATTAATTGCAAAAATTAAAGAAGCCTTAAAGCCTGAACTAACTCAAATATCATATGAAACATGGATTTTGCCATTAGACATTCGAAGCATTGAAGGTAATCACATAGTTTTTACAGCTAATTCTGAATTTCAACAAGATTTTATCGAAAACAAGTATAGAAGTCTAGTTTTTAATACTTTGCGTTTTATTACGAACAAAGAATGGACTTTTTCTGTTGTCGATCTTTCAAAAGAAAATAATGCCGTAGAAAACGAAGTAATAACAAATGATTCAAATATTTCTTCAGCAGAAATTGAATCTAATAAGTCTACTTTGAACCCAAAATATACTTTTGAAACCTTCGTTGTCGGAAATAATAATAGATTTGCACATGCTGCTGCTTTAGCCGTTGGAAATGAGCCTTCAAATTCTTATAATCCGCTTTTCCTTTACGGAGGCGTAGGTTTGGGGAAAACTCACTTAATGCATGCAATAGGAAATAGAATTCTAGAAAATAACAGAAATGCAAATGTTTTATATGTTACCTCTGAAAAATTTACAAACCAATTAATCAATGCAATTAAAGATAACAAAAATGAATTTTTTAGAAATAAATATAGAAATATTGATGTTTTACTAATAGATGATATTCAATTTATTGCTGGAAAAGAAAGAGTTCAAGAAGAATTTTTCCACACATTTAATGCTTTATACGAAGAAGGTAAGCAAATTATACTATCTAGTGATAAACCACCAAGAGATATTCAATTTTTGGAAGATAGGCTAAAATCTAGATTTGAATGGGGACTTTTAGCAGATATTTCTTGTCCAGATTATGAAACTCGTTTAGCAATTTTAAGGAAAAAAGCTCAAGATGAAAATATAATCATTGAAGATTTTATACTTTCAAATATTGCTAATAAAATTGATTCAAACATAAGAGAGTTGGAAGGTGTGTTTAATAAAATCGTTGCTAGAGCTTCATTAACACATAGTCCAATTACTATTGAATTGGCTGAAAATATTATTAATGAATTTAAGTATGAGAATGAAAAGGTAATATCTTGCGACTTTATAAAAGAAACTGTTGCAAAATATTTCAGTATTAGCAAAGAAGATTTAGCAGGAAATAAAAGATCAAATGATATCGCTTTTCCAAGACAAATTGCAATGTACCTTTGTAGAGAAATTGCAAATATGTCTTATCCACAGATAGGAGTGGACTTCGGGGGAAGAGATCATTCAACTGTTATGCATGGATGTAAAAAAATTGAAAAAGAAGTAAAAGAAAAAAATAATACTAAGCTAATTGTGGATAGTGTGAAAAACATCATCATAGATGGAAAACAATAAGAGCAAAAACGACTTCAAGTTTTTTTTGAAATTTGTGTTTGTAAAAATGATTGTTCGAAAAATGTAATTGTTTCTGTTCTTACGGAAGCAATGCATTCGTTATCCACAGGGGGGTGTTAATAACCTGTTGATAAACTGTGTATATCTCAAATTTTACACATGGCATGTTGAAACCTGTGGATTGTTACTTGAGTTATCCACTGAGTTATAAACATCATTTTTGTTAGGGATTGTATGTTTCCACATAGTTTTCCACAGTTTCCACAGCACCTATTACTACTACTACTAAAAAATATTATATTATTATAAAGGAGGAAGCAAAATGAAAATCGTTTGCTATAAAGATAAAATCATTAAAGCTATCAATTCCGTAGTTAAAGGCGTTGCTTCTAAGACAACAATGCCAATATTAGAAGGAATATTAATTCAAACTAATGACAATGAAATAAAATTAACAACCTATGATTTAGAAATAGGTATTGAATATATAATGGAATGTGAAGTAAAAGAACAAGGAAGTACAGTTGTTAATGCTATAATGTTTAGTGAAATCATTAGAAAATTACCAGATACAGAAATTTATATTTCTATAAATGACAAAAATTTATTAGAAATTGAATGTGAAGGTTCATTATACAAATTAGCAACAATGAATCCAGATGAATTTCCAGAACTTCCAAAAATAGAAGTTGAAAATTCTATTGAAATAGATCAAAGTGTTTTAAAAAATATGATTAGAAAAACAATTTTTGCAGTAAGCTCAGAAGAAAGTAGACCAATTTTTACAGGTTGCTTATTCGAAATCGAAAATAATAAATTAAATTTAGTTGCTGTTGATGGATTTAGATTAGCACTAAGAAGTATTTATTTAAATAAACAAACAAATAATTTTAATGCAGTAATACCAGGAAAAACATTGAATGAAGTAAATAAAATAATATCAGATTCTTTTGAACCAATAAAAATAGGAGTTGCAAAAAATCAAGCATTATTCGAAATGGATAATTGTAAAATTGTAACAAGAATTTTAGATGGTGAGTTTTTAAATTATAAAAATGTTATACCAAATAATTGGGAGACAAGAATTAAAGTAAATAAAAATAGTATACAAAATAGTTTTGAGAGAATTAGCTTGATATCAGCATCAAGTGTAGAAAAAGAAAAAAAATATCCTGTAAAAGTACAAGTTGATATAGGTAAAGTTGTAATTTCTTGTACAAATCAAACAGGAGATGCAAAAGAAGAATTATATGTTTCAACTGAAGGAAAAAATTTGGAAGCAGGATTTAATCCAAAGTATTTCTTAGATAGTTTAAAAGCAATTGATGATGAAGAAGTTTATATAGAATTTGGCTCAAGCATTTCACCTTGTTTAGTAAAATCAACAGAAAATAATGATTATACTTATATGATTTTACCAATCAGATTAAAAGAAGAATAAAAAAATAGGGGAAAGGTAGATATAGAAATTCTACCTTTCAAATTTTTAAAAAGATGTTTCAGGTGTTTTTGGGGACAGACCTTAAAAACATCTGAAAGTTATCCACATATTATAAATAAATTGTGGATAATAAATATTGAATGTGGAAAAATATTGTAATGAAAAAAATAGAATAAAATCGAAAAAAAAAGAATAAAATAGAATAAATTAGATTTTGGCGATTTTTGAAACTGTGGATAACTTTATTAAAAAATAATAAAAATAATTAATTAAATAATTATGAAAAAATTAGAAAAAATTAGAATAAAATCGAAAAAAATAGAAAAAAAGAGATTTTGATTTTTTTGTAGAAGGTATTTTGGTTATTTTATTTATTATATTTTTTATAATTATTACATTAATAAATTAAATGTATGAAAATAAAATAATTAAATAAAAAATATTATAAAAAATAAATTAATTAAATAATAATTATTAAAAAAAATAGAATAAATTAGAAAATAATATAAAAAATGAGAAAAATATAATAAAAAATTAAAAATAATTAAAAAAAACGAAGCGCGAAAATCAAAAATAAGCCGATTTAATTTTTAATTAATATAATTTTATATTAAAAAAATAATAAAAAATATGAAAAAAATAGTAAAAAATCGAAAAAAAGAGAATAAATTAGAAAAAAATAGATAAAAAAAGAAAAAATTATACACAAATGGAGAATAATATGTGGATAAGTAAAATTAAAATAAATAATTTTAGGAATTATAATTTACAAGAAATTAATTTAGAAAAAAATATAAATGTTTTTTATGGAGAAAATGCTCAAGGAAAAACTAATATAATTGAATCAATTTTTTTGTGTAGTATGGGTAGATCTTTTAGAACTAATAAAGATAAAGAAATGATAAAATTAAATTCAGAAAATGCAATTATAGAAATTGAATATCAAAAAACAGATAGAGATGGAAAAATAAAAATAGAATTGGGTAATAGAAAAAATGTATATATTAATGGAATAAAAATAAAAAAGCTTAGTGAATTATTAGGGAATATTAATGTAGTAATTTTTACTCCAGATGATATTAATATTTTAAAAGGTGGACCACAAAATAGAAGAAAATTTTTAGATATTATGATTAGTCAATTAAAACCAAATTATATGCATAATTTAAATTTATATTTAAAAACCTTAGAACAAAGAAATAATTATTTAAGACAAATAAGAGAAGAAAATAAAGATGAAAATTTATTAGAAATTTGGGATGAAAAATTAGCGGAATATGCAGTTACAATTTCTAAATATAGAAATGAATATATGGAAAAAATTCAAGAAAAAATAAAAAAAATTCATAATGAAATAACAGATAATAAAGAAGAAATTAAAATTGAATATATTACTGAATGTGATAATAAAGAAAATTTTTTAAATTTATTAAAATCAAGAAGAAAATTAGATATAATAAAAGGTTTTACAACAAAGGGTGTACATAGAGATGATTTTGTGATATATATTAATAAGAAGAGATTAGATATCTATGGTTCACAAGGTCAACATAGGACTGCAATACTTTCATTAAAATTATCAGAATTAAATATTATTGAAGAAGAAATTGGAGAATATCCAATATTGTTGTTAGATGATTTTATGTCTGAGTTGGACCAAAAAAGAAGAAATCATTTTTTAGAAAAAATTGATAATACGCAAGTTATTATTACGTGTACTGATAAAATAGATATTGAAAATAAAAATATTTTAATATATAATGTAAAAGACGGAAACGTTTTTAAAGGAGGAAATTAAATGGAAAAGTACGAGCATAAATATGGAGCAGAACAAATTCAAGTATTAGAAGGTCTTGAAGCCGTAAGAAAAAGACCTGGTATGTATATAGGAAGTACTTCTGTAAGAGGATTACATCATATGGTTTATGAAATTGTAGATAACTGTGTTGATGAAGCTTTAGCAGGATATTGTACAGAAATAAAAGTAGAAATTGAACCAGGAAATATTATAAGTGTTGAAGATAATGGTAGAGGAATTCCAGTTGAAATACATCCAAAAACAGGAATTTCAACAGCGGAAACAGTTTATACAGTATTACATGCTGGTGGAAAATTTGGTGGAGATAGTGGATACAAAGTTTCTGGTGGACTTCATGGAGTTGGTGCATCTGTTGTAAATGCGTTATCAAATTGGACAGAAGTTACAATTAAAAGAGATGGCGGTTTATATCAAATGTCATTTGAAAAAGGAAAGACTGTAAAGAAATTAGAAAAAGTGGGAAATGCTAAGGGAACTGGTACAAAGGTAAGATTTTTAGCTGATGATACAATTTTTGAAAGTTTAGATTATGAATATGAAACATTAGAAAAGAGATTTAGAGAAATGGCATTTTTAACAAAAGGTTTAAAAATATCAATAGAAGATAAAAGAGAAGAAACACCTAAAAAAGCAGAATTTTGTTTTGAAGGTGGATTGATATCATTTGTAGAATTTCTAAATAAAAATAAAGAAAAGTTACACAAAACACCAATATATATAGAAAAAAATGGAGATATTCCAGTAGAAATAGCAATTCAATATACATCAAGCTATTCAGAAAATATTTATACATTTGTAAATAATATTAATACAATTGAAGGTGGAACACACTTAGAAGGCTTCAAAAGATCACTTACAAAAGTATTTAACGACTATGCAAGAAGTCACAATATATTAAAAGAAAAAGATAACAACTTACAAGGTGAAGATATAAGAGAAGGAATTACAGCTGTTGTATCTGTTAAAGTAAAAGAACCACAATTTGAAGGACAAACTAAAACAAAATTAGGAAATAGCGAAGTAACAGGTGTTGTACAAAGTATGGTAAACGAAGCACTATCAACATTTTTAGAAGAAAATCCACAAGTTGCAAAAGCTGTACTTGAAAAATGTATTAGTGCATCAAGAGCTAGGGAAGCAGCGAGAAAAGCAAGAGAATTAGTAAGAAAGAAAAACTCATTAGAAACATCAACATTACCAGGAAAATTAGCAGATTGTAGTAGCAAAGTAGCAGATGAATGCGAAGTTTATATAGTCGAAGGAGACTCTGCTGGAGGAAGTGCAAAACAAGGAAGAGACAGAAAATTCCAAGCAATATTACCATTATGGGGAAAAATGCTAAATGTAGAAAAAGCAAGAGCTGATAAAATTTATGGAAATGATAAATTAAATCCAGTAATATTAGCAGTTGGCGCAGGAATTGGACCAGACTTTGACATTACAAAAATAAGATATGGAAAAGTAATAATAATGGCCGATGCCGACGTCGATGGAGCTCACATTAGAACACTATTATTAACATTCTTTTTTAGATATATGAGACCATTAATAGAAAATGGAAATGTTTTCTTAGCACAACCACCACTATATAAATTATCAAAAAAAGGAATGAAAGACGTATATTGCTACACAGACGAAGACTTAGACAAAGCATATAAAGAATTAGAAGAAAAAGGAATTGCAAGAGACCAACTAGGATTACAAAGATACAAAGGCTTAGGAGAGATGAACCCTGAACAATTATGGGATACAACAATGAACCCTGAAACAAGAACATTAGTAAAAGTAACAATGGATGATGCAATAAAAGCTGATGAAATATTTACTTTATTAATGGGTGATGAAGTAGAACCTAGAAGAGAATTCATACAAGCTAATGCTAAATATGTAAAGAATTTGGATATATAGAGACATTGGGACAGTTGGGACAATTGGGACAATGGGGGACGTTTCCTTTTGGACATTTTGTCCAATTTGGGACACATCTATATATTGAATAAAATTTTAATGGCAGATAAGAACGATACTTATCTGCCATTAATCTATAAAGCCAATAATAATCTCTACTAAAACTAATATATCTAATATTAAAACCTAATATATATTGCTATATAAATAAGCTCTAATACCACATATATTAATCAGTCGCTCGACCATTAATACACCCTGAGTAACTATATTCATCCCAAAGGGACTAGTAATAACCACTCTTAATTTTTAGATATAAGAATAATCTTAGCTCGAATTTATTACCTATCATTTGACCATATATTAAATATAAAAAATATTTCAGAAATAAATTAAATAAAAATACAGCCTACAAACAAATAATAAATTCTTATCGCCGACTTATTATAATATATGAAAATACACTATAAT
The DNA here is from genome assembly GCA_948502395.1 of uncultured Clostridia bacterium. GTDB lineage: Bacteria > Bacillota > Clostridia > TANB77 > CAG-508 > CAG-269. The sequence continues at coordinate 161,383 of CAOPES010000003.1, read as the reverse complement.
AAATCTTTGCTCGAATAGTAATAAACAAAATGTTATCTATTAATATTCTTCGCTCAACTATCATCAACCTTATAATAGTATTATGTTCAAAAATAAAAATAATATTCAAAAAAATAAAAAAATTTGATGTTTTTGTGTTTTGGGTGTTTTTGGGGACAGAGCAAAAAAACATCCTTTAATTTGAAGATAGAAAAAGCATTGTACGCTTTGGGAGAGAAGGGAAAAAATGCATTGTCGAATTTTGTCGAAAAGTTTTTCTTGACAAATATAGATTTTGAGAGTAAAATAAAAAAACAATAGGAGGTGAATAAAATAAAAGATAAAACAATTCAACAATGGCTACCGATACAAGAAATTTATAATGATGGAATTGTTAAATTAAAAAATAAATATATAAAAATATTAAAAATAATTCCAATAAATTATAATTTAAAATCTGATTTAGAAAAAGAAGCTATTTTAAATTCTTATAAAATTTTTTTAAAAACATGTAATTTTGATATTCAAATTTTTATTCAAAGTAGTAAAATCGATTTAACCCAAAATATTTCTAATATTCAAAAAAATATTTTAAAAAAAGAAAATAGATATCTTGAAAATATATCGCAAAATTATATCGATTTTATCAATAAATTAAATCAAAGTAAAAAATCATCATCAAAAAATTTTTATATTATTATATCTAATAAAATAAATAAGAAAAAAGAAAAAATACAATCTGAAGAAATTATTAAAAGTGATTTAAAAGAAAAATATTTTAAAATCAAAGAATGTTTATCTCGATGTGGAAATTCAGTTATAGAATTATCAAATAAAAAAGAAATAGAAAAATTATTTTTTTCTTTATTAAATACGAAAAAAAATAATAATAAAATAATAGAAATGGGGGAATAAAAATAAAACAAGAAATTATAGAAAAAATAAAAAATAAAATAATTAAAAAAAATGAAGAAAATTTTTATGACGGTAGTGTAGATGAAAAAGACAAAATATCTCCAGCATATATAAATATGCAAAATCCAAAATTTATAGAAATTGATAATTTATATTATTCAGGATTAATTGTCGTAAATTATTATAGAGAACAGACTGATATTTTATTAAAAACTTTAATTGAAACAAATATTAATATGAATATTTCTATTTTTTATGAAAAACAAAATTCATATAAAACAATAAAAGATTTAACATATCATATTGGAAATGTGGGAGTAGAATTAAAAGATAAAAATCAAAATAGAGAAGATATTGATATTGCAGCTTTTACATATAATGACGCCAAATACATAAGAAAAGAGATACAAGTGAACAACGAGGATATTTATTTATTATATATTTATATCAATATTTATGCAGAAGACATAAATAAATTAGAATATTATTTAAATAAAGTTGAAGGAATAACACAAAGTAAAGGAATGCAAACACGAAGAGCAAATTTTAGACAAGAAGAATTATTTTTAACCTGCTTACCGATAATGGAAAATAATGAAGAAATAAAAGATGCAGCAAAAAGAAATATTTTATCTTCGGGATTACTTGCAACATATCCATTTATATCTTCAACAATATTTGATGAAGACGGAATTTTTATTGGAACAAATATTTATAATAATTCATTGGTATTTATCGATAGATATAATAAAAAATATAAAAATGCTAATATGTGCATATTTGGAACTAGTGGAGCTGGAAAATCTTTTTATACAAAATTATTAATATTAAGATATAAATTATTAGGAATAAAACAATATATTATTGACCCAGAAAGAGAATATAATAATTTGTGTGAAAATTTAAAAGGTGTTCAAATAAAAATTGGGCCAAATTCTGAGACCTACATCAATATTTTAGAAATTAGAAAAGAAAGTCTAGAAGAAGGAGAAAGTGGATACCTAGCAACAAAGATAGGAAAATTAATAGGATTTTTTAATTTGATTTTTGGAGAATTAGACGAAGAAGAGAAAGCATTAATTGAAGAGAAATTAATAAAAACATATAAAATAAAAAATATAGATTTTGATGATGATAGTTTATTTAATAAAATAAAAATTAATAATAAAATAAAAAAAGAATTTAAAAGTGCTAAACAAATGCCATTATTAGAAGATTTATATAATGTGTTAGGTGATGATGAAAAAACTAAAAAATTTAAAACAAAATTAATTCCATTTGTAAAAGGTTCAATGAAGTTTTTTAATGAATATACAAATATAGAATTAAACAACGATTTAATTGTTGCAGACATTTATGATTTAGGAGAAGAAAACTTAAAATATGGAATGTATTTATTTACAGATATTTTTTGGGATAAAATAAAAGAAAATAGACATGAGAAAAAAGCAATATATTTAGATGAAATTTGGAGATTAATTGGAGTAACATCAAACAAAGAAGTGGCAGCATTTATTTATAAAATATTTAAAACTATAAGAAAATATGGTGGAAGTGGAGTTGCAATAACACAAGATATTTCTGATATATTCAGTTTAGAAAATGGAACATATGGAAGAAGTATTTTAAATAATTCAAGTATAAAAACATTTTTTGCATTAGAAGAAGAAAATATAAAAATACTTTCAGAATTTGCAAATTTGACAGAAAAAGAGAAAGTAGAAATAAAATCTTTAAAAAGGGGAGAGTGTTTAATGTTTGTAGGAGATGATCATATATTAACAAAAATAGAAAGTTCAGAATTAGAAAAAAATATACTAGAAGGAGAAAAGCAAAATGAAAAAAATAATAATAGCTATGAGCAATAATTATTTAATAAAAGAAATTGATAATTATAAGGAAATTAATTATAAAAGTGTACAATATCGAGAAGCTATTTTAGAAATATTAGAAAAGGAAAAAAATATTAATTTAATTTTTTTAGATGAAAAAATTCCGGGGCAAATAAATATAGAAAAATTAATAGAAAAAATAAAATTAATTAATGAAAAAATAAATATTATATTTTTCTTAGAAAAAGAAAATAATAAAAAAATAAATATATTAAAAAAATTAGGAGTAAATAATATTTATATAAATAATAAAAATAATATAGAAAATATAATTAATAATTTAATAAATAAAAAAACAAATAATAATGTAGAAAATAAAAAAGTAAATAATAATTTTAAAAATGAATTAAATAAAAAAATAAATAATAAATTTAAAAATAAATTAAGCAAAAAAATAGATAATAAAATGAATATAAAAAATAATAAAATAATAACGATAGAAGGAAAACCAAAATCAGGAAAAACAACAATTGCAATGTTGTTAATTAATTATTTAATAATTAAAAATAAAAAAATATTATTAATAAATTTAAATAAAAAGACAGAAAAGGAATATTATAAAATTTTTAAATCAAACAAAAAAGAAAAGAAGAACAAATTAGAGAATAAAAAGCATATAGATAATGAGCTAAAGAAAAGTGAAATAAAAGTTAATAAAAATTTAACATTTATAAATAATTTTCAAAATATTATAGAAAAAAATATTAATGATAAAATAAAAGAGTTTATTAAAAATTATTATAAATATTATGATTATATTTTAATTGATATTGGAGATAAAGGAAATAAATTATTAAAAAGTCAACTTTTAAAAAATAGCGATAAAAATTTAACTGTAATTAATTCTGATATAATAAATTATAAAGAATTAAAAAATATAAGAAAAAATAAAAAATCATATATTATTTATAATAAATATAAAATGTTATCAATTAGTGATTTAATTCTAAAAAATATTGTGGGAAAAAATTTTTATTCTAAAATTTTATTTAATAATAATTATAAATATTTAGCAAAAGAATTTTTTAAAAATAAAAATAAATTTATAAATTATAAAATAGAAAAACAATTAAAAAAAATATTAATAAATAATAGTTATAAAAATATATTAGATTTTTTAATAATAAAATTTTATAAATTAATTCTAAAAGTAAATGCTTAAATTCTGTAAAAAATTATAAAATTCATATAAAAAGTTAAGGTACATATTTTTAATAGAATCATAAATATTGAATCATAATTATGAATTTAAATCTTCAAAAAACAGTTTCAAAGTAATTATAAATTTTAATTAGTAGAATACGAAAAAAACAGTAAAAGTAAATATGAAAAAGTATACGCATTAAGAATAAAGGAGAAAATCTTTATAAAGAAAAGAAAACAATAAAAAAGTTTACATATAATTAGTATAATTAATTAAAATCTTATAGTCAAAATATTATAATTAGAAAAATTTAAATATAGTTACTTGGTTGAAAAATGAATTTAATTAGTTTTTTTATAGACAAATTATTAAATGAAAAATAAAGTATAATGAAATATATTTAAATTTATAAATAATAAAAATGATTAATTATAAAAAAACAAAAAATAAATTAAATAAAAAGACAATTAATTAAAAATAAAAAAAATAAATTAAATAAAAAGATAATTAATTAAAAATAATAAAAAATAAATCCAATAAAAAATAATTAATTAAAAATAATAAATTAAATAAAAAACAATTAATTATAAATAATAGAGAATAAATTAAAATAAATATAATTTATTTTAAAATTATATAAAATAAAAAAGTAATTTATTAATAAAGAAGAAAAGTAAATTTATCTAAAATTTAATATAAAAATAAATATAACTAAAAGTTCTAAGAGAATATATTAAATTATTATAAAAGCAATATAAAAAATTTTAAAGCAAAAATTAACAATAAAAAAAGAATTCAACAAATTATAATAAATAAAATCGGTTTCATTTTTATAATATAAATCAAAGTAAATAGATAAGAAAAAATATAAAAGCAAATAACGAGAAGGTTAGGCATTAAAAGAAAAGGAGAAGTCTTGATTACATATACAAAAAGATAAAAACAGTTTACATATATTGCGTGAAAAAAATATAAATTTAATAATAGTCTATATAGAAAATACTGTTATAAAAATATCAGAATAGAAGATAAAAATTTGAAACGATAAAAGATGATAAAAGGATAAAATAATATAAGACAAAATTAAGAAGAAAATAAAAATATTAAATTAAATTTATTTAATAAAAATATTAATAATAAAAATAATTTATAATCGGAATGTTTTTTTACAAAATAATAAATTATTTTAATAATAAAATAAAAAGAAAAATTATTAAATAAAAAATTAGTAAATAAATTATAATAAAATTTAAATTAAAAATAAGTAATAGTAAAATTAGATTAAAGAATTATAAATTAATTATTAATAAAAATAAATTATAGAAAATAATTATAATTATTAAATTTAAATGTAATTAAAAATAAATATAATTATTAAGAATAAATTAAAGAACAGAAAAATGATTTTTAATAAATTTTAAATTAAAGATAAAATTATCCTAAAATTAAAAAATAATTATAAAACTTTTGTATAAAGAAAATGAAAGAAATTATAAGAAATTTTAAATATTATAAAAAACAAATTTCCAATTTTATGAAGTAAATAGTTATTTTATTGAATAAGAATAAGTTTCTACTTTATAAAAAACTTTGAAAAGAAAAATGTATAAAAAATGACAGAACAATAATTAAAAAATCCTAGGCATTAAATAGAAATAAGAAATAGGAAGAAGCAGTACAAAAATAAAAAAGAAGTTTACATATATGATGATAAATAGATAAGAATTTAATAAAACTTTTATAATAAGTCATTCTGGACAAAGACATAAATTCACTAAATAGAAATTATTCAAAATTAAATTTAGATAGAAAAATTTAATTATAATAGTAAAAAATAAAAGCACAATAAAAATGCTAAATTAAAAATACTAACAATTTAATAAACAATGACAAATAATGAAAATTAATAAAAAATAATAATTAATAAAATTATAAAAAATAAAAATTAAATAATAGATAATTAAAAATAAATATTTAAATTAGAAATTTTTATAAAAATAAAACAAATAAAAAATAATATTTTTAAAATTAATATAACAGATATAATTATTTAAAATTAATAAAAATAAAATAATGAAAAATAAATTTAATTATAAAATTTAGAATAAAAATAATTTAAAATTAAAAAATTAAGAAAATAATTATAATTAAATTAAACAATTAGAATAAAAATAAATTTAAATTTTAAAATATAAGAATAACAAAAATGTAAAAAAACAGTGTTAAGATTTATTAAATATAGCTAATTATTAAATGATAATCTAATATTATAAATATTAATTATAAGCAATGGGAATGAGTTTCGTTTTTAGAATAAAATTAAAAAAATAAAATTAGAAAAAAACATATAACTAAGCAAGATAAAACTAGGCGTTAAAAGAGAAGAAGCTATTCTTATTTAATGTAAAACTAAGTGAAAAAGGTTTACATATACTATGTGGAAATAAGATAGTAAAAAAGTTTTATGTTTGTTTAATAAATAATATTTTTAGAAGGAATAACATCTAAAATCTAAAATTAGTAAATAATAAAAAGTAAAATAGAAAGCACAATAAATATATTTAATTAATTTAACAAAATAAAAATATGACTTCATATAAAATTATAATAAAATTGTAAATTAGTAAAATATTAAATAAAAAATTGCTAAACAATAAAGATAAATATTAAATAATTAAAATAAATTAATGAATAATTAATAACAAAAATATATAATTAAAAAATTTTATAAAAAAATAAATTAATTATAAAAATAATATTTATAAAAATAATTATAATTATTTGAAATAAAAAAATAAATGAATAAAAAAATAATTTTAATTATCAAAATTTAATATAAATAAATTGATAAACAATTAATTAGAAAAAATAATTATAATTAAATTCAAAAATTAAAACAAAAAATTTCTAAAAATTAAAAATAAGATATAAAAAAGCATAAGGATAATATTAATATTTATCAAATAAAGCAAATAATAAAATTATAATTTAATAGGAAAAATATTAATTATTATAAATAAAAATGGGTTTCATTTTTATAATAGAATTTGAAAAAGATAATTAGAAAGAAATACAAAATATTTTTGGAGAAAAAGTTAGGCGTTAAAGGAGAAGGGGGCATTTTTATTAAATACAAAAAGTGGCAAAAATAGTTTACATATATTGTTGAGAAATAATAAAAATACAATAAGAACTTTATAATAATTAACTTTGTATAAATATGAAACGCATTGAAAAGAAAAAATTTAAAAGAGAAAATTTATAAAAGTTATTCAGTAAGAAAATAAAATAGTGAAAAAATAAAATCATAATAAAATATTATAAAAAATAATTAATAAATTTAATTATAAATAAATAATAATTACTAAAAATTTATTTAATAATAGAAATAAACATTAAATAATAAAAAATAAATTAAATAATTAATTATAAAAATAATATTTATTAAAAATAATAAAAAAATAATTATTTAAAATTAATAAAAAGAAAGAAGGAATAAATATGGAATTAAATAAACTAGAAAAAAACAATAATATGGAATTAGATAATATAACTATAAATGAAAAAACGCAAAAGAATTTTTTAGAAACAACATTAGGAAAGACGATAAATACAGCAATTGATATAGGAATAAGAGCGATATTACCCGAGTTTGTAGAAGACCAAGTAATAAATATAAAGAACAATTTATTTAATTATGGTTTAAAAGATGGAATAACTAAAACTATTGATGATGCAATTGATTTAGGAAAAAGTGCAGTTGGTATGGTTACAGGAAATTTTGAAAATGTTTCACAAATGCAGAGTGTTGTTAAATCAGGGGGATTAATAGACGGGATATCTTCATTAATTGATACTGTTTTAAATAAAGTAAAATATTCAGGTGCACTAGATAATAATGTTATTAATATTATAAAGCAAGGAAAGAATTTGATATTAAATAATGTAGAAAGCAATATTGAGAGAAATTTCAATAAACAATATGAAGCAATAGAAAATATGGATAAGTATATTAATAAATGGAAAGATTACTATCAAAATCAAGATTTCAATGGTATGGAAAAAGAATACAAAAAATTGGAAAAACAAATAAAAGATATTGCGCCAATAGAAAAAACAAATAATGAAGCTAAAACAATAGAAGTGTTGCATAATTTAATTAAAAATAATGGACAAAATTTTGATTTGAGTAGAGAAGAGTTAGAATTAGTTGAAAAGCTAAAATAAGTCTTTAAAATGTTGAATTCCCTAAACTTTTTAATGATTTTTCTGTGTTTTTGCTTGCATATTTTGTAAGGGTTTAGTATAATACAAGTGTAGAAAATAAAGGAAAAGAGGGAATAAAATGGAAGATAGACCACAAGAAAAAAATGACGGAAAAATAATCGAAAGAGACATCGAAAAAGAAATGAGAACAGCCTATATTGACTATGCAATGAGTGTTATAGTTTCTCGTGCGCTTCCTGATGTAAGAGACGGTTTAAAACCGGTTCACAGAAGAATACTTTATGCTATGCATGAAGATGGAATTACTGCGGACAAGCCATATAGAAAATGTGCTAATACAGTTGGTTCAGTTCTTGGTAGATACCATCCACATGGAGATAGTTCAGTATATGATGCTATGGTAAGAATGGCACAAGATTTCTCTATGAGATATATGTTGATTGATGGACATGGAAATTTCGGTTCTGTTGACGGTGACGGAGCAGCAGCAATGAGGTATACAGAAGCTAGAATGTCTAAAATTTCTCAATATATGTTAACAGATATTGAAAAAAATACAGTAAATTTTATGCCAAACTATGATGATAGATTACAAGAACCAACAGTTTTACCAGCAAGAATACCAGCATTATTAGTAAATGGTTCTTCAGGAATTGCAGTTGGAATGGCAACAAATATACCACCACACAATCTAACTGAGGTAATTAATGGAATTATAAAAATAATTGATGAAGATGAAGTTACTGATGAAGATTTAATGAGTGTTATAAAAGGGCCAGATTTTCCAACAGAAGGTATTATTCTAGGAATTGAAGGAATTAAACAAGCTTATAAAACAGGTAGAGGAAAAATAACATTAAGAGCAGAAACTGATATAGAAGAAATGAGTGGAAATAGACAAAGGATAATTGTTTCTTCATTACCATATCAAGTTAATAAAGCTAATCTAATTAAAGCAATATCAGACCTTTCAAAAGAGAAAAAAGTAGAAGGAATTTCTGAATGTAGAGACGAATCAGATAGAAAAGATAAAGTAAGAGTTGTTATTGAATTAAAAAGAGATGCAAATGCACAAGTTGTTTTAAATCAATTATTCAAACATACTCAAATGCAAACAACATTTGGAATTATAATGTTAGCATTAGTAAATGGAGAACCAAGAATTTTAACATTAAGACAATGTTTAGATTGTTACATAGACCATAGAAAAGATGTTATATTAAGAAGAACACAATTTGACTTAGATAAAGCATTAGCTAGAGCTCATATATTAGAAGGATTGAAAATAGCTCTTGATTATATAGACGAAGTAATTCAAATAATTCGTTCTTCATATGATGATGCAAAAGAAAGATTAATGGAAAGATTTGGTCTTTCAGATATACAAGCACAAGCAATATTAGATATGAGATTAAAAACATTATCAGGATTACAACGTGAAAAAATTGAAGAAGAGTATAAACAATTAATGGAATTAATTGAACACCTAAGAGCAATTCTAAATAGCGAAAGATTAGTTTTTGATATTATTAAAGAAGAATTATTAGAAATAAAAGATAAATTTGGTGATGATAGAAAAACTAAAATAGTAGCAGCAGAAGGAGAAATAGACCTAGAAGATTTAATTAAAGAAGAACAATGCGTTGTAGCCCTAACACATTTTGGATATATTAAGAGAATGCCAATAGATACATATAGAAGCCAAAGAAGAGGTGGAAAAGGTATTACAGGAATTGCAACTCGTGAAGAAGACTTTGTTAAACAAATATTTACAGCTTCAACACATGATACAATATTATTCTTTACTAATAAAGGAAAACTTTATAAATTAAGGGGATATGAAATACCAGAAGCAGGAAGAACTGCAAAGGGTACAGCTATTGTTAATTTATTAAGTTTAGACCCAGGAGAAAAAGTATCTGCTGTTATTCCAATTCAAAATTTTGCAGAAGGAAAATATCTACTTATGGCAACAAAGAATGGTTTAATTAAGAAAACAGCATTAAAAGAATATGATACAGCAAGAAAAACTGGATTACAAGGAATTACTTTAAAAGATGAAGACGAACTTATTGGAGTTAGATTGACAGACGGAGAAGATAATGTAGTTCTTGTTACTAGAAATGGATTATGTATTACATTTGATGAAAAAGATGTTAGACCAATTGGTAGAGTTTCACAAGGTGTTATTGGAATTCGTTTAGATGATGACGATGAAGTAATTGGAATGGAATCAGTAATTGCTGGTGGAAAAGCAACATTGCTTGCTATCACAGAAAACGGATTTGGAAAGAGAACAGAACTTGATGAATATAGAGTACAAAAAAGAGGTGGAAGAGGAGTAATTACCTATAAAATTACACCAAAAACAGGAAAATTAGTTGGAGTTAGAATAGCGACAGAAGATGATGATGTTATGCTAATTACAGATACTGGAACGATTATAAGATTAAAAGTAAAAGAAGTAAGTATTTTAGGAAGATCAACACAAGGTGTTACTTTAATGAGAACTAATGATGGTGGAAAAGTTGTAAGTATTGAAACTTTAACTCCGGATATGGAAGAAAAATAGAATATAAAAAAGAATTGAATTTGCAGTAAAATGTGAAATTCAATTCTTTTTTGTTATTTTAAATTTTTAAAACGCAAGTCTTCTCCAAAGAAATAGTAAATATCATAATAACCAACAATTCTAGAACCGATACGCTCTTCATAATGATTAAAAATATCATTAATATTCAAATTAGTAGAAATAATAGTCTTAGTAACTTTATTATTCAAATTTAAAAGTCTAGCATTTAAAATAGTAAAAAGTTCACTAAGTTTCATACTATTTAAACTTTCAGTTCCAAGGTCATCAATAATAAGTAAATCAGCATCTAATACAGACTTATAAAAATTATTTTCTGTATTTTTTTGTTTACTCATCTTATAATCTATTACGCTTTCAAGCAAAACAGGAGCTGTCTGATAAAGTACAGTTTTGCCTTTTTTTAATAATTCTCCTGCAATACAATTTGACATAAACGTCTTACCGTAAACCGGTGTTACCTACAAATAAAAGATTTTTTTGATTAATATCGTCAAAATTTTCGACAAATTGTATACATTTATTTCTTATATTTGAAATATTGGTTCGTGGTGATATATTAAAATTATATTTTGAGATATCTACTTCATTTGAAAATATATCTTCATTAAAATTGTTAAAATTTTCTTTTTCTAAATTTGATATATTTGATTTGTTAAAAGAGTCATTTAATAATTTTTGTTTTAAGCAATTACACATTGTTGTTTTATAATTTTCAGACATTATATACCCAGTATCATTACATATTGTACATTCATAAAAAGGTTTTAAATAATTTTCTGGTAAATCTAGAGCAGCTAAGATTTCTTTTTTTTCTTTTTTTAGTTTTTCAGCTTTTTGTTGTAATTCTGCATATGAAAAGTTGCTATCATTTAATATGTTTTTTGCGGTAGAAATAGCAAATTGATTTAATTCATTTTCTATTTCTTTCAATTTTGGAACTTTTTCATATAGGTTCTCTTTTCTTTTTTCTGCCTGATATTCTGCCTTTATTTTTTTTTGTTCATATTCTTTTAATAAAGAATTTAATATATCATTAGCCATTTAGTTCTCCTTATTTTCTACTGTATTATTTGCGTATAGAAAGTCTAAGTTTGTATATTGTCTTTGTTCGTAATTTGCTTTACTTACTTGTGACTTTAAGTCCTTAGTATTTTTTTCTTGTTTTTTTCTTTGTTCTACAAAAGCAGTTATTTCCGAAGGTGTTTTTAAATTTCTATCATGCCAATCTGTTATTATATTGTTAATATATTCAAATGTTGGATTTTGCTTAAATGTAGTTCTTTTTAATGCTATTTCTATAATTGACATATCATAGCCAAAGTTTATAACCCAGTTTTCTATGTAAGCTTCTTCATATTGTGTAAGACCATTGTATTTTCCAAGTTTTTTTGCAATGGATTTTTTGATTTTGTTTAGAGTTTCTTGTTTTTCATAGTATTTATCTAAATCACTCCAAGTTTGAACTTTGTTTGCTGCCCAAGCATCTGCTACTGTTTGGATATAGTTTCTGTGTAGTGCGCTACGTTTGTAGCAGTAATCAAATAGGGCAATCATAACTTGTTCATCAAAGTTATATTTTCTAAACCATAGGTCAATGTCGTTATACCAAGAAGGTCCCATAATTCCTTGGAAATACATATTATTTATATGTTCAATAGCTTTTGCGTTAGATTTATTTTTTGATGTTTGTTCTATTTTTTCTTTTGACATAGTTAAATTAGGTGTGTATAAATTATGAAGTGTTTGTTCTTGCAAGTCTACTATTACATATCCTGTTGTTTTTTTAGTAACTAGTTTTTGTTCTTCTAAAAATTTCATTCCGTCGTTAATTGATTTTAATGGTATGTTTAATTTTTTTGACAAATCTGTTAGTTTGATATCTTTTCCGTATTTTGATAAAAATATGATGTACATATATATTTTTAAGTAGTCGCCTGGAAGTTCAGATAGGTGTTCTGAAAAGAATATATCTGGTATCATTGTTTCTGAAAATAATAGTGATTTGTCGTTTTGTTCTAACTTCATAATAATCTCTCCTAAAAAGTAATGTTGTAATTCAGATTATATCTTTTTTAGACAAAAAATTCAAGATAAAATGACTAAAAGTTTTGCTTTAATTTTCAAATTAATTAATAACTATAACATTTAAAACTTTTTTCGTTTAGAATAAAATAATAATTTAGGCTTAAAAACAAACTTAAACATATACTTAAAAACAACAACAATATCTTCACCATTAAAACCAACAAAACTAAAAAGAAACAAAGGAAAGCAAAGAGAAATAAAAACAACAACCTTAATATTTATATTTTTAAACAACACAGAAACCAAAAGAAAAACAAAAGCATACCAAACAACATTAGCAATAGCAGTTGAATAATCAATAATTCCAAGCAATTTATTTTTAAAATCATAATTTTGTGGAAAAATAAATTTCATAAATCCTCCTTTCTAAAAAATTAATGTTTAATAAAGTTATTCACAGCTTGTGAAACATCTGTGGAAACACCACCAATAAATTCACGCACAAATGAATTAGCTTTTATTAAAGAATAAATTCCGCCAACATAAATAAATTTATTAAGTAAATTTGCAGAAGAAAAATCTAACGAGAATAAAATTAAAAGCACAAGAGAGACAATTATTTGAATAAATAATAAAGAAAAAAGATTTCGTAACCACGACTTGAAGAACCAACTAGTAGAGTTTAGAGTTAAAGACAAGAAGGCAAAAGGAGATAGTAATACAAATACTTTTATAGTAATGTATCTAATTGAATAAGACAAAACTAAACTTAAAAGCGAAAGGCTTAGAGTGCTTTTTATTAGGCCATCTATTGAAAATATATTTATTGAATTTGTGTTAATCGACATACTTGTATTTATTGTAGAAATTAATTCTGAAAAACAGATATTTTTTCCAAAGAGATTTTCTCCTAAATTTCGAATTGCAAGAGATATATTAAAATTTAAATCAAGGAACATCTGAATGATAAAAAATGAGAAATTCATACAAATTCCAAATAAAATCATTTTTATTATAAAGCTAAAAGGATGTTCTACATTTTGATATGTTAAATGAGACATAAGATAACGGATTGCATAGTATAGTAGAAATCCTAGTAATAGAGAATTTGCAATTAGTAATATGCCATTTGATGCAGATGTTCCAAAAATTTTTTCAAAATTTTTATCTGTTAGAATATCAGAGCCAATAAATGTGATATCATCTAGTACAGAATATAGATTATTATCAATAGATGATAATATGTTTTCGAAAATTGTATTAATTGTACTAATTATTGTTTGCGTAATATTTGCTGTGTTTTCCAAAGTAACCTCCTAACTTACTAATGACTTTATAGCTGATAAAATTAAGTCTATTGCGAGAATAAAAGCATATGAAAATAGAGAACCTTTTATTATTTTTTTACCTGTTCGTATTTTTTCTTCATCACCAAAACTAAATTTTTTCATAAAAACGCCACTGCCGACAGCTACGGCTGCTGCTGGGGTTGAGAGTTTTAATATCCAACCTTCTATGCTTTCAAAAGCAGAGTTTATTTTGGTTACAATTTGTGGGTCTCCCCAAGCTGAAAATACAGTACTTGTTAAGCAAAATAAAAATATAAAAGTAAATATAATTATAAAAAATGTATAATAAATTTTTTTGTTCAATAACATCATTCCTTATTTTTATTTAGATTTTAAGGTTAATCTATAAACCATTATTTTTAAAATGTGGAAACATTTGAAGTTTTCTAGGTGAGTATATTTTGTTTCCATCAGACAAAAATGTAAGGGCGGTGAATGTTTCGAGATTTTGAGTAAAAAAGTTAGTCTCAAATGAAAAATCGTTTTGTAGATATGTGCTAAAAGTTTCTGAGATATTAGAATTTTCTGAATTTAGAGTGTTAGTAATATAATTAAATCTTGTTTCCTTAGCGCTTTCAGAAATACTTTTAGAAACCCTTTCTTTTTCTTCTTTGCCAAGTTGTTTTTGTGCTTCTTCAATAGTAAAAATATCATCAGTTCGAAACCATATTTTGTTTATAAGGTTTTGTATAATTACTTTAACAATAGCATCGTCTTTTAATGTTGATTTTAGGGAAGAATAGCTTTGCATACTAACGATATTAATACATTTTGCTTCTCTACTTAGAGAAAAGAATTCTCCGTCAGTTTTACTTGCGAATTTGTCATATTCATCGCAAATAAAAGCGGTTGTTTTAACATTATCTTTTGATAAGTTAGTCATAATTTCTGTTTGAAAATCAAGTTTTAGATATGTTGCGATAATTTTTGAAAGCATATTATATTCGAAAATATTCATATTAAGTACAACTATTTTTCCAGATTTTATAACTTCGGAAAATCCTGTAAAAGTAAGCTTTTCTTTTGGCGGGCAAAAAGTTTCCATTACATCATAGTCAGATACAAAGGTATTTGTAATTCTAGTTATTTCTGAAATTAAAATTCCTTTTGTTCGTTCATCTAAATTATTAAATTCTTTTTCAAAGAAATTAAGGCTGGCATTTAGTTCATAAATTTGCTCTTGCGAGAATTTAGAAGAGACAAATAAATTTCTTAACTTAACTATTTTTTCTTTATAATAATTTGGAATTGTAATTAATTTGTGTAATTCTAAAAAAGTAACATAACCGTTGTTATATAAGCGGCACAGTTTTATGCATTCACAAATAACTTGTTCTGCTTTATCTAGCCAATAAGATTCAGAGTTGTTTTCTGAAAATAAAAGTAGTATAGTCTTTAATCTGTTGGCAAGGACTTGTGGCTTTAAATTTGGTTTATGAAGTGGATTATAAAATACTTTTGAATTCAAACTAAGTACAATTAAATCATCTAAAAGATTAAATGTTTTTGCATATTTTTTTACTTGATTAAAATAATTTCCTTTGACATCTAAAATTAGCATACCGGATTTTTGAATTGGGATGTTTGCTGTTAAAGTTCATCAATTGCCTTGTAAATGGATACATAGCACTTGAAGTTTTACCAGAGCCAATTGTTCCAGTAATTAAAAAGTTTTGATATAGACCGCTTTCTGGAATATATATTTTTGAATTTAATTTGGTATCTAGTCCAATTAATAAGCTTAGTAAATTTTTTTGTTTTTTAGGAATATGAGATAGTTGTTTATCTTTTGTGACAGAATTATTTTTGTAAGATTTAATAAATTCTGAAATTTGCAAAAATATTCTGGAATAAATAAAATTACTAATTATAAGATTGGAAAAGATAAATGTCAAAATGTATGTTGTTTTAATAATATTCCATAAATCAGGATTATCATAACAAATGTCAAAAGGATGTATGCCATAAGGTATAATTACTTCTGTTGCTGTAAAAATTGGATAAAAAATGATAATTGATATGGTAGTAGAAACAATAAAAAATGTTAAGACAAATAAAAGTCTTCTAAATATTTTAAAAATATGAATGCCTCCTTACTTTGAAATTTTCTTTTTGATTTCTAATTTTGAACCTTGTTTTCTATGAAATAAAATTATATAAAAAAATGAATAAAGTGAATATAAAGTTATAAAAAGATTAATACTAAAGGACAGAAAAAATAAATTAATTATCTTAGAAATAAATATCACCGCCTTACAATTTTTATCATAATACAATATTTTTTTCAATTTGTCTATACTTTTTTTAAAATTTATGATAAAATAAAAAATGTCACAAAGAAAAAATATTGAAAATTCAATAAAAATGCGGTAAAAAATTTTTTATAATAAAAAGGAGGAGCAGGAATGAAATTTAATAAAGATACAAAAATTGGTGAAATACTAGAAGTTGCACCAGAAAAAGCAGATATATTACTAGAAGTAGGAATGCATTGTTTAGGATGTCCAGCATCTCAAATGGAGACATTAGAAGAAGCTTGTGGCGTTCACGGAATAGATGTTGAAGAAGTTTTAGAGAAATTAAATGCCTAAAAACGAAAAAAACACAAAATTTTTAAATTTTTTTCACAAATGTATTGACATTTGTGAAAAAATGTTGTAATATATAAAGGCGTTGTGAGTTTCACATTTTATGTGGGCTATTAGCTCAGGTGGTAGAGCACTTGACTTTTAATCAAGTTGTCCCGCGTTCGAGTCGCGGATAGCTCACCAAAAAGAACTAAATAATGCAGAATTATTTAGTTCTTTATATATAAGGCCCGTTGGTCAAGCGGTTAAGACACCGCCCTTTCACGGCGGAGACATGGGTTCGATTCCCGTACGGGTCACCAATTTAATAAATTGCCACTTTAGCTCAGTTGGCCAGAGCACCGCACTTGTAATGCGGGGGTCCCCAGTTCGAATCTGGGAAGTGGCTCCAAATTGTCAGTAGCTTTGAAATAATCTTAGTTATTGGCTTTTTTTTGATTTTTTTAAATAAAAATGTTACAATATATTATGCAATATAGAAAAGGTAGGTAAAAAGATATGAAAAAAATTGCCATAGTAACAGGAGCATCAAAAGGAATAGGAAGAGAAATCGCCAAAACACTAGCAAGAGAAAATATACAAGTGATAGCAAATTATAACAAATCAGAGCAAGAAGCAATCAAATTAAAAGAAGAATTAGAACAAGAAAATATTGAAATAGACATAAAAAAAGCAGATGTATCAAAAAGACAAGAAGCAAAAGAATTAGCAAATTATGCTATAAACAAATATGGAAAAGTAGATATATTAATCAACAATGCAGGAATATCAGAATATAAGTTATTTACAGACGAAACAGATGACGATTGGAACAATGTGATTAATACTAATTTATACTCAGCATTTGCAATGTCACAAGAAGTAATACCTAATATGGTTCATAACAAATGTGGATGTATTATAAATATTTCTTCTGCATGGGGAGTTGTTGGTGGAGCGTTAGAAGTAATTTATTCAGTTTCAAAAGCTGGAATGGATGGATTAACAAAAGCGTTAGCAAAAGAGCTTGGACCTTCAAATATAAGGGTAAATTCGATTGCACCAGGAATGATAAAAACTCAAATGAATTCAAAGTTTAGTGAAGAAGAAATAAAAGAAATAGAGCAAGAAATTCCGTTAGAAAGAATAGGAAAACCGGAAGATGTTGCTAAATGTGTAAAATGGCTAATTGAAGATAGCTATACTACTGGTCAAATTATTTCTGTAAATGGTGGTTGGATTATAACATAAAAAATAAGGGTGTTTTTAAGGTCTGTCCCTAAAAACACCTTGAGTTTTATTCATTATTATCTGCACTTGTAAGTTTTTTTCTATAATTTCCAGAAATTATTTTTGGAAGGTATGTTATTATTTTGTATACTGCTAAACGTATTTTTTTACTCCATAAATAAGATCTTCTTAATTTTCTTGCATTTCCTAAAGCAACAGGTTCGTCATCTAATACTAATAATTCTGTTGGTACTTTTTCTAATGGGAATATGTAGTTTTGTCCATTATTGTTGTCCCAAACGTCATCACCATTTTTAAAACAGAAGTTAAATGTTTCACCTTCTAATAGGTTTATTTCAGCTTGAAATCCTAATTCTGTTTTTTCCATTTTTATATCTGTTACATTATCCCAATTACTACCGAAACCATAGTGAATTGTTACTTGTTCAGATGCATTTTTAAAAAGCTCACCGATATATGAGATTTTTACTTTGCTATTTTCTACTAATTTATCTGTGTTAAAGAATATATTCTTTGTTAACTCCATCTAATTTCTCTCCTTATTTATCTTTTGCTTATATCATTATAATATTAAATTCTACAATGTTCAAGTATTTTTTTGAAAAATTTTGACAATTTTTTTGTTTTTTTAAAATTAGAATAATTTAAAACCGTAAACATACTATTAAATAAGGGATTAGAGCGATTATCAAAAACTATAAAAAAAGCGTAAAAATATTGTCAAAAAAACAAGTTTATGGTAAGATTTAAATAGAGAAAATATAAAAGGAGATTTTTTATGAAAGAGGAAGTAGTAACAAAAGCAAATAAAAACAAAAAAATCGAAAAAGAAAACAAACAAAATAATAAAGAATCATCTCAAGAAAAGGACTACTCATTATTTAAAAGGGTGGACGAGAAAACAAAAGCCCAAGCAAAAGTAATGAAAGAAATGGAGATAAAAGAAATTAAAAAAGCAAAAACGAGAAAACGTATACTTATAGGATTTCTTATAACACTTGCGGTTGTAATACTAATTGCAATTTCCACAATATTTGCAGTAGGAACAATATTCAATGATAAAATAATAAGTGGAGTATCAATATCAGGAATTGAAGTATCAGGACTATCAAAAGAAGAAGCAAAAGGCAAATTGGAAGCAATTTATAATGAAAAAATGGAAAAAGAGATTGGGGTAAAATATCAAGAATATGAGACAACTTTAAATCCACAAATATTAGAAGTAAATTATGAAATAGAAAAAGCCGTAGAAGAAGCGTTTTTGATAGGAAAGAAAGAAAATATATTTGTAAGCAATTATGAAATTTTATTTACACTAATTAAAAAGAAAAATATCGATGTAAATATGACGTTAAATGAAGAAATAACAAGGCAAACAATAGAAGATATTGGAGTAAAATTACCAGGGTTAGTTCTAGATTCAAGTTATTCAGTAGAAGATGATGAATTAATCATTAGCAAAGGGAAAAAAGGTATAGTAATAGATACAGAAAATCTATTAGAAAAAGTAAAAAGTAGATTAAAAGGCATAAATATAAAAGAAGACTATATTGAAATTCCGGTAAAAGAAAAAGAGCCAGAGCCTATTGATATAGAAAAAATTCATAGTGAAATTTGCAGAGAAGCAAAAGATGCATATTATACAAAAGATCCATTTACAGTTCACCCAGAAGTAGAAGGTATAAGTTTTGATTTGGAAGCTGCTAAAGTAATACTTGCAGAAGATAAAGAAGAATATGTAATCAAATTAACAATTACAAAACCAAAAATTACATTAAGTCAAATAGGAGATGAAGCATTTCCAGATAGACTATCAACATATACAACAAGATATGATTCAAGCAATGTAGATAGATCAACAAATTTAAGAATAGCTTGCCAAAAAATAAATGGAAAAGTAATATTGCCAGGAGAAACATTTTCATATAACAAAGCATTAGGAGAAAGAACCGCTAAAGCTGGTTATAGAAATGGAAAGATTTATGTAGGTGGAGAAGTTGTTGACGGATTAGGTGGGGGAATATGCCAAATTTCTTCTACATTATATAATGCAGTATTAGAAGGAAATTTAGAAGTACTAGAAAGAAGAAATCATCAATTTACAACAGCTTATATACCAGTAGGAAGAGATGCAACAGTTGTATATGGAGTTACAGATTTTAGATTTAAAAATACAAGAAAATATCCAGTAAGAATATCAGCAAGTGCAAAAAACGGAATTGCAACAGTTTCTATATATGGAATAAAAGAAGCAGAAGAATATACATTTTCATTTAGTACAAAGGTACTTTCAACAATTGCTCCAACAACAAAATATGAAGAAGATAGTTCTTTACCAGTTGGAACAGAAAAAGTAAAACAACAAGGTGCAAATGGACAAAAAACAGAAACATATATTACAAAAAAATTAAATGGAAAAGTTATTTCAACAAAATTGCTATCAAGAGATACATATGATGCAATGCCAAGAATAATAGTGAAGGGAACTAAGGGAGCAACAAACAATCAACAACCAACTACACCGCAAACACCTAGTGAGCCAACACCACCAGTGACGCAACCTGAAACACCAACAACTCCTGAACAACCAACTACACCAACAGAACCAGTAACACCAGAAAATCCAACAACAGGAACAGAAGGAGAATAAAAACAAGGTCTCGATTTAAAATAATCGAGACCTATTTAGTTTTAATCTAACATATCTTTTTTCTTTAACCACCAAGAAACTCCTAGTGTTAAAAGAATTGAAACTACAACCATTACAACAAATCCCCAAGGACTATTTTGTAATGGTAGTCCAACATTCATACCCCAAAAACTTGAAATCATAGTTGGAACAGCTAAGATAATAGTAATTGAAGTTAAAAATTTCATAACTCCATTTAGATTGTTTGATATTATAGAAGCATATGCATCCATTGTGCCGTTCAAAATATTGCTATATATTTGAGCCATTTCTATGGCTTGTCTATTTTCAGTAATTGCGTCTTCAAGTATTTCTTCGTCTTCATCATATAGTTTTATGATTTTTCCCCTTAATGTTTTTTCCATAACTATTTCATTTGATTTTAATGATGTTGTAAAATATACCAAACTCTTTTCTAAGTTTAATAATTTTAAAAGCTCTTTGTTTTTCATAGAGTTTTTTAATATATATTCTGCAATTTCAGTTTCTTTATTAATTTGTTTTAGGTATGTTAGGTAATATGATGCGTTTTGATATAGTATTTGAAAGATAAATCTAGTTTTTTTGTATGTTTGAAAGTTTTTTATTCTTGATTTTTCGAAGTTTTCTATTATTTTATTTTTTCTTAAAGATACTGTTACAAAAAAGTCATCTCTTACAACTATCATACCAAGTGGCATTGTAGTGTATACATCACTATCTTCTTTTTTCTCTATAATTGGTACGTCTACTATGAAAAGTGTGGTGTCGTCATCTTCTTCTTGGTCAATTCTGGCTTTCTCTTCATAGTCTAAGGCATAACGTATAAAGTCTTCTTCTATGTGTAGATTTTCACATAATTTTTTGATTTCGTTTTCCGATGGATTTACTAAATTTATCCATGCACCTTTTTTAAATTCTCTAATTTCTGCTAATTCATTTGTTTCTAAATTTGTGTTATATATTTTTAGCAAATCCATCACCCCTTATTTTATTCAATATTACTATTTTACTGCTATTTTACAAATTTGTCAATTTTTTAGACTATTACGCCACAAGCAATTTTCTTTCCAGAATTACCACTTATAGATGTAAAAATACAAGGACCATAGAGAAAATAATCACTATGGTCCTTGCTGAAACGTTTATTTTGTCTTTTCTTTTTTAGGAAAGACATCATAGAAAATGATATACATACAGATAGTAGTTGCAATTAATGCAAGTACACAGGATAGCATATTGACGTTAGCTATTGCCTCTCCCCACAATAATCCACAAGCTAATGAAAAAATCACTAAAAGCTTTTCTTGAATCCGTTTCATATTATTTTAATCCTCCTTACTAACGGTTCCCCTATAAAAGCGGGAGAATGTTTGTAGAGCCATTTGGCTTCTAAATATATTATACAATACTTAACGTAAAATTGCAAATGAAAAGTTTATTACGCCACAAGCGATTTTCTCACCGGAATTACCACTTGGTTGACTTGTGAAGTCATCAGGAGAATCGTGTATAATTATAGTCTTTCCAATAATATCTTTAATGTTAAATTTGTTTATTAAAACAGACATATAGGCATAGCCATTATTTTCATACAAAGGTGGTAAATCACCTGCATGATAAGGATGTGGACAGTCATTAGGGTTATAATGTGAACCACTATTTGCAAATTCATCTTCCGTAGTTCCAGTGCAAGAAGATCCATTGTGAATGTGGAAGCCGAAGAATTTTCCACCACAATTTCCTTGGGTTGTAGGTAGTCCATATATTTTGGCGGTAACTAGTACTCCTTCTTTTGTTTCTTTAAATGTTACAGTTCCGTTTATTTTGGGATATTTTTTCCCACCTTTTATTTCTGCTTTGGCACTATTAAATGATTTTTTTAACATATCTTTACCTCGCTTTTTGTTTTATATTATTATTGTATTCCAAAATTATAGAAAAGTTATTGACAAGTGGATAAATATGATGTAAAAATTAATTAGGTAAAGGAGAGAAAAAAGCGAAATAGCTACAATGAATAATAGATACAAAAGCGAAAATATATGGGGAGATATCTAATAATTAATAAAACAGATTTTATAAAAGAATTATCTAAACAAACAGGATACGATGAGAGCAATAACTAGTAATTTATCGCTGAGATTACAAATCGTTATGAAGATAAAATGAAATAAATTATGTAGAGTTGCGAAAAATAAGAAATTATGTTAAAATAGAAAATAGTAAGCATTTTGCTTTACTATTTTTATAATGCAGGAGGAAAAAATTATGCTTAATATGTTCGTGAAGAAAAGTGCAGAGGAACTGTATGTAGATGTAGAGCTTTCTGATGGTCGGAGAATGTCTTTGGAAGACCTTGTTAGAGATTATGAAAGACTTTTGAAGAATGAAACTTCAAAAAAAGAAAACTTCAAAAAAGAGGTTATACCTAAGGTAAAGGATGACAAGGTTATTACAAAGAAATTAAGGGTTGGAGAATGGTTTCGCATTGACAGAAATGTTATTGACGAAAACAGAAACGAAATCTATCGCAAGTGTATTGAGGAGGGAACTGCTGGTAAAAAACTCTGGGTAAGATTCGAAAAGTCGAATAAAATCGCCAATCAATATCCCCGTCAATATCCTCGCTTGATTGAAACATATATTTTTGAAGCGCGAGGGTATTATATAACTCAACAGAAAAAGAGAGATATGTGTAAATATGTAGGCGATGGAATGTGTGATGAAATCATTTGTGATTTAGAGTTGCAAATGAGAATTTGTAATGGAGAATCATTGTATGATCTAATCTACAAGCATGACGAACTTCCAAGGACAAGAGTTATAAAACTCAGAAATGGAGGAACTGGCTATTTTGGTGGCGGTGTTGACAACCATAAAAACTATCCAACTGCAGACCTTCGCAGGTACAAATTCGATCCTAATTACGAGAGCTGCATGAACGTGCCTTATGCGTTTCGTCGAGTGCTTTAGTATCACTGAACACTATTTCGGGTTATTTAAACCGAAGTAAAACAAAACTAAAGGGGGATAATTCCCCCTTTAAATTTTTTTCTTTGAATATTTTTAGTATGGTGGGTCATCGGGGGGTCGAACCCCGGACCTTCGGATTAAGAGTCCGCTGCTCTACCAACTGAGCTAATAACCCATATACACAAAAGGTACATTAAAAATTATAATACCTTTTGCCAAGAATGTCAAGACTTAAAATCCATTTCCTACAATACTAATAATTTTATTTAACTCTAATTTTAATAAATTATATAATTCAGGAGTTACAGCACCATCATGACCAGCATCATAAGTCTCAATAGTCTTATTAATGTCAATCAATTTCATACCTTTAACCTTTTTACTCACATCCTTATACATATAAATAGGAACATAATCAACTTTATCAATAGAAATCTTTCCATCAAGATGTTTAGTTATAGTCAAATTCAAAATAATAGAGTTTCTAGTATTTTCTAACCTTTGGTCACATATAAAATTACCCAAAGCATAAATTACAAAACAATCCTTTGTTGTTCCATCTTCCAAAGTTACCGTTTTCTTTTCCATTGGCTCTAATGTATGCGGATGATTTCCTAAAATAATATCAACACCATTTTGGAATAGAAAATCTGCTAAATCTTTTTGCTCTTTATTTGCAGTTGTTCTATACTCAGTACCCCAATGCATACAAGCAACAATCATATCAGCATTTTGGCTTTTTGCAGTATCAATATGTTTCTTTATTAAATCTTTATCAATTAAATTAACGCAAAAATTTTTGTCTTTTGGAACTGGAATTCCATTAGTTCCGTAAGTATAGTTAATAAATGCAATTTTCACACCTTTTACATACTTAAATAAAATTTGGTCCTGTTCTTCTTGCGTTTTATATGTGCCAAGATGAGCAATATCAGCATCATTTAAAACATCAATAGTTCGAGATAAACCACTAAATCCCATATCTAAACAATGATTACCAGCAGTAGAAAGAACATCAATACCAATATCTTTTAAAGCATAAGCTAAATTGTCAGGAGTATTAAAGGTTGGATAATTGCTATAACCGCGTTCTTCACCCGCAAAAGAAGTCTCTAAACTTCCAACCGCTATATCAGCAGTTTGAGTATAAAACTTAATTTCATCAAAAACATAAGAGAAATCATATTCATTTGTATCTGAATTATATGCATCAATGTATTGAGTATTGTGGCACATTACATCTCCAATAGCAGCTAAGGTAAATGTTGTGTCAGTTTCTTCTTTGGTATTTTCCTTTTTCTCTTTTTCTTTGGCTTCATCTTCTAAACGTTTTTCATTTTCAATTTCTTGTTTGGAAGTTTCAACTATATTTTTATATAAATTACTATTTTTAAAAAAGTAAAATATGCTAACTAAAATTAGTAAAATCAATAAAATAATAATAAAAATACTTAGCTCTTTTCGCGCTGCTTTGTAGTCTATATCTTGCTTTTTCTTGTTTCTCATATTTCTATTTCTAGAATTTCTTCTCAAAATAAATCACCTCATTTTTTATTAACAACAAAATATCATAAAAATCGACAAAATTCAAGATATGTTTTGGGTGTTTTTGGGGACAGACCTTAAAAACACCCTTGAGTTTTGAATAATAAATAATAGGATATTGTGTATATAAAAGGTGTTTTTAAGGTCTGTCCCCAAAAACACCCGCAACAACTACTTGAAAAATAAGGAAAAATAGTGTATAATACCGAAAGTTAAGGAGGAGATGTAATGTTAAGTGCAAACAATGTTACAGTTAGATTTGGAAAAAGAGTATTATTTGAAGATGTAAATATAAGATTTGGAAAAGGTAATTGCTATGGAATAATAGGAGCAAATGGAGCAGGAAAATCAACATTTTTAAAAGTATTGTCAGGAGAAATCGAACCTAGTAAAGGTGATGTTTCCATAGATAAAGGCGAAAGATTATCAGTTTTAAAACAAGACCACTTTGCCTATGAAGACTACACAGTAATTGATACAGTAATAATGGGAAATAAGGAATTATATGACATAATGAAAGAAAAAGAAGCAATATATGCAAAGCCTGATTTTTCAGAAGAAGATGGAATGAAAGCTGCTAAATTAGAAGAAAGATTTGCTGAATTAGATGGATGGAATGCAGAGTCAGATGCAGCAATACTTTTAAATGATTTGGGAATTATTCCAGAAAATCATTATAAATTTATGAAAGAAATTGAAGCAAGGGATAAAGTAAAAGTTTTATTAGCACAAAGTTTATTTGGAAATCCAGATGTACTTTTATTAGACGAGCCTACAAATGACTTAGATTTAAAGAGTATCAACTGGTTGCAAGACTTTTTAATGGACTTTGAAAATACAGTAATAGTAGTATCACATGATAGATATTTCTTAAACAAAGTTTGTACACACATAGCAGATGTAGACTTTGGAAAAATCAAGGTATATCCAGGAAACTATGATTTCTGGTATGAATCAAGCCAATTAGCATTAAAACAAGCAAGAGAGCAAAACAAAAAGAAAGAAGAAAAAATTAAAGAATTACAAGACTTTATTGCAAGATTTAGTGCAAATGCTTCAAAATCAAAACAAGCAACATCAAGGAAGAAAACATTAGAGAAAATAGAGTTAGATGAAATAAAACCTTCAAATAGAAAATATCCATATGTAGACTTTAAGCCAGACAGAGAGCCAGGAAGAGAAATTTTACAAGTGAAAAATATATCAAAAACAGTAGACGGAGTAAAACTGTTAGACAAAATATCATTTGATGTAAAAGAAGGAAACAAAATAGCATTTTTAGCAGATAACGAACTTGCAAAAACAGTATTATTCCAAATAATAGCAGGAGAAATTGAACCAGACGAAGGAGAATTAGTATGGGGAACAACAATAACTCAAAACTATTTCCCAAAAGACAACAATTACTTGTTTGAAACAGATGAAAATGTAACAGAATGGCTAAGAAAATACTCAAAAGACCCAGACGAAACATATGTAAGAAGCTTTTTAGGAAGAATGCTATTCTCAGGAGATGAAGCATTAAAACAAGTAAATGTGCTATCAGGAGGAGAAAAGGTAAGATGTGTATTGTCAAAAATGATGTTATCAGGAGCTAATTTCCTAATATTTGACGAACCAACAAACCATTTGGATATGGAAAGTATTACATCTGTAAATGAAGGAATGAAAAAATTTATAGGAAATATTCTATTTACATCACATGACCACGAATTGACTCAAACTGTTGCAAATAGAATAATTGATATTAAAGAAAATGGAACTGTAATAGACAGGGAAGTTTCTTATAATGAATATTTAGGAGTTGAATAAAACTTTTTGGGTGTTTTTGGGGACAGACCTTAAAAACACCCGCATAAATAAAAAAAGAAAGCGAGGGATAATTATTTCAAGATTATCAAGAGAAAATTTAAAATCTTCTTTTTTTCATGTTATGATACAAGGACATAAAAAAGAGAATATATTTGGTAAAACAAGGTATATATATCAATATATTAATTTAATTAAAAAATTTATAAAAGAAACAGATATAAAAATTATAGCGTATTGCATTATGAGTAATCACGTACATTTTCTACTTCAAGTAGATAAGATTGAACAATTGTCAAAATTAATGCAAAGAACAAATACAGCATATGCGTGCTATTACAATTATATGGAAAAAGGGCGAGTAGGGCATGTATATAGAGATAGATATAAAAGTCAGCCAATAAACAGTCATAAATATTTAATTCAATGTATAAAATACATTCATTTTAATCCAGTTAAAGCACATATGGTAAATAAGTGCAGTGAATATAAATTTTCATCATACAATTATTTTTGTAAAAAATTAAAAGAAGAGAAATTCCACAAATTTTTAACCAAAGAAGACTACGAGAATATATGTCAAAATGTGAACTACGACATAGAATTTTTAGATGTCGAAAAAGATATAAAAGAAGTAATAACAAATGGAATATCTATGTTTTTAAAAGAAAATGAATATAGTTTATTTGAAGTTTTTACTAAAAGAGAAGTTTTTAGAGATTTAATTTTTACACTAAAACAAGATAAAAAGGTAAAATATATAGAAATGATGAATTTTTTTGAGATAACAAGGGGATCAATACAAAAGTTGATAAAAAGTTAAAAATGACTTGACATCATATGGTACATAACTGATATAATAAAAAGCAAATTGAGAAAAAATAAGAAGGTGTTTTTAAGGTCTGTCCCCAAAAACACCCAAAAGGAGAAAAAATAACAATGGAAAAAATTATTAAAACCATAGCAGAAGAGCTAAAAATAAGAGAAAATCAAGTAGAAAACACAATAAAGCTTATAGATGAAGGAAACACAATTCCCTTTATAGCGAGATATAGAAAAGAAGTGACAGGTGGATTAAGTGACGAAACCCTTAGGGAATTAGGAGATAGATTAAATTACTTAAGAAATTTAGAAAAGAGAAAAGAAGAAGTTATCAATTCTATTGATGAGCAAGGCAAGCTAACAGATGAGATTTTAAAGGCAGTTGCACTTAGTAAAACTTTGGCAGAAGTAGAAGATATTTATAGACCGTATAAGCAAAAGAAAAAGACAAGAGCAACAGTAGCAAAAGCTAAGGGATTAGAGCCTTTGGCAGATATCATTATGGAACAAAAGGAAATTAAACCAATTGAAGAAATTGCAAAAGAGTATGTAAATATTGATAAATTATCAGATGAAGATAAAAAGAATAAAGATAAAGTTGTAGCTACCGCAGAGGATGCAATTGCAGGGGCATTGGATATTATTGCTGAAAATATTTCTGATAATAGCAAATATAGAAAGGAAATCAAAAGACAATGTTACAGGGAAGGTTTAGTAGAAACAAAAGCTGCAAACCCAGAAGAGAAATCAAATTATGAGATGTATTATGATTATAATGAAGCTATAAAATACATACCAAGTCATAGAATTTTGGCAATAAACCGTGGAGAAAAGGAAGATTTCTTAAAAGTAAAATTAGCTAAGCCAGAAGAGAAAATTTTAGCGTATATAGAAAGGGATATTATAAAAGGAGAAACTCAATTTACTAATATGCTAAAAGAGACTATTTTAGACAGTTTTAAAAGATTAATTGAACCTTCAATTGAAAGAGAAATTCGTTCAGATTTAACAGAGAAAGCAGAAGAAAAAGCAATTAAAGTTTTTGGACAAAATTCAAAACAATTGTTATTAGGAGCTCCAATTAAAGGAAAAACAGTTATGGGATTTGACCCAGCATATAGAACAGGGTGCAAAATTGCAGTTATAGACGATACAGGAAAAGTTTTAGATTATACAACAGTATATCCAACAGCGCCACAAAATGATGTTGAAAATGCTAAAAAAGAGCTTTTGAAATTAATTGAAAAACATAAAATTGATATGATAGCAATTGGAAATGGTACAGCTTCTAGAGAATCAGAAATGTTTGTTGCAGATATGCTAAAAGAAACAAATAGAGACGTTTGCTATGTAATTGTAAGTGAAGCGGGAGCATCAGTATATTCCGCATCAAAGCTTGCAACAGAAGAATATCCAGACATAAATGTATCAATAAGGGGAGCGATATCAATTGCAAGAAGACTTCAAGACCCATTAGCAGAGCTAGTAAAAATCGACCCAAAAGCAATTGGAGTTGGACAATATCAACATGATGTAAATCAAAAAAGACTAGCTGAAAGCCTTACAGGCGTAGTGGAAGACAGCGTTAACAAAGTTGGGGTTGATGTAAATACCGCAACACCATCATTACTTTCATATGTGGCTGGAATTAATAATACAATAGCAAAAAATATTGTAAAATATAGAGACGAAAATGGAAAACTTAAAAATAGGAAACAATTATTGAAAGTTCCTAAGTTAGGAAAAGTTGCATATGAACAATGTGCAGGATTTTTAAGAATATTTGACGGTGATAATCCATTAGAAATAACAGCAGTTCACCCTGAAAGTTATGAAGCAACAGAAAAATTACTTAAAGAAATCGGAGCAAAACCAGAAGATTTAAAAGATAAAGAAAAATTAGAAAAATTGATAAATCAGCTAAAACATGTTGATATAGCAAAAATGGCAAAAGAACTAGAAATAGGAGAAATGACATTAACAGATATTATAGCAGAGCTTTCAAAACCAGGTAGAGACCCACGTGAAGATATGCCAAAACCAATTTTACGTTCAGATGTCTTAAAACTTGAAGATTTAAAAGAAGGCATGGTACTTACAGGAACAGTTAGAAATGTAATTGACTTTGGAGCTTTTGTGGATATTGGTGTGAAACATGATGGACTTGTTCATATTTCAGAAATGAGTGATAAATTTATAAAAAATCCTTCTGAGATAGTTTCTGTTGGAGATATTGTTAAAGTTAAAGTTATAAAAATTGATACAGAAAGACAAAAAGTAGGACTATCAATGAAAGTCTGATGTTTTGGGTGTTTTTGGGGACAGACCTTAAAAACACCCTTGTTTTTCTTTTTGCTTTTCTATCGTATATTTTATATACAGTGGGTGTTTTTAAGGTCTGTCCCCAAAAACACCCATAATTTTTACTAAAAAACTTGATTTTTAGCATTTTTATTAATATAATGTAGAAAAATACTAAAAAAGAGGTATTACTATGAGAAAAGGATTGCAAAATTTAGAAAACAACGAAAATAAAAACTACAAAATTATAGCAGTAGATGACGAAGAAGGAATCATCGACTCTTTATCAATATTCCTAAAAAGATCAGGATATGAATTTGTCGGAGCAACAGACCCAGAACAAGCAATAGAAATGGTAAAAAACGAGCACTTCGACTTAATGATACTAGATTTCATAATGACGCCAATCCATGGAGACCAAGTAGTAGAAGAAATAAGAAAATTTAACAAAGAACTATACATATTGTTATTAACAGGGCATAAAGACTTAGCGCCACCATTAGACACAATAAGAAGACTTGACATACAAGGATATTGCGAAAAGAGCGACAAATTTGACCAACTATTGTTATTAATTGAATCAGGAATAAAATCAATTAAACAGATGAACGAAATTAAAAAAATAAATAGAGAACTAGCAGACACATACGAGAAATTAGAAAAAGCATATTTAGAAAGTGTGCAAACTCTAAGATATACAGTTGAAGCAAAAGATTCTTATACACGTGGACATTCAGACCGTGTGTCAGAATATTCTGTATTGCTAGGAAAATATCTAAATCTACCAGAAGAAACCCTAAATACTTTACGTATAGGCGGATTATTCCATGATGTTGGAAAAATTGGTGTGCCTGACAGCATTTTACAAAAAGAGAGCAGATTGACTGATGACGAATATTCAGAAATAAAAAATCATCCATCAATTGGAGCACACATCTTGTCAACAGCAACAATTTTCCACGATATAATTCCAATAGTAAAACATCATCATGAAAAATATGACGGAACAGGATATCCAGGAAGATTACAAGGAGAAGACATTCCATATTTAGCTAGAATTGCAGCTATCGCAGACAGCTTTGATGCGATGACTTCTAGAAGAACTTATCGTGATTCTTTGCCAATAGATGTTGTAATATCAGAATTTAAAAGATGTAAAGGAACTCAATTTGATCCTAAGCTAGCTGATGTTTTCTTAGATATATTAGAAAATCATTTTGACGAAATAAAAGCAATTCAAGAAAAATATAAGTAAAATAAAAGAAGGTGTTTTTGGGGACAGTCCTTAAAAACACCTTCTTTTTCATTTAACTAAATTACACAAATATTAGAAATTTATAGGGTGTTTTTAAGGACTGTCCCCAAAAACACCCAAAAACATTATAATGGTAAAGTTATAATAAATGTAGTTCCAACACCTTCGGTTGACTCAACAGAAATATTACCATTAAAATGAGCTCTAATAGTTGAGTAAGACATATACAAGCCAAGACCAGTACCATTTTTACCTTTTGTTGTAATCATTTCTTTAAATAATTTATCTTTAACTTTTTTAGGCATTCCAGAGCCATAGTCCTTTATAGAAATTAACAAATTATTTTTATCTCGTTCAACAACTAAATCTATATTTTGTTCAGGTTTTCCGCCATAAGCTTGAATAGAATTAGATATCATATTATTAATTACTTGTACTAAACTATTAACATCACCATTTATTGCTAAGTTTTCATCAGTTTTCATTGCGACATTTAGATATGTAATAGAGTTTTTCAACTCGTGTTTCATTAAAATATTAACTCTTTTTAGTAATTCACCAACAGTGAAAGATATATCGTCTTCGTTTGAAAGTGTAACGGCTTGGCCTTTAACGGCTGTTATAACATCAGACATATATTCTGTATGTGTTTTTATTTTATCAATCCAAGAATTCATATCACTTGCTATTTCATGGTGGTCTTGACTGTTTACTTCTGGGTCGTCTATTGAATTATCATATTCTTGTACTAAATCGTGTAATCCTTCTGCTGCACCAGAGATTGACATTATAGGTGTTTTTAAGTTGTGTGCAATTCCACCAATTAGTTGCCCTAATGATGCTAAACGTTCTTTTTCCATTAATGTTTCTTGGTTATCGTGAATTTGTTCAACGTTTCTGATAGTTAATTCCTGAATTTTATTATAGTAATATGCCAAGTCTCCAAATTCGTCATTTGAAGCGACTGGAAGTATCATATTTTTATCGATATTTTCAGTGTCCACAATACTTTTTAAGCTGTTTGTGGTTTTTATTAAGTTACTAGATATATTACGTGACCATATCAATAATAAAACTATATATATTATTAGGAAAATTACTATAAGTGTAAAGTAGTAAACAAGTAAATCCATATCAATGACAGGATATTTATAACCAATATACCAAGTTTGACCGTTTAAGTCTGTTAATTTCATAGCATATAATTGTTCATCAATACCAAATTTCTCATATAAGAAACCATTGGTTTCATCGTAGAAAAAGTCTCTGTAACTTAACACGAAATCACTTACAACACCGTCAGGAGAAGATACATAAATATCTTTATCATCTGGCGAAATTATAAAGTAATAATGAGATTGATCTTGAAGCGGTATAGTATTTAAAGTTTGTTTCAAGTTTTCCATATTAACTTGTTCAGGTGTAATATTTTTTGACTGCATATAAGCCTTATAATAATTACCAGTTGAAAATCCTTCTTGTTGAACAGTTTTTGAGTATCCAATTAAAGATATAACAATCAATATTACAGCAATAAAAGGAACCATTTGGAACAACAAATTTTGTGAATTTGTAATTCTATATCCGATGTTTTTTTCGTATACTTTAGAATTTTCATATGTTGTCAAAATAACGCCATAAAGAAATTTCTGTGATACAATCAACAAAATAATTGAAATTATGGAAGCAATAGCAATAATCATAAGTGTAAATCTAAGTATTGCAAATGCAGTTGCAAGCATTATAAAGTTAAATATAATTCCAATAGATGTAATTGTTATCATTTGTACAAAGAAAACTTTATACGGAATATTTATACAATCTTTTCTAACTTGTTTAATTTCTTGGTAAGAAATTTTTTCTTTACGATAATGTTTGTTTAAATATTTGTAAATTCTTCTCATCAATATCCTAAAAGAAATTAGGTGAACAGATATACCAAGTATATAAACAACAGTATATTGCTGGACGTGAGTAAGTGGTTGAACTTCCCTTTGAAAAGCAAAGTTTTCAGAAAGTGGTGGGAAGTTTTGCACTAATGGCATAATAAAGTAAACAACCACAACAGCGATTAAGTCAACAAGTAAAATCATTGTTATAAACTTTAATTTAAAATTTTTTAATTCTTTTGTAGATTTTTCTTTCAAAACATCACAACCTTTTTATAATATTTAAAATCTTTTGTACATATTGAATATCAACAGGAGCCCATTCTAAGTTCAATTCTTCTAATTTTGATAAAGTAATATCTTGAGAATATGTATTTGTATTAGTACCTAAAATGTATTCTTTTGTATATTCATCTGCACTTTGTTTAATTTCATCAATAAAAGTCTTTAAATCAACATCTAGTAAATCACAATTTAAAAATTTAAGAATAGTTTTCAATTCAGCAATAGTAATTTCTTTATTGCTCAAAATATGATAAATAGAATTTGAAGAACTATTTTTTAATAAACCTAAAATTATATCAGCACACTCATCAACAGGGCTAAATTCCAATTTAAAACCAAGTAAATCCTTAGCAACAACCTTACTATTAATAATAGCTTTAAGAGAAGCTAAAAATACATTTTGATTAGCATTTTCTTGAAAGACGCCATCACTAACTCTTGGCATAATATTACCTAATCTAAAAATAACAGCATTTAGTCCACTTTTAGTAGCTTTTAATATTTCCTTTTCAGCTTCAAATTTAGTAACTAGATAAGGATTGTTATTAAACTCTTGGTTGATAAACAAAGTGTTTTCATCAAATATTTTATTTTTAGTCAAATCTCCTTTAAATCCTGCAATTGATAATGTTGAAATATGTGCCAAAGATATTTTATCTCCACAGAAATCGATTAAGTTAATAACACTTTGTACATTATCTTTATAAATTTGAGCAGGTTTTGCAAAATGTTTTACATTAGCAGCACTGTTAATAACACAAGTTACAGTTTCTTTGATTTTTGAATATGTATTTTGGTCCAATCCTAATTGATTTTTTGTCATATCTCCGTTCAGAATTGTTACTTTTTGCTCAATTAATTTTAACAGATTTTCGTCAGAAGCAAAATAGAAATCAATCATTTTTTGCAATCTTGTTTTTCCATTCAAATTAATTTTATTTCTTATTACACAATAAATTTTTTTGGTATTTTCATTTAAAAGTAAGTTTCTTAATAAGTGAATACCTAAAAATCCTGTAACACCAGTAATTAAAACAGTACTTAAATCAAACTGTTTAACATTATTTAAAATTTGAACATCTTCAATATCAGTTAAGTCAGGTTTTGCTTGGCTAGAAGAATTGCTTTCAATAAATTTTGCTAAATCTTTTATGTTTGAATTGTTGTATATATCTTGAATTAGTATGTTATATTTTTCTAGATATGTGTAAATAGCTGTTAAAGATAGGGAGTCAATTCCTAAATCTTCAATTAAATCATCAGTTATAGAAAATTCATCTAAATCAATCAATTGTTTAACATAGTTATATATTTCAATTTCTAAATCAGATTTTGGCGCAACACGGTTGTTATTATTTTTTTCTAAATAGTTAAGTGCCAAAGTCTCTAATTCTTTTCGATTTATTTTGCCAGAAGAATTACGTGGAAATTCTTCTAATTCAATGATTTTTTTAGGTTTCATATAAAATGAAATATTACTATTAATATAATTTTTTATATTGTATAAATTGATATTTTTTTCTTTTTTAGTCAAAAACAAGAATATTGCTTTTGTGTTTTTATAAGGAACGGCAATTGGGTATACTTCAAAATTATTTCCAAGTAATTTTTGAATTTTATTTTGAACTTCATTTAAAGCAACTAAATAACCACCATTTACTTTCACAACATCATCATTTCTACCAATAAATTCAATATCTAAATCTTTGTTAATCTTAACAATATCCCCAGTTCTGTAAGCTTTTACAGTTTTATCTAAAATAGGAGAATAAATTTCAACAAAACGAGCCTTTGTAATTTCTGGTAAATTCAAATATCCTTTTGCGATATTTTGAATAGAATTTTCATCTTCACAAACTACAAGCTCACCTTTGGTATCAATAGGCATAACTTCCAAATTTGAGTTAACAACTAAAAGGCGAGAACCATATATTGGCTTACCAATTGAAGTGTAGTTGTTTTTTATTTCAAAAACACTTACTTGTTTATAAGTTGTAAACATCGTTGTCTCCGTAGGGCCATAAAGGTTTAGGACTTTTAAGTTACTATATTTGGAAAGTAAATTTTCTATAATATAAGGTTTTAAAGTTTCTCCACCAGTTCCAAGAATTCTAAGTGAAGATAAATCTGCATTTAGCAATTTATCTTGAACAGCAATATGTTCAAGCCACTTTGGAATTAGGAAAGACCTTGTTACTTTTTCTTGTTCCATAATTCTAATTACTTTTTCAGGATTTAATTCATCTTCTTTTTTTACTAAAACAAGCTTTCCACCAAAAAGCAAAGAGCTGTAAATATCAATTCCAGAAGCATCAAAAGAATATTTTAAAAGTGAAATTGATATATCTTTGCTAGTTGCTTTCAAAACTGCGTCTTTTTCAATAGAAGCTTTTAAACCAGCTATATTTTTGTGCATAACCATAGTACCTTTTGGGTTACCAGTAGAACCTGATGTATAAATGATATATGCAGTATCTTCTGGTGAAGGTTTATTTGCAGAAATATCATAAAAACCGTTAAATCCGTAAGTATCTAAGTTGATAACAACAGATTTTGTTGGAATTTTTGTATCATAGTCTTTGTGTGTTAAAATACATTTTGGCTTACAATCATTTAAAATATATTCGACCCTAGAAGCGGATTCATCTGGCAAAATAGGCACATAACAGCCACCAGCCTTTAAAACTGCAAACATAGCAACAATCATATCAATACTTTTATCTAAAAATAGAGCTACTGGTACGTTTTTAGTAATTCCTAAATTAAGCAAAGCTTTTGCAATATTATTAATTTTTTTATTCAGCTCAGAATAAGTAATTTCTGTATTATCATACAAAATAGCAATATTATCAGGATATCTTGCTACAACATCATCAAAAATAGAAATTGCAGTTTCGCTAGAATTCTCAATATTACCTGTCAAATTAAAAGCTGTTAAAGCTGAAACATCTTCATCTGTTAAAAGATTTATATCAACTATATTTGACTTGCCTTTCAAAACTTGAGAGATTATATGCAAAATAAAAGAATTCATCTTTTTAATCTCATCTTCTGTAAAACAAGTAAATAAATAATCATAATTCAAAATTTTATCATTATTCAAAGTTGTTAAATGGATAGTCAAAGGATTATTTTGTTGCCCTGAAAATAGCCAACTACATTCTCCTAAATCTTCATTTTCCATAGCATTTTCTTGTTTATTAATTTGATAAGAAAATCCAATTTCGTACAAACCAGAATTATCTTTTGCAGTATTACAAAAGGCTTCTTGTATTTTGTGATAAGGATAGCCAGAATGTTTAAACAATGACATATTTGTTGATGATATTTTTTTGCACAATGACAAAAAGGTATCTTGAGTATCAACTTCTACCATTAAAGGTAAAGTTGATACAAACATACCAGTACATTCAAGCTCTTTTAATCTCTTTTGACGATTTAAAAAAGGTGTACCAAATGTTACTTTTTCTAAATTATAAATCTTGCTAAAATAAATAGACAATATCCCTAAAAAGAAGGCATACTCTGTAATTCTATTTTCTTGGCAATAAGCAGAAATAGAGTTAAACAAACCAGCGTCAAGTGGTTGTATATAACGCTTTCCGTCCTTTTTTAAATAATCAGAATTTTGAAATAACTTTGTAGAAGGAATTTTTGCTACATAATCATTCCAAAACTGTTCATCTATATGAAATTTATTACTCTCATAATAAGCTTTTTCTCTATCAATAAAAGGAAGATAACTAGGCTTTTCAAAAGCATCTTCTTGCTCATCTCTTTGTAACTTTTCGTAAAAATCCTTAATCTGTTCAGCAACTTGGGACATACTCCAAGCATCAGCTATAATATGATGAGACTTATACAAAACATAAGAAGAACAAGGTGTAAAAACAAGACAAATACTAAACAATTTGTTTAAAGAAAGTTCTAAATTTTGATACTCTTCAATCGCACTAGAAATATCATCTGTATCAAAATGCTTTGTCTCAATAGGCACGTATTGATAATCTTCAACATATTGACATAGACTTGTTCCATTTTTAATAAATCTTAAATGAAAAGAATCATTTTTCTCTATAATTTTATTCATGGTTTTTACCAATAAATCTTCATCCAGCTTGCTGTTTAATTTTAGAACTGACATTATGTGATTTATGGGTGTTCCACTTCCGTTTATTTGCTCGAGTTCCCATATGTTTTTTTGTGGGTTTGTTAATTCATATACTTCCTTTTTCATTTACTTCTCCCAATTATATTTTATAGTCAAATTATATAGCTTTTTAGCGGAAAATGTCAATATAAATACTGATGTTTTAGGGTGTTTTTGGGGACAGACCTTAAAAACACCTTATAAAACTATAATATCTGCACAATTTAATTTGAATTAAAAAGAAGGTGTTTTTAAGGTCTGTCCCCAAAAACACCCTAAAACAAAGTTTAAAAAGTGAAATATATGGAAAGAATAAAGGTAAGGCGGTGAAGCGATTTGAAAATGAAAAAGAAAAAAAGCAAAACAAAATTTATAGTACTAGCAATAATAGCAATGGTATTATGGATTTTTGGGTTCTATGTATATTTTACATACCAAAAGATAGAAATAAATAACGAAAACTATACAGCTACGAGAACATTATCCACACAAAAAGAACAAACTGTGGAAGAAGTTGAAGAAAACAGTACAAAAGTAGCAGATGTTTTAGAGAAAACAACCAAAAGTGTAGTGGGAATATCAAAATTAAAAAATGCGGGGAATAGTATATTATCTAAAAGTACAGAAGCGGAATTAGGGCTAGGGACAGGTTTTATTGTTACAGAAGATGGATACATTGTAAGTAATAGTCATGTGACAGGAGAAAAGTATAGTAAATGTTATATTACCTTAGAAAATGGTTCAACATATGACGGAAAAGTTGTGTGGAGTGATGCAGATTTAGATTTATCAATTACGAAGATAGATGCGAAAAACTTGGAATATGTTAGCCTTGGGGATTCAAACAGTATAAGAGTAGGGGAGACGGTATATGCAATAGGAAATCCAATTCGGTTTTGAGTTTAGAAGAACTGTTACTTCTGGGATTATAAGTGCTAAAAATAGGACTATAAAAATAGAAGAAGAAAATAAAAGTTCATATATGACAGACCTTATCCAAACAGATGCTACGATAAATCCAGGCAACAGTGGTGGAGTGCTGATATATCCAAATGGGGAAGTTATAGGTGTAAATACTGTAAAAATTTCTACTGCCGAAGGGATTGGCTTTGCTATTCCTATTAATATAATAAAACCAATTATTGATAGTTTAAAGCAGGCTAATATTTTTGAAGAAGCGACAATTGGTATTTATGCTTATGATAGGGAAGTTGTGCCATATATTGACGACAATATAAAGTCTAATTTTAATAAGGGAATTTATGTGGTTCAGATAACTAAAAATGGCCCAGCTGATGGAACAGAACTTAAAGAAGCGGATGTTATTAATTCTATTGATGGTGTTTCTTTGAATACTATGAATGATTTGAGACAGTATATTTATACTAAAAAGCCTGGTGATGAAGTTGTGTTGGATGTGAGTAGGGGAAAGATTAATAAGCAGATAAAACTAACTTTGGGTAAGAAATAGGGTGTTTTTGGGGACAGACCTTAAAAACACCTTTCTTGTTTATTTGCACAAAAGAATAATTAAAAATAGTAAAGGTGTTTTTAAGGTCTGTCCCCAAAAACACCCAAAAACACCCTATTCGTTGAAATTTTCATCCATAAAATCATATTTTCTAGAATAGTCCTTAGTTTCTTTATTAGACAGAAAAGTCTCAGAACGATTTTGTTTCAAAAACTCAATAATTTGATAAACATCAATCCAAATCTCATTAGGACTATCAACCTGAGACTCATCAAAAATAAGTTGCATACCAAAATGTAAATGCGGAACATTAATATTATTCACATTTTCCTTTGTGCTATAACCAGTCATACCAAGATAACCAATAACATCACCAGCCTTAACAACCATACCTGCTTCTAAGCCTTCAACATAAGGATGATTTTTTCGTAAATGTGCATAATAGTAATATCTTTTAGTATCAAAGCTCCTAATACCAATTCGCCAACCGCCATATTGATTCCAACCCAAATTCTCAATAACGCCAGACTCTACGGCTACAATAGGTGTGCCGATACTTCCCATTAAGTCATTTCCTAAATGAGTTCTTTTAAATCCATAAGACCTAGAATTTCCAAAATCATCATAATGGCTAAATGAATAGTTTTTAGCAATTGGAAGAAAGGCTTTTATACCATATTTTTGTTCAAAATTTGAAGTATTATTAGGAGTTTCTGTATCATTTTCGAGACTATTTTCAATAGTTTCATCATGTTCTCTATTGTCAACATTCTGTTTCTTAGAATTTTCTGTTTCAATAGAATAATTGCCAATAAATCCTGAAAGTACAGCACTATAACTTTCATAATAATAATCATAAAACTTTAAATCCTGAGTTAGACTTTCTATTGTTTCACCATCTTTAATTTTAGCAACTAAGGTATCTAAGTCTGACTTCTTAAAATTTTTGAAATTACCACCATTTTTGCAAGCTAAATA
This sequence comes from uncultured Clostridia bacterium, assembly GCA_948502395.1. Taxonomy (GTDB): domain Bacteria; phylum Bacillota; class Clostridia; order TANB77; family CAG-508; genus CAG-269. Next base: position 121,292 of record CAOPES010000003.1, on the reverse strand, counting down.
AGCTAGTAATTCTATCCAATTATATTTTATTTCTTCGTTTTTGGTATGTGAGTTTATATCGAGTTTTGCGGTTAGGTTCATTGCTTCTGATGTTACGTTGAAGTCAACCCATCTTATAAAGTCTTTTTTATTTTCTTTTCTTGTATCATTTTCAGTATTTTCACTATTTGCAAATGTATAATATATTGTTATTGATGCTATTGCTACTAACAATAGAATAGTCCAAACAATTAATTTTTTATTTATTTTTAGTGTTTTTATTATCAATGTATTCCACCCCATATATTTATATGATGTGTTTTCAGGTTATATCACTTTTTAGGAATGATTTTAATATATGATTTTATCGTTTTTTTCAAGAAATTTATTAAATGTTTCTATTGTTTCTTCTCTGTCCATACAGTTTAAAGATAATACTGCATTATCTTCAATATTATCTGTTAATTTTTTTATATAATCGTATATATAGTCATCTCTAAATCCAATATTTGTTGCATCTTCTTTGGTGTTTCCGTAATATACTTTTTTTATATTAGACCAAATTATTGCAGATAAACACATTGGACAAGGATAACATGAAGTATATAATTCGCAATCACTTAAATCATATGAGTTTATATTTTTACAGGCATTTCTTATTGCTATTATTTCCGCATGGGCTGTTGGGTCATTATCACTTAGAACGTGGTTGGAACCTTTTCCTATTATATTTCCGTTCTTAACAATACAGGCTCCAAAAGGTCCTCCTTTATTTGTTTTTAAATTTTCTTCTGATAATTCTTTTGCTATTTTCATATATTTATTCATATAGTATTATCCCTTCTCTTTTAAATTTTCTTTCGAGTCAACACAATTCCAATCATTGATATAATAAGTATAATTGGTGCTATCCTAACAAATATCCATCCAAACGAATGGATAGTCACTCCTAAAATTGCATATTCAATTTTACTATAATCCCATTCTAAAACGGTATTGCCGATTGCCGCTATACCAATAAAAACAATTATTGTAATTAAACATATTGATATAAAAGTCCAATGCCAAAATTTTCGTATGCTTTCTTTTCTTTTTGATAATTGTAAATTTATTATTTCTAATTTTTCAGAAATTACTTTTAAATCATCTGGATTATCTGTTGAAATACTTTCTCCAAGTAGTGTACTTACTGGTGTATCAAATACTTCTGATATTGAAACTAACATTTCCGAATCAGGAACTGATAATCCTTTTTCCCATTTAGAAATTGTTTGTCTTACTACATTTAATTTGATAGCAAGTTCTTCTTGTGAAAGCCCTTTCGATTTTCTTAATTGTTTAATATTTTCTTTTAACATTTTGAACAACTCCTTTCTTTACAAACTATTATATAAAGAATAGTCCGTTGCTACAAGCAATGCTTATTAACATTCAGTATTTATAGCTATAAAATTGTACTTTGAATTTCTATTGCCTATACATCATTTCCATATATTGAAGTTTGGCTTAAATACTTAAATATTAATTTCTTTAAAGAAATAATCTAACGTTTGAACTAATTCATTAGTCTCAAATAATACTTTTATTTGCTTTTTGGTCAACCATTTAACATCTCTTACTTCATCAGTTGTTGCATTTTTTAGTTTAACATCTCCATTATACTTAAATAGCCACACATCCATAATATCATTTCTATTTTTAAATTTTCTTACTTTACTATAAACTAAATTTCCTTCAAATTCTTTTAGTTCAATTCCCACTTCTTCTTTTGTTTCTCTTATCGCACCTTGCAAACTACTTTCGCCTTGAAGTACAGAGCCACCTACACACTCCCACATCAACGGGAATGTAGGTCTGTTTTCGGATCTTTGAGAAATTAAATATTCTCCTTTATCATTCTTTATCCATACATGAACAACCAAATGATAGAGATTATCAGGAATTTCATTTCCTCTTATGCAATACTTACCAGTTAAATTTTTATTTTCATCATATAAATCCCAAATTTCCATCTAAAATTCAACTCCCTATAACTTACTAGTTATCTAACACAGATTATATCAAAAGATTTTATAAAAGTATATGAAATTTTGAATGTTGTATAATTTTAATAGAATGGAAACCATTGTTATACTACTATCAAAATTTAACGGAGCAAAAGCAAAAAAATAAAACTCTCAAGCAATATTGAGAGTTTTGGTGTGCCTGGAGGGACTCGAACCCCCGGTCTCGAACTTCGTAGGCTCGCATTTTATCCAGCTAAACTACAGGCACAAATATAAATACTCTAATATTATAACGTTTTAAACAGCATTTTTCAAGAGAAAACAAAAAAATAATAAAAAATATTGAAAAAAAGCAAGTAATATGAAATAATATTCGTAACAAAAAGGGGGAAAAAATGAAAAAAGCAATAAAAATACTATCAATATTTTTATTTACAATACTAATAATTGGGTTAAGCAAAAATGTCGAAGCAAACACAACAAACAAAATATCAATGGACATCTACATTGAAGAAAATGGAGACGCACAAATCACAGAAGTATGGGACTGTTACAATAACCAAGGAACAGAAGTATATCATCCATATTATAACCTAGGAAACTCAGAGATAAAAGACTTAACAGTTTCAGAACAAGGGAAAAGCTATCAAACGCTAAAAAACTGGAACACGTCAGAAAGTTTTGAAAACAAAGCATACAAATGTGGAATAAACAAAACCGAGAAAAGTGTTGAACTATGTTGGGGGATAAGTAAATATGGAAGACACACATACACAGTGAAATATACAATAACAAATCTCGTATCTGAACTAGAAGACGCACAAATGCTTTATTGGACTTTTATACCACACAATCTTTCAACTTCAATAGGAAGTGCGTACATAAAAGTACATACAAAATTTAAAATACCAAATACTGTTGACGTTTGGGGATATGGAAATTATGGTGGAACTGCATATGTTTACAACGGATATATCGAGATGCAGTCTGATGGCAGACTTGATAAAAATGAGTACATGACAATGCTAGTTAAATTCCCAAAAGGCTCTTTTAAAACATCAAATTTTATAGAGAATAACTTTAATTATTATTTAAATAAGGCAGAAGAAGGAAGTACTAAATATAATAAAGATGATAACAGTGAATATGGAGTAAATTTGGAGAAGTATATTGCATTTTGGATTTATATCATAGGAATTTCTATCATTCCAATTATTTACCTTTTAAAAAGAAAATACAAGTATCCAAATTATCCAGTGTTACGCACAAAAGATAAAAGAATTCCTAGAAATATTCCGTATTATAGAGACATCCCTTGTAATGGAGACATATTTATAGCTTACTACATAGCTTATACTTATGGATTAATAAAGAATAAGACTGATATATTGGGAGCAGTTATATTAAAATGGATTAAAGAAGGAAATGCTACGATAGAAAAATGTGGTATAGGAGAAGAAGAACAAATTGCAGTAGCCCTTAGATATAATGATTTAAGAAAAATAAAAAATCAAGAAGAAATGAAATTATTCAAAATGTTATACGAAGCAAGTGAAGACGGAATACTAGAAAGTCAAGAATTTAAAAAATGGTGTGAAAAACAATATTCACGAATATTAGACTGGTTTGATACAGTATTAGAAAGTAGTAGACTAGAATTAAAACGTAGAGACTTAATAGTGTGTGAAGAAAAAAAGATATTAGGAGTATTTAAGAAAAAGGTAGATGTATTAACACCACAATTAAGAGAAAAAGCTACACAGTTAGCTGGATTAAAGAAATATTTAAAAGAATATACACTTATAAAAGAAAGAGAAGCAGTTGAAGTAACTCTATTCGAAGACTATTTGATATATGCGCAAATGCTAGGTATTGCAAAAGAAGTAGCAAAAGAATTTAAAGAGTTATATCCAGAAGTTATTGAACAATCTAAATTTAGCTCTTATAATGATATTATATTTGTAAATTATTATGCTGGAAATATAGTTACAAGTGCTCAAAGTGCTAGAACACAAACAGAACGAAGAGCTAGTGACTATTCAGCAGGTGGCGATGGATTTTCTTCTGGTGGCGGAGGTGGAGATTCTTTCGGCGGCGGAGACGGTGGCCGGAGGGTTCCGTTGATACACTGTTATTTGAAATTTTAAAAAAATTTTTGAAAATTATAGAAAATGGGTTGCAAATTTATTTAATTTGTGATATTATATATTAGCGTTCATTTGTGAATGCTAATATCGAGGTGTAGCGCAGTTGGTAGCGCGCGTGGTTTGGGACCATGAGGTCGCAGGTTCGATCCCTGTCACCTCGACCATAGTAAAAGCTGTGCAAAAGCACAGCTTTTTGTGTTATAATAAAAAGGGTGAATATAATGAAAATTTTAGAATTTATTTTAAATAATGATAATTATTTGAAAGACATAATAACAAGAAGTACATACCATTCAAATGCTATTGAAGGAAGTACACTCACTTATGCTGAAACTTATGCTATTCTTTATAATGACAATAGCTTTAAAATAGAAGGAAAAGAACCTAGAGAAATATACGAAGCTATTAACCATAAAAAGGCATTAGAATTAGTTTTTAAGAATTTACAAAATAATGAAGGATTTGATGAAAGGTTCATTAAAAAATTAAATGAAACTATAAATAGAGATATTAAAGATACAGAAGGTTATAGAACTGTACAAGTATTTATTCAAGGTAGTGAACATATTCCACCTGAACCTGAGAAAGTACCAAATTTGATGATGTATTATATATACAATTATAATCATGATGAGCAAGATATATTTACTAAAATTGCTAGATATCATATTGAATTTGAAAGAATACATCCTTTTGAAGATGGAAATGGAAGAACGGGTAGATTACTTATAAATTATGAATTGTTAAAAAATAATCTGCCTCCTGTTGTTATAGCAAAAGAAGATAGGGTAAAGTATTTTGAATTTTTAAGAAATAATGATAGTAATAGCTTAGCTGAATGGCTAAAAGAATTATCTACTAGAGAAGAAGAAAGAATAGAGAAGTTTGGGCATAAAGATTAGAAAAGCTCAAAGTAGTACAAATTAAACAATTTTGAAATTTAAATTTGTCTTGTATCGGCCATGTAAAAGAACTTATGGTTTTCCATAAGTTCTTTAAACAATTATAAGTTATCTTTTCTAGCAACCACATACACAGTAGAAATGCTATCCAAATGTTCATCAACAATATTAAACCCATTATAAATAAGGAAATCATACAGAACTTCCTCATCAGGAGCAGTAGCAAACTTCAAATGAAGCGGTTTAGACACTCCCGAATGAATAAGTGTATATTTTCGAAGGGTTTGGGCATCTGGTTCAAAATTCATCAAATATACCCGATAAATACTATCAACTATATAGTGACACCAATCAGACACCCTTTTAAGAAAACTTGTATTATAACTGCTATTAAAAACAATCCTAAACTGATCTTTTCCCTTCAAAATACATTGGAAAACATATGCACGATAACACTTTAAACACAATTTTTCAGTTTGAAAATTGTATCTAAAAATCTTCCGAGAAGATCTAAGTTTACGTGCAATTGCTAATTTTTCTTTCATACAATACCTCCATGGTTTGTCTTTTAGCACGTTTTAACGAAATTCAACAAAGATTTGAACAAGATTACTTATAAAAATCCCTCCTTTTTGACAATCATCAATAAATAGGTTATCCAAATGGATAATACAAAACAAATTAGCACGTTGGCTACAATTATGTTAATAATATATCATAATTTTACAAAAAAAGCAAATTCTAGTCTAAAACTATTTAACATATTTACTTAAATGTTTATACCTAACAAAGCCCAAAGCTCCGAAAATCAAAACAATCAAAGCTAAAACTAAAACAGTTTTAAAACCAGCAAAAGGTAACTTACCATGTGCCAAAGTATCATCAACATCTTTATTAGAAGAACCGGTATTACCTTGAACATCATCCTTCTTAGCATCATCTACAAAAGTCTCAACCTTATCTTTATAAACAACACTCATAGCCTTAGAAGAAAACACACTCTGTTCAGAACCTTTTGTAGCAACTTCTTTTACATAAAGATATAAAACATTATTATTAGCAATATCACTATAATTAGCAAGTTTCCTTGAATCAATTACAAACTCAATAGAATTATTAGAAGTTTGCTTCTCAGAAATTTTAACCCAATTAGAAATATCTTTTTCATCCCTATTTGGAGATAAATAGTAATAATATTCAACGTTATCAGTAGTTTTTACAATACCAGTAACGTCAATGTTAATTAAAGCATAATCTTTTTTATCATCACTAGTATAGTAATAAGCCTGAACTTTTTTTACATTACAAGTCGCATTATCAAAATTAGAATTCTTAGCTAATTCAACAACTGAAATAGGTTGACTAGCTGTTTTTTCTTCATATTTAATAGTTACAGAAGTTTGACCTAGGCTTAAATTTGTACCGTTTTCAACAGTATAATTTATTATTTCTTGGGTTGAATTATCTTGATATGTTCCTGTAACAACCATACCTGTCTTATCAAAATTTTCGCCAACTCCATATTTTATCTTTTTAGGAGCAGTAGTTATACTAATTCCAACCAAAGGATTAGGAATGACAGTTATAGGTTGACTTACAGTTTTTTCTCCATAAGAAATTTTTATTTCTGTTTGAGTTGTTTTTAAGTTATTTCCATTTTCTACTTTATAATCTGTTATAGTTTTTTTAGTACCATCTTTAAATGTCGCTTCTACAACCATTCCAGATTTGTCAAAATTTTGACCTTCTTTATATTGTGTTTTTGTTGGTGGTGTTTTAATTTTCAAATCTGTTACAGTATTTTTTTCAACGGTTATTGGTTGAGTAACACTCTGGTCTTCGTAAGTTATTGTTACACTAGTTTGACCAGTTTTTAAATCTGTTCCATTTGTAATAGTATAGCTTGAAGAATCTAATATAGCTGTTGGCTTAGTTTTACTATTGTAATTTGCTTTTATAACCATACCAGTCTTATCAAAGTTTTCTCCTTCAAAATATGATGTTTTGGCAGGTGGTGTTGTAATTTCAATGCTTTTTAAAGATTCGTCTATTAATTCTGTTGTTGTAAATGCTCTTATAGTACTGTCGCAATTTGGTATTGATGAGTTAACTTCTGAAAACTTGCCTAAATCAACCCAATCAGAATTTTCTAAATTATTTCCAGCAGTCACAAAACATTTTCCACTTTCAATTTTTGGATTAGCATATGGACTATCAGATATCATTAATGATGATTTTGACTCAATATAAATAGGAGTTGAAGTCGTTAAACTTAGAATTTCTACAACAACGGCAAATGAATTTGACGTTATTTCAACAGGTTTAGAAAATTCTAATGAATGATATCCTGCTGAAGTAAGCATTTCAGTCTCACCGGATTTTAGTGGTACTAGTTGTAAATCAGACTTAGTTTTACCTGTACCATTTGGGTTTACATATACTTTGCAAATACATGCAGAAGGTACTGCTAAAGAAATATGAGTTAAATACTCAGAAGCAGTTGTTTTTTTATCAAATAAATTACATAGCATTATACTTTGGCTAGATATGTTCAGTGCATTACAAAAGCCAAGTTCATCATAATAATAATTATTATCATAATTAACAGTATCTGTTGCTTTTACTATACCACATAAATTTTTGGAAATATTAACATCTTCATAAGATACATAAATAAATCCATTATCTCCATAATTTTGATATACTATATCACCTTCGATTGAGCAATTACGTGATTTAGAAAAAGAATCTATAAATTCATCTGAAATGTCATTAGGAGAATTACAGCCGTTTTTAATAAAATATTCTCGGTTATTATCAAAAATGTCTTGTTTAAACTGTTGTAGTGTCGATAATTCATGTTTTGCCCCCCAAGAGTTCCTTACAATCCAAGCACCATTTGATGTAGGCTTGCCATTTTCATTAAAGTTATCAACACTATAATTGTCATCCCATCCAACAATAGAAATAGCATGATTAACAGGATGTTCAGATGAATTGCCACAGAATAGAGAGCCTGTAACAAAGTTAAAACAATTATCATAAATGTCAGCACCATGTAATCCAGCATAAACAGAACCATAATTCTGAATATGTTGTTTAATTTGATTTATGATTACGTTTCTAATTTCAGTTGTTTCAGTATTATAATCAGGATACATAGCAAAATCGTATAATTGGCTAGAAACAGTCTTGTTTTGGATTTGGCTAATATCTATAATATTCTCATTATTTTCAAATGGCATTTCTGCTTCTGGTATTGCACCATATCCATTAGCAAGATAAGTCTCGGCCATAAGATAAGTACCGCCACTACCAACTTGTCTGTTAAAGCCTTTTGGATTTTCCACATCATCTTTAAAATATCTACTTGTAGAATATTCCATATGTCTTTCTGAAAAGTCATAAACTTTTGAAAGATTTACATTTTTCTTATAATTGGATAAAGCAAGATGTGTTTCTAATGAAGACAAACTAGCAAAAGCCCAGCATGAGTTTGTATTCATTTGGTTACGTATAGCTAAATTTGCAGGTATAATATCTCTTAAATCATATTTTGGGCTAATATTAGATCTTAACATTTTTGCCTTATAAAATGGATTAGTGTATTCTGGTTTAGAGAATGGTACGTCATACATTCTAGGCATCATAACTTTTTTCTTTTCTTCATCAGATAATTCTAGCCACTTTTTAAAATCATCTGAATATTCTAGTGGTTCAAATAAATTTGCAGAGTTGTTTGCAAATACTTTTTTTGTTGTCAAAAACATTATTAAAAGAATTAATAATATAAGGACAACCATAATTTTCTTTAGTTTTTTCATTAAAATCCCCTTCCTTTTTTGTATATAAAAGTGCTGTTTTCAAGCTTTTAAAAGTAAAAATGCACTTTTTCAACATTATTGTATACATAGTTCTTGAAAATGTAAACAGTAATATACCTAATAAATATTTAGAAAATTAAATAACAAAAAAGAGACTTAATTCAGTCTCTCTTTTGCTCACGTTTAGAATTTGAAAAAACATTTTTCTCTTGCAACAACTCTACTACCTCTGTGGAAACAAGGTTTTTATCAATGCTATGATAAATGATTCGTTTTAACAAATCGCTATCACTTGCAATACAAATTTTTTCCTTGTATTTATGCATTGGCAAATTACTTTTTGCGAATTCAGTAGAAATCTTTGCACACTCTTTTTTAGAAGGAAGATAAATCTTCCGTTTTTGCTTTAAGTGTCGATAATGACTTAAAGAACGAATAGAACCGGAAATACCAGCATGTCCAGCAGAATTCCCACTAGCTTTACGTTCCATATAGTCTACTGTATTCAAATCAACAATGCTTTCCACAACAGCCTTTTTCAAAAGAGTATAAAAAGTATTTTCACTAATTTTATATTCTCTTGCAAAATATTCAGCAGAATAGTCAAGTGCAGTTGAAGCATATTGCTCAGCAATACGTTTTATCTGAACCCGAGAAAAATTACGTGCAGTTTTCTTAGTCATAAAGTATTCTCCTTTCGCATCCGTGAAAAAACTTAAAAAGTTTAATATATTAATTATACACTGTATTTAACATAATGTCAAATAAAAAAGAACTAGATTCTATAAAACGGAGAAATCTAGTTCAATAAACAAAAAATAAACATATAAATATATGATTATTATAAAAGAATTGTAGCAAAAAAAAAGCTATAAGTCAACAAAAACAGACAAAAAACTTGAAAACATCAATCTAAATTATAAGTTTCCAAATCCTTAATAGCAGGATCATATAAATTCTTACCAGAAAAATCAAAACGGGAACCATGGCATGGACAATCCCAGGTCTTATCAACATCATTCCAAGAAAGTTGACAACCAAGATGAGTGCAAACAGGCTTAACCGCAAATATTTTACCATTAGGATCTTTATAAATTCCAACCTTTTGATTATTAATTTCAATAATACTTCCAGAGTTATTAGCAATTTCATCAAAATTCATTTGAGCAGGACGAAACTTATCAAAAACCAAAGAATTTGCAGATTGTACTAACATATTTTTGAATTCATCTCTATTTTTAAAAGCAGACAAACGAGAAGGATTAAACAAATAAGCATATTTATTTTTCTTTTGCAAAATTTCGTCTACAACAATATTAGCGGAAACATTTGACAAAGTCATGCCCCATTTCTTAAAACCAGTACCTACAAAAACGTGTGGCATAAGTGAAGAGTAGTGACCAACATAAGGAATTTTATCTAAAGAAATACAATCCCTTGTATCCCAACGGAATAAGACTTCACAATCAGGATAATATTTTTTTGCAACATCTTCTAAAGCGCCATAAGTATATTCATAAGAAGGCGGTTCACCAGTTCGATGTTCTCCACCACCAATTAAAAGTAACTCTTTACCTTCGTAATTGGCAGTTCTAAAAGAATAAACAGGGTCAGAAGCCGAAATATACATACCATTAAACAAAGTTTTCTTAGGGTCAATAGCAATTAAGTAAGAACTAGACTGATACAGTTTAGTAAAATAAAATCCAGGGAAATTAATAAATGGATAATGAGTTGCAACAATTACATATTTAGATTTTACTGTGAAATCACTACAAAAAGTGGTATAAGTATCATCAATTTTTTGCACATCAAAAGCAGTAGTGCCAGTAAAAATAGAACCACCTTTTGAAAGGATAGCCTTACATAATCCGTCTAAATACTTAATAGAATTAAATTGAGCCTGATTTTTAAAACAAATAGCACCTTTAATATCAAAAGGCAAACCAGCTTTAGTAACAAACTCACAATTAAATCCAATCCTATCAAGAGCGCTTTGCTCTAATTTTAAAGCATTATACTCTTTTTCAGTAGTAGCATAAACATAGTTATTTTGTATTTTAAAATCACATTTAATATTTTCAGTATCTATAATATCTTTTATATTTTTAATAGCTTGTTCATTAACATCTAAATAATCTTTTGCAAATTTTTCATCATAAGCGTCAACTAAATATTTGTAGAATAATCCATGTTGACTTGTAATTTTTCCAGTAGTATGACCAGTTGTTTTACTCCCAACAAAATCTTTTTCTAAAACAGTAACTTTAAGCCCTTGTTTAGACAAATAATATGCACAAGTAATGCCAAAAATACCAGCACCGATAATACATACATCAGTTTCAATATCACCTTTATTCTCAAATCTATTTTCAAAAATTTTCTGGTTTGCTAACCATAAAGAATTCATAACAATCATCCCTTTCTATGTCATATTAAAGACACATCTTAAAATTAGTATAACCAATTTTTTGGAATAAATTATAAAAATAGTGGAAAAATAATTTAGATAGTGATATACTACAAAAAAACACGAAGGAGGATAATATGGAAGAGAATTTAAAAGAAAAATTATTTAAACCAACAAAAGCTGGTTGGGAGAGAGCAGATGAAAGAGAAAGAGAAGCAATTTTTAATTTATCAAAAAAATATATGAATTTTTTAAATGTAGCAAAAACAGAAAGAGAGTTTATAAAACAAGCTAGAAAAATGGCAGATGAGAACGGATACAGAGATATCATAGAATTTCAAACTTTAAAACCAGGAGATAAAATATACTTTGTAAATAGAGACAAAAGTATGTATTTAGCAATAATTGGGGAAAAACCAATAGAAGAAGGGCTACATATAATAGGTTCACATGTAGATTCACCAAGACTAGACTTAAAACCAAACCCATTATATGAAGATACAGGATTGGCATATTTCAAAACACATTATTATGGTGGAATAAAGAAATATCAATGGACAACAATACCACTTAGTATGCACGGAGTTATTGTAAAAACAAATGGAGAGAAAATAGAGATAAATATAGGGGAAGATGAAAATGACCCAATATTTACAATAACAGATTTATTGCCACACTTAGCACAAGACCAAATGGAAAAGAAATTAAAAAATGGAATAGAAGGAGAGAACTTAAATCTATTAATAGGAAGTATTCCATATGAAGATGATAAAGTTTCAGAAAAAGTAAAGCTAAATATATTAAATATATTAAATCAAAAATATGGAATAACAGAAGTTGACTTTACAAGTTCAGAAATTGAATTAGTACCAGCATTTAAAGCAAGAAGTCTAGGCTTTGACGGAAGTATGGTTGCAGCATATGGTCAAGATGACAAGGTATGTGCATATACATCATTACATGCAATGATGGAATTAGAAAACGTGAAAAATACAGCAGTTTGTATATTATCTGATAAAGAAGAAATAGGAAGTATGGGAAATACAGGAATGGAATCTCATATGTTTGACTTCTTTATATCAGAAATTTTAAATAAACTAGGGGTAAATAAGCCAAACTTATTAGATAAAGTATTTTGTTTTTCAAAGATGTTATCATCAGATGTTGATGCAGGTTTTGACCCACTTTATGCATCTGTATCTGATAAACACAATGCAGGATTTATAGGAAAAGGTATAAGCCTTAACAAATACACAGGTTCAAGAGGAAAATCAGGAGCGTCTGATGCAAATGCAGAGTATGTGGCTTGGGTAAGAAATGTATTAGAAAAAAACGGAGTTGATTATCAAGTGGTAGAACTTGGTAAAGTTGATGTCGGTGGTGGCGGAACAATCGCTTACATTATAGCTAACAAGGGAGCGGATGTAATTGATTGTGGAGTTCCAGTGCTTTCAATGCATGCCCCATATGAAGTTACAAGTAAATATGATGTTTATTCTGCTTACAAAACTTATAAAGCTTTTTGGCAAGAATAGATATAAATAAAAAGCAGTAGTATGGCTTGATACTACTGCTTTTAAAACTTTTCTACTAAATCTATAATAGAAGAAACAAGTAATTTCTTTTCTTCGGATAGATTATCAATTCTTTCTGAGAGTTCAACAGATTGTTTGATTGTAGAATTTGTAATGAATTCTTTGTATAACGTATTAGGACTAATTCCAAGAATATTCATGTATTTAATTTGTGTTTGAGTTTTTACACCATTGTTACCATTTTCAATTCTAGAAATATATTTTAAAGAAATACCTAATTGCTCTGAAAGTTTTTCTTGTGTAAGTCCAGCTTTTATACGGTAATCTCTTAATAATTTACCAAAACTCTTATCAATATTTGATTTAGAAAGAGTACTCATTCTTTACCTCCTTAATGTTTGTAAGTGTTAGTAATAGTATACCAAGGGCAATTTTAATAATGAACACATCAATAATATGAAAATGTAATGACGAAAAACTTCATATTAATTCTTGAAAGTGTTGAAAATACATATTTGAGAAAAACTTAAAATGATAAATATAGTGCATTAATAGTGTTACCGTATGAAAATCTTATATTCAATTATTGTATTATTTTTTGTGTGTGATGATTTATTTGAATTTGATTTACCAAGTGATTATGCGAATATGTCATATAATGGTTTATATGTATTTGCAAATAAAAGCGGAAAAAAAGGAATGATAATTTATACAAAGGAAGATAGAAGTATAAAGAAATCAACATGGGATATAGATAAATCAGATTTGGATAATGAAGATTATACAATGATTAAGAAGTCTTTTAAATTGAAGGATGCTACTACGAATTTTAAGGCACTTTATATTATTGGAATTATTGTTTTGATTTTAATTGGTGTTTTCTTCAAGTTTAGAAAGTCTCTTATGCCTCCTAAGTATAATGCAAAGAATGAGATTGATTATAAGAATTTGACAGAAGATGATTTTAATAGAATGAATTAAATAAAAATAAAGCCGCTATATCTACGTATATAACGGTTTTTCTTATGGTGAGCCAGGAGGGATTCGAACCCCCGACCCCAGGCTTAGAAGGCCTGTGCTCTATCCAACTGAGCTACTGACCCATAACTCTAAATGACAATAAATATAATATCACAAAAACAAGCAAGTGTCAATAAAAAAGCAGTAAAAAATTAAAAAAATTGTTACAAAAAATAATGTATAGCCAAATCAATCAAAAAATACACAAAAAAGTCCAACCAAACCAAAAACAACAAAAATGACATTAGACAACACTTCAACAAACTTAGGATTAAACTTATTACCCAAAAATCTACCAAAAAGCAAAGCAATAGAATTACTACCAACCATACCACAAATAGAACCAGCAATCAAGCAAAGCTTAAACTCAGGATACTGTAATCCAAGCCCCAAAGAAGCCAAAAAAGTTTTATCCCCAAACTCCCCAACAACAATATTAAAAGCAATCAAAAGAATGTAATTCAACTTCAAATTAGAAAGTTTCTGCAACAAAGAAACCTTAGAACTAGAAGAACATTCTTTTTCATTTTTAGGAATAAATCCCAAAATACCAAACAAAAGAAAAGACAAATAAGTCAAAATCTCAGCATAAAACTGAAAGGAAACATTTTCAAAAGAAGCAAGTTTGCTACCAAACAAAATAGCCAAACCATGACTAAAAAAAGTACCAATAGCAACACCCAAAAGTACGTTTTTAGCCCTAGACTTTGTAGAAAAAGATAAAACCAAAAGTTGAGTTTTATCACCTAATTCAGATAAAAAAACCATAAAAAAACTAACCAAAAAGGGATAAACAAAAGCCATAAATCTCCACACTTCTTTCAAAATAATAAGTATTAAAAACTATTCGGAAAAACAAGAAAATATGACAACTTGCCAGCAGTGACGCACTTTTTGCCAGCAGGGACGGTCCTTTTTGGCAATTTTTTGCCAGTGGGGACACTCCTTTCATAGTTGGCTGACCTCCTTGCTCCACGGCTATATGTGTAATTTTTGACGTTTCTCTTGTTCGCTGCGTTTAATAATAATTTGTATGTTTATATAAAACGGATTTTTCACTCAGGCTCAAATTCTTATTTTATATTTTGAATAAATGCTGAATGTGACTGAAATAAAAAATAGAAATTCTTTAATCTTTTTCTGGAAAGAGTTCACACTTGCTGTGGAAGGGTGCCAGAAAAAGATTTTAGAATTTCTTTTCTTATGTAAGGAACCAAAGAATTTATGAAAAATAAAAATAAGAATTTGCCCGTGAACATTACTTTTTATATAAATTTACAAATTCTAAATTTCACTCCGTTCAAGCAAGCAACATCAAAAATCACACATATAGCCGTGGAGTGAGGAGGTCAGCCAACTATGAAAGGAGTGTCCCCATTGGCAAAAAATTGCCAAAAAGGTCCGTCCCCAATGGCAATCTGCCAAAAGCAGGATTCCGTAAATAAATGTGAATTTTTTGTGAATTGCTTTACATTAAAAAAATATAATGATAAACTGGGTAAGGATTTAAGCTAAGAGAAAATTGAAAAGGAGGAATTTTTTGTGATAGAAGTAAAAAATGTTACAAAAAAATATGGCAAATTTGTTGCAGTAGATAATATTAGCTTCGAGATAAAAGAAGGGGAGATTGTTGGATTACTTGGACCAAATGGTGCTGGTAAAAGTACTACAATGAATATGCTAACAGGTTTTATTGAGCAAACAAGTGGGGAGATAATAATAGACGGTTATGATATGCTAAAAAAACCTAAGAAAGCGAAGAAAGAGATTGGCTATATGCCAGAGGGTGTGCCACTTTATGCAGATTTGACTGTTAAAGAGTTTGTTAAATATATGGCAGAGATTAAGGGCATAGATAAAAAAGAGAGAAAAGAAAAAGTTGAAAAGATAATTGAGCAAACAGGCTTAAAAGATGTAGAGAATAAGTTGACAAGAAATTTGTCAAGAGGATATAAACAAAGGGTAAGTATGGCTGGTGCATTGGTTGGAGAGCCAAAGATATTAATTTTAGATGAACCAACAGTTGGACTTGACCCAAAACAAATAACAGAGATTAGAAAGTTAATTAAAGAATTGGGCAAAACGCATACGGTTATACTAAGTTCACATATTTTGTCAGAGGTAAGTCAAATATGTAACAAGGTAATAATTATTAATAAAGGCAAAATTGTTGCAATTGATACTCCAGAGAATTTAGAGAGTAAAGTTTCTAGCAACAACAGCGTATATGTAACAGTAGAAGATGCAGAAAATAAAATGGAACAAATTAAGGAAAAAATTCCACAAATTGAAACTTTAAAATTGATAAAAACTAATGAAGATGGAACAAAACAATATGAGATTACATCAAAAGAAGATGAAGATTTAAGAAAAATATTGTTCTCAGAATTAGCAAAGGAAAACATCACAATATTTGAAATGAAAAAAGTTGACTTCAGCTTAGAAGACGCTTTTATGAAATTAATAGAAGGGGGAAAATAATAATGTTAGCAGTTATAAAAAAAGAATTTAAAACTTACTTTTGTTCACCAGTTGGATACGTATTTATAGGCTTGTTTTTGATTATGTTCAGTATATTTTTCTATATTGATGTATTTGCATATCAAAGTACAAATTTTGAATACATATTTTACTCAGGTGCAACAATATTAACATTTATAACACCAATACTTACAATGAGAACAATAGCAGAAGAAAGAAAAACAGGAACAGAACAAATATTACTAACATCGCCAATAAGCATTACAAAAGTGGTTCTAGGAAAATTTATTGCAGCAACACTAATTGTTGTAATAACAGAATTATGCACATTTATGTATTTTGGAATATTAAGCTTTTTCGGAGTACCACATATTACAACAGCATTAGTAACATTGCTAGGATTTTTATTATTAGCAATAAGTTACATATCATTCGGAATACTAGCATCTAGCATAACAGAAAATCAAATTATAGCTGGAGTAGTTACAATAGGATTTTTTATACTAACATGGTTTTTACCACAATTTAATAGCATATTTAATAATTTCTCATTAATAAATATGTTTTCAAAATTCCCAAGGGGACAAATTGACATAGCAGATACAGTAACTTTTGTAACCTTTACAATCTCTTGTATATTACTAACAATAATTGCTATGCAAAGAAGAAAAAGTGTAAGGTAAAAAGGGGGATGCAAAGTGAAAGAGAAAAAAGAAAAAAAGCTTAATAAATTTATTGAAGTATTAAAGAAAAAATGGCTAATTGATGGAACTAAAACAACATTATTAGTACTAGCTATAATATTGTTATTTATAGGAATAAACATTTTAATGCAAAAATTGGAGTTAACACCAATAGATTTCAGTCAAGAAAAATTATATACATTAACACAAGAAAGTAAAGATAAAGTAAAAAATATAGACAAAGATGTACACATCTATTTTGTGGGGTCAACAGATGAAGACTCAAATTTAGAGTTAGCAAAACAATATAAAAACGCTAATGAAAAAATAGTTGCAGAAGCAATAGATATAAATGCTAGACCAGACTTAGCTTCAAAATATGGTATAGAAGATGGCACACAAGGAATTATAGTAGAATGTGGAGATAACTCAAAAGTATTAACAGCAAATGATTTAGTAACTTATGATACAACAACATATGAAACAATTAGTATAGCAGAAGAAAAATTAACAAGCTCAATTTTGACAGTAACATCAAATGAAATACCAAAAGTATATTTCTTAGAAGGATATAGTGAATATAAATTATCAACAAATATGAGATATCTAAGTATGTTCTTAGCTAATGAAGTAAACGAAATAGAAACATTAAACATATTATCAACAGGTAAAGTCCCAGAAGATTGTAAAGTATTAGTAATAACAACTCCAAATAAAGATTTTGATGAAACAGCTACAAATGCAATAAAAGATTATATAAATGCTGGCGGAAATATCTTATGGCTAAATGGAGTAATTGCTGAAAAACAAGATTTACCAAATGTAAATAGTGTTTTAGAATTGTACGGAGTTAATCCATTTGACGTAGGTATGATATTTGAAACAGATTCAAGCAAAACTGTATCAGGAATGCCTTATGTAATATTCCCAACAATAGGATACTCTAATTTGACAAAGACATTGTACAATACATCTGATGTATTATTAATAAATCCTACAAAAGTCAATATAAATGAAGACAAATTAGAAGAATTAAAAGTTGCAAAAACAGAACTTTTAACAACAGGAGAAACATCATTCTTTAGGGCAGATTATTCAATTACATCATCAAGTAAACAAGAAAATGAAGAAACAGGAAAATTTGTAGTAGGGGCAGAATTAGAAAAAACACTACAAGAAGCAAATGACGAAACAGGCGAAAAAGCTAAAACATCTAAATTAGTTGTAATTGGAGAAAATACATTTATAACAGACTTTACACTATCACAAAATGCGCAATCACCAATAATAGCACTAGCTCGTAATAAAGATATGGCTTTAAACTCAATTGCATATTTAGCTGAAAGACCAGAAGATATAACAGCTAGAAAGAGCACAGGAACAGTAACATATACACCAACAAAAGAACAAGACATAATGGTTCAAGTTGCAATATTCGGAGTGCCAGTATTAATAATATTTGCAGGAATTGTTGTATGGATACTTAGAAGAAGAAAAAAATAGAATAAAAATAAAAAAATCCCATAAACTAATATGGGGTTTTTTGCTATGAAAAATATTTTTAAAGTTGTATTTGTAATAATAGGAACATTAATTGGTGCAGGATTTGCATCAGGTCAAGAGATGTATTTATTCTTCTTTTCTTACGGAATAGAAGGATTGATAGGTATAGTTGTATCTTGCATATTAATGGGACTAATCATATATAAAGCATTATGCTTAATTGATAAATACAACATAAAAACATATAAAGAATTTTTAGAAATGTTTATAAAGCCAAAGCAAAATGAAAGCTTTTTCAATCTAAAAAACATTGTAAACATTGTAATAAACATATTTATTTTAGTAACATTTTTCATTATGATAGCGGGTTTCGGAGCATATTTTGAACAAGAATTAGGAATAAACAGTCTAATTGGAAGCATTATACTTGCAAGTTTCTGTTTTTTCATATTTATGACAAGTATAAAAGGAGTTGTAAAGGCAAGCGAAATACTAGTACCAATACTTATAATATTTGTTGTAATAATAGGTTTTATGAATATAGTAGAAATTAACTTACCAGAATTAGACAAATATATAATAAGAACAAACACGTCTAGTTACTTACTTAGCGCAATTATATATTGCAGTTATAACAGCATTTTATTATTACCAGTTTTAATAACATTAAAAGACTACCTAAGTAGTAAAAAACAAATTGCCTCAATTGCTGCCATTTCAACAGTAATTAGTATAGCTTTATCTGTTATAATATTTTTACTTTTAGTTAGAGTTGATGTGGATATTTCTAATTTAGAAATGCCTGCTGTTTATGTAGTTTCACATATGTTTAAAATATTAAAAATTGCATATGGATTTATAATATTAGGTTCAATTTTTACCACAGCAATTTCATTAGGAACAAGTTATTTGCAAAATGTGAGCAAATCAAAGAAAAGTTATACACAGATTGCGGTATTTATGTGCATAACTTCTGTGCTAGTTTCAAAAATTGGCTTTTCTAATTTGATAAATTCTTTGTATCCGATTTTTGGATATTTGGGAATTGTTCAAATTTTACTTATAATGTTTAAGAGAGCACATTAAGATACAATTGTTAATGTAATTTCTTTTGAAAATATAAAGCGAGATGTCGAAATTTGTCGATGAAAAGTTGAAAAAATTTATCTAAAAATATTGAAAAAGTATATAAAATCTGATATAGTAATGAATGTGCAGATTATATATACTTTTTTATATAATGCTCATTAAATTTATTTCAAATTAAATTCGAATACTTTCTATCGAAAATAAAATTCAAAAAACAAATAAAAATAAGAAAAAAGGTGATAAGAAAAGAATGATGAAGTAAAAACAAAAAGCAAAGACTAATTTACCAATGAAGAAACATTGACAACAGAATAAAAATATATTAAAATGAAAGAGAGGAATAAAAAATGTATTTATTTACATTCGAAGAATATTTAAGATGTTCAAAAATAATGCAAAGGTATGAATTAAACGAAGAGTCAGCAGAATATATTTTAGATGCAGAAGAAGAGAAAACACATCAATATAAAGACAAGATTTTCAAAGAAATACTAAGTAACAAAAAGGAATTTTTAAAATTTATAAAAAAGTATTTTGGAAACGAAATAAATAAAGAATTAAGTGAAGATGATATAGAAAGATACAATAAAGAATTTATAACATCAAAATTTGAAAGGCAGGAAGCAGATATAGTATATAAAATACCAAAAGAAAATCTATATATAATTGTAGAACATCAAAGCAAAGTTGACTATAACATGCCCGAGAGAATGACAAAATATTGTATAGAATTAAGAAGAGACATAAGAAAATCAAACGAAAAATGGATAGAACCAGATATTTGTCCGATAGTATTATATACAGGTCGTAGAAAATGGGATGTACCAAACGAAAAAGAAGTAAGAAGAAGATTTGGAATGGAAATATTTCAATGTGCAAAATATAATTTTGTTGATATAAATAATGAAATAGAAGAAAAACTGGTAAAAGAAGATACAGGAATGTCAAAAGCATTACTATTTGAAAAAATAAATTCAAAAGAAGAACTAAAAGGAGCAATGGATGAAATATTGAAAAAGGATTTAACAAAAGAAGAAAAGGAATATATAGCAAAGATACTTAAATATTCTAACAAAATCAGAAAAATTATGCCGGAAGAAACGAAAGAATATATTAAAAAATTAGAAAAAGGAGGAAATGAAGAAATGAGATTTGAAAAGTATTTTATTGAATGGTTAGAAGATGAAAAAAGGGAAGGAAGAAAAGAAGGCAGAAAAGAAGGAGAGAAACGTGGGGAAAAGATAGGAATAGCCAAAGCAATAAAACAAATCGTAAAAGAAATGTTGCAAAAGCAAATGAGCGATAAAGATATAATGGATATAACAAAAATAGATGAAAGAGAGCTAAAAAAACTGAAAATGGCATAATGAGTGTTACTTGTTGACGTAAGACCTTTCTGAAAAGTAAAATAATAATAAACTAAAAATGGAAAGGTTGATGAAAATGGGCAAAAAGAAGTTAAACAAAGGTATCACATTAATAGCACTAGTAATAACAATAATAGTGCTATTAATATTGGCACGGAGTAACAGTAGCAACACTAACAGGAGAAAATGGAACAATAGGAAAAGCTCGGAGAAGCAAAATTCAAAACAGAATTATCAGCAGTAGCAGAAGAATATGAGTTATATTTAACTGAAAGACTTTCTAACGACAGAAGTTTCGAAGAAGGTGCGTTATATGCAGGTAAAAATGCATTAATATATGACTCGGTACAAGAAGAAGGCAATATATACACTATTCTAAAAAATTCCAATAAAAAATACGTAGACAATTTTGAAATAATAAAAGGAGAATTATTCTATTTTTCGCAAAATGAAAAAGAGAAAAAATGGGCACAAGAAATTGGTATAAAAGTAAGTCCGTATATAATAATAGAACGGAGAATTAATGTCAGCAGACAAAAATTTAGACTTAATGGATGAAGCAACAGGTTCAATAATAATACCACAAAATGTAACCAAAATAGGAGCAGGAGCATTTAGAGACATACCTGGATTGCGAAGCATAGTAATTCCAGGAACAGTAAAAGAAATAGGTGATAATGCTTTTTCGGGAAATGCGACACTTGAAAATATAGTGATAGAAGAAGGTGTTGAAAGGATAGGATATCAAGCTTTTCAAGGATGTACGGCATTAGAAAGGGTAAAAATAGCAGATAGTGTATCAAGTATAGGGATGCAATGCTTTAATATGTGTGGAAAACTTACTGAAATTAACTTCCCAAAATCATTAAAAGAAATACCAAGCCAAATGCTTGCCAACTGTTATTCATTAAAAGAAATAATAATTGCAGAAGGTATAGAACATATAAGAGAAAGTACATTTATCTATGACTATAATTTACAAAGAATTTCAGTGCCATCAACAGTAAAAGAGATTGGTGTAAGTGCATTTGAAGGTACAAGTAAATTGACCAATTTAGAAATATCAGCTAAAAATGAAACATACAGCTTTGCAAATAACTCATTAATGTCAAAAGACGGTAAAATAATATACTTTATTTTAGCAAATACAACAGAAGTGAATATACCACAAACAGTAGAAACAATTCAAAAAGGTTCATTTGAAAGTTTTACACAGAAACTCACAATAAACATTCCTGAGAATGTAAAGACAATAAATAGTAATTTTAGTGGTAATGTAACAAGAATAAATGTAGCTGAAAACAACTTAAATTTTAAAAGTGTTGACGGAAATTTATATACAAAAGATATGGAAGAAATTATTAGATATACGCAAAATCAACAATCATTTATAATGCCAAATGAAGTCGTATATATTAGAGAAAAATGCTTTAATGGGAGTAGTAATTTAGAAAATTTAAAACTTTCTGACAATTTACAGGGAATAGGTGGATTTAATTTTAGTGGAACTAAGATTAGAGAAATATATTTACCAGCAAAAGTAAATAATATTAATCATTCAATTCCGTTTTTTAGGCATGATGTAGAAATTACAATTTCAGAAGATAATCAAAATCTAAAAACAGTAGATGGAACAGTAATACTAAGTAAAGATGGTAAAAGACTTGTTGCACTATCAAAAGATTTGGATATATATAATATTCCGAATTCGGTAGAAATAATAGAAGAATATTCAATATGGAATAGAGATAATGTTAGAGAAATAGTGTTGCCAAGTGGTGTAAAGGAAATTCAAGGAACAGCAATTAGTAGTAATAGTAATTTATCAAGAGTTGAGATATCTTCAAATATTGAGCGTATAAATGCAAATGCTTTTTTAAGTTGTGGAAGTTTAAGGGAAATAATAATAGATAAAAGAGAAAATGAGATATCAGGAGCCCCATGGGGATGTCCGTTTGGATTAAGAGCAGTGTTTTGGAAGAAGTAATATGCGTAATAAAGATTTTTCTTGCTTTTTATTAATTGGTATAGTAAAATAAAGAAAAAACCAAGGAGAAAAGAGATATGAAAGATGTCTGGACGCAAGAAGAGATAATACCAGAAACAAGAAAAATAAATGTGAAAAAAATTGCAACAATAACAATAATAATAACAATTACAGTAATATCAATAATAGTAATAGGCGTATATAACACAAATAGACAAGTAAGAAACTGGATAGATATAAATATATTTAGAAAAGAGGTTCAACAGGACAAAGTTGCAACAATAGAAATAAACGAAAGTGAAGCAACATCAATATATTCATTTAATAAATACATAGGGATACTAAACAAAACGAAATTCACAATATACGGAAATACAGGAAATAAAGAAAAAGAATTAGACATACAAATATCAAACCCAATATACAGTTCAGAAAACAGATTTCTAGCAATTGCAGAAAACAAAGGGCAGAAAATATACTCAATATCAGACAAAGAAATCTCTTGGGAGTCAGAAGTAGAAGGAAATATTTCACAAATACACATAAATAAGAATGGATATGTAGCAGTAGTAATTGTAGATACAAGTTACAAAACAGTAATTGCAATGTACAATCCAAGTGGAACACCAATATTTAAAACATATTTATCTTCAAGAGTAGTAGATGTCAGTATATCAAATGACAACAAATTCCTAGCAATAGCAGAAGTTGATACATCAGGAACGATAATTCAATCAAATATAAAAGTAATAGCAATAGATAAAGCTGAAAAAGAAAAAACAGATTCAGTAGAAAACGCATATCAAAGTGAAGTAGGAAAATTAATAACAAATATAAAATATCAAGAAAAAAACAGATTGGTATGTATGTACACAGATTGTATTATAGAACTAGAAAATGGACAAACAAAAACATTAGTAGAAAATCAAAATAAAAAAGTTATTTTTCAGTCACTAAATTTAAATAACTATATATGTTCAATAGAAGAAAAATCATCTGGACTATTTACAGCTGATACATTAGTAAATTTAATAAATGCGGATAATCAAGAGAAAAAGGAATACATAGCTGATTCTGTTGCAAGAAAAATATATACATATGGAGACATAGTAGCACTGAACTTAGGGACAGAAGTTGAATTTATCAATACAGGTGGTTGGTTAGTAAAAAGATATGTAGCTAACCAAGAAATTACAAACATAGTAGTTTCAAACAGCTTAGCTGGAATTATATATAGAGATAAAATTGAAATAATTAATTTATAGGAGGTAAATATGGGATTGATAATTGATGGAGTAATAATTTTATTTATACTAGCTTCAATATTTTTTGGATATAAGAAAGGACTAATATCATTAGGAATAAATTTAGTTGCATTTATAATTACAATTGTTGCAGTAATGGTATTTTATAGACCAATAGGAAACATAATAATTAATACAACTACAATAGATGAAAAAATCCAAGAAACCATAGAAGAAAACGTTGGAGAAATGATACAAACAGAAAATACCAATGAAATTACCAGTGAACTAGTAGAAAGTGCAAAACAAGGAATGTTACCAGAAGCTTCAAAAGAACTTGCAAGAAATATCGTATATGGAGCAACAATGCTTATATTATTTATAGGTATAAGAATAGCATTAATATTTGTAACAGCAATAGCAAATTTTGTTGCGAAATTGCCGATATTAGATCAATTCAATAAAGCTGGTGGCGCTATATATGGAGCTTTAAGGGGATTTCTAGTTACATATGCAATTTTAATTATAATAAATTTAATTGTAACAATGAATCCAACAGGAACTTTAGGAAACACTATGAATACATCTTATATTGCTAAGACAATGACAACATATAATATCTTAAATATATTTTTCTAAAAAAGTTGAAATTGTGACAGTTTTTTGATATACTTTCAATATAAATTTTTAGGAGTGAGAAAATTTGAAAGAGAGAGAAAGACATGCCCAAAAAGCTAAAAAAAGAAAAAAGAAAATATGGAAAAAGATATTATTAGTAATACTATTAGCAATAGCAATAGCTGGTGGTGTATTTGCATATAAAGTACAAAAAAACGGTGGGGGAATGACAGGAATGTTAGCAACAATGGTAGGACATGATGAAAATACTAGAAAAAACTTAGGAGAATTCAAGTGTTTAGTACTAGGAATTAGTACAGACTTACAAGGTTCAAGCCTAACAGACACAATAATGGTAGCATCATATAATCCAAATACACAAAAAGCAACACTATTGTCAATACCAAGAGACACATATACAGGAAAAAACTCAGCAAGAGCAACAGCATATGAAAAAATCAATGCACTATATGGAAGAAAAAATAGACCAGACGAAACATTAGAAGCAGTAAACGAAATTACAGGTTTAGACATAGAATATTATGCAGTAGTAAAAACAGAAGCATTAATCGAACTAGTTGACGCAATAGGTGGAGTAACATTCAATGTTCCAATAGATATGAAATATGATGACCCAACACAAGACTTACACATTGACTTAAAAGCAGGAGAACAACGATTAGATGGGGACAAAGCTGAACAATTGGTTAGATTTAGGCATGGAAACTGGGACCCTAAAACAAGAACATACCCAACATATCCAGCAGAATATGGAGACAATGATTTAGGAAGAATGAGAACACAAAGAGAATTTATAATGCAAGTTATAAAACAAACAGCAAAGGTAGAAAACATATTCAAAATAGGTGAGATACTAGATGTTGCAAAAAACAATTTGATAACAAATATAGATTTTGATGTAGCAAAAGATTACATACCATATATTGTAGAATTTGACACAGCAAATATCCTAACATCAACATTGCCAGGAGCAGTGCCAGATTTAAGCCAAACTAACAATGTAAGTATATTTGTATACAACAAAAAAGAAACGAAAGCTTTGGTTCAAGAATTATTCTTAGACAGGGACAAGACAGAAGAAGACTTAGAAGAAGAAGGAAACTTGATAACAAAGAAATCAGAAATAAAAATAGAAGTTTTAAACGGGAGCGGAAACAAAGACAACTTAGATGATGTGATAAAAAAACTAAAAGCAGAAGGATACAAAGTAAGCCAAAAAGACACAACAAATGAAACTTCTAAAACAGTAGTTATAAAAAATAAAGATGTAAGTTCAGAAATATCAGATGACATTATAGAAACAATAGGAGCAGGAGTTGCTCAAAAAAGCGAATCTACTTCTTCACAAAAAAACATAACAATAGTTATAGGAAAAGATTATGAATAACTAATTAGAAAGGCTTGAAAAAGTCTAATCAAGCCTTTCTATCTAAAATTTATATTGAGCGTAAGTTTTGTTTAAAAAGTCTTACTCTTAATTCGAAATTATTTTTTCAGAATTACTTTTTTTCTTAATAAACCAAATAACACAAAAAGCTAATAAAACAACTAAATTACTACCAAGAATAGTATATATAGAATATACAAGAAATTTTGACGGTTTTACACTATGAGAAGCAACTAAATCAGTAGAATATTCAACACCATTTATTTTGTATGTAGCTTTTCCTAGAATTGCACCTTCTTCAATTGGAGCTAAAATGTTTTCTTTTAAAATGATTTTGGGTTCTACATTTAAAGGATTATCTTGATTATTCATCAAAGCCGATATTTCATCAATTGCCAATAAATCTAAATCCTTTGTAGTATAATCGGCATTGCTAATTTGTAAATTAGAAACTATTGCATCTTTATTAACAATTTTTTGAACTGAATAATTTGAATATCCATATTGATAAAGCTTTTTTGTATCTGCAAAACGGCTATCACTTCCAAGAATAACACCAATGAACTCTAAATCATCTCTATAAGCAGAAGATACTAGGCACTCTTTAGCTTGTGATGTAAAACCAGTCTTCCCAGCAACCAAATATTTATAATAATTTGTATTATCAGGAACCAAAAGCTCATTAGTAGAACTATAAAGTCTTGGCTCATGTAAATTTGTTGCAGAAATTGCACAAGAAGCTTTCCCAGCTATTTTTCTAAAAGTATCATTTTTCAAACAATATTTCATAATATAAGCCAAATCATGTGCAGTTGTATAATGATTTTCATCATGTAAACCATAAGGATTTGTAAAATGAGTATTAGTTAAATTTAATTCATTCAACTTTGTATTCATTATAGAAACAAAACTATCAATAGATCCACCAACATGTTCTGCCAAAACATTAGCAGCATCATTTGCAGAATAAACCAATAGAAGCTCTAAAAGTTGTCCAACAGTAAGCTGTTCGCTTATTTGAATATCTGCTGTGGTATACCCTTCAGGAATTCCCATAACTGAATTATAACTAGCAGTTACAACATCATCTAGTTTGCAATTTTCTAAAACTATAATAGCAGTCAAAATCTTAGTTGTACTTGCAGGATAAACCTTTTGATTTTCGTTTTTACTATATAAAACTGAATTAGTCTTATTATCCATTAAATAAACAGAGTTTGCTGTAATATCAGGAATATTAGTTGGTTCAATATTAGTCGTAGTACTACTTTTTTCTAAGATCTTAGTTGTGTCACCGCTCTTGTATAAGAATTTCTACTGAGAAAACTGGGCAATATGTAGTTGCTAAAATTATTAAATTAGTTAATATCAAAATAATTAGTCTCTTTATTTTCATTATTTCTCTCCTAAAATATTATGCAAATAATATATCTCATTTTAATAAAAAATTCAATAGAAAGGATGATTTTATGAATAAATTAAATAAAAAACAAAAAATGATTATAATAGCAATTTCAATAATTGCAATAGTAAGCATTGGCTATTACGTATATGGTAAAAGTGGAACTTTTGCAGTAGATGAAAATTTAGAAATAAGCCAAGATAACAGAAATGATATAAATGACAATAATGATGACAACGATGGAGATAAAAAGAATAAACAAATGATAAAGGTTCATATATCAGGAGCTGTTAATAATGAAGGATTAATAGAATTGGAAGAAAACAGTAGAGTTGCAGACGCAATAAACAAAGCTGGCGGGGTAAAGGAAAATGCATGTATGGAAGAAGTAAATTTAGCCTATTTATTAGAAGACGGTACAAAAGTTAAAATCCCTACCAAAGAAGAAGTGCAAACACAGAAAAATAATAATTTAGAAAGCCCAAGTTCATCAGCAGAGATTGTGAAATCTAATAATGTGAATTTTGGAAAAAGTTCAGGAAGTAAAATTTCTGTAAGCTCTAATAATAAAAACAATTTGAAAGTAAATATAAATACTGCGAATCAAACTGAGCTAGAAACTTTACCAGGAATTGGTACAGCAACAGCATTAAAAATTATTAATTATAGAAAGGAAAATGGTAAGTTTAAAAATGTAGAAGACATAAAAAATGTTAAAGGTATTGGTGAGAGCAAGTTTAATAATATTAAGGAATTAATTATTATATAGTTTTATAGGTGAAATCAAATCCTTATCAAATGGAATGAACAAAATAAAAGCTAAAATTTGCCCCAGCAATCATTCAAACATACCAGAACCGGCAACAAAAAAAGACCAACGTATAGTTAGTCTGTTTAATATAGATATAATGTATCTTCAATAACGTATGATACAGGTAAAACATCGTCTGTATCAGTTGTAACTGTAAAATATGGCTGTCCAGTTTTATCTTTATAAACAGTAACTGTTACCGTTCCACATTTGTTGCCATGTTCACTATCACTTTGCATAAATTTTCACCCCTATTAATATATTTTTTAAACAACAGCGACTATTATATTACATTTTTAGAGACAATTAGTAAGTTTATATGTTAACCAAAAGAAAGTATTTGTAAAAATATGGAAAACGGTTTTCATAAAATAAATTAGTTTATAAATAAAGCCTGTTTTCATTTAAAATATTTATAGTAATAGGCTGATAGTTTAAATCAACTATCAGCCATATTTATTGTATTTCTAGTTTTCTTATTCGTTTATTTTTGTATAAAGTCCAATTGAGATTATTCCGCTTATACCAACTAATGTGTATATAATTCTACTAAAAGTACTCATTGATCCAAAAATAGATGCTACTAAATCAAAATTGAAAAGCCCTATAAGAAGCCAATTAAGTGCACCGACAATAACAAGAGTAAGTACAATATTATATAAAAGCTTCATTAAACTACCTCCATAAATGTTTGTTTATAATTAGTGTATCCAAAAATATATAAAATATTCAAAAAATTTCAAATTAAGGCAAAAAAATAACATTTGCTATAACATAGCAAATGCTTGATAATTATTGGTTGCGGGGGATAGACTCGAACTATCGACCTTTGGGTTATGAGCCCAACGAGCTGCCAACTGCTCCACCCCGCGATGTTATTAACAATATCTATTTTACTACTATAACTTGTTATTGTCAATACTTTTATTTTAATTATATGAAAAAAGTTGAGGAAATATGCAAAAATAATTTAATTCAAAAAAATAAAATGATATAATGAGAAAAAATCACAGTATCAATTAGGAGGAAGCGAAATGGACAAAAAAATTGACAAAGAAGTATTAGAATACATGGAAATTTATAAAACAAAAAAAGTAACAGAAGAAAAAATAAAATTAGCACAAAAAACAAAAGAAGAACTATCAAAATTAACAGGTCTAAAAGTAGAAAAAATATATGTATTTTCTGAATACGCATGGGGAAAAAGTGATGAAACACCGGCATTTTGTTTTCTATCTGATGTAAGAATAAGAGAACTAAATGAAAAACTTATAGATATAAGAGAATATGCAGGAAAAAATAATATGGAAATATTATTTTGGAGCATGTGTCAATTTGAAAAAAGAAAAAATAATCCAACAGAATTAGACTACTATATAGAAAATTATGGTGTAAAAATATATGATACAGAAAAAATAGCAGAAATAGACGAAAGAGTAAAAGCAACAGAATATGCCTCTAAAATGGACTTATATAGGTGGTATTACAAATTTCAGAAGAATAATCCCAAAGCATTATTAAAAAGTCTATTAGAAATATATGCATTAAAAATAGACTATCCTATTAATGAAAATCAAAGATTAGAAAACACGATAGAATACATAAAACACATTTCAAAAGATAAAAATATATTAAATAAAATAGATGAATTTAGCAAAGAAGGTGTCGAACAATTACAAATATGCAATAAATTAGAGAAATACATCAAAAGCCTAAAACAAATAAGACCTCAAATGAAAGGTGAAACCATTGCAACAATGGATGTTTATGGAAAATTATTAGATATAAAAAATAGGAAAGGCTCTGTAAACACCAGTAACCTTACAAAAGAAAATTTATATACGATGTCAATAATACAAAATAAAATATCATATGAAATTGCTAAACTATTTGAAATTGATGAAAAAGAGATAGTTAAAATGCGTAAAAAGTTTGGAGTTAAGGTTATAGACTCAATTTGGTATGAACACATAGGAGAATTAATTGCAAAAGTGGTTGGGCAAGATGCAGACCGAGCGTATAACGTGCTTAAGAAGATGGGAATATTTAATTTTGAAAAACATACTTATGACATTTTAAAATATATGAGAGACGGAGAAAGATATTTATTAAAGGAATTCTGGAAATTAGTAAATGGAAAAAGAGAAGGGATAGAATTAGAAAAGGCTACAACTGCAAAAGATGTGTATTTTAGGGCATATTTTTGTGCAGAACTCTTAAAACAAAATGATTTTATATCAGAAGTGGACTTTTTAACATATAAAATAACCAAAAAAGGAAAGGATTTGTTGGAAAGGTTAAATTATATAGATGTAGAGGAATTGAATCTGATAGAAATTGCTCAAATAACTGGTGAAGCTAATTTTTATGCATTATCTATTATGAAATTAAATAATGGAGAGCTTATGTATTGTGCAAATGCAGATGAATTAGATAAGTATAGTAAAGAGATAGAAAAGTGGGGAGAAGTAGAATTTGAAGAAGAATTTGACGCAAAATTAAGTAAGAATACAGATGAAAATGTGGAAGAGAATGAAAGTTTATATGTTGAACCAAACAAAGATGAAGAAATAGAAAACAGAGTAAATGATAATAGAATTATGGACAAGATAGGAGATAATGCAGAAGATAAAAGAGAAATAGTAGAAGTTAGCTTTGAAGATATTAAAGTAAGAGAAAAATCAAAAAATACAGCCAAGACGCAAACAAGCAGAGGAAAAGCGGACTATAACAAAATAAACCTATCAAAAGAAAAAATAGGGAAAGATAGTGAAAAACTAGTATATGACTGGGAAAAAGAAAGACTGAAAAAAGAGCAAAGAGAAGATTTAGCAAAAAAAGTTTTTTGGGAGTCAGAGGAAAATGGCGATGGTGCAGGTTATGACATTAAGTCTTTTGAAAAGAGAAATGGAGAATATGTAGAGATTTATATCGAGGTTAAGGGAACGAATAAAAGCGTAAACCAGGCTTTTGATATTTCTATAAATGAAATTGTGGCTTCAAATAGATATGGAGATAGATATTTTATTTATAGGATTGGAGAGATATATTCAGATGTGCCTAAGTTTTGTAAGGTAAATGGAAAGATAGAGGAGAATTTTGAGTTGGAGGCTGTAAATTTTAAGGCAAGGAAGAAATAGGCTACAATGCTGTTATACTGAGGGATAATTACTAAAAGTTAGAAGTTAGAGAAGTTAGGTCTCTAACTTTTTTGTCCAATATATTTTATAATTCCTGAGTAATAAGGAGTATCGCTACCTTGGTCTAAGGAATATTCTTCTGAAATAGAAATAGTTTGAAAATCATTAAACAAATCTAATATTTCATTTTTCGTGAAAAAACTAACAAATGTATTATTAACAATGTTATGAAAAATATTATTTTCTAACATTTCAAAATTATCTGAATTAGTATGTTTCTGTAATTTTGGGTCTTCCACCGAAAATACTTGTATATATACCAAACCATTGGATTTTAAGTTTTTCTTAATATTATGTACTATCTCATACATATCGTCTTTATGGAAAAAATGTAAAACACATCTTGATGATATTAAATCATACTTATCCTTTTCTATCTCGAAATCTCTTATATCTGCTCTTGATAAATTTAATTCGGGACAAATTTCTTTGCATATTTCTAAATTTTTATAAGAGAAATCTACGCCTGTAATATGATATCCTAGTTTTGCTAATGGAATGGAGTTTCTTCCTTGTCCAATTCCTAAGTCTAAGATTTCTTTTCCTGGTAGTAGGTTTAAATATCTTTTTAATTCCCAGTCAAGTTTTGCTGGATGAATGGGAAGGTTTTCTTTGAATTTTTTGTCGTAGTCGACAGGAGAGCCTATCATAATATCACCTTTGAAATTTATTTGCTTTTAGAATAATATATTTGCTTGGGAAAGTCAAAAAATTTTGATGTGGTGGATTTTTATAAACAGAGTGTGGTATAATTGTGGAAAGTTGTGTGAAATGGAGAGATAAAATGAGGTTTAGATATGAAAGACCAAATATCAGTAGAAAAAATGAAGCTATAGATTTTATTAATGAATTTTATGAATATGGTTCTAAAATTAATGGTGTTGGGGGATTGACTAGATATTTAGATGATTATGAAGGCTGGTTAAAGAAGCTGGAGGAAGATTATACAAGAGAGGTTACTGAAGATAAAGTTCCTACAAGGACCTATTTTCTTATAAGGGTTGATGATAATAAGATAATAGGAATGGCAAATATAAGAACTAAACTAAATCAGAAATTAATGAATTTCGGTGGAAATATTGGCTATTGTATTAGACCGACGGAGAGAAAAAATGGGTATAATAAGGTGAATTTGTATTTGGCTTTAAAGGTGTGCAAGGAGTGCGGTATTAAAAAGGCTTTGCTTGACGCGGATAAAGGCAATCCTGCATCGTGGAGGACTATGGAGAGCTTGGGTGCTGTGCTAGAATCGGAGAAGCGCGTTGAGTTGTATGGTGAGGATGTTGTGAGGTTTTATTCGATTGATGTTGATAGGTCACTAGAACTGTATGGTGATATGTATGAAGATTTGGTGTAGGAAAGTGTGGGGGATTATTAGTGACGCTTGCAAAGTTTGAAAAAATCTGATGTAATGATATTTAATATATGTACAATAATTTTGTTTGAATATCAGAACACAAAATTGAAGAAATAAAATAGAAAAGGAGATAACAATGGAACAATATGAAGGAAGAATCAATGTGACAAAAGATACAATGCTATTTATAGTAAATACTGTATTAGAAAAGAGAGTCAAACAAAATACAACGAAATGAATTTCTAAGAACACAAATCTGTAAATATATGAATGAGATTATATCATCAGAAGAATTAGAAGAAATCTATTTTAAACGACTTAATTTAAATTTGGATGTTAATTATTATAATGTTATGAGGACTAATACAAATGAAGTGCAACAATTTGTAACATATTTAGATGAAGAGGAAGAAGAGGTTGGATATATTGTTGATGAACAAAAATTTAGAGGGCTTAAATATAAAAATTTTAAAGAGAAAGAAATACTGAATAGAGAAGAATATTTATGGGACAAATCAACTAAAAAATTGTATGAATATGTGAAGTCGAAAAATGAAAGTGTTTGGGAATATTCGTTTGAAAGAATTATTAAAAAGAGTGAATTAGGGGAGAATATACTACGTGAATTGATAGAAAAATGCAGATTTGAAGATGAGGATGATATAAAAGAATTTATGGAATTGTTTATGAAGTGGTATAATAATAGTCCACAATATGTTTTGGGAGGATATTCTCCAATAGAATTCAGAAATTTAATACAATAAAAAATATAGTATAAAATGTAGATAAATTAATAAAAGTGTAATAGAATTACAAAGCTACCATATTCAAGAAGCATATGCATTTGATATAAATATAGATTTGATAAATTCTGATAATGTTATAAAAAATAATGTAGAAGAATTAATAGCTAACTTAAAGCAAATGTGAATGCAATATTTGCAATCAGGAAAAAAAGAAAGAAAAAATTTTTTATAGTACAATAAAAGAATAGAATAGCTCATAACCCGAAGGTCGTAAGTTCGAGTCTTACCCCGCAACCAAACTCCAATCACTAGAACTATAACGGTTTTAGTGATTTTTTGTTGTCTACAACTTGTTTACAATAATGCTGTTTTTAGGCGCTGTTATGTCAAATTGGGTAAAAGTTGGGTAAAATAAGTGCCTCAAACTACTTAAATTCTAATAAAAAAGCATTAAAATTTTATACTTTTTTTAAATATAAAAGGCAATGAGAAATCTAAATTTTTTACTTAGTTGCCTTTTATTTTTATATCGTGAAAATTGTAACGGCTTTTATTTCCGTTTGTGAAAATTAGAAAAAAGTTTAAATTAAGACCTTGTTGGTAATAACAAGTTTTCTAATGCATATCCAGCTTTTCTATTATGAGAAAGTAGTGGATGTACATAAAAATCCAATGTAGTGCTAATTTGTGCATGACCAAGTCTTGCAGAAATAACAGCTATATCAACATTTTGTGCTACTAGTAAACTTGCATTTGTATGTCTTAATCCGTGAAAATTAATTACAGGTAATCCAATTGTGCTTACATATCTAACAAACCATTTGCTAATTGAAGAAGGATTGCCATCAGCTTGTACAAATAACCTATCAGAATTAGTCCATAATTCGCCATAAATAGATTTTTGCTCTTCATACCATAACTTATATTCCTCAAGCAAAGAAATGATAAATTCGGGTATTGCAATTTCTCTAATGGAACTCTCTGTTTTAGGTGTTTTTGTAAAAACTCCCATATCAGATAGATACTGACTAGAACGATTAATACTAATGATTCCATTCTTTAAATCAACATCTTGCCATTCTAGTCCCATTAACTCGCCTAAACGAACACCAGTAAAAACAGTAAGAATGATAGCAACTTTGTATTTAGTATCTTCAATAGAAAGTAATTCTAAATTTTCTAGT
Organism: uncultured Clostridia bacterium; assembly: GCA_948502395.1. Taxonomy (GTDB): domain Bacteria; phylum Bacillota; class Clostridia; order TANB77; family CAG-508; genus CAG-269. The sequence continues at coordinate 86,389 of CAOPES010000003.1, read as the reverse complement.
AATATTTTAGTTTACTCATCATCGTAAGATCTTCTTTTAGGTTTTCTAGCCTTAGGTGCTTGGACACGCTCTGCAGGATTAGCCACTATAAGTTGCCAATAAACTGCCTTATGAAGCATTGCTCTTAATAATCTGTGATGTTCTAAAATTGTTTTGCCAGATAAGGGCTTTTTAGTTTTTTCGCCATTGTTACCACTTTTTCTAACCAATTGAGTATCTTTTTCAAGTAAATCATAAAACTTCATAATGTCAGTTGGTCTAATTTTGTTAATATAGAAATGTCCGAAGTATGGTAAAAGTCTTGTTTCTAACATTCTACAATATCGTTTATATGTAGTAGGAGCAAGTTCTTTTGAACCATAATCTCTTTTCCATATTTCTGTAAATTCAGAAAATCTAAGAGATTTGCCATCAACAACTAAGCCATTTTGCACTTCAGTAACAAATTTTGCGAGTTCAACTTCTGCATCTTTTTTAGTTCCATGTACTGTTTTTCTGTGTATCATTGGATTTCCATTTAGATCAAAACCTTCAGATACTGTTAACCTGTAACTATTTTTTCCTCTTTTTTCTATACTCCCAGCCATTACTTAATTCACCTCCTTTCAAGTATGCTTATGGGTGGGAGAAGTATGCATCTTGCTGTTAACAAAAACTATCACACAATAATAGTTAACAAAATGCGATAGTTTTCAAAAAGAAACTTAAAAATTTTATGAGTATAATAAAATGTAGAAAATTGTCGAAAATTACACTGTTAACAAATTGCTGGACTTTTTACAGAAAATGTGATATTATGTGACAAATGAAAGGAGAAATTATAATGAGTTATAAAAATAAAGTTTACGTATCTATGGATGCAGACAATGATTTAAGATATTATTATTTAATGAAGGCATGGAAACAAAACGATAATACAGATTTTAATTTTTATGATGCACATGATTTGAACAATATTTATGATAAAAGTGAAGAATCAATAAAAGCAGGTTTACAGGAGAGATTTAGAAATACAAAAGTATTTGTCTTATTAGTTGGTGACCATACAAAATATTTATACAAATATGTTAGATGGGAAATAGAACAAGCAATAAAAAGAGATATTCCATGCATAGTTGTTAATTTAAATGGAAAGAGAAGTATGGATGAAGAGAAATGTCCAGCTTTAATAAGAGATCATTTAGCAATGCATATAAGTTTTAATTCTAAGATTTTACAATATGCTCTTGAAAATTGGCCTAGTTCATATGAACAATACACTAAAGAAGGAAAAAGTGGGGCATATTATTATAAAGATAATGTATATAGGGAATTGGGATTATAATGGAGTATTTTATAAAAAATATATGGCCAGTTTTAAAAAAGGATGTTATTAGTATATTAGCTTACATTGGAGCAATTGTAACTATTAATGATATTTTTGGTTTTTTTGATGTAACTATTTCAACAAAATTGTATGTTATAATCCTAATTGTAGGTATAATAGTAGTTATTGTTGTTAACTGGCCCAAAAGGGAATATTTATTTAATATAAAAAATAGAGATATAAAAATAAAATTAAAAATTGGTGATTTACTAAAAGAGAAAGCGGCAATAGTAGTACCAACAAATTCAACATTTGATACAAATACAGAAAATGATTTTATTAGTATAAATAGTGTTCAGGGGCAAGTTCAAAACAAATATTTTAAAAATAATATTACTACATTGGATTATTTAATTGAAAAAGAATTAGAAGATAAACAATATATAGAACTAAAAGATAGAGAAAAAACAAAAACAAAAAGATATGAAATTGGAACTACAGTTGAAATCAATCAAAATGGATATAGATTTTATTTTTTAGCTGATTCAGATATAAATGCAAAGGGCAAAACAATAAATCCTTCAACTATGAATATTACTGATTCTTTATCACGATTATGGCAACATATTGGAGAGTATGGACATGTTGAACCTATCGCTATTCCAATTATAGGAACAGGAAGAATGGGAATAGTAGATTCTAGAGAAGAGATACTTAAGCATATAATATTTTCATTTGTAGCCAATAATACAACCAAAAAAATAGCAACAGAATTAATTATTTGCATTAGAAAAGATGATGTTAAGAAATATAATATAGATATAAATAAAATAGTTGAATATATAAAATATACATGTGAATATCAATATGAAAAGATTAAGGAAATTAATAATGGAATAGGAATAGAATAAAAAATAAATTTAAAGGAAAAGCACTTAACTTTTCCTTATTTTTATATTTTATGATATATATAAATCAAATGCTTTTAAAGAGTTTTAAAATTCTCATTTAAGTGTAATTCGTTGATTATCTCATTATTTTTGACATAAAAATCATTTTCTAATTTTTTAAAGTCAGTTAACTTTATTTTTGCATATGACAAAGGAGGTAATATTTCTCCTGTTAAATCATATTTTATTTGAGTAATTAATAGACAATAAGCAGTAATTGTTAAAATTGTTTGATTACTATTTTTTTCACTAGGAGATTGATTTATATTTTGATTATTATATAAACTAGTCTGTAAATACGTTAATATTTTAATTGCATCTAAACTTCCATATGAAAGTATATTTGAAACTAATAATTGATATGTTTTAGGGCTAATATTATTTGGATCATTTAGTAAATTCGATACATCAAGAATAATAGATTGCAATTTTTCAATATTTAATGTTGTTTTGTTATTTTTTAGCTCTTCTTTATAATTCCTTTTATTCATATTATAAGTAACGATTAAACCTATTATTATAATAATACTCGTTATAGTAGTTGATATTAAAGCTGCTATTATTTCATCTCCCATATTTAAAAACCTCCTTAGTTTTCATCTAACCAATTATCAAATTCTTCATAAGTTTTTTCCTCATTTCTTATATCATCCATGAATTTTTTGGCTTCTTTTTTCCAATTTTCATAATCCTTTTTATAAACTTCTATATCAGGGTTACGTTTTACTAACATCGCTTTTTTAGAATATATTTTACGATATTTACCATAAACTTTATCATTTTCTTGTTTAATTCTTTGTGCAATTTGATTACCAATATCCCTGCAAGTTTGTTTGCCTTTGAATAAATTATTACAATAATTAACTCTTGGATTATCTGTTATAAAGTATTTACCACAATTTTTACATTTTTTTATTATATATTTATTTTCTTCTACAAATTTAAATAATGTAATATAAAGTATGGTATAAACACTAGAACTTGTTGCATTAGTTTCAGCATATACATCAGCAAAATGTTGACCTGTTGTAAAAAATTCTAATAATTTATCTTCACTGGTTTCAAGATACTCAGGAAAAATTTTATAATTAAAAGCATCATCTATTTTAAAATCCGTAACATATGGCTTTAGTGTTTTAAAATGTGAGGTGTAGTAAATATAAAATCTCATCTGATTAGTCATTGTTCTTGAATTTTCAAGAGGATGTTTGCTGAAAATGTAGTCAACAAATTCAGAGTAAATCCTTTGAACTTTTATGGCATCTTTTTTTATTAATTTGAAGTATTTTTGTCCTAAATTTTCAATTTCATTATAACTATAAGACTTATCAACCTTTAGATTTTCTATATCACTTTTTTCAAAATATTTTATATAAGAAGTAAAAAATTTAGTAAACCAGACAAAATATTCATCAAAATTAGAGAAATTTGTATTTAAAAAATCAATTAAATTTGTTCCTCTATCATAAATTGAGAAATGGTCTTTTATAAAGAAATGACAATTTGAAAGTTCGCCTAGTTCGTAGTAATGCAACTTTTTTGGTATATTTAAATGGTCAATTTTTCTTTTTATTTCATTGGTGAAAGGTTTGATTTTTAAATGTTCAGTAAATAATTCTTCATATTCTTTATATTCATCTTCAGTTAAGCAACCTTTTATAATATCTAAAACTGAAACACCTTCAGGTAATTTATAATCTGGATTTCCATACAATAAAGTTATATGTTTGATTTCTTCTCCATTATTAATAGAGATGTGTATATTGCTATTTACTTTATTTTCTTTCATAATTCCTCCGTTAACAATTTATAAAATCATCAAGAGCTAACTTGCTATCAAAATAAACAATAAAGTATTTACAAAGTTAACTATACACAATATAATACAAATGTTAACAAAAGTCAATGCAAATTTGCTAAAAATCTGGAGGTGATACTATGGAATTACAAAAAGTTCAAAGAACAACACTAACGATGAAAGAAACAGCAGAGTATTTGGGAATATCTTATTGGTTGGTAAATCAATTAGTAAGAAGAAAACAAATACCATGCTCAAAAGGTGGTGGAAAATATTTATTTAGAGTACAAGCACTAGATGAATATTTAGAAAATATGGAACAGCAATCTATCAGTTAGATTGTAAGGAAAGCGGGGAAAGGAGGATATGTATAATTTACAATGGTTAAAACTAGAAATTAAAATATTTTCAAACAGGAAAATGCAAATATTACTAAAAGAAACTGATGGAGACACATATTTTAGAGTATGGATTCAGTTAATAACTATTGCTATGGAATGTAATAGTGAAGGGAAGTTAGTAATAGGAGAAAAAACACCAATGACAATAGAAAATTTTTCAAAGATTATGGAAAAGTCTAAGAAAAAATACAAGAAAGGAGAATGAGAACAATAATGGATTTAGAGAATACAAAATATGAAAATTTTCAAAAGAATTTCCACAATAAATGCAAATTTTGTGGAAAAGATTTAAAGCCAATAGAATTAGACTACTTATATACTAATGTATCTTCAAAATTAATTGAATATGAAAGATGCACTTGTAAAGAATCAAAAGACTATTGGAACGATGTAGATTTTAAAATTCAAGAGCAGAAAAAAAAAGAACATTATAGAGAAATGATTAATCAATTTTATTCTCAAAATTATATTAGTAAAAGGATAAAAGATTATAATTTTAAGAATTTTAAAGTAACAGATGTTAATAAAAAAGAAGTAGAGATTGCAAAAGATTATACAAAGAAATGTACCGAAAATAAGCAAGAAAATGGACTTATTATTACTGGAAATTCTGGAGTGGGAAAAACACATTTAGTAGCATCGATTTCAAATGAATTAATAGAAAAAGATAAACTGGTTTTAATAGGAAGATTAACATCATTATTGGATATGATAAAAGAAACTTTTAAAGATAATTCAAAGTCGGAAAATGAACTAATAGAACTATTTTCTAATGTAGATATGGTTGTAATAGATGATCTAGGAACAGAAAAAATAAGTCAATGGGCATTAGACAAATTATATACAATTATAGAAAATAGAAATGAAAATAAGTTGCCAATTATAATAACAACTAAGTTTGATAAAGAAGGCTTATTACATAGATTTAAGCAAAGTAATGACAAAGAATTATCGGATGCAATTATTCAAAAATTATATCAAATGTGTTATGGAATTGAACTAAAAAGATATAGTGAAAATCAAAAAGAAAAAGCTAGCATAAGCAATTAAACTAAATGCTAACTTAATCCCAAATCTAAATTTATTATAATACATTTACCTATAAAAGTAAAGCAAAAAAGTTCAAATTTTGAGTTTAGAAATTTGAACTTTTTTGAAAATATTTTGACAAAAATTAAGAAAATTTTTACTTAAAAAAGTCCCCCGGAGATCAAAAAGGGTATTAGGGCAATTTGCCCTAAACAGCAAAAACGGTGTCAAGACACCACGCTGGCGAATATTGGGCATTAAAAATTATCCTCAATATTCGAACAAAATAGATTCTGCTAAATCTTAATGCTACGTAGATTAGCATTAAGATATTTAATCAGATAGGAAGTGATGAGAAACAAATATGAATTCAAAGCAATTTTTAGATAGTATTTTTCTATCATATAATAAAATCTTAAATCGATTACATACATTAGGAATAACAACTAAGTATGGAAAAGAAATATCACATATGGATTTAAGAAAAGCTATAAAGAAGATATGTGATAGTAAATTTGAAGAATACAAATTTTTAGTTGATAATAAAGTTATAATTTCTAGTAAAAATGTTGAGTGGATTTGCAAAAATCTATTTAAACAGAAGTATTTGGGATTATTAGAAAAGTACAAAATGGAATTGATAGAGTTGTATATCGAAGCAGGTTATCCTTATTATAATTTCTTTTTTAAAAATTAAATAGAATTAATAAGGACAAATATAGATCAAGCTATTGAGAAAAATGTCATTTTATGATATAAAATATACTAGAATAATTATAATGTTTAGGAGAGTATAGATAATGTCAAATAAATTAGAGTTAATATGGGTAGGAAAAGAAGAAAAATTAAACTTAGAATCAAGAATATTAATTGAAGATTCTTCAAAATCATATGGTGAGAAAGAAACCGACAATATTTTAATTCATGGAGATAATTTATTAGCATTAAAAGCACTAGAAAATAAATATATAGGAAGAGTAAAATGTATTTATATAGATCCACCATATAATACAGGTTCAGCTTTTGAACATTATGATGATAATTTAGAACATTCTATATGGCTAAATTTAATGAAAGCGAGACTAGAAATAATGTATAAATTGTTAGATAAAGATACAGGAACTATATGGATAACATTAGATGACAGTGAAGTACACTATTGTAAGATTTTATGTGATGAAATATTTGGAAGAAATAATTTTCTGTCAGACATTACTTGGAACTCAAGAAAATCCGTATCTAATGATGCAATTATTTCATTAAATACAAACCATATTTTAGTTTTTGCAAGAAATATTGAAGTAATTAGAAAAAGTGCAAAAAATAGTAAAATGTTTAAAGGACCTATAGATACATCAAAATTTGCAAATCCAGATAATGATCCAAATGGTCCTTGGACAGCAGATCCATTTGATGCCCCAAATATTAGACCAAATTTAACATATCCTATAGTAAATCCTAATACAGGAGTTGAATATATGCCACCAAAAGGTAGATGTTGGAGAACAACAGAAGAAAATTATCTACAAGCATTAAAAGATGGTAAGATTATATTTGGAAAAACAGGAAAATCCAAACCACAAATGAAAAGATATTTAAGTGAAAGTCAAAATAAAGGTAGTGTAATGACCAATATATGGACTGATGTCGATACAACAACTAATGCTACTAAGCATTCACAATACTTATTTGATGGAACACCATTTACTAATCCGAAACCTGAAAATTTAATTGAAAGAGTACTCCAATTAGCAACAAATGAAGGAGATTTAGTGTTAGATTCATTCTTGGGAAGTGGTACAACTTGTGCAGTTGCACATAAGATGAAAAGAAAATGGATTGGAATTGAAATGGGCGAACAAGCATATAATTACTGCAAAAAGAGATTAGATAAGGTTATAGATAATAGAGATGAAGGTGGAATTACTAAAACATCTAATTGGAAAGGTGGTGGAGGATATAAGTTTTATGAGTTAGCGCCTACACTAATAAATATAGACAAGTTTGGCGAACCGATTATAAATAAAGAGTATAATGCAGAAATGCTAGCTTCTGCTGTTGCCTTACATGAGGGATTTAAGTATAATCCATCTAGTGAACGATTTTGGAAACAATCTGTAGGAAATGAAAATAGCTACTTATATGTAACTACGAAATTTGTAACCAAAAATGATATAAATAAAATAAAAGAAGAAATGAATGAGTCAGAATATCTTGTGATTGCATGTACAGCATATGATAAAGAAATAGATGGAATATATAAAAATATAAAAATAAAGAAAATTCCAGAGATGTTACTATCTAAATGTGAATTTGGAAAAGATAATTATAATTTAAATATAATAAATCCACCTGAATATGAGGAGGAATATGAAGAAAATGAATAATATGAATTTTATGCAATATACAACTGATTATATTTCTGGAGTAATGTCATTAAGAAATCCTCAAGAAAAATCACTAAAAATATTAGAAGAAATAATTAACGATACAGACCTAGTTAATAATAGAAATATAGAAGAGATATTAAATGTAATACATAGTAAATATCCAATATGTACTGATTTCGAAAGAAATTTTATTTCTTTAACATTTGCTATAGCAACAGGTGTTGGAAAAACTAGATTAATGGGAGCATTTATAACTTATTTATATACTAATTATGGAATAAAAAACTTTCTTGTAGTAGCACCAGGAACAACAATATATGAGAAGCTTAAAGCAGATTTAGGTAATCCAGATAATCCTAAATATGTATTTAAAGGATTAGGATGTTTTGGTAATCCACCAAAAGTAATTGCTGATGATGATTATGCAAATAAAAATATATCTTTATTTGATTCAGAAGTGAATATATATGTCTATAATATTGGAAAATTTGATAAAGATAACACAAAAATGAAAGCATTTAATGAATTTTTAGGAATGTCTTTTTATGATAAACTTGCAGACATGAAAGATTTAGTTATAATTATGGATGAATCTCATCACTATAGAGCTGATAAAGGAATGACGGCATTAAATGAATTGAAGCCTGTACTAGGATTAGAGCTAACAGCAACACCAATAGTGAATATAAAAAATAAACAAGTACCATTTAAAAATGTTGTATATGAATACCCTCTATCAGATGCTATAAAAGATGGATATACAAGAGTACCATTTGCAGTTACAAGAACAGATATAGATTTTTATCATTTCGGAGATGAACAATTAGATAAGTTAATGCTAAATGATGGAATAAAATGCCATGAAATGATAAAAAATAAACTTGCAAATTATTCAAAAGTAAATAATAAACCGTTAGTGAAACCATTTATGCTTGTAGTGTGCAAAGATACCAATCATGCAAAAATGATAGAAGAATATGTAAAATCCGATGAATTTAAAAATGGAAAATATAAATATAAAACAATAAAAATAGCATCTAAAATGTCAGGTTTTGAAACAGAAGCAAATACTAAATTATTGCTAGAAGTAGAAAGAGTAGATAATCCAGTAGAAATAGTAATACATGTTAATATGTTAAAAGAAGGATGGGATGTTAATAATTTGTATACTATTGTTCCACTAAGGACGGCAAGTTCAAAAATATTGAGAGAGCAAATGGTAGGTAGAGGTTTAAGATTGCCATATGGAGAAAGAACAGGAGATAAAGAAATTGATTCTGTAATGCTAACAGCTCACGACAAATTTCAAGAGATACTTGAGGAAGCACAAAAAGGAAATTCAATATTTAAATTAGGGAATGTCATTAAAGCAGAAGAAGTCGAAGATCAAAAAAATACTTATACACAATTGGTATTAGATTTAACAGAAGAACAAGATGAATTAAGAGAATTATTGCAGGTTAGAGAAGATGAAGAAAAATATACTTTCTCAAATAGTATTAATGTACTTGTCAAGGACAAGGTTACAGAGTATGTGTGTAATAATGAAAATAAAATGACAGAAGAAAGTAGAAATACAATAAAAAAACAAATAGTAGAAGAGATAAAAAATGATGAGGATTTAGGCAGGATTTTTGAAGAAAATAGAAATCCAATAGAAAGGTGGATGAGTAAAGCTATCGAAAAGATAGAAAAAGAATCAAGTAACAGATTCATTTTAATACCTAAAATAAAGACTGAAAGAGAAGAAGGAGAGTATTATTTTGATGACTTTGATTTAGACACATTAAAATTTAATCAAAAACCTATTGATAATAAGTTATTGTTACAGAATTTAATTGATGCTTCAGAAGTAGAAATTATGGATGGTGAATATATTAATTTTGATGCTGTTAGCCCAGAAAAAACTGTTTTAGAAGAATTGAGAAATAAATCAGAAATAGATTATCAAAAAACATCAGAATTATTGTATAAGCTTATAAAACAAGTTATTAATAAATTTAGAGAAGAATATAGTGATGAGCAAGTTAAAAATATAGTGATGATGTATAAAAAAGAATTGGCAACTGAAATATATAATCAAATGTTAAAGCATTTTGTACGCAATGAAGGAATAATAAAGGAAGAGGTATTTGCTGTAAAACCTATTAATTATCAATCTAACTATACATATAACATAAAAAAGAATTTATTTGATAATTATGATTCTGACAGAGATGGAAGAATAACTTCAATACTATTTGATGGAATAAAAAGAGGTGTGTTTGATACAGCAAAATTTGATAGTGTACCTGAATTACAACTTGCTAAAATAGTAGAAAGAGAAAATAATTTCGTAGAAAAATGGTTAAGACCATCACCTATAGACTTTAATATAACATATAATGGTGGAAAAAGTTATGAACCTGACTTTGTGATAGAAACTGAAAAAATTATTTATTTAGTCGAAGTAAAAGGTGATGATAAGTTAAATAATCCAGATGTACTTGCTAAAAAGCAGAAATCTATAGAATATTGTAAATTAGTTTCTAAATGGGCAGAAGAAACTGGGAATAAAAAGTGGACACATGTATTTATACCTGCAAGTAAAATATCATCAAAATCAACATTTAAATATTTGTCAGAATATTATGCAGTAGAATAATAAATAAAATTATACGAGGAGTTTTTATGAAAATTAAATGTTTAATTTGTGGAGACATAATTGAATCAAAAAGTGTGCATAATTTAGTATCTTGTAAATGTGAAAATTGCTATATTGATGGTGGTAATGAATATTTACATTTTGGAGGAAAAGATTTTAGTAAAATCCTAATTATTTTCGATGACGGTACAGAAGTATTAGCAAGTGATGAAGAAAATTATAAAAGAAAATATGAGGAGTGGGAAAATAATAAATATAGAAATTTTAGTAAAATTCCATTAAATCAAAAGATAGAATAGAAGGCTAATTATAAACTTAAAGTGCAATTCTAACATTTTAAAGTGCAAAAATTGCACTTTAAAATAACAAGTGATTATAATAAAATTTAAAAATATCAATAAAATTTGAGAAAATATCTCAAATTTTATTGATATTTTTTTAATTTTAGCATATAATATATAAAGTAAAGGAGGATTTTAAAATGTTAATAAGATTTAGTTTTAAAAATTTTAAATCATTTAAAGACGAAAATTGTTTAGATATGGAAGCAACATCATTAAAAGAACACGAATACAATGTAGCTAAAATAGACAATGGTGAATATTTAAAAGTATCTGCAATTTATGGTGCCAATGCTAGCGGAAAAACTAATGTGTTACAAGCTTTTGATTATATGAAAAAAAGAATACTAGTAAGTGATGACTCTAAAAAGAATTCTCCAATAGATGAACAAAATATCTATAGTTTTATGATAAATAATAATCCAATTGCTTTAGAAGTAGAAATATTAACAAAAAACAATAAAATATATAAATATGGTTTTGAATTAGTAAAAGATAATATAATTTCAGAATGGCTATATGAAAAAAGAGTTAATAAATTTTATTGTATATTTGAAAGAGAAAATAACAATATAAAAATGATGAAAGATAATAAGCTTTCTAAATTAGCTAATATAGATGAAAGAACTTTATTCTTAAATATATATAGCAAAATTGATAAAGATAATGAAGATTTTAATAATGTGTATGATTGGTTTGTAAATAGCACATATTTAGATTTAGGTAATCCTAATTTTGAAAGATTTATTAATAATAGAGTTTCATTAAAAATATTAAGTGATCAAAATTATAGAAAAGAACTGTTAAAATTTATAAAGACATTTGATTCTGGAATTGAGGGAATAAAAACAACACCAGACTCAATTGAAGCAGTAAAAAGCAATAATGGAATAATAGACATTGAAGTTATTCATAAAGGAGAAAATAGAGAATTAAAAGCATTACCTTTTTATTTGGAATCTAATGGTACTAGAAAAATGTTCCATTTATTTGATTTCTTCATAGATGCATTAAAAAATGGAATGGTATTATTTGTTGATGAATTAGATGCAAAATTACATCCTTTATTAACAAGATATATAATTAATTTATTCCATAATAGTGATACCAATAAAGGTAATGGACAGTTAATATATTCAACACATGACACAGTAAACTTAAATAAGGAAACATTTAGAAGAGATGAAATATGGTTTGCAGAAAAAGATAAAGATGGTATTTCTGAAATATATGCATTATCCGATTATATATTAGAAGATGATAAAAATGCAGGTAAAAAAGTAAGAAATGATGCAACATACAATAAAGATTATTTAACTGGAAGATATGGTGCTATTCCAGTATTAGAAGAATTTGATATAGATTATGAAAAATAATAATATTTCAAGAAAAGATAGATTAAAAAGTAAAAGGCAAGCACCAGCCAATTACTTGATTGTATGTGAAGGAAAGAAAACAGAACCTAATTATTTTAATGGATTAAAAAGAAAAATTAATGAAAAGTATGGAAATAAGGTAGACGTTTTAATTCCAAATATTGATGTTAAAGGTACAGGCATGAATACTACATCTTTAGTAAAATATACTCAAAAAACAGTTAACCATGCTAATAAGGTATATGGAAAAGTTTGGGTAGTATTTGATAAAGATGATTATAACGATGAGCAATTTGATTCAGCAATAGATAATTGTAATTATAATGTAGCTTGGTCTAATCCAAATTTTGAACTTTGGCTATTGGCACATTTTAAAAAGGTAAACAGATATATTTCAAAAGATGATGTGTTACAAGAACTTAGCAAAGAATTTCAGAAAAATGGTATAGGCGATTATACTAAAAACGATACAAACATATTTGATAAGGTTACAAGTGAAGGAAAGTTACATACTGCAATAAACAATTGCAAATACATGGAAGAATTAAATAAAGATGGACAAGCATCAAAAAGAAATCCAATGACTAAAATTTATAAAATAGTAGATGGGTTAAAAGAATATCTAGAATAAAATTTACGAAAGAAAAGCAAAGTATGAGAGTAGTTATAGTTACAGGATTATTTTGCTTTTTTGATAATAAAAGACAAGTTTCGACAAATTTTGTAATAAAAATATGATATATATAAATAAGGGAGTAAATATGTTAGATAATATAATAGAAAATAAGGTTAAAGTTTTTATAAGCTCAAAATGCGATAATAATAGGTATACAATTATGAGAAGAGGCTTAAAGGAATTACTATTAAGTACAGGATTAGTAGAAGTATATATTTTTGAAGATTCAGCAAGTAGTAGTTTATGTGTAGAAGAATCTTATTTAAAAGAATTAGATAGCAGTGATTTATGTATATTTATAATAGATAATTCAGAAGAAATTACAGAGGGAATATTAAAAGAATATACAAGAGCTAAAACATTAGCTAAGAGATCTATGTATCTTTTCTGTGATGAAATTAGTAAAGATAAAAATAAAATACAATTAGAAATAGAGAAACAAGGCTTACAAAAATATAAAGTAATTCATGAATTTTCAGAAATAATTCATGAAGCTTATAGAGCTATAATGCAAGATATTACTAACATATATAAATATAAGAATAAAACAAGTGAACAAATTAAAATACAGCAAGTTAATGAAGACAGTGAAATTGCTATGTATAAAGTAAAAAAAATTGACAGTAAAGGTTTGCAATTAACGAATAAGGAATTATTAAAAGGAATATTAAATGTTGAAAAAATAGATGAAAAAGAATTAAACGAATATGATGTATTATGTGCAGAATTTTTAAAAGTTGTATTAAGAAAACAAAAAATTAATAATGATAAATTTGAATTATTAAAAAACAAGATATTAGAAATGTATAGTGGTAATTTAAAAGATTTAATTGGTATAAGATTAGAAGCTGTTAAATTGTATTATAATGGAAATATTGAAGAATGTATACAAAAATTAAAAAATATTATAGACAAAGAAAACGATAGAGTTCCAAAATGGATTTTAAATGATATAGCAATAGATTTGAGAAATTTGGAAAATATACAAGATGAAGTTAATAATCAAATTCGATTTGAAAATGATGGACAAAAATATTTAAACAATTGTGAAGAATCATTATATTATCCACTTATTGATAGAGTAGATGAAAATAGAAAAAAAGAGATATTGAAAAGATTAATAAATTACCAATTAGAATCACCATATAGCACTAGTATAGAAAATATTGAGTATATATTTAATTTTATTTCACTATGCTTTTATATAGCTTTAACAAATGGCTCTATTACACATTTAAGATTGACACTAGATAGGATTAAAGAAACTTTGTTGGCTTTAAATATGAGATATGATGATCATGATATGTATGTACAAACAATAAAGTTTCTCATATTAACACAAGATGATAAAAAAATAGGTAAAATATTAAGAACTTATAAAAACAATATAGATGTTATTAATTGTGATGATATTGATAATATTTATAATGATATTGAAAACACAGAAATAGAATATTATAAAGTAATTTCAGAATGTATATTATTGCAATATTTTAATTTGTATTTTTCAGACAATCAATATAACGAGCTTTTTGAAAAAGTATGTTCAAATATTAGAATATGGATGGATAACGATAATAGAATTATTAATTATGGACTGCATTTTTTTGATGTGCTAAAAAGTAATATACAAAGAGGAAACAATCAGATAATATTAACAATTGCTTTAAAAGTTTTTGATAACCAACTAAAAAGATTTTACGATAATGCTTTAGAAGTTATACAAATATTGGATTATTCAAATATATCTAAGCAAGAACAAGAAAAACTAATGAAACATCTAAAAAAAATTATAAAGGAAAAAGATGTAAAAAATAGTTGCAATCAACTAGAAAATGCGATAATTTTTTTTAGGAAGAATTCAACATTAGCAAATAAAACTAATTTAGACTGTTTTATTGAAAATAAAATGTCAGAAGATTTTATTAGCATATATAAATTAGAAATAGAAAAAATAAATAAAAGACAAAAGAAAGTATATATTGAAAAATGCATAGAAAGAATACACAAACAGAATCTAGAACAAGGAAAAAATGGAGTATATTCAATAGGTAATTCTAATGAATATAGTACTATAAGAAATATTATTAAATATGATAATATTATACTTGAAACAAAAGAAATTCATAAGTTAATGAATGTTCTAGTAGAAACAATATGTTGCGACAGACAAACAATTAATGCCAAAAATAATGCAATACAATTGATAATATATCTAAAGAAAAGATTTTATGAAAAACGAATTTGGAGGAAATATGGAGAAATTATTACAAATAATAAAGACAATATCATTTGTGGTAAAAATGTTATGTTTTTAGATAATGAATCAATTTTATCAATTAAAATTAATATGCAATTATTGTATGCTATATTTAATTTAACTAAAGAAATAAATGAAATAGATCTAATTATCACAGCTGTACAATTGAGAGATATTGACAAAATAAGAATATTGGAAAATATATATTATTTTTTAGAAGAAATAGATTATGATAAAGTTGAAGATAAATTAATAGAAATATTATTACAATATGCTAGTATTATGGTGAATGAAATAGAAAGAGATGTTAGATTTTGGGCTGCTAAATGTTTAATACAATTGTCATATTCTACATATAAAGATATTGCCCTTCAACAATTGTCTAATATTATGAATTCTGGTAATGGTGAACTTAAAATAGCACTCATATCAAGAATAAAAGAAATATCATTAGATGATAAAAATAATGAATTTGTAAAATTTATTATAAACAAGGGCAAAGTGGATAACAATTTTCTGGTAAGAAGAATAGCATTAGATTACATCAAAGGAGAAAATAATAGTGAAGATAAAAAATAATTTATTAGATAAGAAAGTAATACAACAATTTAGAAGTATTATAGCAATAATAGAGTTAATACTATCATTAATTTTAATATTTATTGATATCCCTCAAAATTATAAGATGGGTTGTGGCATTGCTTTTTCTGTTATATTAATTATCATATATATTATTATTTGGATTTTATCCAATAAAATTTGTGATATTAATATAATAATAAATAATTCAAAAGTAGCAATTAAATGCGGAGATATATTTAAAGAAAGCGGTAAAAAGGTAATAGCATTTAATGAATATTTTGATACTTATGTGGATGACAACATTATTAATTCAGAAAGTATAAATGGACAATTTATTTTAAATAATATTACAGATATAAATGAGTTTGATGAATTAATATCTCAAAAATTAAGTGAAAGAAATAAGAAACCAATAACTGATAAAAATAGGAAGATAGGAAAAAAAGAAAAATTTAAATTAGGAACAATGATAAAATATAATAAAGATTTTCTACTAATGTCATTTACAAAATTTAATGCTAACAATTGTGCAGAGCTAAGTATGCAAGAATATATAACATGTTTAATTGAAATGTGGAACGAACTAGATATTTTATATTCACAAGATACTATAGTTATTCCTTTGTTAGGAAGTGGAACTACTAGATTTAAAGATTACAAAATTAGTGAACAAGAATTATTAGAATTAATACTGTGGACATTTAAGATAAGTAAAATCAAATTTACTTATCCATCAAAATTAATTATTGTTATTCATCCACCATTGATGGATAAAATAAATTTATATAAGATAAAGGAGGAGTATAAAAATGTCATATAGAAATGGTACATATGTTGCTTTTGATGGAAATGATACAACAGACCCAACAAAAAGCGATATGAAATATTATGGATTATTACAATCATGGAATACTAATAAGAATATAGAGTTTTCATTCAGTGATAGCCATAAAAAAACTTATCAGGTTAGTGATAATAGCCAAATAGAAACATTAAAATCTAGATTACAAGAAAGAATGAGAAATTCAAAAAATATGCTTATAATAATATCAGAAGATACTAATTGGAATAGGGGAATGCTTAATTTTGAAATTGAAAAAGCTGTAGATTATTATGATATTCCTTTAATAATTGCATATGCAAAATATAATAAGATAAGAGATGTAGACGCATTATCAGAAAAATGGCCTAAAGCTCTAAAAGAAAGAATTGATAATGGAAAAGCAAAATGTATACATATTCCTTTTAAAAAAGAACCTATATTAGATGCTATATCTCAATTTTCATCTAATAGCAAATATCCAAGTTCTTCAAAAAATATATATTCAGAAAGTGCATACAGAGAGTGGGGGATAAACTAATAATAAAAGTGTGAAAAATGACATTTAAGTAAAAAAGTCAAATTTCACATTTTTTATATTTTACTTTATATGTAACTAAATAGTATAAAAATAGTCATATTCTATATAAATTAATTACAACAATTTTTAAAGTGCAAAATTTGCACTTTAAAATGAGATATTATTACAGCATCCACCAATCAACTGCACTCCATCACAAAATCCATTCCTATAATACTTCTCATTCCAATAGCAAATATAATCGAAGAAATTATCATCAAGTTGTTTCAATTGTCTCTCAACATACTTCTTATTCTGTTCAGGAAAATTCCTTAGAATCTTTTCAGCAATATCCTCAAAACAAATAAAATGCTTTTTATCTTCTGCACAAGTAAGACTAACAATAGTATCCTCTCTAAAATGTAACCAATCTTTCAAAAAATCATCATTAACTTCTCTTAAATTATTCATAAAAATCTACCTCCAAAAATTAAAATTTTTCATTTTTAAAAACGCATCTACAAGGGTCATAAATCTAAGAACAAACATACTACATGAGTTGGGTAAAAATTGGGTAAAAGCCTCTCCAAAAAAGTCCTAAAAATGCACAAATGTTCTACGAAGCACAACTCTTGTAAATGGCTAAACACCAACAAAAACTCTAATTTTCACAATTCCACCAAAACCGTTCATCCGTCGCTCATAACCCAAAGGCAATAAGCTCAACTGCTACATCTCCAATCATATCAAAATAAACAACGAAACCCACCTGACAAAAAACATCACTAACAAAAGTCGACAAAAAATGATATATTATCAACAAAAAGCGACGCGAAACACAAAAACGAAAATTTCACAAACTAAAAACAAAAATTTACAAAAAGCGACAAAAAACTCAATCATAAATATGATAATATAACCATAATAAATCAGATTAATTAAAATATAATAGAATTTAAAATAATAAATCAGGTTAATCAAACCAACGCAATTCAGTAATATAAATATAATAGAAAAAACAAAAAAGAAAGGAGACAAAAATGAGATTTAAACTACACTTTACACTAGAAAACCCAGAAATCAGCATCCAATACAGAAAAAGCATAATAAGCTTCTTCAAGTATGCGCTATCAAACTACAACGAAGAATACTACAAAAAATACTACAACGCAAAAGACAACACAATAAAAAGTTACACATTCTCAACATACTTCAAGAATCCAAAAATAGAAAAAGACAAAATAATAATCGAAGACAAAAAATTCGAGCTAAACATATCAGTAGCAGATTGTGAAACCTCTATAATATTATACAATGCATTTAATAAACAAAAATTCAAAAAAATCCACTTAAACAACAACTCATGTACACTTCAAAACATAACAATGATTATGGAGAAAGAGATAAAATCAGACAGAATAACAATAAAATTTCAAAGTCCACTATGTGTAAGATCAAGAATAGACCAAAAAGACTACTACTATTCATTTGAAAATAAAGAATTTGAAGAAATCTTAAAAATAAATATAAAAGAGCAATTAAAAATAACCAATATGCCAAAAGAAATAGTAGACAGTTTCAAAATAACACCAATAAAAGCAAAAAAGGTCTTGGTCAAATTCTACGAGAAGTGTCTTGAGTGCTCAACGGGAGTATTTGAAATAAGTGGGGACAAGCAATTACTAGAATACACATATAAATCCCGGACTAGGCAGCCGACATAGTAGTGGATTTGGTATGTTCCAAATAATTTAAAGGAGGTGCAATTTTGAAAGTTAAAATTTACCTAAACGACTGGTACTATAATGCTCGGAATAATAGGCTTTCTAAGAATATTAGAAGAAAACAAAGATAACTTTGCTAACAAAAATGAGAATTACATAGAATTTGACACAGAAAAGCTAAGAAAT
This sequence comes from uncultured Clostridia bacterium, assembly GCA_948502395.1. Taxonomy (GTDB): domain Bacteria; phylum Bacillota; class Clostridia; order TANB77; family CAG-508; genus CAG-269. The sequence continues at coordinate 67,386 of CAOPES010000003.1, read as the reverse complement.
TTTGATAAATATTATTTCAATTATTTTTTCAATAGATACAATGTGGCAAAAAGCGTTATAGAAAGAACAGAAAAGCAATTTGAATATTTAGAAAATAACATAGAAAATATACTAGAAAACAAAGATGAAGAAAAAGCAAGAAAAGAAAAGTTGAAAGCAAACAAAAAAAGAATAAAAGACGTAGTAAATAAACAACTAGATAAAATCAAAAAAATAGATGAAGAAATCTATGATGAAATGAAAGAAACGTATGATGAAATAGAAAAAGAAGAAACAGCAAATGGAATAGCAAATATAAAGCAAGTATTATTAGAAAATATACAAAAAGATGTAATAAATAAAAGACTAACATTAAATTTATTTAAAAGTATTCTAAGTAATACATATTATGGACAAAATTCATTTTTAAATGTTACTAAGACAGCACTACCATATGAAGAACAACAAAATTTAATGTATATCGACTATGTAAGTAATATTGTTGAAACAGGATTTTTACATGACATATTAGAAGGAAGATACAATATAGAAGAATTAAAAGAATACATAGAAAATGTAACAAACAATGGCAAAATTACCAAGGAAATGAATAAAGTTTATACAAAAATCCAAAAAGACTACATCGAAAAAGATAAAGGAATAGAGGAAATACAAAAATATATTAAAGAAAAAGTAATAAAAAGATGTAGTATGTGTGAAAATGAATATGGAATGACCACAAATTATTCAGAAGGAAACTTTGTACCACTAGCAATTAGCAGTGACAATGCGAGAAACTTTTTCTGGAACCAAAATGTTAAGTTCCCTATTTGCGATATGTGTAAATTAATTTTATTTTGTATCCCAGCAGGTACTACGAACATAAAAAAAGTAAGAAAAATAAAACAAGAATATAAAGAAGACTCCATATTAAGTTTTATTAATTATGACATAAATGTAGAAAATTTATTGAAAACGAACAATAACTTTATTAATAATTCTAAATATGAAAATGGAGCAGAGAATCCATATGCTAGGCTTATACTAAATATTATAGAGCAAGACAAAAAAATAAGCGAATGGCAATTGCAAAATATATTTGTAGTAGAATTTGAAGCGGAATATGGAGCATTTAGTAGAGTTGAATACTTCAATATCAAAAGATATGTAGCAAAATTCTTTAAAAATTATGCAGGGCAATATCTATCAAGAATAACTGATTATAGATACAAATTACAAATAGTGGAATATATCCTAAAAAATAAAGATATCAAGTATATTATAAATGACAGATTAAGAGAAGAATTGAAAAAAGATAAGCCTAATGGATATAATTCAATTTTAGCAATACAAACAAGGTTAATATTAAATTTATTAAAAAAGGAGGGAATGGGATTGGAAGAAATAAAAAGTAACAATAACAAATTGTATGTTTTATACAATTTAGGAATTGAAATACATGAAGAATTAAAGGGAAAAGGCGAAGCAAATAAATTAAGTGGATATACATACAAAATGCTAAATAGCATAAAATCTGGAAATAAAAAAGAATTCATGGATATAGTAATTAGAATTCATATGTTTATGGGAAAAAATATTCCAACAATTTTTTTAGAGACAATGCAACACACAGACTTAGATTTTGAATCAATAGGACATAGCTTTTTGTCAGGATTAATATCAAATAAATACGAAAAAAAGGAGGAAAAATAAAATGGATAATAAAAAGAAAGGATTATCAATAACATTGGTGTTTAAGGCTCAAAGTTTAAATTATGGAGAAGGAATTGGTAATATTTCTGAATTAAAAAAATTAACAAGGGGAGATGGAAGTGTATATACATTTGCATCAAGACAAGCTTTAAGATATGACATAGTAAGACTAGGAAATAAAATGTTTGACTGGAACTTAGATACAGTCAACAAGTTAAAAGGAACAGTACAATTTGATGAAGACCTAACAATAGAAGACTCAGAAGAAATGGATTTATTTGGATATATGAAGACAATAAAGAGCAAAGGGGCAAATATTAGAAGTGCAGCTGTTAGGCTAAGTAATGCAATATCATTAGAAGATTATAAAAGCGATATGGAATTTTTAAGCAATAAAGGTTTAGCTGATAGAATAGGAGAAAATTCGGACCTTGCAAATATAGAACAACATTTAAGTTACTATACATATACAATTACAATCGACTTAGAAAAAGTTGGAGTTGACAATACAGTAGAAATAGCAAATGACGAAAAAATAAGAAGAGTAAACCAACTATTAGATGTGGTAAAAGTATTAAACAGAGAAATTAGAGGTAGAGAAGAAAATTTAAGCCCTGTATTTGTAATTGGTGGAATGTATAATATCAACTCACCATTCTATTTGGGAAGAATTAAGCTAACAGGCAAAGACGGAGAATTCAACTTAGATACAGAAATGTTAAAAGATACAAGCACACTAACAATAGGAGAAACTTCAATTTTTGAAGACACAAAAATAGGAATATTAAAAAATACATTTAGAAATGACAAAGAAGTAGAAGAAATATTCAGTGGAAAAGTAACAAATATAGAAGAATTCTTCAAAAACTTGAAAGAAGAAGTAACACAATATTACAAATCCTAAAAAGAAAGGATTGAAATAGATGAAAATTTTAAAATTAAAGTTGTATCAAGAAACAGCATGTTACAAAAAGCCATTTGCAACTAAAATTGCAGAAACATATCCACTACCACCATATTCGACAGTGATTGGTATGTTCCATAAAATACTACAAGCCAAACCAGGAGAATATTTTCCAATGAATGTATCTATTCAAGGAGAATATGAAAGCATATTCAGCAATTATCAAAACTTGAGAATGTATAAAGGAAAAGACAAAGTCACAGCAATGCCAAGAAATGTGCATCAACTTTTAAACGTCAATCTGATTATACATGTACAAGCAGAAAACGAGACAATTGATAAGATATATCACAATGTAATAAATGGTGTAGAAAGCTTTACTTTGGGAAGAAACGAAGATTTAGTAAGAATTGACGAAATAAAAGTATTAAAAGATGTGGAAGAAGTAGAAGAAGTGGCAATTAGGAAAAGTGCATATATCCCAGAATATATGGCGAGAAGAGTAGAGGGGATTAATTATAGATTAAATACAACTTACAAAATAATAGAAGATATAAGACAATGGAATAAAGTAAATGTTAAGTATGTAGAAAGAAATACAAATCAGGGTGTATATAATGCACTTCAAGATGAAGATGGGGATAATATATATTTTTATAGTAAAGAAATGCCACACTTGTTATAAGTGTGGCTGTTTTAGGAGGTAATAAAATGTTATACGCAAAATCTGAACCAATAGAAACAATAAAAGAACATACAGATAAATTATTAAACAATTTAAAAACACTGCAAAACACTTATGGAGAAAAAATAACAAAAATAATCAATATAGAACCAAAAAGATTTTGGGAACTTATGAAAATTATATGTACATATCATGATGCAGGAAAAGCATTTTCAGGATTCCAAAATGTAATAAGAAAAGATATAGGAGCTACGTTAATACCAACTAGGTTTAATAATTCTGAAATTAAACATGAGCAAATATCACCAATGTTTATTCCACATAAAAAATATAATCTAACAGAAGATGAAAGAGAATTGGTATACCAAGCGATTTTTTATCATCATGAAAGAAATGTAGACCACATAGATAGAGGATTATTAGAAGAAATAATAGAAGAAGACCTTAAACCCAATATAGAGAAAATAAAAGAAGAATTACAAATAGAAATAGGAGAATTAAAAACATTTTATCTAGGATTTGTTGAAGGAACAGCACGAATAATTGAAGGAAACAAATTATATAAAGAATATTGCATAATGAAAGGGTTATTACATAGGCTAGACCATTCAAGTTCAGCAGGTATGAATGTAGAAGACGAAACACAAGAAGAAATTGCTTCATTTGTAGAAGGTTTTATGAAACAGAAAGATTTCAAATTAAATGACTTACAAGAATATAGCAAAGAAAATCAAGATAAAAACTTAATTGTAATAGGTTCAACAGGTATGGGAAAAACAGAAAGTGCATTATTATGGAGCAAAAATGACAAAACATTTTTTACATTGCCATTAAGAATAAGTATAAACGCAATATATGAAAGAATACTAGAACAAATTGAATATAAGCATGTAGGATTATTACACTCAACAGCACAAGACTATTTAGAAGAAAGGACAGATGGCGAAAATATAAATATAGAAAAAGAACTAGAAAAAATAGAACAATCAAGAAATCTATATCAAAAAATAACAACCTGTACAATAGACCAAATATTTCCTTTTGTATTTAAATATAGAGGATATGAAAAAATATATGCAACACTTGCATATTCAAAAGTAGTAATTGACGAAATACAAGCATACTCGCCAGAAATTGTAGCAATTATTTTAAAAGGATTACAAATGATAAACAATTTGGGTGGAAAATTTATGATAATGACAGCAACACTTCCAAGAATATATAAAGAAAAACTAGAAGAAATGGGAATACAATTTGAATATAAAGAATTTATCAAAAATACAGAAAGACATAAAATCAAATTAATAAATAAAAAGATTAATGAAGATGCTGAAGAAATTTATAACCAATCAAAAGATAAAAAGACGTTAGTTATTGTAAATACAATTAATAAAGCAATTGAACTATATGATGAATTAAAAAAATTAGGTGCAGAAAATGTAAATTTGTTGCATTCAAGATTTGAACAAAAAGATAGAAATGAAAAAGAAAGAGAAATCAAAGAATTTTCAAATAAAAAAGATAATAAAGGAATATGGATAACAACGCAAATAGTAGAAGCTTCACTAGATATCGACTTTGACATATTATATACAGAAATGTCAACATTGGACAGTTTGTTCCAAAGATTAGGAAGATGTTACAGAAGTAGGAAATATGAAGGAGAAGAACCAAATGTAAAAATATATACAGAAGAAACAAGTGGAGTAGGATATGTGTATGACAAAGAAATTTATGAAAATAGCATAAAATTATTAGAAAAATATGATAATCAAATTTTAGATGAAAAGACCAAAATTAATTTAGTTGATAAATTGTATTCAAAAGAAACATTAAAAGATACGAATTTTTATGAATTATTCAAAAAGTCTTTCTCGATTCTTGAAAATATAATTGACTATGACACAAGCAAAAAAGACGCACAGGCTTTATTAAGAAATATTGATAATATTGATGTAATACCTAAATGTATTTACGAAGAGAATTTAGAGTTGTTTAGACAATATGAAGAAGCACAAGATAAAGAAAGCAAATATGAATTAAGGAAAAAATTGAATAAGTTATTTATATCAATTAGCAAATCAAATAGGTTTAATTTAGCAGACCGAATAATAGAGTGTCCATATTTAAAGAATAAATATATTATTGATACCAAATATGATAAGGAGATTGGTTTACTATTAAAAAAAGATGAAGACTACGAAATTTCTACGAGAGAGTTTTAAGGAGAAATAGGTTGAATAATATCTATAAAAAGGCAAAACATTCATTCAAATTTACCTTTATGAAAGGAATGATATTAATTATGAATATTACAGGAATTATGATTTATTATTACTTTATTTGCCATAAAAGATTATGGTATTTTCTAAATCAAATCAATATGGAGCAAAATAGCGAATTGGTAAAAATAGGCAAGATACTAGATGAAACTACATATGTAAAAGAGAAAAAGCAGATTTTGATAGATAATACTATAAATATAGATTTCATAAAAAATGGAGCAGTACTGCATGAAGTGAAAAAAACAAAATCTATTGAAGAAGCAGGAATATGGCAAATAAAATACTATATGTATTATTTGCAAAATAAAGGAATAGAAAATATAAAAGCAAAAATAGATTTTCCGCTTTTACGAGAAACAAAAGAAATATTTTTAGAAGAGAACGACAAAGAAATACTAGAAAATGTAATAAAAAATATAGAAGATATTTCAAAAATGGACAAACCTCCAAAAGTAGAAAACTCTAAAATATGTAAGAAATGTTCTTACTATGATTTATGCTATGTATAGGAGGGAATAAATGAAACAATCATATTATTTATATAAAAGTGGAAGATTACAGAGAAAAGACAACACTTTAGAAATTATATATAAAGATAATACGAAAAAAGTTATACCTGTTGAGAGAGTTGATGATATATATGTTATGACAGAATTTGATTTTAATACTAATTTATTAAATTTTTTATCATCGTTTGGAATTAATGTACACTTTTTTAATTATTACGGATTTTATACAGGAACATATTATCCAAAAGAAGCACTAGTATCAGGAAAATTACTAATCAAACAAGTAGAACATTATACAGACAAAAATAAAAGGCTAGAAATTGCAAAAAGCTTTATAGAAGCGGCTTCATATAATATTTATAGAAATTTAACATATTACAATAACAGAGGAAAAGACTTAAAGTCCCATATGCAAGAAATAGAGTGGCTAAGAAAACAAATAAAATTATGTAAAGATGTTTCAGAACTGATGGGAATAGAAGGAAATATAAGAAAAGTATATTATGACTCTTGGAATATAATTATAAATCAAGATATCGCCTTTGAAAAAAGAGTAAAAAATCCACCAGATAATGCTATAAACTCTTTGATATCATATGTAAATACAATAATTTATACAAGGGTATTAAGCGAAATTTATAAGACACAATTGAACCCTACAATAAGTTATCTACATGAACCTTCTTCAAGAAGATTTTCGCTATGCTTAGATATTGCCGAGATTTTTAAACCAATTATTGCTGATAGACTAATATTTTCAATGTTAAATAAAAAGCAAATAACAGAAAAGGATTTTGAGCCAGGTTTAAATTTTACATATATCAAGGATAATGCTAGAAAGGAAATAACAAGGGAAATTGACAGCAGGTTACAAACGAAAATTAAACATAAAAAATTGGATAGAGAAGTTAGTTATGAATATTTAATGAGATTAGAGATATATAAACTTATTAAACATTTATTAGAAGAAGATAATTATGAAGGGGTTAAGATGTGGTGGTAATATGTATGTGATTTTAGTTTATGATATTAATTTGGAAGATAAAGAAGGACAGAGAACATTAAGGAATGTTTTTAAAACTTGTAAAAAGTATTTGGTCCATATACAGAATTCGGTGTTTGAAGGAGAATTGTCACAGTCTCAGGAGCTTAAATTGAGAAAAGAGTTGGATGCTTATATAAGAAAAGATAAGGATAGTGTTATTTTGTTTAAGAGTAGAAGTAAGATGTGGCTGGAGAAGGAGTTTTTTGGCAAGGTTGAAGATGACAAGACTGATAATTTCTTATAGGCGTCTGTCGATGTGTAATAGTGCTTTTTTATGGGGGGGTACGACAGTTGGTGTTTTTGCTTGTTTTTTAGCTTTTTTTGATAATGCTATTTTATAATTGTGATTTTTGTGTTATTATTGTGTTAGATGGACAGATTGAGTACTCATAGTTAATGATTTGTAAGGGTTAAAATTGGCCCTGTAGTAATTTAAATATAGTAGAATGTAAAGCAAGTAGAAGGCGATAGCACAGGAATATTTAGAATGTAGTAATTTAAATATAGTAGAATGTAAAGTTAGTTTTTAATCTGAACGTTATGAAACTTATACAGTAGTAATTTAAATATAGTAGAATGTAAAGAAGTTTGCGACACGGTACATAATTCTCACAAACAAGTAGTAATTTAAATATAGTAGAATGTAAAGGCCTGTATCGTCTGAATTTGTTGCACTGTCACTTCGTAGTAATTTAAATATAGTAGAATGTAAAGTTTGCTTTCTCCTTTCGTACAATAATGGGCTAAAACTTGTAGTAATTTAAATATAGTAGAATGTAAAGGTTTATTTACTAGTACAAAATCTATACTTTTAGCAGGTAGTAATTTAAATATAGTAGAATGTAAAGGTATTTAATATACCTAATATGCATGAGCCATTTAGTAGTAATTTAAATATAGTAGAATGTAAAGATCGTAATACCTGTAATTATAAGCTTTATAGCAAGTAGTAATTTAAATATAGTAGAATGTAAAGCTATCTACATATGCTACTCTGCCTGTTTTATTTACTGTAGTAATTTAAATATAGTAGAATGTAAAGTTTTTAAATCTTTTACCTTGCAAAAGTCCTATAAGTAGTAATTTAAATATAGTAGAATGTAAAGCTCTCTTTGCTGGCATAATACAATGCAATGCTTGCAGTAGTAATTTAAATATAGTAGAATGTAAAGTATCAAGATTACGTTGATATGTTTGAAACAGTTAAGTAGTAATTTAAATATAGTAGAATGTAAAGTTTATTAGTATGGGGGATTAATATGAGAAATATAGGTAGTAATTTAAATATAGTAGAATGTAAAGTTTGCCCAGCAATATGAACATAAATTGAAGTCATGTAGTAATTTAAATATAGTAGAATGTAAAGAATAGATGCTAGTAAATTAGTAACAACAGAAAGTAAGTAGTAATTTAAATATAGTAGAATGTAAAGACTATATATAAATTAAAATAAAAAGAAAGAAGGAAGTAGTAATTTAAATATAGTAGAATGTAAAGATCGGCATTATGTTTTTACTTGCTGAACGTTGTGTGTAGTAATTTAAATATAGTAGAATGTAAAGATATAATTAAAATTAGTAATTATTAGTGCATCTGGGTAGTAATTTAAATATAGTAGAATGTAAAGGTTGAATAGATACTTGATATAAATACAAAAGATAAAGTAGTAATTTAAATATAGTAGAATGTAAAGAACACCTGAATAGCTTTTGTTGTAGCTTTTGCGAGTAGTAATTTAAATATAGTAGAATGTAAAGGTTGTAAAAGATTATAAAGCACCAAAATGCTTTTTGTAGTAATTTAAATATAGTAGAATGTAAAGGGAGCAACTGGATTTTCGCCAGAGCCACAAGGAGAAGGTAGTAATTTAAATATAGTAGAATGTAAAGATGGATTATATAGATGTGCTTCTATTGATACTTCTAACGTAGTAATTTAAATATAGTAGAATGTAAAGAGAATAGAAATACCAATATTTAGATTTTTCTCGAGTAGTAATTTAAATATAGTAGAATGTAAAGGAAGATTTGCTTTCTGTTGTAACTATGCAAAGAAGTAGTAATTTAAATATAGTAGAATGTAAAGGATTGTGAAAATACTAGAAATGCTAATTATTATCGTAGTAATTTAAATATAGTAGAATGTAAAGAAAGAAAATAAATTTGCAAAATTCAAGGTAGTAAGGTAGTAATTTAAATATAGTAGAATGTAAAGAGTGTCCCAATTTAGGGAATTTTTATAAAAAAGGGTAGTAATTTAAATATAGTAGAATGTAAAGCCTGTTTGCGGTGCTTCTATTTCTATTTCGTACAACCGTAGTAATTTAAATATAGTAGAATGTAAAGTTTTGTTTCATTATTGCAAATATTGTTTTTGCTTGTGTAGTAATTTAAATATAGTAGAATGTAAAGTTACGTATTGCTATAAAGCTTATAATTACAGGTATTGTAGTAATTTAAATATAGTAGAATGTAAAGTAATATTATCCCTTCTTATTTTTTATAATTATAACAGTAGTAATTTAAATATAGTAGAATGTAAAGATTTATTACTCCATTGTGTTCTGATACATCTATTGTAGTAATTTAAATATAGTAGAATGTAAATTTAATAGAAAATCACATAGTGAATTCAAGTAAAGAAGTAGTAATTTAAATATAGTAGAATGTAAATACGAATCAGCGATATTATATTGTTGCAAAATTAGGTAGTAATTTAAATATAGTAGAATGTAAAGTAATATTATCCCTTCTTATTTTTTATAATTATAACAGTAGTAATTTAAATATAGTAGAATGTAAAGATTTATTACTCCATTGTGTTCTGATACATCTATTGTAGTAATTTAAATATAGTAGAATGTAAATTTAATAGAAAATCACATAGTGAATTCAAGTAAAGAAGTAGTAATTTAAATATAGTAGAATGTAAATACGAATCAGCGATATTATATTGTTGCAAAATTAGGTAGTAATTTAAATATAGTAGAATGTAAATAAATAATTTAATGACCTGATTTACATTATATATAGTAGTAATTTAAATATAGTAGAATGTAAAGATTTATTACTCCATTGTGTTCTGATACATCTATTGTAGTAATTTAAATATAGTAGAATGTAAATTTAATAGAAAATCACATAGTGAATTCAAGTAAAGAAGTAGTAATTTAAATATAGTAGAATGTAAATACGAATCAGCGATATTATATTGTTGCAAAATTAGGTAGTAATTTAAATATAGTAGAATGTAAATAAATAATTTAATGACCTGATTTACATTATATATAGTAGTAATCTAAATATAGTAGAATGTAAATATCTCTTATTGCACAAAAGATTGATTATTCGGTTATGGTAGTAATTTAAGTATAGTAGAATATAAATAAATATGCTATTTTGCATGCTCTTTTTATTGTCGCAGTAGTAATATAAGTATAATAGAATGTAAATAGTGCATATAACTGACTTTGCACAGCATCTGCAAAGTAGTAATCTAAACATACCAGAATAAAACAACTCCCAAAATGACAAACTAAGCCAATAGACAAAACAAAATAAAAATAGTATAATAAAGCAAGCAAAAAAGAAACAATACAAACAAGAAAAAATAAAAGAAAGGACCAAAACACATGAAAAACACATTTATAGAATACCCAAAATGTACAACATGCAAAAAAGCAAAAAAATGGTTACAAGAAAACAAAATAGAGGCAGAAGAAAGAAACATTGTAACAGAAACGCCAACAGCACAAGAACTAGAAAAATGGATACAAAAAAGTGGACAAGACATAAAAAAATGGTTCAACACAAGTGGACTAAAATACAAAGAGTTAAACCTAAAAGACAAACTAGGAACAATGAGCCAAAAAGAAAAAATAGAACTATTAGCAAGTGACGGAATGCTAATAAAAAGACCACTATTAATATCAGACAAAGTAATACTAATAGGCTTCAAAGAAGAAAAATGGAAAGAACTAATATAAAAAATAAAAGTAAGGAGAAAAATAAAATGGATATTACAGTTGATATGGAAGAATACAGGCTAAATGTAAGAGCAGCAGGAATAATAATACATAAAGGAAAAGTATTACTACACAAAAGCAACAAAGAAAAACATTATGCACTATTGGGCGGAAGAATAAAGATAGGAGAAAACTCTGAAAACACATTAAAAAGAGAAATACTAGAAGAAACAGGAAAAGAAATAGAAATCACGGGATACATATCAACAATAGAAAATTTTTTCGAAGCAAATGAGAAAAAATACCATGAGATAATGTTTGTATATCAAGCAGAATTTAAGAAAGAAGAAGACAAGCAGATAATAGAACCAATAAAAAACATAGAAGGAAGAGAATATTTACAATACGAGTGGTTAGATGTAAATGAATTAGAAAAATATGACATAAGACCAAAAATAATTAAAGAAATATTAAAAGAGAGCAAACTACCAGTACATAGAATAAATCAATAAAAAAGATCAAATAATATCCATTAAACGGTAAAGTATTTATTCGAATTTATGTATTTAGAAAAGGAATGAAATTAAAAATGAAAATAATATTAGCATCAAAATCACCAAGAAGAAAAGAATTACTAGACTTACTAAAAATGAAATACGAAATAAAAGTAAGCAATGCAGAAGAAAAAATAGAAGAAAACTTAACAATCGAAGAACAAGCAAAGAAATTAGCATATATAAAAGCAAAAACTGTATTTGACCAAACAGAAGGAGAAAGAACAATTATAGGTGCAGACACAATGGTAATAAAAGACGGAAAAATATATGGAAAGCCAAAAGATGAAACAGACGCATTAAAGATATTGCAAGAACTAAATGGGAAAAGACATCAAGTTATAACAGGAATAGCTATTTTAGCTCAAAAAGATAGTGAATATAAAGAATATATTGACTATGACATAACAGAAGTTTACCTGAAAAATATGAGTGACGAAGAAATAAAAAATTGGATAAAAACAGGGGAAGCTATGGATAAAGCAGGAGCATATGCAATTCAAGGAGAATTTTCCGTATTTATAGAAAAAATAAACGGGAATTATTCAACAGTAGTAGGACTTCCAATCCACAAAGTCTATGATATATTAAAAGAAATAAATTAAGGGCTTGAATTAAAATTAATTCAAGCCTAAAAAATACTATTTAAATAATCATTAGAAATTTTTAAAATTTCATCTATTTGTTGGCGAACAATCTCGCTACTAAAATTTTGCTTAACACGACTAGCAAAAGTCTCTAAATAATCTTTGGTCTTCAAAAATCCCAAAGAAAAATCAAAATTAAAATCATAAATATAAGCATAAAAACAAAGGATTACATCAGCATTTGTCTTTATATCAGGATAATTAATTGAATGATCATTTATAAACTGATTTATAATAACATCACTAATTCTTTCACAATCAAATTCAGGATACCAAAAGATACTTTCAAAATCATATTCACATATTGTGTAAAAAATATCAAGTTTATCAGCATCCCTAATAATTTTCGCAAATAATAATTCATCTCCCGTTAAATCGGAATCAATTCTAGGTTTATTGTGATTTAAGACAGCCAATTTTATTATTTTGTGATATTTCTCATCAATATTAAAATTAGCAATTAAATTATCATCAAATAAAGTCTTTACACTAAACTCAGCATGATTAACAGAATCCTTGTCACTAAAAGTGTTGAAAAGTTCAACCTGCTTAAATCTACCAATATCATGAAATAGACCGATTACTTCGGCCAACCTAATATATTCTTCATCTAGATTTAAATTCGTAGCAAGTTTTCTGCTTATTTTAGCAACTCTTTTTATGTGCTCTATTTTTAATTTAATTCTACCTTCGTTAGGATTAAAATTTGAAACATATTTATCAAATTCTTTTTTTGCAAGCTCTACATCAATCATTTTTATAACACTCCATAATTTATTATGACAATATTATATAAGAAAAAGTCATAATGTTCAATAATTTTTTTATTTATCTCTAAAAAAATGTATAAAACTACATACAAATATTGTAGCAGCTAAGGAAAATAATAAAATAAGAATTTGAATAACTTTTTCATCTTTTGGTAATGTTGTTAAATAAATTAAATAATTTGTAAACATATAAAAATTCACCTCTTAGTCCATTTTTTAGTACATATAAAAGATATTGTACCAAAAATGAAGCCAAAAGTCAATACAATATATTCAAATCAACATAATAAATACAAATTGCCACTGGGGACGGACCTTTTTGGCAATTTTTTGCCAGGGGGGACAGTCCTTCTTGAATAAAGTTATATATCTTTTATAAACAAAGAAATGTCTTCTATAAAATTAAAAGCATTTCTTATATCACTTTCAGAAAACTTATTAAGGCATAACTTAGTTTTTTCAATAATATTGTCATCCAATCCAAACAAAATATAATCTGCTGAATGCCCACTCAAATTTCTTAATTTTTTAATACTTTTGTAAACTAGATTACCTTTACCATCTTCAACTAAACCTAGAAATTGACCAGAGACACCAATTTCTTTAGCAAGTTTGGTTTTTGTCATATGTAATTCATTTTCCCTAATATATTTAATTCTTTTACCTCTTTCAATTTGCTCTAACTTATCCTTGTCGATTACACTACTACTATTCATATTTCATTTAAACTCCTTAGAAACTTTTTGTTCATTTTACACTAAAAAAACTGTAATATTATAGAAAAAAATCTCGCTCAAATATAGTATTTTGTGAGCTTTTATGGTATATTGTGAGTAGAGAATTCAAGGAGTGATAATATGAAATCTAAGCCAATGTCGATTTTAATTGTAGAAGATGATGTTAACGATTGTAATGATTTTATTAATTGTGCTAAAAGTAAAAATGCAGTAGAAGTAGTAGGCATAACGGCTTCGGATATAGAAGCTATTAAGTATGCGAAAGCGAAACGTCCAGAATGCATAGTTTTAGATTTAGAATTAAATAATAGTACAACAGGAGATACGGATTCCTTGGGATTTTTGGATAATCTGAATAAATTGAATTTGAAATATAGTCCGATAATAATTGTAACAACTCATGTAAATTCAAAGAGAACATATGAGATTTTACATAGAAAAGGTGTAGACATCATAATGTATAAAGATCATCCAAATTATTCTAGTAATGCGGTTTTTAATAAATGTCTTGCATTAAGAGAGACGGCACCAAAACATACAGTTGAAGCTTTAAAAGAAGATATTGAAGACAGAGAAAGTAGAATTTCAGAATGTATTTATGATGAATTGGATTTGATTGGTGTTACTGCAAAATTAAAGGGAAGACAGTATATTCATGATGCGATTTTGTATTTACTTCAAAATGAAAATAGTAATGTTAATGTTATTCAACATTTAACTAAGGTTCATAAAAAGTCTGGTAATACTATAACTAATGGAATTCAGAATGCAATTATTCATGCGTGGAGAGTTTCTTCGATAGATGATTTGATGGAGCATTATAAGGCAAGGGTGAATTATGAGACTGGTATCCCAACGCCTATGGAGTTTATTTATTATTATGTTGATAAGATAAAAAAGATAATCTAGTAGTTTTTTACTAGATTTTTTTATTTTTTGCTATTTTTTTCTATTATTAGATACCGTTTGTTTGTAATGAATAAATGGTATTTTTTTATTAACAGTAGTTAGTAATTGTATAGAGAAGGTGGTGAGAAGTATGTGGTCAGATATATGTAAATGGATTTGCCGCTGGTTTGGTTAAAAGATTGAAAAAGTACAAGGATATGATATAAATATTTTATATTGATTATCTTTGTATTTTTTTATATAATGTAGATAATAACAAAACATGGAGTAGATTTATTATGGGATACACTGATAGCTTAGAAAAGATAAATATTATTATATATATATTAAACTTGATTTGTATAAGCATAGGTACATATTATTTAATAATAAAAAATATGAACAGAAATGACAAAGCAATAATAAAAATAAGGACAGTATTAAATATAATTATAATAGCAATTCTTTGTGAAATCATAAAATATACATCAAATTTTATGAACTGTGTATTGTCGTTAGTACTACTATTATCAATTAATTTTTCTAAAGGGCTAAAAAATAAAATAGGGTATTACGTTCTTGTTACTGCTATATGTTTAAGCATTAACTATATATTATTTTTTTTAGCAGTAATAATAAGTTATTTTCCAAACGCGATTATGAATATAAAAAATAATTACATAAGCTTTGTCATCATAGACATAATTTACTTTATATTATGTTATATGACATCAAAAATAAAAAGATTTAAAGACGTATTTAGCTTTTTAAAAAAGAAATTAGACAATGAGTACTTAGAAATCCTAATTTTAGATATGAGTGCAACAATATTATTTTTAGTAATAATGTTATCTAATTATACAGAAGGAATAAGTGAGAACATTGCAATAGCATTTATAATATTCTCAATAATAATGTTCATCACAATCCAAAAATCAATAAAACAATACTACAAGCAAAAAATGCTAATACAAGAACTAAAAGAAACAAAAGAAGAACTAGAAAACAAAAAAGCAGAAATAAAAGAACTAGAGCAAGAAAACCTAAATTTCAGCAAAACAAGTCACACCATAGCACACAGGCAAAAATCAATAGAACACAAACTAAACGAACTAATGCAAAAAAGCGAAACAGCAGAAGAAATAGAAATCGCAAGCAGAGTAGAAGAAATATCAAAAGAAATAAGAAGTCAAAGAACAACAACCATAGTCAAAACAACAATACCAGAAATAGACAACATACTAAAATACATGAAAACAGAAAGCGAGAAAAACCACATAGACTACCAAGTACAAATAAAAGGAAACCTATACCACATGACAAACAACTACATAGAAAAACAAGACCTAGAAATATTACTAGCAGACCATATAAAAAACGCAATAATAGCAATCAATCACTCAAAAAACACCAACAAAAGCATACTAGTAAGAATAGGGTTAATAGACGGAATTTACGGAATACACATATATGACACAGGAATAGAATTCGAACCTGAAACACTAAAACATATAGGCAAAAAGCCATCAACAACACACGCTAACGAAGGCGGAACAGGAATGGGATTTATGAACACCTTTGATACTCTTAAAAAATACAAAGCAAGTATGGAAATCAAAGAGATAGGAAAACCAAGCAAAGATAATTATACGAAAATAATAATCATCAAATTTGACCAAAAAAACGAATTCAAAATATCATCATATCGCCAACAAGAAATAGGTCAAATAGAAACAACAATATAAGAATAAAAACTCCTTAAACGCATATAAATGAGAATAAGGAGGTAACCCAAATGGAAGAAATACAAAAAATATGGGAAAAAATTAAAACAAGCAAATTATTACAAATAGAAATTATTGCAATAATCTTTTGCTTGTTTTTTGGTACAATACTACACTTTTTATATAGTTGGACAGGAGAAAACGCATTTGTAGGAAGCTTTTCAGCAGTAAACGAAAGTGTATGGGAACATCTAAAACTACTATTTTATCCAATGCTAATTGCAGCAATAATTGAATTCTTCTTTGTAAAAGAAATTGCAAACAATTATATAGAAGCAAAAACAATAGGAATTTTTGCAAGTATATGTATTACAACAATTACATTCTTTACATACACAGGAATAATAGGAACAAACTTCTTATTAATAGATATCCTAATATTCATTTCTAGCATAATTTTAGGAGAATGGATTGCATACAAAATAATGAAAAAAGAAGAACAAAGCACAACACTTACTAAAATCTTATCAGGAATAATTGTCGGATTTTTACTAATTTGCTTTATAGTTTGCACATATTGTCCGCCAGAAGTGAACTTCTTTAAGGACTGCACAACAGGAAACTACGGGATACAGAAATAACGAAAAATCCAAGGAGTGTCCCCAGTGGCAATTTATTGCCAACAGGGACGGAGATAAATGGCAATAAATTGCCAAAAAGGACCGTCCCCAATGGCAATTTGTCGAATTTTGTCGAAATGTTTTTCGAGAAATTTTAAAAAAAGTATTGCAATTTGTAAAAATTTCTGTTAAGCTATAAAAAGATTTACAGTTAAACATTTATTGCAATACTAATTTAATTTAAATCAAAAATTTTAAATCGGAATTAAATCAAAAAATAATCAAAAACAACAAAATATGTTTGGATATCTGAGGTCATTACAATTGAACCCCTTTATTTAATAGTTATTCATTTATAAAATCCCTATAAAATTATATAAATAAATTTTGAAATTCTCGCTTTCAGCAAATATTTCATACCCTTTAATAATTATTTTACCAATTGTAGTGATCTCAGATATCCAAACATAAAAGAAAGGAAGCAAATGTTATCAACGGTACAAAGTATGGCGTTACAAGGGCTAAATGGATATTTAGTATCTATACAAGTGGATATATCAGCAGGGCTTCCGCATTTCGAGATAGTCCGGGTTACCAGATGCAAGTGTAAAAGAAGCAAAAGAAAGAGTTAAAACAGCTATAAAAAATACGCAAGGAGAGATGTTAAGCAGAAAAATAATTGTAAACTTAGCACCAGCAAATACAAGAAAAGAAGGTTCAAAGTTTGATTTACCAATAGCTTTAGGCATTTTGATTGCAAGTAGACAGATTAGTAATCCGTATTTAGCAGAATTTTTAAAAGATACTATTTTTGTAGGCGAACTATCTCTATATGGAAGTGTGGAAAAGATAAATGGAATTTTACCAATTTGTATAGAAGCCAAAAAAATTGGGATAAAAAGAATAGTTCTACCAAAGCAAAATGAAAATGAAGCCCAAATAGTTGACGGACTAGAAATATTACCAATTAACCATTTAGAAGAAATTATAGAATATTTGAATGGAAATTCATATATTGAAAAAACAAAAACAAAGAAATTTAATTCACAAAATCAAGCAAAATATCAATTTGATTTTTCAGAAGTAAAAGGGCAAGAGCTTGTAAAAAGAGCACTAGAAGTATCAGCGGCAGGAAGTCACAATTGTGCATTAATTCGGTGTTCCGCGGTTCAGGGAAGACAATGTTAGCTAAAAGGTTTCCAAGTATATTACCAGATATCAGCTTTGAAGAAGCACTAGAAGTAACAAAAATTCACAGTATAGCAGGATTATTATCAGAAGAAAATCCAATAATTTTAACAAGACCATTTAAAAGTCCACACCACACAATAACAACAACGTCATTAATAGGTGGTGGAAGGATTCCAAAACCACGGAGAAATAAGTTTAGCACATTATGGAGTTTTATTCTTAGACGAACTACCAGAATTTAATAAAAAAGTAATAGAGTCTTTAAGAGGACCATTAGAAGATAAAACTGTAACAATAAGTAGACTAAATATGGCAGTCACATATCCTTGCAAATTTGTACTGTTGGCAAGTATGAACCCATGCCCATGTGGATTTTATGGTTCAGATACACAAAAGTGTAATTGTACCAAAGAGCAAATTCGAAAATATTTAAGTAAAATAAGTGGCCCACTTTTAGACAGAATAGATTTGCAAATAGAAGTAAGCAGAGTGCCATATCAAAAATTAGATTCAAATAAAAAAGAAGAAACGTCAGAAGAAATTAGAAAAAGAGTAAACAAGGCAAGAAAAATTCAATTAGAAAGATACAAAGGACAAGAGATATTTTCTAACTCAGAATTGCCACCAGCACTAATTGAAAAATATTGTAAGTTAGACAGTAAAAGCAAAAAGATTTTAGAAGATGCATTTGAAAAATTAGGATTAAGTGCAAGAGCATATGGAAGAATTTTAAAGGTAGCAAGAACAATAGCAGATTTAGACAATTCCAGGGATATTAGAACGCAACATTTGGCAGAAGCAATTCAATATAGAAGTTTGGATAGAAAATATTTTGAAAATTAAATTGAGCATATAAATATAGTATCAATAAAAGTAAGTTTGGAAGAATTAAAAATTTTTAATAACTATGTGTGCCTTTTGAGCAAAGTGAGAAAGGAAAAAAATTTAAAATGACAAAAATTACAATAGAAGATAAAGAATATCCAAAGCAATTAAAAGAAATAAAAAATCCACCTAAGCAACTATATTTAGAGGGAAATATTGAATTACTAAAACAAAATATAATTTCAATTGTAGGCTCACGAAATTGTACACAAAATGGTGAAAAACTTGCAAAAAAATTCGCGTCAGAATTAACAATGCAAAAAATAACTATTGCAAGTGGAATGGCAAAAGGAATTGATAGTGCAGCACATATAGGTACAATGGAAGCTGGCGGAAAGACAATAGCAGTATTAGGAAATGGATTTAATCATATATTTCCAAAGGAAAATATAGAGTTATACAAAGAAATTATAAGAAAAGGTGGGCTTATAGTAAGCGAATATCCACCAGATACAGAAGCTAAATCAAACTTGTTTTTAGAAAGAAACAGGATTGTAAGTGGACTATCCATAGGAGTGTTAGTGGTAGAAGCAGCACATAGAAGCGGAACAAGTGTAACAGCAAAACTAGCAGAAAGCCAAGGAAGAAAAGTTTTTGTGTTGCCACATGAAATAGATGACAAATATGGAGTGGGAACAAATAATTTGATAAAAAAGGGAGCTATTTTAGTTACTTCAACCAAGGATATTATCAATAACTTTGAATTTTTAGAATATATTGAATTTAAAAAAGTTTGCACAGCAAATATAGATAAAAATATTAATAATAAAATACAAGAACAAAAGACAAATAAAACTCTTGAAGTGCGCTTAACAAACAAAATAGAAAAAGAAGTATATATGTTAATTAAGAACGGAAACAAAGAAGTAAATGAAATAGCAAAAAAATCTAATAAATCAATAAGCGAAATTACAAATGCATTATTGATGTTAGAATTAGATGGGGCTATAAAGAAAATAGCGGGAGGGTATAAATGTATTTAAATCAAGGAACAGGAAAAATTGGTGAAAATTTAGCTTGCCAATATTTAGAAAAAAATAATTATAAAATAATAAAAAGAAATTTTAGATGCAGACAAGGTGAAATAGACATTATTGCATATGATAAAACTACAAATGAACTTGTATTGGTAGAGGTAAAAGCACGTACAAGTCTAAAATATGGTAGACCTAGTGAAGCGGTTGAAAGGGTAAAGCAACAACATATAAAAAATGTTGCAAAATATTATATTTATAAAAATAAGATTACTGACAAACCTACTAGATTTGATGTGATTGAAGTTTTTTTGAATAATAGTAACTACAAAATAGAACATATAAAGCAGGCGTTTGAATAATAACACACAAATAAGAATAAAATAATAGTATAAAATATTTGACGTACGCAAAAACGTATGGTATAATCGTATTATAAATATATATGCGGATATAAAATTATATACAAACCAATATCAGGAGGTGTTATTATGACTAATATAAATATAACAAATTTCAGAAAAGATATATATGAACTATTAGAGCAAACTATTAAATATAATGAGCCAATAAATATATCAACAAAAAATGGAAATGCAGTAGTTTTATCAGAAGAAGACTATAATAATTTAATTGAAACATTATATATATCATCTATTCCTGGGTTAAAAGAGGATATAGTAAAAGGATTAAAAGAACCATTAGAAGACTGCATCGATGAAGAAGAGGTGGAATTATAGTGTATAAAGTGTTTTATAGAAAACAAGCAGTAAAAGATGTACCAAAAATAAAATCAGCAGGATTAAATGAAAAATTGAAAAGACTAATAGAAGTAATAAAAGAAGACCCGATTAAAACTCCACCACCATACGAGAAATTGGTTGGAGATTTAAAAGGCGCATATTCAAGAAGAATTAATATACAACATAGATTAGTTTATCAAGTATATGAAGAAGAAAAAGCTATAAAAATACTTAGTATATGGTCACATTATGAAAGAGCATAAATAATTATAAATATTCCGAAATTAATCAAAAATTTAATTTTGGAATTATTTTTTAGCAAACACACAAAATATGTCATAAATACTTGAAAAACCGAATATTGTAATATATAATAATAACAAATTCTAAAGATATAATTATATTTTTAGTTACCTTACACTAGAAAGAGGTAGTATTATGAAAAAATTTTTATCAAATTACAAATCAACAATAATTTTATTAGTTGCTATTATTGTTGGTGCCATTGTAGGAATTATATTCCAAGAAAAAGCAACAATTTTAAGTCCGTTGGGAGATTTATTTTTAAATCTATTACTGGTAATAATTGTACCACTAATATTCTTAACAATAACCACATCAATTGCAAAAATGAAACAACCAAAAAGAATAGGAAAAATTATGATTACAATAATTTGTGTA
Organism: uncultured Clostridia bacterium; assembly: GCA_948502395.1. Lineage (GTDB taxonomy): Bacteria > Bacillota > Clostridia > TANB77 > CAG-508 > CAG-269. The sequence goes on along the minus strand of CAOPES010000003.1, from coordinate 45,888 downwards.
TTCATATTCACATCAATTATTGCAGTAATTATAGGATTTGTTAGTACATATTTTGTAAAACTAGTAAACCCAGAAGACGGAGAACAAATTAGAGCTTCATTACAAGAAGCGACAAGTGATGAAGAAACAGACGAGGAAGAACTAACAATTGCAGACAGAACAGTTAATTTATTAACAGTAAATGACTTTTCAAAATTGTTATCAAAAGATAACATTGTAGCACTTCTAATTGCATCAGTAATATTTGGAATTGCAACAAATATGGCAGGAGAAAAAGGAAAGCCTGTATATGATTTTTTAGTATCAGCAAATGAAATAGTTGGAAACATAGTAAAAATCATAATGTACTTTGCACCAGTAGGATTAGGATGCTACTTTGCAGCATTAGTAGGAAGCTTTGGAGCATCAATAGCAGTAGGATACTTAAAAACATTTGTAATATATACAATTGTAGCAATAGCATTTTACTTTATTGTATACACAATATATGCTTTTATAGCAGGTGGAAAAAGGGGAATAGTAGCATTTTGGAAAAACGCAATACCATCAACATTAACAGCATTAGCAACATGTTCTAGTGCAGCATCAATACCAGTAAATGTTGAATGTGCTAAAAAAATGGGTGTACCAGACGATATAGCAGAAACAACAATACCATTAGGAACAAGCTTCCATAAAGACGGTTCAATAATAGGCTCAGTATTTAAAATAATGTTCTTAGTATGCTTATTTGGAACAAGCTTAGCAACGCCAGGAAGTGTCTTAGGAGTAGTAGGAGTTGCATTACTTGCAAACCTTTTAATAACAGCTGTGCCAATTGGCGGTGGAACTATTTCAGAAATGCTAATTATTACTATGCTTGGATATCCAGTAGCAGCGCTTCCAATTTTGACAATTATAGCTACAATTATTGACCCACCAGCAACTATGCTTAATGTTGTAGGAGATACGGTTTCTTCTATGATGGTTACAAGGGTTGTTGACGGAAAAGATTGGTTAGATAAATAATGAAATTAAGTAGATGCTGTAATAGGAAAATTTGAAGTAAATAAAGGTCAATATAAAATAAAAGATACACTATGTAATACGTAGTGTATTTTTGTGTGAGAAAAGATTGATAAATGCAAGCATAAAAGATATAATAAAAATACTAAAAAGAAGGAAAACAAAATATGTGCCAATAGAAAAATAAAAGTTATGATTTCTAGGGTATATGAGATAATGAGCTTGTTTACGTGTGCAATGATTTAAATATAGTAGAATATAAATGTTGTGCTATCATAAATATCTTTTGTAATTTTATAATGTAAAATAAAAACAAAAAAGATATTGATTTTCACCAAGCAAACTAGTAAAATAAAAAAGGAAAAACAAAAAAGGAGAAAAAATATGGGAAAATTATACGTAATAGACGGAACAGACGGAAGCGGAAAACAAACACAATTCAAAAAACTACAAGAAAGGCTAACACAAGACGGAATAGACTATAAAGTAGTAAGCTTTCCAAACTACGAAAGCGACAGTTCAGCACTAGTAAAAATGTATTTATCAGGAGAATTTGGAACAAATGCAAAAGAAATAAGTCCATACATAGCATCAACATTCTATGCAGCAGACAGATACGCAACATTCAAAACAGGATACCAAGAATACTATGAAAAAGGCGGAATAATACTAGCAGATAGATATACAACAGCAAACATGGTACACCAAGCAGGAAAAATATCAGACCCAGTAGAAAGAGAAAAATTTTTAAAATGGTTATGGGATTTTGAATTTAACCTATACAAACTACCAATACCAACAGAAGTTTTCTTTTTAAATATGCCAGTAGAAAAATCATTAGAACTAATGGCAAATAGAGAAAACAAATTCACACACGACACGAAAAAGGACATACACGAAAGCGACACAGAACACTTAAAAGACGCATACTCAGCAGCATGTGAAGTAGCACAGAAATATGGTTGGTATGAAATAAAATGCGTGAAAGATAATAACATAAGAACAATAGAAGATATACACGAAGAAATATACAACGAAATAAAAAAGAATATATAAAAATGTCAAATAAATGTAAGCATTAGATATAGAAAATTGTATTGAAACTGAAAAATCAGGTCAATACGATTTTTTTATTTAAAAGCAGAAATAATTTCGTAAAACATCTTAACTTAATTCGTAATTGTTTATAAAATAATTATGAATTAAATCTATTTTTTGTAAATAGTAAAGAAAAGAACCTTGAAAATTTAATATCTTTGTTAGAAAAGTAAATAGGTAGGAATACTATTTGCAAAAGTGGAAATAATTTAGATAAAGAAGAATATTAAGTAAAAATAGCAAAATTTGAAAAGAAACAAAAAATGAAGAAAGATAAGTAGAAAACAAAAGAGAGAAGGGAGAAGTTTTTTATGCAAATAAAAAATAGAAAACTAAAAGTAAATAACAAAGGTATTACATTAATAGCATTGGTAATAACGATTATTGTGCTTTTAATACTTGCAGGTGTGGCAATTGCGACATTAACAGGAGATAATGGAATTTTAACAAAAGCAGTGAGTTCAAAGGAGAAAACAGATAAGGCATCAGCAGAAGAAGCAGTCAAGTTAGAGTATTTAGGTAGTATAGATAATACTGGAAAATTTAATAAAGAAGATTTTAAAACAAATGTAAAGAAGAATTTAGGGCTACAAGATACAGACATAATAGATAATGGAGATAATACTTGTACAGTAAAGTATAAAGGTTATGATGTAACATTAGATATAACAACAGGAAATATAGTACTTCCACAAGAGACAGCAAAGGTAGGAGAAATAGTAACAGGAAGTAATAAGAAGTATACAGAAGGTGGAGAGACAGCAACAATTCCAGTTGGTTTTGGAATTATACCTGGATTGGACGATATATCAGAAGGATTAGTTATAACAGACCATTTTAATGAAACAACAGGAGAAAGTGACGGAAACGAATTTGTTTGGATACCAGTCCCAACAGTAGTAGCCGAAAGTGAAGAGCAGGGAACAGCTAATAAGGCAATGGCAATAAACTTAGGAACAGCAGAAAATCCACAATATAGGGGATTGTTATATAATTTTACAAATGAAGGTTCAACAGTGAAGAATGGATGTACAACAACTACAAGTGATTATAGAGAGCCAGATATAGTGAGTGATTATGATAATAATACAACATATAATAATGGACTATTTACAAAGGATAGTTTACAAAGTGATTATAATGATATGATAAAAAGTGTGAATATAAATCACGGATTTTATGTATCAAGATATGAAATGAGTTTGGACACAAATAAAAATGCCCAGTCAAAGAAAAATGCAATATCAGCAAATGCTTCACAAACTGACACAAATATGTGGTATGGATTATATGCAAAAGCAAAAACATATAATAAAGATTCAGTAGTAAGTGATATGATATGGGGAAGTCAGTATGATGCAATGATGAATTGGATGCATAAAGATAGTAATGTAAATGTTAATTCAACAACTCCAATAACAGGAGCAGTTAGAAACCAAGATGCACAAAGAAGAACAGGTTATGTAGAAACAGATAAAATAAAAAATATATATGACCTTTTAGGAAATAGTAGAGAATGGACATTAGAGACCAACAGTTCTGACGATCGAGTGCTTCGTAGCGGCGTTTGGCAGCGGCAGCGTTACACTAGCAAGACGCGACAACAGCCTTCCGGACGAGACCGGCAACTATCTTGGTAGTAGGCTGACACTTTATATAAAGTAGGACTGAGCTCTGTAAAAACCAAAATTTCCCTGGCGGAAGCTTCCTTTTGGAAGCTTTTTTCTTGCATTTTAGAAAACAAGAAAAAACACAAAAATAAAAATGAAAAAAAGCAATAAACGAAATTCAATAATAAGCTATAATAGCAACATAAGGAAAGTTAAATAGTAATATGAAAGCAAGAATAAAAACGCTAGAAAAAACGAGAAAAAGTGAGGAAAAATGAGAATAAGTGTAAAATAAGGAAATAAAAGAAAGTACCAAACTCAAATTAAGACCAAAACAAACCTAAAATAAATTTGGAATATTTCACCAAAAAATGTATAATATATAACGATGGTGCATTATTCTAGTCATACAAACTTTACGAGGGTGGGGCTAAAAATCCACTAAAGGGCACATCGTTGAAGTTTCTTGTTTATGCGCGAAATGCCAGTTTTGTGTGTATCCAGGGAGTAAAGAAATTAGGGGAGTATGTAATGGCATACATAGTGACCCTGGTTTCGCGGAGGCTTAAAGAAAAATTTAAGTTAAACCTATGTTGAGTGCCAAGACACGAAACACATAGAGTAGCCTGTCTTGAGTGACGGTATTGGGATTAATTTTTACATAAGTAAAAACAAATTAGGCCAATTTATTTTACTTTAGGTTATGAAATTGCAGTTGCAAAAAAGACTAGTAAAGTTAAAAAATGTATGTTAAGGAAAACTTCTAGAATGTTTGCTAAAATGTAGCATAGAAGTCTAGGGATTAAGGTACAGATTTAAGTGGCGATCTGGTGTCTACCAACGGTAGATGTTCTCCTTAAATGGAAACAGTTCTAGCAGTAATGCTAAGCGGAGAACAGAGAAATTCGACTAGACCTAAACTGTAAAATTTACTTAGACTTTGACCATCTAAACCAATAAAAATATCAGGGGCTTGATAAAAATGTATTAAACTACATAATTCAAGTCCAATTTAGATTTATAAGAAAATAAAAAAGGAGAAAGACAAAGAAAAAATGAGCAATACGCAAGAAAACAAAGAAAACCAAAAAAACAAAAAAGAAAACTCGAACATTAAATGGTTCATACAAGTATTCATTATGACATTCATACTATCAATGATATTCTCATACATATCAGCGAATGGAGTATCACACCTAAACCTAATATCAGCAATACTAATCTTAATACTAGTAATAGGAGTAGGAATATTTTTTGACATCATAGGAGTAGCAGTAACAGTAGCCAATGAGCACGAATTCCACGCAAAAGCAACAAAAAAAGTAAAAGGCTCAAAAGACTCAATAAAACTAATACGAAACGCACCAAAAGTAGCCAATATATGTGCAGACGTAATTGGAGATATATGCGGAGTATTAAGTGGTGCAATAAGTGCATTAATATCAATGAAAATAACAGAACAATTCGGACTACAATTTGACTTACAATTCTTACTAAGTGCACTAGTAGCAGCCCTTACAGTAGGCGGAAAAGCACTAGGAAAAGGAGTAGCAAATAACAAATCAACAGAAATAGTACACGCAGTAGGAATAGTTCTAAACAAATTCACAAGAAAATAAAAAATTGCCACTGGGGACGGACCTTTTTGGCAATTTTTTGCCATTTTGCTCCGTCCCTGTTGGCAATTTATTGCCAAAGGGGACACTCCTTGACAAAATGTTGTATAATACAAAAGAGGTGATTTTAATGAAAGCGATAATAACAGGGGCATCTTCGGGAATAGGAAAAGATATGGCGAGAATACTAAGTCAAAAAGGATATGAGTTAGTATTAGTAGCAAGAGATGAAGAAAAGTTAAATCAAGTAAAAGAAGAATTAAACAACACAAAAATACAAGCAATATCAATGGATTTGAGCGAAGAAGAAAATTGCAAAAAACTATACGAACAAGTAAAAGATGTAGACATATTAATAAATAATGCAGGTTTTGGAGATTGCGGAAACTTCACAAAAACAGATTTAGAAAAAGAAATAAAAATGATAAAAACAAACATAACAGCATACCACATTTTAACAAAACTATATCTAACAGATATGAAAAAAGCACAAAAAGGAAAAATACTAAATGTAGCATCAATTGCAGGATTTATGCCAGGACCGCTAATGGCAACATATTATGCAACTAAATCATATATAGTAAGATTATCAGAAGCAATCCGCGAAGAGCTAAAACAAGAAAAGTCAAAAGTACAAATAAGCATATTGTGCCCAGGGCCAGTTGATACAAATTTTAACAATGTAGCAAATGTTAAGTTTCATATGAGAGAAGCAAATAGTTATGATGTGGCAAAATATGCAATAAAAAAATTAGAAAAAGGAAAATTTTATATAGTACCAGGAATTGATGTAAAACTTGCAAAAGTTGGAGCAAAGTTAACACCAGCACCACTTATTTCGAAAATAACATATAGAATTCAAAAGAGAAAAATTAGTAGATAATAATATAAAACTTAAATCTGCCAAAAAGGTCCGTCCTCATTGGCAGATTTTTTAAAAAGTACTTGACAAATACGAACATATATTCTATAATGACTTTGGTGATAATATGAAAAGACAAATATTACACGTGGATGTAAATAATGCATTTTTAAGCTGGACAGCAGTAGATATGCTAAAAAAGGGAAGTAAAATAGATATAAGAGAAATTCCAGCAATAATAGGTGGAGACGAAACAAAAAGGTCAGGGATAGTACTGGCAAAAAGTATGAAAGCCAAAGAATGCGGAATAAGAACAGCGGAAACAATATATCAAGCAAGAATAAAATGTCCTGGAGTAAAAATATATTCATCAGACTTCAAAATATACAGAGAATATTCAGACAAGTTATACCATTTGCTATTAGAATACACCGACAAAATAGAAAGATTTAGCATAGATGAATGCTTTCTGGATATGACACAATACTTAATGAAAGATACACTAATAAACAAAGCAAAAGAAATAAGTAGAAGAGTAAAAGAAGAACTAGGATTTACAGTAAACATAGGAGTAGCACACAACAAGCTACTTGCAAAAATGGCATCAGACTTTACAAAACCTGATAAAATACATACATTATATGAAGAAGAAATACCAATAAAAATGTGGGAACTACCAGTATCAGAATTATTTATGTTAGGTAAAAAAACAGTGCCAAAACTTTACAACATGCAAATAAAAACAATAGGAGAATTAGCAAAAGCCGACAAAAATGTGATGAGCAAAAAGTTTGGAAAACATGGAATACAAATGTGGGAATATGCAAATGGAATAGATAATTCAGAAGTACAATACAAACAAGAAAAGCCAAAAGGAGTAGGAAATTCCATAACGTTGCCACAAAATATAAATGAAATAGAAAAATTAGAAGAAATAGTACTGGCACTAACAGAGCAAGTAACTTACAGGTTAAGAAGATATGATTTATTGGCAACAACAGTAAATGTACAATTAAGAACAAAAGACTTTATAGACAGTTCACATCAAGGAAAGCTACAAATAGCAACAGATAGTACAAAAGAAATATATGCAAAAGCAAAAGAACTATTAAATCAAATGTACAAAAAAACAAGTGAAATAAGATTAATAGGAGTAAGAGTAGACAACTTAATAGAAAAAGAAGAACAACAACTATCATTATTTAATAGCCAAAAGGATGAAAAGCAAGAAAAACTAGACAAAGTAGTAGATGAACTTAAAAACAAATATGGATACAACACAATAACAAGGGCAGGAAAGTTAAATGCAGGGGATATACTAAAACTGAAAGACATAAAAAAATAAAAAGCTAATATAAAAGGTAGACCTACTAAAAATATAACACAAAAAAATATAATAAGCAAAAAATGGCTTGCCTAGAAGGAACATTTAGTTTATAATTATATAGAACATAAAGAAGTGAGCAAATTTTTTACATAATTAAAAACTAGGAGAAAATGTAATGTGGAAAAGAAAAGAATTAAAAGCTAAAGCACGAGAAGTAGTAAAGAAAAACTACTGGACAGTAATAGTAGTATGTTTTTTACTTGCGCTTTTAACAGGAGAATTTGGAACATCAATAATAGGCTGGCTACAAGGAGAAGATTCATTAGACCCAACTTATATAGTTAGGCAAGAGCAAATACAAGAAAATGAAGACATTGACCAAGAAAAAGTAGAAATAATATTAGAAAAAATATCAGAAGCAGAAGAAGAAATTGGAATTGAAAATCTAACAGACTCAGAGAAAAAAGTAATAGAAATAGTAAAAGCAAACGTAAACAGTGCAACAAAATCTCAAAAATACATATTTAAAATAATAGATGCAATAACATCATTCAATATAAACGAAGCATTTTTAGGAGTTACGCTATCAATAACAGCACTAATATCATTACTATTTGTAATAATGATAGGAGATCCGCTAATAGTAGCAGGAAGAAAGTACTTCTTAAAAGCAAGAGCAGAAGAAGATACACCTATAACAGATATAGCAAAAGACATATTCAAAAAAGAGAATTGGTTTAATGTGGCACTAACAATGTTTTTAAGAAATATATACAATATGTTATGGTATTTAACAATAATAGGTGGACCAATAAAAATGTATGAATATAGAATGATACCATACATATTAGCAGAAAATCCAAAAATAAAAAGGAAAAAAGCATTTAAACTTTCAAAAGAAATGATGAAACACAATAAATGGAGAGCATTTGTACTAGATTTATCATTTATAGGATGGGAGATAGCATCTATCTTCACATTTGGAATGGTAAACCTACTATATGCAAATCCATACAAAGCAGCAACATCAACAGAATTGTATGTTGTCTTAAAAAATAAAACAATAGAAAACAAATGTGAATATTACGAAGAAATAACATAAATTAAAAATCTCTATTAAAGCAAACAGAAATAGTAGTAATGAAAAATTACTACTATTTTAAAATCTAACATACAAACGAATAGAAAAAAACTAAAATTAAGTTACATTAAAAGCTCAATCTAAATATATTTTAGCAAAAACAAAGAAAAAAATCTATCGAAATTTGTCGAAAACAAGCAGGAAAAAAATAGAACAAAAAACTAATATGTCGAGACAAAGCGAAATATGCAAAAAAACATAAAAAAACGAAAAATATTGCGATGAAAAAATCTTGCAAACCCTTGAAAATAGTAGTATTATAATTTCTGTTTAATACGAAAGAGAGGGATAAAAATGAAAAGATTTTATGGAAGTATATTCATAGAAAAAGAAAAATTAGAAGAAGCAGGAGTAGAAAATCCAATCAAATTGGAGTACTACAAAATAATAAATGAAGACGAATTTGTAAAAGGAACAAACAGTAAATATGGCATAAAAATTGTAAAAACTCAATATATAGAAAATGACACAAAAACAGAAGATAAAACCATCGAATACCTATCAAATAACGAGGAAAAAGTAGATGAAATTCTAAAAATATTAAAAGACAACGAAGTTACACCAGTATGTGTACAAGACGTCATTTGTGATTTATCAAAAAGCGCATATTTATTATAGTTCTCAAAAAAGCTTGCAAAAAATGGAAAATTAGTCTAAAATAACATATAGCAACAATGAAAAATAGCAATAAAAGGAGGAAAACTATGGCAAGTAAATTAATAATAGTAGAATCACCAGCAAAAGCAAACACAATAAAAAAATTCCTAGGTGGTAGCACAAAAGTAGTAGCATCAATGGGGCACATAAGAGACCTACCAAAATCAAAACTAGGAGTAGATATAGAAAATGACTTTGAACCAGAATATATAAACATAAGGGGAAAAGGGGATTTAATAAAACTACTAAAAAAAGAAGCAAAGCAAGCGGATAAAATATATCTTGCAACTGACCCTGACCGTGAGGGTGAAGCAATAGCATGGCACCTAGCAACAATACTAAAAGACGAAGAAGCAAAAATAACAAGAGTAACATTTAACGAAATCACAAAAGGAGCAGTACAAAAAGCAATAAAAGAACCAAGAGACATAGACGTCAACTTAGTAGACGCGCAACAAGCAAGACGTGTACTAGATAGAATAGTTGGATACAAAATAAGTCCACTACTTTGGAAAAAAGTAAGAAGAGGACTATCAGCAGGACGTGTACAATCAGTTGCAGTAGAGCTAATAGTAGAAAGAGAAGAAGAAATTGAAAACTTCAAACCAGAAGAATATTGGAACATATATGTTGACCTAAAAGATAAAGAAAGCAAAAAACAATTCCAAGCAAAATTCTATGGGCAAAATGGAAAAAAAGTAGAAATACATAGCAAAGAAGAAGTAGACAAAATACTAGAACAAATAGAAAAAGAAAAATACATTGTAGAAGAAGTAAAAAAAGGAGAAAAGAAAAGAACACCAGCTCCACCATTTACAACAAGTACAATGCAACAAGAAGCTTCTAGAAAATTAGGATTTACACTAAAAAGGACAATGTCAACAGCACAAGGATTATATGAAGGTGTAAAAATACCAGAAAGAGGAACAGTTGGGTTAATCACATATATGAGAACAGACTCAACAAGAATATCAGAAGAAGCAAGAGCAGCAGCAAAAGAACATATAGTAGGCACATATGGAGAAAAATATTACGAAAACAGATATTATAGAGCAAAAAAAGACTCTCAGGATGCACACGAGGGTATAAGACCAACATATGCAGACTTAGAGCCAGACAGCATAAAAGACTCTTTGACAAAAGACCAATACAAACTATACAAGCTAATATACAATAGATTTATGGCAAGCCAGATGTCAGCAGCTGTTTACGACACTATGTCAGTAACAATAAACAGTGGAGATTACAACTTCAAAGCAAATGGTCAACTACTTAAATTCAAAGGATTTATGACACTATATGTAGAAGGAACAGACATCCAAGAAAAAGAAGAAGAAGGAATGTTACCAGACTTAAAAGAAAAACAAGAAGTAGACCTACAAAAAATCAATCCAAAACAAAGCTTTACAGAACCACCACCAAGATACACAGAAGCAAGCTTAGTAAAAGCATTAGAAGAAAAAGGAATAGGCAGACCAAGTACATATTCTCCTACAATAACAACAATTTTGGAGAGAAGATACATAGAAAAAGAACAAAAACAACTAATACCAACAGAATTAGGAAAAGTAGTAAACAAACTATTAACAGAAAACTTCACAGATGTTATAAACGTTGAATTCACGGCAAAAATTGAAAACGAATTTGACGAAATAGCAGATGGAAATGAAGAATGGAAAAAGATGTTAAGAGAGTTCTATGGACCATTTGAAAAAGAATTAGAAAGAGTAGAAAAAGAACTAGAACATGTAGAACTAAAAGAAGAAGTATCAGACGTGCCATGTGATAAATGCGGAAGAATGATGGCTTACAAATATGGAAGATACGGAAAATTCTTAGCATGTCCAGGATACCCAGAATGTAAAAATGCGAAACCGATAGTAGAAACAATAGATGTGCCATGTCCAAAATGTGGGGCAACGGTACAAGTAAGGAAGACAAAAAGAAAAAGAAACTACTATATATGCGAAAATAATCCAAAATCTTGTGATTACATTTCTTGGAACAAACCTAAGCCAGGGGAAAAATGGGACTCAGAAGAAAAAGCAGAATTTGAAAAAGAAACCAAAAAGAAAACTACAAAACGCAAAACAACTAAAACCAAGAAAACAACAAGAAAGACAAAAAAATAAGAAACATACAATTATCAAAAAGCGAATAAACAATAAATAAAGCGAATTGGAATATAAAAGGAGCAATAAATGAAAAAATACCAGTTAGAAATAACAGTGTTTTTAAGTGGAGCATTAACAATGGTATTAGAGTTAATAGCTTCAAGGATATTGTCACCATATGTAGGAAGTTCAAACCTAATATGGACAACAATAATAGGAATAATGCTAACAAGTATGAGCATAGGGTATTGGCTTGGTGGTAAAAAAGCTGACCAAAACAAAGAAAACGACATCAACATATTAGCAAATTATTTGCTAATTGCAGCAATAGCAACAAGCCTAATACCAATACTAGAAACAGTATTTGTAAACACACTAGCACAAGCAGTAAAACAATTAATAATAGTAGCAATAATATCAGCAACAATAGTATTTGGAATACCAAGTTTTTTACTAGCAGCAGTATCGCCAATAGCAGTAAGACTAAAAAATAATGCACCAGATAATGTAGGAGCAACATCAGGAAAAATATCTTCACTATCAACAATAGGGAGCATATTTGGAACATTCTTTGCAGGATTTATATTAATACCAAACCTAGGCGTAAGAACTATAATATTGGGATGTTCGATCATGCTATGGGCATTATCTTTTATACTATTTAAGAATAAAAACAAAAAATACTACATACTAATTATTATAGAGTTAGTTGCAATAGTAGGACTAAACATCTTGGGAGCACAAATATTCAAAATAGAAAATACAGATATCATAAAAGATGTGGACTCCGAATATAGTAGAATATGGGTAAAAGAAATTCAAGTAGACCAAGCAAAATACAAAACATTACAAGTAGACACAGGGTTGGAATCCTACATAAATCAAGAAACAGGAGAAATGGGAGCACAATATCTCACATATTTTGATTTGTTTGAATACTATAACAAAAAAGCCAAAAGTACATTAATGCTAGGAGGTGCAGCATATACATATCCAATGCACTATCTAAGCAAATATCTAGATAAAACAATAGATGTTGTGGAAATTGACAGAAAGATGACAGAGATATCAGAAGAAGAATTTGGATTAGACACAAATAATCCAAACTTAAAAATATATACAACAGACGGAAGAAGTTTTTTAAATTATAATGAAACTAAATATGACACAATACTAATAGATGCATTCAAAGGATTAAATGCTCCATTTGAACTTACAACATATGAAGCAATGCAAAAAGCATATAATAATTTGAATGAAAATGGAATGGTAATTACAAATATAATATCATCAATAGAAGGAGAAAATTCAAACTTTATAAAATATGAATACAATACATACAAAGCAATATTTGATGATGTAAAAGTGTTTAAGGTTAGAACTAATGCAGATAGCAAAGAAACACAAAATTTGATACTTGTAGGCTTTAAAGGAAATAAACATATAGATGATGAGAAGCAAGAAGAATATCAAGGTTTGTTAAACAATGAAATTCACAATTTTTTAAGCGAAAAGCAAATTGTTACAGATAATTATGCTCCAATAGGAAATTAATGGGGAATGGCTCTTGACATTTTTATTAAAATTTGTTAATATATTAAATGCGTATATACGTGTTTATATATGCAGGTATAGTTTAGTGGTAAAACGTAACCTTGCCAAGGTTAAGTTACGGGTCCGATTCCCGTTACCTGCTCCATTATTTTTTTGTAACAAAATTTTATTTTGTATCATAGTATGGTATATACGGCGATATAGCCAAGTGGTAAGGCACGAGTCTGCAAAACTCTGATCCCCGGTTCGAATCCGGGTGTCGCCTCCAATGGAAAACCGAGAAAATGTTGAAATATCAATATTTTCTCGGTTTTTGTGTTTCTATTTTTTACACTCATCAATAATTTTATCGAAATCAGAAATATACTTTTTATCTTGCTCAATCCTAAATTTCTCAAATTCACTTTCAGCAAATTGCTTCGCTTGTTCAGATGAAATACTACCTTTATTTCGTAAAATTTCATATCTATTTGTTTTTAGCATTGTATCTAGCTCTTCTACCCAGTCTTTCATTTTCATAGGTATTTGCCTTTTAGCACGGTTTTCAGCTATATCTAAATACATATTAACGATATCTTGTAAGAAGTCTAGTTCTTTATTTGTTAAATAGTTTTTTGCAATACAAACGTCACTTTTTAATATCCTTCCTTTTGGAGAATGTTTCCAAGAAGTCAATCCCATATGTTCTTTTTTGCTGTCTGCTCTATGATAAATTATTTCTGCTGCTGTTTCATTTGTAATAGCATAATGAAATTTGTTTTGAATAGTAGCATAAAAATCATTTGCAATTTCAGAATTCCTATTATAATCAATACTACATTCTGCAAAAATATCAGTTACTTTTTGATAAAATCTTCGTTCACTTGTTCTAATTACTTTGATAATTTCTAGCAATTCATCAAAGTAATCTTTACCAAATTTATTTGGATTTTTTAATTTTTCTTTGTTTATACTATATCCTTTTATAATATATGATTTTAGAACTTCTGTCGCCCATTGCCTAAATTTTGTTGCTTTTTTTGAATTTGTCCTGTATCCGAACAGCTATTATCATATCTAGATTATAATAGTCAATATTTCTATTAACTTTGCGATTACCTTCGATTTGAACTGTTGGGAATTTCCCAACAGTTGAGTGTCTAGATAATTCTTGTTCATCAAATATATTTTTTATATGTTCACTTATTGTAGATTTATCTTTTTCAAATAATTCAGCAATTTTATTAAGAGGTAACCAAATTGTCTCATCATATAAAAAAGCTTCTATTTCTATTTTATCATTCTCATCTTCATAAATAATTAAATCGCCTTTTGTTAATTCGTTCAAAAATATCATCTCCTATTTTTATTATTTAATTTTTTTCTTGCCACTTTATACTTCGTTTTAATCAGTACAATTTTATAGTAACAATTTTATCATATAAGCCAATGCTTTTCAATATGTTTTGCAAATAAATGTTCTTTTTATTGTATGTTAGAGAGTTTTATGCAATTACTTATTTACAAAAGTAATCCTATTTGTTATTATATAACAAATAGGGGGAATACAAATATGAAGAAATTGAGAATAATTTTAGGTAGCATTATAATTATAGGAGGAATAGGTGGAATTACCTCGGGAGACATAATTCCAGCAATATTCTGTATATTATGCGGAATCAGTCTAATACCAGCCATATATGAAAAAAGCAAATTAAAGGACAAAAAATTAGTACAAATTATAATACCCATAATTTTATTTAGTATATGTGGTATGACATTACAAAAAGAAAACGTAAAAACTAACTATCCACAAAATGAGACATATACAAATACAAACATAGAAGAAAAAATCGAAATACAAAAATTAAAATTTGATGAAAATGATATTGAAATAGATATAAAAGAAACAAAAGATATAGTATTAAATATAGACCCAACAACTGCTGACACAAGTGAGATAAAATTTAATAGTACAAATTCTCAGATAGTAGAGTTCAACAAAAATACAGAAAAGAGTAATGAGAAATTCATATATGCAAAAATTCAGCCAATTGCTGAAGGCGAGGCAGAAGTATATGTCAGTTCAAATAAAATAGAAAGCAATAGGATAAAAATAACTATTATTGATAAAGAAAGAATAGAACAAGAGAAAAGAGTTGAAGAAGAAAGAATACAAAGAGAGGCAGAAGAGGCAGCCGCAGCAGAGCAAGCGCAAAAATTGGCACAAGAGCAAGCTAGAAAAAAAGCAGAAGCAGATGCAGCGGAGCAAGCTAGACAACAAGCTCAACGACAAGCCCAACAACAGCAAGCAATAAAAAAGCAAACAAATCAGAGTACAACCACTCAAAATACTAACAATAGTAGAACGGTATATAGAACACCAACAGGGAAAAGATATCATTATATATCAACATGTGGAGGAAAGAACTCAACAGCAACAACTTTAAGTCAGGCCATAGCCAGTGGATTAACACCGTGCCAAAAATGTGCTCAATAAATTATTTCTATAAACAAGAAAACGTTGATAAAATCAACGTTTTCTTACTTTCTTAATTCAATTCCCTAAAAAACTTAAACTCATCACCAGAAGTAGTATTAGTAGTATTAGTATAACCATTAAAAATACCACCATTCTCATCATCAAGATTAACATCAAGTTTCATATTATAAGCAAACTTCTGACCAACATTATTAACAACATGAATAGTAAAACTCAAAGTATAATTAATATCATCCAAGCTAACACCAGCCTCTTGAAGAACCTTACCATTAAAAGAAACAGAATTAGCATCAGAAGAAACAGAATAATCAGTCAAAATATTTTTATTCAAAAATCCCAAAGTAATAGGATTAGAACAATCCGTATAAAAAGTAGGTTCATCATAATTATTACTCTCATTTTCTTCATTAGACCTAACAACCCTAAAATCAATTCTATCAGCAGCAACCAAATCCTTATACTTACCAAAATCCAAAGAATTCTTATAATTCAAAATTTTAGTACCCTTATCAGAAGCAGTAGAAACACTAATATTATCGATATAAAGTTCGCTAACAGTATTTTCAGCAGTCATATCAGAAGAAGACAAGCTATTATCAAGATATATAGCAATATCAGAAAACTGAGAAATACTCATATTTTGTAAAGAACGATTATCTTCTTCATTAAAAGCATTTGCACTACTAAAAGTAGAAATTCTCTGAATGTTAAAAATAGGATTTTCATTCTCACTAGCAATTTCTAACATCTGATTAGTAAAAGCATTCTTCTTATCAAGTCCCGAAAATATAAACACATTGTAAAGTATAAGAACAATAAATGCAGCCACTATTAATAGCACAAAAGCCAATTTCACATTTTTAATTTTAAAATTTATTTTACTCATTTGTTACTCCCATCAAAAAAGTTTAAATTAAAGTCTGTTATATAAAGTTTCCATATAACTGTAAACTTTTTTATGCCATTCCTTATCTGAAGCATATCTCTCATTAACCCCAGACAAAGTAGGACCATTAAAATACCATGCACTTGCTGTTTCACCATCATAAATCTTAGTTCCAGCAGGATTTAAATAATACTTAACTAAGGATTTAGCAACAGTCTCAATTCCTTCAGAATAATCAGCAAACTCGAAAGAAGACTCATAAGGAGTATTATCATAAGAACCATAGCCAAACAAATTATTCTTATCCTTAGCTATTTGAGAAGTACCCCAACCACTTTCGTGAATTGCCATAGAAGCTAAAAAGATTCCATTTATATTATATTTTTTCTCAACATTATAAAAAGCTTGATAATTATTTTCAAATATTCTATTAGTGTCATTTGGTAATCCAGTAAATATCTTCTTATAATCATTTAAAGTCAAGCCACTAGGTTTATTAAGTTCCATATCTATATTAACTTTAAGTAATATTCTTTGAATTCTATTTTTCTCTACAATATTTGGTGTTGAAATAGCTGACGTCAAGTTTGATGTAGGAACATAACCTTCTATACTATCAAAAGAAACCTTAGCCCACTCTTCACTTGGAAGTTCCAACAATTTAACATCTAAACTTTGTTTAACATCTGCAACAACAGAAGAAGACGCATCTGCCTCTTGTCTAATAGAAGTAGCCTTTGTAAAGTACATAGTATCTTTTAAATGAACTTTGTGTTTTGCCAAGAATTCAGAAGTACCAAGCTCAATTACCTTTGGAGTTGGCTCAGTTATCATAGTTCTATTTAACAAAATTTCTTCTATAAATTCACCATTTTCATAAGTTTTAACAGCTTCAACTCTATCTTTACCAAGAACACCTTCCTGTGTAACAATTTCTTCGCTCTTTGGTAGAGTTGGATTATTATTATATGTAGTCTCAAATTCAACATCACGCTCTTCAACAACTTGCTCTTTAACCCTATTCATATTTGAATTTTCAGAAATAATACTTTGAATATTTATTCTATGTCTGTTCAATTCAAATTCTGACATACTTGCAAAATTTTCAGACTTAGCATAACTTGCATTAAAAGAAGTACTTTTTGGGAAAAAGATAGCCAAAGCAACAACTAAAATACTGCAACCAACTACAATATGTGATAATTTCAAATCATTTGATTTACCATATATAGTAGTTTCAGAATTAATATTAGTTCCCCAATTGCTAGATTGCCAAGAAATAGTTTGTCCAGAATTTGATTGGCTCAAGTTGCTAGTTTTGTGGTTAGAACGTTTTGATTTTGTTTGTTCTGCAATAGAATCATTTCGAATTGCCTCTAATTCTCTAAAAACTTCAGATAAATTTCTATTTTTATATTTATCATCTAACATAAAACTTTACTCACTTTCTATAATAATACACCAATATTATATAATAAGAAGATTAGTCTGTCTACAAAAAAATACAAAAAAATTGAATAAGGATGAAATTGCCAACAGGGACGGACCTTTCTGGCAAAAAATTGCCAAAAAGGTCCGTCCCTGTTGGCAATTTTACAAAAATAGATAAAGAACTTGCAAATTCTTCAAAATAGTATATAATATAAGTGGCAGAAAGAAGGTGAAAAAGTGGAATTAGGAAATGTAGAAAAAAGTATAGGATACACATTCAAAAACAAAGAACTATTAAAAAAAGCACTAACACACACATCATATGCATATGAGCACAACTTAGAAAGTAACGAAAAACTAGAATTTCTAGGAGACAGTATTTTAGAATTCATATCTAGCAAATATCTATATCAAAAATATCCTAAACTAAAAGAAGGAGAAATGACTAAAGTTAGAGCAACAGTAGTATGCGAAAAAAGTCTTCACAAAATAGCAAAATTGCATAATTTTAGTGATTTCTTGTACTTAGGAAAATCAGAGCAAAGAAATGGTGGAGAACAAAGACCAGCAATATTAGCAGATAGTGTAGAAGCAGTGATTGCAGCAATATTTATGGATGGGGGAATAATACCAGCAGAAAAATTTATTGTAGATAACCTAAAAAATGAGATAAAAGAAGCAACAAAACACGTAGGAGATAAAGACTACAAAACAGTACTACAAGAAAAACTTCAAGCACGTGGAGAAGTGAAAATAGAATATGAAATACTAAGAGAAAAAGGACCAGACCACGATAAAACATTTGAAGCAGAAGTAAAATGTAATGGAAAAGTGTTAGCAAAAGGGGAAGGAAAAAGCAAAAAGGAAGCACATATGGAAGCTGCAAAAAAAGCGCTAGAAAATTTAAAATAGAAAAGAGGTAAAATCTATGAAAAAGCAATACATAATACCAATATTTGTACCACATTTGGGATGTCCAAATGATTGCATATTTTGTAACCAAAAATCAATAAGTGGGCAAAAGGAACAGATGACAAAAGAGAAAGCAAAAGAAATAATAGAAAATTACCTAGAAAGTATTAAAACAGAAGACGCACAAATAGAAATAGCATTTTTCGGAGGAAGCTTCACAGCAATAAAAAAAGAAAAACAAGAAGAATTATTACAAGTAGCATATGAATATATAAAACAAGGAAAAGTTGAAAGTATAAGAATATCAACAAGACCAGACTGCATAGACAAAGAGACATTAAAAAGACTAAAAAAATACAAAGTAAAAACAATAGAGCTAGGAGTACAGTCAGCAAATGACTATATCCTAAAAAGAGCAAATAGAGGGCACACATTTGAAGATGTAAAAAAAGCATCAAAAATGATTAGATGGAATGGCTTCAAACTAGGACATCAAATGATGGTTGGTTTGCCAGAAAGTACTAGAATTGACGAAATCAACACAGCAAAGGCGTTGATAAAACTAAAACCTAAAATGGTAAGAATATATCCTGTATTAGTAGTAAAAAATACAAAACTGGAAAAAGAGTATGAAAAAGGAGTATATCAACCATTATCAGTTGTACAAGCAGTAGAAATTTGCAAAGAAATAGTAAGACTATTTGCAGATAAAAAAATAGATATAATAAGAATAGGACTTCAAAATACTGACGAAATATCAGAACCAGGAAGTAAAGATAGCGAAGTGGTTGCAGGACCATATCACCCAGCATTTAGGCAATTAGTGGAATCAGGAATGTGGTATGACGCAATAGTAGGAAAAATCAAAAAACTAAATATGAAAGTAAAAGAAGTAGAAGTTACAGTATCACCAATAGACGCAAACAACGTAATTGGACACAAAAAAGAAAATGTGCAAAAACTAAAAGATACATATGACGTGGATTTGATATTAAAACAAGATGAAAATATGAAACAAGGAAAATCAAAAGTAGAAATAACAAAAACATATGACAATTAAAAACGAATAAAATCACCTAAATTTACAAATAATTGTAATAAAGGTGATTTTATGTATTTAGAAGAAAAAATCAATATGAAAGAGATATTAATAGAAATAGGAGGAACTGTATTAGGTGCATTTATAATGGCAATTGGGGTATCTTTATTTTTGCTACCAAATCAACTATCAACAGGTGGAGTTTCAGGAATTGCAACAATTACCTATTATCTATTTAAAATACCAATGGGAACAATGATATTACTAGTAAACATACCATTATTCATAATTGCAATATTTAAAGTTGGAAAAATATTTTTTGCAAAATCAATCGTTGGGACAGTGTCATTATCGCTATTTATAGATATATTGGATAAGTTTGAACCGCTAACAAAAGATAGATTTCTAGCATGTGTTTATGGCGGAATAATAATTGGACTGGGAACAGCAGTGCTACTAAAATGCAGGACATCAACAGGTGGAAGCGACTTGGTAAGCTTTATAGCAAGGGCATATAATCCGACAATAAGGACAAGCAATATAATAATTATTATTGATGTGGTCATCGTTACAATAAATATGTTTGTTTTTCAAGAAATTGAAATAGGTCTATATTCTGCAATTGCAATATATTTAATGGGAAAATTAATTGATATTGCTTTTGAAGGAATTTATTTTACAAAATTGATGATTATTATTTCAGATAAAAATGAAGTGATAGCAAAAGAAATAGAAAAGAAAATCCACCGTGGTGCAACAGGCCTTTATGGGAAAGGTATGTATACAAATCAAGAAAAATTGGTGCTTATGTGTGCTGCTTCTAGGGGTGATGTTTCTAGAATTAAGCTTGCTGCTAGAAAGATAGACCCACGTTGTTTTATGATTGTCACAAATTCAAGAGAGGTTGTGGGATTGGGATTTAAGAAAATTACAGATTAGAAAATTTTACAATTTCTCTTTTCATTTAATAGGTATCTGTGATAAAATAATATAGTAAAACATTGAAAGGAGTGTCTTTATGACAAAATTTTTTAGTATTCAACGGGGAAGATTTCTAGAAGAAGGAAAAACACTAATTGGCAAAAATGGAATTGTAAAACTAGATTATATGGGGGCAGCAGAATTTGAATTAGGAGCTATTCCAAATTCATATAATCGCATACTATCAAACTTTCAAGAATATGATATCTTCTGTACAGGAATTTATACTCCCGAACAAGAAGAATTACTAGTATTTTGTAGAGATAAACACAAAACAGAAACAATTCAAGAAATTTGTCGGTTTATTGAACAGCCGTATCAATTAAAGGCATATTCAGAACTAGAAAAAATACCTAAGGCAAAAAAAGGGGACACAACATATGATGGGCGCAACAGTGATTTCTGGTGGTGTATCGATGAGCCATATGGAGATTGGATAGCAATTTTGCAATCTAAATCAGAAACTTTTATGCAAATAATCAGAAATGATTACCACAGCAGGTATATTGAAAATAATAAACCCAAAAAGCGAAAAGGTTTATTATCTAAGATTTTTTGTAGATAGAACAAAAACAAAGAAAAACAAAAAACTGATAAGCATTTGCATATCAGTTTTCTGTTTTTTGGTATTACATATTAAATTTCATTCTTAACGAATTCTTCTGCAAGTGCAGAAATAAAATTCAATAATCTTTCATAATCTAATACTTCACCTGTATAGGGAATATTTAGTGAAAGATACTCATTTAATTCTTCACGCCACGTTTTCTCGTGCCTTACATCAAAAAGCGGAATATTAGTAGGTGGAAGAATATCAGGCAATGCTTCGAGTGTTTCCTTTTTAATATGTCCATTAGACAACAGCAGAGAATTAATCTGAGTATAAGAATTATAAAGAACGCCGTCTTTTACAGACCGAGAAAAGAAATCTTCAAAAGACCAAGTCTTCCCATTTCGTGGATTGAGAACTTCCTGTTTATCTAAATTATAGACAAATTCAGGAATAAGAAAATTCTCAATAAAATAGTAATCAAGGTATAGATGACAGTATAGCCCAAGCTTAATTGAACTAGACTTGTCACATAAGCTCTTTTTTGCAGTATTAATGTCAGGGACTTTACATTCTTTAATAGAACTAAAGGTACTAAAATGAGCTGACTTTTTATCCAAAGCCAAATCTGGAATCAAATTACCCGCAAAAAACTCCACAGCATCCACATCCATCGTTAAATTCCGATAAACTTTTTCAGCAAAAATCAAATGATACATAATACCTGGCATAATAAGCCCTCCTTAAAATTGTTCACAAATGCAAACTAGCAAATGCAGAATACAATATACCATAATCTTGGTATTATGTCAATAAAGTTAAGCGTGAAAAATTAGATATATATTCCTTGAAAAAAGCACACATATATTGTAAAATAAAAAAGAGGAGAAAAACAATGAAAGAACAAAAATACACAATAAAAAATATGAACTCATTTGAGTTAAAAGACATATTCGACTGTGGACAATGCTTCAGGTGGAATCAACAAGAAGACAGAAGTTACACAGGAATATTTGGAAACAACGTAATAAATGTAAAGAAACAAAACAACGAAATCACATTTGAAGGAATATGTGAAAAAAACATAAAAGAAACAATAGAAAACTACTTCGACCTAAAAAGAAACTACCAAGAAATAAAAGACCAACTATCAAAAATAGACGAAAACATGAAAACAAGCATAGAATATGGACAAGGAATAAGAATACTAAACCAAGACCTATGGGAAACAATAATATCATTCATAATATCAGCAAACAACAATATACCAAGAATAAAAGGAATAATAGAAAGACTATCAGAAAAATACGGAAACGAAATAGAATTCAACGGAAAAAAATACTATACATTCCCAACACCAGACCAACTAAAAAACGTAAGCGTAGAAGAATACAGAAAACTAGGGTTAGGATTTAGAGATATCAGACTATATGAAACAACAAAAATGATATTAGAAAAAGAAGTAGACTTAGAAAAAATGAAACAAAATCCAAACACACAAGAAGTAAGAGAAGAATTGTTAAAACTATCAGGAGTAGGACCAAAAGTAGCTGACTGCATATTACTATTTTCAGACCTAAAAAGGTTCGAAGTATTCCCAATAGACGTATGGGTCAGAAGAGTAATGAACGATTTATACATAAAACAAGAAGACGAAACAAAAGTAAGTAAAAAACAAATAGAAAAAATAGCACAAGAAAAATTTGGTGATTTAGCAGGACTTGCACAACAATATTTGTTCTATTGGAGAAGAGAAGCCTGATGTTTTTGGGTGTTTTTGGGGACAGACCTAAAAAGCATCTCTATCAAAAATTTTGAAAGAAGATGTGTCCCAAAATGGACAAAATGTCCAAAAGGAAACGTCCCCAAATGTCCCGTGAAAGGAGAATTCAAATGAAAAATAAAGTAAAGAAACTAATGTTAATAATAATAGTAGCAATAGGAATAATATTTATACAAAACAAAGTAGAAGCAAAAAGCTATCACATTGAAGATATGGACATACAAGCGAATATAAATCAAGATGGCTCAGTGGCAGTAGAACAAACACTTACATACAAATTTAATGGACAATATAACGGAATATACATAACAGTTCCATACAACAAAACAGACAGCCAATATGCAGATATAATAAAAAATAACAAAATAAACAACAATTTATACACAGGTTCAGGAATAAATGTGGAAAGTGTAAGTAGAATAGTAGGAAGTAGTAAAATTGAATACAACAATTCAGCATATGGAAGAAATGGACAAGACGGAATTTATACAATAGAGAATACATCACAATTATATAAAGTAAAAGTATATTCACCTTCAAATAGCGAAACTAAAACATTTAAAATAAATTACACAATAAAGAATTTATGTGTAAGCCACAATGACACGGCAGAGCTATACTACAATTTTATAGGTGGAGACTGGGAATGTGCAATCAATAAGTTAAACATAGACATTTACATACCAACAAATAAATCAGAAATCAAAGTATGGGGACATGGACCATATAATGGAAAATCAGAAATAATATCAAATACACATGCTAATTTCAAAGTAAAAAATGTACAAGCAGGGGAATATGTTGCAGCAAGAGTTTTATTTGATAATTCAAACATACCAAATTCAACAAAAAAATCAGGAATAGATGCAACGGAAATAGTTAGTGAAAATGAAAATGATATTATTGAACATAAAGAAGAAAAACAAGCATTTAATAGAAATGTCATAATTATGGGAATTTGCTTACTAATATATTGGGTTATTTTGCTATTAGTATATGAAAAAGACAAAAAATATATGGTGCAAAACATAGATGAAGATTATCTATTCGAAAAATACAATGCAATAATGGCTGGATGTATCCAAGGAAGCAGAAACATACTTGCAAGAGACATTATAGCAGAAATATTAAACCTAATTGACAAAGGAAATATAAAGTTAGAAATTAGAGATAAACTAACAGGTGGAAGATATTTATATGGAATAGAGAAAGTGCCAGAAAAAGAGTATGAAATGGACAGTATACAAAAATACGTATATGATTGGGTATTTGATACAAAACAAACAGTAGAATTATCTGATAGACTAAAAGAAATGCCAAAAGAAAAAGAAGCAAGTAAAAAATTTAAAGAACTAAATAAATTAGTCGAAGACAATATGGCAAGATTAGGAGCAAACAAGCAAAGTGTACCAAAAGTATTACGAGCATTCAATATGTTTTTATTTATAATAGCAGTAATTGTGGTAATAAAACATATAGGATATAATGGACTAAATATGTTCGGAACACAAGCACCAATCTTTATGATGTTAATATGTATTTGGCCATTAGCGATAGGCTTAATAAGCATATTCTTAAATGTAATAATTATGATAAGACATAGTTTAAACAAGGCAGTCCAAAGAGTATCAGGACAAAAAATAGTAACGACAACAATAAGCTTACTAGTACTTTTCGGAATAATAATGCTAGTAACAGCAATCCTAACAAAAGGAAGCTACCTAGTGGCAGACGAATTCTTAATATGTATCGCTACAATACTAATACTAACAGACAACCTAATGTTAAAAAACAATGCAAACCTAATAGGAGATTACAGCAAACTAAACACACTAAAATACAAACTAGAAAATACATTGCTAGACGAAAGAGATGTAGAACACGTAACACTATGGGAAAAATACCTAGCATATGCAGTAAGTTTTGGAATATCAAAAAAGATAATAAAAAGAATAAAAGGACTAAACTTAGATGATGACTTAGAAAATCTATTAGCGAACGAAGAACTATTAGACATAATAACATCAGATTATAGTACATTTTATATGTATGCAAGTTTGGACAGAAGATTTTTAAAAACATATAACGAGACACTAGGAAAAGTAATGTCATCATCAGGAGGCTCAGACGGCGGATTTTCAAGCGGAGGCGGCGGTGGCTTCTCAGGAGGTGGCGGTTTCTCTGGCGGTGGTGGCTCACGGCGGAGGCGGCGGAGCATTCTAAAGGGTGTTTTTGGGGACAGTCCTTAAAAACACCCATACAATTAGAGTTGAATATTTTTGATATGAATATAAAAAGAAGGGTGTTTTTAAGGTCTGTCCCCAAAAACACCCAAAAAAGGAGTGGCGAAATGGCGCTAAGAATTATATATGGAAAACCAGGTAGCGGTAAAAGTAGCTACTGTTTTTCTGAGATAGCAAGTTTAATTGATAAAGAGAAGAAGATTTATGTGATAACACCAGAGCAGTTTTCTTTTACGGCTGAGCAAAAGCTTATGGAGGCAATAGACACGAAGGCTGTTATGAATGCGGAAGTCATTACTTTGAGTAGAATGGCTTATAGGGTGCTAAGCGAAGTTGGTGGAAGTAATAAAAGTAGTCTTTCTAAATGTGGAAAGGCTATGTTGATATATTCGATTTTAAGTCAATATAAGTCAGAGTTGAAGTTTTTAGGTAAGTCAGATGAAAATATAGACCTAAGTATGAGAGCAATCACTGAGTTCAAAAAGCATAAAGTACAGGTGGATACACTAAAAAAAGAAGTAAATGAAAACGAAGATGCATATCTAAGGACAAAGTTAGCTGATATGGCGTTGATTTATGAAAAGTTTGAAGATAAGATTGCAAGTAACTATATTGATGACACAGATTTACTAGATATGCTGGTTAAAAACTTAGAAAATACTGATATTGCAAAAGACAGCATAATATATATAGATGAGTTTGCTGGTTTCACAAAACAAGAGTATGAAGTTATAAAAGAGCTTATAAAACAAGCAAAACAGGTAAATATAACGGTATGCGTGGATAATTTGGAAACAGATACAAACCCAGATCAAGATATATATTATTCGAATAAAATAACAGTGAGAAAGTTGTTAAACTTAGTAGAAGAAAATGATTTAAAAATAGAAAAGCCAGTAAACTTAGACAAAATACATAGATTTAAAACAGAAGAGTTAAAACATTTAAGCGAAAATATTTACAACATAAAATCCACAAAGTATGAAAAGAATGTGGAAAACATCGAGTTATTTTTAGCAAAAAATGAGTATTCGGAAATAGAAAATGTGGCTAAAAAAATCAAAAAATTAGTAAGAGAAGAGAATTTGAGATATAAAGATATTGCAATTATTACAAAAAATATAGAGACATATTCATCATTAGTTAGAGCGATTTTTAACCAATATGATATACCAGTATTTATAGACGAAAAAAGAGACCTGAACCAAAATATAATAATTCAATATATACTAGCAACATTGGAAGTTCTAAACAAGAATTTTGCAAATGAAGCGGTGTTTAGCTATATAAAATTAGGATTTTGTGATATAGAAAATGACGAAATTTTCAAACTGGAAAATTACTGTAACAAATGGGGAATAAAGCAAAATAAATGGAAAAAAGATTTTATATACGAATTAGATAATGAGAACAAAAAGCAAGAAGTTGAAAGACTAAACGAACTAAGAAAAGCGATAATAAATCCATTATTAAAATTGCAAGAAGAAATAAAAAAGGAAAAGACAGCAACTGCAATTACAAAGGCATTATATCAATTTATGGTGCAGGAAAACATAGAAGAAAAAGTATTGAAAAAAATACAAGAGCTAGAAGAAATCAATTTAATAGATTTAGCAAATGAATACAAAATGAGCTATCAAATTATAATAAATATTTTAGATGAAATTATAAACATATTTAAAAACGACAAAATGACAATAGACGGATACAGCAAAATCCTAAAAATTGGGCTAAAAAATAGTGGGCTTGGAAAAATTCCAGGAACACAAGACCAAGTGATATTTGGAGATGTAGAAAGGTCAAGAAGTCACAAAGTGCAAGCGGTGTTCATAATAGGGCTAAATGACGGAGTTTTCCCAAGTGTTAACAAAGATGAGGGCTTTTTAAATGATGCAGATAGAGAAAAATTAAAAGAACACAACATAGAACTTGCAAAAGGCACAATAGAAAATTTATATGAAGACAATTTTAATATTTACAAAGCATTTACAACAGCGGAAAACAAGCTATACCTATCATACACATCATCAGATAGTGAAGGAAAAACACAAAGGCCTTCAATATTGTTAAATAAAATAAAAAGAATATTTCCAAAACTAGAAGAAAAAAGTGATGTAATAAATAAAAATTACGAAATTGTAAACAATATAATTACATATGAAGAGCTAATAGAAAACATAGCGAAACTAAAAAACAAGGAGAAAATAGACGACATTTGGTACGAAATTTACAGTTATTATAAAAATCAAATAGAGTGGAATAATAAATTGCAACAAGACCTAGAAGCACTAAAATATACAAACATACCAAAAGAAATATCAAAAGAAAATATTGAAAAACTATATGGAAACACATTAAGCACAAGTGTATCAAGACTAGAAAGATACAGAAGTTGCCCATTTTCATATTACCTAGAATATGGATTAAACCTAAAAGAAAGAGAAACATTAAGAGTGCAAAGTTTCAACACAGGTTCATTTATGCACGAAACAATCGACCAATTCTTTGAGCAAGTGAACGAAGAAGGCTTGAACTTAGCTGAGTTGGAAGAAGAGCAAATTGCAATACTTGTATCAAAAATAATTGACGAAAACCTAAGTTTAAGCAAAAACTTTGTATTCACAGCAACAGCAAAATACAAAGTGCTAGTAAGAAGATTAAAAAAGATTGTAGCAAAAGCACTGAAATACATCATACAAACAATCATTTATAGTGATTTTAGTATATCAGGAACAGAAATAGAATTTGGCAAAAAAGGCGAATACAAGCCAATCATTTTAGAACTAGAAAATGGCAAAAAAATAGAAATAACAGGAAAGATAGACAGAATAGACACAGCAAACAGCGAAGACCGGAAAATATTTAAGAATAATAGACTATAAATCATCTGCAAAAAACATAGACTTAAACGAAGTCTATGCAGGACTACAAATACAACTACTAACATACACAGACGCAATATGTAAGCAATCAGACATTATGCCAGCAGGAATTTTCTATTTCTCACTACTAGAACAAATGGTAAAAGCAGAGAAAAAGATGTCAGAAGAGCAAATAGAAGAACTAATAAGGAAAAACTTCAAAATGAAAGGGTTAATCATAGCAGATGTAAAAATAATAAAAATGAACGACAACACCCTAAAAACAGGAAGCTCAAAACTAGTGCCAGCAGCACTAACAGCATCAGGAGCAATTAACGAAAAATGGACAAATGGAGTAACCCAAGAAGAATTCAAAATTTTACAAGACTATATTTATAAAACAATAAAAGACATAGGAAAAGAAATATTAAGCGGAAAAATCGACTTAAAACCTTATAACAAAAAGGGAAACACACCATGTACATATTGCAAATATCACGCAATTTGTGGGTTCAACTCTAAGCAAAAAGATAATTGTTACAACTATATAGACCAAAAAACCAAAGACGAAATTTTATCAAAAATGTCCATCGGGGACGTTTCCTAATGGACATTTTGTCCACTTTGGGACACATCTCTTTTAGAACGGATGCTTTTAAGGTCTGTCCCCAAAAACACCCCAAAACATCAGAAGGAGGAAGTATGGATTTATCAAATGAAAATGTTATTCACGTAAAAAAGGATGGAATTGAATTTTTGCAATTTAGAAGATTGCTAGAATATAAAGATTATATAAATCATGCGTATAGTCTAGGAATAGATAGAAATTATAGAACTGCGAGAGCAAATAAACAACCACTGGAAAAACATGAATACGACAAAGCTATGCAAGACTACAAAGCGCTAAGTGATGCAATTAGTTCTAGTTATACGCATCTTGTAAAGACAAACCAAGACCATACAGATGAAGTGAAGACAATAACAAAGAAAATAAACGTAGATAAGCCGGATTTTAATTTAGAAGAATATAGTAAGACAGACGGGATGATTACAAAAAGCAAAGATATAATGCTTGCTACGACAAATGCAGATTGCATATTATTATTGTTTTTTGACCCAGTAAAAAAAGTTATTGGGAATACACATTCTGGCTGGAAAGGAACTTTACAAAGAATATCTGTAAAAACGGTGCAGAAGATGCAACAGGAATTTGGATGTAATCCGAAAGATATAATTTGCTGTATTTGTCCAAGTATTAGAAAATGCGACTTTGAAGTGGATAGAGATGTAAAAGAGCTGTTTGAGAAGGAATTCCAAGATTTAGAGAATTTAGATGATATAATTGAAGAAAAAATTCCGAATGCTAAGTGGGATATAGATACAGTTTTGATTAACAAGATAATACTAGAAAGAATAGGTTTAAAGCAAGAAAACATTGTGGATAGTGGTATTTGTAGTGTGTGTAATTCGCAATTAATTCATTCTTTTAGAGTTGAAAAACAAGATTATGGATTGTGTACAGCTTTAATTGAACTAAAATAGAAAAGGAATTAGTGGTTTCGAAAGCTTGACATAAAGCTAAAAACAATATATAATGCATTATGTCAAAAGTAGAAAGAGAGGACTTTTTAATGGAAGACACAAGAATTAAAGTTGTATGTAGCGACCGGGTCTGTGACATAGTACAAAGAGCACTCGAAAGATACTACGAAAAGTATCTAAGTGAAGACTTAACTTCTGAATTTCTATTATTTATTTTAATGGAAGATGAAGAATCTCTAATTTCTCGATATATGTATAATGAAGAGCTATTTTCATGCTATATTAGAGAAGAAGAATTAGAGAACTGTAAACCAGGAGAAGATGAAGAGGATTATTGTTGGATGACATTGCTAAGCAAGATTGAAGAGGAAATTGACATGTTAGAAACGGAATATTACGTAAATTACGATAAAAATTCAATTACAAATTCGTGTGGAAAGGTTTTATTGAAAGCAGGAGAAATTGCGAAAGAATTAAAAAGATCAATTGTTGACGAAGAAGTTTTGACAATTGCCTTAGTACAATGCAATAATCCTATTTGGGAAATGCTAGAGATATGTGATGTGGAAGACATTGCAGATGGAATGCTATTATCACATTTCTGTGAAGACAACTTGTCAAAAAGTGGATTTTTGGAAGCCCCGATTGAGTGCGAATATGGCTATAACTAACTACATTTGAAAAACTCGAAACCAGTAAGAATTCTTACTGGTTTTTTTATGTTATAGGAAAGTTATTCTTTCCTATAGCATAAAAAACATTACAATTGCCATTGCCTTTGATATAATATAAAACAATTACAACTTGACAAAATATGTAAACCGTAATATAATGCGGACACACAAAGTTGTGAAAGGAGAGTTTTATGACACAAATCAACAACCGGAGAGAATGGATAGGACTACACGTGTTTGGAGAGGGCTCAAAGAAAATATCTTTGACAGGACAAGAGGAAAGAGAACTGTCAATTCATGAATCGGGACATTTTGTTTCAATTCAAGAATTACTACAAGATCGGAAAAAAATTTGGTGTATAACAATTATACCGACAGATGACCATTTTGGTGCAAATTTTTTCTTCAAAGATCAATATGTCCTTGAAAACAAAGAAGACTATGAAAAAGAAATTGCGGTTTTAGTTAGCGGAAAGATTGCATCAGAGCAAATGGGATTTAAAGCAAGATTTTATGAACAAGACTTGATAGAAGCATATCAGTGTGCTCTAGAATGTGTTGAAAAGTATTATCCAAAAGGATTAGAAGACAAAGAAGAACAAGTTTTATCACTTATAACTAAAGGAGTCAATATTGCCAAGAAGATATTAAAAGAAAACGAAGATAAACTTGAAACAATAGCACAAGCTCTATTATTTAGAAAAGTATTATTAGGAAAAGAAGCAGAAGACCTATATAATGGAACGCTAACTATTGAAGAATTAAAGCCTTTGGAACTAGATTAAAAAAACTCGAAAAAATGAACTAGCAAGTAATTCTTGCTAGTTTTTTATGACTTATATAACTTGACAATTAAAAACAAAAAATATATAAAACATATAGAAAACGAAAAGGAGGTCAAAATGATAATCCCAGAAAAACTAAAAAAAGGAGATACAATAGGAGTAGTAGCACCATCAAATCCAATAATAGGAGACAACATAGAAGAAGTACAAAAAGCAAAAGAAAAGATAGAAAAGGACGGATTTAAAGTAAAATTCTCGAAAAATTTCTACGCAAATACTAATGGATATAGCGCTACTGCAAAAGAAAAAGCAGAAGACATAAATGAAATGTTCAAAAACAAAGAAGTAAAAATGATATGGTGCGCAAAAGGTGGAGAAAACTCAAACACAACATTTGAATATTTAGACTACGAACTAATAAAAAATAACCCCAAAATAATATGTGGATACAGCGATATAACATCATTAACAAACATAATAACAGAAAAAACAGGATTAGTAACATTTAGCGGAACGAACTTTAAAACAATAGTGACAGACGAAACAGATTATAGCTATAATGAAGTAATAAAAAGATTCGTAGAGGGAAGTTTAGAATTAGGAAAAGAAGACGAAGAATATAAAACAATAAGGCAGGGCAAAGCGCAAGGAGAATTAATTGGTGGAAATTTAAGTTTAATAAGAGGAATGGTGGCAGGAAAATATAGCTTAGATTTCACAGATAAAATTTTATTCTTGGAAGAGCT
The DNA here is from genome assembly GCA_948502395.1 of uncultured Clostridia bacterium. Lineage (GTDB taxonomy): Bacteria > Bacillota > Clostridia > TANB77 > CAG-508 > CAG-269. Next base: position 13,989 of record CAOPES010000003.1, on the reverse strand, counting down.
AGGATACGAAACATCACCAGAGCTTGCAAGCAATTACTTATACTATATGAAACAAAATGCTGTATTCAAGAAAATAAAAGGACTATGGTTGGGAAATTATGAACACGAAAGTGGGATAACACTTGAAAAGCTAGTAATAGACTGCTTAGGAGAAGAATATCAATTTCCAATTATTAAGTCAAATAATTTTGGACATATAGAGACAAAAACAGTAATACCAATAGGAACAAGAGCTGAAATTGATACAAACAAGGCTATAAAAATAAGATTGATAGAAAAATGTGTTAAATAAACTTTTTGGGACAGGCTAAAAAAGTTTTGATAATAGAGTATAAATTGGAAAAAATAGTTGACAGTATATGTAAACCATGATATAACATATATGCACAAAGCTAGAAAGTGAGAGCAGAAAAATGAAAACTAAATTAAATAGAGGTGTGGTATCTGAGAAATCAAGGCAAACTATTATGGAAAAAGAAGTAGAGGAAATGTATAATGAAATCTATCCTACAATTAAAAAGTTAATGCGGAGATACAAAGTAAACGTTAATAAAAGGCAATTTATAAAAATTGCATTGTATTCGTATATGCATGATACTGTCGTTGATGTTGAAGAAGAAACTTGTAAGCAAAATATTATTAGTAGACTAGAAAAAGCAATTATTTTTGCAAAGAATGATGGCGAAAAAGAATTAAGTGAAATCAACATAACAAGGGTTTTTGAAAAAGGAATTAAAAATTTTAAAAAAGTTAGAGAATTAAACAAAGAATACGTAAAAGCAATTGCCTATCATGAAGTAGGACATTTTATTCTTAACGAAGAAATGGGAGAGCCTGAGGGAAAGACAATAAGTATATCAATTATTCCTTGTTTAGAAAACAATTCTGAAGGGGTAAACATAATTTCAGAAGAAGTCGGAAAAGAATATAAGATATATACATTAGAAAGTACTATAAAAACAGTTGCTATGGATTTAGCAGGTGATATATCGTGTGAAATATTCTTAGGTAATAAGGATGAAGGAGTTTGTGAAGATTATGAAATAGCAACAAGAAGAATTCATGCTATGCTTTTAGGGGCAAGAATAAGGACAAAAGGAAAGTATTTAGGAAGTAGAGGAAGCTATCTAATAAATGGAAGCATTAACTATACAGTACTTACTGAAAGGCAGAGGGAAGAACTTGCTAAGCAAACAAGTAAGATTATGAAAAAACCAGAAAAGTTAGCTAGAAAAATTCTTAAAAAGAAACGTAAGCAGGCAAAAATTCTTGTAGAAGCCTTAATAGAAAGAGGGGCATTAACAGGAAAACAAGCAAAACAACTTTATTACGGTAAAATCAAAATTTCAGATTTACCACCAGCAAAAATTAATTATATTAAGTGATAATAGTTTTCAAAAAAAAACCAGTAGAAAAATTCTACTGGTTTTTTTAAAAAACATTTTGGGGATAGAGTGATGTTTTTGGGGACGGAGCAAAAAAACATCAATTTTTTAAAAAAGATGTGTCCCAAAATGGACAAAATGTCCAAAAGGAAACGTCCCCAATGGACACTTGACGAAATCGAAATAAAATTATAATATATAAAGGAATAAAAAATAGAAGGTGTAAAAAATGTACGACAATTGGGAAGAACTAGAAAAATCAATAGAAAATTGTAACAAATGCAAACTATATAAAACAAGACAAAACATAGTATTTGGAGTAGGAAACAAACAAGCAAAAATAATGTTCATAGGAGAAGGACCAGGAGCAGACGAAGATAGGCTACGGTGAGCCATTTGTAGGAAAAGCTGGAAAGTTAATGGACCAAGCATTTAAAATGCTTGGAATAAAAAGAGAAGAAATATACATAGCAAACATAGTAAAATGTAGGCCACCATCAAATAGAAATCCAGAAGAAGATGAATGTACAGCATGCATGAATTACTTACGTAACCAAGTAATACTAGTAAAGCCAGAAATAGTTGTATTACTTCGGAAGTGTAGCTTTACAACACATATTAGGCAAAGAATACAAAATTACAGCATCAAGGGGAAAATGGGTGGAGAAAAAAGGAATAAAATATATGCCAACATGGCATCCAGCAGCTCTACTAAGAGACGAAAGTAAAAAAATAGATTTTATAAAAGACTTAAAACAAATTATTTAAGGAGCTTTTGGGTGTTTTTGGGGACAGACCTTAAAAACACCCAAATCTTAAAACATATAGATAATACTAAAATAAATTCAATTAGGGTGTTTTTAAGGTCTGTCCCCAAAAACACCCAATGATATAAAAGGAGGCAATTATGGAAAAAGCAAATTATTGTTTAAATTGTAAAGTAAAACCATGTTCTTTAAAGGGGTGTCCATTACAAAATGATATACCAGCATTTATTGAACAAGTCAAACAAGAAAATTACAAAGAAGCATATAAAATATTAAGTAGAACCACAGTGCTACCAGGAGTATGTGGAAGAATTTGCCCACATCAAAAGCAGTGCCAAGGGTCTTGTGTAAGGGGAATAAAAGGAGAGCCTGTATCTATTGGAGAATTAGAGGCGTACGTGTTTGAGAAAGCGATGGAACAAAATGAAAGTTTAAAAGATTGTTGGGCTAATAGCAAAGAAACAGAAAATAATACAACTGCAAATTACGAGATAACAAATAAAAAGGTAGCTGTAATAGGTGGAGGACCAGCAGGACTAACAGCAGCAGCGTTTTTAGCGAAGGAACGGAACTAAAGTTACAATATATGAAAAATATGATTACTTAGGTGGACTATTAGTACATGGTATTCCAGAGTTTAGACTGGATAAAAAGATAGTTGAACAAACAGTAAATAATATATTAGACCTAGGAATTGAAGTAAAATATAAACAAGAACTGGGAAGAGATATAAAATTAGAAGAATTAGAAAATGAATATGATGCAGTATTTTTATCAATAGGAGCAAATATATCTTCAAAAATGGGAGTAGAAGGGGAAAATCTACAAGGTGTTTATGGCGGAAATGAGTTATTAGAATTCAATTTGCATCCAAATTATAAGGGAAAAAAAGTGGCTGTAATAGGTGGCGGAAATGTTGCAATGGACTGTGCAAGGACAATCAAAAAACTAGGTGCAGAAGAAGTAAAAGTCATTTATAGAAGAGCAAGAGAGCAAATGCCAGCAGAAGACAAAGAAATAGAAGAAGCAATTGAAGAAAATATTGAATTTCTATTTCAAAATAATATAGTAAAAATATTAGGAAACGATAAAGTAGAAAGAGTAGAGTTGATAAAAACAGAATTACAACAAAAAGAAGGCGAAACAAGACTAGTACCAGTTAATATACAAAATAGTAATTATGAAATTGAGATTGATTATATTGTAATGGCTTTAGGTTCTCAACCCGCACCTTTTGTGAAAGACTTAGGTTTGAAGTTAAATAAGTGGGGAAATATTGAGATAAATGAACATTATCAAACATCAAATTCTAAAATTTATGCTGGTGGAGATTTGGCTGGAATAAAAGGTACTGTTGCATGGGCTGCAAATTCAGGAAGAGAAGCGGCTAAAAGTATAATCGATGGAGCGAAAAAGCATCAATAAAAAACACATACATATGTAGAAAAACCAAATTATTAGACAAAAAGTTTAACAATTTGGTTTCATTTTTAAATTTTTTAAAAACTTTTTTGGCCTGTCCCAAAAAGTTTTATTTTTTTACTTGATTTTCAAAAGCATCAAAAGACTTTTCAGGGCTTTCATGAAACAACAATCTCTTAATAGCTTTAAGAAAAGCAACAAATTTATTTTCTTTCTTAGAAACAACTTTAAGAGCAGTAACCAAAGTCTCGCCATTTTCCAAAGCATTATACTTCTCTTCCAACTGTTCCATTTTGCTCACATAATAATCATTAAAGAAAGTATATCCGTCAACATAGCCCAAATAATCTTTAAAGGAATATAATTTTTTCCTATAATTTTCAACTTCTTCCAAATTTGTAATACTAGCAAAAGTACTATCAAAATAACTAGAAATTATAAGATTTTGAGTTCTCATAAAAGTCAAAGCAATCTCGTGTTTTAACTCATCAATTTTCTTTAACATAGTATCAACTTTTTTATTCCTATCATCAACAGTCGCAATCCTATTATTTAATTTGATAATTTCTTCTTCTGCGTTAATAATATCATCAATAGCTCCTTGAATTGACAAGAAAACTTTTGGAGAAGTGATTTGAGAATATTTAATTTGAAAATCATCATCACTATTTAAAGTACTCTTAAATAAAAGTTCTTCTCCTACAAGATATGCCATTTGATTTACTAAACAACATTCCAAAGGATAGTAAGAAGGGCTGTTTGTTTCAAAGCTAATTCCAAAATATTTTACAAATTCTTTTGGAATTGCGTTAACTTTTGAAGCCATAAGTTGTACAGCTGCCTCGTTTAAGCCTAATCCATAAATTTTAAATTCTGTGTAATCGCAAAGGCCCATTCTTATTAAAGTGTTCTTTTTATCTTTTACTTCTTGAAGATAATGTATACATTCGTGAATTGCAAATTCTTCTAAGTCTTCGTCTTGTATATGTTCGTTAAAGTAGATTGATGTGTTTTTGTAAAAGTAATTTGCTTCTGCCATACCTTCCGGCATTTTTGCTTTATACATATCTAGTCTAGATAGTTTTATAAATAATTCGTTTTGGTTTAAATTAAACTCAGGAAAAGTTTCACATAATTTAGTAGCTACAGCTCTTGCTAGTGAGTTTATTTTTAATGTGTCTAATTTTGCTACTACTTCTATTCCATCTTTTTTTAAATCTGATTCTACACTCATTTATAATTCTCCTTAGTATAATCTAAGCATATTATACTATAAAGCGACAATTATTGTGTTTCAAATGTGTTAAATCTTAATTACAATTTAATTACAAGCAATAATTAATAAAAGAGCTGATACATTAATATACCAACTCTTAAAATTATATAGTTATTTCACAACAACATTATAAATTCTATTTTTAACATAAATTTCTTTAACAATAGACTTACCATCAAGTTTATCAGCAATAGCATTGTGAACTTTTTCCTTAATTGAAGCTTCATCTTCATTTAAAGCAATTTGAATAGTAGCCTTCAACTTACCATTAAACTGAATAGGCAAAGTAATTGTATCTTCAATAGTCTTAGCCTCATCATACTCCGGCCATTTCTCATAAGCAATAGTACCAGTATGACCAAGCATATTCCACAATTCTTCGGTAATATGTGGAGCAATAGGGTTAAGTAACTTCACAAAACCTTCTGCATATTCTCTTGGGAAAACTTTTTCTTTATTAACTGCATTCACAAAAATCATCATTTGAGAAATTGCAGTATTAAAATTCATGGTTTCGTAATCATTAGTTACTTTCTTAACAGTATAATGATAAATTCTTTCTAAGTTTTTGTTTTCTTCATCTTTAATTAAATCAGATGTATATAATCTCCAAACACGGTCTAAAAATCTCTTAGAACCTTCAATTCCATTAGGGTCCCATGGCTTAGCTGACTCTAATGGTCCCATGAACATTTCATAAACTCTTAAACTATCAGCTCCATAATTTTTAACCATATCATCAGGATTAATTACATTTCCCTTAGATTTACTCATTTTTTCGCCATTTGTACCTAAAATCATACCTTGATGACGTAGTTTTGCAAAAGGTTCCTTAACTGGAACATAGCCTTTATTATATAGATAATTATTCCAAAATCTTGAATATAGCAAGTGACCAACTGCGTGTTCAGGACCACCAACATATAAATCAACTGGCATCCAGTATTCTAGTAATTTTTTGTTTGCAAATTCATCTTGATTATTAGGGTCAATATAACGTAAGAAATACCAGCTAGACCCTGCACTACCAGGCATTGTACTTGTTTCTCTTTTTGCAGTTTTACCTTCAAAAGTAGTATTTACCCAATTTTCAGCCTTATCAAGTGGAGAAGCACCTGATTTTGAAGGTGCGTAATCTTCTAGTTCTGGTAAAACCAAAGGTAACTCACTATCTGCCAAAGCCTTCATTTCATCATCTAAGTAAACAACTGGAATTGGTTCGCCCCAATAACGTTGTCTTGCAAAAATCCATTCACGTAATTTATAATTTACTTTTTTAGTTCCAATTTTCTTATCTTCTAGCCATTCAATCATTTTAGCAATTCCGTCTTCTTTATTTAAACCATTCAAGAAATCAGAATTAATATGTAGTCCGTCACCTGTAAATGCTTCTTTTGAAACATCTCCACCTTCTAGAACAGGGATAATATCAAGACCAAACTTGCTAGCAAATTCATAATCTCTTTCATCATGTGCAGGAACAGCCATAATAGCACCAGTTCCATAAGTTGACAAAACATAGTCAGAAATCCAAATTGGAATTTCTTTTTCATTTACAGGATTTATAGCATAAGCACCTGTAAAAATACCAGTTTTTTCTTTGCTCAATTCAGTTCTTTCCAAATCTGATTTAGAAGCAGCTTGTTTTTTATATTCTTCAACAGCTTGTTTTTGCTCAGGAGTTGTAATTTCATTTACTAAATCAAGTTCAGGAGCAAAAACACAATATGTTGCACCAAATAAAGTATCAGGTCTAGTAGTAAACACAGTAAACTCTAAGTTTTCAGAACCTGCAACTTTAAACTTAACCTCAGCACCCTCAGACTTACCAATCCAATTTCTTTGAATTTCCTTAGTAGACTCAGGCCAATCAACATCATCTAAACCGTCTAACAAGATGTCAGCATATTTAGGAATATCTAAAACCCATTGCTTCATATTCTTACGAACAACAGGAAAATCTCCACGTTCACTTCTACCATTAATAACCTCATCATTAGAAAGCACACAACCTAAGCCCTCACACCAGTTAACAGGCATTTCAACTAACTTTGCTAAACCGTCATTATATAATTGTTTAAAAATCCATTGTGTCCACTTATAAAAATTAGGGTCACAAGTAGAAAGTTCCTTATCCCAATCAAAAGACAAACCAAGCATTTTCAATTGTTTCTTAAAAGTCTCAATATTTTTATAAGTAAACTCAGCAGGATGATTTCCAGTCTTAATAGCATATTGCTCTGCTGGAAGCCCAAAAGCATCCCATCCCATTGGGTGTAAAACATTATATCCTTGCATTCTCTTCATTCTAGACATAATATCTGTTGCAGTATATCCTTCTGGGTGACCTACATGTAACCCTTGTCCAGAAGGATATGGAAACATATCTAAGGCATAAAACTTTGGTTTTGAAAAATCCCAAACATCTGTAAAAAATGTTTTATTTTCTTCCCAATATTCTTGCCATTTTTTTTCTATTTCGTTAAATTTGTATTCCATTTAAAAGCTCCTTTCAACGTTCTTTCTTAACTTTTTGCATTATACAACAAAATGCCAAAAAATTCAAGTGGGACATTTGGGGACGTTTCCTTTTGGACATTTTGTCCATTTTGGGACACATCTTTGATTTTAATAAGGGTGTTTTTAAGGACTGTCCCCAAAAACACCCAAAAAAATTACTTTGTTCGCTAGACAACAAAGTAGAAATATACTATACTAACAAATATAATTTGTCAAATAAGAAAGGTGAAAAAATGATAGAAATAAAAAAAGCACAAGAAAAATTTATAGAATTTACCAACAACTATGATATGGCAGACAAAAACATAAAAACAAAGCAAGCACACAGCATAAGAGTAATGAATATAATGAAAAAACTAGCAGAAGAAATAGGGCTAAACCAAGAAGACATAGAACTAGCAAAATTAATAGGATTATTGCACGATGTAGGCAGATTTGACCAATACACAAAATATAAAACATTCAAGGACCACCTAAGCATTGACCATGCGGACCTAGGAGCAGAGATTTTATTTGACCAAAACCAAATAAAAGAATACACAGAAGACGAAGAAAACTATGAAGTGATAAGAAAAGCAATAGTAAGCCACAATAAATATAAATTAAATATTAACGAACTAACAGAAAAAGAAGAACTTTTTTGCAAATTGATAAAAGACGCAGATAAAATAGATATAATGTACGAAGGTGTAGAGATTTTTTGGAAAGGCGAGGAAGAAGAAACTGAAAAACAAGAAATATGTGATGAAGTATATAAAAGCTTTTTAAATAAAGAACTAATAAAAAATGAAATCAAGAAAAACGAATTAGACAAAATGGTTGGAATAGTATCTTTTATATATGATTTCAATTTTAAACAAAGCTATAAATATATACAAGAAAAGAATTTTATAGGAAAAATACTAAACAGATTTAACTTTAAAAATGAAGAAACGAAAAACAGATTTAATGAAATTCAAGAACTAGCAGACAAATATATTGAACAAAAACTAAAATAAAGGATGATAAAATTGAGCAAAAAGCTACTAATAACAGAAAAGCCATCAGTTGCGATGGAATTTGCAAAAGCACTAAAAATAACAACAAACAGAAAAAACGGATACCTAGAATCAGACCAATGGATAATAACCTGGTGTGTAGGTCACTTAGTAACAATGAGTTACCCAGAAAAATACGACGAAAAACTGAAATTTTGGAGACTAGACACCTTGCCATTCATACCAGAAGAATGGAAGTATGAAATAATTCCACAAGTTGAAAATCAATTCAACATAGTAAAAAGCCTAATGCAAAGAGAAGACATAGAAGAAATTTACAACGCAGGGGACTCTGGACGAGAAGGAGAATACATACAAAGACTAGTTTTTATGATGGCACACCCAAATGAAAAGGCAAAAATAAAAAGAGTTTGGATAGATTCCCAAACAGAAGAAGAAATATTACGTGGAATAAAAGAAGCAAAAGACCAATCTGAATATGACAGCTTATCTGACAGTGCATATTTAAGGGCAAAAGAAGATTACCTTATAGGAATAAACTTTTCGAGGTTATTATCAATCATATATGGAAGAAGACTAGCAAACAAAATAAATGAAGATAAAGCATCAATTTCAGTAGGACGAGTTATGACCTGTGTACTTGGAATGATAGTTTCAAGAGAAAGAGAAATCAGAAATTTTGTAAAAACAAAATATTACAAAATAATACGGAGAATTTGGAGAACAAAACTCTACATTTAAAGCAGAATGGAAAGTAAGCGAAAAATCAAAAATGTACGAATCACCAAAGCTATACAATGAAACTGGATTTAAAAAAGAAGAAGACGCAAAACAATTTATAGCAAGCTTGCAAGGAAAAAAAGCAAAAATAACAGAATTAAAAAAATCAAAACAAAAAGAAAATGCACCATTACTGTTTAACTTAGCAGAAATACAAAATCAATGTACAAAAAGATTTAAAATAAAGCCAGATCAAACGCTAGAAATAATACAAAATTTATATGAGAAAAAACTTGTAACATATCCAAGAACAGACGCAAGAGTGCTTTCAACAGCAGTCGCAAAAGAAATATCAAAAAATTTGAATGGAATTACAAGGGGATATAAAGACGAAGAAGTTCAAGGATATATCAAAAAAATGATAGATGAAAAATATCCTACAAATTTAACAAAAACAAAATATGTTAATGACAGTAAAATAACAGACCACTATGCAATAATACCAACAGGGCAAGGATATGAGAACTTCAATTCACTACCAGACTTACACAAACAAGTTTATAAAGTTATAACAACAAGATTTCTAGCAATATTTTATCCACCAGCAGAATTCAATAAAATACAAGTTACAGTTGAGATTGAAGAAGAAAAGACAAAAGAAATATTTAACGCAAGTGGAAAAGTATGTGTAAACCAAGGGTATTTAGAAGTATTAAAACCACAAACAAAATCCACAACAAGTGAAAAAACTGTGGAAAACTCAGACACAAATAGCGAAAAATCAAATGATTTAGAAATTTTGAAAACACTAAAAAAAGGACAAGAACTAGAAACACAAAATTTCGAATTAAAAGAAGCGGAAACATCGCCACCTTCAAGATACAACTCAGGAAACATCATTTTAGCAATGGAAAACGCAGGAAAATTAATTGAAGAAGAAGAGTTACGTGAGCAAATAAAAGGAGCTGGAATTGGCACAGCAGCAACAAGGGGAGAGATTATTAAAAAACTTGAAAGAATTAAATATATGGAAATTAACAGTAAAACGCAAATAATTACTCCAACTTTAAAAGGCGAAACAATTTATGATATTGTTTATGGTTCTATGCCAGATATGTTGAACCCAAAACTTACAGCCAGCTGGGAAAAAGGACTAGATATGGTTGCGAAAAAAGAGATTAAGCCAGATGAATTTATGGGAAAATTAGAAAAATATATACATTCTAAATTTGATAAATTAGTTGTAAAATATTAGAAATTGTGCTATAATAAAACGTATGAAAAATTACAGGAGAAGACAATGAACACAATTTTAGGAGAACTTGGAAAAAATTCAAAGTTTATAGAATTATTAAAAAACATAGAACAAAAACAAAGCCCGGTAGCAATATCGGGCTTAAATGACGTGGGAATGGTACAAATAGGAACAGCAATAAACGAATTTGGAAAAAAGCCTATATGTATACTAACATACAATGAAATACAAGCAAAAAAAATATATGAAAACATAAAATACTTCACAGAAAAAGTAGTATTATTTCCTAAAAAAGAAATAGTAACATATGACTATGTAGCAGAAAGCAAAGACATTCCATATCAAAGAATAGAAGCACTAAACGAAATAAGCACAAAAAAGAATTTAATAGTAGTAACAACAATAGAAGCAGTAATGCAAAAATTACCAGCAAAAAAATCACTATATAAAAATGAACTAAAATTCAAAGTGGGAGAAACATATAATTTAGAAGAAATTAAACAAAAGTTGGTACACCTAGGATACACGAGATGTGACCTTATAGAAGGAAGGGGGCAATTTAGTGTAAGGGGTGGAATTGTTGATGTAGCAATAAACGGAAAAACAGGAGTAAGGATTGAATTTTGGGGAGATGAAGTGGATTCTATTCGTGATTTTAATATCACAAGCCAAAGGTCAATCAACACAAAGGAAACAGCTACAATACACCCAGCACATGAATACATATTAGAAACAAAAATAGAAGAAATATGCAACAAAATAGATGATGAAGAAGACATAGAGCAAATTAGAGCAGGAAATTATATAAGCAAAATAGATAAATATTTTGATAGTTTCTATAAAGAGCAAGCAACAATGTTAGATTATTTAAGTTCTTCATATTGTATATTTTTAGACGAAATAAGTAAAATAGAAACAAGAGCGAAAAACATAAAAATAGATAATCATAACCTACAAATAGCATTAAAAGAAAAAGGAAAGTTCACACCAGAAGCTATAACAAATATGCTAGAAATGAGCGAAATAGAAGAAATTTTAGAGAAAAAACAGCTAGTATATATTGAAAAGCAAGACACAGAAAGCAAAATAAATGGTCCAAAATATAAATTCAACTATCGTGAAATAAACTATTTTAAAAGTGAAATTGAAAATTTATTTGAAGACCTAGAAAAAGCAATAAACGAAAACAAAAAAGTCTATATTTTATTAGAAAATAAAGAAAAGGCCAAAAAGCTAAAAAAATTATTAGATGAAAAAGAAATAATCTGCAAATTAGAAGAAAAATTAGACAAAACAATAATAGTAACATCAAAAGAAAGCATAGTTACAATAACTTTGGGAAAATTATCATCAGGGTTTGAAAACTATGAGACTAATCAAATTGTAATTCAAGCAGATGAATTAGTAAGTAGCGAAAAAAGAAAGAAAAGACTAGTATCATCAGCATTTAAAGAAGCGGAGAAAGTTGTATATGCAGACCTAAGTGTTGGAGATTATGTAGTACATAGAAAATATGGAATAGGTATTTACATTGGAGTAAATACAATAAAAGCAGACAATACGATAAAAGACTATATCAAAATAAAATATAAAAATGACGATATTTTATATGTGCCAACAAGTGATTTAGACGCAGTCAGAAAATATGTTGGTGGAGATAGTTTACAACCTAAAATTAACAGATTAGGCTCAAAAGAATGGGAAACGACAAAAGCCAAAGTAAAGAAAAATCTAAGAGAAGTAGCAAAAGAACTAATCGAACTATACGCAAAAAGAGAAAAAGCACAAGGATATAGTTTTAGCCAAGATACACCATGGCAAAACGAATTTGAAGGAAAGTTTCCATATCAAGAAACAGATGACCAATTAAGATGTATAGAAGAAGTAAAAAAAGATATGGAAAACTCAAAGCCAATGGACAGACTACTTTGCGGAGACGTTGGATATGGTAAAACAGAAGTTGCAATAAGAGCAGCATTTAAAGCAGCAACAGACGGAAAACAAGTTGCATATTTAGCACCAACAACGGTTTTGGCAGAACAACAATACAAAGAATTTAAAGAAAGAATGAAAGACTACCCAATAACAGTAGAAATATTAAATAGATTTAAAACAAAAAAATATCAAGATGAAGTAATAAGAAAACTAAAATTGGGAGAAGTAGACATAGTAATTGGAACACACAGAATACTTAGCAAAGACGTAGAATTCAAAGACTTAGGACTACTAATAATAGACGAAGAACATCGCTTTGGTGTAAAAGCAAAAGAAAAAATAAAACAACTAAAAATGAGTGTAGATGTATTAACAATGACAGCAACACCAATCCCAAGAACCCTACATATGTCAATAGTAGGGGTAAGAGATATGTCAGTAATTTACGAACCACCATACAACAGAAAACCAGTTCAAACTTATGTATTAGAATATGACCAAGAAGTAGTAAAAGAAGCAATAACAAAAGAATTGGAAAGAGACGGTCAAGTATTCTACTTATTTAATAATGTAGAAGGAATAGCAAGAAAAGCAGAACAAATATCAGAACTAGTACCAGAAGCAAACGTTGTATATGCACACGGACAAATGCCAGGAAAGCAAATTGAAGAAATAATGCAAGACTTTGTAGACAAAAATACAAATGTACTAGTATGTACAACAATTTTGGAATCTGGAATAGACATTCCAAACGCAAACACAATAATAGTAGAAAATGCAGACAGAATGGGACTTGCAGCCTTATATCAAATACGTGGAAGAGTTGGTAGAGCAGACAGACAAGCATATGCATATATCACTTATAAAAAAGACAAACTACTATCAGAAGTAGCAGACAAAAGGCTAAAAGCAATAAAAGAATTCACAGAATTTGGCTCAGGCTTCAAAATAGCAATGAGAGACCTAGAAATACGTGGCGCTGGAAGTATGCTAGGAGAAATTCAATCAGGTCACTTAGAACAAGTTGGATATGACACATACTGCAACTTGTTAGATGAAGTTGTAAAAGAAATGAAGGGAATAGAAGTAAGACCAGAAGCAGACTTACAAATAGACTTAAACGTAACAAGCTATATCCCAGACGAATACATAAGTGACTCAAACCAAAAAATAGAAATATATCAAAATATCGCATTATGCAAAAACGAAGAAGACATCCAAAATGTCATAGACGAAATAATTGATAGGTTTGGCAACATGCCACTAGAGCTGGAAAATTTAATTGATATAGCAAGGATTAAATATTTAGCAAGACCATTAAAAATAGAGAAGATTGCAAGTAAAAAAATGAATGTTGTGTTTACTTTTGCACCAGTTAGCAGCCCAGAAGAACTTGGAATAGATTTGGTTGGGTTGATTAAACAGTATGGCACTAAAATTAAGTTTTCTAACGGCTTAAAGCCTATGATTACTTTGGAAGTTGGCTCTTCTAATGAAAGACAAATTCTAAATGATGTTACAGAATTTTTGAAAATTTTTAGAGACTGATGTTTTTGGGTGTTTTTGGGGACAGAGCAAAAAAACATCGATATTTTCTGCCATTGGGGACGGACATTTTTGGCAGGAATCTGCTAGCAAGAAGCAGCCTTGGTGCACGGATTTGTCGAAAAAAGTCGAATTTTGCGATGAAAAGTTGAAGAAAATTGAATAA
>CAOPES010000002.1 GCA_948502395.1 uncultured Clostridia bacterium | reverse complement strand
TTTCAAAGTATATATTTTTAAATAAAGTGTGACATATGTTTGACAAACCTACAAATTGGTAAAAATAAATTTGAAAATAGTCTTGTAAAAAATTTTTACATATGATAAAATAAAAATAAGTTAAGAGATAATAAAAAATTAAATACCCTGCGTAGTACGTATAGGCAGAATTTTTAGAACCAACACACACAAAGAGGGGCTTAGACTCTGAAATATGGCGTGCAAGCTCACCAACTATGAAGTGAGAAGCCCATGAATATTTTAGGTAGGCACCCACCTGTTTTTAGGAGCAGGTCCTTAAAAATTCAAAGCAACTGACGGCTAAGGCGGGGGCTTTTTTTGCCTTTTTGGGTGTTTTTGGGGACAGACCTTAAAAACACCCACTGTATATAAAATATAAGACAAAAATAAAAAGAAAAACGAGGGTGTTTTTAAGGACTGTCCCCAAAAACACCCAAAAAGTTTTAAAAATTTATAGTAAAAAGATAAAACTTGTGTTATATTATCAATATAAAGGAGTGTGATTTTTTTGAAAAAAAGCAAAATAAAGGAATTAGAAGAAATTGCAAAAAATATAAGAAGACAAATAATAGAACAAGTGTATAGAGCAGGTTCAGGGCATCCAGGTGGCTCTCTTTCGATAGCTGATATTTTGACTGTTTTATATTTTTATGAAATGAAAATAGATGAAAAAAATCCTAATTGGGAAGATAGAGATAGGTTTGTTTTATCAAAAGGACATTGTGCGCCAGCATTATATGCTAGTTTGGCAAATAAAGGCTTTTTTGATTTAGAAGACTTAAAAGAGTTTAGAAATATAAATGGAAAGTTGCAAGGACATCCAGATATGACAAAAATACCTGGGGTTGATATGACAACAGGTTCACTAGGGCAAGGATTGTCTGCTGCAAATGGAATGGCAATTGCAGGAAAATTAGATAAAAAAGATTATAGAGTTTATTGTCTTTTAGGAGACGGAGAGATAGAAGAAGGTCAAGTTTGGGAAGCTGCGATGGCGGCAAGCCAATACAAATTAGATAATTTGTGTGTGATTGTAGATAATAACAATCTTCAAATTGATGGAACTATTGAAGATGTTATGAATTCAAACCCAATTGATGAAAAATTCAGAAGTTTTGGTTTTCAAATTATAAAAATAGACGGAAATGATGTTGATGAGATTATAAAAGCTTTTGATGTGGCGAGAAATGTAAAAGGAAGACCTACTTGTATAATTGCTGAAACTGTAAAAGGAAAAGGTGTGTCATTTATGGAAAATCAAGTTAAATGGCACGGAAAAGCACCAAATGAAGAAGAATTTAATCAAGCAATTCAAGAATTATCAAAATAACAAGAGTTATATTAAAAAATTTGAAAAACTATAAAAATGGCAAAACGATATAGAAGAAATTTAAACCGAAAGGAAGAAAATTTATGAATTTAGAAAATAAAAAAGCGACACGTCAAAGTTATGGAGAAGCTTTATTAGAGCTTGGAAAAGAAAACAAAAACATAGTAGTTTTAGATGCGGATTTATCAACTGCAACAAAAACAGATTTATTTGCAAAAGAATTTCCAGATAGATTTTTTGATATGGGAATAGCAGAAGCAAATATGGTAGGAACAGCAGCAGGACTTGCAACTTGTGGAAAAGTGCCATATGCAAGTACTTTTGCAATGTTTGCAGCAGGAAGAGCATATGATCAAATAAGAAATAGCATATGTTATCCAAAATTAAATGTAAAAATATGTGCAACACATGCAGGAATAACAGTGGGAGAAGACGGAGCAACACATCAAATGTTAGAAGATATTTCAATGATGAGAACAATACCAAATATGACAGTAATATCAACATCAGATGACGCTCAAACAAAATGGGCAGTAAAAGAAATATCAAAAATGCAGGGACCAGTATACTTAAGGCTTGCAAGATTGGGAACAGGAGAAATTTACGATAAAGAGCAAAAATTTGAAATAGGAAAAGCTGTTCAAATTGGAGAAGGAACAGCTGGAACCGTTTTTGCAACAGGAGTAACAGTAGAGCAAGCACTAATTGCACAAAAAGAATTAAAAGAAAAAGGTATAAATATTAGAGTTATAGATGTTCATACAATAAAACCAATAGATAAAGAAATGATTGTAAAATGTGCAAAAGAAACGAAAAAATTAGTTTCAATAGAAGACCATAATGTGGTAGGTGGACTTGGCTCAGCTATATCAGAAGTGCTAACAGAAGAGTACCCAGCTAAGTTGGTTAGATTAGGAGTAAACGATACTTTTGGAAAATCTGGTAAGGCGAAAGAACTTATGGAGTATTTTGGAATTACAGCAGAAAATATAATAAGGTGTTTTTGGGGACAGTCCTAAAAAACCCCCCTTTTTTTATATTAAAGTTTTTTATTTGGATTTAGGGTGTTTTTAAGGTCTGTCCCCAAAAACACCCAACAATTTCTAACTTTTTTTTACGACAAACTATTGCAAAAAAACAACTTTATTGATATGATTAGATAGAATAGAAATAGTATGTAAAATATTTTATAAAAGGAAAAGTAAGGAGTACGAAAATGATAGAATTTAGAAATGTAGCAAAGACATATGATACAGGAACAAAAGCTGTAAAAAATGCTAATTTTGTTATAAATAAAGGAGAATTTGCATTCTTAGTAGGTTCATCAGGAAGTGGAAAATCTACATTAATAAAACTAATATTAAAAGAAGAAGAACCAACATCAGGGCACATAATAATAAATGGAAAAGACACAACATTTTTAAAACAAAATAGAGTACCATATTTAAGAAGAAGCATGGGAGTGGTTTTCCAAGATTTCAGATTATTACCAGATAAAACTGTATATGATAACGTAGCATATGCAATGTACATAGTAAGAGCAACTCCAAGGCATATAAGAAGACAAGTACCAATGGTACTATCACTAGTGGGATTAAGTGGAAAAGCGAAAATGTATCCAAATGAATTGTCTGGTGGAGAGCAACAAAGAGTAGCATTAGCAAGAGCTTTAGTAAATAATCCATCAATGTTAATAGCAGACGAACCAACAGGAAACTTAGACCCTGATACAGCTTGGGATATTATGAATTTATTAAATGATATCAATATGAGGGGAACAACAGTAGTTGTTGCAACACATGCAAAAGATATTGTTGACCAAATGAAGAAAAGGGTTATTCACATCAGCAAGGGCGAAATAGTAAGAGATGATAAAAAAGGTGGTTATGATTTTGAAATATAGTAGATTAGGTTATTTTATAGGAGAAGGATTTAGTAACGTATTTAAAAACAAAAAATCAACAGGTGCATCATTAATGATAATGTGTGCAACTATGATAATATTTGGAATATTTTTAATACTTGGAGAAAACATCAACCATTTTGTAAAAGAAATCGAATCAATACAAGGAATTCAAGTATTTGTAAAAAAAGAAGCAACACAAGAACAAATGGATGAACTAGCAGATAAAATAAGAAAAATAGATGGAGTAAGTACTATTGAATATGTATCAAAAGAAGAAGCTTTATCACAAATGAAAGAAAAATATGGAAGTGAGCTTTTAGAACAATATGACGGAGAAAACAACATATTTAAAGATTCATATGTCGTAAACCTTACAGATTTAAAGAAAAGTAAAGAAGTACAAAATCAAATAAATACATTTGATATGGTAAGCAAAATAACAAGTAGTGACCAAACTGTTGAAGCTTTGATAAAACTAGCAAATGGAATAAAAATAGTAACAGGAGTAATATTACTTTTATTAGTAGTAATATCAGTATTTATTATAGCAAATACAATCAAACTTACAGTACATGCAAGAAGAAAAGAAATATCAATTATGAAATACGTAGGAGCAACAAATGGTTTTATAAGATGGCCATTTATTGTAGAAGGTATGATAATTGGAATGTTTGCAAGCATTATTTCAATTATATTAATAGGATTAGCATATAGCTTAATTGCAAGACAATTAGTAAACTCACCATTTATGCAAACAATAAATATGAGTTTAATAGGATTTAGCGATATGTTTAGCTCTATAATATTTGTTTATATGCTACTAGGAATTGGAATAGGAGCTTTGCGGAAGTGTTATTTCTATGAGAAAATATTTAAAAGTATAAAGGAGAAAAGATGCGTAAATTTATATTTGCCATTTTAGCTTTTGTAATTTGTAGCTCAAGCATTATTACATATGTAAATGCAGAAAACGAAGTAGAACAGAATGAACAAACAGAGCCAAAAAGTTTGCAAACTCAAAGAGAAGAATTGCAAACACAACTAAAAGATACAACAGGCAGGTTAGATGAGGTTCAAACTGAATTGTCAGAAAACTTACAACAAGTTGATAAATTAGACGGAACTATTGCAAATTCACAACAACAATTAGACGAACTAAATAATAAAATAATAGAGTTACAAAAAAATATGGAAAATGTTGAAGCTGAATTAAAAATAGCTGAAAAAAATTATGATAAACAAAAAGAATTGTTAGATAATAGATTAATTGCAGCATATGAATCAAGCGAAATACAATACTTAGACGTTATTTTGACATCTAAAAGTATATCAGAATTCTTATCAAACTATTTTCTAGTAAAAGAACTTGCAACATATGAATCTGAATTGTTAGAAGAAATGAAACAAAAAAGAGACAAGATAGAATTAAACAAAAAGACATTAGAAAATACTGAAAAACAATTGGCAGAGATGAAGGCAAACCAAACAAGAACAGCTAAAATACTAGAAAATACAAAAACAGTAAGAGAAAACTTTATATCAAAGCTATCAGACGAAGAAAAAGAACTACAAACACAAATTGATGAATTCAATTCAAGATTTGCTGAAATTAACAGCCAAATACTAAAAGAAGCATTAGAAGGAATTGACACAGAATACATAGGTGGAGAGTTAGCTTGGCCAACACCAGGATACACAAGAATTACATCAAACTATGGAACTAGATATCACCCAGTACTACACTATACAGCATTACATACAGGAGTTGATATAGGAGCACCATTAGGAGCGAATTTCATAGCTGCAAATGACGGAATAGTAACAAAAGCAGAGTTTAATAAAGGATATGGAAATATGGTTATAATAGACCATGGTGGTGGAGTATCAACACTATATGCACATGGCTCAGAAATAGTAGTAACAGTTGGACAAACAGTAAAAAAAGGAGACACAGTGCTAAAAGTTGGTACAACTGGGTATTCAACAGGACCACATGCACATTTTGAAGTGAGGTTAAATGGAGTTGTAACAAACCCATTACCATATATCACAAATGGATTAATTCCAGAATAGGGACATTTGGGGACGTTTCCTTTTGGACATTTTGTCCATTTTGGGACACATCTTTAAATAGACCAAAAAGTTTTAATAGGGAGGAACATATGAAAAAAGTAGTTGTAAAAATATTAGGAATAATAGTTGCAACAATTATGTTGTTTCAAAGTACAGTGGCATTTGCTGCGAGCGAAAAACAATTGCAAAACCAAAAGGATCAAAATGAACAGAAAATTAAAGATGCGCAGAATGAAAAAAACGAAGTAACAGCACAAAAAAATAAAACAGTAAAAGAAGTAGAAGATATTTCTTCAAAAATAGAAAGTTATGAAAGTCAAATAGCTGAATTAGACGGACAAATAGGAAACTTGAATGGTCAAATAGCAGATGCAGAAAATACATTAAATAAAGCACAAGAAGATTTTGATAAACAAGAAAAACTAATGGAAGCTAGATTAATTGCAGTTCAAGAGCAAGGTGATACATCACTATTAGATGTGTTGTTATCATCTGAAAATATAGTTGATTTAATATCAAGATATTATTTTGTTACAGAACTAGCAAGTGCTGATACAGAGTTACTAGAAGGTATAAAAAAGCAAAAAGAAGAGATACAACAAGCTAAGGAAAAATTAGAAGCAAGTAAAAAAGAGTTGGATACTGCAAAAGCAAGTAAACAAGGTATATCTGTACAACTAAAAGCAGCTAAGAGCACAAAAGACCAACAAGTTGCAAGATTAGCAGAAGATGAAAAGAAAATTCAACAACAAATTGATGAATTAGCACAAGAAAATAAATCAATAGACAAAAAAATAGAACAAGAAAGAGCCGAAGCGCAAAGAAGATTGGAAGAACAAAAGAAACAAGAACAACAAAACCAAAATAAACCTTCAAGTGGTGGAAGTACATCAAATGTAAAACCAAATGCATCAGGATTTATTTGTCCACTTCCAGTAGCATATAACAAGGTAACAACAGGAATGCAGTATTCTAGTGGACAATATCACGGAGCAATTGACTTTGGTTCAGGTGGAATAAATGGACAACCAATATATGCGGTAGCAGATGGAGTTGTAATGATATCAGAGAACTTAGGAAATAGAAGTTATGGAAATTACATATTAATAATGCATAGTAATGGATTATATACTCTATATGCACATGGACAAAATGGTTCTAGGAGAGTAAATAAGGGCGACTATGTAAAACAAGGACAACAAATAATGAGTGTTGGAACAACAGGAAATTCAACAGGACCACATTTGCATTTTGAAGTAAGAACAGGTTCTGGTGGCTGGAATAATAGAGTAGACCCAAGGCCATATTTAGCAGGACAGATAAGATAATTGGAAGGAATTTATGAAAAAGTTAAGTATAAAAATATTAGGAGCAATAGTTGTAATAATTATGTTAGTACAAAACACAGTAGTAATTGCAGCTACACAAAATGACCTAAATAATATCAATAAACAAATAGAAGCAAAGAAAGACGAATTAAATAACATAAAAGAAGAAAAAAGTGATAAACTAGAAGAAGTAGAAAAATTAAACACACAGATTTCGGAATATCAAAAACAAATTGATGAGCTAGACATTAAAATTTCAGAAATGAATTCAAAATTACAAGAAGAAAAAGCAAAGCTAGAAAAAGCTCAAGAAGATTTTGATAAACAAGAAAAACTAATGGAAGCAAGACTAGTTGCAACACAGGAACAAGGCGAAACATCATTTTTAGACGTTTTATTATCTTCTAATGGAATAATGGATTTTATATCTAAATATTATTTTGTTACAGAACTAGTAAGTGCAGATACAGAATTATTAGAAGATATAAAGAAACAAAAAGAAGAAATAAAACAAGCTAAAGAAAAAATAGAAGCAAGCAAAAAAGAACTTGACACAACAAAAGCAAGTAAACAAGGAGTTACAACTCAATTAAGAAATGCTAAAAATGAGAAAAATGCACAAGTTGAACAGCTATCAGAAGAAGAAAAAGAAACACAAGCAGAATTAGACAAATTTGAAGCAGACAAAGCAACAATTAGAAAAGAAATAGAAGAAGCAGCTAAAAAGTATCAAAATAATTCAAAACCAACAGGTGGTACAAGTACAAAACCAGGAAACCCAAGTGCTTCAGGATTTATAAGGCCAATACCTGGATATAGTATTACATGTGGCTGGTATGGATATGCAGGACATACAGGAGCAGATTATAGTGGAAGCAATATGTATGGTAAAGCAGTTTTAGCAGCCAAAGGTGGAGTGGTACTTACTTCAACAACTAAAACAGGTGGAATACCAAATTATGGTTCAGACGGAAATTATGTAGGTTCATATTCTAGTTATGGAGAATATATTATAATTGACCACCAAGACGGAACTATGACATTATATGCTCACGGAAAACCAGGTTCAAGATTAGTATCAAAAGGACAAAAAGTTTCGCAAGGTCAACAAATAATGAGTGTCGGAAATACAGGAAATGTTAGACCTAGACCGACACCTAGTAATCCGTTAGGTGGAACACACTTGCATGTTGAAGTTTGGGTAAATGGAAAACCAGTAAATCCAGCTAATTACATACCATAGTAATGAATGAAAAGTAAAGTACATATAATAAAAATATATGGGCGGAAAGTTCCGCCCAGTTTATAGGTTTGGAGGAACATCATGGAAGAAAAGAAAAGATTTAAAGTCTACAAAATAATAATGCTAGTTGCATTAGTTGCATTTATAACATTTTTACTAACTTCAATTGGAATGTATCAATATTTTAGCAAAAATAACAAAGTTACAATAGTTGGTGGTAATAACGAATTGACAACAACATTAAGCAAATTTAAAGCTATAATAGATAAAGATTTCTTAGGAGAAGTTGATGAAGAAAAGCTAAAAGAAGGTGCAATAAAAGGTTATATAGAAGGGTTAGACGATCCATATACTGAATATATATCAAAAGAAGAAATGAAAGATTATATGGAAGACGCAACAGGAAACTTCGTTGGAATAGGTATATATATGGTAAAAAACACTGAGGTAGACAAGATAATGGTATTAGCCCCAATAAAAGGTGGACCAGCAGAAAGAGCGGGAATATTGCCAGGAGACTTAATAATATCAGTAAATGGAGAACAATATTCAGCAGAAGATATGACAACTGCATCATCAAGAATAAAAGGAGAAGAAGGTTCAAAAGTAGAAATAGAAATACTAAGGGGCACAGAAACTAAGAAATTTGAACTAACAAGAGAACATATCAAAGTAAATCCAGTAGAAGGAAAAGTAATTCAAAATAACATTGGATATATAGAATTTTCATCATTTGATGAAGGCACAGCAGAAGATTTTAAGAACAAATATCAAGAATTAGAAAAACAAGGAATAAAGTCTTTAATAATAGACCTAAGAAATAACGGTGGTGGAATAGTTGATGAAGCTCTTAAAATTGCTGATTTTATATTAGAAAAAGACCAAGTCATATTATATGAAGTAGACAAACATAATAAAGAAGAAGTAGAAAAATCAAAAAATGATCCAATAATCAAAATGCCAGTAGTCATATTAACAAACAAAAACACAGCAAGTTCATCAGAAATACTTGCAGGAGCATTAAAGGATAATGGAAAAGCCAAAATAGTTGGAACAACAACATTTGGAAAAGGTGTAATACAAAAATTAATGCAACTAATAGACGGAAGTGGATTGAAGATAACATCAGAAGAATATTTGACACCAAATAGAACTAAGATCAACAAAATAGGTATAGAACCAGACGAAAAGGTAGAATTACCTGAAACAATAACAAATGTATTAAATGTAAAAGAAGAAGAAGATACACAATTACAAAAAGCAATAGAAATGGCAAAATAAAAATAAGGAGAGAAATATATGAATTTACCAAACAAATTAACTCTATTTAGAATAATATTAGTACCAATAATGGTAATAATTCCATTTTTAGGAATACCAACAGCATGGCTTATAATAGATTTTATATTTATTATAGCGTCAATAACAGATAAACTAGACGGATATTTGGCAAGAAAAAATAACCAAGTAACAACATTTGGAAAATTTTTAGACCCATTAGCAGACAAAATTCTAGTTTTAGCTGCAATGGTAATGCTAGTAGAAATGGCAAAACTTCCAGCTTGGATACCAATAATAGTATTAGCAAGAGAATTTATAGTATCAGGTTATAGACTAGTTGCAGTGGAAAAAGGCGGTCAAGTAATAGCTGCATCAAAATGGGGCAAAATAAAAACAGTAACACAAATGATAGCAATAATCTTGGCATTCCTAGATTTAAATGCATTTGGAGACTGTTTTGGTGGAATGTTACAAGGTGGAGATGCAATATTAAACTTTGCAGTAACAATAATGATGTTAGTACAAACAATTGCAACAATATTCTCAGGAGTAGATTATCTAAAAGGTGCAAAAAAATTAATTATGTCTTGACAAATTTGATTTTTTGCCGTAATATAGAAAATGACTTTTTGAAAACAAAACAATTAGCAAACAGAAAGGAGAAAATACAATGGAAGAAAAAGAAGTATTATTAACACAAGAAGGATTTAATAACCTTGAAAAAGAATTAAACTATTTAAGAACAGAAAAAAGAGCTGAAATAGCAGAAAGAATAAAAGTAGCATTAGGATTTGGAGACTTATCAGAAAACTCTGAATATGATGAAGCAAAAACAGCACAAGCGGAAAATGAAGTAAAAATAGCAGAATTAGAAAATAAAGTAAGACATGCAAAGATAATTGATGAAAAAGAAATAGATACAGAAACTGTACAAGTTGGAAATATCGTAAAAGTCTTAGATATGGAATTTGATGAAAAAATAGAATATACAATAGTTGGTTCAACAGAAGTAAATCTATTAGAAAATAAGATATCAAATGAATCTCCACTAGGAGCTGCTTTGCTTGGAGCAAAGAAAAATAAAGTTGTAGAAGTAAACGCTCCAGCTGGTGTAATGAAATATAAAATTTTATCAATAAAAAAATAAAAGAATTGGGTGTTTTTGGGGACAGACCTTAAAAACACCCTTAAAATATTTAATGCCCCACTGCTAATGAAACAGTGGATTTTTTGGAATGTCTCCAAAAGTTTTAAATTTTCAAACTTGCTTCTAATGCAAGAGTTATCATATTATTTAATCCAGTTTCTCTTTGCTCAGCAGTTGCAACATCTTTAATATATTTAGAATCAACAACACTCATTAAGCAAGAAGCTTTTTTATTTAACATTTTTGCTGTATAGAAAAGAGCGAAAGCTTCCATTTCAGCACTTACAGGATTATAATCCTCAGGCAATCTTGATAAGAATTGATTAACATCAGTCATATAAAGGTCAAAACAATCACAACAAACAGTATTACCTTTTATAATAGAAATATTAAGTTCGTCAGCAGTATTCTCGATAACTGTATTTAATTTTGAATTAGCATCTGCAATATGGCAATTATCATTATTTAGTGTTAGTGCATAGTTTCCTTCACTATATGCTTTTTCTGATAATATTATATCAAATAATTTTAACTCTGGTTTATATCCACCGCAAGAACCTATTCTTATAATATTTTCTACATTATATAATTTGTATAGCTCATAGCAGTAAATTCCCATACTTGGCATTCCCATTCCTGATGCCATAATTGTTATTTCTTTTCCTTTGTATGTTCCTGTGTAAGCATATGCATTTCTAACAGAATTTACTAGTCTAGGACTTTCTAAAAAGTTTTCAGCAATGTATTTTGCTCTTAAAGGGTCTCCTGGCATAATTACTGTTTTTGCAATATCTCCTAGTTTAGCTTCATTGTGTGGTGTTGGCATAAAAATCACTCCTTTTTTAATTTATATTATTAGTATAACAATAATATTTGAAAAATGCAAAGAAAATAATCATAAAAACACTTGCAATTATAAAAATAAAGTGTTAAACTAAGAATAGATTTAAAAAAAACCGCATTTGCCGGAAATTTTTTAAATCTTTTTTTGTTGTTAAAGGAGGAAAAAGCAATGAACACAAAATACATATTTGTAACAGGTGGAGTAGTATCAGGACTAGGAAAAGGAATAACAGCAGCATCACTACGGAAGACTACTAAAAAACAGAGGGTACAAAGTAACAATACAAAAATTTGATCCATACATCAACGTAGACCCAGGAACAATGAACCCATATGAACATGGAGAAGTATTTGTAACAGACGACGGAGCAGAAACAGACTTAGACCTAGGACATTACGAAAGATTTATAGACGAAAACTTAACGAAAAATTCTAGTGTCACAATGGGACAAGTATATTCAACAGTAATAGAAAAAGAAAGAAAAGGAGAATACCTAGGAAAAACAGTTCAAGTAATACCACATATAACAAATGAGATAAAAGACAGAATATACAAATTTGAAAATACAGATGTAGACATAGTAATAACAGAAGTTGGTGGAACAATAGGAGATATTGAAGGTCTTTCAATAATAGAAGCAATAAGACAAGTAGGATTAGAGAAAAATCCAGAAGATGTAGCATATGTTCATGTTACATTATTGCCATATATTGCAGGTTCAAATGAAATAAAATCAAAGCCAACGCAACACTCTGTAAAAGAATTACAAAGTTTAGGAATAAAACCTAATATATTAGTATGTAGAACAGAAAGCGAAATACCAGAAAGCGTAAGAGAAAAATTATCATTATTCTGTAATGTGAGAAAAACAAGTGTAATACAAAATAAAACAGCAAGTTGCTTATATGCTGTACCATTGATGTTGGAAGAAGAAGGATTAGGAAGAGAGATTTGCAATAAATTGAGATTGGATAATTATATACCTGACAACAAAAAATGGGAAAGAATGATAAATGACATAGAAAGTATAGATAAAGAGAAGGTTGTTAATATAGCAATAGTTGGTAAATATGTAAAATTAGAAGATTCATATATATCAGTAATTGAAAGCTTGTATCATGCAGGTTTTGCCAATAAAGTAAAAGTAAAAGCACATCTTGTAGATTGCGAAAAAATAAACAAAGATACAGCAGAAGAAGAACTATCAAAATATGATGGTATAATTGTTCCAGGAGGATTTGGAAATAGGGGAATAGACGGAAAAATAGAAACAATAAGATATGCAAGAGAAAATAAAGTACCATTTCTAGGAATTTGTTTGGGAATGCAAATGGCAGTGGTAGAATTTGCAAGAAATGTGCTAAATTTAAAAGATGCTAATTCAGCAGAATTTGATAAAAAGACAAAAAACCCAGTAATTCACATTATGGAAGAACAAAAAGGAATTGATAAAAAAGGCGGAACGATGAGACTAGGAGCATATCCTTGCATGCTAGAAGATGGTACAATTGCCAAGGAATTGTATGGAGAAAAAGAAATTTTTGAAAGGCATAGACATCGTTTTGAGTATAATAATGAGTATAGAGAAGAATTAGAGAAAGCGGGACTTAAAGTTTCAGGAACATCGCCAGACGGGTCATTAGTGGAAATTGTAGAAATAAAAGACCACCCATATTTTATAGCTGGACAATTCCACCCAGAGTTAAAATCAAGACCAAACAACCCATCGCCATTGTTTGTTGGATTAGTAAAGGCTTGTTTGGACACATAAAGTTTGACACATTATGTAAAAAGTGTTACAATATCAATAGCTCACAAGGTGAGATTATAGGAGGTTACCATATGTTAACAGCAGAAGAAGCAAGAGAAATTTCTAAATCAAATCAGAAGGCACGGAGAGAAAAGGAGATTAATGAAAAAGAGATAAGACACATTGAAAAGGAAATAAGAGTCATTGAAATGGAAATAGAAAGAGCTTGTGCAAGAGGGAAAAGACAATGCCATATGTTGAAGAGAAGTGCTGGATGGGGGGATAGTTATGGTAAAATACGAAGATATTTGGAAGCACGAGGTTATAGAGTCAGTAGCTCTTATATTACGAAGAAGCGAGCATTAGTTACTAAAATGATAATTAGATGGTAACAATTCAGTAATGGAAAGCAACATTTTCTCAATTGAGAAAATGTTGTTTTTTGCATAAAATAAAAAAATTGAAAAAATTTTAAAATTAGTATTGACAAACGACAAAAAAACCTTTATAATCTATAATTGTTAGGGGCAATTGCAGGTGTAGTTCAATGGTAGAACCTTAGCCTTCCAAGCTAATGACGTGGGTTCGATTCCCACTACCTGCTCCAAACTCTAACAATTATAGATAATTAAATATGCAGGTGTAGTTCAATGGTAGAACCTCAGCCTTCCAAGCTGATGACGTGGGTTCGATTCCCACTACCTGCTCCAAGCATAAACGACTAACAAGTCGTTTTTTTTGTATATTAAAAAAACACTATAATCCCTTGTAAATTTTCGTAAATTAGTGTAAAATACGAATGTAATGTAAATAATAAATTAGGAGGACAAAAAAACAAATGAGATTTGTAGACGACGAAGAATCGAAAAGTAAATATAAAAAATTCTTAGAGAGCCATGAAAGATGTAACTTTCAACAATCACTAGAATGGGCAGAAGTAAAAAAGCCATACTGGAAACCAGAAGTAATCTTAGCAGAAGATGAAGACGGAAACATCATAGGCTCACTATGTGTGCTAATAAGAAAAATGCCGATATTTGGGAACATAATGTACTCATCAAGAGGACCAGTATGTGACATACACGACATATCAGTAATGAAACAACTAACAGACGGAGCAAAAGAACTAGCAAAAAAATATAAAGCAATAGTATTAAGAATAGAACCAGATATACTAAGTGATGACGAAACATTTAGAGACGTAGCAACAAACTTAGGATACAAAATAAAAGATGACGCCAAAGACTTCAAAGATGAAATACAACCAAGGTATGTATTTAGATTAGACATAAAAGATAAAACAGAAGACGAAGTAATGGCAGGTTTCAAACAAAAGTGGAGATACAACATAAGACTAGCAGCCAAAAAAGGAGTTGAAATAAAAGAAGGAACAAGAGAAGACTTAAAAGACTTCCACAAAATAATGGTAGAAACAGGAAAAAGAGACGGTTTTATCATAAGACCATTAGAATATTTTGAAAAAATGTATGACGAATTAGGACCAAACCATATGAAACTACTAATGGCATATTATGAAGGAAAGCCAATATCAGGAGTAATACCAATATTCTATGGAAACAAAACATGGTATTTATATGGAGCAAGTAGTAACCAACATAGAAACTTAATGCCAAACTATTTACTACAATGGGAAATGATAAAAATGGCAATAGCAAGAAAAGATGATGTATATGATTTCAGGGGAGTATCAGGAGTAGTAGACGAAAATCATCCACAATATGGATTATATAGATTTAAACAAGGATTTGGAGCAACATTCACAGAATTTATAGGAGAAATATATATACCATACAAACCAATCACATACAAATTATATCGTTTCTCAGAAAAAGCATTTAGAACAATAAGACAAATCAAAAGAAAACTTCTGAAATAACTACAATTAGAAAAAGGGAAATCCTAAAATAGTGATAATACAAATCAAAATAAGGAGTAAAAAAGTGAATACCTTAGTAATAAAAAAAGAAGATTTAAAACACAATATAGAAAAAATAAAAGAATATGCAGAAAAAACAGGAAAAGATGACAATGGAAATAGCCTAAAAATAATAGCAGTAGTAAAAGCAAATGGATATGGATTAGGAATTGTAGAACTTACAAAAATCCTAATAGATAATGGAATATCAAAATTTGCAGTAGCAACAGTAGAAGAAGCACTTAAACTAAGAGAAGCAGGAATAAAAGAAGAAATATTAATGTTGTCAGCAACAGCAATAGAAAAAGATATTAAAATCTTAATCCAAAACAACATAACATTAACAATTGGTTCAAAAGAAGACATAACAGCTGTTGACAAAATAGGAAAAGAACTAAAAAAACAAATTAAAGTACACTTAAAAATCGACACAGGCTTTGGCAGATATGGATTTATATATAGTCAAAAAGAGAAAATAGTAGAAGCAATAAAAGAAACTAAAAATATCAAAATAGAAGGAACGTTTACGCACTTTTCACTTAGCTTTTTTGATGAAAAATACACAAAAGAACAATTTAAAAGATTTATTGATACAATTGAAGTATTAAAAATGAATGATATAAATCCAGGAATGCTACATGTATGCAACTCATCAGCATTTATAAAATATCCAAATATGCACTTAAATGCTGTAAGAATTGGTTCAGCATTTTTAGGAAGACTTGCATTTCAAGACCACATAGGCCTAAAAAAAATAGCACATCTAGAAGCACAAGTATCAGAAATTAAAGAATTACCAAAAGGATTTAATATAGGTTATTCAAACACATATACAACTAAAAAGACAACCAAAGTCGCAATAATTCCAGTGGGATATATGAATGGAATGAACATAACAAATGGAAAAGATATGTTTAGAAAAGTGGACAAGCTAAGATATTTTGTAGGAGCATTTAAAGATTTCTTCAAAAAAGAAGCTTTATATGTAAAAATAAATGATCAAAAATGCAAAGTATTAGGAAGAGTTGGGACATATCACATTACATGTGATATAACAGGTAAAGACATCAAAATAGGAGACAAAGTTACAATCCGGAGTAAACACAAAGTTTGTAGATTCTAGTGTAAGAAGGGAGTACAGATAAATGGAAACAGAAAGAACAGAAAATAAACAATCTAAAATAGGATTTTTTAAAAAAGTGTGGTACTCTATCACAAAAATAGAAAAGTATCCAGACATGGCAGCACAAGGACTAAGCAAAGCTGTGAGTTATTTTCTAAAAATAACAGCAACATTAGCAATAATAATTAGCTTAGGAACAATATATCAAATTAATAACATCGTACAAGACGGAGCAAAATACTTAAAAGACGAATTCCCAGAAATCACTTACAACGAAGGAATGCTTACAGTAAATAGCGAAAACGAAATTACAATTCCAAAAGAAAATTCTATGTTCGGAACAGTAATTATAAACACAAACGAATTAGAAGAAACACAAGTAAATCAATATACAAACACTATTACACAAGAAGAAAATGGAATTGTAATATTAAAAGACAGATTAATAATAAAAAACTCTTCAATATCAGGAACTCTAACATATAACTATAAAGAAACACTTGAACCAATAGGAATAAAGGAATTCAACAAGCAAACAATACTAAATTATACCACAGGAACCAGCATTATAAGTGTTTATGTAAGTTTATTTATAGTATTATTTATCTATGCATTTAGCATGTATGCAATATCAATATTAGCAGATACGCTATTACTAAGTTTCTTTGGATATATAACAACTAAATTAGCAGGAATAAAAATGAGATATGTAGCAATATACAATATGTCAGTATATGCTTTAACATTATCAATAATATTAAATATGATTTATATAGCAATAAATGTATTTGTACCATTCACAATAACATACTTCCAAGTAATGTATGTAGCAGTTGCAGCAATTTACCTAGTTGCAGCGATACTAATTTTGAAAACTGACATAATAAACAAACAAATGGAATTGATGAAAATATTAGAAGCGGAAAAAGTGATTAGAGAGCAAAAACAGGAAGAAGAAAATAAGAATAGACAAGAAAAAGAGAAAAAAGAACGTAAGAAAAAAGACAAAGAAGAAGAAAACGCAAATATACCAGATGGTCAAGAAGGCTCAAACGCATAAAAATATTGCCACTGGGGACGGACCTTTTTGGCAAAAAATTGCCAACAGGGACGGACCTAAATGGCAAAAAATTGCCAAAAAGGTCCGTCCCCAATGGCAATTTATAAGGAGGAAAAATGAACAGGAAAGATAACAATAAAAAGAAGAATAAAAATCTTATGTTTATACTTGCATTGATTTTATTAGTAGTATTAATTGCAGGTTTAGGTTTTTATCTAGTAAAGAATAAAGATAAAGAAGATGAAAAAACAGTTGCATATACAGATTTAATAAAAGAATTATCATATGGAAATATTGAAAAGATAGAAATGACAACAGGTAGTACAACACTTAAAGTTAAAATGAAAAATGAGGAAGAGGAAAAAACATCAATAGTGCCAAATGTTGAAAGTTTTATGGGCTTAGTTCAAACAAAAGTAGCGGAAGGAAATGAAATTGAGTTAATTCAAAAGCCAAGAAGTTTTATGGCACAAGTACCAAGTTTCATAATATCTTTTTTACCAACAGCTATAATGGTTGCATTATTTGTTATGATTTTTAAAATGCAAGGATTAGGTGAAAAAGGTAAAGTTTATGATGATACAGAAAGAAAGACAAAAATAAAGTTTGATGATGTTGCAGGTCTTGAAGAAGAAAAGGCTGAAATGGTTGAAATAGTAGATTTTCTAAAAAGACCAGAAAGATATACAAAAATGGGAGCAAGAATACCAAAGGGTGTTTTGCTATATGGAAAGCCAGGTACAGGAAAGACTTTAATTGCAAAAGCAATTGCAGGAGAGGCAGATGTTCCATTTATATCAATGAGTGGTTCAGAGTTTATAGAAATGTTTGCAGGTTTGGGAGCGTCACGTGTTAGAAAATTGTTTGAAAAAGCAAGAAAATTAGCACCTTGTATAGTATTTATAGACGAAATAGATGCAATAGGCTCAAGAAGGACATCAAACAGTGGAGCAGAAACAGAGAATAACCAAACTTTAAACCAATTACTAGTTGAAATGGATGGTTTTAGTTCAGAAGAAACAATTATTGTGTTAGCTGCAACAAACAGACCAGAAATGTTAGATAAAGCATTACTTAGACCAGGAAGATTTGATAGACAAATAACAATTCCTACACCTGATTTAAAAGGAAGATTAGATATATTAAAAATTCATTCAAAAGACAAGAAAATGTCAGAGAATGTAAACTTAGAAAGTATTGCAGAAGATACAGCTGGATTTACAGGTGCGGAGCTAGAAAACATATTAAATGAGGCAGCAATAATTGCAACTAAAAATAAACATGAAGATATTGAAAATGATGACATTGAAGAAGCAATTAAAAAGGTTACTGTTGGATTAGAAAAACGTGAAAGAAAATATTCTGAAAAAGATAAAAAATTAACAGCATATCATGAAGCTGGCCACGCAGTTGTTAGCAGATATTTGCCAACACAAACAAATGTGAAAGAAGTATCTATCATACCAAGGGGTGTCGCTGGCGGATATACTATGTATAAGTCTGATGAAGACAAATATTATATTTCTAAAACAGAAATGCAAGAAAAATTGATTGCCTTATTAGGTGGTAGAGCTGCTGAAAAATTAGTTTTAGATGACATTTCAACAGGAGCTAGCAATGATATTGAAGTTGCAACAAAGATTGCAAGAGATATGGTAACTAAGTATGGAATGAGTGATACTCTAGGACCAATTGATTTCCAAGGCCAAGAACCATATGAAATCCAAATGTTTGGAGAAAATATTGGCGATAAGATTGGTCTTGAAGTTAAACGTTTAATTGATACTGCCTATAATGATGCTCAAACATTGCTTAAAGAGCATAGAGATAAACTTGACCTTATTGCTAATGCGTTACTAGAAAAAGAAAAGGTTAATGAAGAAGAATTTGAAAGTTTTTTTGAAGACTAAATATACCCATTGTTACTGAAAGGGGGAGTGTGTATGACTATAAAAGAAGTTTTAAGAAAGCGGAATGATTGATTTAAAAAATAATGGAATAAGTGAACCCAACTTAAAATCAAGATTATTAATGCAATTTATATTAGACAAACCAAGACAATATCTAATTGTATATGACAATCAACAATTAACACTAAGACAAGAAGTAGACTATTTTAAAGCGATAAAAAAATTAACAAAAGGGATTCCAATACAACATATAACACACTCCCAAGAATTTATGAAAATGAATTTCTACGTAAATAACGATGTCTTAATCCCAAGACCTGATACAGAAATCTTAGTAGAAGAAGTAATTAAAATAGCGAAAAAAATAAACGCAAAAAAAATACTAGACCTATGTACAGGAAGTGGAGCAATAGCTGTATCACTTGCAAAATACGTAGAAAATAGTAAGATAACAGCAGTAGACATCAGCAAAAAAGCTTTAAATATAGCAAAAACAAATGCAAAGAAAAACAACGTAGAAAATCAAATTACATTTGTAGAATCTAATCTATTCCAAAATCTAGCAAAAGAAAAGTATGACATCATAGTATCCAACCCGCCATATATAAAAAGAGAAATTATAAAAACACTAGACAATGAAGTACAGAAAGAGCCAGAAATAGCATTAGACGGCGGATATGACGGACTAGATTTTTATAGAAAAATAATACATAATAGTGATGAATATCTAAAATTTAATGGATATTTATGCCTAGAAATAGGTTATGACCAAAAGCAAGATGTAATAGACTTAATCCAAAATGAGAAAAAATATATAGACATATATTGTAAAAAGGATTTATACGAAAACGATAGAGTTATTGTAACTAAACTATCGTGAAACTTTTTGGGACAGGCCAAAAACGTCCGCGAGCGAGATTTTTTTGACCTGTCCCAAAAAGTCTAAAAAAGGGGGAAGTAAAATGTCTTTTTCTTCAAAGATAAAACAAGAATTAAATAAAACAAGTAATTTGGCGAATAAAGAAATTGTAAA
The DNA here is from genome assembly GCA_948502395.1 of uncultured Clostridia bacterium. Classification (GTDB taxonomy): domain Bacteria; phylum Bacillota; class Clostridia; order TANB77; family CAG-508; genus CAG-269. The sequence goes on along the minus strand of CAOPES010000002.1, from coordinate 228,016 downwards.
ATATGAATTATTAGGGTATTTAGTTTCTGGAAATATTGACGAAACAACAAAAAATGTAATTAAATTTTCAACAGAAAGTGATTATAATATAAATAGATTTTCGAAATTACTTGCTAATTTAAATATTAACCACAATATAGAGATGAGTGGAAAGAACTTTGTAATAAAGCTAAAAGTTAAAGATATGGAAGGGAAAATACCATATAAAGAAAATCTGAATCAAATAATAAATGAAAGTAAGGAAGAGTATTTAAGAGCTATTGTAAGGGGGATATTCTTGGGCTCAGGTTCAATAAATAATCCTGAAAATAAATACCATTTAGAAATAGTTTTAAATGATGAAACATATTTAGAAAAAGTGGTGGAGCTTTTAAAAAAGTTAGGTGTTAACGTTAAAAAGATGGTAACTAAAAATAAATATTCAGTCTATATAAAAGAAGGAGAAGAAATTTCTAAATTTTTGGCTTTGATAGGAGCCAATAAAGCTGTAATGAATTTTGAAGATATCAGAATTCAAAAAGAAATGCGTGGAAAAGTAAATAGATTAGTAAATTGCGAAGCGGCGAATTTGAATAAAACGATAAATGCTTCTGTTGAGCAAATTGCAGCAATAAGAAAATTGCAACAATCAGGTAAGTTTAATAAGCTAGATGATAACTTAAAGGAAATAGCAATGCTAAGGCTAGAAAATCCTGATATGTCACTTGTAGACTTGGGAAAATTGCTACAACAACCAGTTGGAAAATCTGGTGTGAATTATCGTCTGAAAAAAATAATGGAGATAGCTAATGGATAAAAAAGAATTAGGAATATACATACATATACCATTTTGCAAGCAAAAATGTTACTACTGTGACTTTATTTCATTTGCAAACAAAAATGAGAAGCAAGAGCAATACATAAATGCAATAAAAAAAGAAATAGACACATATGAATTTGAAAAATACAATGTTACAACAATATACATAGGTGGTGGAACACCTTCATATATCGAAAGTAAATATATTGTAGAATTAATAGAAAAGCTAAAAAGTAAACTAACAAACAATGAGACCAAATTTGACAAAATAGAAATTGCAATAGAAGTAAATCCAGGAACAGTTACAAAACAAAAGTTGCAAGATTTTAAGTCCTGTGGCATAAATAGGTTAAGTATTGGGTTGCAAACAACAAACAATAATTTATTAAAACAAATTGGAAGAATTCACACATACGAAGAATTTTTAGAAACCTACAACAGGGCAAAGGAAGTTGGCTTTGAAAATATAAATGTTGACTTGATGTTGGGGCTTCCTAATCAAACGATAAAAGATTTAAAAGATAGCTTGGAAAAAGTGATAAGACTAGGAGCAACACATATAAGTGTATATTCTTTGATTGTCGAAGAAGGAACAGTAATTTCCAAATTATTAGATGAAGGAAAAATAGAATTGCCAAATGAAGAGACAGAAAGGGAAATGTATTGGTATGTGAAAAATATTTTAGAATTGAATGGATATCAACATTATGAAATTTCAAACTTTGCAAAAGAAAATAAGTATTCAAAACATAATATGAATTGTTGGAAGCAGAAAGAGTACATAGGCCTAGGTGTTGCAGCACATTCGTATTTAAATGATACAAGGTTTAGTAATGGAAATAATATAGAAGACTATATAAATAATGTAGAAAATAAAGAGATTGAAGAAGTGCAAACTTTGGAAGATAAGCAAAACGAGTTTATGTTGCTGGGATTGAGAATGCTAAATGGGGTGGATATTGCAAGTTTTAAGCAGAAGTTTGGTCAAAATCCTATTTATTTGTACAGAGATAGGTTGAATGAGTTGGTAGAAGACGGTTTGGTTGTCATTGATTTAAATCATATTAAATTGACTAATAAGGGACTGGATTTGGCGAATTTGGTGTTTGAAGAGTTTATTTGAAATGAAAGGAATTAAGTCATATGAATATAGAAATAGAAAAAATGAATAAAAATCACTTAGAAGAAATAAAAGAAAATTTAGAAACCGACTTTGACAACTTTTGGAATTACAATATTTTAAAAGAAGAATTAAGTTCAGATAATTCAAAATACATAGTAGCAATATCAAAGGGTGAAGTAATAGGATTTGCGGGAATAAAATTTGCACTAGACCAAGCTGATATTATGAATATTGTAACGAGAAAAGATTGTAGAAACAAAGGTGTAGGAACTTTGCTTTTAAGAGAGTTAATTTCTATTTGTAAAAAATTTAAAGCAAATTCTATTTTTCTAGAAGTTAGTGAAGATAACGAACCAGCTATTAAGCTATACCAAAAGCTAGGTTTTGAAAATGTTGGTATTAGAAAAAATTATTATAAAGATAAAAATGGAATAGTAATGCAATTTGTAAATAATATATGATTTTGGAGAACTCGATAGGGTTCTCTTTTTGGCTCTATGATATTAAAAAAAGCATTTTATAACAAAAAGAAAAAATGTTCGTAAAAAGTATTGACAAAATAAAAAAACAGTTATACAATATGAACGAACAAAAATTCAGAGAAGATTTCAGGAGGTACAAAATGATAGCAACATTACATATAAAAAATATAGGAATAATAGAAGATTTAAGCATAGATTTAAACAAAGGGTTAAACATATTAACAGGAGAAACAGGAGCAGGAAAAACATTAATAATAGACTCGTTGCAAATAATATCAGGTGGAAGATTTTCAAAAGAAATGATAAGAAAAGGTGAAACAAACTCATTTGTAGAATTATGTATGTACGAACCTGAAAGCGAAAAGTCAGAAGAAGGAAACATAATAATATCAAGAGAAATAAGTGCAACAGGAAAAAATATGTGCAAAATAAATGGAAGAATGGTAACAGTAAACGAACTAAAAGAATTTATGAGTAATTTTATAGAAATACACGGACAAAATGATAATCAAAACCTATTAGATAACAGAAAGCATATAACATATTTAGACAATTTTAGCGGAGAAAAATTGCAGAAAAACAAAGAAAAATACGAAAAACTATATGAAGAAAGAAACCAAATAAAGCAAGAATTAAAAGACAATTTTGGAGATGAAAAAGAAAAACAAAGAAAGCTAGACTTATTGCAATACCAAGTAAATGAAATAGAAGAAGCAAAATTAAAAATAGAAGAAGAAACAGAATTAGAAGAAAAAAGAAAAATAATGTCAAATGCAGAAAAAATATCAGACAATCTAAATGAAGCAGACAACTTAATATCAGAAAATAGCATAGACACAATAAGTATGGCAATAAGAGCATTAGAAAAAATAGAAAACATAGATGAGAAGTATGAAAAAGTATCAGGAAGTTTAAAAACAATATATTATGAATTACAAGAATTATCGAGAGACATAAGCAGTTACACAAAAGATATATATTTTGACGAAGAAGAAAGAAATTATATAGAAGAAAGACTAAACCTAATATATTCATTAAAAAGAAAATATGGAAATAGCATAAAAGAAATACTAAAATATAGTGAAGAAACAAAAAAAGAAATAGAACATATAGAAAACTTAGAAGAATACAATAATAAACTAAAAAACAGACAAAAAGAAATAGAACATCAAATGGATAAATTAGCAAAAGAAATGAATGAAATAAGAAAAGAAAATGCAAAAAATTTAAGTGAACAAATAAACCAAGAATTAATAGATTTAGAAATGAAAAACGCAAAAATAAATATACATATAGAATATAAAGATGAATACTACAAAACAGGAAAAGATATTGTTACTTTTTTCATTGCAACAAACATAGGCGAAAACGAAAAAGAACTATCTAAAATAGCTTCAGGTGGAGAAATGTCAAGAATAATGTTAGCAATAAAAAAAGTACTAGCAGAAACAGACAAAATGCCAGTATTAGTATTTGACGAAATAGATACAGGAATTAGTGGAAAAGCAGCAAATTCTGTTGCAAAAAAATTAAAAGCAATATCTAAAAAACATCAAGTAATGTGCATATCACATTTGCCAAACATAGCAGCAGTTGCAGATCATAATTATTTTATTAGTAAAAATGTAAAACAAGAAAGAACTAGTACACAAATTAGATTGTTAAAAGAAAATGAAGTTATAGAAGAAATTGCAAGAATTTCATCAGGAGAAGTAAACGAAATTACTTTAAAATATGCAACGGAATTGAGAAACAAAAAGGCATCATAAGGGACATTTAGGGACGTTTCCTTTTGGACATTTTGTCCATTTTGGGACACATCTTGTGTATAAGTTTTCCAAAAAATGTATACAATAAGAAAAAAGGAGGCAAGGAAAATGAAAAGCATATTAAAAATTCAAGATGTAAAAGCAATACAAATATTAGACTCTAGGGGAAATCCAACAATTCAGGTAGAAGTACTTACAGAAGATGGATATGTAGGTGTTGCTTCTGTACCATCAGGAGCGTCAACAGGAAGCTTTGAAGCAGTGGAACTAAGAGACGGAAACAAAAACAACTATATGGGAAAAAGTGTAGAAAAGGCAGTTGAAAATGTAAATAAGAAAATTGCAAAAGAAATAATAGGAATGAATGTATATGAACAAAGAAAAATAGACGAGCAAATGATTAAATTAGATGACACACCAAATAAATCAAACTTAGGAGCAAATGCAATTTTAGGGGTTTCGCTAGCAGTGGCAAAAGCAGCAAGCAATTCACTTGGCATAGAATTATATAATTATATTGGTGGAATAAATGCTAAAATAATGCCAACTCCAATGATGAATATATTAAATGGTGGAAAACACTCAGACAACAATATTAGCATACAAGAATTTATGATTATGCCAGTAGGAGATATTACATTTGCAGAAAGACTAAAAAGGGGAGTAGAAATATATCATACATTGAAAAAAGTCCTAAAAGAAAAAGGATATAGTGTAGGAGTAGGAGACGAAGGAGGATTTGCTCCTGACTTAGAGAATGAAGAGCAAGCACTAGAAGTAATAATAGAAGCAATAAAAAAAGCAGGATACGAACCTGGAAAAGATATAATGTTGGCGCTAGATGTTGCAAGTACAGAAATGTTTGAAGAAGCAAAGAAAATAGGAAAAACAGGTTATTATTTTTGGAAAAGTAAACAATATAAAACAAAAGAAGAAATGATAAAATATATAGAAGAACTATGCGAAAAATATCCAATCTATTCAATAGAAGACGGATTGGCAGAAGAAGATTGGGAAAGCTGGCAAGACTTAACAAATAAAATAGGAAATAAAGTGCAATTAGTAGGAGATGACTTATTTGTTACAAATAAATCTAGACTAAAAAGGGGAATTGATAAAAAAGTAGCAAATGCTATACTAATAAAACCAAATCAAATTGGAACATTAACAGAAACATTAGATACAATTCAAATGGCAAAAGAAAGCGGATATAGAACTGTTATATCCCATCGTTCAGGTGAAACAGAAGATACAACAATTGCAGACATAGCAGTGGGAGTAAATGCAGGGCAAATAAAAACAGGTGCACCTTGTAGAACAGATAGAGTTGCTAAGTATAATAGGTTATTATGTATAGAAACTGAAATATAGAAAAACTTTTAAATTCACATAATTGTATTGAAAAAACAAGAAAAATATGTTAAAATAGTACTCGTAGCGTAAGTTACAAAAGTTTTGTTAGTGAAAAACGAAACTAGTAAAATGTAAATTTTAAATAAAATTTATAAAAGGATGTTGATAAAAAATGAAACAAATTAAACGTTTAGAGTATTATTTTGACTCAAAAGAATATACGCAAGAAGAAGTACAACAAAATATAGAAGGAGTAAAAAAAGAATTTCCAAATAAAAAAATTAGAGTAGAAACAGAATTGAATGATTATGGAATGTATATTATAACTTTTTATTTTGAAAACAGAAACACAATATTAAATAAAATTAGAATTTTTATAAAAAATCGAAGACAAAAAATGTTGCTATTAGAAGAAGGAAAAACTAATAAAGCAAACAAAAATAGAATATCCAAATACTATGGTCAACAATATGGAAGTTATAAACAAACAAAGCAATATAGACCATATTAAAAAATAAAATAAGAAATTAATTAAGAGCACTTGAACAAATAAATAAAATGTGCTAAAATAAAAAACAATATAGCAAGCCAATTAAAAAGCAAAGTATATATATCACAAAAATATTAAGAGAGAAAATGACCAAGGCTGGAAGTCATTAATATAGATATATAGAAATTTCACTTTTTAGGTCTTTTCCTGAAAATCAAGTAGGGAAAAGCGGTTGAACCGTTAAAACTTTTAATAAGGTTAGTAAAAAAACTAATAAATTTAGGTGGTACCACGGAAATAAAGCCATTTCGTCCTATATATAATTATAGACGAAGTGGCTTTTGAATTTGAAAAATAATTATCATTTGGCGTTGTTAAATCTTGTTTGCCTAGCCAAATAACAATTCTTTTTCAAATTTGAGTAAGAAGAAAGGAGCAAATATGAAAGAAGAAATTGCAAAAATCAAAGAAAATTCGCTAAAAGAAATTAGCGAAAGCAAAGATTTAAAAACATTAGGTGACTTAAAAGTAAAATATCTAGGGAAAAAAGGAGAATTAACCTTAGTATTAAGGGGAATGGGAAAACTTAGTCCAGAAGAAAGACCAGTTATAGGAAGCTTGGTAAACCAAGTGAGAGACGAGCTAAATAAATTAGTAGAAGAAAAAGAAGAAGAACTCAAAAAAATAGCATTAGAAGAAAAATTAAAAACAGAAGAAATCGACATAACTTTGCCAAGCCAAAAAATCAAAAGGGGAAGTAAACATCCGCTAAATAGAGTTATAGAAGAAGTTGAAGATTTATTTGTTTCAATGGGATATGATGTTGTTTCAGGTCCAGAACTAGAAACAGATGAATACTGTTTTGAAAGATTAAACTTACCAAAAGGACATCCAGCAAGAGATATGCAAGATAGTTTTTACATAACACCAGAACACCTACTAAGAACGCAAACATCAAGTGTTCAAGCAAGAACAATGATGGCGAACGAAGAAAAAACACCTATAAGAGTAATAGTACCAGGTAAGACATTTAGGAGAGAAGATGACGCAACACACTCACATCAATTTAATCAAGTTGAAGGGTTAGTAATAGACAAAAATATATCACTAGCAGACTTAAAGGGAACCTTAGAAGTATTTATGAAAAAAATGCTAGGTCAAAACACAGAACTAAGATTTAGACCAAGTTATTTCCCATTCACAGAACCTTCATATGAAGTAGATGTTACATGTTTCAAATGTGGTGGAAAAGGATGTAACCTATGTAAACAAACAGGTTGGATAGAACTTTTAGGTTCAGGAATGGTTCATCCAAATGTTTTAAAAATGAATGGATATGACCCAGAAAAATATTCAGGATTCGCATTTGGCGTAGGATTAGACAGATTAGCAATGTTTAAATACGGAATAACAGATATACGTTTACTATATCAAAATGATGTAAGATTTTTAAAACAATTTGATAGGGGGGACAAAGAAAATGAAATTAAGTATTAATTTTTTAAAAGATTATATTGATTTAGACGAAAATATTGATGTTAAGCAATTAGCAGAAGATATGACAAATGCAGGGAATGAATATGACGAAGCAGTAAAACTAATAAATGCAACAAAACTAGTAATAGGAGAAATAAAAGAATGTGTGGACCATCCAGACTCTGACCATTTACATTGTTGTAAAGTAGACATTGGAAGTGAAGTTTTAGACATAGTATGTGGAGCACCGAATGCTAGAAAAGGACTAAAAGTAATAGTTGCACAAGACGGTGCACAGTTGCCAGGTGGAACAATAAAAAAAGGAGTTATAAGAGGCGAAGAATCAAATGGAATGTTATGCTCAATGGCTGAACTTGGGTTAGAAAGCAAATTTTTAAAAGAAGAAGACAAAGCAGGAATACACGAGTTACCAGCAGACGCACCAGTGGGAGAAGACCCAATTGCATTTTTACAAATGAATGATAGTATAATTGATTTTGACCTAACAGCAAATCGTGGAGATTTATTAAGTATTTTAGGGATGGCTTATGAAGTAGGAGCTATATATGATAAAAAAGTAAAAGATATAGACTTATCACATAAAGAAAATAGCGAAAACATAAACGATACATTCAAAGTAAATGTAAATACTGAAAACTGCTCAATATTTTTAGCAAAAAAAGTGAAAAACGTAGAAATTAAAGAAAGTCCAGCATTCATAAAAAATAGACTTATAGCTTCAGGAATAAGACCAATTAACAATGTAGTAGATATAAGCAATTATGTAATGCTAGAAACAGGCCAACCGCTACATTTCTATGATGCAGATACACTTAAAGGTTGCTTAGAAGTAAGAATGGCAGAAGAAGGTGAAAAATTAACAACACTAGACAATATTGAAAGGACACTAAAATCAGAAGATATAGTTATATCAAATGGAGAAAAAGCAATTGGTCTAGCAGGTGTAATGGGTGGACTAGAAACAGAAATAACAGATAACACAAAAAATATCATAATAGAAGCAGCAATATTTGATAATGTAAAAGTAAGAAGAACATCAAACTCAATACTAAGAAGCGAAGCAAGCAACAGATTTGAAAAAGGATTAGACTCAAATAGAACATATATGGCAATAGAAAGAGCTTGCAACCTTTTAGAAAAATATGCAGGAGCTGAAATTGTAGGAAACTTAGCTAAATATGACACAACAGATAGAAGTGACAAAAATATAGACATCACAGCAAAAAATATAAATGCAATTTTAGGAATGCAAATTTCAGAACAAGAAATATTAGAAGTATTTAGAAAACTAGGATTTACAACAACTGTAAAGGACGAAATAATTACAGTAAGTGTACCAAAAAGAAGAATAGACATCTCTATAAAAGAAGATTTAATAGAAGAAGTTGGACGTATTTATGGAGTTAACAACATAAAAGGGAAATTGCCTGATATAGCTCCAAAAATGGGAAGTTATGACAAAATTGAAAGACAAATAAGAAACAAAATGATGGACTTAGGACTAAACGAAACATTATCATATGTATTAGTGCCAGAAAACGAAGCAAAAATGTTCACAAAAGACGACACCCAAGTTGTAAAATTATTAGCACCATTATCAGAAGATAAAAACACATTAAGACATAGCTTATCAGTAGCATTACATAAAATATACAAATACAACAAAGCAAGAAGTAACAAAGACGTATCAATATTTGAAATAGGAAAAGCATTCCAAAAACAAAACGAAGAATATTCAGAAACTAAAAAACTAGCAGCTTTAATGAGTGGAGAATATTATGTTGGAATGGAGAAAAAGAAAGTAGACTTTTATGTAATCAAAGGAATTGCAGAAGAAGTACTAGACTATTTAGGATACAATGGAAGATATAGTTTTGTAAAAGACTTAAACAAAACACCTGATGAAATGCACCCAGGACAATCAGCAGTAATATCAGTAAATAACGACATAGTAGGACTAATTGGAAAAATTCACCCAAGTGTAGAAAAAGAAGATGTGTTTATTTTAGAAATAGACTTAGATAAACTACTTGCTAAAAAAGTTGGAAAAATGAAATATAAAGAAATTTCAAAATTCCCAAATATCAAAAAGGACTTAGCCGTGGTTGTAGACAAAAAAGTCACAGCACAAGAAATTGGTATAAACATAAAGAAATTTGCAGGTTCACTATTAGAAAGCTATGAAGTTTTTGACGTTTATACAGGCGAAGGCGTTGCCGAAAATAAAAAAAGTGTCGCATTTTCTTTAACTTTTGGAAAACAAGACAGAACTTTAACAGATGAAGAAATTAATGCTGTTATGGATAAAATTATTGAAGGATTAGAGAAAAAACTACAAGCAGAATTGAGATAAGAATAGAAATTGCCATTAGGGACGGACCTTAATGGCAATTTATTGCCAAAAAGGACCGTCCCCAGTGGCAATTTTTTAACAAATATTACTAAAACCCCTTGACAAATTGCTAAAAATGGTGTAAAGTATATTAGCATTACAAAAAGAAAAGAGGTAGTAGTATGGAAGAGAAAGTAAAAATCAGTATGTTATGCGAATTTTACGGAAAACTTTTAACAGATAAACAATATGAGTTTATTAATGACTACTACAATAACGACTTATCACTATCAGAAATTGCAGAAAACAATGAAATAACAAGACAAGCCGTTAGAGATATCATTAAGAAAGGGGAGAAAAAACTTTTCGAATACGAAGAAAAGCTTAATTTTATGAAAAGGACGTTAAACCAAGAGAAAAAGATCGAAAAGGCTTTATCAGAATTAACAAAAATACAAAAAGATTATTCAGATAAACAAATTGCAAACGTATTAGAAAGCATCAAAAAAGAGCTAAGTTGTTTAGTATAATTGAGAAAAACAGAGTATATCTTATTATACCATAGAAAAAATAGAGAATAGGAGTTGAAATTATGGCTTTTGAAGGATTATCTTCTAGATTACAAGAAATAACAAGAAAAATTAGAGGAAAAGCAAGAATAACAGAATCAGACTTAAAAGAAATGTTAAGAGAGGTAAAACTTGCGCTTTTAGAAGCTGACGTAAACTATAAAATAGTTAAAGATTTCATTGCAACTATTCAAGAAAAAGCACTAGGTCAAGATGTTTTAAAATCATTAACACCAGGACAACAAGTTGTAAAAGTTGTTAAGGATGAATTAGTAGAATTACTTGGTGGAACAGAAAGTAGAATAAATTTTACACCAAATCCACCAACAGTAATAATGCTAGTAGGTTTGCAAGGTTCTGGTAAAACAACAACATCAGGAAAATTAGCCAACCTTTTAAGAAAGCAAGGCAAAAATCCGCTATTAGTAGCGTGTGACGTTTATAGGCCAGCAGCAATTAAGCAATTACAAGTAGTTGGAAAACAGCTTAATATACCAGTATTTGCAAATGAGACTTCAAAAGATGTAGTTCACATTGCAAAACAGGCTATGTCAGTAGCATATTCAAAACTAAACGATGTAGTTATACTAGATACAGCTGGACGATTACATATTGATGAAGAATTAATGCAAGAGCTAAAAAATGTAAAATCTGGAATTAAGCCACATGAAATACTATTAGTAGTAGATGCAATGACAGGTCAAGATGCTGTAAATGTAGCAGAAAAGTTTAATGATGCTTTAGGAATTGATGGTGTAGTTCTAACAAAATTAGATGGTGACACACGTGGTGGTAGTGCATTATCAGTTAAAAAAGTAACAGGAAAGCCTATTAAATTCGCAGCAACAGGTGAAAAGTTGAGTGATATTGAAGTTTTTCATCCAGACAGAATGGCAAATAGAATTCTAGGAATGGGAGATATCTTATCTGTAATTGAAAAAGCAGAAGAATCATTTGATTTAGAACAAGCAGAAAAACTTGAAAAACAACTAAGAAAAAGCGAATTTGACTTAGATGATTACTTAACACAAATAAGACAAATTAAGAAAATGGGTTCTTTTTCATCACTTTTAAAAATGATACCAGGTATGAATCAATTAAAAGATGTAAAAATAGATGATAAAGAATTTGTAAAAATAGAAGCAATAATATGTTCTATGACTAAAAAAGAAAAAAGAGATACAAGACTTCTAAATGCAAGCAGAAGACAACGTATCGCAAAAGGTAGTGGAACAACAGTACAAGACATCAACAAATTTATCAAATCTTTTGAAATGACACAAAAAATGATGAAAAAAATGAAGAGCAACAAAGGAGCAATGAAAAAGATGATGAATGGTATTGATGAAAATGCATTAAAGAACTTTAAGTTCTAATTAACAAAGTTATTAAATTTTTAAATTTATATATAGATAATTTCAGGAGGTGAAAATTATGGTAAAAATCAGATTACAAAGACAAGGAAAGAAAAAAGCTCCATTCTATCACATAGTAGTAGCAGATTCTAAAAGCCCAAGAGATGGAAAAATCATCGAACAATTAGGAACATACAACCCAATGACAGATCCAGCTACAATCGTTTTAGATAAAGAAAAAGTTGAAAAATGGATCAAAAATGGTGCTAAACCAACAGACACAGTTAAGGCTTTAATCGAAAAAGCTTAATCAAAAAACAAATTGAAAGCTTCGTCTTACGTTGTCAAACGTTAAAGATACTTGCTTAAAATTCGTTTTAGAGAGGACAGAAAATAAGTATGGAAAATGTTTTAAAAGCAATAATTTCAAACTTAGTAGAAGACGCAAATGCTGTTGAAATCAAAAGAATAGACAGCGAAAAAACAGTTACTTTTGAAGTAAAAGTTGCAGATAGTGATATGGGAAGAGTAATAGGTAAACAAGGAAGACTTGCAAAATCTATTAGAACTGTTATGAAAGCTATGGCAAACAAAGAACACAAAAAAGTTACAGTTGAATTTATAGGATAATTGGAGTATTAAAATATGACAAAATATCTTGAAATTGGTCAAATTGTAAATACATTTGGAATAAAAGGAATGGTAAAAGTCAAACCTTTTACAGACAATATTGAACGATTTGACGAGTTAGAAAAAGTATATATTGAAAACAAAAAAGGTAAAAAAGAATATGAAATTGAAGAAGTAAAATATCATAAAAATATGGTATTAATCAAATTCAAAGGGATAGAAAATCCAGAAGAAGCAAATTTATTACGTGAAAGTTACCTACTTGTAGACAGAGCAAATGAAAAGCCACTAGAAGAAGGAACTTATTACATAGTAGATATGATTGGACTAGATGTCTATACTGATGAAAATGAACTTTTAGGCAAACTAGAAGACATATTTAATACTGGAAGTAACGATATATATGTTGTAAAAAATGAACTAGGTAAACAAATTCTTTTGCCTGCAATTGATGATGTTTTAAAAGAAATTGATATGGAAAATAGAAAAGTAATAGTTCATTTAATACCAGGACTAATTTAAATGGAGGAAACAATGAAATTTGATGTTTTAACACTCTTTCCAGAAATGTTTGATAATTTAAAACAAAGCATAATTGGAAGAGCACAAGAAAAAGAACTAATAGAAATAAACACAACAAATATTAGAGATTTTTCAAAAAATAAACATAAAAAAGTAGATGACACTCCATATGGTGGCGGAGCTGGTATGGTTATGATGCCAGATGTAGTTTATGATGCATATCAATCTGTAAAGACTGATAAAGCAAAAGTGATTTATATGTCACCACAAGGAAAAAAATTAGACCAAAAAAAAGTTGAAGATTTATCAAAAGAAAGCCATTTAATAATACTTTGCGGACACTATGAAGGAATAGACCAACGAGTTATTGACAAAATAGTTGACGAAGAAATATCAATAGGAGACTATGTTTTAACAGGTGGAGAAATTCCAGCAATGGTATTAATTGATAGTGTATCAAGATATGTAAAAGGAGTTTTGAAAGAAGATTCTATTAAAGAAGAAAGTTTTTCAAATGGACTTTTAGAATATCCGCAATACACAAGACCAGAAGTGTTTGAAGGTGAGAAAGTACCAGAAGTTTTACTTTCGGGAAATCACCAAAATATTGATAAATGGAGAAAAGAAAAATCTTTGGAAATAACAAAACTGAAAAGACCAGATTTATTGAATTAAGGTCAATTAAAAGGAAGTGCATAAAATATGCACCGCTCAGAGAAAAGAAAGAAGGAGGAATTGTAAAATGGATATCATAAAATCTATTGAACATGAACAATTAAAAAACAAAATACCAGAACTAAAAGTTGGTAATACAGTAAGAGTACACGTAAGAATTAAAGAAGGTAATAAAGAAAGAATCCAAGTATTTGAAGGAATTATTATCAAAGTACAAGGTGGAGGAGTTAACAAAACATTTACAGTAAGAAAAATATCTTACGGTGTTGGTGTTGAAAAAACATTTTTAGTACACTCTCCATTAGTTGAAAAAGTTGAACTTGTTAGAGTTGGTAAAGCTAGAAGAGCTAGATTGTTCTATTTAAGAGATAGAGTTGGTAAAGCTGCTAAGACTAAAGAACAAGTTGGAGCTAGAATTGAAGATAGAGAAATTACAGTTAAAGAAGATTTAGTTGAAGAGCCAGCTGTTGAAGCTGCTCCAGAAGAAGCACCAGCTGTTGAAACAGAAAATGTTGTTACAGAAGAAGTTGTAGATACAGTTTCTGAAGAAAAAGTTGAAGAAGTTAAAGAAAATCCAGCTGAATAATTGAAAAATAATATGATAAAATTTAGATAGTTAGTCTGTCAAGATAGCTATCTATTTTTTTGTGATGTTTTTGGGTGTTTTTGGGGACAGACCTAAAAAACATCTTTAGCATAATTAAATATGTGTCGCAACAGATAGTGCCCAAAAGGGACAGTACCCAGTGGACGAAAATGTCCCAAAAGAAATATTCTTGGAAAATGCGAACAAAAATTTTGATAAATTTTGAAAAAGGTATTGACAAAATGAAAAATTAAATATAAAATAGCCTTAGCAAAAGCGAACAATAATTTGCAAAACGAAAATTTGATTAGGAGTGATAAAAATGAATTTAACAAAAACAAGAACAAATCGTAGAATAATAGTAAGTAGCAGTATCGAAAGACATCCAGTGCCAGTGCTTGGTGTTGATTACAAAGTTAAGATTGTATATAAAAATATCAGAATAACAGAATTAGATGTGGAGAATAAAACAATAAAAATATCACTACCTAATAAATATAAAAAGATGTCAAATAAAGAAATTTTAGACTTAGCAATAGATAAAATGTATGAACAAATTGCTAATGTCGAAATAGAAAGAGCAATGGAAAAAACAAGAATAATGTTAGGTTTTGCACCAGAAGAATACGAAATTGCTAAAATAAAAACATTAGGCGCTTGTAAAGATAGAAAAATAACTATCAACCCAGAAGTTGTAAAATATAGCAGAAAGGTTATAGATTATATAGTACTACATCAATATTGCCATTTAAAGTATAAAACACATTCAAAAGGATTTTTTAAGTTAATAGAAAAATATCAACCAGATTATAAAAAGTGTGAAGAGATTTTGTTGAATATCTAATTTACAAAAGAGAAAGTTTATAAAATATTAAATCATAAATTTTCTCTTTTTTGTTATAAAACTATTTATTATTTAAAAATTATTTGTTATAATGTTATAGTAAATATTGGGGTATCGCCAAGCGGTAAGGCATCGGACTCTGACTCCGACATTCCTGTGTTCGAATCACAGTACCCCAGCCAATTATATATTACGTATTTTTTATGAAATAAAAGTGATAAAAATATGAATAATTACTTGAAAAAGTGAAAGAGATATAGTAAAATATAAAAGTATTTTATTCAAAGAGTTTTATCAAATTATTTATTTCTAATTTTTAAATCTAATAAAAGTAAAGGAGGGATATTTATGGAGGAAAAAATATTATCGATATTGATTGAAATACAACAAGACGTAAAAGTACTAAAAGAAGACGTATCAGGCCTAAAGCAAGATGTATCAGGACTAAAAGAAGATGTATCAGGACTAAAAGAAGATGTATCAGGCTTAAAGCAAGATGTATCAGGACTAAAAGAAGATGTATCAGGCTTAAAGCAAGATGTATCAGGACTAAAAGAAGATGTTTCAGGCTTAAAGCAAGATGTATCAGGACTAAAAGAAGATGTATCAGGTCTAAAACAAGACGTTTCAGTGCTAAAAGAAGACGTATCAGGTCTAAAACAAGACGTTTCAGCACTAAAAGAAGACAACAAGTATATAAAAGGCGAATTAGCAATAATGAAAAACAACATAGCCAAAATACTAGAAGTACAAAACAACATGAACGAAAACTTTAAAAAACACGAAAGACAAGCAAGAATAAAATACAAAGAAATAGACTATAGACTAGCAAGACTAGAAGCCTAAAAATTTAAAAATGAATAAAATACAAAAATCCAAAAGCAAACACTATAATACATTAATAAAGATAAAAAATATTAATGAATTATGGTGTTTTTAAATACAAAACTTTACTTTTATTAGAAAATAATATATAATATACAAAGAAAAAATAAGAGGAGAGATAACAATGCAAGAAAACAATCAAAATAACCAAAACAACGAAGTAGAAGAATTAGACATAAACCATTTAATGCAAATAAGAAGAGATAAACTAAAAGAGTTGCAAGAAGAAGGAAAAGACCCATATGAAATAACAAAATTCAATAGAACAAATACAGCAGGAGAAATAAAATCAAACTACGAGAAATTTGAACAAAAAGACGTAACAGTAGCAGGAAGAATAATAGCAAAAAGAATAATGGGAAAAGCATCATTTTGTACAATACAAGACAGCAATGAAAAAATACAAAGTTACGTAAGCATAAACGACTTAGGAGAAGAAAGCTATAAAGCGTTTAAAACATACGATATAGGAGATATTATAGGAATAACTGGATTTGTATTCAAAACAAGAACAGAAGAAATATCTGTACATGCCAAAGAAGTAACACTACTTTCAAAATCACTAAGACCATTACCAGAAAAATTCCATGGATTAAAAGATCCAGATTTACGTTATAGACAAAGATATACAGATTTAATTGTAAACCCAGAAGTGAAGAAAACATTTGAAGCAAGAAGTAAAATAATTAGCAAAATAAGAAAAATTTTAGAAGAAGAAGGATACTTAGAAGTAGAAACACCAGTATTGAACACAATATCAGGTGGAGCTACTGCAAGACCATTTATAACACATCATAATGCATTAGACATTGATATGTTTTTAAGAATTGCACTAGAATTAAACTTAAAAAGATTAATAGTAGGTGGATTTGATAAAGTATACGAAATAGGAAGAGTGTTTAGAAATGAAGGGATGGATATAAGACACAATCCTGAATTCACAGAATTGGAATTATATTCTGCATATCAAGATTATAATGATATGATGAACATTACTGAAAAAATCTTTTCAGAAACAGCAATGGAAATATTAGGAACTACTAAATTAACATATCAAGGAAATGAAATTGATTTAGCACCAGGCTGGAGAAGAATAACAATGATAGACTCTATAAAAGAAGCATGCGGAGTAGATTTTAATGAAATAAAAACTGATGAAGAAGCAGTAGCGTTAGCCAAAGAAAAAGGTATAAAAATACCAGATGTAACTAAAGAAACTCGAGGAGATGTAATTTCATTATTCTTTGATGAATATGTAGAAAAAACTCTAATTCAACCAACATTTATTTATGAATATCCAGTAGAAATATCACCACTAGCTAAGAAGTGCCCAAACAATAAGAAAATGACAGAAAGATTTGAAGTATTCATATGTGGTAGAGAATATGGAAATGCATTCTCAGAGTTAAATGATCCAATAGACCAATATGAAAGATTTAAAAAACAAGTTGAAGCAAAAGAAGCAGGAGATGAAGAAGCTGGAATGATGGATGAAGATTTCATTCAAGCTTTGGAGATAGGTCTACCACCAACAGGTGGATTAGGAATAGGAATAGATAGATTAGTTATGTTACTAACAAATCAAGACTCTATAAGAGATGTACTATTATTCCCAACAATGAAACCTTTGAACTAAAATTAGGAGAATATAATAAGAGAGACGGAGTATAAAAAATATACTTTGTCTCATTTTAAAAGTAGAAAACACAGGAGAATAAAATGAAGCAAAACACGATAGAAAGAAAAGAACAAAAAAGACCCAAAAGAGGATATGGCTTAGATAAATATTATGAAGAGGAAAGAATAGAAAGAGAAAAAAAGGAAGCAAAGAATAAAAAGAAGAAAATAAAAAAGAGAATATTCTTATGCTTGAAAATATTAATAGCGTTAATAATTCTAGGAATAATAGGAATATTTTTATTTTTCAAAACAAGTTTGTTCCAAAAATACAAAGAAATATGGGTACAAACAGCTATGACAACAATGAACCACCAATACTTAGCAACATGGTTCTTATCAGATGAGGAAATTGCAGAAATAATGAAAAGCCTAGAAGTAGAAAACAACGAAAACTCTAATTCTGAAAACATAGTCGTAGAAAAGCCAAAAGAAGAAAAGAAAATTACCGTAGAAAAAATAACAGGAAAAGGCTATGTAGGATATGTTATGACAGTTCCAGACGCAACAAAAGTAAAACTAGTAGACGGAAGACAAAAGCGGAAGAGGTTCAAAACTAAGTGAAATTGTAAAAAAACACAATGCGGTTGGTGGAATTAATGCTGGAGGATTTGCAGACCCAAATGGAGTAGGTTCAGGAAACATACTTGTAGATACAGTAATTATGAATAAAAAATTATTATACGGGAATAAATCTACAAGATACAGCTTAATAGGATTAAATGCAGAAGGAAAACTAATATTAGGAAAATACAATTTCCAAGAAGCATTAAATGCAGGAATTGAAAATGCAGTAGAATTCGGACCATTTATCATAGTAAATGGAAATAAACAAATAAAAAATTCAAATTCAGGTGGAATACATCCAAGAATGGCAATAGGACAAAAGAAAGACGGAACAATGATATTTGTATCAATAGACGGAAGGCAACCTGGATATAGCATAGGAACTAGCTTATTAGAACTACAAAATATATTTGAAAGATATGGAGCATATAATGCAGCAAATTTAGACGGTGGTTCATCTGCAACCATGTACTACAATGGAAAAGTAGTAAATAAAACATCAACACCAATGGGAGAAAGATATTTGCCAAACGCATTTATTATAGAAAAATAGCAAATAGATGTGTCCAAAAATGGACAAAATGTCCAAAAGGAAACGTCCCAAATGGACAAAAAGGAGTAAAATTATGTTTAATTTTTCGTTTGATAAAAGAACAATGTATATAATATTAGCTGTGTTAATAGGGGTTAACTTGCTAACATATATAACTAATCCAACAATGTTAGTATCACTATTATTTAGTGTACCAGGAGTACTAATAGCAATAACATTTCATGAGTTTGCACACGGATTTGCAGCATACAAATTAGGAGATAATACAGCTAAAAATGAAGGAAGACTAACATTAAATCCATTAGACCATTTAGATCCAATTGGTTTTATAATGTTGTTATTTGCAAGATTTGGCTGGGGAAAACCAGTACATGTAAATCCAAATAATTATACAAGAAAAATGTCAATGGAAAAAGGAGAAGCGATAGTTTCAGCAGCAGGACCAGTAATGAATATTTTGCTTGCAATTATATTTACAATTATATATTTTGCAATAGATAAATTTGCAGGAGCTACCTTTTTAACAGCAACAGTTGGAAAAGTAATAATGACAATAATTTATGATACAATACTTATTAATATTGGGCTAGGAATATTTAACTTAATACCATTACCACCACTAGACGGTTCAAAAATAATTATGCCTTTTTTACCATATAATGCTAAATCATGGTTTATAAACAATGAGCAAATATTTTATATTATATTTGTTGTATTATGGGTAACAGGAATAGCAGGTGATATAATTTCACCAGTAATAAGTTGGGTAGCAACAGGAATTTTTAGCTTAGGAAATTTAATCATAAGATAATTAGAACAGGTTTTGTCTATCCAAATAAAAAGGGTGGGACAAAACCTGTCTTAAATTATATAAATATAAAGAGCTTTTTAGAAACATAGAAAGGAATGTAGCAAAAATGGACAAAGATATAATAACAATGCGGAATAGAATCAAGTTGTGACGAAACATCAGTAGCAATAATAAAAAACGGTAGAGAGATTCTATCAAATATAATTGACACACAAATACCAATACACGAAAAATATGGTGGAGTAGTACCGGAGATAGCTTCAAGAAACCATATAGAAGCAATTTCAAGAGTAGCAAAAAAAGCATTAGATGAAGCAAAAATATCTTGGGATGACATTGACGCAATAACACCAACATATGGACCAGGACTAGTTGGAGCATTGCTAGTAGGGTTATCATATGCAAAAGCGCTAAGCTTAGCTATTAACAAGCCACTAGTAGGGGTAAATCATATTCAAGGACATATAGCTTCGAATTACATAACATACAAGGAGTTAGAACCACCATTTATATGTGTTATGATGTCTGGTGGGAATACTCAAATAATAAATGTAAAAAGCTATACAGAGTTTGAAGTTTTAGGTAAAACACGTGATGATGCAATAGGTGAAGCTTTTGACAAAGTGGCAAGAGTAGTTGGACTAGGTTATCCAGGTGGGCCAAAGGTTGATAATCTAGCAAAAGAAGGACAAGCAAATATCGAATTACCAAAAACACATTTTGACGGAGATACACTAGATTTCAGTTTTAGTGGAATAAAAACAGCAGTAATAAACTTACATCATAAAAATCCTGAAATAAACAAAGCAGATTTATGTGCAAGTTTTCAAAAAAATGTAACAGAAACTTTAATGGAAAATGTAAAAAAAGCGTTAGAAAAAACAAATATAAAAACAGTAGTATTAGCAGGTGGAGTATCAGCAAATTCATATATTAGAAAAGAGTTTTTAGCACTAGAAAATGAAGGGATAAAAGTATATATGCCAGATTTAAAACTATGTACAGATAATGCAGCAATGATAGGGTCAGCTGGATATTATAACTTTATAGAAGGAAGAAGAGACAATCTAAATTTGAATGCTGTACCAAATCTAAAATTATAAAAGGAGAGAACTATGTCAATATACACAATTGGGGATTTACATTTATCTTTTAAGGAAAATAAGCCAATGGATATATTTGGAGATAATTGGGAAAACCACGAAGAAAAAATAAAAGAGGATTGGATAAAAAAAGTAAAAGAAGATGACCTAGTAGTATTACCAGGGGATTTTTCGTGGGCAATGTATTTAAACAGAACAGATGAAGATTTTAGATATTTAAACCAATTACCAGGAAAGAAATTATTACTAAAAGGAAATCACGATTATTGGTGGACAACCCTAAAAAGTATGAGAAATTTTCTTGAAGAAAATGACTTTGAGAACATAGACTTTATTTATAATAATTCATATGAATACGAAGATACCATCATAATAGGAACTAGGGGATGGAGTTTAACAGATGATAGTGAAGATAAAAAGATGATAAAAAGAGAAGCACTAAGATTAGAACTATCAATACAAGACGCAATAAATAAATATAACAACAATAAAGAAATAATAGCATTTATGCACTATCCACCAATAAACAAGACCAATATAGATAAAAATGAAGCAAATGAATTTATTAGAATTATGCAAAAATATAACATAAAACAATGCTATTATGGTCACTTACACGGAAACTCAATAGAAGAAGCAATAGAAGGTCAACATTTTGGGATAGAATTTAAACTAGTTAGTGCAGACGGACTAAATTTTAAATTGTTGAAAATCAAATAAAATCCAAGGAGAAAAAATGATAGATTTACAAAAAGATGTAAAATATATTAAAGGAGTAGGCCCAAGTAGAGTGCTACTATTAAATAAATTAGGTATTTTTACACTAAATGATTTAATAACATATTATCCGAGAACATATGAAGATAGAAATAAACCTAAATACATATGTGAATGTGAAGATGGAGAAGAAGTATTAATAGAAGCGGTTGCATGCAACAAAATGACAAGTATAAGGCTTAAAGGCAAAACAATGCAAAAGCTAATAGTAAGAGACGAAACAGCTTCTGCAACATTAACATGGTTCAATCAACCATATTTAAGAGACAAATTTAGCATAGGGAATAAATATAAGTTTTTTGGAAAAGTAAGTAAAAGAGCAGGAAAAATAACATTTAATTCACCTGTATATGATAACGAAGAAAAAAATCAAAATACAGGAAGAATTATTCCAATATATCCATTAACATATGGATTATCACAAAGTACAATAAGAAAAATTATAGAAGCAGGAGTAAAAGACGTATATGGTAACTTAGATGAGACTTTACCAGAATACATAAGAAAAGAATATAATTTAGAAAACATAAATGAAGCAACAAAACACATACACTTTCCAGAAGAATTTAAAGATTTCAATATTGCAAGAAACAGACTAGTATTTGAAGAACTACTAAGTGTACAATTAGCATTATTACAATTGAAAAATAACTATATGTATGAAGAAAAAGGAATTCAATTTGAAAAACAAGTTAAAATATCAGATGTAATAAACACACTACCATTTAAACTAACAAATGCACAACGACGAGTTTTAGAAGAAATAGAGCAAGATATGGAATCTGACAAAACAATGAACAGGCTATTACAAGGAGATGTAGGTTCAGGAAAAACAGTAGTAGCAATGTGTGCAGCATATAAAGCAGTAAAATCAGGATATCAAGCAGCAATAATGGCACCAACAGCAATACTTGCAACACAACATTTAGAAAATTTTAAAAATATTTTAGAAAACTTAGGAATAAAGTGTGAATTATTAATTTCTGGAATAACTAAAAAGAAAAAAGAAGACATATTACAAAGACTAGAAAATGGCGAGATAGACATACTAATAGGAACACATGCAATAATAGAAGAAAATGTGGTATTTAAAAATTTAGGACTGGTAGTAACAGATGAACAACATAGATTTGGAGTAAAACAAAGAACTAAAATAGCAGAAAAAGGAGAAAATCCAGATGTATTAGTTATGACAGCAACGCCAATACCAAGAACTCTGGCTTTAATACTATATGGAGACCTAGATATATCAATAATAGACGAATTACCACCAAATAGAAAGAAAATAGAAACAATAGCAGTAGGAAAAAATATGACAGACAGGATAAATAACTTTATAAAACAGCAAGTAAAAGAAGGAAGACAAGCATATATAGTATGTCCACTAGTAGAAGAAAACGAAGAAATGGACTTAAAATCAGTAGAAAAATTATACCAAACATATAGTACAGAAGCCTTTTCAGAATATAGAGTTGAATATATCCATGGAAAGATGAAACCAAAAGAAAAAGATGAAATAATGGAAAAATTCAAAAACAAAGAAATAGACATTTTAATTTCAACAACTGTAATAGAAGTAGGAGTTGATGTTCCAAATGCAAATATAATGGTAATTGAAAACTCTGAAAGATTTGGATTAGCACAACTTCACCAATTAAGAGGAAGAGTAGGAAGAGGAGAATATCAATCATACTGTATATTAAAATGTGAAGGAAAAAGTGAAAACACAAGAAAAAGGATGAAAGTAATGGTAGAAACAAATGACGGATTTGTAATATCAGAAAAAGACTTAGAACTAAGAGGGTCAGGAGACTTTTTTGGAACAATGCAACATGGACTGCCAGAATTTAAAATTGCTAACTTGTTTGAAGATATTGAAATGCTTAAAATGGTGCAAAGTGTTGCAATGAAGATACTAGAAGAAGACCCTAAATTGGAACAAGAGAAAAACCAACAATTAAAAAATTTAATTAGAGATAAGTTCGCAAAAAGAATAGAAATTTAAACTTTTTGGGACAGACCAAAAAAGTTTTGAAAAAGTGTGATTGACTTTTTCTGTCGAAAATAGTATAGTATATTTGTAAAAAGTAAAAGGATGTAGATAAAATGTTTTCAATAATAATAAAATTAATTTCAGCAATTATACTTCTGATAGGAGTAATATTGATTTTTGATGCTAGGATAATAACTAAAAGATTTTTTGGTTTTGGAGACCAAAACGAAGCTTCAAATGGATTAAAAATATTAGGATTTATATTAGCTCTTGTTGGTGGATTAATTATGTATTTTAATATGTAATGAAATAATATAAAGAGCTCTTACATAACGCAAGAGCTCTTTGCTTAGTTAGTAGCCATTTTTTCAATTTTTACATAGCTACATTCAATTTTACACCTTGGCTTGTTAAAAGTAGCTCTATACATTTTGTCACTATTGAGCATATCAACCAATAACCGCATATTGTTTTCTTCAAAATAAAACTTAGAATAAGTTTCAAGCGGTCTAACAAAAATTCGTCTGTTGGCTGTATCATACAGGTACAGAGTATCTAAATCGTTTTCTTCCATAATACTAAATACCCATCTATAAAGCCGCTCGAATTTTTCTTTTTGTTTTGATACAGGTGTGTCCAAAGGGTGTTGAGTTTTTTCAGTAGCTTTTTTGTTCATAAAGTTTTCCTCCATATCTAAGCACTGTAAAGTTACATATTTATTGTACCATATTTTACATAATTGTGCAAGGGTATTTTGAGAATATTGAGTGTATAATACAAAAGAAAGGCTTTTTGCATAAAATGGCAAGGCTAAGATTATTAAAGTAGTTAAATCCTAATTTGAATTTTTTTTGATTTTAGTATTGACAAATATACTTTAGTTGTGCTAATATTAATATTGTCAATTAGATATGCGGATGTGGCGGAATTGGTAGACGCGCTGGTCTTAGGAACCAGTGTCAACGACGTGGGGGTTCGAGTCCCTTCATCCGCACCAGTATGGGTGTTCTTATAGGATTTAACGTCTTATAAGAATACTTTTTTGTCATATTCCTATTTTATATATTTTATATCAGTATCATTTAATATTTGCATTTGAGATATAGCTACTTTGTTTAATTTTTCAAGTCTTTCCGCTTGTTTTAATCCTTCATTTATAAAAACAGAAATTAAATTTTCTAAATTTGCTAAACATATTAATTCATTTATTGTTGCATAATTTCTTATATTTCCATTTAAATCAGGATTTTTTTCAGTCCATTCTTTTACACTAATTTTATAACTATTTAAACCTGCTTGACTTTTAATTATGGCGAATTCGCCATAATTAAAAGCAGGATTATGAATTTCCTCCCAAATTCCCAAAAATTCAATAGTATTTCTATTTCTTAACCAGTCTGAAACAAAGAAAAAAAGTCCGTTAAATAGTTAATTTTACTAACTTTTACAATATTTTTTATTAAATGTTACCCCCGTATTACATTACGGAAGTGTCGTGGCTGTTGTTTCGCTTCGCCACGTCCTTGTATATATATTTATTTTGCACAACAATTGACATAATACCAAAAAAGATGTAAAATATAAATAAATAACCTAGAAAGGAGATGTTTATATGGCTCTTACAGATTGCGAAAAATGTTGGAGTACACCTTGCGACTGTGGTTGGGAATATCGGCATATGACTGATGAAAATTTTGCAGAGTTTATTGCTCGTATTCTGACTTACAAAGAAGACAAAGTTGCTATTTTGGAAAAAGCCATAAGCATTATTAAGGAATCTAAATAATGCCTCGCCCATTTCACTTATATAGTATTGTGAAATGGGCGTTTTCTATAAAATTATTAGAATAGCAATGTATATTTTTGTAATATACATTAACAACATTGATTAAAAAATAGTATAGAATTTATTATAAATGGTTAAAAATATTTTAAGTTAATTATTGTCATAAATAATATGCGGAAAAACTAATGTAAATATGCTTTTGTGTGTCGTGTAATTATTGATTTATCAGCATTTCTTAAAAGTTCCTGTAAGAATACTCGGACCAAAGAATAATATCGTCGCACTAGACGAAAAAACGATTAAATCGACTGTAAAAGGTAGATTTTTTTTCGTAAAACGATTTCAAATATTTAGTCAAATCTTCCACCAACATAAAAACAGTAGTACAAGGATTTTTGCTTGCTTCACTAGAAGTAGTTTTAAGTTGCTCATACATTTCTTTACAATTTTGAATTGCAGTTTCCAATCTATTATCATTTTTAGAATAATTACCTAAATTAGCATTTTGAAATTCTTTCTTTAGTTCTTTTAACGAATCGTTCTTAGATAGGGGATTGCTAACTTTTTTGAAGTGTGATAATAGCCATACTTCAAAATTAGGATTAGACCAAGCTGAATTATACTCATTTAATTTAATTGCATTATTGAATTGTTCATCTGTATAATCATCTTTGTCAAAAACAACCCAAACTTGTCCATATACTTTAGGGGATTTGTTTATGTATTGTTTAGTATATTTCACTAAACTTTCTGTATTTAATCCAGTACCTTTTATTTTTATAGCAGGTACTACACTAATTCTATCTCCAAATTTTTCATTTATCTTTTGCTTTAACCCATTAAAATAGTTTGGCTCTGTTTCTTTGCCTTCGCAGATTATAAGGTAGTTTGGAGGTGCTAATTTTTTGGTAGCTACCTTAATATTTAATTATAAAACTGCACACTCCATATACATAGAGTGTGCAGAAGTCTTTAAACAAGTATCTTTTAGTCTTCTTCGAACTGTGCATCGTCGATTTGAATGTTAGTCTCAAAAGGCAAATGCATGTTACCCATATACATGTCTTCGCCAAATGTGCTCATAATTTCCCACAACTGCATTTCGCAGTAGCCGTCTTTATCTGTTTCGGGTGGCGTAAATTTGCCAATAGATGGACGGGATGAACGAAGTTCTTCGTGATTGGCTGCGAGTTTTGCGATGCCAAAAGGTGTCAGCTTAATTCGTACATTAGAGTTGATGTTTAAAGTTTTCATATTAATCCTCCTTTTATTGCTCGGAGGACTATGCCTCCGAAATTTTACTTATTTCAAAGGCAACAAGAATATGTTACAAGTATATTATACTACAATTTACATAAAAAGTCAAAAATTGCAGTTTTTTTTAAATTTATTATTGCAATTTATAAAAATTATGATATACTTTAATAAATTGATTGATATTTGTATCAATCGTTAGAGGTGTGAAAAAAGTTGTAGATATCTACGTTGTTCGCACCAAAGACAATTTTCGCCGAACTTTTTGAAAGTATTGAGATAACTTGGTTTTAACACTATGAAAATTTGATGAACACAAAAATCTTATTCCAACTCTTATGAGTTGGACTTTTTTTGACTAAAACTATTGAAAAAAGGAGATTTTTTGTGACATTATGTTAAATATCATAAAAAAACAAATCATGAAGATATCGATATAGATATTGCTATTATTACTGGCGATATAAAGTGTAATGATATTTTTGTTGAGCAATTAAATTTAAGAAAATTACGAAGAAATATTAATTATCGTATAGAGCCACATTTAATTGAAGTATCTGATTATGATAATGTAGAAACACCTTTTGTACGGGAAGTAATAAAGACAGGAATAAAAGTTGCATAGAATAAAAATCTATATAATAATATAATGGTTATATGGATTTCTATTTTGTGCTTATATCAGTAGATTTTTGAAGAATGTAGTTTGACAGTTTTACATAATTTTGCTATAATATATATTATATAGATGAGCTTTGAAATGCTCTCGAGTAAATTTCGAGGGCATAAGTCCTCGAAAAATAAAATATTTGGAGGACAAAACAATGACGTATTTAAGAAGAATAGCTCAAGTGGTTAGAGATTTGCGGGAACTGGATGTAATTAAGAAGGAGGATAAAATTGAATATGGTGGCATAGATGTTCATCAGATAACAATATCACCAAGAATACCTGATGACAAAAAAGAACCATCAATCACGATCAGATATATAATGATTTTTAATGCCTTCTTAGAAGAATTTTCACAAGAAGAAATAGTATGTCAAGAGTATGATGGCAATAAGGTTAATTTTGTTTTTCGTAAATAACCAAAGCAGGACTAAAAATGTAGTTTTTTCTTAGAAAAGACTGCATTTTTTCTTTGTTTATGATATAATTCAATTGGGTGTTAATAAAGGAATGAAAATGTTAAAAGTAAAAGAATATTAACAAAGTGAAATGATAGATGGTCTAAAATCAATGAGAAAAAATTGTGAAAAAATTATTTTTGATTTAGCCATTGTAATTTTTATTATTTTATGTTACAGTTTTCTACAAAAAATAAGCTAAAATATTGATAAACATAAGTTTTTATGATATAATCATTGAGAATTAGCCAATAGGCTAATTGATTTTTTATAATCTCCTTTTGGAGTTAAACATAAAGGAACATAGACAACACAATAATTATTGAAGGAGGAATCTATATGCAAGAAAGGCTTAAAAGTACAATGAGGTTTTATCTTTTAGCTACACAACTAAAATACAAAATCAGGAGTGGATGGGATGAAACACATTGGAATGTGAGTAAGGAGAGAATTGAAAGTATTGCTGAACACATTTATGGAACGTGCATACTGGCATTAAGTATCGATTCTGAATTTGAAACATACTTAGATATCAGTAAAGTAATAAAAATGTTAGTACTTCACGAATTAGGAGAAGTTGTCATAGGAGATATCACTCCTTTTGATAATATTACTCCAGAAGAAAAGATGCAAATTGAACATGAAGCAATCAAAGAAGTTCTTGGAGACTTAATTAAGAAGGAAGAATATTTTGCATTATTGTTAGAATTTGATGAAAGGAAAACAAGAGAGGCAATTTTTGCTTATCATTGTGATAAATTGGAAGCTGATATACAAGCAAAGGTTTATCAGGATATGGGATGTCAAAATCCTTTAAATAAGCAAGAAAACAATGTTGTTTTCAAAAGTAAAAAAGTTCGGCAAATGGTGCAAAATGGTGCAAAGACAGCATTTGACATTTGGTACGAATGGGATAAGTCATTATATGTAGATGATAAAAATTTCTCTGCTCTTCTTGATTATATTAAGGAGGTTGATACTCAAATAGACTTTTGAAACATTTGCATATGCTATAATCATAATGTATAAATTTTGTTACCCAAAAAGTATAACCACTTGGAGGGTAAAACCTCCAAGCAATTAAAGGAGGACTTAAAATGGAAATTGGTTTTTATGCAGGTAGCTTTGATCCTTTTACGAATGGTCATTTATATGTAATTACTCAAACTGCGAAACTTTTTGACAAAGTTATCGTAGGAATTGGAGTTAATCCAGAAAAGAAACGAAGATTTGATAGAGAACTAATGCAAGAAGCAATTGAACAGGTTCTAGCTAGTAACAATCTTAACAATGTTACTGTAATTTCTTATAATAACCTTTCTGCTGTTGTTGCCAAAGAATATCATACAACCTTTTTAATCAGAGGTATTAGAAGTAGTGAAGACTATGAGTATGAAGAAAAAGTCGCAACTGTAAATCAGAAAATATCTGGGATTGACACTATTTATATTAGATCAGGTAACTTAGGGAAGATCAGTTCAAGTTTGGTTATGGAATTACTTAGAAATAATCAGGATGTTTCAGAATATGTTCCTAAGGAAATTCTAGAATTAATAAAAAAATAGAAACCAAGAAGGAGAAGGCTTGAGATTATCTCATACCTTCTTCTTTGTTGATATTGTTGATAAAAAATATATAATATAGTATATTAATATAAAAAGTAATATTTTAAGAAGGAGAAAAATAAATGTCTGTAAAAAAGAACGAGATATATACAGTAGAAATAGTAGATAATGGATATAGTGGAGAAGGAATAGCGAAAATTGAGGGATTTACAATATTCGTACCAAACGCAATAAAAGGAGAAAAAGTAAAAATAATAATAGTCAAAGTATTAACATCACATGCATTTGGAAAAATAGTAGAAATAATAGAAACATCAAAATATAGAAAAGAAAGTGACTGTACAACATACAAACGATGTGGAGGATGTAGTCTAAGGCATATAGAATATAAAGAAACTTTAAAGATGAAGCAAAATGCAGTACAAAGTTTAGTAAATAAAACATTAAAAAATAAAATAGAAGTACAAGAAACATTAGGAATGGAAAATCCACTAAATTACAGAAACAAAGCACAGTATCCAATAGGAACAAGCAAAGACGGAAAACCGATTATGGGAGTATTTGCAAATAGAACACATGAAATTATACCAATCAATGAATGCTGTATTCAAGATAAACAAGCCGAAAAAGTTGCTAAATTCATTTTTGATTTTATTGTAAAGAACAATATAAGTATATATGATGAAAACACTGGAAAAGGATTAATAAGACACATAGTAACTAAAATAGGAAAGAAAACAAATGAAATTATGTGCATAATTGTAATTAATGGAACCCAAATACCAAAAGAAAAAGAATTAGTAGAAGATATAACAACAAAATTTAACAATGTAAAAACAGTAGTAAAAAACATAAATATGAAAAATACAAATGTAATATTAGGAAAGGAAAATATCAACTTATATGGAGATGGATATATAACCGATAAATTAGGAGAATACACTTTCAAGATATCTCCATTGTCATTTTATCAAGTAAATCCAGTACAAGCAGAAAAGTTATATAATATAGGTGTTGAAGGAGCTAATATAACTAAGGATAATGTGGTTTTTGACTTATATTGTGGTATTGGAACAATTTCTTTGTTTATGGCAAAATATGCAAAAAAGGTCTATGGAATTGAGATTGTTGAAGAAGCGATAGAAGCGGCAAAGGAGAATGCTAACATTAATGGAGTAGAAAACGCAGAGTTTATTGCAGGTGATGTGGAGTTCGTTTTGGATGATTTGATTAATAATAAATTTGTAAAGCCTGATATTGTTATGGTTGATCCGCCTAGAAAGGGACTTGATAATAAGAGTATTGAAAATATTTTGAAAATTATGCCTAAAAGGCTTGTTTATATTAGCTGTAATCCTGCTACTTTGGTTAGAGATTTGGCTAAATTGGAAGAAAGTTTTATGGTTGACTTTATTAAGCCTGTGGATATGTTTCCGTTTACAAGTCACGTGGAATGTTGCTCGGTGCTATATCTAAAAAATTAGACAAAATAGTTGAATTTACTGCTTTTGAGGATTTTATTAGTTTTGAGAGGAAAGGCAAAAATAAGGTTAAACGAGTAGAAAATAATAAAATTAGGGTAACGATAGAAGTTGATATGGTATGCGAAGAAGTATAATTTGATTATAAAAAATATATAAATGTTTGGAGATAAAACTTAATTGGAAATATTTGAAAAAAGACTTCATTTTTTTGACTTTTTATGCTAAAATAAAATTATATTGTTATAAAGCAATATATGGAAAGGAATATATATGATTAATGATACCGAAATAACTGAAGAACAAAAAATAGAATGTTTTGGAAGTTTAGAAAAGTATGAAATTATTGCTATGAAAGTAGCACAAATACTAATAGAAGAAATTAAAATTAAAGGTTTAGAAAAATATTTTGAAGATATTGATATAATGAATGAATTTAGTTATCCATATTTACAAAATTGGATAGAGAAAAATAAAAATATTATAGCTAAAGTTTTAGAAATGAAGAGAAAAGTTTTTACACAAGAAGATATAGAAGAATACATAAAATCTAACACAGTAGTATCTCAAGAATTTTTAGAATTAAAATTCAAGGAACTTTTTGGAGAGAAAGAATTAACTGATGAAGAACGAAAAGAAAAACAATGTTTAGAAAATCAACCAGAGGAATATACGACAAAAGAAGCAAAAGAAAAATTAGAAAATGAAAATGAAGAACAAATACAAGAATATAGAAGTAGTTATTCTGAAAAAAGTTTTAACACTAGATTAAAAAGAGACATTAGGTATGGATTTATAAAAAAATATTCTAATCCAAAAGATTTTCAAATAAATTTTAATGCACTAGTGCCTCCAAAAGTTATAAGAGGGAATACTGATTTTTCAATATCAACTAATCAAAATGGAGAATATGACTTTCTTTTAAATCAAGTACAAATAGCTATGTGGAATGAGCTTGGGAAACTTATGATAGAAGTATATGTACCAGATAAAAAATATCCAGAAGGAATGACTCGTAGAGCTTTGATTCAAAAAGAAAAAGAAGATGTATGTGAAAAAGAATTAACGGAATTATATAAAAAATTTCAACAACAGGGAGTAGATGTTTCTGCTGTATCAAAAAGAATATTAGGATTAGATAAAGAAGGTTTAATAATATAAGTAAATAGATTAAATAAAATAAATATAACAAGGAGGAAATAATGGAAGGAAATAATATTAATGGAAATATAGCTTTTTTAAGAGATACATTTTTAGATGCTGAAAAACAATATCTAGAAGAATTAATGAATCAATCTAAATATAAAGAATTCGTAAAGAGCTTAAATAGATATAGTTCAAAAGCTTTATCATTAGAAGCTATTAAAAGAATAAGTGATATTGAAACAGGTAGAGTAAAAGAAGAAGATTTAGAAAAAGTTGAGACAGAAATTACTTTATTATTGGCATCAATTCAAGATTGTGTGAGAGAAAAAGTAAAGGAAAGAATTAAAAAATCTGAAGAAGAATTAGAACTGTAATATAGTATTTAAAGTTTAAGTTAGTTGATTTATATAATATTAATGTTACTTAAATCATAAGTAACAATTCTAATGTGCTTTATAAAAATAAGTCAAGGTTAAAATGAATGTGCTATTGCACAACCTTGACTTATTTTTAAAAGCACATTCTTTTTCGATTAAGAGGATTTAAGGATAAGTATATCTAACTGAGTAGACATAAATTGATTTTAGACAAGTGAACTAAGGTGAATACTAAAGGCAGGAAAGCATGTTTAACACAATGCCTACACACATTGAAGGGCAAGCCTTCAAGAGTTAATAAAGAAACAAAAATTTTAAGCAAATATGATGCAGAAATTCACCGAGTGAACTGGCTCAAACCCGCTATTCTTCGTTAAAACCAAAAATAGTGAACTAAAAATTGGAAAAAGTTCACTTATTTTAGACAAAAGTTCACCGAGTGTACTTGATTTTTAGAAAAAGTACGCCTAGTGAACAAATCCATTTTTATTTAGTACACTAAGTGAACTTAAAAAATAAGCAATATATTTATATATTTTACAAAATATGTTATAATTATAAAAAATTAAGAGGGATAGAAAAAATGGATACACAGAAATTAATAGAATTTAAAGGAGAGCTAGAATCAATTGCTACATATGGAAATGAAACAATAACACAAAAAGAATTTAAAGATTTTTTTGTAGAATTCAGGCAATTTGCAATAAAATATGGTATTGAAACACCAGAGATTTTTAAATATACTGGAAGTATAATAGATTTTAGAAGAAAAATGCAAACTTATGGTGGATATGCGGAAAGGCGACAAGTATTAGATGATACTATATATGGTTTGTGCGAAATATTTGATAAAATAAATTTAAAAGAGAAAAATACTGAAAGAACGAAAGTTAGTAAATTTGTTGATAGAAAAGATATAATAAAAAAACTTAAAGAAAAGAAGGAAATAGTAACTAAATATGGAAGTATAAAATTTGATTCTTTAAATATAAAAGAAGGTGGAAATAGCATTGTTATATTTGGAGAATTGCAAGGAGAAAAGGTTGCAACTAAAATATTAATTGCAAATTCTAAAAATAAGATAAATCGATTTCTTTGTGAATTTGCTAATGTAGTAATAAAATTGAATGATTTAGAAAACATTGCTACTCTTTACTTTTACGATACAGTAACTATTGGAGATGATATATTAGATATAATAGTTATGAAACAATATAGTGGAACTTTAAAATTTGATCCTAATTTTTCAGAAGAAGAAATAATTAGAATATTTAAACAAATAATTGATTGTATAGAACAAGTACATAAAAGAGGAATTATACATAGAGATTTAAAACCTCAAAACATATTATTAGATAACCAATTTAATATAGTAATAACAGATTTTGGAATAGCATATTATAATCCAGATATTTTTGAAATGACAGGGCATACTATGTCTAGTGAAAGACTGGCTAATTTTGATTTCGCAGCACCTGAGCAAAGAAACAGTAAAGAAAAACCAAAGCCAACTATGGATATTTATGCAATAGGACAGTTAGTACAATGGATGGTATTCGGAGAAACTCATAAAGGAACACATAGAAAAAAATTAACAGAAAAATTTGATACTAAAAGAATGATATTATTAGATACCATTGTAGAAAAATGCTTGGATAATACTCCTGATAATAGGTATCAAAGTATATCTGAAATTAAAGATGAAATTTCAAAATATAATACTCATACTAAAATGAAAAATATTTCTACTAAAGAAATTGAGAATAATATAGATGTTGAAGAATTAAAAGAAAAGCTAATAGACGTTTTAGATAATATATGTGGAACAAATAATGAAAATAGAAAATTTGAAAGTTATAATAAACTAGATGACAAACAAATAGAGGAATTCTTAGAAAGATTAGGAGAGAATTTAGATAAGTTACAATTTTTTAGTGATGTTGGAATGTCTAAATTTATTACTGTAAATGTTTTTGATCATAATACTGTAAATAAAATGTATTATGAAGAATTAAATAAATTGTATAACC
Organism: uncultured Clostridia bacterium; assembly: GCA_948502395.1. Lineage (GTDB taxonomy): Bacteria > Bacillota > Clostridia > TANB77 > CAG-508 > CAG-269. The sequence continues at coordinate 193,858 of CAOPES010000002.1, read as the reverse complement.
AAATAAAAACAAAAGCACCAAAATTAAAAAGTTCTTTTATAGAATATGTTAAATTAGCTATAAATTCAAATATATATGAGTTGCCATTTTAGAAAACAGGGAATAAAAAGGGAATTGATTTTATAAAACTGCGATAATATAATGATAGCATGAAAAGAAAGAGCAAAGAGATTAGAAAAATTCTAATTTCTCTGCTTTTTTTCTTTTTCAAATTTAAAGAAAAGGAGAAATTTCATGCTACATGATTATGAAATAGAAGTAGATAACTCTAAACAATTAAAAGATAATACTATGCTAAATTGTAGCATGGAATTATCACTCTTAAATGATTTGTTTAGAGAAAACTTAACAACAGAAGCGGAACATATTGAAATAACTGGATATAGTAGAAATCAAGTTTTTGCATTTCAAAGATATATAGACTTATTTTTAAAATAAAAAATCAAATCTATATTACGAAAAAGTCAAAAAATTCGTAATATAGATTTTTATATTACGAAAAAATCAAAAAATTCGTAATATAGATTTTTATATTATGAAAAACTTAAAAAAATCGTTATATAAACTAATAGCTGAAATAGTTGAAAAGAAAGTGTTTTAAGAGCGCTTTCTTTTTTATTTCAAAATACTTAATATTTTTTTTACAAAAAGTATTGACAAAAAATATTATAGTATGTATAATGCGAATGTAAGATACTTAATGTAAAAAATATAATAAGTGAAGGAGAGGATTTATTATGAAAAAAGTTGATGTGGTTTTAGGCAGTTTTTATGGTGATGAAGGAAAGGGGAAGATAATCGATTACTTATCTCAAAAAGCTGATATCTCAGTAAGATGTACAGGAGGAAATAACGCAGGACATTCAATAGAAATTGAAGGAAAGAAATTTGCGTTTCACCTAATTCCTTCTGGAATATTAAACAAAGAAACAATTGCAGTAATTGGAAATGGAGTAGTAGTTGATCCAAAAGTCTTAATTGAAGAAATGGAAAACATTAAGTCAAATGGATACAGTGTAGAAAACCTAAGAATAAGTGATAAAGCACATGTAATATTACCATACCATGTACAAATGGATAAATTACAAGAAGAGTTAAGAAGAGAGAACAAAATAGGAACAACAGCTAGAGGAATAGGGCCTGTATATTGTGACAAATTCGAAAGATGTGGAATACGAATGGGAGATCTTGTAAATAAGAAATTTGAAAAACAATTAAGAAAAAATATAGAGAATAAAAATAAAATATTTAAAATTTATAATTATGAATTAATTGATGCAGAAAAAGTTATAAAACAATATAACAAATATGCAGAATACTTAAAAAAATATGTTGTAGATACAATTGCTTTAATGCATAATGCTATTGATCAAGATAAAAAAATTCTATGTGAAGGAGCACAAGCAACATTATTAGATATTGACTTTGGAAGTTATCCATATGTAACTTCATCAAATCCAACTATTGGAGGAATATGTACAGGAAGTGGAATAGGAGCTAAATATATTGGAAACGTTTACGGAGTATTAAAAGCATATTCATCAAGAGTAGGAGAAGGGCCATATCTAACAGAACAAAAAAATGAAATAGGAGATACAATAAGGGAGTTAGGACATGAATATGGAACAACAACAAAAAGACCACGTAGATGTGGATGGCTTGATTTGGTAGCTTTAAAATATGCTACAATGGTAAATGGATTAACAGGATTAGCAATTAATCATGTAGATACAATTGGAAAGTTAGATAAAATAAAACTATGTGTTGGGTATAAAAAAGATGGAAAAGTAACAATGGATTTTTCAACTGACGAAGAATATCTTTCTGACTGTGAACCTGTATATGAAGAATTTGAAGGCAATTTTGGAGATATATCAAAATGCAAAACAAGAGAAGAATTACCTGAAAATGCAAAAATATATTTGAATAGGATAGAAGAAATAGTAAAAGTTCCAATTAAATTCATAGGAACAGGAGCTGGAAGAAAAAGTATGATAGTTTGTTAGGAGGAATTTATGGAAAAAGAATTATTGAACATATCACCAATAGATGGAAGATACAAAGAAACAACAAAAGAAGTAAGAAAATATTTCAGTGAATATCACTTAATTAAAAATAGAGTTATTGTTGAAATTGAATGGTTAAAAAAATTGTTTAATATAAAAGAACTAGGATTAGAAATTAAGAAGGAAGAACTTACAATATTAGATAAAATATCAAAAGAGTTTGATATAGATGATGCTAAAAGAATAAAAGAAATAGAACAAATAACAAAACATGATGTTAAAGCAGTTGAATACTATATTGATGAAAAACTTGCAGAAAATAATCTTCAAAAATACAACAATTTAGTACATTTTGCTTGTACTTCCGAAGACATAAATAACATTGCTTATGGAATTATGGAAAAAGAATTAGTAAAAAATGTTTATATTCCAAATGTAAGTCAATTAGTTCAGATACTAAAAGAAAAAGCACAAAATTATGCAAATATTCCAATACTCTCACATACACATGGACAAAATGCAACACCAACAACTGTTGGTAAGGAATTTGCAATAGCTGTATATAGAATGGAGAAAATTTTAAATAGAATAAAACAAGAAAAATTAACAGGAAAATTTAATGGAACAGTGGGAAACTTTAATGCACATTTGATAAGTTATCCTAATGTCGATTGGATAAAAGTTGCAAAAGAGTTTGTTGAAAGCTTTGGCTTAGAATATAATATGTATACAACTCAAATTGAATCACATGACAGTATTTCAATTATACTTTCAGAAATTAAATTATTAAACAATATTATATTAGACTTTAATAATGATATGTGGATGTATATTAGTAGAAATTATTTTAAACAACAAAATATAGCAGGGGAAGTAGGGTCATCAGTAATGCCACATAAAATAAATCCTATAAATTTTGAAAACTCAATGGCAAACATAAAAATGTCAAATGGGATAATAGATGTGTTTCTCAATAATATACAAATATCAAGAATGCAAAGAGATTTAAGCGATTCATCACTACAAAGAAATATAGGAATGGTATTTGCTTATAGTATTATTGCAATAAAACAAACAATAGTAGGAATAAATAAATCAACTGTTAATGAAGAAAAATTAAGATCTGATCTTAATAACACACCAGAGGTTTTAGCAGAAGCAGTTCAAACTATATTAAGAAAAAATGGCTATGAGAATGCTTATGAAACCTTAAAAGGATTAACAAGAGGAAAAAATATTTCAATAGAGGACATAAGAGAATTTGTGAAAAATTTAAAGCTTAACGAAAAAGACAAAGAAATGTTATTAAAGTTAACACCTAAAAATTATACAGGATTAGCTGAGAAAATAGCTAAAAGAGTATAAATATATAGGCGTTGGTAGAAAGAAAAGCAATTTAATAAAATTATAGGAGGTACTTTTAATGAAAACAGCATTAATAACAGGGTGTAATAGAGGACTTGGAGCAGGAATAAGAAATATCTTATTAAAACAAGGCTATAAAGTAATAGGCTTAAATAGAACTGTTTCAAATGAAAAAATAGAAAATTATACAGAAATACAGTGTGATGTCTCAAAATATGAAAGTATTCAAAATATAAAAAATATGGTAAATAAAAAAATTGATGTATTAGTAATAAATGCAGGAATCAGAAGATTTCAAAAAATAGAGAATATGCAAGTGGAAGATTGGAATAATTCAGTAAAGACTAATTTAAATGGTGCTTTCTATGTATTAAATACGTTTATAAAAAACGTAAAAAATGCAAAAGGAGACATAGTGATTGTAGGGTCACATTCGGAAAAATATACTTTTGGAGAAGGTGGAGCATATTGCTCAACAAAACTAGCATTAAGAGGACTAGCAGAATGTTTAAGAGAAGAAGTAAGATATGAAGATGTAAGGGTTTCTTATTTATCAATTGGAAGTATAAAAAATAGAGATCACGGAATTTATGAAGAGTGGAAACTAATGCCAGAAGAAGTTGGCATGGCAATAGTAAATATAATAAAATTACCAAAAAAAGTTTATATTCCATATTTAGATATAAGACCTTTACAACCATTAAAGGATAAAAAGAAAGGAATTGAAAGATTACAATATGTTTAATATAAAATGTAATTACCAAACAATTATAGATAAAGAAAATAAGTTTATTGCAAAAATGCCACAAAAAGAAAAAGTTTGTGTAGAAACTATAAATGCATATGGAGATAGATTTAAAAATATAAACGAGTTAATGAAACTAATAAATAGCAAAAATGGGAAGACGCATCATCACCCATTAACAGGGCCAATTTATATAGAAAATGCAAAGCCAGGAGATGTATTAAAAGTTCATATATATAAAATAGATGTAAGTGAGATGGCACAAACCATGTCAAAGACAGCAGGAATAGATCCAATAAAAAGCTCAGAATTATCAGAAAGAGCACCTGTTATAGCTAAAAGGGTAAAAGATGGATTAAAGTACTTAAACAATATAGAGCTAAAATATAAGCCTATGATAGGCATGATAGCAACAACACCTAATGGTGAAAGAATAAAAACAGGTCATGCAGGCCCTAAAAATGGTGGAAATTTAGATTTACCATTTGTTACAGAAAATACAGATATATATCTTCCAGTAGATATAGAAGGAGCTGGATTGTATTTAGGTGATGTACATAGTTTGCAATCTTATGGAGAATTAAGTGGAATAGCAATGGAAGCATCTAGCAAAATTACAATTGATGTAGAAGTTTTAAAACCTAATGAAGAGTTAGACAATATTTTAGTAATTGGCAAAGAACCATTTTCGGAAAAAGAAAGTATTGGAATTATTGGTATAGGAGAAAAAATGAAAATGGAAGTTTCAGTATATCATGCATTTCAGGGAACTTATAATATATTAAAACAAATGCTACCTAAATTACCTAAAAATATTATTAAATCATTAATAACATTAATAGGAAATTCATTTAATGGTCAGGCATTTTCAAAAACATCAGAATCAACAAGCATAATAGTAATTACAAAAGAAGATATTGAAAGAATAACTCAAAACAAATATAAATACTTAACAAAAGAAATTGAAAAGATTTTATTTAAGCAAAGTAAAGTTTAAAAAGGAGGAAAAAATATGAGTAAGAAGCCTGTAATTAAGTTAGGTGCTGGAAAAGGGAAATTGTTACCTGTACTACAAGAATATTTGAAAAGTATAGGTTTGGCAGAGATAGAAAAATCAAGAAAATTAGTTCATAGAATTGAAACACCTACTTACATATTAGAAATAACACTATTAAGATGGGAAGACATAAAAAGATATAGTGATAAGTTTGATATGATTATATACGGAAGTGACCAATGGCTAGAAAGTGGACATAAATCCATGATTTCATTAAAATATTTTGAACAAACAAATTGTAGAATAAGTTTATTAGTAAAAGAAGAATTAGCTGATAAACCTTTTGACTATTTTCAAAAACGAAAAGTAGCAACAAGTTATGAGAATTTAGCAAAAGACTATTTAGGAATAGCAGAAGAAAATATAGTAAAAATTTCAGGCAGTGTAGAAGCAACAGTACTACTAGGATGGGCTGATAGTATATTTGATGTTGTAGAAACAGGAACAAGTGCAAAAGAGAATGGGCTTATAGAATATAAACCATTTGTAAAATTTGGAGCGATTCTAGCAACACAGAAAACAGAAAAAATTAGTCTATTTGAAGAATTAGGACTTATACCAAAACAAGAAAAAGGAAAAATCATAGCATTTGACGGGTTAGATGGTTCAGGAAAGTCAACTTTGGCTAAATATTTAGTCCAAAATCCTGTAATGGATACAAACTCGAAAGTATTAATAACGCCATATTCAGGCAAAGTAGGAAATGAAGCAAAGAAATTATGGGATCAAGGGAAGTATATAGAATGGGCAACAGAAATTGGTAAAAAACATTGGAGAGCACCTAAAAATGTAAATAGTATATATGATAGGTCAATATTAACATTTATGACAGATTTAATAAAACAAAAATTTACAGATGAACAAATTTTAGAAGTAATAAAAACATGGGAGCCTATGCCAAATGTATTATTTTATTGTGATATATCACCAGAAATTGCCTTAGAGAGAACAAAGAAAAGAAGTGGAGAACAAGACAATTTTGATGAACTACAATCATTAAAAGAGTATTATAAATTATATAAAAAAGCCGTAGAATTTGTAAAAAAATATAATTTAGCAAAAGTAGTAATATTAGATACAAATAGACAAATTGTAGAAGTTATAAATGCGGTAAAAGAAGAGTTGGAAAGGAAAGTGATGTAACTATGTATACATTAAAAAATAAAATGCCAGAGATAGAAGGAAAATCTAAAAAAATATTTAAATTAAATGAAAATACTTATTTTATGTGTTTTAAACCACATCTAAGGTCTATAACATCAAAAAGAGAAGAAAATATAAAAGGAACAGATCATCAAAGATTAATAGCAAATATGTATTTTATGAATTTACTAGAAAGTAAGGGGATAAGAACACAGATAAAAGATACAAAAATTCAAAAAATAGATGGAGAAGAAGGTATACTAGTAAAAAAAGTAAAAACAATCCCATTAGAATTCATTTGCAGATACTACGCAGCAGGAAGTATAGTAAGGTTATACCCAAGCTTAGTAAAAGAAGGACAAAAATTTAAAACACCATTATATAAATTTGATTTGAAACAAGATATTAAGGTAGCAGGAGTAGATGACCCAACACTAAATGAAAACTATATTATAGGATTAGAACTTTTGACACAAGAAGAATTTGAAAAAGCCAAAAATGTATTGGCACAAGTAGGAGAAATAATTAGAGAAAATTTAGAAAAAGCAGATATGAAGTTAATAGATATGAAAATGGAGCTTGGGTTTGATGAAGAAGGAAATATAGTTGTAATAGATGAAATTTCTCAAGATTGTATAAGAGCAAATGACATTCAAACAGGAAAAAGCTTAACCAAAGATTCATTTAGACAACTAAAAAATGATGAAGAAGTTTTAAATGCATATATAGAATTTAATAAAAGATTACAAATAAAGTAATATGTTGAGGTGTTGAGATGAAAGAATCACAAAAAAGATATAAATTATATGAGTGTATAAGAGATAATAACGAAATAACAGAAGAAATGTCAAATACTAAAAAACTTATTTTAGCACTTATGAAAAAAGACAAACAAGTAGAAGAATATTGTAATAGAAAAATGTTAGAAGAAAAGCAAGAAGTAGAAGAAGCAATACTAGGAGAACATTATCATGAAAATATGACTAAAAGAGAAATTTTAGTAAATGAAATATCACAATATATTTATTGGAAAACCTTGTTTGCAATAAGTAAAAAAGTTCAATATGAAGAATTTAATGAAGAGGCTAAAATAGAAGAAATCTTAAAACAAGTGGATATTACAAAAATAGGAGAAACAAAGCCAATAACAGTAAATGAAGTTATTATGCATGATTTAGAGCAAATAAGTAAAAAGAAATATTTAAAAAATTATTAAGGGGTGGTGAATAAATGATAATACCTTCAATTGATATAATGAATGGAAAAGTCGTTCAATTAAAACAGGGAAAGGAAAAAGTATATGAAAATGATGATATAGAAGCAATAGTAGAGCAATATAAGATATTTCCACAAATAAATGTTATAGACTTAGATTCTGCAATGAGTAAAGGGAGTAATAAAGAACTAATAAAAAAGCTATGTAAAAAATTGACCTGTAATGTAGGAGGCGGAGTTAGAAGTGCCAAGCTAGCAAACGAATATATAGAAGCAGGAGCAAATAGTGTAATAGTAGGAACAAGAGCGAATAAAGAATTTTTAACTAAATTGCCTAAAAATAAAGTTATAGTTGCCTTAGACACTAAAAATGGAAAAATAGCAACACATGGATGGACTGAGTTAAAAAAAGAAAATATATATGAAAGAATGCTAGAATTAGAAAAGTATTGCTACAAATTTTTAATTACAAATGTAAATGTAGAAGGATTAAATTCTGGGACAGATTTGAACTTTTTTGAAACACTAGTTGGAAAAACAAAAAATGATATTATGGTTGCAGGAGGGATTACAACAATAAACGAAATAAAACACATTCATAAACTGGGATTTGATCAAGTATTAGGAATGGCTATAACTTCTGGTAAGTTAAATATTATGGATTGCTACATTGAAATAATGGATTTTGAAAAACAAAATGGATTAATACCAACAATAGTTCAAGACTCACAAACAAAAGAAGTATTAATGTTGGCATATTCTAACAAAGAAAGTTTGAAAAAAACTTATGAAATTAAAAAAGCAACGTATTACAGTAGAAACAGAAAAACTCTGTGGACAAAAGGAGAAAAAAGTGGTAATATACAGTATATAGAAAAAATTTATTTAGATTGTGATTCAGATACAATATTATTTTTAGTAAATCAGAAAGGAGTAGCGTGCCATAGAAATAAAAGAACATGCTTTGAAATATAAAATAAAAGAGGTGAAATAGAACAATGCCGGGATATGCAATACATTTAGCCGTTGGAAAAGTGTACACAAAGAATAATAAAATTAGTAACTCGGAAAATTTTGAAAGAGGAATAATAGCACCAGATTTAGCAAAAGACAAAGGCAAATCTCACTATGGACCATATTCTAGTAATCCAAATTTAGATAGATATTTAAAGGAAACAGGAATTACAAACGAGTTTGATGAAGGATATTTTCTACATTTAATGACTGATTATTTATTCTACAATAACTTTTTAGAAAAATGGGATGAACATATTTATGATGACTATGATAAACTAAATAGTAGAATAATAAAAAAATACAATATAGTGATTCCAGAAGAATTATTAAAAGTAGTAAAAGATAAAGATGGAGAATTACAGTTACTAAATGAAGAAAAAATATATAGATTTATAGATATTGTTGGAAAAATAAATGTCAGAGAAATAGTGAAAAATGAAACAGTTTTTTACAACAAGATATCAAAAATATTCCTTGAAGAAAACCAATAGTTAGGAGATTTTAAAATGAAGATTAAAGGTAATTTAATAATATTTAGTACAGATAATGAAGAAAGAAAAGATGTTAGAAAATTGAGAGAAAAGAAATTGCAACTACTTTTGTCCGAAGATAATAGTTTTCCTACATTTGATATTACAAATAAAGAATATATAAAAGATATAGCAGCGCATAAAATGAAAGAATTGTTTGGAACTAATAAATTCTATATAGAGCAGTTATATACTTGGGGAGATCCTAAATATTATACAGATAAAGAAGAGTTAATAATTACATATTTAGCAATAATAAACAAAAGCAATATCGAAACTATGCCTAAAAATATGAGCTTTTACAATATAAACATAGAAAATGAAAACTCAGACATACAAAAAGTTACATTAAGTGATGAGAATATAAAAGTAAAATATAAAATAGAAACAATAACAAAAAGAGAAAGAGAAAATGTTGAGTATATAAATAAACTTGTAGGAAAGGCAGAAATAACAGAACTAACAGCCATTATAATTCATACAGGAATAAAAAGATTAAGAAATAGAATTGAAAATACGAATATAGCATTTTGTTTTCTAAATAAAGAATTTGCAATTTCAGAGTTACAACAAATTTATGAAATAATATTAGATACAAAATTAGTATCAGCAAATTTTAGAAAGAAAATAGAACCGATGATTAAGAAAACAGACAAAGTAGTCAAAGAATCTGCATACAGACCATCAAGTCAATATACATTTAATGATGAGTTTATAAGAAATTGGGTATAAGAAATTTTAGAAGAAAGGAATGTAATTAAAAATGAAAGAAATAGTAATTGCATCAGGAAACAAAGGAAAAATAAAAGAAGCCGTAGAAATACTAAAAAACTACAAAATAATCTCAATGAAAGAAATTGGAATAGACATAGACGTAGAAGAAGACCAAAAAACATTTGAAGGAAACGCAATAAAAAAAGCAGAAACAATAGCAAAACAACTTAACGGAAAACAATGCATTGCCGACGATTCTGGAATAGAAATAGAATATTTAGACGGATTCCCAGGAGTATTTACCAAAAGATGGCATGAAGGAACTGACAGAGAAAGAAACTTAGCAATAATAGAAAAACTAAAAGGAATTCCAAGAGAAAAAAGAAAAATAAACTTTGTTACAGCAATTGCGCTATCAGACGGAAAAGAAACAATATGTGAAGTAGGAAAAATTGAAGGCTTTGTTGCAGAAGAAGTCAAAGGAGAAAATGGATTTGGATTTGATGAAATATTCGAATTAGAAAACGGCAAAACCTTAGCAGAACTTTCACAAGAAGAAAAAAATCAAATAAGCGCAAGAAGAATTGCATTAGAAAAGTTAAGAAAGAGATTACTGGAACAAGAAGTAGAAAGATAGCAAAAACAAAAAATCCATAGGACAAAAAATACAATTGTCCTATGGATTTAATATTTTACAAATATCTTTTTAAAGTTTCAACACTATCTTCTTGCATAGAAACAAAACTATCCAAAATATTCATAACAGGTCTATCAGCATCAGGATTTTGATTAATCAAACGTCTACCCTCAATAATACCCATATTAGTACCTTGCATTAAAAGTTCAGACAACTTAGAAGTAGTATCATCAGACATAGTCTTCATCTGAATACCATACCAAGTCATCATCTTATTCATAGCATTAGTCTCATGAGGTTCAGCACTAGAATAATCAGAATACAAATTATTAACTTTATTAGAAATCTCTTTATATTTGTTATACTCCACATCTAAAACCTTTCTGAAATCATCATCTTTAACCTTTTCAGAAACAAAAGAAATTGCATCCATTCCCATAGTAGCACCCTTATTAACTTCATCTAAAATATTCAAATTTTGATTTTCCATAAAACACACTCCAATTAATAATATAAATTTAACAATAATAGTATTTCCGAAAACGCAAAAAATATTATAAACCAAAATTAATTTCTAAAAAATGTAATAAAGAAGCAAACCTTAGGAAATAATAAAAAAAGAACAGATAAAAAAGGAGGAGTTATATGTTACACATTATGCCAACATCAGACCTAAAAGAGAATTTTGCAAAAATACAAGACTTAGTAGTAGACCAAGCAGAAAATGTATATTTAACGCAAAACGGCTATGGTTCAATGGTTATTATGAACTTAGAAACATACGAAAAAATCTCTGGTGGAGTAAACACAGCTAGCAAACCCAAAAATAAAACTAGTAGAAAAATCAATATAGCAGGTCCAGAAATAATAGACGATTAAAAAGGGTGTTTTTGGGGACAGACCTTAAAAACACCCATACGGATTATTTTTCTTCAAAAAAAGAGTAAAAATTTCTAAATTCATAGCCCTGTGACCTTAAATAAGAAATAGAATCCTTTAAAGCAAGAGAGCTATTGCTAACATCTTTGGTATCATGCATTAAAACGACTAAGGTATTCTTATTTTTGCAAGACTTTTTAAGATTATTTAATAATTGATTAGAACTATATTTTTTGATAGAATCATTATTTAAACAATTCCAATCAATATAAGTATAATTCATTTCAGAAAGAAGTTTAGCAGCTTCTTTCTTTTTTGACTTATGATTAGGAGACATAAAGCCATTAGGAAATCTAAAAACATGAGAACAATAATCAGACTTTCCAATAGCTTTTCCAATAGCTAAATCGGTTTTTTCAATCTCATTTTTAAAGCTATCAAGATTTTTATATAATTTAGAATTATTATGAGAATAGCCGTGATTAGCAATATAATGACCTTCATCATAAGCACGTTTTACAATCTCTGGGTGAGCATCAACAGACTTTCCAATTACAAAAAAAGTGGCTTTTACTTTTTCATCTTTTAAAATATCCAAAATTTTAGGAGTAACAGAAGTATTTGGTCCATCATCAAAAGTCAAATATGCTATTTTTTCAGGTCTTTTAGTAAGGCTAGAAACTTCATCTATAAAAACATCTGATACGACACAATTGTGAGTTAGTTCAACTGCAAAATTAGTAGGAGTATTGAATGTGAAAATTAAAAGTAATATTATAATAGTTGCAATTGCTATAAAAGTGGTAATAAATATTGTTTTTTTAGTTAATAAAAAAATTTTCAAAATAATCACCTTTATAAAAATATATTAAAAAAAATTAATTTTATGAATCAAGGAGTGTCCCCTTTGGCAAAAAATTGCCAACAGGGACGGAGATAAATGGCAATAAATTGCCAAAAAGGTCCGTCCCCAATGGCAATTTTTAAAATAGTCACTTAGTTGTCACTATTGATGTGTTAAAGTATAATTATGAAAGAGAAAAGGAAGGAGACTAAATAATGGAAATATTGAAAGTTGAGAATTTAAGTAAGGTTTATGGGAAAGGGACAACAAAGGTTACGGCTTTGGATAATGTTTCTTTTAAAGTGGAGAAAGGGGAGTTTGTTGCGATTGTGCGGTGCTTCTGGTAGTGGGAAGTCAACATTATTGCATTTAATTGGTGGTGTTGATAGGCCTACAAGTGGAAAGGTTTTTATTGATGGAAAGGATATTCATAAGTTTAATGATGATGAGCTTGCGATTTTTAGAAGAAGGCAAGTTGGTTTGATTTATCAATTTTATAATTTGATACCTATTTTAAATGTTGAAGAGAATATAACTTTGCCATTAGATTTGGATAATAGACCAGTTAATAAACAAAAGTTAAGTGAGATGTTAAAACTGTTAGGATTAGAGCAAAGAAAAAATCATTTACCAAATGAATTATCAGGAGGGCAACAACAAAGGACGTCAATAGGAAGGGCGATGATAACTAATCCGGCAATAATATTGGCGGATGAGCCAACGGGAAATTTGGATAGTAAAGCAAGTAGCGAGATTGTGGAATTGTTAAAAAAGTCAAATAGAGATTATAAACAAACTATTATAATGATTACACACAATATGGAAATTGCAAAAATTGCGGATAGAATTATCAAAATTGAAGACGGGAAAATAGTTTAAAGGAGGTGCAAAATGAAAATTCTAAATAAAGTATCTATTAAGAATTTGAAATTCAATAAAAAGAGAACAGTAAGTACAATAATAGGAATTATATTGTCAGTTGCTTTAATATGTGCAGTTGCAACAATGGCAGTTAGCTTGCAAGCAACGTTAGTGCAAGAGACAGTTAGTAGAACTGGATATTATCATTTGAAATTGTCTAATATTACAAATGATAACTTGAAGACTTTGCAAAATAACAGAGATGTAAAGAGTATTTATACAATTTATGAAAATGGATATGGTAAATTGCATGATATGAAAATTGATAGTAAGCCATATTTAAAGCTTTTATCAATGAATAGAACTACATTTGAATATTTAAAATTTAATTTAATAGAAGGAAAGTTTCCAAAAGATAGTAATGAAATCATAATTGCATCTAATATGACCAATAAAAGGGACGGTGAGCCTTATAAAATAGGCGACAAGATAAAATTGGATTTAGGAAAAAGGACTACTTTGGATGGAGAAAAGCTATATAGTCATAATCCATATATAGAAAACGAAGAGAAAATATCAGAAGCGGAAACAAGCGAGTATACTATTGTTGGAATAATGGAAAGACCATCTTCAATTCAGGAAGGATATAGTGACCCAGGTTACACAGCTATTACAACAAATAAGAATGAAGGAAATAAAATTGCATACATAGCTTTAAATGATCCAAAACAATATGAAAAATCAATATCAGAAATATTAGGTGTATCAGAGATTGGTGATTTGGCACAAGCAAAGGGAGAAACTAAATATGAAGAATTCGAAATAAATGAAGAACTTTTAAAATGGGAAGTTTTTAAATTTAGTAATTCAACAATATCAATGATATATACAGTTGTAACAGTAGTTGTAGTTATTATAGTATTTACAAGTGTATTTTGTATAAGAAATTCATTTGCAATAGCAACAGCAGAAAAAATAAAAATGTATGGAATGTTAGCAAGTATTGGAGCAACTAAAAAACAAATAAGAAAAAATGTTATATTTGAAGGTTTGATATTAGGAACAGTAGGAATTCCGTTAGGAATATTATCAGGGATATTTGCATGTTTTGTACTAGTTAAAATAGTTAATGCAGTAATAGGTGAATATCTATTTGCAAGTACAGGATCAATGGTACTAGAAATATCAATATTACCAATAGTATTATCCGCAATATTAGGAATTGTAACAATATATCTATCAAGCATAACATCAGCCAAAAAAGCAAGTAAAGTATCACCAATAGAAAACCTAAGAAATTCAAATGATATCAAAATAAAAAATAAAAAATTAAAAGTGCCAAAAATAATACAAAAAATATTTAAAACAGGTGGAGTCTTAGCGTACAAGAACCTAAAAAGAAGCAAAAAGAAATACAGAACAACAGTCATATCAATAGCAGTAAGTGTATGTATTTTTATATCAATGAACAGCTTATTAACATACGCATTTGGCCTAACAGGAGTGTATTACAAAGATTATAACTATAACTTAATTTTATACAATAGTGAAGGAATATTGGAACAAAACAAAAACAGCATTTTGGCAATAGAAGGAATAGATGAATATTTCATAAATTATAGAAATCCAAACAGCATAAGAATAAGTGACAAAAGTAAAGTCAACGAAGAAGACGGTTTTATTTATAATGTAGATTACTATTACAGTAAAGAAAAAAATGAAGAAATATTTACAAATGGGCCAGAAGTTGCAAACTTATGGTTAGTTGGACTTGATGATAATACATTCCAAAAGTATTGTAAAAAAGCGGGATTAGATTATAATAAAGTAAAAAAAGACGGAATTTTGTGCGATTTAGTTGAATATCGTGAAAGCGACAAAAGCTCAATAAAACAAATAAGAAGATATAAATACAAAGCAGGAGACACAATTACAGGGAAATACGAAGATAAAGAAATAAATGTAAAAGTTGGAGCTGTAACAGAAACGCCACCATATGGAAAAGAAACAATATGGTATGACGGTGGATATATGGTTTTTAATGTAGACGAATTTAAAGATATAGAATTTGAACTTAATGCAGTACTTATAAACACAGAAGACACATCAAAAATAATGGACGAAGTAGAAAAAATCCATTCAGGCATTGAGCGTACAGACATACAAGAATCAGAAAAAGCAGAAAAATCTATGATTCTTATAGTAAGCATATTCTTATATGGATTTATAACAGTAATCACACTAATAGGAATAACAAACATTTTCAATACAATTACATCTAATATGGAATTAAGACAAAAAGAATTTGCAATGCTAAAAAGTATAGGAATGACCAAAAAAGAATTTAATAGAATGATACGTTTAGAAACATTATTTTACGGAACAAAATCTTTAATATATGGAATTGCATCAGGCTTGTTGGCTACATTTGCATTATATAAGGCATTCTCAATAAAATTAGACAGTGGAATAAAAATTCCATATGAACCAATATTGATTTCGATTATAGGTGTGTTTGTTTTAGTATTTATTATAATGAAGTATTCAATTAATAAAATAAACAAGCAAAATACAATTGAAACAATAAGAAAAGAAAACATTTAAAGCATGCCATTGGAGACAGACTTTTTTGCCACTGGGGACGGACCTTTTTGGCAATTTATTGCCAAAAAGGTCCGTCCCCAGTGGCAAAAAGGTCCGTCCCTATTGGCAATTTTGAAAATAAGAAGTATAATAATAAACGGGAGTGAGAGTTTATGCAGATTTTACTAGTGGAAGATAATGAGATGGTGGCAAAAGGTTTGCTATACACATTGAAACAAAATGGATATGAACCAATACACAAAGCTAATGTAAAAGAAACAAGGGCTTTTTTAAAGAATGAAAGTGAAAATGCAAAAACAAAATTAGTAATATTGGATATTGCACTTCCAGACGGAGATGGATTTACATTATATGAAGAAGATTTGAAAGATAAAAATATACCAACAATTTTTTTAACGGCGAAAGATGAAGAAGATGATATAGTAAAAGGGTTAGAGTTAGGGGCAGATGATTATATCACAAAGCCTTTTTCTACAAGAGAGTTGATTGCAAGGATAAATAAGATTATTATAAAAGAAAGAAAAAATTTAATTGTAAAAGTGAAAGATATTGAATTTGACTTGGATAAAATGGTGGTATATAAAAGCAATAAAGAAATAATTTTAACAAGTTTAGAGTTAAAAATATTACATTTATTATTTACAAATTTGAATAAAGTAGTTGCAAGGAATGATATAATAGAGAAGATATGGGAATGGACAGGGAATGATGTAAATGACAACACTGTAACTGTATATCTAAAAAGAATAAGAGAAAAAGTGGGAAATGGCATAATAACCACAGTTAAAGGTATAGGATATAGGGTTGATAAAGAAGAATAATATTGCAGTCATTACAGTATTGCAGGAAAAAACAAAGAAACCTGATAGCAACAAGATACGACGGAAGGAACAAAATCAAAATGAAGAATAAAGTGGAATTGAAAAAAACAATAATAATAAGTTTTTATATAATTGCAATTGTTATATGTATATTTGGAATAGTTCAATACAAACAATATAAAACATATACAAGCAATTTAAATGAAAAAATATTAAGTATAATTACAAAAATAAATGAAAAATACCCAGACATCACTCAAAATGAAATTATGGATATACTAAATAACAAAGAAGAAGTAGATACATCGATTTTAAGAGAGTTTGGTATAGATGCTGAAGAAGAATCTATAATTTTTGAAAATGAAAAATATTTTTTAACATATTTAATATTAGATTTGGCTATTCTTGTAGCGCTTGCAATTACAATGATTTTAGTGTTTTTAGTATATAATCATTCAAAAGATAAAAAACTAGAAGAAATAACAAGATATATGGAAGAGATAAATAGTGGAAAATACAAGCTAGACATAGAAGACAACACAGAAGACGAATTGTCTATTTTGAAAAATGAAGTATATAAAACAACAATTATGTTAAAAGAAATAGCAGAAAATTCAAAACAAGATAAAATCAATCTGAAAAATTCACTATCAGACATATCACATCAACTAAAAACACCACTAACATCAATATCAATTATGCTTGATAATATTTTGGACAACCCTGAAATGAACAAAGAAACTAGAAATGAATTTATAAAAGACATAAAAAGAGAAATTATAAATATAAACTTTTTAGTGAATTCACTATTAAAATTATCAAAATTAGACGCAAACAGTGTCAAATTTATGAATAAAGAAGAACAGCTTGAAGATATTATTAATGAAAGCATTAAAAATGTCTCAACATTGTGTGACTTAAAAGACATAAAAATAAATGTCATAGGACAAGTAGAAAGCAAAATATCTTGTGACCTAAAATGGCAAGTAGAAGCAGTAACAAACATTTTGAAAAATGCAATAGAACATTCAAAAGTAGCTTCAAAAATAGACATAACTTGCGAGCAAAACAAAATATATACAGAAATAAAAATTAAAGATTATGGTGTAGGAATTTCTGAAAAAGATTTACCACATATTTTTGAAAGATTTTACAAAGGCGAAAAATCTTCAAGTGAAAGTGTAGGAATTGGACTAGCACTGGCAAAATCAATAATAGAAAGCAATGGCGGTTACGTAGAAGCAGAATCAGAAGAAGGAAAAGGAACAATATTTACAATCAAGTATTTTTAAAAATTGCCAACGGGGACGGACCTTTTTGGCAATAAATTGCCACTGGGGACGGTCCTTTTTGACAATAAATTGCCAGAAGGGACAGACCTGCTGAACAAGAATTTTAAAAGAAGGTAGTATTATGAGTAGAAAAAATAAAGTAAAATTATTTAAAATAATAATAGCGATAGCAGTTATAGCATTAATTGTAGGAATAACAATATATTTATTTCCAGTGATGAAAAATTTGTCAACAGTGGAAGGTAAAATTGCTTTCAAGGAAAAAATAGACAATTCAGGCGTGCTTGGAGTGCTAACGCTTTTTGGCCTTCAATTGGCTCAGATATTTTTAATAATAGTGCCAGGTGAACCGATAGAAATATTGGCTGGAATGTGCTATGGCAGTGTGTGGGGAACTGTGTTTATTATGGCATCTGCTGCAATTGTATCTATTTCTATATATTTGTTGGTAAGGAAGTTTGGAAAGAAATTTGTTTATGAGTTTTGCGATGAGAAGAAAGTTTCTAAAATTGAAAATAGTAAGTTGTTTCAAAATCCGAAGAAAATTGAGTTCATAATGTTGATATTATTTTTGCTTCCTGGTACACCGAAGGATTTGTTAGTGTATGTGGCTGGATTGCTACCAATTAAGCCAAGTAGGTTTATTTTGATTTCGACTTTTGCTCGTTTTCCTTCTGTTATTTCTTCTACTTTGGCTGGGGATAATGTGGTTAATCGGAGATTGGCGAGTTGGTGTGATGTTGTATGCAGCTATTGTATTAGTTGTGGGAGCTATTATTTTAGTTGTTAGTAAATTTGATAAGACTAATACAACTTCTGATGTCCTTAATACTATAAAAAAAGATATGTGATTTTTAATAATTTGAAAAACAATAAGTGCTGTAATGTGCTATTTTTAAGTAAAAAATGCAAATTGAAGAAAAAAGTTGAAATTTTTTTGAAAAATGTATTGACAACTGGAAGAAAAATTAGTATAATTAATCTCGTCGAAAGGACATACGGTCGCTTAGCTCAGCTGGGAGAGCATCTGCCTTACAAGCAGGGGGTCATAGGTTCGAGCCCTATAGCGACCACCATCTTTTACGGCCTGGTAGTTCAGTTGGTTAGAACGCTAGCCTGTCACGCTAGAGGTCGACGGTTCGAGCCCGTTCCAGGTCGCCATTTTTTTTGGCTTTATAGCTCAGTTGGTAGAGCAAGGGACTGAAAATCCCTGTGTCCCTGGTTCGATTCCAGGTGAAGCCACCATATAATAAGTCAGTAACAATAGGTTATTGGCTTATTTTTTGTTTTTTATAAAAAGATATTTTATAATGTTTTTTTCTTAATTTTAATGTAAAAATTAGGGTATGATTTAGGGTATAAAATTAAGGCTTTACAGCTGGAATAAATGTAGTTGATAAAATAGAGAGACAATGTTATAATATGAGCAATAAAAGGTAAAATTTATAAGGATTATAATGACGCAGATATAATATTTACAACGCACTCACATTATGATCATTATTCTGATAAACTAAAAACAAAGAAGGTTATATAGATGAATAAAAAAGATATTATATAATTCCAGCATATCATATGAATAAGGAACATTGGAACACAGTCATTATAAGTGAGAAAGTAGATAAATGTTTAGTACAAGAATTAATTGAACAAAGTTATCAATTAACAAAAAATAACATTCACAAAAGAAAAATAATTAAATAGAAAATGGAGAATGAATGTTATGAAAGAAAAGATATATAAAGAACCAAATAAATCAGAGATGGAAACAACAATAAATGTACTTTATGCAGAAAATATTTTATCTATTTATACAAATAAAGTATCTTTGCAAAGGCAATTAAATAAATTGATAGGAGAACCAACAAAAGAATATAAAGTAAAAAGAAGTATTGTTGGTAGTGTTTGGAATATTTCATTGAATGATAAAATAAAAATTCAAAGAGTAATATTAAAGGCTAATGTGTATGAATTATAAATAAAAGGAGTTCTAAACATGAAAGAAATCAAATACAACAGGGAACAAGTATATGAATATGCAAAAGAATGGGCATATAAACGAAATCCAAAATACTATAATTTTGATACAGTAGGAGGAGATTGTACAAGCTATGTATCACAATGCATATATGCTGGAATAAAAGAAATGAACTATACAAAAAACAGAGGGTGGTACTATATAAATGGAAATGAGAAATCACCATCGTGGAGTGGTGTAGAATATCTTTATAAATTTTTAACACAAAATCAGTTAGTAGGACCATATGGTAAGGAGACAACTAAACAAAAAGTTGAAATAGGAGATATAGCACAACTTTCTTTTGATGGAATTACATTTGGACACACTTTATTAATTGTAAAAATAGAAAA
Source organism: uncultured Clostridia bacterium (assembly GCA_948502395.1). Lineage (GTDB taxonomy): Bacteria > Bacillota > Clostridia > TANB77 > CAG-508 > CAG-269. Next base: position 173,758 of record CAOPES010000002.1, on the reverse strand, counting down.
TGGTGAATTATATAGCGCATCTCATACAATAGATACTTTTGGGAAATTAGTAACAAGTTATGATTTTGAAAAAATAAGATATATTCATATACAAGGCGGGAGAAAATATTGAAGTAGAGAAAAATAAAAAGATATATTCCAATAAGAGATAAAATACTAAAAAAATAATAAATATAAAGTAAAGAAGTTTGAAAGGAGACAAATTTATGGAAAAAACATTAAAAATAATAACAGAGAATTGCCCACAAAATCATAAGTGTCCAGCTGTAAAAGTTTGCCCAGTTGGAGCATTAAGCCAGAAAGACTTTGAAGCACCAAAAATAGATTATGATAAATGTATAAGATGTGGCAAATGCTCAAACTTTTGCCCTAAAAAAGCATTAGTATTAAAATAAAAATTACAAACCATAAGGAAGAAGCGAATAATTAAAACTAGAAAAAAGAAAGTCAAATAGCAACAATAAACAAAACTATTTGACTTTTAAAATTACAAATTACAAAGAAATAATATTATAAATACTACTAATATCGCCAACTTGTTCACCAGTTGCTAAAATAATTGGATAATAGTTATTCTTTGCCATCCATTCATAAACTTCATAAGAATGATTACGGCTCATAGTATAAGCATCTTTTAGAAACTGTCTTAATTTCGGATTAGTAGCTTCCATAGAAGCAATTGCATATTCCTTTCCAGCTCTTTTTAAAGTCAAGAAATAGGATAAAGCAATTTCTCTATCTGTTAGGTTTGTAACATTCGTATTAACAGTAATAGGAGTTGCATTCTTAGACTTGCAAACATTTTCAGAGAAAATAGAAGTATTTAATTCAGGAACATTTAATTTACCTGATGCAGTTTCTACATCTTTTACAAATTCTACTTTTCTATTATAATCTTCCACATGTATAGGAAAGTGATTATTTAATAATCCTTTTAATTCTTCATCTGTAACTTGATTTTTAAATAAAGACATACAAGTAATAGTATTTACACAACTTGTAATTAATTCATTTAAATAACTTAACTCACATATTGTTAAATTCATATCAATCTACCTCCATGAATATATTATGTCATTATATAACCTAATATATTCAACAAAAATAGGGAAAAGTTAGATAAATCGACTAGACATTTTTTAACAAAAAATAATATTGAAAATAATACAACATATTGATATAATAATTAAAAGAAAATAAGGAGAAACAAAATGGAAAAAGAAATAGTTTTTGTAACACATAATACAGGAAAAATAAAATCAGCCGAAAAATACTTTAAAAATCTAAAATTCACGACATTCAACTATGAATTAGATGAACCAAGAAGTGATGATATAAAAGAAATAGCCACAGCGAAAGTAAAACAAGCTTATGAAATAGTAAAAAGACCGTGTATAGCTCTTGATACAGATTTTAGAATTGACGAATTAAACGGTTTCCCAAGAGCATTTGTAAATTTTGCTTTAGACACAATAGGGATACAAGGAATGTTAAAACTAATGGAAAATAAAGAAAACAGAAATTGTTCTTTTAATGAATGTCTAGCATATCACGATGGAAAAGAAATCCACTATTTTTATGGAAAACATCCACGGAAATTTGGCAAAAAGAATTCAAGGAATTGATAGAGAAGAAAAATGGTCTGACTTATGGTATGTTTTTAAGCCAAAAGGGTTTGACAAAACCTTAGCACAAATGGATTTTGATGAAAGAGAAAATAGAAGGAAAATTGATGGCTCAGTACAGGCAATGCAGGAATTTGCAAAATGGTATGAAGAAAAATATGTATAATATCTTGACAAATAAAATATAAACCCATAAGACAAGAAATATCAGAAGAAATAAAAAATCATATTGAAGAGTTAAAAAATAGTAATTTATCTCTGAGCTTAAAATAAATTTATGAATTTAATAAAATTTATAGACAAAATTAGAAGAATATTGTAGAATAATAAATATAGGAAATGATGATAAACAGATGTGGTTTTGCCACCTAAATTTTACGAAATATCGTAGGAGAGGTGGTGATGTTTATGGTTAAAGCGATACTATTCTTTATAATATCTTTGATGTTATCTTTAACATTAAACGTTGCCTTGACAGCAGTTCTGTATAAGAACTGGGTTGATAAGCAACTACATAAATAAAAAAGCTCACATCTGTAACTTTGGCGAGTTAGGTGTGAGTTTTTACAACTAATTTCGGCAAAACCACGTTTGTGGATTTGTCATTTCCTATATTTATTATAATCTATTTATAAATAAAAAGTCAAGAATATGATTAAATTTCCCTGAATTTTGGAGGAAAATTATTGCAAATAACACAACTTACTGATAGAATAATCAAGAGAAAAATAAGGAGAAACAAAATGAAAAAAATAATACAAATATTAGGAATAACATTCCTAGCAATAATAGTAATACTAAACTTAATATTCACAGCAAAACTCGACACATCAGAACACATCACAATTAACAATAACACACTAATATACACAATAGGAATAATAGCAAGCGGAATAATCATATACATGCTCACCAAAAAAATCAATGAACACATAGAAACCAAAGAAATCAGAAAGCGAATACTAATTATAGCAAGTATTATATACATAATATTTAATATAATATGGGTGGTACTAGTAAATCCACCAATTGTTGGAGACCAAGTTCATGCCTGTAATTTAGCACAAACTTTTTACAACAACAACTTAGAACAATACTTGCCAAATATGACATATGCAGGAATACCATTAGGACAATACATGCAATCATATCACCAACAAATTTCACTATCATTTGTATTTAGCATATTTTTCAGAATAATACACTTTGATGTAATTGAAATCCTAAGAGCATTAAATGTTATAGGAAATATATTGATGATAATCGCTCTATATAAAATAAGCAAACAACTATCCAAAAAATATGAAATAAACAATGTAAGATTATTTTTGTTAACACTAACATTCATATCAATACCAATGCTATCAACATTCATATATGGAGACATACCAAGCCTAGCACTATGTTTATTTGCAATATATTTTATGATGAAATATACAGAAACCCAAAAAGTCAAATATCCAATATTTGCATCAGTTTTCACAATGATAGCATATATGATGAGAATGAATAGTTTAATTTTTATAATTGGAACTACAATGTATCTAATATTCAGTTTACTTAAAGAAATAAAAAACAAGAACTGGAAACAAAATCTAATAGCTACATGTGTAATTTTAATGTATATTATAATTTCCATTTTGCCAGCAGGGTTAGTACAAAACTATTATTTAGGTAAATACAACATGGATAAAAAAGCAGAATACCCTACAATAAGTTATATCTTAATGGCTATGGAAGAATCGTGGCGTGGAAATGGCTGGTATAATGAAGCTAGGGGAGAATATGCTTTAAAAAATATAGAACGAGCAAAAGAAGAATATGTAGATGAAGTAAAACAAAGATTAGCATACTTTGCTCAAAATCCTGGTTATGCACTAGAATTTTATACAAAAAAAGTCACATCTATGTGGACAGAAAATACATATTCTGCAATAAGAAGCAATATAGTAAAAGAAAATGACCCAATAGAAAAAGGGACAGATATATTAATGTTCTATCAAAAAGCACTATTATTGGTAATTTGCGTATGTTGTATAGTATTTTTAATAAAAAATAGAAAAGACATTTCACTAGAAGCGCTTTTCTTGATTACTATTTTTATTGGCGGATTTGCATTTCATATTCTGTGGGAAGCGAAATCAAGATATATAATTCCATACATAGTAGTGCTAATCCCAATAGCATCTATAAAGATAAATTGTGAAACTAATATAGGCGAAAAATTTAAAAAAATATATTCAAAGGTTTTAAAAAAGGAAGCTAAGTAGAGCTTCCTTTTACTTATCAACTTTCATATTATCACCATAACGCTTAACTTTTTGAGTAGTAGTTTTCTCAAATTCTTTATCACGAATACCAAAACTTTTAATATGTTTGTAATTAGGTAATTTTTTATTAACATTGCTTACTGCATCAGACATCATCTTCCAAATTTCTTCCTTAGTAGGAACGCTACCTTTTAAATATTCTGTAATAGCCTGAATATTAGGATAAATCTGAGCATTTATATAAGTTTCATCATCATTTTCTTTATGAATTCCAAGCACCAAAGCTTCAGAAATTAAAGGATTATCATTTAAATAATACTCAACTTCTTCGGGATAAATATTTTTACCATTTTTAGTAACAATAACACTTTTACATCTACCAGTAATATATAAATAGCCATTTTCATCAATTTTACCTAAATCACCAGTATGGAACCAACCATCAACAATAGTTTGATTTGTTTTTTCTTCATCTTCATAATATCCAAGCATAACATTTGGACCCTTAACAATAATTTCTCCAACACCTTCATCATTTGGTGAATCAATTTTATATTCCACATTTGGAATAGGAAGTCCAGCAGAATCATCCCTTTGGAAAAAGTCCGTATTTCCAGCAACCAGTGGGGCACACTCTGTCAAACCATATCCTTGTAAAGTATTCAATTTTAAATCTCTAAAATCTGATAAAATATTTGGATTTGCAGCAGCTGCACCAACAATAAATACACGAAGCCTTCCGCCCAAAGTATTTTTTACTTTATTTCTAACAATTTTTTTCATAAAGAAAGGTAAGCTAGAATAAGGGTTTTCGCCATTAGAATTTCTATATTTCTCAGGTAAAGTTTTATTCATATTTTTTACAATATTTTTATGCAAATTTTCTAAAAGTAATGGTACACACAAAATAACAGAAGGATGATACTCTTGCATATTTTTTGCAATATATCTTAGACCTTCACAATGTGCAACACTCGCACCACTGTAAATAGGTAGTAAAAATCCAATTGTACATTCATAAGTATGATGTAGTGGTAAAATTGATAAAAATAAATCACTTCTTTTTACTTTTACAATTCCATATATTGATAATATATTTGAACATATATTTCTCTGAGATAAACACACACCCTTAGCACTTCCAGTTGTACCAGAAGTAAATAGTAAAATACGTAACTCATCAGGGTCAATAGTTATATCATCAAATTTTGTATTTCCATTTTCATAAGATTTTTTCCCTGCTTCTAAAATAGAAACAAAGTTTTTCTCAAAAGTAATAAACTCTGTATCAGGATTTTCAACCTTTTGGATATTATCTAAAATAGAAGACAAATTTTTATCATCTCCCAAAATACACACAGTTTGAGAAACATTCATAAAATTAATAACATCATCAGTATGTAACTCTTTATCAATAGGAACAACAATGCCAACAATAGTAGCAGCCATATAAGAAACGCACCAATTGTAGCTATTTTTACCAATAACCGCAATACGTCTATTTAAAAAACCTTTATCAATTAGACTAGTACCAAGGCTAACAACATCATTTTTGAACTGCTCATATGTAACAGTTTCAATCTCTCCGTTTTTATTTTTCTTTTTAAAAGCAATTCGATTACGATAGATATCGCCTGAGCGATAAAGCATATCCTTTAAATTTGTAACTTCTTCTGTTTTGTGATATTTTTCTTTTAATTGTTCTGCAACAGTAAGACTTTGTTTTTTGCTCATTTTTAAATTCATTCCTTCCCATAAAATATGTAAATTAGATATTATTATTTTTTATTTATACTTATTTTATTTATATCTATAAAAGATAAAATTAGTATCTTGTTTTAAAGTAACATTACCATCATAAATTGATTTATCATCAGTTTCTAACGGTAAAGTAGTATAAACAGTAGTTTTAAACTCCTGATCTAAATTATTTGTAATATAAATATCAAAAGAAACTTTGCAAGCTATATTATTTAACAAAACATTGCAACTTTTTAGTAACGAACCATCATAAGTAATAGGTTTTGACGTATCTGTTAAAGTATAATCTGTTTTTATATTACTATTAACATAGCTAAGCACAATCGGATTTGCCAAATTATTATACAAAGTAGGTTTATTCAAATCCGTCTCATCTTCTGATGTTATCTCAAACTCCAATTTATTGTCAATCAAGTTTTCATCTATTATATCACTTTTAGCAAAATTATTAATATTTTTGTAATACAACTTTGGCTCGCCCAAAGTTGGAACTTGTTCATACTTGATATTATCAATATACACTTTTTTAAACGTATTTTCTAAATTCTTTTCTTCACTACCACTAGGGCTATTTATGAAAAAAGCCATATCTGTGTATTGATATAAATTTTCAATTGTAAAATTTGAACTAGTAGCAGTCTTATTTTTAGCATCACAACTACTAAAAAAAGTAATCTTATCAATTGAAAACACAGTCTTTTCATTCTTGCTTGCAAACGAAAGCAAATTATTTTCAAGTCCGCTTTTCAGAACAGCTCTATTAAAAAATAAATATGTAATTGTAAGTATTATAAAAATCAAAATTGCTGTTAAAACAGTCAATATAACTTTTTTCTTCTTATTCATAATTTCTCCTTTTTGCCACTAGGGACGGACCTTTTTGACAATTTATTGCCACTGGGGACGGTCCTATTTGGCAATTTATTGCCAAAAAGGTCCGTCCCTAATGGCAATTTATATAATAGTATAAATTTCAAATAAAATCAAGTGTTATAAAAATTTCCATAATTTTAAATTGACAAAAAAACACGAAAAAGGTAGAATTATATTAGGTGATAAAATGAAAGCGAAAGATAAAAGAAAGAAATGCATAAATTTAGCAATATTTTTGGCATCTATTACTATTATATTAATTGGAATAGTGTTTTATGACCATTATTTAAAAACAAATGAAGTACTTGCAAAAACTGAACAAGAGATAGAAGAGATAAAAATAAGTAATGCAAGTCCAATAAATATAGATGAAATTATTGCAAATAATATAAGTGATGAGCAGGAAGAATATTATACAGAAGAAATAGATTTAGAATACATAACAAAATATCAGAATAATCCAGAACTTCCAAAAGGTATGGTTCAAGTTATACAAGAAGGAAGAAGTGGAAAGCAGGCGATAACACGAAGAAAAGTATATGAAAATGGAGAATTAAAAGCAGAAGAGCAAATAAGTTCTAAAATAACAAAAGCTTCTGTAAATAAAATTGTAGAAGTAGGTACAGGAAAGTATACAAGTTCATACAAAGTAAAAGTAGGAGACATAGTGTATGTAACATCAGATAGATTGGGTGTTATGCTAGAGCCAAATGAAGAAGCAGAAAAGTTGACAACGTTAGATAGGGATACAGAACTAAAAGTTTTAGGGATAAATAATAATTGGTATAGAATATCAGCAGTGGGTACAACAGGTTATGTGAAGGCAGAAAATACTACATATATAAATAAGAATGAGCCAGAACAAGGGAACACAAGCAATAGTGGCAATGGGGGTAAAATTGCAGCTCCAAGTTTTGATATGGCACTAAATAAACCGAGTGGATTGACATTAGAACAATTTAAAAAGATTTTAACAGATAGTAAAGATACAAATAAAGTGTTTGCTAATAATGCAGAATATTTTTATTACATAGAAAAACAATATAATATTAATGGAGTTTTTGTTGCAGCAGTTGGAATACACGAAAGTGCGTGGGGAACGTCGAAAATAGCTAATCAAAAACATAATTTGTTTGGATATGGAGCATATGACAGTAATCCATACAATGGGGCATATCAATTTTCAGATTATTCAGAAAGTATAGATTTAATTGCGAGAGTATTTGTAAAATACTATATAAACCCAAAAGGAACAAGCATTTATGGCGGTGAAAAGGCAGTTGCTACATATTATAATGGACCAACATTAACAGGAATAAATAAAAAATATGCAACAGATAAAAATTGGGCAAACGCAGTATATAAGCATATAAAATATTTATATAATAAATTGTAAAAAATTCTTGCTATTTTTTACAATTTATTGTATTATATAGAAGTATAAAGTTTATAAGGCCTAATTTGCCAAAAAGAACTTGGAAGAAAGGGGCAAGGAAATGAAAAAGATAGTATTAATTGTTACAATTTTAGCACTAATAATGGGAATATTCTTAAATGTTAGTACATCATATGCAGCAGAAAAAGCAATTGATGAAAAAACAGAAAGTAAAATAGTAGAAATAAAAGAAAATGCAGCAAATTCATTGGAAGACTATAAACAAAAATATGGTTCAGACGCCTACGGATTTGTAGCATACATTTTAAATCTAGTTAGAATATACAGTATACCATTATGTTTTTTAGGAATAGCAATGGGAGCCATACATCAATATGTAATAGGTGTAAGAAAATTAGACACACTAGAAAAAGGAATGGCTTTAATAGTAAGCTTTGTAACAATATTAATTATATGCCAAATCTTACCACTAGCATTTGCAGTGTTTGTAAAATTTGGAAGGGGGTAACAAATGAAAGTTCTATTTGCTGTAAGTAATGAAGAAATATCAGAATTAATTGTAAAAAAATATCAAAAAGAATACAAACAAATCATTTCATACAAAAACGTATATTACTTTAACGCAATATTGAAAGAAATACAAAAAGACAAAAATTACGATAGAATAGTAATAAGTGAAGACTTAGAAGCATTCACACACACACAATACGACCAAATTGACAAATTCATATTTGAAAAATTAGACAGTATAAGTGATGAAGCTTCAAATATGCGTGGAAATGACATTCCAATAATTTTAATATGTTCTGATAGAAGAACAAAATCAGAAGAAATGCTAGTAAAAATATTTGGAATAGGCGTATATAACGCAATAATAGGAACAGATAGAAGTGTTGACGAAGTATGTAAATTGATAAATAGACCACGTCTAAAAAAAGAAGCAAAAGCATACTACAAAATAGACGCTGAAAATGTAAGCTATCAAAGCGAAAGCGAAAATGATGTTAGCGAAATGGAAATACAAAATATCTTAGCACATTACAAAAGGCTAGGGAAAAATGAAGATAGATTTGTAGACAGTTTTGACAATATAGCAGCACAATATAATGATACACAATTAAGAATTATAAGCAAATTTTTACCATTAAATGTAAGAGCTGTATTAGAAGAAAGGTCACCAAAATATCAACAAGTAATGTCATTTAACAATAAAATTTCAGACAAATTAAGAAAGACAAAAGAAGATGAAAAACAAGGACCTAGTGAAAAACTTCTAATGTCATCAAACAAACCAAGAATAAAGCCAACATCAGTAGTAATACCAACAAACATAGATATGAATAGTGAAAAGAAATTAGCTAGAAGAAAACCAGCACCAATACCAGAGCCAGTGCAAGAAGTAGAAGAAATAGAAGAATTAGAGTTTGAAGATTTAGATCCAATAGTACCAGAAGAAGTAGAACAACCAGTAGAGCCAGTAAAGAAAAGAAGAGGAAGACCTAGAAAAAATCCAGAACCACAAGAAGAAACCTTAGAAGCAAAACCAAAAAGGGGAAGGGGAAGACCTAGAAAAAATCCACTACCAGAACCTGAACCAGAAGAAATAGAACAACCAGTAGAAAACATATTACCAATGCCAGAAGATGACGAAGAAGAAAACGACTTTGTATTACCAGGATTTGAAGAAATAGACGAAACTTCAAACGAAGAAAAAATTTCAAGTTTCTATGATGAAGAAGAAAATGAACCAATTAATGACACAATACTACCAGGATTTAATGAAGAACCAGAAGAACAAAATTATTATCAAGAACCGGAAGAACATCAAGTAGTAGAACCAGTAAGAACTGTGGTAGAGCCAGTAAGACAAGATTATAGTATACAAAAAGAAAATTTAGAAACAATAGATTTATCTTATTTATTATCATCAGACAAAAAAATAGTAACATTTGTAGGAACAAGCAAAAATGGAACATCATTTATAGTAAACAACCTAGCAGAAATGCTATCTGCAACAGGAATAAATGTAGCAATACTAGATACAACTAGAAATAAAAACTCATATTACATATATACTAATAATGAAGAAGAACTAAGAGAAATTGCAACACATAGTATATATGACCTAACAAAAGGTGTAGCAAATGGTATACAATTAAATAAAAATTTAACAGTATACACATCAGTACCAGGCGAAGATGAAGGCATTGAGAATGCGGACAAGATATTAGAAACATTACTACAAAACCATACATTAATTTTAATAGACACAGATTTTGAAACACCAGTTAGATATTTTAAACAATCACAAGAAACATATTTAGTGCAAACATTAGATATACTAACAATACAACCACTAACAGAATTTTTAAGAAACTTAAAAGCAAAAGATGCCTTAGATGAAAAGAAACTAAGAATAATCTTAAATAAAACAGTAAGAATAAAAACACCTGAAAAAGCAATAATCGCTGGTATGGCAAATTACAATGATCCAGCAATGTCATTTATGACAAAACTATTTGATAACACGCTAATAAAACATATATCAATTCCTTTTGAAGAAGAAATATATGCAAAATATTTACAAAATATAATAGAATGCAGTATGTCATTAAAAGGATATTCAAAAGGATTTATGCAAATACTTAGAGAACTATCAAATATGGTATATCCACTAACAAACACATATACACCGCCAACAGCAGGTGGAAGTAAAGGGAAAAATACTTTTACACCAAACATGAACAACACATTAAATCAAATGAAAAATAATTATTAAAATGTACTGAAAGGGGAAAATAAGTGATAATAGTAGTAGTTATAATATTAGTGGCAGTTATATTTGGACTAATAGTGTACAATATAACGATACATAAAAAAATACAAAAACTTAACAATTTAGATCAAAAAGTAAGAAACCTAAGTGTTGTACAAGATTTCATAAGCGCAATAGGCGAAACATCAACAGTAGAAAACAAAATAAAGAAAATAAACGATATCTTAATAGAAAAATATGAAATCAAATATTCAACAATAGTAATATACGACGGAGCAGAATATCAAGTAAAAACATCTAATGTAGACCCAAAACACTGGGATTCATTAAGAAACTTGCATAAAGTAGAAATGTTTAAAGACAGTATAGAAGCCGCTGTTCCAAAATCAGTAACAGTAAACAATGAAAATGAAAGATTACCATATCAACAAATGGAATTTGGAAGAGCAAAATCAGCTATATTTTTCCCGCTATATATAGATAACGTATATATTGGATATTGGATAATAGAAAGTGGAACACCACACGACTTTGACAATATAGATATAACAGTCTTAGAAATAATAAAAGAAAATATTGTAGCAGTATTAAAAACAGTAGTACACCAAAAAACACTAGAATCAATAGTAAGAGAAGACCAATTTACAGGACTAAATTCAGAAGCATATCTATATGGTGAAGGTAAAAAAGTAATAGAACAATATACAATATCAACAATGTGTATGTTTAAAGTAACAAACATACAACAAATAAATAAGCAATATTCTAGAGATTTGGGAAACAAAGTAATTACAGAAATAAGCAAATATATAAAAGAAAACCTATCAGATGAATACGTATTTGTAAGATATATGGGACCAAAATTTGTAATTGCATTCTCAGGTGTAGACGCAACAGGAGTAGCAGATTTCTTAAATGAAATAAAAGAAAAAATAGAAACAACACCAATAAAACTAGAAGAAGAGCCACAAGTATATGAAGAGCCTAAGAAAAAGACAACAAAGAAAAAACAAATAGAGCAAGTTGCAACACCAAGATTAAACTTTGTAATATCTTCATATTATAAAGGTACAGGAATAGAAAAAGTATTGAAAAAATTAGAAGAGTACTTAGATAGCGCTGACATAAATGAAAGCGATATAACAAATATATAAATTAAAGGAGGATTATAACTATGGAATTTGACAAAACAATGCACTTTCAAGTAGAAAGAGAAGAAAATACAAAATGCAGAGAAATATTAAAAGAGGTATACGAAGCATTAGTAGAAAAAGGATATAATCCAATAAATCAAATTGTTGGCTATATATTATCAGGAGATCCAACATACATCACAAGCCATAATGATGCAAGAAATAAAATAAGAGCAATAGAAAGAGATGAATTACTTGAAAAAATGGTAAAAGATTATATAGGGTTAGAAGATTAAAACATGAGAATATTAGGAATAGATTATGGAGAAGCAAGAGTTGGAATAGCTGTAACAGATTTATTAGGAATAACAGCACAAGGACTAGAAACAATACAAAGAAATGGTTCAGACAAAGTAATATTAAGGAGACTAGACGAAATATTTGAAAAATATGAAGTAGACACCATAGTAGTAGGAATGCCACTTAATATGAATGGAACAATGTCAGAAAGAGCCAAAATAACAGAACAATTTGTGCACAAATTGAAATGTAAATACAACAAAATGAAGATAGAAACAATAGATGAAAGGCTAACAACAGTTGAAGCTCATAAAACAATGAATTTTTTAGAAGTCAACAAGAATAAAAAGCGAAATATAGTAGATACTATATCTGCGGTATATATTTTAGAAACATACTTAAACAAAATAAAAAATCTTAAAGAGCAATAAAAAATATAACAAATATTAAAAATGTATTGCAAAAAAAATAAAATTACGATATTATATTTAAAAAATATATAAATATGAAAGGAGAAAAAAATGGAAGAAAATTACGAGGGAGAAGAATTAGACAACATAATACAATTATATGATGAAGAAGGAAATGAAGTAAACTTTGAATTTTTAGACCTAGTAGAACTAGACGATGAACAATATGTAGTATTACTACCAATTACAGAAGAAGGCGAAGAAGAAGAAGGAGAAGTAGTAATATTAAAACTAGAAGACAGTGAAGAAGACGAAGAAAAAGAATCATATGTAAGCATCGACGACGAAGAAATATTAAACAAAGTATTTGAAATATTCAAAGAAAAATTTAAAGATGACTTCGATTTTGTAGACTAATAGAAAATATAAAAGGTAAAGGTGAAGGAAAGAATAAAATTCTTTTACTTCACCTTTTAAAAATAAAGGAGGAAAACAAATGAAAAACTTTTCAACATGGATGTTAGTAATGTTTATGATAATGTTCTGGGTATTCAGAATAATAGTAGCACTTGCAGGAGAATTACACTGGGATTTAGGTGGAATAACACCATTAAACCAAACATTTGAAATACTCCTACTATTTGTTGCTTTATTAAGTTTAGTGCTAGTAATAAAAAGAAAGATAGCAGGTGGATTAATTTATTTATTGGGTTATGGAATGTACTTTGGTGTAGATGTAGTAAATAATATACAAGTTATAATGTCAGCAGTAGAAGGAAATGTTGATATAAATGCATATGCCAATTTGTTTATATCATTGGTTGGAATAATTTTGGCAGTAGCGGTTATGCTAGATTTACTTATGGATAAGAGTAGAAAGAATAATCCGAAAGATAAGAAAACTGATTGGTTTTATACTAATGAGCAATATGATAGACAACTTGATGAAAGGGCTGATAAGAATAATTATAGGACTTTATAGTTGAAGATAATATGGGGGATTAAAATGCCAAAAGAAAAAATATATAAAAATGAAAAAGCAGTAGATGAATTTATTAAAATTAAACATCGAGGAAAAATATTTACTCCTGATTATCTAGTAGACGACATTCTAGATCAAGGACATTATATTGAAGGTAATATTAATAAAAAACATGCAATAGACAATAGTTGTGGGGATGGTCAATTCTTAATTCACATCGTTGATAGATATTGCAAAGATTTCATTAAACAAAATAAAGACTTAAATAAATTAAAAATAGAATTAGAAACATATATTCATGGAATAGATATTGATTTAGATGAATTGGAAATTTGTAAAGAAAGATGTTCAAAAGTAGCAGAATTATATAATATAAAAAATGTTAATTGGGATTTTATTAATTTGGATACATTAAAAACTGATATTTTTGATGGTAAAATGGATTTTGTATTAGGTAATCCGCCATATGTTAGAGTTCATAATTTAAATGATGACATTGATACAGTTAAAAGTTATTTATTTGGAAATGGTGGAATGACAGATTTATATATAGTATTTTATGAAAAAGGAATTAAAATGCTAAATGAAAAAGGAATTTTATGTTATATTACTCCATCATCTTTTTTTACAAGTGTAGCAGGAACAAATATGCGTAGATATTTTAATGATAATTTATTAATTGAAAGTATTTGCGATTTAAAACATTTTCAACCATTTAATGCAAGTACTTATACAACAATCGTATGTTTAAATAAACAATATAAAAAAGATTTAGTTAAATATTTTGAGTTTGATGAAGAAAAATTAAAACAAAAATTTATTACTGAATTAAGTCAAAAAGAATACATAACAAATAATAATTATTATTTTTCAAAAGTTGAAAATTTAAAATTATTAAAAGAAGTCTTGAATAATTCATCACATACAGATATTAAGGTAAAAAATGGATACGCAACTTTGGCGGATAAAATATTTATAAATAATTTTGATTTTGCTTCAAAATATATTATACCAGCTGTAAAGGGGTCAAGAGCTAAATGGACAAAAATCTTTTACCCATATGATGAAAATGGAAAGTTAGTTGAAGAAAATGAATTAAAAAAGGATGAAACATTATACAATTATTTGCTAAACAATAAAGAAAAGCTAATTAAAAGAAGTAATGAAAGAGACACAGAAAAATATTGGTATGCATTTGGTCGCAGTCAAGGTATCAATGACACATACAAAGATAAGATAGGTATAAATGCTTTGATAACGAATTCAAGTGATTTAAAAGTTACTGATGTTAAAGCTGGAAGTGGAGTATATAGTGGATTATATATAACTAGTGATAATATACAAACTGATGAAATAAAAAAAGCCTTAAAAGATGAAGAATTTGGGGTATTTGTATCACTGTTGGGAAAATATAAAAGCGGAGGATATTATACTTTTTCTTCAAAAGACGTAAAAAGTTATTTAGATTATAAATTAGGGGGGAAATTTGTCAATGTTGAATAATAATCAATTTTTAGAAATTATAAAAGAATCTTTTGCTACATATTTAAATGTTGGAACATCAACAAGTACAGCAAAGTTAAAAACTTTACATGGACATATTGCAAGTGATTTATCTGAAATATTAGGAAATGAATATTCAATAAAATCTCAAGGAATAGGAAACGATAAAGAAGGAACTATTAAAGGTAGATATTATCCTAAAAGGGTAGATATAACAATTTATCATAAAGGAGTACCTGTTGCGGGATATGCAGTTAAATTTGTAATGAGAAATTATTCACAAAACAGTAATAATTATTTTGAAAATATGTTGGGAGAAACTGCTAATATACGTTCAAATTCAATTCCTTATTTTCAAATTTTTATAATATTTGATAAAGTACCTTATTATAAAGATGGAGGAAAATTTGATCATTATGATAATATTTCTCAACATCAATTAAGCAAATATTTGATTCTTTCAAAAGATGATCCAAGTGTATATTTTCATGCACCGGATAAAACATTAATTTTATTAGTAAATTTAAAGGAGAAAGCTCCTGATTTTACATATCGTGATGTAGAAGATTACGCTGAATATTATAGAAGTGTTATTCATGATGAGGATTTATTAAAATATTCAGATAAAATTGAAGATGATTTTGATTCGAGTGTAATATTAAATGATTATAATGATTTTATAAAAAGAACTTATCATATCATATTAGGAAAAGAAAAAAATTAAAACGAGGAAAGTGAAATTAATGAATAATAACGAAGAAAAGTTAGCAAAAGTCAACATCAACTGGTATCCAGGCCACATGGCAAAAACAAGGAAACAAATAGAAGCAGACCTAAAAATGATAGACATAGTAATAGAACTGCTAGACGCAAGGATACCAAAAGCAAGCCAAAACCCAGACATAGCAAGAATAACAGCAGGAAAGAAAAAAATAGTAGTTTTAAATAAATGTGACCTAGCAGACGAAAAAAAGAACAGCCAATGGATAAGCTACTTCAAAAAACAAGGAATACCAGCAGTGTTAACAGACTCAAACACAGGAAAAGGAATAGAAAACTGCATAAAAGAAATAGAAAAAATAATGGAAGAGCAAATGCAAAAACAGGCAGAAAAAGGAAGAATAGGCAGAAAAATAAGAGCAATGATACTAGGAATACCAAACGTAGGAAAATCATCATTCATAAACAGAATATCAAAAAGAACAACAGCAGGAGTAGGAAACAAGCCAGGAGTAACAAAACAAAAACAATGGATACGAATAAACGACAAAATAGAACTACTAGATACACCAGGAGTATTATGGCCAAAATTTGAAAGTGAAGACGTAGCACTAAAACTAGCATTTACAGGAACAATAAAAGAAGACATCTTACAAAGAACAGAAATAGCATATCAATTAGTAAAATACCTACTAGAAAACTATCAAGGAAAACTAATAGAAAGATATGGACTAACTGAAAACTACATAAAAGAAACACTAAATCAAGAACAAGCAGAAAACATCAATATATATGAAATAATGCTAGAAATAGGAAGAAAAAGGGGATGCATAATTTCAGGTGGAAACATAGACGAAGAAAAAACATCAAGAATAATATTAGACGAATTCAAAAATGGGAAACTAGGAAAAATCACACTAGAATGATGTGTCCCAAAGTGGACAAAATGTCCATCTGGGACGTTTCCTAATGGACATTTTGTCCAAAAAGAAACGTCCCCAATGGACACCCAATGGACATGAACAGAAAGGATACTTAAAATAGATGAAGTTTATAAATTTAGAAAAGAGTGAAGCAGAAGTTAATATGATGTCTCCACTTACATGGGCATATGTTGGAGATTGTGTATATGAGCTGTTTATTAGAACAGAGCTTATAAATAGGACAAATTTAAAACCACATAAGTTACATATAGAATCAATAAAATATGTTAAAGCACAGGCACAGGCAGAATTTTTGCAAAATATTATGGATGATTTGACAGAAGAAGAAAAAGATATAATTAGACGTGGAAGAAATGCAGAAAATCACCATTTACCAAAGAATTGCGATGTTAAAGATTACATGTATGCTACTGCATTTGAAGCATTAATAGGCTACTTATATTTGAATGGGAAAGAAGATAGATTAAAAGAAATTTTTGACAAAATATTTGATTGATTTGATTAATTTGTCTTGACGTATCGATAAAAAAATGATATAAATAAAAGTGCCGAAATAATTAGGCACTTTAAACTTATATGGCCCGTTGGTCAAGCGGCTAAGACGCCACCCTCTCAAGGTGGAATCATGGGTTCGATTCCCGTACGGGTCACCAATACAAATCTCTATAATTATTGAAGTATCAATTTTTATAGAGATTTTAAAATAAAAGAAAGAGGTCATAAATGAAGGAAAAATATATTTTAATGAATCAAAATACAGAAGTATTAAAATTCGAATTTGATAAAGACTTAAATGTAATAACAAATATAGAAGAAATATACAACATAGAATATGCCCCATTAAACATAAAAAACATAGATGACGAAAAAAGAGTAATTGAATTAAACAATTGGTTTAACGAAAGGGGAATTCCTGTATATAGAGACAATGTAAAAGAAATCATTGAGATATTCGGTGTTAATAGTATAAAAGAATTAACAAGCAGAGACTATGCATTATCATTATCAGACCAGTACTGGTTTAAACCAGAAAAAGACAGTAATTTACAATGGGAAAATATAAATTATTTTGATAAAGATTACAACAGTTTTAGTTTCGCAGATGCCACATATGGTAGTGGAGCAGGAACAACCCTAAAACAAACATCAAATGAACATTCAGACAGAACACCAAACAATACTGCAAATGGTCAGCTAAAAAAAGTGTGGATAAAGCAAAACAACGAAAATTATTTATATAAAGGAGCAGGAACAATTCATAATTTTGAGCCAATAAATGAAGTATTGGCAAGCAAGATATGTGAAATTTTAGAAGTTCCATATGTTGAATATAGTATAGAGATAATACACAGCAAAAGACAAGACAATTTAGTTAGTGTATGCAAATGTATAATAGATAAAAATGAAGAAATTATACCAGCCCATAGTATACTAACAGAAGAAAAAGGCAAAATAACAAAAACGATTGAAGATTATTATACATATTTACAAATACTAAAAAAACACAATGTTCCAGATGCAGAAGAGTACTTGCAAAAGATGTTCTTGTTGGATTACATTATGCTAAATGAAGATAGACATTTAAATAATTTTGGAATTATAAGAGATGTACAAACACTGGAATGGAAAAGGATATGCCCAATATTTGATACTGGAAGAAGTATGAATACAAATGTAACAACAAGTTATTGGGACTTTAAAGAAGGTGAAGTAAAATGTTTTACAAAAGAATTGATTCCAAGTAGAAAATTAGAAAAAATATTAAAAAAAGATATAACAGATAGTCAAATAAAAAAGTTGAAAGAATTGGCGGATTTTTATAGGTCAATGCTAGTTGAATATAAGAACTATACTAAGCTTTCAGATGAAGAAATTAACAAATTATATGAAGGATATAAAAAGAGAATAGAATGCTTGGAAGAAAAAGCATAAATAATTAAGGTAGTAAATCACAAAGTTACTACCTTTTTTGTATTATCAAAAAAATAAAAAAACAAAAGTGCTAACCATCTATTAACATAAATCGAAAAAACATATAAAATATTTATGCAAAACAAAAGAAGGGAGTAGAAAAAATGAAAAAACAAAAAAACAAAGGAATTACCTTAATAGCACTAGTAATCACAATAATAGTGTTATTAATACTAGCACGGAGTAGCAATAAGCACATTAACAGGAGACAATGGAATACTAGGAAAAGCAGTACAAGCAAAAGAAAAAACAAACGCAGCAGGAGACTTAGAATACTTGCAAACAGAAGCACTAGGAATAATGTCAGAATACTATGGAAGTGCAACAGACATGCAAGAAGACGAATACATACTAACAGAACTAGGAAAAAAAGACGGAATAACAGCAAACATAGCAAAAGGAACAGTAACATACAAAAACAAAGAATACACACTAAGTGAAATAACAGGTGGAACAGAAGAAAAACAAACATTAGAAAAAAACAATCTAGAAGAAATAACACTAGCAAATGCAGAAAAAGGAAGTGCGGAAGAAGCATTATTAAAAGAACAAAGTGTTAGAGCAGTAATAACAGAAAAAGAAGACAAAATGAACAAAGCAGTAATACCAACAGGATTTTACTATGTAACAGGAACGCCATCAACAGGACTAGTAATTTCAGACAAAATGGGAGACGATGATAGCAACAGCAAAAAAGGGAATCAATTTGTGTGGATACCATGTTCAGGAACAAATGGAATAACGTACGAAAAAACAGATGATAATGGAACAGGAAATCATGGATTAGCATCATATTGGGAAGAGTATAAAAGCAAGCAATGGTACTACACAACAGTACCATCAGGATATACAAATGCTGGGCAAGCTATAACAGGTTGGTCAGATAATGGTGGAAATTACGCAAGTGTAACAAAATATGGTGGATTTTATATAGGAAGATATGAAGCAGGAGTGCCAAGAGATGCAGATTTTTACGCAGATAGTGAAGGAGCAACATATTATAAAGAAGAAAAGAAGAACTCTGAGGAAGTATTAAGTATGAGGCCAATAGTACAAAAAGGAACACAAAGCTGGAATTATATATCACAAGAAAAAGCTAAAAAAGTTTCTGAAAATATGTATAAAGCAAGTACATCAGTAACAAGTGGATTAGTGGATAGTTATGCATGGGATACAGCTGTAAAGTGGATGGCAAGTGATAGCAAATATAGTGGAATAGGAATGGATAGTAAAAATTACGGAAATTATTTAGACAATACTACAATAACAGCAAATACATTATATGCCTTACATAGATATGCAAATAGAAATGCAACAGGGGTAGCAAATAATAAAAATGATTATTGGACAGTAGCAACAAAATATAAAAAAGCAAATATAACGTCAGGAAGAGTAACATTAGGAACATCAATAAGAGACCAATATGAATTTGCATTAAATTCATATGATGACACAAATTATAATTATTATATATATAAAGAACTAGCGACAGGAGCAGCAGATGAAACAAAAGTAAAAAATATATACGACATGGCAGGAAATATGTGGGAATGGACTACTGAAACAGGAAATCACACTACTGCAAACGGAAGTTCTGGAACGACGTTTGCTGTTCTTCGTGGGGGTGGTTTCGGCAACTACGGTAGCGACGGCCCTGTGTCTATCCGCCACGGCAACGGTTCCGCTACTGGGTTCAGCATCGACATTGGCTTCCGCCCTGTGCTTTACATAAGGTAATACTGACCACTGAAAGCCTGGAAGCTCTCATTTGGAAAGTATAGAGATGAAAGATAAATAAAAAATGGTAAAGGAATAAACAATGGAAGTATCAGCATATGAAAGAATATTAAATTATGAAAACAAATATAAATATATGTTATTTATCTGGAACGATTATTTCAGATGTTGAATTTAACTTCTTTTTTAATAGTAAAAAATTGATATCAAAGGCAACGTTTGTATTAAAGACAGAAGAAGGTTTTAGAAATAGCAACATAGATAAATCAATACAGCTGGAAGTGCGTGCATATAATGAAATGGCTGATTTGATTTATAGGGATTTTGACGTTGGTGATATGGTTGTGCTACAAGCTTTTTTAGAAGGAGATAAGGTTATTTTAGAGAATGTGTTAAAATGAATAAACAACACATTTAAAATGACAAAAAAAGAGATTGATGTAGCCCCAGCCAAGGAAAACATCAATCCAAACAACTCAGAGAATTGAGCTATAAGCTCTTTTCTCTTTTTTATTATATTGATAAAATACTTAATTAATTCTATCTATATTTATATTACTATAAATTTTACCAAATGTCAAATATTTGAGTAAAAATTATTTGACGCAGAAAAAATCTAAAACACTTGACAATGTAATCCAAAAAGATATAAAATAAGAATAACAAAAAACTAAAATTAAAAGGGAGTAGCTTTCAATTACTAATCAACAGTCGCGATACAAAAGAGTATCTGGTTAGTAAGCTATAAAAATAGTAAGCGAGACTTTTAAAAGGAAACAAAAAATCCTTTTAAAAGTCTTTTTTGATTTTTAAGTCAAGGGTGTTTTTGGGGACAGTCCTTAAAAACACCCTAAGAGAAAATGAAAAGTAAATAGAAAAGCAATAAAAGTTTTGGGTGTTTTTAAGGACTGTCCCCAAAAACACCCAAAAACACCCAAAACCCAAAAAGAGTAGCATAATTTTAGTAAAATTTGTTAAAAATAGAAATAAGGAGTGGTAAGTTTGGAAAACAAGCAAAAAGAAGCAAAATGGTTCAGCAAAAAAATAAGTGAAGTAGAAAAAGAACTAAACACAGATGTAGCAAAAGGATTAGAAAGTGAAGAAGTTCAAAAAAGAAGAGAGAAATATGGTTTAAATCAATTAAAAGCAAAAAAGAAAAAGTCACTTGCCCAAAAGTTATTGGAGCAGTTTAAGGATTTTTCAATAATTGTTTTGATAATTGCTGCAATTGTATCAGGAGCGGTAGGAATAGCAGAAGGAGAAGGGATTACAGATACTATAATTATTTTAATTGTTGTAATTGTAAATGCGATTATAGGTGTAACTCAAGAAGCAAAAGCAGAAAAGTCTTTGGAAGCTTTGCAGAAGTTGACAGACCATGCGGCAAAGGTTATTAGAAATGGAGAGATAACTGTTGTTCCAGCAAAAGATTTAGTTCCAGGGGATGTAGTTGTTTTAGATACAGGTGATTATATACCAGCAGATTTAAGGGTAATTGAAGCTGTAAATTTAAAATCACAAGAAGCATCTTTAACAGGAGAATCTGTGCCAGTTGAGAAAAATACAGATGTAATAGAAGATAGCCAAGTTGGACTTGGTGATAGAGTAAATATGCTATTTTCTTCTAGCTTAGTAACATATGGAAGGGGAAAAGGTATAGTTGTTGCAACAGGAATGGAGACTGAGGTTGGAAAAATAGCAGGTATGCTTGATAATACAGAAGAACAAACCACACCACTTCAAGATAAGTTAAATAAATTAGGTAAAACTTTGGGAATAGCAGCATTAGCAATTTGTGTATTCATATTTATAATTGGGCTAATTCAAGGAAAAGAACCAATTCATATGTTTATGACAGCTGTAAGCTTAGCAGTTGCAGCAATTCCAGAAGGTTTGGTTGCAGTTTCAACAATAGTTTTAGCAATTGGTGTGCAAAAAATGGTCAAGAAAAATGCGATTGTAAAAAAATTGCCAGCAGTTGAAACTCTAGGAAGTGCAACTGTTATATGTTCTGATAAAACTGGAACATTAACACAAAACAAAATGACAGTTGAAAAGGTATTTTGGAACAATGGAGTAAGAGAATTAAGCAATATCAAAGAAAACGAGATAGACGCACAGTTAAAAAAATTAGTATATGCAAATATGCTATGTAATGATACAAAAATATCAAATGACGGAACTTTAACAGGAGACCCAACAGAGACAGCCTTAGTTGATATGGCGTTTAAGTTAGATTTTGACCCAAGTATTTATGACAGAACACCAAGAATAGAAGAAGTGCCATTTGACTCAGATAGAAAACTAATGACAACTGTAAATGAACAAGACGGAAAATATATTGTTTATACAAAAGGTGGAATAGACGAATTATTATCAAGATGTACAGCTTATGAAATTAATGGAAAAATAAATGAAGACCTAGGAAGTTATATAAATAAAATAAGAGAACACAACGAAGAAATGGCAAAAGAAGCACTAAGAGTGTTAGGCTGTGCATATAAAGAAATAGACCATAAACCAACAAAAGAAGAAATGGAAAATATCGAAAGTAACCTAATATTTGTTGGAATGGTAGGAATGATAGACCCAGCAAGAGAAGAAGCAAAAATAGCAGTTGAAAAATGTAAAACAGCAGGAATAAAAACAGTTATGATTACAGGTGACCACAAAATTACGGCAACAGCAATAGCAAAAAAACTAGGGATTTTAGAAAATGAAGATGAGGCAATAACAGGTGCAGAATTAGAAAAAATGACAGATGAAGAATTACAAAAAAATGTCAGAAAATATTCTGTATATGCAAGGGTATCACCAGAGCACAAAGTTAGAATAGTAAAAGCATGGCAAAAAAATGGTGAAATAGTAGCAATGACAGGTGACGGAGTAAATGACAGTCCAGCTTTAAAAACAGCAGATATAGGTTGTGCAATGGGAATTGTAGGAACAGATGTAGCAAAAGAAGCAGCAGATGTAATTTTAACAGATGATAATTTTGCAACAATCGTATCAGCAGTAGAAGAAGGAAGAAGAATATATGACAATATCTTAAAAGTAATACAATTCTTATTATCAAGCAATGTAGGAGAAATAGTTGTATTGTTCCTAGCAACATTACTAACACCAGTATTTGCAAAATGGTTTGGAATAACAGATATAACACATTTAGAAATATTATTGCCAATTCATATATTGTGGATAAATTTAGTAACAGACTCATTACCAGCATTAGCATTAGCATTTGACCCAGCAAATAGTGATATAATGCAAAGAAAACCAGCAAAACCAAATCAAGGAGTATTTACAAAAGGGATGACTTGGAGAGTAGTATATCAAGGTGCAATGATAGGACTTCTAACACTTGCAGCATTTGCAATAGGACTAGGTACAACAACAACTCCAATAGATGGATTAACACTAGACCAATCTAAAATAGAAGTAGGTCAAACAATGGCATTTGTAACACTAGCATTATCAGAATTGGTACATGTATTTAATATAAGGAATAATAAAAAATCAATATTTAAAACAAAAGTATTTAATAATACAAAATTAATTTGGGCAGTGGTAGCATCAGCAGCTCTAATGTTTGTGATTCTAGCAATCCCTGGATTAAGAACAATATTTAGTATACCAGTATTACCAACACAAAATGTTTTAGAATTAGTAGGCCTAATTTTAGCTCCACTAGTAATTGTTGAAATATTCAAATTATTCAAAGTAAACACAGCAAAAGATGAATAATAATAAAGAAAAAAGAAACTAACATAAAATGGTTTCTTTTTCTTGATATTTTGGCAAAAAAGTGGTAATATATCTGTATGAAAAAAGGAGATGAAAAGCAGATGAGTAATAAATTTTATATAACAACCCCAATTTACTACCCAAGTGGTAAATATCACATAGGAACAGCATATACAGAAGTTGTAACAGACAGCATAAAAAAATACGAGAAATTAAAAGGAAAAGACACATATATGTTAACAGGTTCAGACGAACATGGACAAAAAATACAAGAAAAAGCAGAACAAGCAGGAAAAACACCAAAACAATATGTAGATGAAATAGCAAAAGAAGCAAAAGCACTATGGGCAAAAATGGAAATAGAATATGACGACTATATTCAAACAACAGAAGAAAGACACACAAAAATTGTACAAAAAATATTTGACCGTTTTATGGAACAAGGAGACATCTACAAAGGGGAATACGAAGGTTGGTACTGTGTACCTTGTGAAACATTTTTTACAGAAACACAATTAGTAGACGGAAAATGTCCAGACTGTGGAAGAGAAGTAAAACTAATGAAAGAAGAATCATATTTCTTCAATATGAAAAAATATGCAGACAGACTTTTAAAATATTACGAAGAACACCCAGACTTTATAAAACCAGCATATAGAAAAAACGAAATGATAAACAACTTTATAAAACCAGGATTAGAAGACCTATGTGTAACAAGAACATCATTTGACTGGGGAATAAAAGTATTAAAAGACCCAAAACATGTAATTTATGTATGGGTAGACGCATTAACAAACTATTTAACAGCATTAGGATATTTATCAGAAGATGATACATTATTCAAAAAATATTGGCCAGCAGACTTACAAGTAGTTGGAAAAGATATAGCAAGATTTCACTTAATATATTGGCCAATATTCTTAATGGCATTAGATTTACCACTTCCAAAAACAATATTAGTACACAACTGGATAATGATGAAAGACGGAAAAATGTCAAAATCAAAAGGAAATGTAATATATCCAGAAACACTAATAGACAGATATGGACTAGATGCAACAAAATATTTTATATTAAAAGTTGTACCAGTATCACAAGACGGAGTATTTACACCAGAAGAATTTGTAGAAAGATATAATTGCGATTTATGTAACGATTTAAGTAATTTATTAAACAGAACCGTATCAATGGTAAACAAATACTTTGGTGGAATTGTTCCAAAATACAATGGAACACCAAATGATGTAGACAAAGAATTTGAACAATTCACATTAGAACAAATCAGTAAATTTGAAGCTAAAATGGAAGAATACGAAATATCAAACGCACTACAAGAAATATGGACAATAGTTTCAAGAACAAACAAATATATAGATGAAACAATGCCATGGCAATTAGCAAAAGATGAAGAACAAAAAGAAAAGTTGCAATCATCAATGTATCACTTAATTGAAAATTTAAGAAAAATTGCAATTCTGATAAAACCATTTATGGAACATACATCAGAAAATATTTTGAGGCAAATAGGAATACAAGATGAAAGCTTAAAAACTTGGGAAAGTTTACAATCATATGACAAAATAGAAAATGCAAAAGTTATAGAAAAAGGCGAACCAATATTTATGAGACTAAATGTAGAAGAAGAAATAGAATTTTTAAAAGAAGTAATGAAAGCAAAATAAAAACGAAGTAAAAGGGATGTAAAAAATATGGTAAATGATAGTAAATATCCTGTAAATATTTATAAAATCGAGACCAAGGGAAAGATAAATTTAAAAAAGATTTTTTTTATAATATTAACAATAATAGCAATAGTATGTGCTTTAATAACTACACACTATATAATTATAACAATTAATGAATATAAAACATTTAAACGGATATGAAAGAGAATTAAAAGCTTTACAATTAGAAGAGCAACAAAAACAAGCAAAAATTTTAGAAGAAACAGAAAGAAAAAGGCAGGAAAAGATACCTAAACTAACAGAAGAAGGAAGACAAAATATTTCTAGTATATATAAATCAGAAACAAAAAGAGCATTTCTAACATTTGATGACGGACCATCAACAGTTACACCACAAATACTTGATATATTAGAAAAAGAAAATATAAAAGCAACATTTTTTGTACTAGGTTCTAGGGTGGAACAAATGCCAGAAATGACAAAAACAATATATGAAAAAGGACATTTTATAGCAAGTCATGGGTATTCACATATATACTCACAGATATATTCTTCGCCAGAAGCGGTTCTAAACGAATATAACCAAAGTATGGAAATAATAAGAGCTACTTTGGGAGTACCTGAATATAATTCACATTTATTCAGGTTCCCAGGTGGACTTGTAGGTGGAAAATATTCAGAAATAAAAAGTCAAGCAAAAGAATTATTATCTCAAAATGACATTCTATGTGTTGACTGGAACGCATTAAACGGAGATGCAGAAACAAATAACCTTTCACCTGAATTTGAACTTGCAAGATTGCAAGAAACAGTAGGAAGCAAAAACAGTGTAATAATATTAATGCATGACGCACCTGCAAAAAGAGTAACAGCAGAAACTTTACCACATATAATTTCATATTTAAGAGAACAAGGATATGAATTTAAAAGTTTTTATGACATAATAAAATAATTTAAAATAGGAAGGAGTAGGAAACTTGCCAAAGGAAAATGCAATACAAGATAAATTAGAATATCTAGGATTAGATTTAGATAAAATACCAAGAATTCTAAAAAAAGATGATGATTTAGAATATAGAATATCAAAGACTTACAGACAAAATCAACATAGACAATATAGATATATACCAATTAAAGATATACAAATATTATTATCACCAACAAATAGACTAGACGATATTGAAGAAAAGTATAAAAAATCAAGTCCACTAGTAGATTATCTAGATAACAAAACAGAAGAAAACATTATTAAATATACAACTTTTTTAAAAATGCTAAATGAATTTAGCGTAGAAGAAGTAGAAAAATTAGAAAAAGAGCAAGAAAACTTAAATAAAAAAATACCATTTAAAGTAAAATATGAAAGCAACTATTTATGGCAAATTTACTATTCTGAAAATACAGACAAATATTTTATGATAGTATCAACAGAAGATACAAACTACTCAGCATTTTTCTTCTTGTTAAAAAAACAATTAGAAAAAAAGAGAGCAACAAAAATATTTGTCCCAATAAAAAATGTAGAATGTAGCAATACATATTTAAAAAAATCAGAACTTGAAGATATAGAAAACTACTTATGGCTATTTACAAAAAGTTGGCCATTAGTATATGAAGTATATGACAAAAATGACAATTTGACTATACAAATAGTAGGAGAAACAGAAATATATCAAAAAGTAAAAAGCCAATATAAAATAACATTAGAAAACGAAGAAGAAGCAATTAAATTTTATAAATTACTAAAAGCAATGTTCATATTACAAACAGAATTAGCATCATACTTTACATTTAGAACAAATATATCTAAAAATGGTGAAATTGAATTCTATTTGGAAGATGAAAAAATAGAATATGTAGATATAGCCCAGTGGTTAAAAGAACAATATCACAATGGAGAAGAAAGACAAAAACAAACAGAAGATTTAATAGAAACAAGCAAAGAAAAATTAAATCAATTAAAAATAGAAATTGCAGCACAAGAATATGAGTATCTAGCAAAAGAAAAGCAAATATCAACATTTTTAGAATGTAAAAAAACATTTTTCGGCAGATTTAAATATTACTTTAAATATAGTGGCAAAAAGAATAAAAACAAAAAAGAACAAGAACACTTGGAAGAAGTGGAAGAAATTGACGAAACAGGAATTAATGCACAAAATGAAGAAGAATTAAATGTACCAACTAAAAGAAGAAAAAAATCAAAATATACAATTGAAGAACTAATAGAATTATATAAAAGTATAGAAGCAAAAGAACACGAACTAAAAAACTTAGTTATGGACATCAATAGCCTAAAATTGAAACATAAAAATATGCAAAAGAAAATCGAAAATGCAGCAGCTTTTATACAAGAAATAGACAACCACAAAAAAAGTATATTTGAATTCTGGAAATATAGCAACAAAGACGAAATAGCATCATTGCCAGAAGGAGAAGCAGAAGAACTAAACATAACAAAAAAAATAACAAAAACATTTGACTATGAAGAAGACTTAGAAAAATTCGGTAGAAATATGGACGAATTACAAAGAAATGCTTTAAGCAAAGACGAAACAGACAGTATATTTATAACATCAACAAATGTTATAGACTTGCTAAATAAAATTAAAATAAATGAATTTTTACCAAAAGACATAGAAAACAAACTAAAAGAGCTGAAAAAAGAAGCTGTTCAAGAAAAAACTTTAACAGACGAAGAATTCGACATATTTGGTGGGACATTCCAAGACAGCACAAAAATATCAAAAATAAAAAACAAAAAACACAGAGAATTACCAAAAGACAGATTTAATATACTAGAAATAAACAAAAACACAAAACAACTAGGCTTTAAAATGACACTAGAAAAAATAATATCTAGCATAAAAGAAGCAGTAGGCAAAGTAAACACAACGGAGGAAATACCTGTATATAAAGCAGTCTTAGACGACAAACTGGACGATAGACAAATAAACGTATTCAACATAAACCCAGAAGAAGAAATGCAAGAAGCAGTAAAAAAGAAAAGTAAAAAAATAAACTTTTACAAAATAAACTTACCACAAGGCTCAAACGCAGTCAGCTTTACAAACTGTATTTTCTATGACAACCAAAACAAAACATTGCCAGTTGGTCAAGACATTTCTACAAAAATTTTGGTAGACACTTCAAAACTAAATTTAAGCTTAAACAGTAAATCCACTTTTAGAATACTTGACTTTGAAGATGAAAACGACGATTTTTCTGACATAAGTGTTAAAACTGTTAATGTATTTGAGTTTGATGCTTAAATTGCCATTGGGGACGGACCTTTTTGGCAATTTTTTGCCAAAGGGGACAGACCTTCTGCCAAAGGGGACGGTTCTTCTTGGCAGCTTTCTGCCAAGAGGGACAGATGTTACTGGTACAAAGTTTGAAATTCGAGATTTTTGTAAAATTTTTTTGAAAAGTTGTGGACTTTTTTATTAATGTGTGCTAATATGTATTGGTACACATCATATTTGCCGGTGTGGCGGAATTGGTAGACGCACACGACTCAAAATCGTGCGGGAAACCATGTGGGTTCGAGTCCCACCACCGGTACCAAAAAGCAATTAGTCAAAAATGACATGATTGCTTTTTTATGTTATAGGAAAGTTCTCCTTTCCTATAACATAAAATGCTACAATCGCTATTGCCTTCGAGATTTTCTCATTACATTCGAAAACTCGAATCGGCGAGAAGAAAAGGTGGCAAAGCCACTTTTCTTGTATTTGCAAATAACTTCTTAATATGATATAAATAGAAAAAAAGGAGAAAATAAAAAATGAAAAAGCAACACAAAATATTAATAATAGCAATAATCATATTACTATTAACCACAGGAGTAGTAATCTACACTACCCAAATAAAAATAAAAGGGCAAAAGCAGGCAGAAACAATTCAAAACAACATACCAGAAAACAATCAAAATATTGACAACGAACACAATAAAGAATTTGAGATAAATTATAGTCAAAGGAAAGACCTAGGAATATACGAAATGGCAGAAGGGATATATACCTTTGGTGGAAATGTAACAATTACAATAGAACAAGATATGGTATATGAACTAAAAAATGCATTAGAGCAAAACGTTATAAGTGTAGAAGACATATTAGACCAAGCTAAAAAAGATAAAGCAAATGGAATATGTGAAGCCAGAGAATATAAAGACGGTGGGAGCATAGAATATTTATATCCAGAATATACAATTTTAAAATGCAATAAATTAAATGAAAACAAGAATGTATATATAGGATTTAAAGGCGGAATACTTGATATGTTAGATAAAGCCTTAGAACGTAGAGATTAAAGGAGTGTCCCCTTTGGCAAAAAATTGCCAAAAAGGTCCGTCCCCAATGGCAGGAATCTGCCAAAAAGATCCGTCCCCAATGGCAGGAAAAGGAGGAAAATAATGTTAAAATTAAAAAATATAACCAAGACGTACATAAGTGGAGATGAAAAAGTAGAGGCTCTAAAAGGTATAGACATACAATTTAGGGAATCTGAGTTTGTGTCTATATTAGGGCAAAGTGGATGTGGGAAGACAACACTATTAAATATAATAGGTGGGTTAGACAGATATACAAGTGGAGATTTAATAATTAATGGAAAGTCTACAAAAGATTTTAAGGATAGAGATTGGGATACATATAGAAATCACAGTATTGGTTTTGTGTTCCAAAGTTACAATCTAATACCACATCAAACAATACTATCAAATGTGGAATTGGCGCTAACAATTTCAGGTGTGTCTAAAAAAGAGAGAAGAGCAAGGGCTATAAAGGCTTTGGAAGATGTAGGATTAAAAGAGCAAATTAATAAAAAGCCAAATCAATTGTTAGGTGGGCAAATGCAAAGGGTTGCAATAGCAAGGGCATTGGTAAATAATCCTGATATTATTTTGGCAGATGAGCCAACAGGTGCATTGGATACAAAGACAAGTGTGCAGGTAATGGAGATTTTGAAGAAGATTTCTAAGAATAAATTGATTATAATGGTTACTCATAATCCGGATTTAGCAGAGAAATATTCTAGTAGAATTATAAAGATATTAGATGGTAAAATAACAGATGATTCCAATCCGTACGAAACAAAGGAAAAGAAGTCAAATAAGGAAAAAGTAAGATTTACATCAATGAAGTTTTTCACAGCACTAAGACTAAGCTTAAATAATTTGATGACAAAAAAAGGAAGAACATTATTAACGTCATTTGCAGGGTCAATTGGAATTATAGGAATAGCTCTGATACTTGCAATATCAACAGGTGTACAAAATTACATAAACAAAGTTGAAGAAGACACACTATCATCATATCCAATTAGTATAGAAGAATCAACAATTGATATGTCAAGTATGATGGAAGCTATGATGGGTCAAACAAATAGTGATACATCAAATTATGAAGACGGAAAAATCTACTCTTCAGATATAATGGGAGAAATGATTACAACACTTTCTAACAAGGTGGAGAATAACAATTTAACAGAACTTAGAAAGTATATTAAAGAAGGAAATAATGGAATAACAGAAAACAGCAATGCAATTCAATACAATTACAACTTAAATATGAATTTATATAAAGAAAACACAGAAAATGGCATTGTTAGAGTTAATCCAAGCACTGTTATGAACGCACTTGGAATGTGAGAGATGTTAGAAGCAAGGAACAATTCTTCAATGTATTCAATGATGTCTGGAAATTCTACAATGCAAATGGCAAGTAATACAGATGTATGGACAAAGATGTTAGATAATGAAACTTTACTACATTCACAATATGATTTATTAGCAGGAAGTTGGCCTAAAAATTATAATGAGGTGGTTTTAATTGCTACTGAGGATAATGAAATAAGCGATTATACTTTATATGCATTAGGACTAAAAGACCAAAAAGAATTAGAGAAAAAATGGAATGCAGTTCAAAAAGGAGAAGAGATTTCTGAAGAAGAGCAAACAAGCTATACTTATGAGGAATTATTAGATTTATCATTTAAACTAATTCTAAATTCTGATTATTATCAAAAAGAAAATGGAGTATGGCTAGACAAAAGTGATGATGACGAATATATGAAAAATAGATTAAGCGAAGCGGAAGAAATCAAAGTTGTAGGAATTATAAGACAAAATGACCAAACAGTTGCAGCGTCAATGGCAGGTGGAATTGGATATTTAAAAGAACTAGAAGAATATGTTATTAACAAATCAAATGATGCTGAAATAGTAAAAGAACAAAACGAAAACAAAGAAATAAACGTATTTTCAGGGTTGAAATTCCCAACAGACGAAGAAAGAAATGCAAATTTTGACTATAATTCATTATCAAATGAACAAAAAATGGCAATGAGTAGGCTAAGTAGTGAACAAATAGCTCAAATGATGGAAGCATATACAGAAAATAAAAATGCAAGCTATGAGAAAAATTTAGAAAAATTAGGTGCAATTGATTTAGATAAGCCAACATCAATTAGTATATATCCAAAAAACTTCGAGGCAAAAGAAAAAATATCAACAGCAATTGAAGAATATAATCAAAAACAAAGAGATGAAGGTAAAGAAGAAAATGTAATAAACTATACTGATTTAGTAGGTATCATGATGAAGTCTGTAAGTCAAATTGTAGATATAATAAGTTATGTGCTAATTGCATTTGTTGCAATATCACTTATTGTATCATCAATTATGATTGGAATTATAACTTATATATCAGTTTTAGAGAGAACTAAGGAAATAGGAATTTTAAGAGCAATTGGTGCTTCTAAAAAGGACATTTCGAGAGTATTTAATGCAGAAACTTTTATAATAGGTTTTATATCTGGATTATTAGGAATAGGAATTACAATGTTGCTTACGATACCAATTAATAGTGGAATTTATGCGATAACAGGTGTTGCTGTTAAAACTATGGTTCCACCAGTTGCTGGGGTTGTTTTAGTTCTAATTAGTATGTTCCTTACTATAATTGCGGGGCTAGTTCCTTCTAAAATGGCTAGTAAGAAAGACCCAGTTGAAGCACTAAGAACAGAATAAGGAAATTTGGGACATTTGGGGACGTTTCCTTTTGGACATTTTGTCCATTTTGGGACACATCTCTTTCAAAAAATCGATGTTTTTGGCTCCGCCCCCAAAAACATCAAAACTTTTTGACCTGTCCTGAAAAGTGAATCAATTGAAAAATAAGATTGATGTAAAAAGTTGAATAAAATTTAAAAAATATATTGACAAATTGTTTTGAACGTGATATTATGGTAACTGTAATACATTAATTGTATTACTTAGAGCAGCGAATGATGCTCTAAGACAAGGATCCAAAATTAATAGAAAGGAGAATGGCTTATGAAAAGCAAAGGCACTAGTCGGACAAACTACTGGATGCAGCAGGTTAGATACACCAGCCGTTCATCTGCACAGAGCTTTTTA
Source organism: uncultured Clostridia bacterium (assembly GCA_948502395.1). Lineage (GTDB taxonomy): Bacteria > Bacillota > Clostridia > TANB77 > CAG-508 > CAG-269. Next base: position 140,505 of record CAOPES010000002.1, on the reverse strand, counting down.
GGTAATGAAAAATCTTCTAACCTTAAAAGCAATGTAATGGCAGCCAGTGATTGTTCTTGCAACTGCTACGGTGGTTGTTCAGGCGGTTCTTGTAGTTCTTGTAGCTACGGAAATTCGTAACATGTAAATAGTACTTTTGGTACACAGACAACAATTAATTTTGGAATAGGGCAGTAATATGTATTACTGCCCTATTTTCCAAAAAGTAGAAAGGAATTTTGCAATGAATAATAAATTACGGTTTGCCATGCAATGGCATATAACAGACAGATGTGACCAGAGATGTAAACATTGTTACATTTATCAAGGGAAAGATAAAGACTGTACTTTTGAACTTGATTTAAATGTGCTTGAGAATATTTTGCATAATTTTATTGATACGTGTAATAAGATGGGATGTGATCCAATCTTAACGATTACAGGAGGAGATCCACTTATGCATCCTAATATTTGGGAGTTCCTTGAAATGCTTAAAAAGAACAATGTACCTTTTACCATTTTGGGTAATCCATTTCATTTGAGTTATGAAGTGGTATCAAGACTTGAAAATTTAGGATGCCATGGTTATCAAATGTCAATTGATGGTTTAAAGCAAACTCATGATTACATTAGAAGACCAGGTTCTTTTGATGCTACACTCGAAAGTATAAAGTACTTTAAAGGAAGTAGCATCAGAACAGCTATTATGACCACGGTTTCAAAAACTAATATTTCTGAAATACCAGATTTAGTTGATATTGTAGTAAAGTATAATGTTGACAATTTTGCGTTTGCGAGATATTGTCCCAATCCAGAAGATTTTGACTTGCTTCCTTCACCAGAAGAGTATAAAAACTTTTTGGACTGTATGTGGAAAAAGTTTAATGAATATAAGGACTGCGGTACAAGATTTGCTCTTAAAGATCATCTTTGGAATTTATATTTGTACGAGAAGGGATTGTTTACAATCGAGGATATCAACAATCCAGATGACCTTATCATTGATGGCTGTCATTGTGGAATCAGTCATATAACAACATTAGCAGATGGAACTGTTTACGCATGTAGAAGATGTGATTCTCCAGTTGGAAAAGTTCCAGAAGAATCAATTTATGATATTTTTTATGGAAAGAAAATGGAAGAATATCGTAAATTTGAAAATTTTGAATATTGTGCAAAATGTGAATTGAAAAATTTTTGTAGAGGCTGTCCTGCGGTTGCAAAATGCTTGACAGGAAATTTCTATTCAAAGGATCCACAGTGCTGGAAGACTTTCTAAAAGCACTAAAGAGAGTGTGAATGTTGATTTACACTCTCTTGTTTTTTTATTAAATATATGATATAAGAATATGTAGAAAGGAAATGATATTTATATGGGAAATATAGAAAAGTTTTATGAAAATACAAAAGAAGCAATGCCACACGAAAACTTGAAAAAGGCTATGAAAATTATAGCAAAAGCAGAATATGCAATTGATTTAGGATGTGGAGCTGGTAGAGATACAATATATCTATTGAAAAATGGCTGGAAAGTTTTAGGAGTAGACAGAGAAAATACTAGTGAAATCATACTTGAAAAATTATATGAAGATGAAAAGAAAAGATTTAATTTTAAATGTCAAAATTTTGAAAATGTAGAATTGGAAAAAAATAATTTATTAGTAGCAAATTTTAGTATTCCATTTTGTAATAAGAATTATTTTAAGGAATTTTGGAACAAAATTAATGATAGCATTTTAAAAGAACGGGTACTTTGTTGGAAATTTTTTTGGATTAAATGATTCATGGATAAAGATAAAAGAAAAAATGGTGTTTTTATCAAAAGAACAAGTATTAGAGCTCTTTGAAAATTCATTTGAGATAATAGATTTTAATGAAATTGAAAAAAATGGAAAAACTGGATTAGGAAAAACAAAACATTGGCATATATACAATGTTATTGCTAAGAAAAAATAGTTGAAGAAAAGTTAAAAAAGCTCTTGCAAAACTAAATAAATGTGATATAATATAAAGCAATATTGAAAAAAACAATAACAAGGACAAGGCAAATAATACAATAACTAAGAGAGAGTCAAAGAATGGTGGAATTTTGGCAGGTAAAAATTATTTGTTATCACCTTAGTTTGTCGCTAAATTGAAACAACAGTAAATTAGCCGTAAATCTGCGTTAAAGATAACAAAGAGAGAGTAAATAAAAAAACAAATTTACTCTAACTTAGGTGGTACCGCGGAAATAAAATCTTTTCGTCCTAAACAAACAGGATGAAAAGATTTTTTGATGTTTTTGGGGACGGAGCAAAAAAACATCACCACCAAAATTAAAGATGTGTCCCCAATGGACAAAAATGTCCAAAAGGAAACGTCCCCAATGGACAAAAGGAGGAATTTTTATGTACAAAAAAGTAGAATTACCACAAGAAGGTTTTGTGGGAATCGAGAGAGAAGTTGCGAAACAATGGAAAGAGAAAGACATAATTAAAAAGAACTTTGCTATGAATGAAGGGAAAAGATATTTTACATTTTATGATGGCCCTCCAACAGCAAACGGAATGCCACATGTTGGGCATATTGAAACAAGAGTTATAAAAGATATTATTCCAAGATACAAAGTAATGAAAGGATATCATGTAATACGTAAAGCTGGATGGGACACACATGGACTACCAGTTGAGCTTGAAATTGAGAAAAAACTAGGTATTTCTGGAAAAGAACAAATAGAAGAATATGGAGTAGAAGATTTTGTTAAACAATGTAAAGAAAGTGTGTTTACATATGTTCACAAATGGGAAGAGATGACAGAAAAAGTTGGATATTGGGTTGATATGGAAAATCCATATGTTACATACCACAATGACTATATAGAGTCTGTATGGTGGGCTTTGAAACAAATGTGGGAAAAAGGGTTATTATATGAAGGCCACAAAGTTATGCCATATTGCCCTAGATGTGGAACAGCGCTATCTTCACACGAAGTTGCACAAGGTTATAAAGATGTAAAAGATTTAACTTGTATTGCAAAATTCAAAGTTGTTGGTGAAGACAAATATATTTTAGCTTGGACAACAACACCTTGGACATTGCCTTCAAACTTAGCTCTTTGTGTAAATAAAGCTTATGAATATGCAGAAGTTAAAGCAAATATTGGAACAGATGATGAGCCAGTATACGAAAACTATATATTAGCCAAAGATTTAATTGATACAGTACTAAAAGAAACACCATATGAGTTGGTAAAAACATTTAAAGGTGAAGAGTTGCTAGGTACAAAATATGAAAGATTAATGCCTTTTGGAGAAGTTGAAGGAAAAGCATTTGAAGTAATCCACGGAGATTATGTAACATTAACAGATGGTACAGGTATTGTTCATATTGCACCTGCATATGGAGAAGATGACAGTTTAGTTGCAAAATTAAATGGAATTACATTTATCAATTTAGTTGACAAATCTGGAAATTTTGTAAAAGAAGTAGAACCTTGGGCAGGAAGATTTGTAAGAGACTGTAACGAAGATATTTGCAAATGGTTAAAAGAAGAAAACAAACTATTTAGCAAAGAAAAACACTTACACTCATATCCACATTGTTGGAGATGTGACACACCACTACTTTACTATCCAAAAGAAAGCTGGTTTGTTGCAATGAGCAAACTAAGGGACGAATTAGTTGCAAATAACAATAAAGTTAACTGGTATCCTGATACAATAAGAACAGGAAGATTCGGGAAATTCTTAGAGAATGTAATTGACTGGGGAATTTCAAGAGATAGATATTGGGGAACACCATTACCTGTATGGACTTGTGAAGATGAAGAATGTGGACACAAAGAATGTATCGGTTCAATTGAAGAATTAAAACAAAAAGCAATTGAATGTCCAGATGATATAGAATTACATAAACCATATATAGACAATGTACATTTAAAATGTCCAAAATGTGGCAAAGAAATGCACAGAGCAAAAGAAGTTATAGATTGTTGGTTTGATTCTGGTTCAATGCCTTTTGCACAATGGCATTATCCATTTGAAAATAAAGAAATGTTTGATAAAAACTTCCCAGCAGGATTTATATCAGAAGCAATTGACCAAACAAGGGGATGGTTCTATACATTAACAGCAATAGGAACAGCATTATTTGGAAGAACTCCATTTGAAAACTGTATAGTTTTAGGACACGTATTAGACGAAAAAGGACAAAAAATGTCTAAGTCAAAGAAAAATGGTGTAGACCCAATGACATTATTAGATACAATAGGAGCAGATGCAACAAGATGGCATTTCTATACTTGTTCAGCACCATGGCTTCCAACAAGACTTGGTCTAAACAATGTACAAGAAACACAAAGGGGATTTATATCAACATTATGGAACGTATACTCATTCTATGTTCTATATGCAGAAATAGACAAATTTAATCCATTAAATTACAGTGATTTCAAACTTACAAATGTTATGGATAAATGGATAATTTCTAAGTTAAATACATTAGTTGAAGAAGTTGACAAAAAACTAGAAGAATATGATATTATATCAGCAGCACTAGCAATTGAAGACTTTACAGACGAACTTTCAAACTGGTATGTACGTAGAAATAGAGAAAGATTTTGGGCTCAAGAATTGAATGACGAAAAAATAGGAGCATATGTGACATTATACAAAGTATTAACAACATTAGTAAAAATATCAGCACCATTTGTACCATTTGTAACAGAAGAAATCTATCAAAATCTAGTAGTTGGATTAGACAAAAATGCGCCTGAAAGTGTACATTTATGCTTATGGCCAGAAGTGGACAAAACAGCTATAAATCCAGAACTAGAAAAAGAAATGGACTTAGCATATAAAATTGTAAAATTAGGAAGAAGCGCAAGAAATTCTGCAAATATTAAAAATAGACAACCATTATCAGAAATGCTAATTTCAGTAGATACATTGCCAGATTATTATTCAGACATAGTAAAAGAAGAATTAAACGTAAAATCAATCAAACTAGGTGCAGAAATGTCAGAATACGTAAACTTTGAAATTAAGCCAAACTTGCCAGTACTTGGAAAAGAATATGGGAAATTAATACCTAGAATTAGACAAGAAATTGCTAACAAAAATCAAATGGACTTAGCAAACACTGTAAAAAATGGCGGAGTAGAATATATCGAAATAGATGATACTCAAATTGAATTAAATGCAGAAAACTTACTAATAACAATGCAAGGAAAAGAAGGATTTGCATTTAGTGGAGAAGGTGAAATTGGTGTTGTATTAGACACAAACATAACTCCTGAGCTAAAAGAAGAAGGATATGTAAGAGAAATACTTTCAAAAGTTCAAAATATGAGAAAAGACAAAGAATTTGAAGTATTAGACAATATCAAACTATATGTATCAGGAAACGAAATGCTAGAAAAAGTTGTAAAACAAAACGAAGAAGTAATTAAACACGACACATTAGCAGTAGAAGTAGTTTATGGTGTAGATAGAGAAACATACACAGAAACAAATATCAATGGAGAAAAATTAAATATTGATGTAGAAGTTGTGTAAAAGAAAAGTGGTTTTTATTGTATAGCAAATTTGATTTTGCTATATAATAAAAACAGTGTTATAATATAGAAAAACATACAAGGGGGAAGAAAAATTGATTAAAAAAGTAGGAATATTGGCAAATGGTGGAGACGTATCAGGATTTAATGCAGTTATAAGAGCAATTGTAAAAACAGCAGAAAATCACAATGTAGAATGCTATGGAATAATAGACGGATATAATGGATTATTAAAAAAAGACTTTGAAAGATTAAGTACAGCAGCTGACGGAAATGCAATAGGAATATTGCCACAAGGTGGATCAATAATAGGCTCATCAACAAATGCAAACTTATTCAATTACAAAGTTGTAAATGAAGATGGAAGTGTAGAATTCAAAGATGTATCAGACCAAGCAATAGCAAATATAAAAGAATTTGGATTTGACTGTATATTTACATTAGGTGGAGACGGAACACAAAAATCAGCAAGAGACTTTTCAACAAAAGGAGTAAATGTAATAGGAGTACCAAAAACAATAGACAATGACGTAGCTTGTACAGAAATCACATTTGGATACAACACAGCTGTATCTGTTGCAATGGAAGCATTAGACAGATTACACACAACAGGAGCAACACACCACAGAATAATGGTACTAGAAGTAATGGGAAGATATGCTGGATGGATAGCCCTAGAAGCAGCAATAGCAGGTGGTGCAGACGTAGCATTAATACCAGAAATACCATATGACATAAACAGAGTAGCAACAAAAATAGAAAACAGAAAGAAAAGAGGAAAAAGCTTCAGCGTAGTAGTAGTAGCAGAAGGAGCAACACCAATAGGTGGTGAACTTACAGTAATGAACACAAGAGACAACGGAGCAGGAGTAGACAACACAAAACTTGGCGGAATTGGAGAAGTAGTGGCAAAACAACTACAAAACCTAACAGGACTAGAAGCAAGAAACACAACACTAGGATATATGCAAAGAGGCGGAACACCAACAGCATTTGATAGAGTATTATCAACAAAATATGGAACAAAAGCAATGGAACTAGCATTAGAAGAAAAATTTGGAAGATTAGTAGTAATAAAAAATGGAAAACTAGACAGTGCTACACTTGACGATGTAGTTGGAAATAACACAAAAATTGGAGCAGCATCAGGAAATACAGCAGAAAGTAACTTGAGAAAGATAGAAATGGATGACGATTTGATAAAAACAGCAAGAAACATAGGAATAAACTTAGGAGATTAATGATGCTTTTGGGTGTTTTTGGGGACAGTCCTTAAACACACCCAAAGAAAAAAAGGTAGATAGAAAAGTAACAAAAGATTAGGGTGTTTTTAAGGTCTGTCCCCAAAAACACCCAGAAAGAAAGGATAATATAAAAATGGAAAAGAAAAAGATAATAATAATTTCACTAATAACAATCGCTATTGTAGCAATTGTAGTAGGAATAGTTTGCTTCTTCGCATTTGGCAACAAAAATGACAATAATAGTGATGAACAACAAACAAATAAAGTAAGCGAGTTATATGAAAATTTAAAAGCAAAAGAAACATATAGTTTTACAACTACATTAGATGACAAAAACGAAGAAGTTTATGCCAAAGGTAACAATGCAGGATATACAGAGACTTTATATAATGGAGAGCTTTCTAAATATATAATCAAAGACGGAAATTCATATTTGATTAGAGATGAAAGTAAAGAATATTATACTTATAGCAATAACCAAACAGACTTGAACAAAGTTGAGAAAATACTAGGAAATCTTGCTGGTGTAGAGTTTACAACTGGAAAAGAAAATGTAAACAACAAGAAATATCAATATATGGAATATAATCAAGCAACAGGATTTACAATGATGTCTTCAACACAATTAGCATCAAGTGAAAATGTGAAAACTAGATTTTATTTTTCAGGAGATAAATTAGCATATATAAAAACTATTGTAGGTGAAAAGGAAGAATTATTAAAAGTTGAGATTTCAGACAAAGTAGATAGTAAGTTATTTGAAATTCCAGCAGATTATCAAGAAAAATAGATTGTATTTTGGGAACAGGACAAAACTTTTTGGGCCTGTCCCCAAAAAGTCCAAAAGGAGAAATGATTATGTTAAAAGAAAAATATAATCCAAAAGAGTTTGAAGATAGCCTATATGAAAAATGGGAGAAAAATGGATACTTCAAGCCAAATATGGATAAAAGCAAAGAAAGTTATTGTATAATGATGCCACCACCAAATGTAACAGGAAAGCTACATATGGGACATGCCTTAGATGATACAATACAAGATATTCTAATTCGTTTCAAAAGAATGCAAGGCTATAATACACTATGGCTTCCTGGTTCAGACCATGCTGCAATATCAACAGAAATGAAAGTTGTTGAAAAATTAAGGAATGAAGGTAAAACTAAGCAAGAGCTAGGTAGAGAAGGGTTCTTAAAAGAAGCTTGGGATTGGACAGAATTATATGGTGGAACTATACAAACACAACAAAAGAAATTAGGATGTTCTTGTGATTGGGAAAGACGTAGATTTACTTTGGATGAAGGCTTGTCAGAAGCTGTTTTAGAGCAGTTTGTTAGTTTATATGAAAAAGGGTTAATCTATAAAGGAACAAGGATGATTAATTATTGCCCAAGTTGTAAGACTTCAATTTCTGATGCAGAAGTAGAATACAAAGAAGAAGCAGGTCACTTGTGGCATATTCGTTACCAAATAAAAGATACAGATAAATACATAATAGTAGCAACAACAAGACCAGAGACAATGCTTGGAGATACAGCTGTTGCAGTTCATCCAGATGATGAAAGATACAAAGATTTGGTTGGAAAAACTTGTGTTTTACCAATTATGAATAAAGAAATTCCAATAATTGCAGATGATTTTGTTGAAAAAGACTTCGGAACAGGATGTGTAAAAATTACTCCAGCACATGATATGAACGACTATCAAGCTGGATTAAGACATAATTTAGAAATAATAGAAGTATTTGATGAAAACAATAAAATGGGTGATTTAGTTCCTGAATATAAAGGGATGGACTTGTTGCAAGCTAGAAAAGAAATTGTAAACAAATTAAAAGAAATAGGAGCATTGATAAAAGAAGAAGAACACATTCACAATGTAGCAAAATGTGAAAGATGTAAAAACACAATAGAACCTAAAATTTCTGAGCAATGGTTTGTTTCAATGAAAGACTTAGCAAAAAGAGCAGCAGACAGCATCAGAAATGATGAAGCTAAATTTGTTCCTAAAAAATATGAAAAAAATTACTTTAATTGGCTAGATAATACACAAGATTGGTGTATATCAAGACAATTATGGTGGGGACATCAAATTCCAGCATATTACTGCGAAGAATGTGGACATATAAATGTAGCAAAAGCACAACCTGAAAAATGTGAAAAATGTGGAAGTACTAAACTACATCAAGATGAAGATACACTAGACACATGGTTTAGCTCAGCATTATGGCCATTTTCAACACTAGGTTGGCCAAACACAGAAACAGAAGATTATAAAATGTTCTATCCAACAAATGTATTGGTAACAGGATTTGATATTATAACTTTCTGGGTATCAAGAATGATGTCACAAGGGCTAGAATTTACTGGAATAGCACCATTTAAAGATATTCTAATTCACGGAATGGTACGTGACAGCCAAGGAAGAAAGATGTCAAAAACATTAGGAAACGGAATTGACCCATTAGAAATAATTGATGAATATGGAGCAGATAGTTTGAGATTTTCTCTATTATCTGGAACAACAATGGGAAATGATATAAGATACATTCCTGAGAAATTAGAACAGGCATCAAACTTTGCAAACAAAATTTGGAATGCAGCGAAATTTATCATAATGAACACACCTGATAAAGAAAAAGTAAAAGAAGCTCTAAGCTCAATAAATACAGCACCTTTGGCAATTGAAGACAAATGGATACTAAATAAGTTAAATAAACTAGTTGTTGATATAACTAGAAACTTAGAAAATTACGATTTAGGTGTAGCGCTAGATAAAATATATAACTTTGTATGGAATGAATTCTGCGATTGGTACATAGAAATGGTAAAACCTAGAATATATAGCGAAAACGAAGAAACGAAAGTAGTTGTAAGCAGTGTGCTAAACTATGTATTGTCAGTTTCATTAAAATTATTACACCCATTTATGCCATTTGTAACATCAGAAATTTATGAGAACTTAGTAAATGTCGATGATAACGAATTAATGATTTCTGAATGGCCAACACAAAAGCAATTTGCATTTGAAAAAGAAGAACAAATAATCGAAAAAATAAAAGACATCATAGTAGAAATCAGAAATGTAAGAAGCATAAAAAATATACACCCAAGCAAAAAGTCAGAATTAATATTTGTAACAAATACATATAAGGAAGAACTAAAAGAATTAGAACAAGTATTATTGAAGTTAGGATTTGGAGAAAAATTAACGATACTTGAAGAAAAAGGTCAATTTGCCGAAAATTCAATCAATATAATAAAAGACGGTATAGAATTATATATGCCTTTACAAGGTTTAATTGATTTAGAAGAAGAGCGCAAAAGATTAGAAACAGAAAAGACAAAATTGGAAGCAGAAGTTGCAAGATGTGAGAAAATGCTTTCTAATCCAGGTTTTGTAAATAAAGCTCCACAAGCTAAAATTGATGAAGAAAAAGCAAAGCTTGAAAAATATAAAGAAATGCTTGCAAAAGTAGTAGAAAGTTTAAAATAGAAAAGAATGTCCCGTTGGGGACGTTTCTTTTTGGACAAAATGTCCATTTGGAAACGTCCCCAATGGGACATTTTGTCCATTTTGGGACACATCTATATAAAAAATTTTTTGTCGAAAACTTTTCAATAAACGACAAAACTTCTGTAATTTCGCTCTTGGAAAAAAATGGAAAGTAAATTATAATAAGAAAAACTAAGGAGGAAATAAAAATGGAATCAAAATTTTATGAAGAAGACAAGCTTCTAGTTTTAAAAATAACAGAAGAAATTGATGACCATAAGGTACAAGAGATAAGGAGGAAAGCAGATTATGAAATGGAGAGATATATGCCTAGAAAAGTTATATTTGATTTTGATAGTGTCACTTTCATGGATAGTGCCGGAATCGGACTAATAATAGGAAGATACAAATTTGCAAATATGATAGGAGCAAAATTAGAGCTCAAAAATTTAGGTCAAAGTATAAAAAGAATATTTGAAATGAGTGGAGTGCTAAAGCTAGTGGGTGTTTTTGGGGACAGTCCTTAAAAACACCCAAACAAAAAATGTAAATAGAAAAGAAACAAGAAGTTTGGGTGTTTTTAAGGTCTGTCCCCAAAAACACCCAAAAGGAAAGGATAGATATGAAAGAAGAGTTTAAAAATGAAATGAAATTAGAGTTTGTTAGCAAGTCAGCAAATGAAGCTTTTGCAAGGATTACAGTGGCTGCGTTTGCTTCGCAATTAGACCCTAGTTTAGAAGAGTTAGCAGATATAAAAACTGCGGTGTCAGAGGCTGTTACAAATTGTATTGTTCATGGATATGATAAAAGCCAAGGTATTGTGAAGATTGTGGCTAAGTTAAAGGAGAATGAAATTTTTATAGAGATTTCTGATAAAGGTAAAGGTATTGAAAATGTTGATGCTGCAAAAGAACCGCTATATACTACTAAACCTAATTTGGAAAGGTCAGGTATGGGCTTTACTATTATGGAGAGTTTTATGGACAAGCTTGAAGTTCAGTCTATTGTAGGTTTAGGTACAAAGGTTACAATGAGTAAAAAAATTAAGCCTAAGCAGGATACAGAAGACGATTTTGAAATGACAGCAACAACTGTAACAAATTCATAAACAAAAGATTAAAAGAAAAGTGGGGTAATTATGTACGAAAATGATATGGAATCTATAAAAAAAGCCCAGCAAGGTGATAAGTATGAACTAGAGAAATTAATCAATCATAATAATGGATTGATTTGGAGCATTGTTAGAAGATTTAATGGTAGAGGTTATGAGTTAGATGATTTATATCAAATTGGTTGTATTGGATTTATCAAGTCCATAAAAAGGTTTGATACTAATTTTGAGGTTAAGCTTTCAACATATGCTGTTCCATATATGATAGGCGAGATTAAAAGATTTATTAGAGATGATGGACCTATTAAAGTTAGTAGAAGTATAAAAGAACTAGGAATGAAAATAAATGAATTACAAAGGAGTTATTTGATAAAAAATGGAAGAGAAATAAAAATTGAAGAAATACAAGAAGAATTGAAAGTCACAAAAGAAGATATAAGTCTTGCACTAGAAGTTTCAAAAGGAGTAGAGTCGATTGAAAGTGCAACTTACATAAATAATAAAGACGGAAATCAAATTAATTTAATAGATAAAATTTCAACAGATAAAAACGAAGAAGAAATTATTACAAATAAAATAGCAATAAAAGAACTTATAAATGGATTAAAACAAAATGAACAACAAGTTATAATGCTAAGATTTTTTAAAGATAAAACTCAAGCCCAAGTAGCCAAGATATTAGGAGTTTCGCAAGTTCAAGTTTCAAGAATTGAACGAAGGGTTTTAGAGCAAATGAAAATGAAGCTAAGTTCATAAAATCAAGGTTCGAGATAAAAAATAAGCAATATAAGTTTAAATTATAATCAATTAGAAGGGAATTTGTAATGAAAAAATTTTTAACATATTTTTTCTTGTTCGTATTTATCTGTTTTATTTTGCCAGCATTATTAACAAAAAAAGAAAAGCCAGCAAATTCAGATATTGCAGAAAATACAGCAACTGAGACAAAACAGGAAGAAAATACAGATAATACTCAGCAAACAGAATATAATTATGCAAAATATGGGACAATAAAATTATTGCACAGCAAAACAGGAGAAATAGAAGAGATACCAATAGATACATATTTGTATAATGTTGTATCAGCAGAAATGCCAGCAACATATGAATTAGAAGCATTAAAAGCACAAGCAATAGTTGCTAGAACATACACAATATATAAAGCCCAAAATCCGAAACACGAAAATGCGGACATATGTGATGATTCGACTTGTTGCCAAGCGTGGGTTTCAAAAGATGTTAGATTGTCTAGGTGGGAAGAAAATGCAAGGGAAAGCAACTGGGCAAAAATTGAGCAATGTGTAAATGAAACAAAGGGAAAAATTGTTACATATGAAAATAAACCAATAAATGCATTTTTTCACGCAAATAGTGGTGGAACAACAGAAATGCCAGTAAATGTTTGGGGGGGTTCAAATTTTCCATATTTGCAAGTGGTAGAAACAGCAGGGGAAGAAGGCTACAACCAATATGCGTCACAAGTGGTTTTAAGTCCAAATGATTTAATTGCTAAATTGAAAACAAAATATCAAGATATTCAAATTAATTTTGACAGTGGTGAAGACATAAAAGTGTTAGACTATACAGACAGCAAAAGAGTAAAGACTGTTAAATTTGGAAATCACGAGCTTTCAGGTGTTGAGACAAGAACTTTATTAGGATTAAGGTCAACTAATTTTAAAATTGAAAATGAAAATGGAAATATTAAATTTTCAGTAGTTGGTTATGGACATGGTGTTGGAATGAGCCAGACTGGTGCTGATGCAATGGCAAAACAAGGGAGTACATGTAATGATATTATAAATCATTTTTATGTTGGAGTAGAAATTAAAGATATAAATTCGTTATAAATGTATATTCTTCTAAAAAAAGGAAATACTTGTATTAACAAAGTATTTAAGGAGGATTATATGAGAAGAAATTCAAGAAAACCAAACCGTCAAACAAAATCACTTAGTGATAAAATTATTATTTATTCTTGCATAGCAGTAGCAATACTTGCAGCAATTTTAATAGGGCTACTTTTATATAGCAAATCTTTAAGTGATGATGTAAAAGAAGGAACTATGACATTAGAGCAAATGGCAAATATTAATAAGAATAATGAAAAAGAAGATACACAAAGTGCAAGTACAGAAATAGGAAAAAGTGTAGAAGATGCTAAACAAGAAACAAACACAACAAATAATACAACTTCTAACAACACAGTAGCAAATACAACAACAAAAAATACAAATACATCAGTAAATACAACTAAGACAAATACTAATTCAACTAAAAGCAATACTGCGGCAAATACAGCAACAGCTAAAAAGGAAGAGCCAAAAAAGGAATTAAGTTTTGCAAAACCAGTTGATGGAGAAATTATGAAGGAATTTGCAAAGGATAATTTAGTTTATTCTAATACATTAGAAGAATGGGTTACACATTTAGGAATTGATATAAAAGCAGAGAAAACAACTGTTGTAAAATCAGCAGAAGCAGGGAAAGTTAAATCAATTAAAAATGACCCTAGATATGGGTTAACAGTTGTAATTGAGCATGATAACGGATATCAAACAGTTTATTCTAATCTTTTAACTGCTGAATTTGTAGTTGAAGGTGAAAAAGTAGATAAGGGACAAACTATTGGTACTGTTGGTAATACAGCTGCTTTTGAAAGTGGAGATGAGCCACATCTTCATTTTGAATTATTAAAAGATTCTATTCAAGTTGATCCAAGTATTTATTTAAAATAGGGATAAAGTATGTGAAATGACAAAATACTGAAAATCCTGTAAAATAACCAAAAAAGGGGCTGTAAAAAGCTCCTTTAAAATTTTTTATAAGAACCAATAAAATAAAACTACTAATTATCTATTAACATAAATCATAAAAAAGTATAAAATATTTATGCAAAACAAAAGAAGGGAGTTTTATTAAATGGAACAAAACAAAGTAAAAGGGATTACACTAATAGCATTAGTTATAACAATAATAGTGTTGTTGATATTGGCAGGAGTAGCGATAAGCACACTTATAGGTGACAATGGAATACTAGGAAAGGCAGTGCAAGCAAAAGAAAAAACAAATGAAGCAGGAGACTTAGAATACTTGCAAACAGAAGCACTAGGGATAATGTCAGAATATTATGGAAGTATAACAGATATGCAAGAAGATGAATACATACTAACAGAATTAGGAAAGAAAAGCGGAATAACAGCAAACATAGCAAAAGGAACAGTAACATACAAAAATAAAGAATACACACTAAGTGAAATAACAGGTGGGACAGAAGAAAAAGAACAGATAGAAAAGAATGGACTAGAAGAAATAACACTAGCAAATGCAGAAAAAGGAAGTTTAGAAGAAACATTATTAAAAGAACAAAGTGTTAAAGCGATAATTGTAGAAAAGGAAGACAAAACAAACAAAGCAGTAATACCAACAGGATTTTACTATGTAACAGGAACACCATCAACAGGACTAGTAATTTCAGATAAAATGGGAGACGATGATAGCAACAGCAAAAAAGGGAATCAATTTGTATGGATACTATGTTCAGGAACAAATGGAATAACGTATGAAAAAACAGATGACAATGGAACAGGAAATCATGGACTAGCTTCATATTGGAAAAATAAATATAGTTCTAAACAATGGAGTTATACAACATTGCCACAAACAGGGGAAACGATAACTGATTGGTCAGATAATGGTGGAAATTACGCAAGTGTAACAAAATATGGTGGATTTTATATAGGAAGATATGAAGCAGGAGTGCCAAGAGATGCAGATTTTTACGCAGATAGTGAAGGAGCAACATATTATAAGGATGAAAAGAAGAATTCTGATGAAGTATTAAGTATGAGCCCAATAGTACAAAAAGGAACACAAAGCTGGAATTATATATCACAAGAGAAAGCTAAAAAAGTTTCTGAAAATATGTACAAAAACAGTACATCAGTAATAAGTGCCTTGGTAGATAGCTATGCATGGGACACAGCCTTGGAATGGATAACTACAAATAGTCAGTATAGTGGAATAGGAATGGACAGCACGAATTATGGAAACTACTCAAACAATGTCAAAATAACAACAAATGCTTTACATGCATTACATAGACTTGGTGTTGCAAACGAAACAGGAAAAGCAGCTGGTAAAAAAGATTATTGGACATATGCAGTAACATATCAAAAGGGAAATATAACAACAGGCAGAATTTCACTAATACAATCAATAAGAGAGAAATACGAATTTGCTTTAAATTCATATGATGATACAAATTATGGATATAGTTTACACAAAGAGCTTGCGACAGGAGCGTCAGAAGTAACAAAAGTAAAGAATATATATGATATGAGTGGAAACATGTGGGAGTGGACAACTGAAACAGGAAATCGTGTAACTGCAAGCACAAGGTTTGAAACAACATTTGCTGTTATTCGTGGTGGATGTTATGTTAGTAGTGGTTTTGACAATCCTATTTCTCATCGTCAAGGGAGTGATTATATTACCGCATCTTATGTAAGTATTGGCTTTCGCCCAGTATTGTATATAAAAGTTTAAGAAAATTAAATAAAAGATAAAAAACAAAAAATGTCAAAAATATGTTTGACATTTTTTTGTTTGTGTGATATTATATGGAAAAATAGAAGAAATAGGAGTGATAAAAATGCCTAGAAAAAAACCAGAACTAAATAGAAGAGAAAAATCAATACTAAGATTTATTGAAAAACAAATAATGACACAAGGATATCCACCATCAGTAAGAGAAATAGGAAAAGCAGTAGGGCTAAGCTCAACAGCAACAGTACATGGATACTTAAGAAAACTAGATGAAAAAGGATATATTAAAAAACAAGACAAAAAAGGAAGAACACTAAGATTACTAAAAGGTGGCTCAGGAGAAGCAAAGAAAACATCAAGCAAAGACTTCTATACGCAAAAAGAACTAGTAGAAGTGCCAATAATAGGTAAAATAACAGCAGGAGAACCAATACTAGCAGTAGAAAACGTAACAGATACATTCCCAATACCAGTAGACTTTGTAGGAAACTCAGAAAGCTTCATGTTAACAGTAAGAGGAGAAAGTATGATAGAAGCTGGAATATTAGACGGAGACTACATACTAATAAAAAGACAAAACACAGCAAACAATGGAGAAATAGTAGTAGCCCTAATAGGAGAAGAAGCAACAGTAAAAACATTCTACAAAGAAAAAGACCACATCAGATTACAACCAGAAAATAGCACAATGGACCCAATAATAGTACCAAATTGTGAAATACTAGGAAAGGTAGCAGGAGTATTTAGAAAAATGTAAATTCACAATAAATTCACATACAAAAGCTTGACTAAATGACACTGTGTCACATATAATGATATAGTGTTATTTATTTATGCAAAAATCTTAAAGGAGGAAGAGATGTTAAAATTATTAAGCAATTTAAAGAAAACGTTTTGGTCAGTAGTAATGATAGTAATTTTGCTATGTATACAAGCATCAGCTGACTTAGCACTACCAGACTATACATCAAAAATTGTTAATGTCGGAATACAAGCAGGGGGAATAGAAAATCCAGTACCTAAAATAATATCAAAAGAAAATATGGATTTATTATTAGTGCTCTCAGAAGATGACGAAAAAATAACTAACAATTATTCTTTATTGGGAAGTACATTAACAGTAGATGAAGAAAAGATAGTAAAAAAATATTTAGGAAAAGATTATAAAGTAGAAGCAAATGAACTTTATATATTAAAAGACATAGAAGAAGATGAAATGGCGGAATTATCAAGCGTGTTAGCAGTACCGCTTTTAGAAGTTACGACTATAAAAAATGAAGAAACAGCTAATAAAATAAAAGAGAAAATGATTACTAATATGCCAAACGAACAAAAAATATATATGCAAAATATGAGTTTAACTGAAATTGTAAAAAATATGCCAGAAGAGCAAAGAAAAGCCGTTTTAGAACAATTTACTGAGCAAATAAACAATATGCAGGACTCAATAAAAGAGCAAGCAGCAGTAGCTTCTGTAAAAGAGATTTATACAGAGTTAGGTGTAGATACAGAAAAACTTCAAAATGATTACATAATATTATCAGGAATTCAAATGCTAGGAGTAGCATTAGTTATAATGATTTCGGCGATATCAATTATGCTATTATCATCTAGGGTAGCAGCAAGATTAGGTAAAACGTTAAGAGAAAAAGTATTTACAAAAGTCTTGAAATTCTCAAATGAAGAACTAAATGAATTTTCAACAGCTTCATTAATTACACGTAGCACAAATGATATACAACAAATTCAACAGATGATTGCAATGATGTTTAGAGTTGTAGTATATGCACCAATTATAGGTATAGGCGGATTTGTAAAAGTTTTAACAAATAGTGATAATTCAATGGCTTGGATTATTGGAGTAGGAATACTTGGAATTTTATTTATAGTAGGAACTTTATTTATAATTGCAATGCCTAAATTCAAGAAATTACAAGAGCTAACTGATAAATTAAATTTAGTATCAAGAGAAATACTAACAGGTTTGCCAGTAATTCGTGCATTCAATAAAGAGAAAAGAGAAGAAGCAAGGTTTGAAAGAGCAAACAACGATTTAATGAAAACAAATATGTTTGTAAACAGATCAATGTCAATGATGATGCCAATGCTAATGTTAGTAATGAATGGAATGACACTTTTAGTAATTTGGGTAGGTGGAAATGGTGTTGACCAAGGATTACTACAAGTTGGAGACATGATGGCATTTATTCAATATATGATGCAAATAGTTATGGCATTTTTAATGATATCAATGACATCAATAATGTTACCAAGAGCAACTGTTTCAGCAAATAGAATTAATGAAGTATTAGAAAAAGAACCAAGCATAAAAGATGCAAAAGAAACAAAGAATTTTGATGCAAACAAAAAAGGTTTAGTTGAATTCAAAAATGTATCTTTTAGATATCCAGATGCAGATACAGAAATATTAGAAGACATAAACTTTACAGCAAGACCTGGTGAGACTACTGCAATCATAGGTAGCACAGGAAGTGGAAAATCAACAGTAGTAAACTTGTTACCAAGATTTTATGATGTTACAGGTGGAGAACTTTTAATTGATGGAGTAAATGTTAAAGAAGTATCACAAAAAGATTTAAGAGATATTATTGGATTTGTACCACAAAAGGGAATATTATTTTCTGGAACAATAAAATCTAATATAAAGTATTCAAACGAGGATATGTCCGACGAAAATATGAAAAGTGCTGCAAAAATAGCGCAAGCAACAGAATTTATAGAAGCCAAAGAAAAACAATATGAAGACCCAATATCACAAGGTGGTTCGAACGTATCAGGGGGACAAAAACAACGTTTATCAATAGCAAGAGCAATTGCGAAAGACCCTGAGATATTTGTATTTGACGATAGTTTTTCAGCATTAGATTTTAAAACAGATGCAACATTAAGAGAAGAATTATCTAAAAAGACAAAAGATAAGACAGTAATAATTGTAGCGCAAAGAATTAGTACAATTTTAAATGCAGACCAAATTATAGTATTAGAAGACGGAAAAGTAGTTGGTATTGGAACACATGAAGAATTAATGAAAAATAATGAGAATTATAGAGAAATAGCATTATCACAACTATCAGAAGAAGAACTTACAGCTAATTTTAAAGAAGAGAAAGAAAAAGGAAAGGAGGAATAACATATGCCAGGACCAATGGGTGGACCAAGAAGAAAAGCAGGTCAAGAAGTTAAAGCAAAAGATTTTAAGGGAACAACAAGTAAATTAATAAAAGAATACTTATCAAAATATAAATTTTTATTATTAATAGTGTTTATATTTGCAGTAGGAAGTGCATTATTTACAATTGTTGGGCCTAATATATTAGGAAATGCAACAACAGAAATATTTAATGGATTAGTTAGTAAACTATCTGGCGGAGAAGGAATAAACTTTGGTAAAATTGGACAAATATTATTAACTTTGTTAGGTTTATATATATTGAGTGCAGTGTTTTCATTTATACAAGGTTTTACAATGACAAATGTGGCACAGAAAATAACTTTTAAAATAAGAAATGACATCGTGAAAAAAATAAATAGATTACCAATGAGATATTTTGATAAAAAGACACATGGAGAAGTGTTATCAGTTATAACAAATGATATTGATACATTAAGTATGAACTTAGATCAAAGTATAACTGAAATAATAAGAACAGTATGTTTAGTTATAGGAATAATTGTAATGATGTTATCAATAAGTTGGCAAATGACTTTAATATCATTTATAATAATTCCGATTGCTGGAATAATGGTAAAAAACATTGTTGCGAAATCACAAAAATACTTTCAAAGACAACAAAATTATTTAGCAGAAGTAAATGGTCAAGTAGAAGAAATATATGGTGGATTAAATATTGTAAAAGTATTTAATGCTGAAAATAAAACAAAAAATGAGTTTGAAAAAGCAAATGATAAACTTTATCATGCTGGTTGGAAAGCACAATTTTTATCAGGCTTAATGTATCCATTAATGAATTTTATTTCAAATATTGGATATGTTGGTGTAGCAGTAGTTGGGGGATATTTAGCAATAAGGGGAACGATAACAGTAGGAAATATTCAAAGTTTTATACAATATAATAAACAGTTTACAAATCAAGTTGGTTCAATTGCTCAAATATCTGGAACATTACAAGCAATGGCAGCTGCTGCTGAAAGAGTATTTGAATTTTTAGAAGAACCAGAAGAACAAGAAACTGCAAAAGGAAATATTGATGTTGAAAAATTAAGCGGAAATGTAGAATTCAAAAATGTTCATTTTGGATATGATGAAGATAGAACAATAATAAATGATTTTAATGCAAAAATCAAAGATGGACAAAAGATTGCAATTGTTGGACCAACAGGTGCGGGAAAAACAACAATGGTAAAATTGTTGATGAGATTTTATGATGTGAATTCAGGTGAGATAAAAATAGATGGACATAATATAAAAGACTTTAATCGTGGAGAACTTCGCAAAATGTTTGGTATGGTATTACAAGACACTTGGTTATTTGGTGGAACGGTAAAAGATAATATCAAATATGGAAATGAAAATGCAACAGATGACGAAGTTATAAGAGCTGCCCAAGCAGCACATGTACATCATTTTATAAAAACGTTACCAAAGGGATATAATTCAGTTTTAAATGAAGAATCAAGCAATGTTTCTGCTGGTCAAAAACAATTGCTTACAATTGCAAGGGTTATTCTTGCAGACCCTAAAATATTAATTTTAGATGAAGCGACAAGTTCAATTGATACAAGGACGGAAATAGAAATTCAAAAGGCTATGGATAATTTAATGGAGGGTAGAACTAGTTTTATTATTGCTCATAGGCTATCAACTATTAAAAATGCTGATTTGATTTTGGTTATGGATCATGGTGATATTGTTGAGCAGGGTACTCATGATGAGCTACTTGCAAAAGAAGGGTTTTATTTCGATTTGTATAATTCACAATTTGAAGAAGTTGAAGAGTAAAGTAACTAGCCCTAGTTTATCTGAAAGCTTACAAACGGTAAAATAGCAATTTACTATAAAAAAGAAGTAAATTGCTATTTTATATTTTAATCTCTTCTCTTTCCAAAAATAGAAAGAATTCTTAAAAAGATATTTATGAAATCCAAATATAATTGCATAGCGCAATAAATATGTATTTTTTCTTGATTGATATCAGGCTCAGCTTGAAGCATTTTAATTTTATTAATATCATAAATAGTGATACCGCAGAACAATGCTAAAATAACCCAATCTAAAACTAAATCTAGCATAGAGTTTTTTAGTAATATCAAGTTAATTAAGCTAAGAACAATACCAGCAATTAAAAATACTGTAATATAAGGATTCCAAGAGCTTAAATTTTTATCTGTTTTATATCCTATTATGGCTAAAGCTCCAAAAACTATGGCAGAAATTACAAATAAGTAAATAACAGAGCTTAGTTGAAAAGCGGCAAAGACAACAGCTAAAGTTACACCGTCAAGCATTGCATACACAAAGTACAGAATTCCTACAAATGTTGGTGGAAGCTTTCTGAATAATAAGCTAAATACCAAAACAGCTACTAATTCTAAAATTAATAACATATTAAAATATCCACCAAGTACTATTTTGTAGAATAGCCCAGAAGAGTAGGTGTACCATGCAACTATACCTGAGCCAAGTAACCCTAGAAACATCCAAAAGAATGTTTTTCCGAATATTTTGTTTTCTACACTAATTTCATTTTCCATTTTTTCAACTCCTTCCTAAATTTTTTATCTAGGATTATTATACGATATAAAAATGAAAAAGAAAATAGTTTTTACTAGAATTCCAAAACAAAATATGATAAAATCAATAAAAAAGAAAGGTACGGAAAAAAGAGAGAATGAGTGAAGTAAAATGGACGAAAGAGCAACAAGACGCAATATATGAAAAAGGCTCAAACATACTAGTAGCAGCAGCCGCAGGAAGTGGAAAAACAGCAGTACTAGTAGAAAGAATAATAAACAAAATAATAAATGAAAACATAGACATAGACAAATTACTAGTAGTAACATTCACAAACGCAGCAGCATCAGAAATGAGAGAAAGAGTACTAAACGCAATATACAAAAAACTAGACGACGACCCAGAAAACGAGAAATTACAAAGACAAGTAACACTATTAAACAAAGCAAGTATTTGTACAATAGACTCATTTTGTCTAGAAATAGTAAGAAACAATTTTTATGAATTAGAAAATATAGCGCCAAATTTCAGGATAGCAGACACAGCTCAAATTGAGTTATTAAAGCAAGAAGTAATAGAAGATATATTTGAAAAGAAATATGAAGAAGATGATCAAGATTTTGCAAAATTAATAAACACATATACAAGTTATAGGGATGACACGCCACTAAAAGATTTAGTTTTAAAAATATATAGCTATATACAAAGTAATCCATTCCCAGAAAAATGGCTAAAAGAAAAGATAGAGATGTTTAACCTAAGTGAAAAACTGGAAGAAGATTTTGCAAATACACCATGGGGAAAGGTCTTACTAGAAGAAATTGAAGAAGAACTTATTGACGGCATACAGAGTCTAGAAAATGCAAGAAAGCTATTGTGTTTAGAACCGGATTTAGAAAAATTTGAGCAAACAATAAGAAACGACATAGATATGTTAACAGGTTTGAAAAATAATTTGCATAGTTGGGACAAGGCATATAATATAAATCAAATTTTAAAATTTGTTACTTGGCCAAGGCAAAAAGTGGATTCTATAAAAAAAGATGATGCAAAGCAAATAAGAGATGGTGTAAAGAAAAGATTAGAAAAATCATTAAATAAAATAATAATTTGTGACTCAAAACAAGCTAACCAAGACATTTTTGACATGTATGAAATTTTATTAAAACTTCAAGATTTGATACTAGAATTTGGGAAGGAATTTTCAAAAAGAAAAAGAAATCAAAATATAGTGGATTTCAATGATGTAGAGCATTTTGCATTAAATATTCTAGTAAAAGAAAAAGAAGGTAAAATTGAGCCAACAGAAGTAGCCAAAAGATATCAAGAGAAGTATACAGAAATAGCAATTGACGAATATCAAGACAGCAACTTAGTACAAGAATATATTTTAACATCAGTATCAAAAGGCAATAACATTTTTATGGTAGGGGATGTAAAACAAAGTATATATAAATTCCGTCAAGCAATGCCAGAGTTGTTTTTACATAAATATGAAACATATAAAAATAAAGAAAATCGAGATGCAGAAAATGGTTTAAAGATACAGCTATTTAAAAATTTTAGAAGTAGAGAAAACATATTAAGTTTTACAAATTTAATCTTTCAAGACATAATGAGTAACCTACTGGGGGACATAGAATACAATGAAGAAGAATATTTGAATTTAGGAGCAAATTATCCAAGTATTAATCAAAATTTAGACACAGAAATAAATGTTATAGATTTAACAGAAGAAGAAACAGAAGAAACTGAAAATGAAGAGCAAGATGAAGAAAGAATTGAAAATATTGAACTTGAAGCAAGGTTTGTAGCAAATAAAATAAAAAAGCTAATAGATGAAAAATATCAAGTTTGGGATAGAAAGAAAGAAGCATATAGAAATATTGAATATAAAGACATTGTAATATTGCTAAGGTCAACTTCAAATGTAGCACCAGTATATGAACAAGAATTGTTACAACTAGAAATGCCAGTGTTTTCAGATAGTTCGCAAGAATATCTAGATTCTATGGAAATACAAACAATAATGTCATTATTAAAAATAATTGACAACCCAATTCAAGATATTCCGCTTGTAAGTGTTTTAAGGTCACCAATAGCAAAGTTTACAGATGATGAACTAGTAAAAATCAGACTATCTGACAAATATGATAATTTCTATACATGTATGCAAAAAGCTATGATAGATGTGGGAAAAGACTTAAAGGCAAAAATAGAGCAATTTTTAGGCAAACTAGAACAGTGGAGAAAAGAGCAAGAATATTTAGCATTAGATGAATTAATTTGGAAAATCTATTCAGATACAGGCTTTTATAATTATGTTGGGCTTATGCCAAATGGAGAGCTTAGACAAGCAAATTTAAAAATGTTATTTCAAAAGGCTAAACAATATGAAAGTGCTAATTTTAAAGGATTATACAATTTTATAAATTTTATTGACAAACTAAAATTGAGTAGTGGAGATATGGGAGCTGCTAAATTAATTGGAGAAAATGACAATGTAGTTAGAATTATGAGTATTCATAAAAGCAAAGGACTAGAATTCCCAGTTGTATTTTTGGCAAGTACAGCAAAGCAATTTAACTTAATGGATTTAAACCAAAATGTTTTACTTCATCAAGATTTAGGAATAGGGGTAAAATATATAGATTATGATATGCAAATACAATATGATACATTAACAAAAGCAGCAATAAGAAACAAAATGTTTACAGAAACATTATCAGAAGAAATGAGAATTTTATATGTTGCTTTAACAAGAGCCAAAGAAAAACTTATAATAACAGGACTTAGTAAAAATTACGAAAAAGAAGCTACAAAAATGAGTGCGCAAGTTGAGCAATATCAAAAAAACTCAGGAAAAATCAACCCTATATTAGTAAAAAAATATAAAAAATATCTAGACTGGATACTATTAGTTTACCAATATGAAAAAGAAACTGCAAAGGCAATTGAACTTAATGTTTTGAAAAAACAAGAAGTGATGAAAGGCTTTAAAACAATAGATAAAGAAGAAATTGATGTAATTGAATTGCTAGAAAGTAGTAATAATGTTGATAATAGAGTCGCAAATAAAATTGAAGAAATATTGGAATATTCATATCCACACAAAAATTCAACATTAATACCAACAAAAACGTCAGTAACAAACTTGAAAAGCGAAAGCACAATAGAAATAACAGAATTGACAAAGCCAGAGTTTTTAAGACAAGATGAAGAACAAAAGATTACAGGGGCGCAAAAAGGTACATTAGTTCATATGTGTATGCAAAGACTAGACGAAAAAGTTGATTATGACCTAAACAAAATAAAAGAATTAATCAATAACTTGTTTGAAAAACAAATAATAACAGAAAAAGAAGCAAAAGCAATCAATCCATTTAAAATTTTAGAATTTACAAAATCTAAGATTTGGAAAGAAGTTAGAAAATCAAAAGAAGCATACAAAGAAAAGCCTTTTTATATCAATATACCTGCAAAAGAGGTATATGAAGAAGATGTGCAAGAAGATATTTTGGTACAAGGTGTTATAGATTTATATTATATTGATGAAAAAGATAATCTTGTTTTGGTAGATTATAAAACAGATTTTGTCCAAAATGAAAATGAACTTGTAGAGAAATACTCAAAACAACTGGAATTTTATCAAAGAGCACTTGAAGATGCTTTGGGTAAAAAGGTGTGGAAGAAATACATATATTCTGTATACTTAGGAAAAGAGATTGAAATTTAATTAGAAATTTGGTATAATATAGACATCGAAGTAAGAAATGGAGAAAAATTATGAAAAGAATGAGAACTTTTTTGAAATATGCAATATGGTTAATACTATTTTTTGTATTTTCAGAATTTATAATAAATGTAGGACTAAACTCGTCATATAAAAATATTAAAAGAAAAGACGAAACAGCACAGGTTCAAATGGAAGTGGCTCAAGCAACATTAGTAAATGGAAGAATGAAAGGTACAATTACAAATACCAGTGATGATTATTTAACAGGAAAATATGTAAGAATAGATTTTTACTCTAAAAGAGATGTTTTGGTAGGAACAAAGTATATACCAATTACAACAACACAAGCAACAACGAGCCAAGATTTTAGTGCATATTTTGAATTAAATGAAGTAACATCATATAATGTGTCAATTGTTGACCAAAAAGACACGGAGGAAATAAAATTAATTCCAGAAGAATGGACAAAGAGTGAAATAGTAGTTGCAACAATATTTACACTTCTAATTTTTTGGTAATATTTAAAAAGAAACCTTAAATAGGTTTCTTTTTTGGTGTGACATATAAAGTAGAATTATTAGTATAAATAACCATACCAGGTTTTGCACCATTAGGCTTTTTAACAAATCGAACTTCGCAAAAATCCACAGGAACATTAGAAGACAATCTAGCTTTGCTATGAAAAGCAGCAATCTCAGCGCATTTTGTCAATACTTCATCAGAAAGGGAAGAATTAACATTATTTAAAATTAAGATTGCATGACTTCCGTGAATATCTTTTGTATGAAACCACAAATCATTTTTTCTAGCATATTTTAAAGTCAAATAGTCATTTTCTTTATTATTTCTGCCAACTAAAAGAGTAAAACCATCAATTGTATATTTTATTGGATTAAAGTTTACAGTTTTATTTTTTGTAAGCGAGGATTTCTTTACTTTTGTAGCCTTTTTATTTTTATATTTATCAGTTTGAGCTTTAAAAATAACATTTTCAGAAATTTCTTCATATATATCTGAAATTTCTTCAATACTAGTTGCTACTTCTAATTCATAAACTATACTTTCAATGTAATTTAATTCTCTTAAAGTTTCATCTTTTTGAATTCCAACAATTTCAAGTGCATTCTTTAACTTATTATACTTTTTAAAAAATCTTTTGGCATTAATTGCTGGAGTGTAGGCAGGATCTAGTTTTATTGTTATTATGTTGTTATTATCATAATAATTTTCTAATTCAATTTGTGGTACATTTTCATTTTTAATTTTATATAAATTAGCAGTAATTAACTCACCATACAATTTGAATTTGTCCATATCAGAACAATCTTCTAATTTTTTATTTATATTTTGTAACCTTTTATTGTATTTTTTTAGTGTAGATAAAATTAGCTTTAAAACAGTATTTCTATATGATTTTAAATCCTCACTTGTTTCTTTTTCATAATAGAAATCATCAATAAAAAAGTTTAAGGCGAAATTATCAGTATCAACATCACTATCTGAAACTAAAAAATAATCTTTTTCAAACTGTTCAAATCTTAAAGTCTGAGCTTCTGTTTTTGAAATAGTTTTTTCTAAATAATTATATATTTCTTTTAGGTTATTGGTATGAAGCTTGCTAACTATAAAATCAATATAACTTTTACTAATTCCATTAAAAGTGTTTGAAATTGTAGTAGGAATATCAGTTTCATCAGTTAAAGAAATAGCATTTTCAAACTTATTGAAATCTGTGCATTCTAAAAAGTTTTGCTTTGCAGGTTGGGGATAAGTATATTTTATATGTGGCACAATAATACGTGAAGTATTTTCATTATTTATATGCCTTAAACTATCTATAACTGTATTATCATCATCTAACAAAATAATATTGCAGTGTTTTCCCATGAGTTCAACAACCAACTTTTTGCAAACAATATCATCAACATCATCGAAACCTTCAAACTCAATAGTTACAATTCTTTCCAAATTATTTGTAATTATATTTTTGATATGTAATCCAAGCAAATGCTTACGTAAAACCATACAAAAATTAGGCGCAACTTTTGGATTAGGCCTTGAATGTGTAGTCAAATGAATTCTATAATTAGGTGAGCTAGTACAAATATTTAGTGCATAATTAGTGCCAGCCAAATAAAAACCTAAAACCACATTATTTGAATTAGGTTGAAAAATTTTATCAATTCTTGCCCCTGAAAGTTGTTGTAATTCAGAAGCAATAGCTTTTGTTACAATTCCATCAAATGCCATATTCATAATCTCCTTTTTGCCAGAAAGGTCCGTCCCTGTTGGCAATTTTTTTATAAATATATAATAACACAAATTTTACAAAAAATCTATTGATAAAAATAATTTGTAAGTATATAATTAAGGCAAAAGAAAGGGATGAAGTTAAAATATGAATGAAGAGACAAAAGAAAAAATACAAGATTTATTAAATCAAATACCAATAAACGAATGGAATATAGAGGCAGTTGAAGAAGTAAAGGAATATATAGCAAACAAGAATTATATTGAGGCTCTAAAAAAGCTTGAAGAGATTGTGAACCAAAGGGAAGAAAATGAGAAAGAGATTTTAAATGCTCCAAAAGTTAAAGAGAAAAAAGATGAGATGGTAGGAATATATCCTAAAAAATTAAGTAATAAAGAGCTAGAGCGTGAATATATAGGACTATTATTGTTAGACCCTAAATTGATAGTTAAGTTCTATTTTTTACGTGAAAATTTCTATTTTGAAGATGATGAGCTAGAAAACATATATAAAAGTATCTTATTTACAGAAGGTGGAGCATATAGTTCTGAGGCTGCAAAGAAAGGTTACAATTTTGCAAAAGATACAGAGAAATCATTCAAATTAAAAAGTGAGTTAAAAAATGAAATGCGTAACAAAAATTGCAATATGGAAAAAGTGTATGTAGAGCTTAGCAAATTATTTGTGCTAAGAAAGAATTATTTAGCAATTCCAATACAAAATATTCAAGATAAAGTTGTTGAGATAATAGATTATGATTTATATGATAAAATGTCAGTAGAAGAAGTTGAAGCAGCAGTTATACAAGTTAATGATACGGAAAAATTTAAAAGGTCAATATTAAATCAAGACCTTACAGAATTTCTAAAAAAAGGTGATAATAATTTAAGAAATGGTTTACCATTACCTTTCCCAACATTAACAAGTGTGTTTAAAGGGATAAGAAAAGGTGAGACAATGGCATATGCGATGCCCTCAAATGCTGGTAAAAGTAGGTTTACTATTGATTTGGCTGCACATACGGCGTTAGTTCATAAAAAAAAGGTACTTATAATTTCAAATGAAATGTCAGAAGAAAAAATGAGACTTTGTTTGATTACTACAATAATAAACAATAAAGCAATTCAGGAATTACATGGGCATACTATAAGTAAAACCGAAGGCGAGCTTTTAGAATTTAGGTTTAGACCAGATAATAAGAAGAATGTAGAAGTAGATGAAGATGGATTTATTTTGAGAAGAGATAAAGAAACACAGGAAGCTTTTGTTAAAAGACTGTCCAAAGAATCAACGGAGTTTAATGAGACGATAGAAATAACCAATTGGGCAAATAAAGAAATTAAAAATTCAATTTATTTTATTAATATAACAGACCATACAAATGATGAATTGAAAAAAGTAATAATGAACTATTATTATAAAGAACAAATTGAGTATGTGTTTTATGATACGTTGAAGACTGATACTGCTAATATTGGCGTTGGTGAAGAATTGAAGAAGACTGCTACAATACTTTCGAATTTGGCTCAAAATTTTAATATGTTTATTTGTTCAACTTTACAGTTAGCAGAAAGTAATACTTTGCCAGTTAATTTGAATGTAAATGATTTGGCTGTTAGTAGGACTGTGAAGGAAGTTTTGGATACTTTGTGTTTGATTAAACAGATTAATAGAGATAGTTTGCAAAATTATGAGTATTCTTTAAATGAGGTTGATACTAAGTTTTTTGATTTGAAAAAATATGATGATCCTGATGTTAGGTATTATGCTTGTGTTGTTGATAAGAATAGGGCTGGTGCTAAGCCTACATTGGTATTTAGATTAAATCTTGCTTATAATGTTTGGGAAGAACTTGGATATTTGAGATTGAAACAATAAAGAATGTAGAATAAATTTAATAAATGTAAATATACTAAATACTAATAGATAGAAATTTCAAAATTTACTTGACAAAGTAAATTTTGAGGTGATATACTATTTATAGTAGATCGTACCTCGGATAACCTACGGGCCCGAGGTCATTTTTTAACATTATAGGAGGCAATTATTGGAAAAAGAATTCAAGACGATAGATAAACAAATAGAAATTTTAAAATCTAGAAATATAGTTATTGAAGATTACAATAATGCATATGAAATTTTAAAGAGAAACAATTATTATTATTTAATAAATGGGTATAAGGACTTATTTTTAGATAGAACTCAAAAAACAGAAAAATATATTAATAATACAAGGATAGAAGAGGTATATGCATTATACAAATTTGATAAAAATTTGAAAATAAACTTCTTAAAATATATGTTACTGATTGAAAATGAAATTGATACATATATAGCATATGAATTTTCAAAGGTATATGGTCATAAAGATTATTTAGTTCACCAAAATTTTAATAATTCTAATTTAAATAAAATCCACATTAATAAATTTATAGAAGATGTAAACTCAGAAATAGAATATCAATATAAAAATTCAAATAAAATGATAATTCATTATCTAGATAATTATAGATATGTTCCGTTATGGGTGCTTGTAAGGATATTATCATTTGGGAAGATATCAAAGTTTTATAGTTTGATGAACCTAAAAGAGCAAAATGCAATTTCTAGAAAATATAGATTAAAATCACAGGAATTTAAAGTGATATTACATAATTTAACACTTATACGAAATATTTGTGCACATGATGAAAAATTATATGATATAAAGATGAGAAACAGAATAGTTTCAACAGTATATCATAATAAATTAAATATTAAATGTATATATGGGAATTATCAATTTGGTACAAGAGATCTATTTTCGGTCGTAATATGTTTAAAAATATTATTAGATAAAGAGCAATTTAAAAATTTTTATAAAAATATAATTAATAATATACAAGAATTAAATAAATCTCTTAATACGATAGAATTGAAAAATGTATTGGAGAAGATGGGATTTCCTAATAATTATAAAGAGTTATTAAAAATGTAAACTAATTTACAAAAATAAATATTGACAAATGCAAACCATTGTTTTATGATAAAGAAAACTAAATTGGAGATGATAAAATGAGAAAACTTAATTTAATTGTTGTTTTTGACAAAGAATTAGAAAAAGCACTGTTTTGCATTAGAGCAAAGCAACCATACAAAGGAATGTATAATTTTGTAGGTGGCAAAGTCGAAGAAAATGAAATAAACGAAGAAGCAGCATATAGAGAATTATTTGAAGAAACAGGGATAAAAAAAGAAGATATAGAATTAGAACACTTTATGGATTTAAATTACTTTAAATATGATAATAATCTACAAGTTTATTATGGGATTTTAGAGCGTGATGTGGATTTGGTTGAAGAAAAAAACAAACTAGAATGGGTAGTTTTGGATGACAATTTGCTTGATGTAGAGAAGTTTGCAGGTAATTATAATATTCCACATATAATAAGACAGATTAAAATTTACTTGAGCGAAGGGACAGATATTGACAAATATTAAAAGAACTTCAATTTGAAGTTCTTTTCGATTCATTTAATTTAAAAGATTTCCGGTTTCTTGATAAAGCGAATGATTATTTACTTCTGTTACACTTGCTATCAAACTATTTATAATATCCATAAAGGTCTTTTCTACAAGATATGCAGTAAGAAGTGAAAAAATAATCTTTTCGCTAATTTCAGTTTCATCAGCTTTAAAAAACAAATCTTGGAGTATTGTCATAATAAGTGAGGCCTTAGTGTTTGATAAAATACTTCGTTGAAAAAGAGTAATATTAGCAAACTCAGGATTGTTTTCTAAAGGAGTTCCTTTAGCTAAAGATTTTAGCCGTATAAAAGTTTCTTCAAATGTTTTGCGATCAAAATAACTATGTGCTATAGCATTTATTTTTTGATTGCAATCAGGATATTT
The DNA here is from genome assembly GCA_948502395.1 of uncultured Clostridia bacterium. GTDB lineage: Bacteria > Bacillota > Clostridia > TANB77 > CAG-508 > CAG-269. The sequence goes on along the minus strand of CAOPES010000002.1, from coordinate 109,004 downwards.
TTCGAAAAATGAATTAACTTGCTTATCTGTAAAAGTAAAACCAAAAATGTGAGTAGTTTGTTTCATAAATAAATCTCCTTCTCTAGCATTACGCATAATGATAGTTTAACATATTTTAAACATAAAGTCAAATTTATGTAAATTTATTTAATAAGCAATATTAAAAAATTATTAAAAAGTTCTTGACTTTAAGACAATTATGAGAGATATATATAATAAAGAAATAAAATTAGTTAAGGAAAAAATAAATGGAGAAAAAGTTAGGATTTGGATGTATGAGACTTCCAATGAAAGAAAAACAAATTGATTATGAAGAATTCAATAAAATGATTGATATATATATGAATGAAGGATTTAACTATTTTGATACAGCACACGGATATATAGAAGGGAAAAGTGAAATTGCAATAAGAGAATGTCTAGTAAAAAGATATCCACGAGAAAGCTATGTGCTTACAAACAAATTAACAGGAACATATTTTAAAACAAAGGAAGAGATTAGACCATTTTTTGAAAAACAGTTAGAACGAACAGGAGTAAAATACTTTGACTATTACTTAATGCATTCGCAAGATAGAGAAAACTATATACATTTTCAAAAAACAGGTGCATACGAAGTAGCATATGAACTAAAAAAAGAAGGAAAAATTAAGCATTTGGGAATATCATTTCATGATACAGCAGAAGTTCTTGAAAAAATTTTAATAGAGCATCCTGAGATAGAAATTGTACAAATACAATTTAACTATATAGACTTTAAAAATTCAAGTGTACAAAGTGAACAAGTATATAATGTTTGTAGAAAGTTTAATAAACCAATATTGATAATGGAACCTGTAAAAGGTGGTGGACTTGTAAACCTTCCAGAAGCTGCAAAAAAAGTTTTTGACGATTTAGGAGAAGAATTGAGCTATGCAAGTTATGCAATACGATTTGCAGCATCATTTGAAGGAGTAGTAAAAGTGCTGTCAGGAATGAGCAATTTAGAACAAATGCAAGATAATTTAAGTTATATGAAAGAGTTCAAGCCACTTGAAGAAAAAGAATATAAAGCGATAGAAAAAGTTGTTGATGTATTAAATGCGTTAGGTGGAATTCCTTGTACAGCTTGCAGATATTGTGTAGAAGTCTGTCCAAAGAAAATATCAATTCCAGATTTGTTTGGATGCTATAATGCAAAGGTGCAATTTAATGATTGGAATAGTGATTATTACTATGGGGTACATACAAAAGACAATGGAAAAGCATCTGATTGTATTAAATGTGGTAAATGTGAAAAAGTATGTCCACAGCATTTGCCTATAAGAGAAAATTTAGAAAAAATTGCTAAGATATTTGAGAAATAAATATTAATAGTTGTTATAATAAAGTAAATTAAAAGGAGATTAAGGATGAACGAAATAAAAGTAAAATCAATTTATAAACACTTTAAAGGAGATTTATACTTAGTAGAAGACATTGCAACACACAGCGAAACAAGAGAAAAATATGTAGTATATAGAGCACTATATGGAGACACAGGTTTATATATAAGACCATATGAAATGTTTGCTTCAGAAGTAGACCACAAAAAATATCCTGACATAAAACAAAAATATAGATTTGAAATACAAAACATAAAAAGTGTTAAAGATAAATAAAAAATAGTATAAATAAATCATTTCTACAAAAAATATTAATTGTAGAGGTGATTTAAATGTTTATTCCCCAAAAGATATATTATGAGCAAGAAATTCAGAACTATGAATTGGGAAAAGAATTATTAGAGAAATACAAGGACGTACCTAAAACAATAATTGATAACCACAACAATATTGAAGAAATGAGAAAAAAAGAAAATTCTGAATTTCCAAAAATGAAAAGGAATTTAATTATTGGAACAAGAAAAACACATAAATATGTTCCGAATTATAAGGTATCAAATTTTCTAGTGCCATATACATCCTCAGGATGTACAGCTATGTGTATGTACTGCTATTTAGTATGCAATTATAATAAATGTGCTTATTTAAGACTATTTGTTAATAGAGAGCAAATGTTAAACAAAATAATAAAAACTGCAAATAATGCTGAACAAGATTATGTATTTGAAATTGGAAGTAATAGCGATTTAATATTAGAAAATACAATAACCAATAACTTGGTATGGACAATAGAGAACTTTAAAAATTCAAAAAAAGGAAAACTTACATTTCCAACAAAATTTGATATGGTAGATTCAATTTTGAATATTGAACATCAAGGTAAAGTAATTATAAGAATGAGTATAAATCCAGAAGAAATAATAAATAAATTTGAATTTGGAACATCAAGGTTGAAACAAAGAATAGAAGCAATTAATAAGTTGGTGGAAGCTAATTATAAAGTAGGAATATTGGTTGCACCTATAATTTTAATAGATAATTGGAGAGTGCTATATGAGCAATTGTTTAGACAAATAATTGAGTTTTTGACTGAGAAAGCTAAAAAGAAGGTGTTTTTTGAATTTATATTTATGACATATAGTTATATTCATAAAGCGATAAATAGCGAAGCTTTTCCTAATTCTATGGATTTATATAATAAAGAAATAATGACAGTGAGAGGAAAGGGAAAATATACTTATAATCAATTTGTGAGGCAAGAAGGTGAAGCTTTTTTTAGAGATTTGATGGACAAGTATTTTCCAAATAATGAGATAATATATTTTTCGTAAATAGAAGTTAATGGTATAAATCAGATACAGTATTGTTGGAATTGTTTGACATAATGTGCACAAAAGAGTTATAATATATTTATACCCCAAAAATGGGAAGAAGGAAACCTAAAATATGAGATTGTGGACAGTTCAGCCTTACTGTGTATATGAAACTTTACAGAGTGATGGAATTTTCAGATGCATTCCTGAGTTATCATCTAACTTAATTTATAAGGATTTTATAAATGCGTATGACTGGCTTTCAAAAGAAATGAAAGAAAGGATAGGAAATCCACCAGAAGGAGTAAAATATCCTATATGGGCATGGTTTCGAGTAGAGGGTGAAAACAAAAAGCCTGATATGAGAAAAACTGAATATAAAGTAAGTGAAAAATCTGTAATTTTAGAAATGGAAATTCCAGATACAGATGTATTACTTACGGATCATACTATGTGGCATTCTGTTCTTAATGATTTTCTGAATTTTAAGGTAAATTATGTAGATGGTATTTCAGATGAAGAATGGGATTTATTATCAGAAAAAGAGTTAGAGTATTATTATAGTTTATCTGTTGAAGAACAAAGGTTGTATAAAGAAAATAGTTGGAAAAGAGTAATCTGCTTTCCAACAGATAATTACAAATTTATTCAGGCGACTTTTTGGGAAATTAAGAAATCACAGGTAAGAAAGGTTTGGGTTTTAAAGTCATAGTTATTGTCGCTAGGAAAATTCCTAGCGATATTTTACAATTGTAATGGTAATAAAATATTAAGGATAAATCACACAAAATAAACTTTTCTCATAAAATATACAAAAAACGAGAGGAGTTTATTTTTTATGGACTATGAATTAATGATGAATGGCAACGTAAGAATAGGACAAAAAGCACCAAACTTTGAAGCAGAAACGACATTTGGGAAAATAAAACTAGAAGACTACAAAGGGAAATGGCTAGTATTATTTTCACATCCAGGAGATTTTACCCCTGTTTGTACAACTGAGATGATAGCCTTTACAAGAGCACAAAAGTATTTCAATCAAATAAATACAGAATTATTAGGATTAAGTGTAGATAGTAATAGTTCGCATTTAGCATGGATGTATGACATATATTGTAGAACAGGAATAAAAATATCATTCCCAATAGTAGCAGATAGAAATGGACAAATAGCAAGGAAATATGGAATGATAGCAAGCGACATAAGTAACACAGAAACAGTAAGAAACGTATTCATAATAGACGATAAAGGAATAATAAGAACAATTTTAATTTATCCAATGAATGTGGGAAGGTTTATTCCGGAAATACTTAGAGTAGTGCAAGCCTTACAAATGGCAGACTGTGCCAAAGCATCAACAGGAGCAAATTGGTTACCAAATCAACCAGTAATTGTACCAATGCCACAAAATTATAATCAATTAGAAGAAAGAGTAGAGAGTATAAATAAAAATAGGAATGGAATAAGCTGGTATTTAAGTTTTGAAGAACCACCAAAAAAATGTATAAAATCTGATGAAAAAGAGTGTAGTGACAAGCAAAAAAATTAAAAATTATTTAAAATTACTCTGAATAGTATTTGCACATTGTAACATAATAATAGTATGAACAAAACAAAAAAGTTCATACTATTATTTTTTGGAGGTACAAAATGGAAAAAAATCAAGAAATAAGATGTTCAGTAACAAGTTGCAAATACAATAATAGTGAAATTGGAAAATGTATATTAGAAAGCATACAAGTAGAGCCAATAATGGAATGCGAGACAATGCAACCAGATGAATCTATGTGTGCAAGCTACGAATATGTAGAAGAATAACATTTGAAAATCTTTGTGAAGGGTGTTTTTGGGGACAGACCTTAAAAACACCCTCGTTTTTCTTTTCTTATATTTTATATATAGTGGATGTTTTTAAGGTCTGTCCCCAAAAACACCTTGTCACAAAAAATTTTACTTGACATATTAGCAAAATAGAAATAAAATAAAAGTGGCAAAATTGCCAAAGAATGGAGGAATGAAAAATGTTAGTAACAACAAAGGAAATGTTTGAAAAATCAATGAAAGAAGGATATGCAATAGGTGCATTTAATGTAAACAATATGGAAATAATCCAAGCAATAGTAGATGCAGCAGCTGAAAGCAAATCGCCAGTTATATTACAAGCGTCATCAAGTGCGATTAAATATGCAAGAATAAACTATTTAATGAAAATGATAGAAGCAGCAGTAGAAGAACATCCAGAAGTGCCAATAGCAATACATCTAGACCATGGCCCTGATTTTGAGACTGCAAAAATGTGTATAGATGCAGGATTTACATCAGTTATGATTGATGGTTCAAAATATGATTTTGAAGAAAATATTGCTTTAACAAAAAAAGTAGTAGATTATGCACATTCTAAGGGTGTAGTAGTAGAGGCAGAGCTTGGAAAATTAGCAGGAATTGAAGATGATGTTAATGTAGCAGCAAGTGATGCAATGTATACAGACCCAGCACAAGCAGAAGAATTTGTTAAAAGAACAGGATGTGACTCGTTAGCTATTGCAATAGGAACAAGCCACGGAGCATACAAATTCAAAGGTGAAGCTAAATTAAGATTTGATATATTAAAAGAGATAAAAGAAAGAATACCAAATACTCCAATAGTATTACATGGTGCTTCTACTGTAATTCCAGAGTTAGTAGAAATGTGTAATAAATTTGGTGGAGATATACCAGGAGCTAAGGGTGTACCTGATGAAATTTTACATGAGGCAAGTGTATCAGGGGTATCAAAAATAAATGTTGATACAGATTTAAGACTTGCTATGACAGGTGGAATTAGAAAGGTGTTTGCAGAACAACCAAATGCTTTTGACCCAAGAAAATATTTAACTCCTGCAAGAGAGTTAATTAAAGAAACTGTAAAACATAAAATGGTTGATGTTTTCGGTTCAAGTAATAAAATTTAAAAAATAAAAGAAATACTATTCAACAATATTTTTGAAATAGTATTTCTTTTTTATGCTATCCGAGGTTTTTCATTACATTCGAAATTAACCTTTCATATTTCTAGCAATTTGTCTTTCAGCATCTTTTTTAGCAATATCTTGACGTTTATCATATAATTTTTTACCTTTACCAATACCGTAATTCAAGTTTTACAAAACTACCTTTAAAATATAATTTAATAGGAACTAAGCTATAATCTTTTTGTTTAATAAGTCCAAATAATTTATTAATTTCTCTTTTATTTAGCAAAAGTTTTCTATCACGTAAAGGGTCTTTATTAAAAATATTTCCATGTTCATAAGGACTGATATGCATTCCAACAACGAAAACTTCTCCATTTTTTAGCATAGCATATGTATCTTTTAAATTAACTTTTCCAGCACGAATAGATTTTATTTCTGTACCAGAAAGAACAATTCCCGCTTCTAAAATGTCTATGATATCGTAATTGTGGTAAGCAGTCGGATTTTTTGCAATTAATTTTATATCCATAATATTCTCCAATCTGTTGTTAAGGAAAACTGTTTAACAACTTTTATAAATAGCTAATGCTAATTATAGCATAAAAAAAATAAAAATGCACCCCAAAATATTAATAAATAATAAATTGAAGTACATAAAACTAAAATTAATCTCTATCATCATAATGTGTTGAATTAACTTGCATTCCATAATACCAAACTAGAGCAACGATAGCAATTGCAGCAATACCCATAATTAGCCAAGTCCAAGCAGTAGCAGTCATACCCATAAAAGTATTGGCAGTAGTATCAGCAGAAGTTCTAGTTGCAGTATAAGCGTTATTGTTGTTATCATCACGTCTATCATTATTTGTCATATCATTTCCAACTCTGTTAGCACCATTCTCCATATTTCCTGTGATATTTTTTGATCCGTTTGAAATATCCTTTGCAGCACCTTCAACAGCATTTTCAGCACCACCAACAACGTTTCTTACGCCATTAGCAGCATCTTGAAGCATATTGTTATCATTTGCAAAACAAAATGTAAATGAAAATGCTAAAGCAACAAGAACACCAAAACTTATAAGTAATTTCTTGTACATAAAAGTATCCTCCTATTAAAATTTCGAAATTTCAATTTTTCATAATAAATCAGAAAAATAAATTCTATTAATAGTATCTAAAATTTTGGACAAAATATACATACAAAAAAAGACAAAAAAATGTAAAAAAATAAAAGTCCTATAAAAATAGAACTTTTTAAAATTAATTTTTTAATCTTATTAAAATTGCTATAGCTAATAAAATTAATAATACACCAATTACTATTAGAAGAATATTTAAAATACTTCCTAAATCTAATTCGTCTTCTGATGAAGAGCTAGTAGTACTTACTGTTGCAGTAGGTGTATCGTTATCTTCTGGAATTGCTGCATTTAAGTTAGTATTACTAGAAGTATTTGTATTATCATCATCAGTTGAAGAATTATTGCTATCTGTGTTAGTAGAAGTATTGCTATTTTCATTTGTCTCTGTCTCTGTATCTGTTGATGTGTTATTTGAATTTTCGTTATTTGATGTTAAATCATCTATAAGGTCTAATCCAACAGCATAACAAGAATTAAATACAAATACTAATGATGCGATTAACATTATTGTTATTATTAATTTTAAATTTTTGAATTTTGACATATTTTACCCTCCATTTGAAATTAAATTTCATTTCTTTTGTTTACCTTATTATAATAGCACAAAGAATAAAACCTGTCTAGTATAAAATAAAAAATACTTGAAATATAATATAAAAGGTGCTATGATTTCAATGAAACTTTTTGGGATAGACCAAAAGTTTTGAAGGAGATTGATAAAAATGCAAACAATATTAATAGTAGAAGATGATGAAAGATTAAGAGAAGAACTAGAAATCTTTTTAAATAAAAATGGATATAAAGCACAGACTTTAAAAAAATTCAATAATACAATACGAGATATATTAGATATTCAACCTGATTTAGTATTATTAGATGTCAATTTACCATTTGCTGACGGAGAATATATTTGTAAAGAAATAAGAAGACAATCAACAATGCCGATTATAATAATAACAAGTAGAGATAATGAACTTGACGAATTATTATGTCTAAATTATGGTGCAGACCACTATGTAACAAAACCATTTAATATTCAAATATTACTTGCAAAAATATCATCATTATTAAGAAGAACAAATATGCAAGAAGGAAACAGCGAAAAAATAGATGCAAAAGACTTTATACTAAACATATCAAAAAGTACGATAGAAAAAGATAATAAAATAATAGAGTTAACCAAAAATGAATATAAAATAATACAGTATTTGCTAAAAAATAGGGGGAAAATAGTATCAAGAGATGAAATAATGAGATATTTATGGGATGATGAGAGTTTTATAGATGATAATACATTAACAGTAAATATTACTAGATTAAGAAATAAGCTAGAAGAATTAAACTTAAAAGAATTACTAGTAACTAAAAGGGGACAAGGATATATTTTACTATGACGTTTTTGGGTGTTTTTGGGGACAGTCCTTAAAAACATCCTTATATTCTATTACTGAGATTTTTGGAACAAATATTATGAAAAGGGTGTTTTTAAGGTCTGTCCCCAAAAACACCCAAAGGAGATTGAAGATGAGAATTAAAGATTTTATAAAGGATAAGTTATTAACAATTGCTTTACTTATATTTGGATTAATTACAATAGAGATATTTTTGATGATTTATTCATTTGGAACCTGGATTAAAATTTATATTCCAACAGTAATTTTGGGATTATATTCTATTGGCATTTTAATTGAATATTGTAGTAAACGAAATTATTATTTAAATTTAGAAAATATTTTGAATGGGCTAAAAGAGAAGTATTTAATTAATGAAATTATTCAAAGACCAAATTTTGTTGAAGGAAAGTTTTTATATGATACTTTTGAACAGCTTAATAAATCTATGATAGAGAATGTGAATAGATATAAATATCTTCAAGAAGATTATAAAGAATATATTGAGTTGTGGATTCACGAAATAAAGCTTCCTATTGCTACTAGTAAAATGATAATTGAAAATAATAAGTCACCTATAATGAATAATATAGATGAAGAACTGGATAAGGTAGAGAACTATGTCGAACAAGCGTTATTTTATGCAAGAAGTAATACTGTTGAAAAGGATTATTACATAAAAAAGATTATTTTAAAAGATATTGTTAATGAAAGTATTAAGAAAAATAAAAATGCTTTGATTGCTGAGAGGGTAAGCATTGATTTGCATGATTTAGATATAAGTGTAAATACAGACAGTAAATGGATTATTTTTATTTTAAATCAGATTATACAAAATAGTGTTAAATATAGAAAAAATGATGATAGTTTAAAAATTGAGATGTATTCAAAAAAACAAAAGGAAAATATAACTTTATATATAAAAGATAATGGAATTGGAATGAAAAACAATGAACTTGAAAGAGTTTTTGAAAAAGGTTTTACAGGAACAAATGGAAGAACCTCAAACAAAAAATCTACTGGAATTGGATTGTATTTGTGTAAAAAATTGTGCGATAAATTAGGAATAGCAATCAATGTTAATTCAGAAGAAGGGGTTGGGACAGTGGTTAGTTTGATTTTCCCTAAAGGTAGTTTTATAGATATGAATTAGATTAGGTAAAAAGAAGTAAATTGCTACTTCTTTTTGTTATATATGTTTGTGACGAAATTGTAAGGTTGTGTAAGCAAAATCGATGGCAACAAAATAAATAAGTAGCTATAATTAGAATAGAAAAGAAAGGAGTTTTTTAAATGGAAAATGTTTTAGAAGTAAAAAATATTGAAAAATACTATGGAAATAAATCTAATTTAACAAAAGCGATAGACAATATCAGTTTTAATGTTAAAAAAGGTGAATTTGTAGGAATTATGGGAGCAAGTGGAAGCGGGAAATCCACACTTTTAAATTGTATATCAACAATAGATAGGGTAACAGCTGGGCACATAATAGTTAATGGAGAAGATATAACAAAATTAAAAGGAAATAAGTTAAATAAATTCAGAAGGGAAGAGTTAGGATTTATATTTCAAGATTTTAATTTGTTAGATACATTAACAGCATATGAAAATATTGCAATAGCATTAACAATTCAAAAAGTAAATTCAAAAGAAATAGATAAAAGAGTAAAAGATATAGCACAAAAACTAGATATAACACAAATATTAAACAAATATCCATATCAAGTATCTGGTGGGCAAAAACAAAGAATTGCATCAGCAAGGGCTATTATAACAAATCCACAACTTGTTCTTGCAGATGAGCCAACAGGAGCGTTAGATAGTAAATCAGCTAGACAACTGTTAGAAAATTTTGAAGTATTAAACCAAAAGTTAAATGCAACAATTCTAATGGTTACACATGATGCTTTTACCGCTTCTTATGCTAAAAGAATTCTATTTATTAAAGATGGAAAGATATTTAATGAAATAGTTAAAGGAAATGACACAAGAAAACAATTCTTTGAAAAAATTATAGAAGTTCAAACACTTCTTGGAGGTGATTTGAACGATGTTATTTAAATTATCATTCAATAATATGAAAAAAAGCATAAAAGATTACAGCATATATTTTTTAACACTAGTATTAGGAGTTAGCATTTTTTATATGTTTAATTCCTTAGATAGCCAACAAGCTATGTTACAAGTATCACAATCGCAAAGAGAAATTATAAAACTGATGATAACAATGCTTGGTTTTGTATCAGTATTTGTAGCGGTTGTACTGGGATTGCTAATTGTATATGCAAATAACTTCTTAATTAATCGAAGGAAAAAAGAATTTGGAATTTATATGACATTAGGAATGGGCAGAAGACAAATATCAAAAATAATTTTAATGGAAACTATTTTTGTAGGAGTAATTTCTCTTGCAGTTGGTCTTATAATAGGTATATTTGCTTCGCAACTTATGTCAGTATTAGTGGCAAAAATGTTTGAAGCAGATATGAGTAAATTCCAATTTGTATTTTCTAAAGATGCATGTATAAAGACTTGCGTATATTTTGCAGTAATGTATTTGGCAGTTATAATTTTTAATACAATATCAGTTTCAAGATATAAATTAATAAACTTATTAAATGCAAATAAGAAAAATGAACAAGTAAAAATAAAGAATCCTATTGTTTCTATTTTAATATTTATCATAGGAGCAAGTATTTTAGGATATGCATATTGGAAAGTTACAGCAGATGCACAGTCACTAGATAAAGCAGAAAAAATTCTACCACCTATTATGATGGGAATAGTTAGCACAATATTGATTTTCTGGTCTTTATCAGGATTTATATTACAGATAATTCAAAAGAATAAAAAAATCTACTTAAAAGATACGAACATGTTTGTACTAAGGCAAATGAATAATAAAATTAATACAAACACAATTAGTATGAGTGTTATATGCCTAATGCTATTTATGACAATTTCTATACTTTCTACAAGTTTATCACTAAGAAATACAATGCAAAGAGAATTGGTCGAAATGACACCAGTTGATGTAAATTTATATAAAACAGCAAATTTACCCGAAAACTATACACATTATGGTAGAACAATAACAACCACAAAAGAACAAAGAGAAGATTCTAAAATATCAATACAAGAAACAATGGAAAATAATAAATTTGATATGAAAAAACTAAAAGATATTGTAGAAATACCAATATATGCAACAAATGAAATAACTACGGAGAAGTTTTTTGGAGATAAAATAGCAGAAGTAAAAGCTAAGTTTGCAATGCTAAATTATAATGCAGCAGAACAAATAATAAAAATATCAGATTATAATAAAATTGCAAAATTATATGGAATAGAACAATATGAACTAAAAGATGATGAATTTATAGTACTTTGTGATTTTGACAGTATGACAGCAGTTAGAAATATGGCATTAAGTAGAGGAAATCATAAATTAACAATTGCAGGAAAAGAATATAAATCTAAATACAATGAATGTAAACCTGGATATGTTATAATGTCAACAAGTCATACTAATACAGGAATTATCCTTGTTCCAGACAACTGCAACTTAACAGAAAATGAAAAAGAAAGATATTTATTAGCAGCAAATTTCAATGCAGATACAGATGAAGAAAAAGAAAAAATAGCAGAAATGTTTGAAAGTGGAGATTCTGGTTTTGTACAAAATCTAAGCGAAAAAGGAATTCAACTTGACGGTATGACTAAAATATCTATAATAGAATCAAGTATAGGGCTTGCCACAATAATAACATTTATAGCAATTTATTTGGGAATTATTTTCTTAATAGCAAGTTCAGCAATATTAGCACTAAAACAATTAACAGAAAGTTCTGATAATAGACAAAGATATACTATTTTAAGAAAAATTGGTTGTGACGAGAAAATTATAAAGAGGTCATTATTTAGACAAATAGGAATATTCTTCGGATTACCTATGGTTCTTGCAATTATACATTCAATTTTTGGAATACAGTTTGCACTTGAAATGATGGCAGGATTAGCAAGCAAAGAAGATTTATTACCTTCAATTATTGTGACAGTAATAATTATAGGCATAATTTATGGTTCATATTTCCTAGCAACTTATTTTGGTAGTAAAAATATTATAAAAGAAAAACAGTAATTAAATTTAATTGTTGCTATTTGGTACTCCTTTTCAGAGTTTCCCCTTTTTAAAGAAAAACCAAATAGTGACAATTAAGTAAACAACCAAATAAATAAAATTATTATAATAGTTGTAAAAAAATCAGTGTTGTGATAGAATTTAAGAAAAAAGAAGGGAATGTGGAAAAATGAAAAAAATTGGAAACTTATTATGGGGAATTTTGTTAATTGCAATAGGAGTTATCTTTGGACTAAATGCACTAGGAATTACTAATATTAACATATTCTTCAAAGGATGGTGGACACTAATAATTATTATTCCTAGCTTTATAGAACTAATTAGAAGTGACAGCAAAATGTGGAGTTTTATATGGTTAGTAATTGGAATAGTATTATTACTATGCACACAAAACATACTATCATTTTCAATGATTAGCAAATTGATAGTACCATTTATACTTGTAATGATAGGACTTGGCCTTATTTTTAAAGACACTTTAAACAAAAAAGTGGCAGACAAAATAAAAGAATTAAATCAAAACAAAGGAAATTTAGAAGAATTTTGTGCAACATTTGGAGAGCAAAAAAGCAATTTTGCAGGGCAAGAATTTAATGGAGCAAATGTAGATGCAGTATTTGGTGGAGTAGATTTAGACCTTACAAAAGCAATAATAAACAAAGACCAAATTATCAATGCAACAGCAATATTTGGTGGAGTTGAAATAAAAGTGCCAGAAGGTGTAAATATTAAACTAAAATCAACACCAATATTCGGAGGAGTAAGCAACAAAGCACAAGCAACTTACAACGAAAATCTACCAACATTATATATTAACGGAACAGCCATTTTTGGAGGTGTTGAAATAAAATGACAACATTTCAAAAAATAATAAAATATGGAGCTTTAATATTTGCAGGATACTTATGTTTAATGATTATAACTGGTATGGTTTTTGGAATTACAGCTATGATTGGTATTACAACAGGTATAGAAATGCTTGAAGAAAATAGAAACTCAGAAATAGTAACAGCTTGGGAGCAAGAATATGCTAATATATCTGAAATGGATATAGATTTAAGTTTATGCAAGCTTGATATTAGAAAGGGAGATACTTTAAAAGTAAATGTCTCTGATGTTTCTGACAGATTTAAATGTGAAGCAAATGGAAACAAACTAAAAATTGAAGACAAACGTTTAAACAGAAACTTTCTAAATATGCATAATATAACTCCAACGGTAATAATTTATGTACCAGAAAATATACAATTTGATAAAGTCAGCATAGACACAGGTGTTAATGACACAAATATTGAATATTTGAAAACAGATAAACTTGATGTTGATATGGGCGTTGGTAAGGTAATATTAACAAGTGAAGTTTTAAAGAATGCAGACATTGAGTGTGGAGTAGGGAAACTTGAATTGAACTTGATTGGAAAACAAGAAGATTACAGAATTAATGCAGAAGCAGGATTAGGTAATTTTGAAATAGCAGGTCAAAAAGTTTCTAACCACCAAACTTTTGGAAATGGTAATGCTTTGATTAAAATTGAAGCTGGCATAGGAGAAGTTATAGTTAATTTTAAATAAATTTTTAGTAGAAGAACCTAATATTTAAGGTTCTTCTATTAAGTCTTGCCAGTATTTTTTCGGCATATATTGCATTTGACATCTAGCATTTTTTCGCTCTTTAATAGTAATTGTCCTGAAAAATAACTTCCACAATTCTTGATATTTTTGTTCTTCATAAGAAATAGTAGGAATTTTTATATTAGTACTATCAATTATTCTATATTCATCACCATTATATAACAAACACAAATCTCTAATTTTATCGTGTATAATAAAATTTTGATTTGGTAAACGATTAATAAAATGATGTCCTAGTGGTTCTATAATATTATTATCAGGATGAATAGAAGCATAATACAAATTGTTCCCAATTTCCTGAAAACGTAATAAGCCTTTTAATCTGTGACATTCTCCAAAACTTCTTTTTTTCATATTCATTACTTTAAATACATAAGAAATAGTGAGCATATTATTGATTTTTGGACCAATATCAAAACCATTACATAAATATTTTAATATATAAATTTCTTTTTCAGGTTCGTTAGAAAGAAAAGCATAGTAAGTATTGTAAAGACTTGTATAACCTATATTTTTTTCAATTCCATTAAACACCCTCTTAGATTTTTCGAAATCTGTTTCTATGTAAGCTGTACGGTCTAAGAAATTTACAGTATATTCCGCTTCTGAAAATATTTTTTGTGGTAAAGTCTTATTTGAATAACAATCAAAAACAATTGTTAAAAATCCGTCAAATGTGCCGTCATATAAAAACGTTTTATTTATAAGCTTCCAGTTAGACATTTTATTTTATCCTCCTTTGTAGGTTGCAAACTATCAAAAATTGATAACTGTTGAAAATTAGGGTGGGGTAGGGCATTTCGCTCTTGATATATTAAGTTTGTTTCTATAAAATTTTGATTAAATTTGTATACTTGGTTACAATATTTCCCTTTACAAGTTATAAAATATTTTGCTCTTTTTAATACTACACCAAGACCTTTTAATGCCTCAAAATCTAGGGCGAAAGAACGCCTTGCTCTAATTATTTTCTTTGCTGAAATTACACCAATACCAGGAATTCTAAGTAGAGTAAAGTAATCAGCTGTGTTTATTTCAATAGGAAATTTGTCAAGATTTCTCAAAGCCCAATCACATTTAGGGTCTAATATGTGGTTAAAGTTTTGATGTGTCTCATCTAATAGTTCATCTGCTTTAAATCCATAATAGCGCAATAGCCAGTCTGCTTGGTATAGTCTATTTTCGCGTAATAGTGGTGGGGTTTCTAATGTTGGTAAGTTCTTGTCATTGTTTACACTTATATATGCAGAATAATAAACTCTTTTTAATTTTAGTTTTCCATACAAACCCTCTGAAAGTTTTAATATTTTTAAATCACTTTCAGGAGTTGCGCCAACTATTAATTGAGTTGTTTGCCCAGCAGGAACAAAACTAGGTTTAAATTTGCTCTTTTCTAGTTTGTTTTGCTTAATTCCATTAGATACATAAGTCATAGGGTCTAGTATTCCGTCTTTTTCTTTTTGTGGTGCAAGTAATTTTAAACTAGTACTTGAAGGTAATTCAATATTAATACTCAATCTATCTACCAAACTTCCAAGTTTGTCAATTAGTTCCTTGCTGCATCCAGGTATTGTTTTACAATGAATGTATCCATTAAACTTGTATTCATTTCTTAATATAGAAACAGTCTTTACTAAAAGTTCCATTGTGTAGTCAGGCGATTTTATAACAGCAGAGCTTAAAAATAAACCTTCTATATAATTTCTTTTGTAAAAATTTATTGTTAGATCTGCTACTTCTTGTGGGGTAAAGGTGGCTCTTTTTACAGAGTTCGTGCATCTGTTTATACAGTATTTACAATCATATATACAACAATTGCTAAATAGTATTTTTAGTAATGATATACATCTTCCATCTGCACCCCAACTGTGGCATATTCCTGCTTTGTTTCCACTTCCTATTCCATTGTTTTTGTTTGCTCTTGTGCTTCCACTTGAACTGCAAGAAGCGTCATATTTTGCTGAGTCAGCTAGTATTTGTAATTTTTCTAAAGTATCCATTTTTTATTTTCCCTTTTCGTTAATCGAACATTTGTACTTATTATATCATAAAAAATGAATTTGTCAAATGTTTGTTTGTAATTTTTGAAAAAGTTTTATTATAACTTGATAATAATATATTAATTATGATAAAATGTCTCGTAAATAGGAGAACTGAAATAAAAAAATATATAAATTTAAGGAAAGGAAAATAAAATTATGAAAATATTAATAGGAACAAAAAATCCAGGAAAAATCCAAGGAGCAAAAGAAGCGTTTGAAAAATACTTTGACAATATTGAAATAGAAGGAATAGGCGTGAGTTCAGAAGTATCAGACCAACCTGTGAATAAAGAAATTTTAGAAGGAGCAAGAAATAGAGTAAAAAACCTAAAAAAATATGCAACAAAAAATCAAATTGAAGCAGATTTTTACATAGCAAGCGAAGGCGGGATTACAAATTCATTAGGAGAATGGATAGATATAAATTGTGTTGTAGTGGAAGATAAACAGAATTTTCAAAGTATGGGAATAAGTCAAGGATTTCCAATTCCAAATAAATACATAGATGAAATAAGAGAAACAGAATTAGGAAGTGTTATGGATAAATTATTTAGTGGAAAAGATTTGAATAAGGGAAAAGGTGGAATAAATTATTTGACAAAAGGAGAAGTTACAAGAATTGATTTGGTAAAAAATGCTTTTATTATGGCATTGACAGAGCATATTAATGAAGATTTATGGAGATAGAAAATTTGAAATACAATTATAAAAGGGCAATTAATAGAGCAGGTGATTATATGAATATAGAAAAAGTAAAAAATAAGGAAATAAAACAATGATAAAAGTAGAAGAATATCTGAATAATTTTTTCAACGGGACCAAAAAGCTATCACTAAATGCAATGCAATACTTTATGAAAAGCTATGAAAATTTTGAAAAAAACATGAAATTTATACATATAGCAGGAACAAACGGAAAAGGAAGTTGTACAGAAATTATATCTAATATATTAGAAAAACAAGGATATAAAGTAGGAAAATTTCTATCTCCACATCTAATTAGATATAATGAAAGAATAAGCATAAATGGGAAAGACATAACTAACAAAGAAATATCAGATATAATAGAAGAATTGCAACCACTAATAGAAGAATATAATCATTCTGAAAATACAAAGGTTACATTGTTTGAATTGATCACAATGATAGCATTATTACATTTTTACAGAAACAACGTGGATTTTGTTGTATTAGAAACAGGACTTGGCGGATTATATGACTGTACAAATATTATAACAAAGCCACTGGTCTCTGTAATTACTTCAATTGGGTATGATCATACAAAGATTTTAGGAGATACTTTAACAGAAATAGCCCATCAAAAAGCAGGGATTATAAAGGAGAATTCTCATACTGTGATATTTGAACAAGAAGCGGATATAAATGAAGTATTTATAAATGAATGCAAAAAGAAAAATAACAATCTACATATTGTAAACAATTCAGATATATCAAATTATAGTTTTGATGAAGAATTCCAATATTTTACCTATAAAGCTTTAAAAAATTTGAGTATAAATTTAAAGGGTAAAATGCAGATAAAAAATGCAAGTATATGTATAGAAGTGATTAATACATTAAACAAACTGGGATATAGAGTAAACGAGAAAAATATATTAGAAGGATTAAAGACAGTTATTCATAAAGGAAGAATGGAACAGTTGAGCAGTAGCTCAAAAATTATTTTCGATGGAGCACATAACGAACCAGCAATAAGTAACTTACTAGATATGGTAGATATGTATTATCCTAAATTAAAAAGAGTGTATATTATATCAATTTTGAAAAGAAAAGATTATAGAAAGATGTTGAAACTTTTATCAGAAGATGAAAATGCTACATTTGTTATGACATCAGGGAATGATAGTGATAGATATACATCAAAAGAAGAACTATATGATTGTATGAAAAATTTTGTGAAACCTGATAAAATTTATAAGAAAGAACTAGAAGTGGCACTACATGATACTTTAAATTCGAACGATGATACAGTGAATTTTGTAGTTGGAAGTTTGTATACATATAGTACAGTTACTTCCATTTGCACTTGATAATAAGAATATGCATATGATAAAATGACATTTAAATAAAACATATAAAAGTAAAATGAGGAGAAATATGGAGAAAAAGAAATCAATACTTGTTGCGTCAAACAACAAAGGAAAAATAAAAGAAATTAAAGAAATTTTTAATGATTTTAACATTATAACACTACAAGAAATGGAAACAAAATTAAATAAGAAACTAGAAGTAAACGAAGAAGCCAATACTTTTAAAGAAAATGCACTTCAAAAAGTAACAGAACTTGTAAATCAATTAAACGAAAATATAATTGTTATGGGGGATGACAGTGGACTAAGCATAGATGCCCTAGATGGATTTCCAGGAATACATACTAATAGGTGGATGGATGCAGATGACCATACAAAGAACTTAGCATTGATAGAAAAAATGAAGGGTGTTCCTGACCAATTAAGGTCCTGTAAGTATACAACTGCTATTGCTATTGCCGACAAGAATATGACTAATGTTGTAGAATATTCATTATATGGATATATTGCTAAAACTCCTGTTGGGGCTAATGGTTTTGGATTTGATGAGATTTTTGCGTTAGATAATGGAAAGACTTTGGCTGAATTGACTAGTGAAGAGAAATATGAGATTAGTCCGAGAAAAAAAGCTTTGGAGGAAATGAGAAAAAATATTGATAGAATGATGGAAAATAGAAGATATAAAAGAGATTATGAACAAATAGAGGTGAAGACGATAAAAGAAAATGACAATTACAATAAAATACTTGTTCAAGTTTTGGAACAAGAAAAAGCTATATTAAAATATCCCAAATGCAATATCGAAGTTAAGGCATATACTGGAAGAAATGGGATAACAGAGCAAAAACAAGAAGGAGACGGCAAAACCCCACTAGGAGAATTTCAATTGGGAGTTATTTTGGGAACGGAAATTGGAATACAAAATAAAAATGGATTAGAATATAAAAAGATAACAAAAGGAATGTATTGGGTAGATGACAGTAATTCTAAATATTATAATAAATTAGTTGATGAAAACGAAATAGAAAAAGATTGGAATTCAGCAGAACATTTAATAGAATACCCAATAGAGTATAAATACATAGTGGAAATAAAAACAAATCCAAAAAATATATCAGGAAAAGGTAGTGCTGTGTTTTTACATTGTAGCAATAATAAACCAACAGCTGGTTGTGTTGCGATTGATTCAAATAGTATGAGGACAATAATAGAGAATATAGATGAAAATACGAAGATAGAGATAAAAAGGGAAGTGTGAGGAAAAAATATATGGTAAAATCAAAAGGTTGGAATTGGAAAATATTAAAAGAAAATGAAGAAGAAGTTTGGAAAAATCCAAGTATCGAATCTTACTATTTATTAAACAGGTGGAAATCACAAGGGAAAGAAAAATTTTTAGATTTAGGATGTGGATTGGGAAGGCATTCAATTTTATTTGGTAAAAACGAATTTGAAGTTAATTGTTTCGACATAAGTCAAGAAGCAATAGAAAGAACACAAAAATGGGCAGAAACAGAAAATTTAAAGTTCAATTATAAAGTAGGAGATATGCTTGAATTGCCTTATGAAAACGAACAATTTGACTGTATTTATTGCCGAAATGTAATATCTCATACTGATACAGAAGGAATGAAAAAAGTAATAAGAGAATTAAACAGAGTTATGAAAGATGATGCTGAGTGCTATTTGACCTTAGGCTCAAAAGACACTTGGGGTTTTAAGCAAGAGGACTGGCCTTTGATTGATCCAAATACTAGATTAAGAATGGACGAAGGTCCAGAGTATAAAATACCACATTTCTATGTAGATTATGACTTGATCAAAGTGCTTTTTAATGATTTTGAAATTGTTAATGTATATCAAGTAGTAGATTATTATGAGAAAAATGGTGAAACAAATGACTCTTATCATTACCATATTTTGATACATAAAAAATAGAAGGAATAAAATAATTATGAGAAAGAGATTAATAAGTAAAACTTATTTGAGAGATGTAAAAAAATATAATTTAAATATTTATTTTGATAATGAAGATTACTATATTTCTGTTAAAAACATAATAGAAATAGAAGAACCATTCATATTACCAACAGGATTATGTCTAATTGATAATAGATATTACATTGTTGAAGTTATACCTAAAAAAGAGAATTATACTATGAGAGTTTTTTTTAACGAAAGAAAAGAACGATTGGAATATTATTTTGATATTAGTTTAGAAAATGGAATAGAAGAAGAAACTAAAATTCCATATTATTCAGATCTATATCTTGATATTACGGTTCAAAATATGGCTATTAAAGTTTTAGATGAAGATGAATTAAAAGAAGCTCTTGATAATAATGAGATTACAATGGAAGAATTTGGTTTGGCCAATAGAACAAAAGAAATGTTATTGGATAGTATAAGAAAAGGTAATAATAAATATATGAAGTTAGATTTAGAAAGTTACTTAAAATGAGGGGAGAGAAAAAATGAGCAAAAAACCAGATAATGAAATAACTTTAAAAATAAAAGGAAATTTAGAAGAGTTTTATAAAGATATAGAATGCAAAGGTTTTAAGATAGTACATGAATTTTCAATGGACGATACATATTTTGTACCCCAAATAGTAAACTTGCAAGAAATGAGTACAAGAGAGATTTTATCAAAATCTGTATTAGTAAGAAAAATTGTAGGAAAGACATCTAGGAAAGTTAGTCAAAAGATAACGTTTAAAATTAAAGAGTTTGATATAAATGGGAATATTTTAAAGCAAGATGCAATTAATTGTGAAGTGCTAGATATAGAAGCGGCAAAAAATTTATTGAAGGCAATTGGATATAAAGAGATTATGAATATTCAAGAAGCAGATAGAGTATATGAAAATGATGGATTTAGATTTGCTGTTAAGGATATAAGAAGTGGAGATAATTTGATAGAAGTAGAATTGGGAGAAAATGAAGATGTATGTACAGTAGGAGAATTGGTTGAAAAAGTTAAAGAGTATAAAATATCAGTTTATCTTGATAATTATTTTGTAAAGAAAGCGGAAATTGAGCTTGATAAAGTATTGGGGCGTTAATAATACAGAAAATAAGAAAGGTAGAATAAAATGAATGAAAAATAGAGCGATAGAAGAAAAGGCGGCAATTTAGAGGAAATTGACAAAGAGAAGGGAATATCACAAGAGTTAAAATATGGACTTTTAGTATATAAATTTAATAAAAAACAAAAAAATATATAAAAGCACAGATATATTACACTAAACACTAAAAAAGTAGATTTATAAAATTATTTTTACATCATATAAAAATGATTTTATATATCTACTTTTTTTATATTATAAATGAAATAGTACTTATTTTTTTATAACATAGAACATATCTTCAGTAAATCCAAGCAACCAAATAGGAGAAACCCCAAATAATTCAGCGATTTTGACAACCATAGATATTTGAATTTTTTTAGTTTTACCGTTTGCATATTTTGAAATTGTACCTTTTGATTTTAGATTTAATTTATGAGCAACTTCTTCATAACTCATTTTAGAATGTCTAAGAAGAATAGTAAATCTCTCTGGGAAAAAGTTATCCAATGTAATACCTCCCTATACTTTGTATTTATAAAAGTATAACATCAAATTACAATTTTGTAAATAAAAAAAGAGAAAAAATGGAAACGAAAAAATAACAAATATGTAAAGGGAAATTTTGTCAAAAATGATAGCAAAATATTGACAAACGAAAAAAAATAATATAATATGTTTCTAAAAAAGAAACGCTAAAGGAGAAACATATGGAAATGGAAATAATCGGTAAGAAAATAAAAAAACTAATGGAAAAGAAGAAATTAACAATAAAAGAATTGGCTAGTAAAATGGAAATTAGTAGTAAAACTTTGGCTAAAAAATTAAAAGGAGAACAGGAATTTTATATTAATGAAATTATTAAAATTGCAGAAATTTTTGATTTAAATACAGAATGTTCTGCAAGTCTTTTGTTGTCAGAAATTGATGATGATCAAGAAACAAAACAAAAAGTATTGAGGTGAGGCATTATGTTTGTGGGGGCATAGTGTTTTATTTTTGTGATATTTGTTGAATTTTGTTGACAAGGAAACTAGCAAGTTGTATTATATTTCTAAATATAATATATAATAAAGGAGCGGATATGGGAGTTCAAAAAACAAACCTAAACGACGAAAAAATAAAAAACATACTACAAAAAGAATACAACCTAGAAACAACAAAAATACAAAAAATAAACAGAGGAACAGCAAACATATTCAAAATAGAAGCCAACCAAAGCAAATACATATTAAAAGAATTCACAAGCACAAGCAAAAAAGAAACAATCATAAAAGAAATAAATATAATGGAATTTCTAAAAAACAAAGGAATCAACGTTCCAACATACATTAAAACAAAAAAAGAAGACTTTTACATAGAAAATGAAGGAAGAATAATAATAGTGCAAAAATTCGTTGAAGGATATACTATTGAAAATAATACAGGAAACTATGAAAAAACAATAGAATGCGCAAGAATTTTCGGAAAGCTAACCAAAGCATTTATGGAATATCCTGAATTAAGTGAAGATAACATTATGAACAAGTATTTTACAAAAGAAAGAGTATGCAATTGCATTGAAAAAATGAAAAATTTAAAAAGCAACTTAAAAAAAGATAACAAGTATAAAGAACAAATAGAAAAAGACATTAATTATAGAATAAAAATATTAAATCACATAAAAAACAACTTTGATTTTGACATTTTAGATAAATTAACAAAACTAAATAGCCATGGAGACTTTTGCTCTCAACAATTGATATATAATGAACCCCAAGAACCTACAATAATTGACTTTGAAAAGGCAAAAAAACTACCAGTAGTATGGGAAGTAATAAGGTCATATAGCTATATCGACAAAGATGCTAAAGATGGAGATATAAATATAAAAACATTAGCAGATTATTTCAAAGAATTTTCAAAATATATTAAACTAAATGAATATGATTTAAAATATGCATCATACCTATATTTATTACAATTAACAGGGAGTACATATGGATATAAAGAATATAATGAAGACTATACTCAAAAAGGACTTTTAGAGTTTGCACTATTTAGAACAAAATTATGCAAGAATTTATATGAAAAAGCTGAAGAAATTAGCTTAGAATTAACTAAACAAGATATAATAAATTAGTAAAAGGAGAAATTTGGCTATGGATTTAACAATTAAAAAAGCACAAAAATACCTAAAAGAAAAATACAAAAGAGCAAAACCAGAAGATATAAAAAACACGCAAAGATATTTTTTAAAATTAATAGAAGAAGTAGGGGAATTAGCGGCAGTAATAAGAAAAGACAAAAGAATGGATGGCGAAAATATAAAAGGAACAATTGAAGAAGAATTATCAGATGTGTTATATTATGTTTTAATGATAGCAAATACATATGATATTGATATGGAAACCTGTTTTAGAATTAAAGAAGAACTTAATGCAACAAGATATGGCCATAATCTAAAAATAGAAGATATAAAATAATTATAATAAAAGGAAAGAAATATGGAAGAAATAAAATTAGAATTAACAAATGGCGAAAAAATACCTGCAATAATATCAAACAAAGAACTAATTTATGGAGTTACAGGAATAGCAATAGGAATAAAAAATAATTACACTAAACTTGCTAGCAAGATAGGAAAAGAAAAAGAAATATTTGCAAAACATCCAATAACAAAAGAAGAGTTGCCAATAATAGTCATAGACAATAAAAAATTAGATGACACTGCAATAATGTTAGTACCAGCACATATACAGGAACACTTTGAGTTTGCAGAAAAGTTTGATTTAGAATATAAGCAAGTAGTTGCACCATATTTTAAAGGAGAAGGAAAACAAACATTAAATCCAAATTTAGAAACACATTTTAGAAGAAGTATTATAGCTATTATAAAAAATGAAAAAAATAATACATATTTATGTGTTGATTCTCCAAACAGAATATGTAGGTCATTTGTGTTAGGTGGAATTGAAGGAGAAGAGACGCCAGAGGAAGCGGCAATTAGGGAAGTTAGAGAAGAAACAGGATATTTAGATGTAACTATTACAAGGACAAGCATATTTCAATTACACAATCATTTTTTTGCTGATTATAAAGGGGTAAATAGATATTCACACTTGTATATAGTATTTGGAGTATTAAACTCTGAGAAGAAAGAAGAAACATCAAAGGAAGAACAGGCTAAACAAATGCCAATATGGATAAAGAAAGAAGATTTAAATGATTTTCTATCAGTTAAGAACAATTTATTTGTTAACAAATATTTTTTAGATAAAGATTGTGCTTACGAAGGAAATGGAATAATGATTAATTCAGGAAAATTAAATGGTAAATTAAGAAGTGATATAAAGTATAATGAAATCAAAAACAAAAGAAAGGATGAAAGATAATGAAAAAGAAATTGATTTATTTAACAACAAATCAGCAAAAAGTTGAAGAGGCTAATGAGTTTTTTTCAAAACAATATGGTTTTAACATAGAAATTGTAAATCCAAATTTTGAAATTTTAGAAATACAAGCTAAAACTTGTTCGGAAGTAGTTGCATTTAGTGCAAAATATGCGGCGGATAAATTAGGATGTACAGTTTTAAAATCAGACACAGGATTATATATAGAAGCTTTAGGAGGATTGCCTGGTCCATATAATGCTTACTTTGATAAACAAATAGGAATAGAAAAATTTTTAGAATTGCTAAAAAACGAAAAAAATAGAAAAGCAAGATTAGAACACTGTTTTGCTTATTGTGAGCCAAATAGTGAGCCTATTGTTTTTTCAGGAGGTGGAACAGGAAAGATAGCTTTTGAACCAAAAGGAGTACGAGGGAGATGGCACGACAAATTTTATATACCAGAGGGAGAAAGCAAAACTTTAAGTGAATTGCGAGAAGAGGATTATGAATATGAATCAACTTTTTGGGGAGATGCAAAAGATCAATTTGCGAAGTGGTATAAAGAAAATGTAATTGAAAGAAATAACATTGAGAATTAAAGTAGATATACAAATCACCTTTTAGAATTGCAGTTCAAGATAGAAAAAAAGAAAAAGACATTAATTAAAGAATAAAAATATTAAATAAGAAGGAGAAAATATATGAGTTCAGATATAAGAATAAAAAATGATGAATATAATTTTCATTTTAGAGTTGCAGCAGTAATTGTACAAGACGATAAATTTTTGATACAGGGAATAAATGAATGTGAATATTACATATTACCAGGAGGACATGTCTCACTAGGAGAGTCATCTTTGAAAGCTCTACAAAGAGAAGTAAAAGAAGAGGTTGGATGTGATATAAACATAGAGCAATGCAAATTTTTTTGCTTCCACGAAAATTTTTATAATAAAAATGGACGAGTTGAACATTGGGCTGAAAACTATTTTACCGTAAAACCTAAAACACCACTGCCAGTTGAGAATTGGGATATAGAAGAAAATGACAATGGAAAAACAAAAATATTACACTTTAAGTGGGTTACTAGAGAAGAACTTAGAGAGTTAGATTTAAAACCTACATCAATAAAAAAACTTCTAGTGGATAATAAAATCAATGAATTTAACCATTTAATTGACGAAATGTAGGTAGAGAGGTACAAATATGAGAATAGAAAAAGTTGAAAAAAATAAGGAAAAATATATGGAATTACTTTTAGAAGCAGACCCAGAAGCGGAAGTTGTCAAACAATACATAAACAAAGGTGATATGTATATAGGAATAGAAAACGAAAAAGTAGTATGTGAGATATTAATAACTGAAGTAAATGAACAAGAATGTGAATTAAAAAATATTGCTACATTAGAAGAATTCAGAGGAAAAGGATATGCTAAAAAACTAATAGAGTATGTATTTGAAAAATATAAAAATCAATATAAAAGAATGATTGTTGGAACAACTGAAAATATGATACCATTTTATGTTTTAAGTGGATTTACAAAGTATCATCATACAGTAAAAAATTTCTTTATTGATAATTATTCAGAAGAGATATATGACGGAGATTTACAATGTATAGATATGTACTATTACTATAAAGAATTAATTTAAGATAATAAAGTCGTTTGAAAAAATGTATATTTAACTCAAAAAGTCCTTTGAATTTATGTAATAATAAAGTTTTAAGCACAAATCACTCCAATACTGAATATAATAAAGGTATTAGGAGTGATTTTTTATGGCATATTCAGAAAGAGAGCTATTAGCAAGAATAGTACAATGTGAGGCACGGGCGGAGAGGGAGACAATGGAATGAAAGCAGTTGCAACAGTAACAATGAATAGAGTTAACGTATCAGAAGGGGAATATGCAAGAATCTCACAAGGAGGGAATATAAGAAACATAATATTTCAAGAAGGACAATTTGACTGTGCAAGAGAAACAATAAGAAACCAATACAACCCACAAAACATATATAACATGAATCCAACAGAAATACACTACTACATTGCAGACTGGGCATTAGCAGGAAACAAATTAAACGAAATAGGAGAATGCTTATGGTACTTAAATCCATTTAGACCAAGCTGTGGTTCAACATTTCCAAGTAATGGCTCAGGAACATTCCATACGAGGTTAGGCGACCATTGCTTTTATAGACCAACAAGTAAATATTCCCAAACATAAAAGGAGGAAGATTATGGCAAGTTCAGAAGAAAGAACAGACAAAAGAGAAACAAGGCAAGTTGATATTAATCAAAATTCACCAGAGATTTTGACTAACCCCATTTATACCCCAGCATTTTTAAGAGAACAAATAGGAAAATTGATGAGAGTAGAATTCCTAATAGGAACAAATAATTTAGTTGACAGAATCGGAATATTACAAGACGTCGGAGCAAGTTATATATTGCTACGTTCATTTGAGAATGATAGTTTAGTTTATTGTGATATTTATTCAATTAAATTTATCACTATTTCCACTACTGGAATCTATGGCTCTACACCCAATAATAGATATCATTATTATTAAATTGAGTGCCGTAACAAATATGGCACTTAATTTTTTATAATAATTTTAATTCAATTTTAACGAGTCCTTTGCTTTTAATTAGTTTAAACTATGTTCATATTCTTTTGGTTTTTAATGATTTTACTCTTCTAATTTCTTTACATTCATACCTTTTAATGTTAAAAAAGTTGACAGAAAAGGAAAAAAATGATATTATGTTTCTACAAAGGAAACGTATCTATATGTTTTAGAATAAGGGGGAATCTATATGAAATCTAATGTAAAAGCAATAGTGACAACATATTTAAAGTATTTTAAAAATGAACTTGACAGTTTAAATCAGTTAATTACTTTTGTCAATCAAAGTACAAAAGAAGATGAAGATATTTTTAGTTCTACAAATGCTGTAGGACACATTACTGCAAGTGGTTTTATTTATGCAAAAAAAGAACAAATGATATTACTATTAGAGCATAAAAAATTAGGAAAATTATTACAACCAGGAGGTCACGTTGAAGATGTAGATAATACTATCCTTGAAACAGCAATGCGAGAAATATACGAGGAAACAGGATTAAACCATTTAGAGTTAGTAAATATATCAAGTAATACTGATATACCGTTTGATATAAATACTCATTTTATACCAGAAAATCCTAAAAAAGATATGGTAGCGCATTATCATCATGATTTTAGATACTTATTTGTTGTGGAAGAAATATCAGACATAAAGATTGATACAACAGAGACTAATAGTTACAAGTGGATAAAAATTTCTGATTTACAAGAAAATGATAATTTTAGAAGAATAATAGAGAAAATAAATCATATTCTAAATAGTGATTAAAGATATTATAATAAAATAATAAGTGATTTTAATATAAATTTAAAAAATTATAATAGTATTGTAGTAAGTCATATTATACCAGATTGTAAAGAATATCTAGAAGCTTTGAATTCAGTATGTCCAATACTGAAAATAATTCCAAAACCTGACTCTATAGACAGTGAAACTATGAATCAAATAAAAGAGGAGTATGATTTTTTGCCAATAACAAGAGAAGAAATAAATTCAAATATGGAACTGCAAGAAATTATAAAAAATTCTGAAAAGGATATAATTATATTTGATATTGGAGGATATTTTTCTCAATTTATTATAAAACATAAATTCATATCTAGGAAGATTAAATTTATAATAGAAGATACAGAAAATGGATATCAAAAATATGAAAATATAAATTCAAATACTAAGATTTTATCTGTAGCTAGAAGTGTTTTAAAAGAAAATGAAGATTACTTAGTAGGAGAATCTATAGTTTTTTCGGCAGATGCAATATTAAGAAATGTCGGAAAAGTTTTGGAATATATGAATTGTGGAATTTTAGGATATGGGAAAATAGGATCTTCTATAGGGAGACATTTGTTGCAAATGGGAATTAAGCCAACGGTATATGATTGTAATCCAATAAAACAAATAGAAGCTTTTAATAGAATGTGTGATATAAATAATAAGAGAGATATTTTGACTAACTCAGATGTTCTATTTCTAGCAACAGGAAATCATTCATTAAATATACATGATTTCCGTAAATTGAAAAATGGTTCATATATTTTTTTAGAAACCGAATATGATATTGAAGAAGTAAAAAAACATATATTTAAATATAGTAATAATAATAACTTTTTTTATTTGGTTAGAAAAGGTAATGCAGTTAATTTTTTACATAATGCTGTTATGGATAATTTTATACATTTAGTTAGAAGTGAAATGCTTGTATCTGCACAACTATTACTAGAAAATAAAAATTTGATAGAAATTAATAAAATATTAGAATTAGATTATTATACTAAACAAAAGATTGGTAGTATTTGGCTTAATATTTTTAAAAAAGGAAGGTTTTAGTTTATTAGGAGTAATACTATGGAATATTTAGAAAGGCAATTAATAATATGTGTACTTTAATAAATATGACATTTTTCATAATTTAAGAGTAATCCCTCAGTTGTACTGGGGGATTATTGTATTAAAAAATGTAAATATAATTGAGAAGAAAGTAAAAGTATGATATATTAATACCATATAGAAAGAAATAAAGGAGCAAAAATGAATTACATAAATGCAGGAAAAAGGGATATATTAATATTCCCAAGCTTTAAAGAAATAGAAAAAATACAAACAATAAGAAATAAATATGATGAATTAGCAAATATAATACCACCACATATCACACTGGTATTTCCTTTTGACTTACCAATTTCAAATGAAAGATTAAAAGAACAATTAGAACAAATATTAAGAAAATATGAAAAAATAGATATAACTTGTGAAGGTATTTCGTTTTCAAAAGACCAAAGAGTAAATAAATACTATATTTTTTTTAATATAAATGAAGGAAATGAGACTATAAAAAATATTCATAAAGACATTTATGAGAAAGTATTAAAAATTCCTAAACCATCCAATTATATACCACATATCACATTAGGGACAGTAAATAAAATAGACACAAATATAACTTTAAATGAGACTTTTGAAACAACAATAGAAAATATAATTGTTGAGAGCATAGGAAAAAATGAAGAGTCAATAATAGAATTCAAAATAGAACTAGGAGGAAAGAAAAAACAATGAAATTAATAAATTTTTTAGCAACTGATGGAATAGAACTAAATGGAATACTATACAATTGCAAAACACCAACTAAAAAAATTATACTTGCAGTACATGGGATGAGTAGTAACTGCATGAAAGAAAGAGATGAAATAATAGCCAAATATGCAAATAAGAACGATATAGATTATTTATGTTTCAATAATAGGGGAAGCGAACTTGTGAAATACATAAAAAGAAATACAGACGGAAAGAAACTATTGGGTGGAACTAGCTATGAAGACGTACTAGAAGGATATCAAGATATAACAGGAGCAATTTTAATGCTAAAAAATCTAGGTTATGACGAAATATATTTACAAGGACATAGCTTAGGTTGTACTAAAATAGTATATACATACAACAAACTAAAAAAAGAAGAAAATGATATTTTAAATAATATAAAAGGAATAATATTATTGTCACTAGTAGACATACCAAGTACGCTAAATTTATTTTTAGGGGACAAGCTAAATAGCTATATAGAATATGCAAAAAAATTAGAACAAGATGGCAAACAAAATGAATTGATGCCAAAAGAGTCGTTTATACATCCAGTAAGTGTAAAGACGTTTTTGTGTTATGCAAGAGATAACAAAGAAATAGATTTTGCAAGTTATGGCAAAGATAAGGAGTTAAAAATATTAAATAATATTGATGTTCCATTATTTATGAGATGGGGAAATGTTAATGAAATGATATTGCAAAATGCACAAGATTTAGTTGATATGCTTAATAATATAATAAAAAATCCAAATAAAGATATAAATTTTATTGATGGTGCAGACCATGGATACAAAGGCAGAATAAAAGAACTAGCAAAACAGATTATAAATTTTATTATAAGAAATGCGAACAAATAGGGAAGTTAAGCAAATTCTACTAACAGTCGATTGAACGAAAATTGAATGAATGATAAACTTTTCCCAAGCAAATGATTAAAATTTTGCGATAATGAAAGGAGCAAAAAATGGATAATTTAAAATTTGGTAAATTTATAAAAGAATTACGCAAAGAAAAAAATATGACACAAAAAGAATTGGCAGAAAAACTATACTTAACAGACAAAGCAATATCAAAATGGGAAAGAGGATTGAGCTTTCCAGACATAACAATTTTAAATTCAATATCAGAAATATTTGATGTAAGTGTAACTGAAATTTTACACGGTGAGCGTGGCGAAAAAGAGAAAAAAATTGATATCGAAAAAGTAATACAAGAAACAATTGAAAGTATAACTAAAAAACAACAAAAAAAAGAACAATTAAAAAGAAAAACAAAAAAGATAGTGCGGAATTATATCAGGAATATTGTTTATACTTTGTATAGTAGTGCAAGTAGGATATATATTCATTATTAAAAATAAAGAATATGAATACATAATTGATAGCTTATTATATATAATTAATGAAATTATAATATTATCTGCAACATACTTATTGCTTATAATAGGGAAGAAAAATAAAACAAAAAATATAATTATAAGTGTAATATGTTTCATATTAACTAGTGTTAATATAGTTTTTATGCTAAACAATGGAATACAAAATAAATCTATTATAAGTTTTTCAAACGATTTTTCAAGCGAACTAGTTTTAAAACAAAACAAAGATACAGGAGCAGTAAGTTTTTACAGAAGTAAATTCATTATATTTGCTAGGAAACAAGAACAATTTGGTGAAGAAGCAAACGGAAGAATCAAAACACAGTGGTTGACAAGTGATATTTGCAGTGTTACATATAAAAATAATAGTGGAGATTTAAGGGTATTTATAGCAACCTATGGTGATAGAGAAAATAGTATATCATATTACGATGTTGCACCAACATTAGAAGGAAGCTGGCAAGTAGATAAACGGTTCAAATACTATATTAAAAGAAAATAGTAAGGGGATTATAATACGCAAAAATGGGAAAAAAGAGTTATTTGAACATAATGAATATAAGCAATTCGGAACAACTGCACTTGTATTATATAAAGATAAACAACCTAAATATGTTATAGCATTAAACGAAGATTGTAAATTAAATGAAAAAGTAGATATTATCGATGATGGTGGAACAATTACTTTATGCGAAGTGAGGATGGAAAAAACTATTACTGAAAAGTTGAGATGTATAAATTATAAGGGAGATTTGGATAATAGCGTATACAATGGAATATCTCCAAGAGAAAATGACTACGAAATCGATGAAGGTATATTATATATTAGTTATGACGGAAGAAATGTTATAGAAGTTCCAGGAGATTTTAGCGATATTGAAGAGTTCAAGAAAAATGCATATCAAATAAATAGAGAAAAAACTTTTTTTGCATATCAAAAATATCCAAAATCATACTTAATATATTCAAATACTATGGGAGCGACTTGGAAAACAATAGAATTACCAGATAATACTTCTGTGCAAGATTTACAATTTGTTAATCAAAGTTTAGGTTATATGCTTTTATACAAGGATATAACTGTTGGATTAGCGACTGGGTGTATAAGTAAAACAGTAGATGGAGGAGAAACTTGGCAAATAATCAATAAAGGGATTGGGCCCGAAGGTGAAGAACATTTTAGAGCTAGTAGTGAAATACGATTTTTTGATGAGAATTTAGGATTTTTAACAATGCCGTCTATTGCAAGAGAAGATTCGGATTTATACATTACTCGAGATGGCGGAAATACATTTTCAGTATTAAAAATAACAGATGGTAGCTTTCAAGAAGAAATATATGATTATTACGAATTACCAATTAAAGAAAATGAGAAATATTATTTAGAAATAGGACAAGGTTCTGATGGCGATTATAATGGTGGAGATAGTATAAAATTTGAATTTCAGAAAGACTTCAAAAATTATTGCAAAATATCTGAATAATATATATAATATATGCGAAATTGGAAAAAGAAAGGATGAGAAAAAATGGAAAAAGCAAAAGTTTATTTTAGTAAAGAAATAACACCAGAAAGTGTTGTGAAAATGTATGAAACACTAGGAAAAGAACTACCAGGAAAAGTTGCGGTAAAATTACACTCAGGAGAAAAAGGAAACCAAAACTATATAAAACCTGAATTTGTAAAAGCAATAGTAGAAAAAGTAAAAGGAACAGTTGTTGAATGTAATACAGCTTATGAAGGAGCAAGAAATTCAACAGAAAAACATAAAGAATTAATGAAAGAACATGGATGGAATAAATACTTTGATGTAGACATTATGGATGAAAAAGAAGACTTAGAACTAGATATTCCAAATGGCAAAGTAATCAACAAAAATTATGTTGGAAAGAATATGGAAAACTATGATTCAATGTTAGTACTATCACACTTCAAAGGGCATCCAATGGGTGGATATGGTGGAGCAATAAAACAATTATCAATTGGATGTGGTTCATCAGCAGGGAAAGCTTGGATACACACAGCAGGTCAAACAAAAGACCAATATAAATTATGGGAAAATGTAGCAGAACAAGATAAATTCTTAGAAGCAATGGCAGATAGTGCAAAATCAGTAGTAGACTTTTTCAAAGGTAATATTGTGTATATAAATATAATGTGTAATTTGTCAGTTGACTGTGACTGTTGTGCAGTTGCAGAAGATCCATGTATGAAAGATATTGGAATTCTTGCAAGTTTAGACCCAATTGCAATAGACCAAGCTTGTATTGACTTGGTGTACAATTCAGAAGACCCAGGAAGAAATCATTTTGTAGAAAGAGTGGAAAGACAACACGGAGTGCATACAATAGAAGCATCTGCTAAACTTGGATTTGGAACAAGGGAATATGAATTAATAAATATTGACTAAAAATGCGGTAAGAAATATTAAAATATATAATGCTTGTCAAGTATGTAAATATATGTTATAATAATGCAAACAATGGCCAAAAGGCTACGGGGGATTATTATATGAAGCAAGAAACGATTAACAAAGCTATCCGGAAACATCTAAACGAAGATACGTACATTCAAGTTTTCCCAAAAAGTGGGAAACTTCAAATGTATGAAAACTTTGGAATATCATTTTGGGCGAAAATATGGGATGAAGAACAAATTCAAATTTTAGTTCAAGATGATGAAGGTAATTCAGAAGAGTATTATATGGATTATCGAACATTCTTTAGTAAGTATAAATATTGATTATTAAAGAAAATGGGCACAATTATATTATAATTGTGTTCTTTTTAAATAAAAAGGAGAAGATATGTTTAAATTACATTCAGATTACAAGCCAACAGGCGACCAACCACAAGCAATAGAATATTTAAGTAAAGGGATCCAAGAAGGTAAGAAATTTCAGACTTTACTTGGAGTTACAGGATCTCGGGAAAACTTTCACAATGGCAAATATAATACAAAAAGTGCAAAAACCAACGCTAGTTTTAGCACATAACAAAACACTTGCAGGGCAATTATACTCAGAATTCAAAGAGTTCTTCCCTGAGAATAACGTAGAGTACTTTGTTAGCTATTATGACTATTACCAACCTGAAAGTTATATACCATCAACAGATACATATATAGAAAAAGACTCATCAATAAATGAAGAAATAGACAAGCTAAGACACTCTGCAACACTATCATTATTTGAAACCAAAGATGTAATAATAGTTGCATCAGTTTCATGCATATATGGATTAGGAGATCCTGTTGACTATCAAGAAATGATGTTATCATTACGAGCAGGAATGAACAAATCAAGAGACCAAGTATTAAAAAAATTAATAACAATGCAATATACAAGAAATGAAATTGACTTTAAAAGGGGAACATTTAGAGCCAAAGGTGATATAGTTGAAATATATCCATCTGATCAATCAGAATCCGCAGTAAGAGTTGAATTCTGGGGAGATGAAATTGAAAAAATAACAGAAATAAACCCATTAACAGGAAAAGCGGTAGGAACAAGAAAACATATCCTAATTTCGCCAGCATCACATTATGTTACAACAAGAGATAAAATGGAACGAGCTTTAGGAACAATTGAAAAGGAAATGCAAGAAAGAGTTAAATATTTCAAGTCTAAAAACAAGTTAATCGAAGCTCAAAGAATAGAAGAAAGAACAAATTTTGATATGGAAATGATGAAAGAAACAGGATTTTGTTCGGGAATAGAAAACTATTCAAGACACATAAGTGGAAGAGAAGAAGGAAGTCCGCCATATACATTGTTTGACTATTTTCCAGATGACTTTTTACTGTTAATAGATGAATCTCATGCAACAATACCACAAGTAAAGGCAATGTATAATGGTGATAGAGCAAGAAAAGAATCGTTAATAAATTATGGTTTCAGACTTCCGTCAGCATTTGACAATAGACCATTAAAATTCGAAGAATTTGAAAAGAGAATAAACCAAGTAGTATTTGTTAGTGCAACGCCAGCAGATTATGAAAAAGAACATGCAAAAGACAATGTTGTAGAGCAAATTATAAGACCAACAGGTTTATTAGACCCTAAAATAGAAGTAAAGCCTGTTGAAAATCAAATAGATGACTTGATAGAACAAATTAGAATAAGAGTTGAGAAAAAAGAAAGAGTGCTAGTAACAACCCTAACAAAGAAAATGGCAGAAGATTTGACAGAATATTTAAAAAAATTAGATATTAAAGTAAATTATATGCATTCTGGAACAAAGGCACTAGAAAGAATGGAAATTATACGTAATTTAAGACTTCGGAGAATTTGATGTTTTAGTTGGAATCAATCTTCTAAGGGAAGGTTTAGACATTCCAGAAGTATCATTAGTTGCAATATTAGATGCTGATAAGGAAGGTTTCTTACGTTCAGAAAGGTCACTAATTCAAACAATTGGACGTGCTGCTAGGAATACAGATGGAACAGTTATAATGTATGCAGACGAACTAACGGATTCTATGGATAAAGCTATATCTGAAACAAATAGAAGAAGAAAGATTCAAGAAGAATACAATAAAAAACATAATATTAAACCAAAAACAATTAATAAATCTGTAAGAGACACGATATCTATAACGAAAGTAGACGATATAGGAGTAGAATATAAATTAGAAAAAGATGAAGATATAAGAGTAACAATAGAAAAATTAACAGATGAAATGCTAACATATGCTGCACAAATGGAATTTGAAAAAGCAGCAGAGCTTAGGGATAAAATTAGAGAACTTGAAAAATTGATACAAGATTAACTTTACTTTTAGGATAAAGTATGTTAAATTTTAAATATAGAAAATAAGGATAGAAGGGGATAAAAATGGAAGTTATAGTAAGCATTGCTTCATCTTTTTGGTTTCAATCAATTGCAAAAATAATATTAGGATGTATGTTAGCAGGAATAATAGGGCTAGAAAGGTCGTCTTGGAGTAAACCCGCAGGATTTAGAACTCATGCATTAGTAGGAGTAAGTGCAGTTTTAGTAATGATTTGTGGAGAATATATGTCAGAATTATATGATATAGACCCATCAAGAATACCTGCTCAACTACTATCTGGGATAGGTTTTATAGGTGCAGGAACAATTCTAAGAGATGGCTTTAATGTAAAAGGATTAACGACAGCAGCAGGGCTTTTAACAGTTACTTGTATTGGATTAAGTATTGGTGCAGGATTTTACTTAGGTGGAATAGTAGCAACATTAGTTGCATATCTTATTTTATCTTATTCTTATAAAATTTCTGATAGATTAGACCATTTTTCTATATTAGAATTAAAGGTAAAAATTAGTAAAAATGTAAAAGAAACATTAGCTGAAATAGAAGATAATTTGACTGATTATAATGTAGAAATAAAAAATATTAAAAGACCAAATAAAGATGAATCAGATACTGAGGAAGAAGTAATAAAAATAGTTGGAGAATACAACAACAAAGGATTTAAGAAAAATGAATTATTAAGAACAATTACATCATTAAAAAATGTTAATGAAGTATCGGAAACATAATATCAAAATAAAACTCTTATGCATATTATAAATAAAGGTGATATGTATGAGAGTTTTTAAAGAATTGTATGAAGATGCAAAAAATATAAAGAAAAAGGACCCAGCAAGTAGAAATATCTTAGAAGTAATTATTTTATATCCAGGATTTCATATTTTGGTATTTCATAGATTAGCACATTTCTTATATAGACATAAATTAAAGTTTTTGGCTAGATTAGTATCTCAAATAGGAAGATTTTTTACTGGTATAGAAATACATCCAGGGGCAAAAATAGGAAGAAGGCTTTTTATTGACCATGGAATGGGAATTGTTATAGGTGAAACTGCGACAATTGGGAATAATTGTACTATTTATCATAATTCAACATTGGGTGGAACTGGAAAAGATAAAAATAAAAGACATCCTGATATAGGCAATAATGTTATGGTTGGTGCTGGAGCAAAAGTACTTCGGGCCAATAAAAATAGGAAATAATGTAAAAATAGGAGCAAATACAACGGTTTTAAAGGATATACCTAATAATGTTACAGTTGTAGAATTTAATAGAATAATAACAAAATAGTAACAATTTCAACTGAGATTGTTACTATTTTTGTTTTATTCTGCGTTAGTTGTTTGTACTCCACCAGGTCCGACATATTCTGATTTTCCAAATGCAAGAATCATGTAGAAAATAGGTGCTAAGAAATAAAGACCAACAGCCCAACCGATATCTTTTCCAAATGATAATGCTAGTTTATAGCATAGAATAGCTGTTAAAGCAATTCCAGCAATCCATCCTATAAAAGGAACAATAGCAAGTAAATAAACTAGTATTAGCCAAGGTGAAAGCCCAACGATTTTGAATAATGTAACAAGATTATAAATTGGAATTATAGATTTCCAACCAGCTTGACCAGCTTTTTTGTACAATTTCCACATAGCAACTAATTGAATAATACCTATTACTAGACCAACTAATAAAGCAAATATTATTACTCCCATTGCTGCACCAAATAATGTTGTATCAAGTGCAGTAGTGCTATAATCACGAGCTGCGTAGTAACTAGAATAATCATATCCCATAAAAATCAACCTCCTTTTATTTTATGGTAATAGAATATTATAAAACAAAAAATAAGTCAAGAAAAAACAAAAAAAGACATAAAAATGTAAAATTTTCAAAAACCATTGTATAAAAAAAATTAGTTTGATATAATTTACAAAGTAGACTAATACATATTATTAAAGGGAGGAAAAAATATGTGCGAAAACAAAAACTGTTGTTGCGAAAATAATGGGAAAGACGCTTTTTTAGAAGAATTATTTTCAGTTTACAAGCCAGAAAAAGACAATTTAATTCAAATGTTAAATGAAATACAAGAACATTATGGATATGTTCCAAAAAATGTTCAACAAGAACTATCAGAATTTTTATCAATTCCACTTGCAGAAGTATATGGAGTTGTTACATTCTATTCAAGATTTTCATTAGAACCACAAGGAAAATATAAAATATCAGTATGTTTAGGAACAGCTTGTTATGTAAAAGGGTCTCAAAAAATAATGGATAGACTAACAGATAGATTAAAAATAGGTCCTGGTCAAACAACCCAAGATGGCCTATTTACAATAGAAGAAACTAGATGTGTAGGTGCATGCGGATTAGCGCCAGTATTTACAATAAATAACGAAGTATATGGAAAAGCTACTGTACAAAAATTAGATAAAGTATTAGACGAATTAATTCAAGCAGAAAACAATAATTAGATAAATACAAAAATGTAATGGAGGTAAAGATGAAAACTTTGGAAGAACTTCATAAAATTAGAGAAGAAAAAAGAAAAGAGTTAGATTTAAGAGTAAACACTAAGGCTGATACAAGAGAAAAACACATCTTAGTTTGCCATGGTACAGGATGTACATCATCTAAATCACCTGAAATTTTAGAAAATTTTAGAAGAATTTTAAAAGAAAAAAACATAGAAAATGTAAGAGTAATAAAAACAGGATGTTTTGGTTTGTGTGCAAAAGGTCCAATTGTAATAATAAGACCAGAAGACACATTTTATGCAAATGTAACACCGAATGACTGTGAAGAGATTATTCAAACACACATAATAGAAGGAAAAAATGTAGAGAGATTACTTTGCAAAGATATTGACGGTACAAAAGTAAATAGTTTAGATGAACTATCATTCTACAAAAAGCAAAAAAGAATTGCACTTAAAAATTGTGGTGTAATAAATCCTGAAAATATAGATGAATACATAGCTTTTGAAGGATACAAAGCATTAGAAAAATGTTTAAAAGAATTAACACCAGATGATGTAATAAAAACAATATCAGAATCAGGACTACGTGGAAGAGGTGGAGCAGGTTTCCCAACAGGGAAAAAGTGGGAACTTACAAAAGCATCAGAAGGAAATCAAAAATATGTTGTATGTAATGCTGATGAAGGAGATCCAGGAGCATTTATGGATAGAAGTATCTTAGAAGGTGACCCACACTCTGTTTTAGAAGCAATGGCAATTGCAGCATATTGCATAGGAGCTAACAAAGGCTATATATATGTAAGAGCAGAATATCCAATAGCTGTAAAAAGACTTGAAATAGCAATTAATCAAGCAAGAGATTATGGAATATTAGGTAAGAATATATTTGGAACAAACTTTGATTTTGATATAGAAATAAGATTAGGTGCAGGAGCATTTGTATGTGGAGAAGAAACAGCTCTATTAGAATCAATTGAAGGAAGAAGGGGACAACCAAGAGTGAAACCACCATACCCAGCACAAGCAGGATTATGGGGAAAACCAACATTAATCAATAATGTTGAAACATATGCAAATATAGCACAAATTATATTAAATGGAGCAGAATGGTATTCATCAATTGGAACAGCAAATTCAAAAGGAACAAAAGTATTTGCATTAGGTGGAAATGTAAACAACATAGGATTGGTAGAAGTACCTATGGGAACAACTTTAAGAGAAATTGTATTTGACATAGGTGGTGGAATTCCAAATGGTAGAGAATTTAAAGCTGCTCAAACTGGTGGACCTTCTGGTGGATGTATACCAAAAGAACATTTAGATACTCCAATTGATTATGAATCTTTAAAAGAAATTGGTTCTATGATGGGTTCTGGTGGATTAATTGTAATGGATGATACAAAATGTATGGTATCACTTGCAAAATTCTACTTGGAATTTACAGTTAGTGAAAGTTGTGGTAAATGTACACCTTGTAGAATTGGAACTAAAAGAATGTTAGAAATATTAGAAAAGATATGCAATGGAGATGGAACAGAATTAGATATATATAGACTAGAAAAATTGGCAGCGAACATTCAAAAATCAAGTATATGTGGATTGGGGCAAAGTGCACCAAACCCAGTTGTTAGTACTTTAAAATATTTTAGAGAAGAATATAGAGAACATGTTGTTTCTAAAATGTGTAGGGCTCTAGAATGTAAAGCTATGGCCAAAATAACTGTAAATGAAGAAAAATGTAAGGGTTGTGGCTTGTGTCAAAAACATTGCCCAGTTGATGCTATTAA
The DNA here is from genome assembly GCA_948502395.1 of uncultured Clostridia bacterium. Lineage (GTDB taxonomy): Bacteria > Bacillota > Clostridia > TANB77 > CAG-508 > CAG-269. Next base: position 68,871 of record CAOPES010000002.1, on the reverse strand, counting down.
AGGTGAAGGCAGAGATAAAAGGGTTATTGACCAAGATAAGTGTATTAAGTGTGGTACTTGTTTAGCTAGTTGCCCATTTCATGCCATAGGCTAAATTTTAAAAATAACAGCTATCTTGCGTCGTTAGATTGCAATATAACTATTCTTTTTAAAATTAAAATGAGAAAGAAAGGTAGGAATAAAATGGATAAAGAATTTGTAACCTTAACCATAGATGATCAAAAAGTAAAGGTAGAAAAAGGAACAACAATTTTGCAAGCTGCAAAACAAGCAGGAATAGACATTCCAACACTATGTTTCTTAAAAGAAATTAATGAAGTTGGAGATTGCAGAATGTGTATTGTAGAAGTTGAAGGCAGACGTGGATTTGCAACATCTTGCATTCAAAAAGTAGAAGAAGGAATGGTTGTACATACAAATACACCAAATGTAATGGAAGCAAGACATACAATATTAGATTTAATAATATCAAACCATGCAAAAGACTGCTTGACATGTACACGTTCAGGAAACTGTGAATTACAAGAACTAGCTACAAAATTTAATATATCAAAAATAGAATTTGAAGGGGAAAGGGCAGAACATAAAATAGATGATAAATCGCCTTCAATTGTAAGAGATTTTAATAAATGTATTTTATGTAGAAGATGTGTTGCAACTTGTAAAAATGTACAAAAAATAGGAGCAATAGATTGTATAAATAGAGGCTTTGACTCTTGTATTTCAACAGTTGGAGATTTAAGTTTAAATGACGTAAACTGTACATTTTGTGGTCAATGTATAGAAGCTTGCCCAACAGGTGCATTACACGAAAAAGAAACAATAGACGAATTATGGGTAAAACTAAAAGACCCAGATGCCATTGTGCTAGTTCAAACAGCACCAGCAGTGAGGGTAGGACTTGGAGAAGAGTTTAGTATGCCAATTGGAACAAATGTTACTAAAAAAATGGTAACAGCACTAAAAAGACTAGGATTTGATAAAGTGTTTGATACAAATACAGGTGCAGATTTAACAATTATGGAAGAAGCATCAGAATTTGTAGAAAGATTTTCAGAAAACGATAATTTACCAATGCTTACATCATGTTGCCCAGCTTGGATTAAATTTATAGAAAGTTACTATCCAGAATTGTTACCAAATTTATCAAGTTGTAAATCTCCACATCAAATGTTTGGAGCGATACTAAAAACTTATTATGCAAAAAAAGAAGGAATAGACCCTGAAAAAATATATACAGTATCAGTAATGCCTTGTACAGCAAAGAAGTTTGAGCGTACTCGCCAAGAAATGAAAAATAAAGAACTTTTAGATGTAGACAATGTAATTACAACTCGTGAACTTGCAAGAATGATTAAACAAGCAAACATTGATTTTAATAAACTAGAAGATAGCGAATTCGATGACCCAATGGGAGAAGCGACAGGTGCAGGAGCAATTTTTGGAACAACTGGTGGTGTTATGGAAGCAGCTTTGAGAACAGCACAAGATAAATTGACAGGAAAAGACTTGGAAAAAATTGATTTTGAACAAGTTCGTGGTGGAGAAGGAATAAAAAGAGCAACTGTAAATATCGCTGGTAAAGATGTAAAAGTTGTTGCAGCAAGTGGATTAGCTAATGCTAGAACAATATTGGATGAAATAAAATCAGGAAAGGCTGATTATCAATTTGTGGAAATAATGGCTTGCCCAGGTGGCTGTGTTATGGGTGGTGGTCAACCTATTAAAAGTTCTAAGACACTTTCAGATACTGATGTTAGAAGGCTAAGGGCTGATAGTTTGTATTCTATTGATGAGAAAAGTACTATTAGAAAGTCTCATGAGAGCCCTGTTATGAAAAAGCTATACGAAGAATTTTTGGAAGAACCTGGTAGTTATAGAGCTCATAAATTACTACATACACATTATAGTGAAAGAGAAAAGTATAAATTAGAAGAAACTAAATAAATTTGAAATATAAAGAAAAAAGAAATATATAATATATTCGAAATTTTTTCTGTCAAGCTATTTGTTATTGTATCTGTATATCAATAATTTAGGCACCTCTCAAAGCGAGTTTGAGATTCTCCTAAATTATTGATTGACAGCTACTAATAATAAATACTTTCCGTTCAAAATTTCTCAATATTTTATATTTCTTTTTTCTTTTATTATTTTTTATAATTCTCTAATTATCTACAATTGTTGTTTTGTCTTTCATTGTTGTTATTATTGTTGTTTTGGCTGTTTCTGTTTTGGTTATTTTTGTTTTCTTTATTATTTTTCTTTGACATTGAAAAGCACCTCCATCAAAATCTTAATATTATTATTTACGAAAAGAATAAATTTATTCATAGTTGTTATAAATCTAATATAGAAAATTTTTGAAAAATAAAAATATTGTGTATTATAAATTATATAAATGAATTGAAATGATTTATAGTATACTGTAAATTGTTGGCAAAAATATTAAAACTTTGATTATTTTGAAATATATGGTATAATTTAAAAAAGTAATGTAGAAATTAGGAGAATAAAGATGAACATATTTGATCAAAACATAGATTTAAATTTATATAAAACTTTTTGTGCTGTGGCGGAAACAAAGAGTTTTTCAAAAGCAGCAGAAATGTTATATGTTACACAACCAGCTATAAGTCATAATGTACAAACCTTAGAGAATTTATTAAATACGAAATTGTTTCACAGAGGTGCAAAAGGTGTTACTCTAACAAGTGAGGCTGAAAATCTATTAATATATATAAAGATAGCTTATAACTATATTTATATGGGAGAGCAAAACTTGAAGAATTCAAAAGAATTGTTACAAGGTGAAGTAAGGATTGGAATCCCCACCCATTTAGCAAGTATATTATTAATAGATAAATTAAAAGAATTTAAACAGAAGTATCCAAATATAAAACTTCACGTTCAAAGTAAATCTACTAAAAATTTAGTTTTAATGCTTGAAAATCATGAGCTGGATATTATTATCGATAATTATCCAATTACGAAAGAAAGAATGGATTTAAACGTAAATAGAATGATGTCCTTAGAAACAGCTTTAGTAGCTGGGAAAGAGCTATATAATAAATATAACAATAAAATTACTCCGTATACAATAAATGAAGTGCCACTAATATTGCCAAACGCTCAAGCTACTACCCGAAAAAAACTTGATGAATATCTTGCTAATAGAGGGATTAAATTAAATCCTATGATGGAAATATCTTCTACAGAGATTATATTAAAAATGGTTAAAGAAGATATAGGAATTCGGCTGGGTGATAGAAGACTCTATACAGAATGAGGAAGGAGTTTTTAAAATAAATACAGAAGTTAAACTACCAAAGATGTATATTGGAGTAGCATACATAGATAATTTTTTATCTTATGCGGCGAAGAAATTTTTAGAAGAAGAAATAGTAAAAGATGAAGAATAATGGAATGGAGTATTCAAAAATATTTTAAAGGCTAAGTATACGCTCTAAAATAAAATAGCAGAGAATTATTAAATTTCAATTTTAATAATTCTCTGCTATTTTTTGAAGAATATTATTAGTATCTAACCAGATATAAATATAATTTATATATAACATAAAAAATATTAATTTGACTTTTTAAGAATTATGTAATATAAAATAGCTCATGGCAAAGGTACACTAAAACTGATAGGTGTTGCTACATTAGAAGACACTGCTGTGATACTTATATAAGCGAAAACTGCATATACGGTTTTTCGAGATGTAATAAAACCAATCTTTAACCATTATATAAAATATATAAATAAAGGAGGTAGTCGAGATTGCCTACTCGACAGTAATATTATGAATTATAATGAATTATCAAATTTAGAGTTAGTAATTTTTGATTTAGATGGAACATTAATTGATTCAAATGGAACGCACAATATATTAGATATTGAATTGGTCCGTTCATTAGGAGAGACTAAAAGTTCAGAAGAAATTTTGAAAGAAAGAGATATTGTTTTAAAAAAAAATAATACTGGAGATATATATTTGAACTATTGTGAATATTTAAAAACAAAATATAATTCTAAATTGTCAAAAGAAGAAATACTACAAGTTCGCAGAGATTTATCAAAAAAATTTTTAAAAGAGATTAAATATAAATCAGATGCTGATGTAATGATAAAATATTTAAAAAATAAAAATGTTAATCTTGCTTTGGCAACAGTTTCAAGAAGAGCAGATTTAGATATTTATATAAATGAAAATAAATATATTAAAGATAAATGTAATTTGCAAGAATATTTTGATTTTATTCTTACAAAAGATGATGTTACATTAAAAAAGCCTAATCCAGAAGTTTATAATAAAATTATTGAGAAATTTAAAATTAAAGATTTATCAAAATGTGTAGTAATTGAAGATTCTTTATCAGGAGTTCGTGCTGCGAAAAATGCTAATCTTAATGTTATAGTAATTTATGACAAATATGCAGACAAAGATAGAGAAGAAATAAATAAGCTTGCAGACTATAACGTAGCAAATTTTAAAGAAATGCTTGAATTATTTAAATAATAAAAAGAGAAAGGAGACATAATATGATTTCACCATGTGTTTTTAGACAAAGAACAAGCGATAAATATTTGGCATTTATAGAAATAACTAATTCATGCAATATGAAATGCAAACATTGTATGAATTGGTCTATAAAAAATGCAAAAGAGGGATTCGAAAGAGAAAAAATATTAAAATTAATAGATGAGCTTCATGAGATTAAAACAGAAGAAGTTTACATATCAGGTGGAGAACCTTTGTTATATCCTTATATTGATGAAGTAATCTTATATGCTAGTTCTCTAGGAATAAAAGTAACACTTGCGACTAATGCACTTGAAGTTCCTAAACATTTAGAAACAATAAAAAAAGGAGTTCAATTGGTTTCAATTAGTTTGGATGGCATAGAAGAAACACATGATAATTTTAGGGGAGTATCTGGTGCATTTCATAATTGTGTAGAAGTATTCAAACTACTTAAAGAAAATAATATAAAAAGTAGAATAAGTGCTATGATATGGAAAGAAAACTATGAAGAACTAGAAGAGATGATTTTTCTTGCTAAGTCTTGCGGAGTTTCAAAAGTTAATCTTGCATTTTTAATACCAGCAGGAAGAGCTAAAACAGATGAAACAATTAAGTTACCTATAGAAAGATATAAAGAAACAGTTGAAATGGTAGCTAAGTTGAGAGAAAAATATAAATCAGATGATTTTGATATAGAACTGAGAAGAACTAATATGTTAGATAAGGATAGTATAGATTGTCCAGGCGGAAAAAATTTAATACATATCAATGTTGATGGAAAAGTATCTCCTTGTTCATGGATTGCCAAGTTGGATGAGAAAAATGAATTTTCAGCATTTTGGCCTGAAAATAGTCTACCTGAGTGCATAAAAAAATTTGAGAATTTCAAAGATGTTATAAAACTAAGAAAAGAAAAATATGGCTATTGTGGATGTGTGGCTTTATCTTGTATATATAATGGCAATTTCTTAGCAGAAGAACCACTAAATGAGTTCTTAAAAAAGTAGGTGAAGATTTATGAATAAATATGCAATAATAACTGGGGTTTCTTCTGGTATAGGTGAATGTATAGCAAATAATTTTATAGAGGAAGGAATACATGTTTTTGGAATAGATGAGAATGAGCCCAATAATAAGAAAATAGAATTTTTTAAATGTGATATTAGAGTTGAAGAAAGGATTGTTGAGATAATTGATGTAATATCTAAAAAAACTAATCATATTGATTACTTAATAAATTCAGCAGGTATATTTTGCTATACTGAAAGAAATATGATTAAAAATCTTTCAAAGGAAGAGTGGCAAAACGTTATCGATGTAAATTTAACAGGAACATTTTTAATATCAAAATATTCCATACCATTACTAGAAAAATCAACAAATGGAAATATCGTCAATTTAAGTTCAGAACAAGTAATTTTGCCTCAAATTAAAAGTGCACCATATGCTATAACTAAGGCAGGAATAGAAATGTTTTCTAAAATACTTGCACTTGAACTTATGGATTGTAAAATTCGTGTTAATACTATTGCACTAGCATCTGTAAAAACAAATTTTCTAAAGAGATATAAAAAAGATGATGAACTTATTGAAAAAATGATGGAAACCACAGATAAAAATATGCCTTTTGGAATTATTAAGACACATGACGTATATAAATTAGTCAAATATTTAATAGAAGAAGATAATAAAATTACAGGACAAACAATTCTAATGGATAGTGGAGTTGTATTAGATGTGAATAGAAAGAAATAGGAGATTTAATATATGAAGAAAATAGAATTTGACTTAGATGATAATAATAAATTGTATTTTTTACCTGAATACAATAAATTTGTTTTGAATGAGCTAGATTTTGATATGGAACCTGACTATTATGATAATTCATTAGTGAAGTTAAGATTAGAAATATCTCATGCATGTAATGGAAGATGTAAATATTGTTTAGTATATGGAAATAACGTTGAAAAAATAGAAACTTTAAATATAAGGGATTTCTGGAAAGACCTTACTAGTAAAGAATGGTTTAAAAATATAAAAAGAATTTTTATTATTGGAGGAGAACCATTACTTTTCTTTAAAGAAATAAGCTTTATTATAGATAACTTTGATGGTAGAATTAGTTTTTCTACAAATGGAACATTATTAACAGAAGAAATGGTTAAAAAATTTTCAAAATCAAATGTTGCAGTCTACATTTCATTGGATGGGCCAACATTTGAAGATAATGTTAATAGAATATATATAAATCAAGAATATATGTATCCAGATATTATAAAAGGAATAGATTTACTTAAAAAATATAATATTCCATTTGGTATTTTTATGGTTGCAAGCCTTGAAACAATACATAAAGCCAAAGATATGATTCTTGAATTAGATAAAAAATACTCTCCATCACGAATTGGTTACAGTCTCCCACATTGGACACCAGATTATAAAGACCTTAGCTTAGCAGAAGAATTTAGAGATGTTATGCTTGAGCTTTATAAAGTTAGAAAGGAAATAAAAGCTGATATTCCACAACTAAGCTGGAGATTAAATCCATTATGTGAAGGTAAAATCAAGAAATTCTCATGTGGTCTACATACTAGCCAAACAACAATTTTACCTGATAAATCAATTGTAAGATGCTCAAAAATTGATAATGAACATGATGATTTAAAAATGCGTGTTACAAATGAAATGCTTGATAAAAATTCGCCAATAGAATTAGCAAAGGATGAAAATTCAGATTGTTCAAACTGCAATGCTTTAGCATGTTGCGGTGGAGGCTGTCCTTTTGATGGAATGAAAAGATTTAATTGTTTAACAGATAAAAGAGAATGTATAATCACTCCAGCACTTATTGATGTAGCAATAAAAGATATAGTAAAAGCTTTTAAAGAAAGAAAAATTGAAGTTCCAAATGGAGTAATAAAACCTGATATTATAAGAAATTTGTTATGGAGCTAATATATGGAAGAGATTAAAAATATTATGTTAGGGCACTCTTGTTGTAGTATATCAATAGTTATAGTGACCCCCTTAAAATCGACGTTTCGAAGATTAAAAGAAGTATTAAATATAGAAAAAGTATATGATGGTGCATTTTTTGAAAATTGCATATTTAAAATAGATAAAGGCAACAAACAGGGATTATTAATATTATCGCCACAAGGCATTGCAGCTCAAGATATAATAGAATTATTTAGTGACACAAGTATATTATTTTTTGGTTTAGCAGGTAGTTTAAGTGCTAACATAAAAATAGGAGATTTTGTGGAAGTGAAAACAGTGGTAGATGTAGAGAAAAATACAGCATCACTTACTACAGCAGGAAAATTCAGAACAGTAAAATGTGGATATTCGCCATGTATGCTTGGTGCACTTGCAAAAAAGTACTGTAATTTTGCAAAATCTGTGAAGTGCGATGTTGTGGATATGGAGACAACTTACTGTGCAAAAACAGCAATTCAAAGAAACAATAGATTTACATCATTACTACTAATATCAGATATTCCAGAAATAATAAATTTTTGGGAAGTTTCCGAACAAGAACAAAAGAAATTAAAGGATTGTAGAATAGTCGCAATAGATAAAATAGTAGATTATATTAATATTTTGGTAAAGGAGAGCTAGTATGAATGATGAATTACTTATTAAATATATAGAAACGACAAGTAAATGCAATTATTCTTGTCCAATATGTGTTTCAAGAACAAGGAACTGTCATCTTGATATGGAAGAGTTTTATAAAATAATTGATAATAACCTGGATGTGTTCTATAAAAAAGCAATTTGGATGGATTTCAATGGTGAGCCATTGGTTGACCCATATTTTTTTGACAGAGTTAAATATATGCATAGTAAAGGAATTAACACAAGAATATCAACAAATGGAGCATTACTTAATGAAGAGAATAGAATAAAAATTGCAGAATCTGGAATAAGTTATGTAGTAGTGTCAATTGGAACTCTAGATACAACTGTATATAAACAAATAAGAGGGATAGATAACTTATCAAACGTTTTAAACAACTTAATTGAACTAAAAAAATGCATAGATAAAATGCATTCGAAAACAGAACTTCAAGCAGTTATGATTGATACTGGTGAAAATTTAGATAGAGAGAAATTTATAAAATACTTTCATAATCTTGGAATTAATGTTGCATTTCACAATTTTACAAATAGATCACAAAGTATAAATATGGACTTAAATCCTAAAATTAGAAATTTTGATATATATACTAGAGGAGAATGCAAAGGATTAAGAAGCAATATTATAATTCTTAGTAATTGTGAAGTAGTAACTTGTTGTTGTGACTTCTTTGCACAAAATTCACTGGGGAATTTAAGAGATTATAACTATTCGGTAAAAAAATTAATGGAAAATGGGAAATTAGACAATATAATTTCTAATTTACAAAACCATATATATGAAGGAGCTTGTAAAAATTGCTCAGACTGGATATATTATCAAGAAAATGCAACAGAAGAATATGTTACAGTATATCCTGTTGCTAAAAAGGATGTGTAAAATATGAAAAATAAACGATTTATTGCTTTAGGAGATTTGATTGCTGATTGCTACTATAATGAAAAAAAACTGCTAGGAATTGACGGTGGAAGCTCGAGATTTAATGTTATAGCAAATTTGTCACATATGAATTGCCAAAGTGCTATAATTGGAGGATGTGGAAATGATAAAATAGGGAATACTATTATAAAAAGACTTTCAAGAATTGGCGTTGATACATCTAAAATATTTTTAAGGGATAGAGCAACAAGAGCTTATCATTTAACAATTAACAAAGATACTCTACCTAAAATAACATATCAGTGTAGTAAAAATTCTCCCCAAAATGGTAAATCTACTTGGTATGAAGATAGCTTAGATAACATACAGTACTTCTCTAAAGAAGTTAAAGATACAGATGTTGTAGTTTTAGATAACTTAGATGAACTATCTTTATCGGTAATTAATCAATTTCAATGTGACAAAGTGTTAGATATAGGAAATACTAATCAATTAGAGAAATTAGAGAAGAGTAAAGTTGACTCATTGAAGAATAAAATTGAAATTTTACAATTAAATGAAAGAGTAGTTCCATATTTAATTAATAGGTTTGGAATTACAAATGTTTTTGATATATACAATTTTTTTCAACCTAAACTTATGATTGTGACACACGCAAAGGATGGAGCAGATTTTGTATTCGAAAACACAGAATACAATAAAAAACTTTTAAATAGTGCAAAAGAGCTTGATGCGACTGGTGCAGGAGATGCATTTCTATCTGTATTCGTTAAGAATTATTATGATAATCATAAAAATGTAGATAAAGAATTTATTGATAATACTTTTGAACAGGCAATAAATTTGACTTCGAAAGTTGTGCAAAATGTTGGTGCAAGGGGACATATTTATGAAAAAGTATTAGATAAGTCTGTTAGATATAAACCTTTACAAAAAGTAGGAACGAGAGAATATGTTCAAGAAAAAATAGACGAAAATATAGAAAAGTAAATTAAAACATTAAAAAGTCTAAATACATTGAGAGCACTTGACTTTGTGCTAAAATAGAAGTATAATACTCAATGTAATTTATATATTACATTAAGTATAAGGAATTTTATACTTAACCTCTAGTGCATGAAAGGAGAAGACATTATGACTAGAAAACATTGCGCATCTTCGTTCCAAGTAAAGTATTCAATTTACAGACCATCTGGAAATGATACAGCATTTGTCTATGGATTGAACTATACTAAAGAACAAAAGAAGAAAATTAATGATGCAATTATGGCAAAGCATGCAAACGTTGAACAGGTTGGATTCGTGGAAATAGGAAAAAGACCTGAATTACAAATGGCGGGTGGCGAGTTTTGTGGTAATGCAACAAGAAGTGCAGCATCAATCTATCTGAATGGCAAAGAAGGAAATTTACAAATGCTTGTAAATTCTAAAGATGTCATTAATACAGGAATTGATGAAAACGGAAAAGCTTGGTGTGAAATTCCATTGTATCATGGTAATGACGTTATTAGAGAAATAGAACATGGAGTTTTTATTGTCAAGATGAATGGAATGATAAGCGTTGTTGTACAAAAAGAAGTAGCTAAAAAGTTTCTTGTAAACAAAGAAAATTTGAAAAGTGAAGGAATGAATTTAATTCACAAATACAAACTAGAAAATAGTGAAGCAGTTGGTATTATGTTCTGTGAAACAGAGCAAGAGTTGCTAAAAATTAATCCGATTGTGTGGGTTAAAGCCATTGATACACTTTTTTATGAAACAGCTTGTGGATCAGGAACAACAGCAGTTTGTATGGTTGAAGCCTTTTTGAAGAAGCAAAACCAGAAAATTGACATATTACAACCTTCAGGATTGGTCATTACAGCAAGTATCATCAATGAAGAAGGTCATATTAGTAAAGCTACGATTTCAGGCAATGCAGAAACTGACGGAAAAACATATTCTATGGAGATTTCATTGGAGGAGGATAACAAAATGAAACGGAATAGGAATATTAAAGCAATAACAATAGATAAGATAGAAGATTTTATGGAACTATATAGAGTTCTTAGAGAACTACCATATTTCGAAAACTGGACAGATGAAATGATTTATGAAGAATATCGAGATTTGGAAAGTTCAGGTCACATTTATGGATATTATTTAGACAATAAGTGTGTAGGGCTTATAACATTTCGGCCTATGCGACTTGTATATCATCATCCTGTTTATTATGAACATCCAGAGAAAGTTGCATATCTTGCAGATATGACAGTTTTAAAAGAATATAGAGGCAATGGAATAGGTACTAACCTAATGAAATATACTGAAGTATTAATCCAAAGGAAAATTCATATACAAATTACTTATTAAATAAAGGAATTGATAAAAGGAGTTGGAATTTCAATAGGATTATCAAGACTATTTTTCCAATTAATAGATAATAATATAATTTCTGCAAAGGATGAATCAATTTTTGATGTTCAGGTTATTCCAATGACGAATCAGTATGAAGTATGTGCTGAAGTAGCAACGAAGTTGAGAGAAGAGAATATAAATGTACAAATAAATATGGAAGAACAAAAATTAGGAAAGAAGTTTAAATGTGCAGATAATTTAAAAGTAAAATATGTAATAGTAATTGGAGATGATGAAGTCAAAAATAATGCTGTTACTTTAAAAAATATGTTTACAGGAGAGCAAGAAACAATCAATATCGAAGAGGCAATCGATAAAATAAAAAAATGGAAAGAACTACGAAAGGAAGCAAAATAAATGACAAATAATCATTTTGTAAAGTATGAAGATTTATTAAGTATTGAAGGATTTGATGAAAAAACAGATAAGGAAGAATTTGTATTACTTCCTTTAGAAGATGAATATGTAATAGGAAAATACCAAGAAAGAAGAAACATGTTGGAATTTGGACATCAAATTGCTGTAAGAAGAACTGTTTATGAAAAGCTCATAAGTGTAGCGAAGGAATTAAAAAAGGTAAATAATAACTATAAAATTATAGTCGTATATGGATTTAGAGATATGAAGAAGCAAGAAAAATATTTCAATGAGATACTCGAAGAAGTTAAGGATCAATTTAATGATACAATGGAAATGTACGAATATATACATGAAAAAATTGCAGTGCCTTTAGTTTCAGGACATCCGACAGGTGGAGCAGTTGATGCAGCAATTTATGACGAAAGTATAGAACAAATATTGGACTTCGGTTCAGAAATATTAGATTATAGTACGCTAAAATGCTATTATGAAAATGATGATATTTCAGAAATTGCTAAAAATAATAGAAGTTTACTAAGAAAGAGAATGATGAGCGTCGGATTTGCTCCGTATGACGGAGAATGGTGGCATTTTTCATATGGTGACAAAGAATGGGCGTTCTACTATGATAAAGAAAAGGCTTTATACAATCAAGTAGATGCAAATACCACGTTCAATTCCAAATAAAGAACCACTTACAAATATTAATTTTTATAATTCAGTTGAATTAGCCAAAAAGGTAAATGGAGTTTTGCTAGATAAAGAAGATTATAATCGTGTGTGTATGTGCTTAATTGAAACAAAAGCTGTAACTTTTGAAGAAGTCTTTTTATTTGGCAATGATAAAGGAAATTATTCCAAACCCTTTGTAAAGTCTAAAAATGGTTCTTCTTTCTTTACTGGAGCAAACTATCCTCCATCGATAAGATGGTGGGCAACCCCAGAAGAAGGAAAGGAAAATGTTGGTCTTCGTATTGTTATTAGAGACGATTTAGAAGACTAAGTTATGGAAGGAAGTAAATAAGTGCTAAAATAACACTTATTTACTTCCTTTTTAGTTATTATTTATAAATTTAAATAAGTTATAGCTAACAAGTATGCATAAAGTAAAACAAAAATATAAAAAGTTTGATTATTCTGAAATATATGGTATAATTTAAAAAATGATAAAGGAGATAAAAACAATGAATAAAATTTTAATAGCAACAACCAACGAAAACAAAGTAAATAGAATAAAAAAATTGCTAAGTGAATTAGATTATGAAATATTATCGCTGAAAGATATAAAAAAGGAGATACCAGAAGCTAAAGAAACAGCTAATACACCAGAAGGAATAGCAATAGAAAAAGCTTTACACTACGTCAATTATTTGCCTGAAAACACATTAGTTTTAACGCAAGATGACACTATAAAATTAAAGGGAATAAGTGAGGAAGATGATCCTAAATTAAGTATAAAAGAACCAGTAAGAAAGAAATATGGAAAGTTCACAGATGAATTAGCGGCCACATATTATTCAGAATTAGCAAATAAATATGGTGGAACTATACCAGTGACATTTAATTATGGACATGCAATTGCTATAAAGACAAAAGCAGATAGAAATATAACGCGAGTTATAGGAGCTTCTTCAAAATTAGAAGTGAGATTAGTTAATAATATTCATAAATTGGAAACATCATCAGGGTATTTTTTGGAAGCTCTTATAGAAGCCAACATAAATGGAAATTGGATCCCTTATAATGATTTAGATGAAAAAACATTGATACAATTAGATAATGATTTATATAATTCGATTACATACTTATTAGAGAATATAAAATAAAATTAGGAGTGTTATGAAGATGAAGAAAAAATCAATAACAATAATTATTATAGCAGTTATAATTTTACTTTTTTGTGTTATAGTCAATCTAAGAAGTATTAACACAAAAAATGCAAATGTGGCAATTAATGATAGTACATCTATAAAAGCTGTAATTGTAAAAGTAAATAAAAATAGTTTAATCGTAATGCAAACTGAAAAAGACGAAGAATTACTAAGTGTTAGGTTTTCGAAAGAAGGCAACATAGGGTTTAAAGAGGGACAAGAAATATTAATTGATTTTGATGGGTTTATTACACTATCATATCCAGCTAGTATTTATAATGTTAAAAAAATTAAAATTCTAAATGAGAAAAGTAATATAAGCATACCTGAAAAACATTTAAAATATTGTTTTAGTTCTAAAAATAATGTTAAAATATCTGTAACTGAATTTACTGATGCAAAGATATTGCTTAATATAATAGATGAGAATGAAAGGCAATACGAATATCCTAATAGTTATTCGATAGAGAAGAAAGTAGAAAATACAGAGAATATAAATGCTGGACAAAAAATAGGAGAAGATACAAGCAATTCACTTGCAGGGTTTACGCGGAACAGGTTTAAAATATGAATATAAAGAAATATGCGATGGCGAAGTAAAGACAATAAAAGAGGAAGAAAATAAAATAAAAGCGGAAATTGAATATAATAAATTACAAGAACGGAGAATATAAACTTATTTTATCAGGAGAAGAAGTAACTATAACAGTGGAAGTTAAAATAAATGGTGATAAAGAAATATCTTATAAAGAACCTGAAATTAATATTAATGTTTTTTAATGAAATGTAAAATCAAGCAAAATCTGAAATTCTTTTTCTTGTTATTCAACATTTTATTTGTTTTTTCATAATATTTGTTATATAATAAGACCGAAACAAACAAAAAGGAAGTGTTAACCAATGGAATACAAAAACAAAAAACTAGAAGAATTCAATAAAAACCTATTCAACAAAAAAGTAGCAATTATTGGTTTAGGAGTAAGCAACATACCATTAATTGACTATATGTACGATAAAAAAGCAAAAGTAACTGTATTTGACGACAGAGAAGAAGATAAAATACCAAAAGAAATAATAAATAAAATAAAAGAATATAAATTTGAAACATCATTTGGAAAAAACAATCTATCAAAATTAAAAGGATTTGATATAATCTTCCGCTCACCAAGTTGTATGCCAACAAAACCAGAACTAGAAGAAGAAGCAAAAAGAGGAGCAAAGGTAACAACAGAAATAGAAATGCTAATGGAAATGTGTCCTGCAAAAATCATAGGAGTTACAGGAAGTGACGGAAAAACGACAACAACAAGTTTAATTTATGAAATTCTAAAAAAAGCAGGTTATAATACTTATTTAGGTGGAAACATAGGAACACCGTTGTTTACTAAATTAGAAGAAATGAAACCAAAAGATATAGTTGTATTAGAATTAAGTAGTTTCCAACTAATGGGTATGAAAATTAGTCCACATATAGGAGTTATTACTAATATTACGCCAAATCATTTGAATATACATAAAGATTATGAAGAATATATAGATGCTAAAAAGAATATATTCAAATATCAAAATGAAAATGATATAGTAATTTTGAATTATGATAATGAAATTACTAGAAATGCAGCCAAAGAAGCTATGTCAAAAGTTGTATTTTTCAGCCATAAAGAAAAATTAGAAAATGGATTTATAGTTGATGAAAAAATAATAAAAGAATGTGAAGACGATATTAGAAAACATATAATAGACACAAAGGACATCATATTAAGGGGGAAACATAACTTTGAAAATGTAGCAACAGCATTAGCCGCAACTAAAACATTGGTAAGTCAAGATATAGCAGTAAAAGCAATTAAAGAATTTAAGCCAGTAGAGCATAGATTAGAATTTGTAAGAGAATTAGATAGAGTAAAATGGTACAACGACTCTGTTAGCTCCTCTCCAACAAGAACAATAGCAGGTTTAAGTTCATTTGATGAAGAAATTATTCTTATTGCTGGTGGATACGATAAAAATTTAGATTATACACCAATTGCAAAACCGATTGTAGAAAAAGTAAGAAAATTGATTTTAATAGGTCAAACTTCTAATAAAATATATGAGTGCGTAAAGGCAGAAGCAGAAAAGCAAAATGTCAAAATCGATATTTATATGTGTGATTCTTTAAAAGAGACTATTACTCTTGCCAAAAGAATGGCTAAGCCTAGCCAAATTGTTTTGTTTTCTCCTGCTAGTGCAAGTTTCGATATGTTTAAAAATTTTGCAGATAGGGGAGAACAGTTTAAAAAATTAGTAAATGAATTATAATCACATATTTCAAAAAACTTCCATATTATATACAAAATAATAAGGAGGTTTTTTTATATGTATCAAGATGAGTCAATAGATGATTACATAAGAAGCGTTTTAGGATATCCATCAACCAATACAATGTTTATGAGTAACAATCAAATGGAATACAGTTCAATGCCACAACAAGTAGTAAGAAATGAAGAATTAGAAAGTTGCTATCCAGAAATTTATAGAGTGGTATATCCAATGATAACTAATAGATGTTCAAGAATTACAGAGCCTGTTACAAGTGAATTAATTGATAGTATGACAGATGAGATTTATTCTGCAATAGAAGTAAATAATGAAGTTCAAGTTAATATCAATTTGCAAAATACCACGGTAACAACTAATAAGAAGGAGCAATCACGAGAAGATAGAAGTGAAGATAGACAGCTACGAAATCGAACTTTGCAAGATTTGATTAGAATTTTACTTATTAGGGAATTATTGAATAGACCAGGTGGGGGACACAGACCACCAAGACCGCCATTTCCAGGTAGACCACCTTTTCCAGGAAGGCCACCATTCCCAGGCGGACCAGGCGGGGGAAGACCACCAATGATGCCAAGGGATTATGATATTTATGAACAATAAAAATTAGGAAAGAAACTGAATAATTTCAGCTTCTTTTTTAAAATTATGTAAATATGCTTTGCTAAATTAGAAAAATATGGTATAATTGATACAGTATAGCCTTAATAAGGAGGAATAAAATATGAATAACGAAAAAATAAAAAATAAAATAATAGCAATATCAGGGCAACCAGTTACAGGAAAATCAACAACTATAAAAGCATTAAAAGGGAATTTAACTAAAAATGGGTATAAAGAAGAAAATATTCATATAACTTCAACTGGAGAAGAATTTAGAAAATATATAAATAGTATAATAGAACTTATAAAGAACTTAGATAATATGGAGAATATAGAAAAAGCGAAAGAGATAGAAAGTATTGTAAAAGATCCAACATTGAAAGAGGAATTTCTAAAAGAATTAGTAAAAATAAAGAAAAGTGGAATTGATTATTCTAATTTTACAATAGAACAAGCAAATAATTTAAAGGAATTTGCAGGAATAAGAAAAATAATAGACGAAAAAATTGATGACAATATTAAAAAAATGGGAATGGAAATAAACAAACAAGAACATCCAGATGAAGTATGGATTTTTGATTCAAGATTAGCATTTAATAATATACCAGAGGCTTTTTCAGTAAGATTAACCACCACCCCAGAAATTGCAGCAAATAGATTGTTTAATGACCAAACCAGAAATGATAGTGATAAATATGAAACAGTAGACAAAGCCTTAAAAGCTAGAGAAGCAAGGAGAGAAGGAGAACAAAGACGTTATAAAGATAGATATGGAATAGATTTAGAAAATGAAGAAAATTATGATTTAATAATAGATACATCATATTCAGATATACAAGAAATAGCAGAAACTATTAATACATGTTTAAATAGATATATGGAAAATAAGCCCTTTGGAAAAACATGGGCAAGTCCTAAAATGTTTATTCCTCTTCAAAATTTTAGAGACGTATCATTCGATAGAATAAACGAGCTACATACAAGCATGAAGGAAGAGGGATATAGACCAAATAGCATAATTGATACAGTTGAAGTTGATGGTCGACAATATATAATAGAAGGACATCATAGAAGTATCGTTTCTGCAATTATGGGAAAAACATTAATACCATATGAAACAATAGCAAAGGATGATGAAGAAGTACCATATTATAGCGGTGCAAATGCTAGACAAAGAGTAAATACTCTTAAAAGCGTAACACTATTATATGATTATGAAGATTTTTTAAGAAGTGGATATAAAGAAAATGATTTCGAATATGATAAAATATATCCAGGTTTATATGAAGAAATTAAACAAAGAGAACAAAAAAAGAAAAATGAGCAAAAAAATGATATAGAGCACTAGATAACAGAAAATGGGAGATTTTTAAATTTTCCATTTTTTTCATATTATGAATAAATTTTTTCGAATATTATTTTTCAATTTACAAACAATAAAATTATAAAACTTTGAAAGGTGGTAAATTAAAAAAATGAAAGTTAAAGATTGTATGTGTAGCGATGTTTGCTGCGTAAAACCAGAAACAAAAATTAATGAAGTAGCAAAATTGATGTCTGAACATCATATAGGATGTATTCCAGTATGTGATACGAATAACTGCATCTGTGGAATTGTAACAGACAGAGACGTTTTGCTTCGTTCAGTATGTTGTAATAAAGACTTAAACACAACACCAGTTAGTGATATTATGACTTGTAACGTATGTACTTGTAAAGAAGATGACGAAATGTCAAATGCAGAATCAAAAATGGGACAAAATCAAATTAGAAGATTACCTGTATGTGACAATCAAAATAAGGTAGTAGGAATTTTAACAATAGGGGATTTAGCTCAAAATGGTCAAGCACTAGGAAACCAAGAAGTTTGCACAACACTAGAAGGTATTTGTAATTGTCACTCAAATAAAAATGCTGAGTAAAAGAATTATAACACTAAGGCGGATATTATTCCGCCTTTTTGCATATACTAATACTACTAGGAGGACGGAAATGATTTTTGATGTTTCATATTGGACAAGAGTTGGAAAAAGAATACTATATGTAATATTTTTATTAATAGGATTGTACATAGGATTAAAATTATCAATATTTTATATGCCATTTTTAGTAGCTTTCATAATATCATTAATGATAGAACCAGCAATAAAATTCATAATGGAAAAAACACATTTAACAAGAAGAACGAGCTCAATTATAATATTCACAATTGTTTTAGTAATCTTGCTGGGAATTATTGCATGGTTGCTTTTAACTTTGTTTTCAGAATCTTCTAGTTTGTTACAAGGACTAAATGATTATTTCGAAAAAGCATATAGTCAATTTCAAAATTTATTAGCATCATTTAATTACGATAAAATAAAATTATCAAATGAATTACTATCAGTAATAAACAATTCTACAACAAATATACTAGAAACAGCGTCCAATTGGCTTAGAAATTTTTTAACAGGACTAATAACTTTGGTAACAAGTTTGCCTTCTATTGCAATATGTGTGGGAATTTCAGTTGTTGCATTATATTTCATTTGTGTAGACAAAATATATATATTAGACCAAATAGAATACCATTTACCAAAAGTTTGGGTAAGAAAATTAAAGTTGCATTTAACAGATCTAATATCCACGTTGGGTGGGTATTTGAAAGCACAAGCAACTTTAATACTTGTTTCTTTTATTATCTCATTAATACGGTTTATATATACTAGAATTTGCTGGATTTAATGTACAATATCCGCTTCTAATGGCTCTATTTATAGGATTTGTTGATGCACTTCCAATTTTACGGTTCAGGAAGTGTTATGATACCATGGGCTATTATTTGTGCGATTAATGGTGATATTAATTTAGGTATTGCGATTATTGTTTTGCTTGTTATTATGTCTGTTGCAAGACAAATTTTAGAACCTAAATTGGTTAGTAAAAATATAGGGGTTCATCCGATTTTTACTTTAATTGCTATGTATACAGGTTTTAAGGTTATTGGAATTTTTGGACTGTTGATTGGTCCGATTGTTCTTATTATTTTTAAGAATATTTTTGCTAATTTGATTGACCAAGGTGTATTTAAGACGATTTTTGATAGGAAGTAAAATTTGCTTTTTTATGTGAAGTGTTGTATAATAAAAAGGATAGTAAAAGAAGGAGTAGTATTAATGAATGAATTTAAAGTAATTGAAGTAATGAATGAAGCTATGCTAGAACTATTAAAAGAAAAAGGCGGAAATTTTGAAGAGAATTTAAAAATTAAAGAATACTTACAAGATGAGGCATTTTTCTTTAAAATTGACAAAGAAAAGGCATATCAAATTTTAAAAAGTGTAGGAGTTAAAGATAACCAATTAGAAAATGTTTATAAGAAGTTAATATCGCCAAATATGTTTTACGACTTGTTAAATAAAGGAAAAATAGATATAGAAGATAAAAATTTAATTATTAAATATAAAACTTATCGGTGCTAATGATTTATTCAAAAAATCAAACTAGTAAAATATAATATAAAAGGAGAAAACAAAAATGAGTGATAAACACATAACAACATTTTATGATGAAATTAGCAAAGTATTAGAAGGAGATCATAAAATAGTACTAGAACCAAACAGAAAACTTACAGAAGAATGGATTGAGTATGATCCAGTAAAATGGGAATTAGAAGAACCTATTCAAAAGATAGTAGACAATTTAAAAAAGGATAAAATACTTAATTTTGAAGAAAAAATCTTAGAAGTATATAAATTTATAGCTTTAAATTATATATATGATGACAATGTACTGTTCTTTTTTAGAAAGGATTTAAGTGACCCTAATAATGTCAAATATATAGCAGTAGACTGGTATGGAAGAATAATTGATGAAAGATGGAAAGAAAACAGAAAAAAACATAATAGGAGAGTATGTTATGAATTTGCTAGATTTTATGCAAAAGCGATAAATGAATTGTTAGAAGGAAACAAAAATTGCGAAGCATTTATGCTTGGGGATAAAGAGAATACGCATTATGTTGTAGGATTGAGTGGCGATGAGTATAGTGCGATTTTAGATGTGGACGACTTTAACGCAATAAAGGATCTTACACGATTAAAGTTAGGACTAACAATCCAAGGAATACGAATATTAAGAGATAATTCTAAAAAACTTCAAAATGCAGTAGATAAATTTAACAAAGGAAAATTAAATGAATTAGCAGAAGTAGAAGAGGCAAAAATAAAATTAAAAGAAAAAGATATTATTCAATACTTTAACAGTGTTGTAAATATATTAAAATCTTATAGAATTGATTCACAAGGCTTTATGGAATATATGAAAGCAATAGTTGAGAATGAAGAAATTGAAGTAGAAAAAATATGGAAAGAAATTAAAGGCGGTACAGAAAAGAGATATGTAAGATGTTTAATTTTTGACTTTGAAAATAAAACATATTTAATAGATAGTATTGAACAAATATTAAGTGAAATTAATAAGGAAAATCTAGATAATAAGTTGTTTGTATTTAATCCAGAAGAAAATGAATATCCTTATTATGGTGGATAAATAATATAAGGAGGATTCAAAATGGGAATAAATGTAGAAAAACTAAAAAGACTAAATGATTTAGTATCATTAGCTGTAAGAAAAAAGAGCATAATTGTATTAAATCCAGCAGAACATGAGAATGAAAAGAAAATAGGTTCTGATATAATATATGATAAAGCAGATTGGAAGATAACAGAAGAATTTAGTACATATGTAAAGGACCTTTTAGAAGATGATACATTGAGCATTGAAGACAAAATTTTATCAATTTATGAAAAAATATGTAAAGATTACGTATATGATGACAATTTAATATCTTACATAAAAAAAGTCGATGATGATGTGTTTAGTTTACCTGATTGGTATGGAAGAGATATTGATGAAGAATGGGAAAGTAATAGAGAAAATCATAAAAGAAGAGTTTGCTATGAACTATCTAGATATTCTGCAAAAGCATTAACAGAACTATTAAAAGATAATGATGACTATAATGTTTGTATACATTGGAATAAAGACCTTACACATTATTTTGTCGGATTAAGTTGCAGTGAATATAGTGTAATTTTAGATCCAGATGATTTTTTTAATATAAAAGATCTTACAAGGTTAAAAGCAGGATTAAATACTCAAGGAATAAAAATTTTAGAAGACCCTGAAAATAAATTCAAAAATGCATTAGATAAATTTAATAAAGGTAAAAGTGAATATGCTATAAATAAAATAAAAGATGAAATTGAGAGTGATAAGGATATTCAAAATTCTACCGAAAATGAAAAGATAAATGAGAATGAAGATATAATATTTTTAAACAATGTAATAAAAATATTATCTGAAAAATATGAGTTAGATTCGCAAGGTATATATGAATATGTAAAAGAAATAGTAGATATTAAACTTGGGTCAGAATCAAGAGAAAAAGTTTGGAAAAGGCTAGAAGGAGACGATAAGGAATCAACTAGATATATAAGATGTTTACTTATAAAAACTGATGAACAAGAAAGTTTAATTGATGTCGATGAAAGAAAAATACGCCCATTTGATAGAGAAGAATTTAAAATGAAGAAAACAAAATATATACCTTATAATGAACTTTCTCGTGGAGGATATGATTACTATAATGGAAGATAGTTTATTTATGTTATATAATTGAAAAATAAGAAGTAGGATAAATTTTATCTTACTTCTTTTCACTTTATAAAACTCCGAAAGTTGGAATATAACTCTCATCAGGAGGATACACATACTCATCATTAGGCTTATTAGTTTTATTAATTGACGTAACCTTTACAATAGGCATAGCACCGTGATACTCTCCCTTATAAATCTCACCAGTAACTTCAATCCAAGAACCATTTTCAAAATCCTTAGCAGTATCACACTCACACAAAAAGCCAACAATAACACTTTGAAAATCAGAAGATATCAACATATCTCTTGCTAAAATAAACTGATTTTCCTTCAAATCTAAAACTCTATACACATATCCAGTAAAGTTAATTTTTGTTCCAGTATAATCATCAATATTATCGTGTACAGCTTTTAAAACATTAGTATAATTCTTTGAAGATATCTTATTAACATTTTTACTTGGTAGGCAAGAAGAAGCTGAATTTGCAGCACCTGTAAATATCTTAAAAGTAACAGTTGCCAAAACACAAAGAAGCAAAACCAGCATTATTATAAAAATCAATTTAAATGTTTTACTCCCATTAATTTTAAAATTATAAACAAACATAATAATTCCTCATTTCTAAAATATAAGTTCTTATTTCAATTTATGAAAAATTAATAAAAATATTCTCAAATAAGTAGTAAAAAAACTTGCTAAAAATAATTTTTAGTGATATAGTAACAAAGTAGAAAAATATAACATTAGGAAGGATTGAAATTAATGAGTTTATTTAGTAAAATGTTCAAATCTTATAGCGAAAAAGAAGTAAAAAGATTAGCACCAATTGTCGACAAAATCAATGAATTAGAAGAAGAAATTTCAAAATTAAGTGATTCAGAATTAAAAGGAAAAACAGAATATTTCAAAAAAGAATTAGAAAATGGAAAAACATTAGACGACATACTACCAGAGGCATTTGCAGTAGTAAGAGAAGCATCAAAAAGAGTTTTAGGAATGCGTCACTTTGACGTACAATTAATAGGTGGTATCATACTACACCAAGGTAGAATTGCTGAAATGAAAACAGGAGAAGGAAAAACATTAGTTGCAACATTACCAGTATACTTAAATGCCTTAGAAGGAAAAGGTGTACACGTAATTACAGTTAACGATTACCTAGCAAAAAGAGATAGTGAATGGATGGGAAAACTATATAAGTTTTTAGGACTATCTGTTGGACTAGTAATAGCAGGAATGGAACCACAAGAAAAACAAGCTGCTTATAACGCAGATATAACATATGGAACAAATAATGAATTTGGTTTTGACTATCTAAGAGACAATATGGTTATTTATAAAAATCAATTAGTACAAAGAGGATTACACTATGCAATAGTGGACGAAATTGATAGTATTTTAGTTGACGAAGCACGTACACCATTAATCATATCAGGACGTGCAAATGAATCATCAGACCTTTATAAAAAGGCAGATAGTTTTGTTAGAAAATTAACACCAAAAGTTATTGTTGAAGAAGATGTTAAAGATTTTGATCAAGCAGAAGATAACGAAAAATATGATTATATAGTAGACTTAAAAGCAAAATCAGCATCATTAACACAAAAAGGTATTAAAAAAGCTGAAGAAACATTCGGATTAGAAAACTTCAATGACTTAGAAAACTCAACATTAGTACATCACGTTAACCAAGCTTTACGTGCATATGGAGTTATGAAAAACGAAATAGACTACATCGTAAAAGACGGAGAAGTTCTAATTGTTGACGAATTTACTGGACGTATTATGTATGGAAGAAGATACAACAACGGTTTACATCAAGCTATTGAAGCAAAAGAAAAGGTAAAAATAGCAGATGAATCAAAAACACTTGCAACAATTACATTCCAAAATTTATTTAGAATGTATGACAAATTGTCAGGAATGACAGGTACTGCAATGACAGAACAAGCTGAATTCCAAGAAATATATAACTTAGACGTTATAGCAATACCAACAAACAAACCAATGGTTCGTAATGACGAAAATGATGTTGTATACAAAAATGAAAATGCAAAATACAGAGCAATTGTAGAAAGCATAAAAGAAAGCCATAAAAAAGGTCAACCAGTGCTAGTTGGTACAGTATCAATTGAAAAATCAGAAAAACTTTCAAAATTATTAAAACAAGAAGGAATAAAACACGAAGTATTAAATGCTAAATACCATGAAAAAGAAGCTGAAATTATAGCACAAGCTGGAAAATATGGAGCAGTTACAATAGCAACAAACATGGCAGGACGTGGTACTGACATTATGTTAGGTGGAAACAGTGAATTCTTAGCAAAAGAAGAAATGAGAAGAAGTAAAGTAGCTCCTGAATTAATTGAAGAAGCAAACACATATTACGAAACAGATGACAAAGATATCTTAGATGCAAGAGAACAATTCAAAAAATTAGTAGCTAAATATGATGAACAAATAAAAGACGAAAAACAAAAAGTAATAGACGCAGGTGGTCTAAAAATAATTGGTACAGAAAGACATGAATCAAGAAGAATTGACAATCAGTTACGTGGACGTTCTGGACGTCAAGGTGATGTCGGAGAATCTAAATTTTACATTGGATTAGATGACGACTTAATGAAAATCTTTGGTGGAGATATGATTACAAAAGTTTATAACACATTAGGTGCAGACGAAAATATGCCAATAGACTCAAAAATGATATCAAATGCAGTAGAAAATGCTCAAAAGAAAGTAGAAGGAAGAAATTTTAGTACTCGTAAAAATGTATTAAAATATGATGATGTTATGAACACACAAAGAAATATAATTTACACTCAAAGAAGACAAGTATTAGACGGAGAAAATATACATGACAACATATTATCTATGATTGAATTTGTAGCAAGTAACCTTCCACATATGTATATTGAAGGAGAAAGTGGAGAATTAAACATAGAATCTCTAAATACAGAAATAGTAAACCAATTAGGAATAAATATGTTAGATTACATCAAAGAACATAAAGATGATGTAAACGCAATTTCAGAAGAATTAACTAAAAAAGCTTTGGAAGCTTACAAACAAAAAGAACAAGAGATTGAATCAGACAAACTAAGAGAGCTTGAAAGAGTTGTTATGCTAAAAGTTGTAGACGAAAAATGGATGGCTCATATTGATAGTATGGATGAGCTTAAAAATGGAATTGGACTTCGCGCTTATGGACAAAAAGATCCTGTTGTTCAATATCAATTAGAAGGTTCTGAAATGTTTGAAGAAATGGTAAATGACATTAAATTTGATGTAACAAAAATATTAATGCATATTAAAGAACAAGAAAATATGACTAGACAAGAAACTGTTAAAATTACAGGAGCAGCACTAGAAGCTATCCACGATGTAGATGGTGGTGCTAAAATAGGTTCTGATATTGATAGAACTGTTCGCAACGATGGACCAAAAGTTGGTAGAAATGACCCTTGCCCATGCGGTTCAGGTAAAAAATACAAAAATTGTTGTGGAAAAAATGCCTAATTAATGTTTTTGGGGACGGAGCAAGAAAACATCATCCGTCTCCAAAATTTTAATTTTTGACAAAATAGGAGAGTGATAAGATGATAGAATTAGAAGAAAATTCTAGGCTACTAGAAAATATGAGCAAAAAAATCAAAGAATTAGGTGAGTCACTTTGACATACCAAAATTAAAAGAAGAATTAGCTGATTTAGAACAACAAACGGTAGCAGAAAATTTTTGGAACGATAGCAAAAATTCTGCAAAAGTATTAACAAAAATCAAACAGTTAAAATCTAAATGCACAGATTACGAAAATATCATTAATGAAATAACAAATATGCAAGAGCTAACAGAACTTGTAGAATTAGAACCTGACGAAGAAATTTCAAAAGATATTTTAAAAAATACAAAAAAAATTGAAAAACAATTAGAGAAATTCAAATTAACAACACTTTTATCTGGTAAATATGACGTTAATAACGCAATTGTTACAATTCACCCAGGAGCAGGGGGCACGGAGTCTCAGGACTGGGCCGAAATGTTATATCGTATGTATTCTAGGTGGGCTAATAAAAACAATTATGCATTAACAGAAATGGATTACTTAGAAGGGGAAGAAGCAGGCTTAAAAAGTGTAACATTTGAAGTTGTTGGAGAAAATGCTTATGGATACTTAAAATCTGAAATGGGAGTACATCGTTTAGTTAGAATTTCTCCATTTGATGCGGGCGGGAGAAGACACACATCTTTTGCTTCTGTGGAGGTATTGCCAGAGATAACAGATGATATTGATATCGAGATAAATCAAGATGATTTAAGAGTAGACACATATAGAGCTTCAGGAGCTGGTGGACAACATATAAACAAAACATCATCAGCAGTTAGAATAACACATATTCCAACAAATATAGTAGTAGCTTGCCAATCTGAACGTTCTCAAATTCATAACCGCGAAACAGCTATGCGTATGTTAAAATCGAAATTGTTAGATTTAAAAGAAAAAGAACAGAAAGAAAAGATAGAAGACTTAAAGGGTGAGCAAAAAGATATTGCTTGGGGAAGTCAAATTCGTTCATATGTTTTTTGCCCATATACATTAGTTAAAGACCATAGAACCAATTACGAAGTGGGTAATGTAGAAGCTGTTATGAATGGTGATATTGATGGTTTTATAGAAAGTTATTTAAACGTTTCCAATTAATGTTCAATTGGAGACGTTTTTTAAAATCTTTTACATAAAATTACGTATATCTATTGATTTATGTCAAGTTTCATTATATAATATATACATCCTATGATTTTTATAGGGAATAAGCTAAGATTTTAGCTTAAAATAGAAAGGAGAAGTTTAAAGATTTTTACAATTGAATAGTCATTAGTTATACAGTAGAAAAGGAGACATTAAATATGACTAAGAAAGAAAAACAATTTTATGTAGACATTTCAGCTGCTCATTCTGAAGTTACAGGTTCTTGCATTTTGTGCGTTGTTCATTATGTTGATGAATATAATGAAAAGAAAACTACAGAATTTCTTGTAGATTGTGGCCTGTTTCAGGAAGAAAATTATAAGAATTTGAATGACAAGTTTAATTTTAATGTAAAAAATTTGGCTTGCATACTTTTAACACATGCTCATCTTGATCACGTAGGAAAATTACCTCTTGCGGTAAGAAAAGGATTTAATAATAGTATTTATACTACAAGAACAACTAAGCGTTTAATGAGAGCATCGTTGCATAATAGTTATTCGATTCATCTAAAAGAATACAAAAACGTTTTGTATGATTTAGAAGATGTCGAACGCGCTCTGTTTCTTACACAGGGCTGTGAGTTTGGTCAACCTATTCAAGTAGCACCAAATATAAAAGCCACTTTCTTTGAAAACGGTCATTTACTTGGTGCTGCACTGATTTTGGTACAAATTTCAGCAGAAGGTTATGATGATATTAATCTTTTGTTTACAGGAGATTATAAAGGAACGAATATCTTCTTTGATGTTCCTAAACTACCACAAACTGTTTTAGGAAAACCTTTAACAGTAATTCAAGAAGCTACTTATGGAAGTAGAAGTGTAAATGATGTTGTACCTTGCTTTAAAGATAATATCATAGAAGCAGTGCATAAATCTAAAACTATAGTAATTCCCGCATTTTCTTTAGGTAGAACTCAGGAAATTTTATATTTGCTTAAAACTATGAAAGAAGAAGGAGATATTCCATCTACATATCCTATTTATCTAGATGGTCCATTATCACAAGAATATACACGGATATATTTAAGTGAAGGTATTGGAATAAAAGAATCCATGCGAGATTTCTTGCCAAAAGATTTGAAGTATTTAAATGCGGAAAACCGCATAGAAAGTACAGGATACGTAAAATTTAAAAAAATTATAGTAACATCCTCTGGAATGGGTTCGCATGGACCAGCGCAAATGCATATACCAAACACATTGATGTATCCAAAAGGATTAGTTCATTTTATTGGTTATATGGCAGAAGGAACGTTAGGACGAGAACTTATGGAATCTGCTAAGAATAAAATGATTAATGTAGGAGGTAAATTATTCAAACGAAGAGGTGAAGTACTATATACTAATGAGTTCTCAGCTCATGCCAAATCAGAAGAGATGATTGAATTCTTGCAACAATTTACAGATTTAAAAATGGTATTAATTAATCACGGTAACTTAGAAAGCAAAGAAACTTTTGCAGAAAAAGTTAAAAAAGAGGTAAAACCAAAAGATACTGCAATTCTCGGAAGAGATACAGTATATCGAATTAGTCCAGAAGGGTTGGTAAAAAGCTTTAAAAATAAAATTAGATAGCCCCTTTCAAAAAGAGTTCTTATATAAGGACTCTTTTGTCTATGCAAAAAAACTTCCTTACTTAGCTACTTTTCTTGTCTATATGGTTCTACATAAGACAAACCCTGCATATATATAAATTAACAGGAAAAAATAGGAGGTAGGTAAATGACAATAGATGAAAGAAAAGCATTAAACACAAGTGTGATACAAAACCTAATTTTAGAGAATAGGGGAAAGCTTAGTATCTCAGGAGTTTTAGACGTACTTAGTTTTGATGACCAAGTAGTAATATTAGAAACAGAATTAGGACTTCTAACAGTAAAAGGAGAAAACCTTAGAATAAACAAATTAAGCATCGACACATCAGAAGTAATAGTAGAAGGTGACATAGCTTCGCTTACATACAGTGACAACAAAACTGTTGAAAAAAATAAAGGAAGTTTAATTAGTAAAATATTCAAATAATTTTAATCCAAGGAGAAATTTATAATGATTACAAATCAAGCATATTTATTTTTAATTTTTATTGCAAATGGTATAATAATAGGTTTATTATTTGACATATTTAGAATATTAAGAAGATCTTTTAAAACAAGTGACTTTATAACCTATATAGAAGACATATTATTTTGGATTTTAACAGGACTTACTATACTTTATAGTATATTTGTATTCAACAATGGTGAAATTCGATTATTTATGTTTTTCGGCATTGCAATTGGAATTACAATGTACATGCTACTACTCAGCTCAATTATAATAAAAACAAATGTAGCAATTATAAATTTCTTCAAAAGAATAATATTAGCAATACTTAATATAATAAAACTTCCATTTAAATATATTTTAAAATTAATAAAGAAATTATTTTTAAAACCAATTTCTTTCATTTTCATAAATGTAAGAAAAAATTCTACAAATTTATATAAAAATATGACAAAAACAATAAGACTTAACAAAAAAGAACAGCACACTATAAATTAAAACAAAATAGTATAAAAAAATTATAAAAGAAGAAGGATTTTTCTGTTTTTTGTAGAAATATATAAGTATAGTATCCGTAAGGAATTATTCAACTGAATTGGAGAGAGTAACATATGAAAAAAATAAAAAGAGTATTTATATTGATATTAATAATTTACGCAACTTTTACTGTAATAAACCAACAAAAAACAATAAATAAATACAATCAAGAAAGTAAAGAATTATCAAAACAAATAGAAGAAGAACAAAATAAAGAACAACTTGCAAAAAGGAAAGAAGATGTAAATTCATTAGAATTTATCGAACAAACAGCAAGAGAAAAATTGGATATGTACTATCCAAATGAAAGAGTATATATTGATGCCGGAATGTAATAAAATTACATTCTTTTATATTTGGTAAAAAAAACAAGTTTTTTACCAAATTTAGTTCCAAAAATCAAAAAAGTATGTTATAATAATTATGTTATTATTTCGTTTAAAATTCCCAAAAATAAAAACAAGATTATAAAAATAATAAATATAAAAAATACAAGGAGGTATTTATGCCAAATTTAGAAGAAATGACACTTATAGAATTAAAAGCATTAGCAAAAGAAAACAACATAAAGAATATCACTAAATTAAAGAAAGAAGACCTAATAGCAGTTTTAAAACAAGTTGTAAAAACTGTGAAGACACCAATTAGCGAAACAATAGAAGAAAAACCGGAAAAAAAACAAACTGAAAGACATTATGATGTAAATGGAGAAGCCATTGTTGACTACAAACTGACAAATGAAGGGGACGAAATAGTAGAAGGAATATTAGACATCTTACCAGACGGATATGGGTTTTTAAGGGGAGAAAACTACTTATCAAGCGATAAAGATGTGTACATATCAATGGTTCAAATAAAAAGATTTAGATTAGATACGGGAGATATAATAAAAGGAATTTCTAGATATAGAGAAGGAGAAAAATTCCCATCTTTAATATTTGTTGGTGAAGTAAATGGAGAACATCCAGAAAAAGCAATGAAAAGAAAAAGATTTGATGAATTGACACCAATATATCCAAATGAAAGATTAAAACTAGAAACAACTTCAAAAGATTATGCAACAAGAATAATAGATTTAATGTCTCCAATAGGAAAAGGGCAAAGGGGAATGATAGTTGCTCCACCAAAAGTTGGAAAAACTACATTACTAAAAAAAGTAGCAAATAGTATTGCTCAAAATAATCCAGAAGTTGAATTAATTGTATTATTAATAGATGAAAGACCAGAAGAAGTAACAGATATGAAACGTTCTATAAAAGGTCAAGTAATTCATTCAACATTTGATGAATTGCCAGAACATCACGTTAAAGTTGCTGAGATGGTACTAGAAAGAGCAAAGAGAATAGTTGAGCATAAAAAAGACGTTGTAATATTATTAGATAGTATTACAAGACTTACAAGAGCATATAACCTAGTAATCCCTTCATCTGGAAGAACATTGTCAGGTGGTATAGATCCTGCTGCTCTACATAAACCTAAAAAATTCTTTGGAGCTGCTAGAAATATTGAATTTGGTGGAAGTTTGACTATTTTAGCAACGGCTTTGGTTGAAACAGGTAGTAGAATGGATGACGTTATTTTCGAAGAATTTAAGGGAACAGGTAATATGGAAGTTCACTTGGATAGAAAATTGTCTGAAAAACGTATTTTCCCAGCTATTGATATTAATAAGTCTGGTACTAGACGTGAAGATTTATTATTAACAAAACAAGAAAAGGATACTGTTTTTGCTTTGAGAAAAGCTATGAATAGTATGCCAGTTGCAGAAGTTACTGAACAGGTTATTAGTCTTATGACTCAAACTAATGATAATGATGAGTTTATTTCTGGAATTGAACATTTTATAAGTAAATTTAAATAGAATTAAAAAATAGACACAAAATTGATATGTGTCTATTTTTTGAGAAACCGCTATGCTAAAACTTATATTAATATTTGGAATCTTATTGATATTTTATCTCCATTTAAGCTATAATATATATGAAGTAAAGATAGATGAAATGAGGAGAAGAGTATAATGTCAATTTATGTGCTATGTGATGTTGGATTACAACCCAATATTGCCCATATATTATATAAAGATGGAATAAATATAGAAATGATAATAAATGATAAAACATGCTTATATAATAGCTTAGGTAAAAATTCAATTAAAAAAATAGAAAATGTTAAAAATGCATTAAAGCAATATAAAAATATCAACTAC
The DNA here is from genome assembly GCA_948502395.1 of uncultured Clostridia bacterium. Classification (GTDB taxonomy): domain Bacteria; phylum Bacillota; class Clostridia; order TANB77; family CAG-508; genus CAG-269. The sequence goes on along the minus strand of CAOPES010000002.1, from coordinate 37,089 downwards.
AATGAATCATTATATCTTTTAATGGAATTCGGACTCTCTAAAAAGCTAATAGAACAACTAAAAGAGAAATATATATTTTTAGAAGATATAGAAAACGCAACTACCATTGAAGAATTTTCCAATAAGTATCATGTTGGTCTAAAAAGTACAGAAAAAATATTTAATGCTTTCCAACAATATAAAGGTAAAGAATATGTAATAATAAAAAAAGATTACTCCCAAAAGATATTAGAAGTCATTGAAAATCTAAATACCTTTTCAATAAACTATAATGAGATTTTGAATAATGAAATACTAAAATCTCTTTCAATTAATGAAGAAGAAATAAAATTTAGCTTGAGGATACTTGTTCAAGAAAACAATATCATAATAGATAATGATATAATAACAATAAAATATAAAACATTAAAAGAATATATTAATGAGATAAAAAAGGATGAATGGAAAGATATATTTGTAAGAAATTTAGAAGGAGAGACTCTTGCTGATATAGGAAAATATTACAATATTACACGAGAAAGAACAAGACAAGTATTCAATAAAGTATTACAAAGCATTAATAAAATAGCGGAAGAAAAATACTTACTATTTTATACCAAATACTCGTGGACAAAAGAATGTTTTTGTGAAGTCTTCGAAGTTGAACCTATTGTTTTTGCATTTTTTGAGGTAAAATATAAAATGGGGAATAGAGATATTCTTGAATTGCTAGATAAAGCTTTCTTAAATAATGTTCAAAAAAACATAATAAGAAAACATTTAAAACTTTTAAGTTATAAAGGTTTTATAATACAAGCTAATAGAACAAAATTAATTGAATTATTATTAAAGTTAGAAAATAATCAAATTCATTTAAATGAACTTATTTCAAAATATAATAATGTAATATCCAACGATTTTAAAGGTTATAATTTTGAATGCATTAATGCAAATAATACAAGAACCATTGAAGGTGTACTAGATAGAAGTAATTATGTTTTAACATCATACAATAGGTATTATAGATATTATGATTTAGAATCACTTACAGAAGAAGACATATTATCGTTAAAAGAATTGTTAAATGTACAGGATGGAATATATTCCTCTGATATATTTTTCAGAAATAATAAACAACTTATGAAAGATATTGACATACGAGATAAATACGAATTACATAATTTGCTAAAAAGAGTCATAGATAAAGATAATGTTTATTTCGGAAGAATGCCAGACATCTATATAGGCTATACAGATAAAACTGAGCTATTAATTGACGAAGTAAATTTATTATCTCCAATTTCAGTAGATGAATTTGTAGATACTATATGTGACAAGTATGGACATGATCCTAAAACAATGTATGCTTATATTTACAAGTATATTCCTGAATATATAACAAATAATATTTTAAATACTAGAATAGAAGAATTTACTGATGAGGAATATAATGTTTTGAAATCTATATTACACAATAGTATTTATCCAATAAAATATATAAAAGAGATAATTAAAAGCAAGTTAAATAAAGATTACACGAAATACTTAAATAATTTAAACTTTAAAAGAATAGGATATAAGATTCGAGAACAATATATATATAAAGAAGAAATAAAATCAATAGATAATTATATAAGAGAAAACATACTAAAAAATGACATATATACAGAGAGCCAAGAATTAAAAAGTGCTGGAAGTTCATATACATGGGTACTTTATGATCTATTGCTAAAGAATAGAATATTTAAAATTGAGAATGAAAAATATATAACAGAAACAGGCTTAAGAAATAGACAAATTAATATGTCAGAAATTAAAAGATTTCAAGAACATATGGCTGAGCACTATCAAGAAGAACCATTTAATATATACAAAATTCAAAGAGATATTATATTAGATTATTATAATTTTACAAGGCTAGGAAATGTTTTTATAGAATCCATTTTACAATATGCTCCACAATTGAAGATGTGTAGGGTGGAGGGAAATACTATTTATTCAAAATCTGAAAATAACTTTACAAAATTTGACTTTATCAATGGAATTATAAAAAAACAACAACCTATAACAATAAAAGATATTAACAATTATCTGATTAATAATTATAATTTTAGTATGGAATTATATGATATAAGATACTTAATTGACAAGAGTAAATATAGAATAAACGTAGATACAGATATGGTAGAAGAAAATAAAATCGAATAGAATAAAATTTAAAAATATATTGTAGGGAGCATATAGCTCCTTAATTTATTGTCACACGATATTGCACAAAATCAATCTTTTGTGCAAATAGGAATAGGGCTAAAATATAAACCACTTAACTCTGGTGGTATATCTTAAATCGCCCTACTACTTGGTATTAGTTACTTATAGTCTATCTATTAAACATATAACTTTATTCTTTTTTTATTTTATCCTCTTAAAATCCATTTTCATGCGTTGATTATTTCATATCTATATTAGTTTATCTATAATTTTATTTTTCTTATATAATTTCCATATTATATATAAATTTTTTTATAAAATTTTGTATTTACTGATATTTCAATATTTTGCTTAATTTTAAGGCAAAGTTATATTACCTTTTTATAAAAACGGCTTAAAATCGATTCTCGTGCGTCGCTTTTTTAGTGTTTTTCTGTAATATTTGGTATCTATTATAAATACCAGGAATATCAATATATTATTAGATAATCTTACATTTTTAGTATATTTTCATAAGTCTAAATTAGATTAGTTAATTTTATAATAAAGTAATTTGTTGATTAAATAATAAAAATTGTTTAAAAACAATTTTCAGAGGTCTAAATATAATGTAAAAATATTTTATAAGCTACTAAAATTTCAAATTATAATTTTATACAAATGTTCGTTTTTTGAGTTTGTAAAAATTTATAATTATCTAAACTTATTTTTATGCCTCTTTCCCCTACTTTGTCTATTACGTAATAAAAGGGAATATTTGTGCTAATTGCTTGTTCTACAATTAGCACTTATCTTTATAATTTACTATATTCCTCATCAGTAACTGGTTCACACCAATCCGTTCCTGTATTTTCTCCAGGTACTTCTATTGCAATATGTGTAAATTCGCTATCCTTACTTGCTCCATGCCAATGTTTGACATGAGCTGGAATATTTACTATATCTCCCACTTTTAGTTTTTGTGGTTCTTTTCCTTCTTCTTGATACCAACCTTCACCTTTTGTTACCATTAAAATCTGCCCTCCACCTTTTGTAGCTTTGTGAATATGCCAGTTATTTCTACATCCTGCTTCAAATGTTACATTTGCAATTCCAACACCTAATTCTGTTGATAACATTTTTAAATAACTTTGTCCTATGAAATATTTTCCAAAAGGATTTGGCTCGCCTTTTCCAAATAAAATATTGTTTTCCATAAAATTATTGCCTCCTTAAAATTAGTCTATTTTTAGATAGCCATGTCTGAACAGAACTTTTTGAACTCTCTGCCTGACTACCACTTACTGCTAATCCTTCTGTTACTGTTGCATTTGGTTCTTCTTGCTTTATTTTGTTTGGTGTTCCAGAAAGCCCTGATCCACCATGTGTTATAAATGGAGCTATTGTTTTTCCTGATAAGTCATATTCATCTAAAAATGTATATAATGGCATTGGCATATCTGCCCACCAGTTAGGGTACCCTAAAAAGATAGTGTCATATTCATCGATATTGCTTATTTTAGTTTTTAACTCTGGTCTACTATTATTTCTTTGTTCCTCTTGTGCATAATTTACTAATTCATTATAGTCGCTTGGGTATGCTTTGGCAACTTCTAATTTTATCAAATCTCCACCAACTTCATCATGTATAAAATTAGCAACTTTTTCTGTATTTCCACTTTGTGAAAAATATAATACTAATACTTTTCCTGTTACTTGGCTATTACTTTGATTATCTTCACTTGCTCCACCATTTACTGTATTTTCAGTCCTATTATTATTTCTATTTGAATTAATAAATGCAAATACTCCTCCTACTACAACTAATAAAATTATTACAATTATTAGAGCTAAAATTTTCTTATCCATCTTAATCTTCCTTTCCATTTTTTATTTTTGATCTTTTGCAACTTCATTGATACATCTAATTGCATTTAATGTTCTAGGATAACCAATATAAGGCAATAATGTAGTTACTGTATCTAATAATTTTTGTTTATCATTTCCTATATTTAAGTTTCCTTGAATATGTCCTTTTAATTGTGGCTCTAAACCTGTTTGTGCCAAAAGTATAGAAAATGTGATTAATTCTCTTGTTTTTACATCTAATCCATTTCTTGTATAATAATCTCCAAAACAATTATCTGATAAAAATGTTTGAATGTGTACTTGATCCTTTGGAGAATTTTCGTATGCTTTATCTATTACATCTCCAAATATTGATTTTTGAACTTCTAATCCTTTTTCTAGTCTGTTTTCTCTCGTTGTTGTACTTTGTTTTTCTAATGGTAATTTAATATCTCTTTCTTCAAAAATTCTATTTGTTGATTCTAACAAATCTAATACCTTTAACATTCCTATATAAGGAACTGACTGATATAATATTTCTTTAATTTGGGTAGGTGTTACTCCTACATTTAATGCTGAATTTACAAATACTTCATACCTTTTTTGAGTTTGTGATGCTATCGTTACAGCTAAAATTACCATTTGCCTTGTTTTTTCATCTAAATTTTCATGTCTAATCACCTCATCAAGACTAAAATTTAATACTATTTCCATAAGTTCTTCATCCATATTGTTTGAAAAAACTGTGTTTGCAAATAATTTTTTGTAATTCTCGTTTGCTTTTTCTGTAAGTTTCATTTATTTTTCCTCCTTATTTTTTAATTTATTTATTAATTTAAAAATCAAATAAACTGTAAGCTCTATAAATACTACAATTCCTATATATTTCAAATAAAATATAATGCCATTCTGGTTGTAATCATAAAACTTGAAATCATTAACCAATAACATATCTTCCCATACTTTTGTAGATATAAAACTATATAATCCTAATCCTTCAAGTATTAATAATCCAAAATAATATACATATTCAAATGTGCTATTTTTCATTTTTTTGTTTATTTTACTCATCATACTATTAAGATGTAACCCTACATGAATTGCCATTAATATAAAGCCCCACGAAGTAGATAGCATGTGTAATCTTCGCCCAAACATTGTTGTTTGTATATTAAGGAAACTAAATACATTGCTGGAAATCATTATTCCACTTACCACCATTCCGAGCATTGCAACTAGCAATAACAAATTAATCACAATATGAAAAATTCTTTGAAAATTGTGTTTTCCTTTTAATATTGCTTTATACCATTTTATATTTAAAATATTATGAATGATAAATAGTACAAAAAATTGTTCCTAGTATTTCATGTACTTTATTTCCTGTTATGAAATATCCCATAAGAATAATGAAAAATATAGTCATTAACATATCTATTAAAATTCTAATTTTTTTCATACTAAATCTTTACCTTCTTTATATTTTTAATAAATTTTTTATACTCATTTTTGCTATTTCATATATTGAATAATATTTGTATGGAACATTAGCCTCTTTCATTGCTTGTTTTTGTTTTTCTGTTACTACTGCATACGGATATATTCCAAACATGGATGGAAAAAACGAAAATATAAATTCTTCTTTTTCTGTCATCTTACTAAAAAATTTGTCTAACAAATTTCTTATCATACTTATTGCATTTCCATACGACTTTTTAAATTCTACTAGATTTTCTATTCTACTATTTTCTTCTATATCATATAAATTCATAGAAAGTAATTTTAACAGTTTTACTCTTTTTTCAATCGTTCTTGCTAATACATCTGCAAATTCTTCTTTTTCTAGTTTTTCATTTTGGTTATATATCTTTTGTAAATCTTCTATCCATTTTTCATATTCTCTTTGAAAAAGTGCTAAAAATATTTCTTCTTTTGTCTGAAAATAGTTATAAATAGATGGTCTTGAAAATGTTGTTTCTTCACTTATTAGCTTTATCGTAATATCCTTAAAACTATTATGCTCATAGAGTCTTTCACAAGCATTTATGATTTCTTCTTTTCTAAAATCTGTTATTTCTCTTCCCATTTTTTCTCCTATCGTTTTATTTTTCTGACATTGTGTCAGCAATTGTTTTATATCATTTTTCTGACACTGTGTCAATACATTCTTGTAAAATTTTTCAAAAAATGGATTAGTTATATTTCAAACTAATCCATAATCATTATATAAACTACTTTCGTAGCTTATATTCTTAAAATTCTTTACTTTGATATATTTTGTTTGATATTAGATATGAAATACCTAATAATATTATAGAAATTATTGGAATAGCTATAAGTGAATAGCTATCTAATCCATTTATCATATTTATAATAAATGGCATATCTATAAATTTAGCAATTAAAGCTCCTATCCCTGCTATTCCAAATACTACTGCAAATAATATTATTCTTCCATTTGTAGCTCCAAATTTGAAAACAATAGGATAAAGTAAAGAAATTATAATAACATTTGATAGTATCGTTCCCATTAGTGATGATAAAATTTCTTCTAAATTTATATTATTTGTTTTTGCATAGCCTATTCCGATTGATATAGCTAAAGCAACGGCACCTAAAATAATTGTTAAAATTATTGAAGCTATATATTTTGCTCTAACTACATTTTTTCTTCCATTTGGTAAAGTTACTGCATAAGAGTTCCAATTGTTAAAATCATCATAACTAAATGTTGATATAAATAACATTATTCCAATTAGTGGAACTATAAATGTAACATCAAATATACCTTGGAATGCTAACATTAAATAGACTATAAATATTATTACCATTGATTTTGAATTTGCTTTTATAAGCAAAAAGTCCTTTTTTATTAACCCTAACATACCTTTTCCCCCTTAATTACTAATACCATTAAATTCTCAAGTGTAATTTTGTCTATTACGCATCCATTGTATTTTTTATTTGCTTGCTCTTTATTGCTAACTAATATTTCATAAGCATATTTTGTTTTCCTGTATGCGATAATATCTTTTTTATCAATATTTGAAAAATAATCAATATCACATTTTAAAATTCCGTAGTTATCAATTATTTCATCTCTTGACTTTTGTAACACTTTTTTTCCTTTATCAATAAATATAATCTCATCTGCTATATGCTCTAAATCACTTGTTATGTGTGTTGATAACAATATAGAATGTTCTTCATTTTCTATAAATTTTTGGAATATCTCTAATACTTCGGATCTAACTACTGGATCTAATCCACTTGTTGGCTCATCTAATATTAGTAGTTTTGGTTTATGAGAAATAGCTGCCACTATTTCTAACTTTTTTCTCATTCCTTTTGACATCGATTTTAAAGGTTTATTGTCTGGTAAATCAAACTCTTTTAAATAAGAAAAATACAATTCGCTATCCCAGTTTTTATATACATCCTTCATAGCATTATTTATATCTCTTGCATTTAATAATTCCGGAAAAAACATATTATCTAAAACTACACCTATATTTTCTTTTATTTCTTTTTCTTCTTTTTTATAATCCTTTCCAAATATTTTTATTTCTCCACTATCAATCTTTATAATATTTAGCATTGACTTAATCAAGGTTGTTTTTCCTGCTCCATTTTCTCCAATAAGACCTACAATAACTCCTTTTGGTATTGATATATCTATTTTACCAAGTTCAAATTTGTCATCATATTTCTTTTTTAAGTTTTTAATTTCAATAATATTTTCCATTTACTTATCCTCCCCATAAATCATTTTAAACATTTCGATTACATCATTTTCATCTATATTGAATCTATTGGAAATAGCAACTATTTTTTCTATGTAATTTTCTATATCCTTTTGTGCTTGTTCTTTTGCAAGTTGTGTATTTTTAGGTGCTACAAAAGTTCCTTTTCCTTGTATAGATTTTAAATATCCCTCTTTTTCTAATTCATCATAGGCTTTTTTTATAGTCATAGCACTTATTTTTATATCCCCAGCTAATACTCTTATAGATGGTAATAACTCATCTTCATTCAGTTCTCCTTCTAGTATTTGATTTATAATAGATTTTTTTATTTGTTCATATATCGGAACGGAACTGCTATTACTAATAATCATCTTCATATTATCGCCTCCTTGTTATACAGTATATAACACCGTATAACACTTGTCAATATTTTTGTTAAAATTTTTATTTATGAATACAAAAAAGAAGATACTAATTTCTTAATATCTTCTCTATTTTTCTTCATTTTATTCTTATAGCATCTATTTGTAATTTATCTTTCTAATGAATCGCTATTAGTATCTATTTCTCTCTTATTTTGTATTTCTTGTTTTAAGTTATCTAATATGTCCTTTATATCTTCTTCAAAAACTGTTCCAGCAGCCAAATTTATAAACCATTTTTCTGTTTCTTTAACGTATTTCTCTTTAAATTTTTCTGAAGCTAAATGTGTTTCTGATAAATTGTGTACTCTATCTGCCAATTTTACCATTCTTGCCATATCATTTTTCATAATTCTATCCATGTATTCTGACATTACATAGCCCTTTTCTTTTGTTACAAGTTTTACAGCATTAGCAATTTCTTGATTTGAAATTTCAACTAATTCTTCATAAGTAGTATTAGTATCTTCTAATAAATCATGAAATAAACCTGCTATTTGATATTCTATTGAAAAACCTTTTTTATGTAGAATATTACTTACCTCTAATGGGTGCATATAATATGGTGTTCCTTGTTTTCTTGTTTGACCTTTATGTTTTTCTTTTATATATTCAATATAATTATCTAATTTCATATATTTTCTCCCATACTTTTAACTTCTATTTTTTCTTTTTAGATTTTGGTATTGGCGTTACCTTTTCAAGTTCAATTACAACAGATTTACAAAAATCAGAATTATCAATATCTAGTACATAATGTTCCTTTGCACCATTGTAAGGATAACCAGTTTCAGCATTTTGCATCAAATCTTTGATATTTTCCAATTTCTTTACAAAAGGCACATTATCACAAACAATAATAACTGGTTTATCATTAACATACACCATAAATTCCCCAAACATTTTCTTGTATCTTATTTCTCCAACACCTTTTATTTGTTCACATACATATTCTATATATTCATTTGTTGTGGCCATTTTACTGCTCCTCATTTTTCTTATTCTTTTTCATAAGCATAACTCTAAACTTCCTATAAGCAGGGAAAAGCTTTTTAAACGCAAAATACATAAAAGGATTATATACCTTATAAATCTCAGTAAACTCAATTAAATCAGGCTTAAAACCTTTTTTAAATCTATACAAGCCTTCATTTCTATGTTCTAAGTCAACTGCGCAAATTCCCCTAAAATCATAAACATTACAATTATTCTCTTTTGCCCATTTAATATTTTCCCATTGAAGCAAATATGTAGGCATCAAATTACGTTTTTCATTTAAGCTACCGCCAAACATATACCAAACCTTATCACCATACAAGAAATTATAAGTAACAGCAATAGGTTGTCCTTCATAATCAGCAAACAAAATCTTAACATGTTCTTCGCCCATCATATCATATAACTCTTCAAAATATTGAGCAGATGGAATAGGAAATTTATCTCTTTGACCAGTAACTTCCATTATCTTTTGGAATTCTGCAATGTCTTCCCTTTTTCCTTCTCTAATTGTAACACCTTTTTTAGTTGCTAAACGTATGTTGTAACGTGTTTTTTGGTGAAATGATGCAAATAATTCATCTTCTGTTTTGTTTTTTAAATTTAGTCTAAAAACAATTCTTGGATGTGCAATTTCGTTTAAGTCTTTTACTTTTTCTACTATTTTAAATCCGTTATTTTTAGCTATATTTTTAAATTCCATATCATCATTTGGAATATCAGGGTCCATTTTCAATAAAAATGCTTTGTGTTTTTTAGCTACTTCTTCTGCTTTTTTTGTTAATTCTATAAATGTTGCTTCATCATGTATGTCGCAAACTGGTCCTCTTGGTGAGTATACAATACTAGAATTTAATCCAGGTACTTTTCTTATTAATAATAACATTGAACCTTTTATTTTTTCGTTTTCGTCTCTTACTACTACTGTTTCATAATTCCATTCATCTTTTGTTTTTGCCCATCTTATTGATTGTGCAAAATGCCCTTTATAATGGCTTTTTACAAAATTCTCATATTCTTGATCTATTTCATTTTCTTTTAATTCTTTTTCATTTATAGTACTTACGTTTTTCATTATTTCTTCTCCTATTTACATATTTTAATTTTATATTTTACAATATTTGTTTTATGCTTCTTTATAAATCTTTAATTTAACTAATACTTTATGTATTTTATCACCTTTTGGTAAATCTTTAATCTCTTCTTCTGAGAATATCTTTAATGCTAATACTGCAACAACATATGCGATAATAGCACTTACTAATCCCACCATTATAGCAATCTTATGTGGAAGTATAAAATCTAGCAAATAGTATATTCCATAAGATATGGCACTCATTATTGCTGATGCTAATACTGGTTTTATAGCAAATTTATTAAAATCAAATTTTATTTTTGTCATTTTCTTTAATTTTATAAATCCAATAAAGAATGCTATAAATTGACATATTTGAGAGCTTATTGTTGCTCCTAGTATTCCTATTCCTTGTATTGGAATTATAACTATGTTTAATATTGTTTTAACAATTACTCCTAGTATTAAGGCTATTACAGGTGTTTTAAAGTCCCCCAATCCTTGTAGTGCTCCATTTATAGTTTGTGCAAGTGTAGCAAATACTACCAAGAATGAAATTGATTGTAATATATTTGCACCTGCTGCTGCATTTGGGAATACTAATTGCAATATTTCTTTTGCAAATACGCAAAGTCCAAATGCACAAGGTAATCCAATTAATATTGTTATTAATAATGATAATTTTACTCTCTTTTCGATTGCTGCATCATCATTTTTTGCTTTTGCAGATGATAGCCCTGGTACTAGTGCTGTTGCAAATGCTACTGTAAATGATAATGGCAATGCTACCAATGTATCAACTTTTCCAGCTAAAATTCCATATTGTTCTTTTGCTACTGCTTCTGTTGTTATTTTCTTTAATCCTCTTACAACTGTAATTGAGTCTATGTTTTTGTTTACTGATGATACTATTGATGTTAGCGATATTGGTATTGATATTTTAAATATTGATGATATTATGCTTTTTGTATTTTCATCTTTAAATTCTGGCTTTGTTGTTTGTATTTCTTCATGAATTCCTTTTTTTCTAACTTTGTAGAATTTGTATATGTATATAAAGCTTCCTATAACTGATATTGTTGTTGCAAAGTTTGCTCCTGCTGCCATTAAGGTTACATTGTTTGATGTTAGATGTGCAACAACTTCAACAGCTAATACTGTAAATACAGTTTTTAAAATTTGTTCTAGTGCTTGTGAATCACCAGTTGCTTTCATATTGCTTCTTGCATTGAAATATCCCCTAATTACAGAAGACATCGCAACTAATACAATTGATGGAGATATACACATTAATGTAAGTTTTGCTTCTGGTATTTGTAATATAGTATTTGCTATAAAGTCAGCTCCGAAAAATAGTATTAAACTTCCTATTGTTCCAATTACCGTAAGCAGCATAAATGCTACTTTAAATATTTTGTGTGCACCTTTGTAATCTCCTAGTGATGTTCTTTCAGAGACTAATTTTGATATTGCATTTGGTATTCCTATTGATGATAGTAACAATAATAATGCATATATTTGATAACCACTGTTATATATTGCATTTCCAGTATCTCCAAATCCTGGTCTATTTGTTAAATATATTTTATAAACTAGCCCAAATATTTTTACTATTATTTGTGATATCATTAATGTCATTACTCCTGACATAAACGATTCTTTTCTGCTTTTTGTTTTTTTCTTCATTTTTTGTATCATTCCTTTATCTTTATTCTGTTGTATTATCTGTTCCTGTAATATTAGAAGAGATATTATTAGTATTATTTGTTTTATTACTACTTGAATTAGTGTTATTAGTTTTATTTGAATTTGTGTTTTGTGTATTTGTAGTATTCACCGTACTATTTGTGTTTGTGTTGGTATTGGTATTAATTTTATTTGATGTATTTTGTTTTTGCTCATTATTTTCAGATGATGTTGTATTTGTATTTTTGTCTTTGATTGTAGTTGGTTCTTTGGCATCTATGTCCTCAGTTATTCCTTTAATAACTTCGGTTACATTGTTTTTAGGTTTACTCTCTACGTTGTTGTTCTCTAAAATTTGCCCTTTGTGCTTATCACAAGTTTCAGTTGGTTTAGTAAATGGTAAAAAATATTCTACATATTTATGCTGACAACCTGTTGTTGCTCTTTTACCTGTTTCTGCACATATTGTTACTCCCGCAACCGATGTTGGTTTTTCAAATGTTGCACCATTTAATCCTGAATGAATTCTAGACATTACATTTGCCCAAAGTAATCCAGCAGGATTTCTTTGATTAAAGTTTATACTTTCACTTATGTCAAAACCATACCAAGTAACAGCTGTATAATATGGTGTGAAACCACAAAGCCACCTATCGTAGTTTTCATCTGTTGTTCCAGTTTTAGCTGCTACATCAACTCCCGAAATTTTGCAATAAGTTGCAGTTCCATTTTGGCCTTGTACTGGTTCAGTTAGCATCTCTTTTAATATGTATGCTGTTTCTTTTGAAAAGACTTGTCTGCTTTTTTGTTTTGCAATTATAATTGTTGTTCCATTTTTTCTTTCTATTTTTGTGTAAAATGTTGGTTCTATATATTTTCCATCATTTGCAATTGTTGCATAAGCCCCAGCCATTTGTAATGGACTAATTCCTTTTTCTATTCCACCTAATGATAATGGTAATCCATTGTCTTTTTCTGTTAATGTGGTTATTCCCATTTTTTCTAAATATTTAATAGATGTTTTAGGTTTTAGGTCTTCCATTATTTCTACAAATGGAATGTTTTGAGATGATTCAATTGCTCTTCTTACTGTGATATCACCTAGACATTTTTCGCTGTAATTTGTTGGGTGATAATTATTTGTAAAATCTTTTTCAGTATCATCTAATATTGTTGCTCCTGTTATTACTTTTTTGTCAATGGCAGGTGCTACAACAGCTATTGGTTTTATTGATGAACCTGTTTGTCTAATACTTTGGGTTGCCCTGTTAAATGAACGTGCTACCTTTTTCTTTCCTAATCCACCTACACATCCTAAAATGTTTCCGTGTTTTGTGGTCTACAATTAGCATTGCTGCCTGAGATGTATCTGTTCCATTGGAAGATTTTAAAACATATCTGCTTTTTTCAAATTCAGTTTCTATTTGTTTTTGTATTTTAGAATTTTGAGTACTATAAATTTTTAGTCCAGCTGTTTCTATGTAATTGTTTGCAAAAGTTTGTGAAATATTGTATTTCTTTGCAATTTTTGATGTTATCTCTGTAATTAATGCGTCTGTATGGTACGAATATATTCCGGTCGTCTGATTGAATTTCTCCCTTTCTAAATTTCAATCCAGCTTCCGCATTTGCTACTGCTTTTTCATATTCGTCATTATTTGTTATATATCCTAACTCTTTCATCTTATATAATACTGTATTTGTTCTTTTTGTAATCTTTTCTGAATTATTAGTATTATTAAAAGGGTTATACGAATTTGGCGAATGATTTATTCCTGCTAAAAATGCACATTCTTCTAGTGTTAAGTCGCTTGCAGATTTATTAAAATAATATTTAGCACCTGCCTCAACTCCATATATACTTGGTCCAACATATATAACATTTAAATATGCTGATAAAATTTCATCTTTTGAAAGGCAGGTTTCTAATTGCCACGCTTTCCACCATTCCTTCACTTTTCTTTGTATGCTGTCAGTTGAATCTCCTGTAAGGTTTTTTACCAATTGCTGTGTTATTGTACTTCCACCAAATGAAGAAGAACCAAAATGTATAACATATGAGCCTATTGCAGATAATGTCCTTTTCATATCTACTCCATGATGTTTATAGTATCTTTCATCTTCTATTGCTACATAAGCATTTTTTAGGTTAGATGGTATTTCATTACTTTCTATTGTAATTTTCTTTTTTTCGCTTCCTAGTTTTGCTATTGTAGTTCCGTCTGTATCTATAACTGCTGAATTCTCATTTAATATCATATCTTTGGCAAGTGATTTCCATGTATGTGTTGATATTCCTACTGAAATTCCTAAGTATAGAATTGTTATTAATATTATTATAAGTAATATTTTTTTGAATTTCTTTCCTGCTTTTTGCTTTGTTTCTTGTATGTTTTCTTCTATTTTTTTCTTTCGTTTCATTTCTTTTATTGCTTTTGGTTCTATGTCTTTTTCTTTTTTTCTTCTTGCTTTATGCATTTTATCACTTTCCTTCTTTTAATGCAATAATAGTATAACATATATCATCATTTCAGGCAATAAAAAATTGATGTTTTTGGGTACGGAGCAAAAAAACATCACCTCTTTTTTAGAATAAGATTGCGCAAAATTTTTCACTAAATCTATTTACTTTTTTTAGTCGATTGATATATAATTTAAACAAATAAAAAGAAAGAGTGATACATATGATAAACCGAATTGATAACCCGGGATTTTTAAATGCCTTTTTAGATTATTCAACAACAATATTAAACAAATCCCCAAACAGTATAAAAGAATACAACTACGACCTAGCAATGTTCTTAAAATTCATAAAAATACATTTTAAAATGACAAAAAAAACCGACCTTAAAGAAATACAAATAACAGATTTAAAAATGGATACAATAAAAAAAATACAAATAGATGATATTCACGCATTTTTAGGATATCTGACATCAACCTTCCATAGTAAGCCAGCAACAAGAGCAAGAAAAATATCAACAATAAGAATATTCTTTAACTATTTATGCCAAGACGCCAGCGATGAATACAAATTAAATCAAAACCCTACTATAAATCTAAAAACACCTAAAAAAGAAAAAAGATTACCAAAATATTTATCACTTGAAGACAGTAAAAAACTCCTAGAAGTTGCTAGTGATGAAGATAATAGAAATTATGAAAGAGATTTCGCAATGACTACTTTATTTTTGAATTGTGGTATGCGTTTATCTGAATTAGTTGGAATAAATATAAAAGATATCGACTTTTCAGAATGCAAATTGAATGTTGTGGGTAAAGGTAATAAAGAACGTGCAATATATTTGAATAAGCCTTGTATGAGAGCAATTTCAGACTATCTTCAAGTTCGTCCAAAAGAAGGAATTAAACATGATAAAAAACACTCTGAAAAAGCATTATTTTTAAGTGAAAGACGTGAAAGAATTAGTAATAGAACTGTTCAATATATTATAGGCAAAGAGCTTAGCAAAGCTGGATTAGATACTAATAAATATTCTGTACATAAATTAAGACATACCGCTGCAACTTTAATGTACCAATATGGCCAAGTTGATATTAGAGCTTTACAAGAATTACTAGGACACGAAAGTATCTCTACTACTGAAATTTATACTCATGTTAATAATGACCAAATTAGAAGTGCAGTTGAACGAAATCCATTAGCAGATTTATAATATTTTTCAAAACTTTTTGGGACAGGCCAAAAAAGTTGCATTAAAATTTAAATACAAAAAAGAATTATATTGTTTTTTTAATAATATAATTCTTTCCTTGTCTTATCCTAAATTAACTTTTCTAATTCATCAATCTTCTCATTATAAAAAGCAATCGCATCTTCATAAATCTCTGAGCCTTCCAAATCCACATCAACCATTTTAAGCAAATCAATAGACTTCTTAGAACAGCCCTGTTTAAGCATTTCGATATACTTCTTAACAAAAGGTTCACCCTGCTTTAAAATCTTTGTAGCAATAGAAATAGCCGCAGAAATACCTGTTGCATACTTATAAACATAGAAATTCGTATAAAAATGTGGAATTCTCGCCCATTCATATTTAATTTCTTCATCTATAATCATACCTTCGCCAAAATACTTTTTATTTAAATCGTAATACATTTCATTTAAGTTCTCAGCTGAAAGCATTTCTTTATTTTCAACTTTTTCGTGAACTTCCTTTTCGAATTCTGCAAACATAGATTGTCTAAATAAAGTTGCACGTATCATTTCAAGCAATTCATATATAAGTTCTGCTTTTTTATTTTTATCTGTTTCATTTTTTATTTGATAATCACTAAGTAATATTTCATTTACTGTTGAAGCAACTTCTGCTGTCATTATTGTATAATTTGAATCTATTATTGGTTGTTCTTTATTTGAATAATGTGAGTGCATACTGTGTCCAAGCTCGTGAGCAATAGTACTTACATCTCTTTTACTATTAACAAAATTTAATAATACATATGGATGTACCCCATATACTCCCATACTATATGCCCCTCCCCTTTTGTTTGGTTTAGCATATACATCAACCCAATTATTATCAAAAGCTTCTTTCAATTTAGAAATATACTCTTCTCCCATTATATTTAAAGCTTGTAAAACTTCTTTCTTTGCTTCTTCAAAGCTTATTTCATCCTTTGCTTCTTGGAATGGATTTACATATAAATCATACATATGGAATTCTTTTTTGTTTAACAGTTTCTTTTTTAATTCAACAAATTTATGATTTACTTTCATATTTTTATTTATTGTTTCGATTAATGCTTCATAAACCTTTATACTTGCGTCATCTGCTTTTACTGCTTTTTCTAAACTTGATTTATATTTCCTAAGTTTTGCTGAAACTGCTGTTGCTTTTACATTTGCTAAATATAATTCAGTTATTGTGTTTACAAAGTCACTATATTTTTTATACATCAAGTCAAAAGCTTGTTTTCTTACTTTTTCATTGCTATCTTTCAAATAAATTGTATAGTTACTATCAGTCATTTCAACTTCTTTTCCGTCACTATCAATTAATGTTCCAAACTTGAATTCAGCATTTGTAAGAATATCAAATACATTTTCAGGTGCAGAAAATAATTCACTATAATTTGCAAGTAAATTCTCTTCTGCTTTGCTTAGTGTATGTTCTTTTTCATCTAAAATATCTGTTATATCTCTTTTATATTTTTGCAAGTCTTGATTTTCTTGTAAAAATCCTTCAATTTTTTCTTTATCTGCATATGTTATTTCTGGTGTTATAAATGATGTAGCTGTACTAAACTCTGTTCCTAGCCCTTCTACTTCTTTATATAGTTTTATTCCTTCTTGATTTGACATATCTAAATGATAAAAAAGCATTCCATATGCATATAATTTTTCGAATTTTTGTAAAGCTTTTTCATATATTTTGTATGTTTCGCATAAGTTTTTTGCACTTTCGCATAATTTCCCTTCATATGTTTTAATCTGATTTAAATCTTCTCTTAAACTTGTTTTTGTTTGTTCAAATTCTTCTTTGTTCTTAAATATTTCTTTTAAATTCCATTCGTATTTTGAATTCATAGTTATTTTCCTTCCTTTATAATAGAATTGGGCTTATTTGTTCTCCGTCCAATGCATATTTTATTGTTTTTACAATGTATTCAGGTTCATATGCAATTGACCTAGGTCTTGTAATTGGATTATTTTGCCTAAATGGTACAAAATAATAATTTTTTCTATTTAATAATTTACCAATATTTTCTGCATTAGTGCTTAACCCTGTACCTGTTGATACAGCTAATACTACTGGTTTTTCATATTTTAAATGACTTTTTATAGCTATTGTTGGTATGGTATCTGCAATACCAACAGCAAGCTTAGATAACGTGTTACCGTGTGCATGGAGCAATAATCATTAAGTCTGTTATGTTTCCTTTACCGATTGGCTCTAATTGTGTTATGGTATGTATGATTTCTTTTCCTGTTATTTCTTGTATTTCATTTATAAAATCTTTTGCTTTACCATATCTAGTATTTATGTTATATACAGTATTTGACATAATAGGAATGACAGTTGCTTCATTTTTAATTAAATCTTTTATTTTAGGTATTGTTGTTTGAAGCATTGGAAATGCCCCAGTAAAAACAAAACCAATGTTGAGCCCTTTTAGTTCCAAAATTTAAATAATCCCCCTTTCATATATTATTTATATATAATATGTGATTATGTAAATTTTGGATTTTATTTTGCCAATTTTTTACATACTAAATATATCATATTTAAAAAATTATTTCAACACTGCTTGATATATGTAATGGAAACGTAATATTTATGCGCTTTTTTTACAATTTTTTTCATTATATTATCTTTTTTTCTACATATAATATTTATATGAATCAGATTTTAGTTACAAAAATAAAAAAATCAAAAAAGAAAGATACACGTATTTTTAAATTCCAATTTGTATTATCATTGACTATATCGCTTAGTCTTATTTGGGTAATTTTTTATTATGTATCATCTATAAATCAAAAAGAAAAATTATCAAATAAATTAATAGATAATTATAATATTGCAAAATTATATACTACTACTAATGAAAATGTAGATGAAAGTGAAATTGATAATAACCTTTTTGGAATTATTGAGATACCTAAAATAAATGTTTATTATCCAGTATTTGCAAACTTAAATGAAGAGCTTTTAAAAGTTTCTCCATGTAAGTTTTATGGCAAAGATTTAAAAAGTAATGGTAATATTTGCATTGCTGGTCATAATTATAATAATTCAAAATTTTTTAGTAACTTACCTTTACTTGAAATTGATGATGAAATTTTTGTTTATGATAATTTTGGAGAGAAGTACGTATATACTGTTTTTGATTTTTATGAAGTAAATAGTTCTGATTTAACCCCTATTTTTAATTATGAACCAATGTCGAAGGAATTAACGTTGATTACTTGTAATAATTTAAATTCTAATAGATTTGTAATAAAAGCAAAACAAAGAAGTCATAGCTAAATACGGCTATGACTTTATATATTATATGTTTTTATAATCATTAATTTTTTTGTATGCATATACAGAAGATATTGCAAATATTACTATTAATAATGCTATTGGAATAGAGCTTTCAATTCCTGTATCTGGTAGATTGTTGCTGTTATAAACACTTCCATTGTTATTGTTTGTATTAGTATTTGCTTTATTTGTATTGGCATTGTTTGTATTTCTATTTGCATTATTACTATTTGTATTAGCATTATTTGTATTTCCAGAATTATTAGTTCTTAATGTATTTGTCATATCTGTAAATGAACTGTTATCTGTTGCTGCATTAACTGTTGTTCCTAATACTAATGCTATCATTACTGCAATTACTAAAATTGTACATACTTTAAATAAATTTGATTTTTTCATATTTTTTCTCCTCTACTTTCATATTTTTTATTATTATTTATACTTTTACCTTATATTATACTATTTTTAGGAAATTTGTATAAATAGCTCTAAAACAATATTTTTCTTTTGTTTACATTTATTATTTTACACTTTATATTTAGGGATGTCAATACCTTTTTTGTCTTTTTTGTATTACAATTATGTTACAAAAATTACACGTTAAATTTAAACAAAACGATGTCTCCGTCTTGCATAATATAATCTTTACCTTCTTGACGAACCAATCCTTTTTCCTTTGCAGCTACCATATTGCCTTCTCTTATCAAATCATCATAAGATACAACTTCTGCTTTTATAAAGCCTCTTTCTATATCTGAATGAATTTTTCCAGCTGCTTGTGGGGCTTTTGTTCCTTTTTTAATAGTCCATGCTCTTACTTCTGGTTCTCCTGCTGTTAAGAATGACATCAATCCCAATAAATCATAGCTCTTTTTAATAACCTTATCTAAACCTGATTCATCTAATCCCAAAGCTTCTAGCATTTCTTTTTTGTCGTCATCTTCTAAGCCTGACAATTCTTCTTCAATTTTCACACATAATGGAATAACTTCTGCATTTTCTTTGGCTGCATATTCTTTAACTTTTAAAACCATACTATCTTTTTCAGCATTTTCAATTTGTTCTTCTGAAATATTTGCAATATATAAAATTGGCTTAGTTGTAAGCAAAAACATATCTTTTACCAAGACTTGCTCATCTTCATTAAATTCAAGAGCTCTGGCAGATATTCCATTCTCTAAGTTCTCTTTAATTCTTTCTAATAAATCAATCTCTTCTTGATATTTTTTATTTGCTTTTAAATTTTTCTTAGCCTTATCTAATCTCTTGTTAACAGTCTCAATATCAGCAAAAATCAGCTCTAAATTAATAGTCTCAATATCACGAATTGGGTCAACATTACCATCAACGTGAACAACATTTCCATCTTCAAAACATCTTACAACTTCAACAATAGCATCAGTTTCACGAATATGTGATAAAAACTTATTTCCAAGTCCTTCACCTTTACTTGCACCTTTAACCAAGCCTGCAATATCAACAAATTCAATAACTGCGTGAGTTGTTTTTTCCGGATTGTACATTTGAGTTAATCTATCTAATCTTTCGTCAGGAACAGGCACTACTCCTACATTTGGTTCAATTGTACAGAATGGATAATTTGCACACTCTGCCCCTGCCTTTGTTATACTGTTAAACATCGTACTCTTCCCTACATTTGGAAGTCCGACAATACCTAATTTCATTTCTTTCTCCTCCCCATGTCCTATTGGGGACGTTTCTTTTTGGACAAAATGTCCATTAGGAAACGTCCCAGATGGACATTTTGTCCATTTTGGGACACATCTTTGTAATTCCTATTTTTTATTTTCTATTTCTTCTTTTATTTTTGCAACAAATTCTTCAACACTCATTTGTCCTAAATCTGCTTCTTTTCTAGTACGAACTGTAACTGCATTTGCTTCTTTTTCTTTATCCCCAATTACTAACATATATGGAATTTTTTGAAGTTGAGCTTCACGAATTTTGTATCCAACTTTTTCATTTCTATCGTCAAATTCTACTCTTATTCCTTCTCTTTGAAGTCTTTCTTTTAGTTCTTCGCAATATTCGTGTTGTTTTTCACTAATTGGCAATATTTTTACTTGAATTGGTGAAAGCCAAGTTGGAAGTAGTCCTTTTGTTTCTTCTAACAAGAATGAAATAAATCTATCAGAAGTACCTAATATTGCTCTGTGTATTACAACTGGTCTATGTTTTGCTCCATCTTCTCCTACATATTCAAGTTCAAATCTTTCTGGTAATGCAAAGTCTAATTGACATGTTGGGATTGTTACGTCGTGGTTTAATACTGTTTTTATTTGAATATCAATTTTTGGTCCATAGAAAGCAGCTTCTCCTTCTGCTTCGTAGAAGTCGATATTAAGTTCTGTTAATATTGCTCTTAATTGGCTTTCTGCTGTTTCCCACATTTCATCATTATCAATATATTTTTCTTTGTTGTTTTTATCTCTTAATGATAGTCTATACTTAAATGATTCAGGTGAAAATCCAAAATCTTTGATATATACTTCTTGAATTAGTTTTAGTACTTTTCCAACTTCTTCTTTTATTTGGTCAGGTCTTACAAATAAGTGAGCATCATTTTGACACATTTGACGTACTCTTTCTAATCCACATACACTTCCACTTGATTCATATCTAAAATCGTGTGCTAGTTCACCAATTCTGATTGGTAAATCTCTATATGAATGCATTTTATTTTTGTAAATTAACATATGATGTGGACAGTTCATTGGACGTAATACCATTTCTTCATTGTCCATTTTCATAGCTGGGAACATATCATCCTTGTAGTGATCCCAGTGCCCTGATGTTTTATATAATTCAACATTTGCAAGTGATGGTGTATATACATGGTTGTATCCAAGCATTAATTCTTTATCTTGAATATATCTTTCAAGTAATCTTCTTATTGTTGCACCATTTGGTAAATACATGGGTAATCCTGAACCAACTAATTTATGTGTCATAAACAATTCTAAATCCTTACCTATTTTTCTGTGGTCACGTTGTTTTGCTTCTTCTAACAATTGTAAATATTCTTCCAATTCGCTCGCTTTAGGGAATGAAATAGCATAAATTCTTTGTAACATTTTATTTTTTTCGCTACCTCTCCAATAAGCTCCTGAAGAAGATAAAATCTTAACAGATTTCACTTTTCCTGTGCTTGCTAAATGTGGTCCAGCACATAAATCTGTAAAATCACCTTGCTTATAGAAACTAATTTCCTCTCCATCTGGTAATTCTTCAATTAGTTCTTGTTTATATGGTTGGCCTTCCATTAGCTTTAACGCTTCTTGTTTAGGTAAAGAAAATCTCTCTATCTCTATATTTTCTTTTATAATTTTTTTCATTTCAGCTTCAATATTTGCCTTATCTTCATCTGTAAAAGGCTTTTCAACATCAAAATCATAATAAAAACCTTCATCAATAGCAGGTCCTATCGCAAACTTAACATCTGGAAATAACCTTTGTACAGCTTGAGCCATAATATGAGAAGTTGTATGCCAATACGCTTTCTTTCCTTCTACATCATCAGGTTTAAAAGTATGAATAACCAAACTACAATCATCTTGTAACTCATATCTTAAATCCTTAACTTCTCCGTCAATCTCTCCACATGTTGCCACTCTTGCAAGCCCTTCACTTATTTTCTTTGCAACGTCTATTATTGTTGCTCTTTTTTCGACTTCTAAAATTGAGCCATCTTTTAAACTGACTTTAATCATAAAAAATCCTCCTTTTGTCCATTGGGTAAATTGGGGACGTTTCCTTTTGGACATTTTGTCCATTTTGGGACACATCTTCTTATTGATTTTCTCATCAAAAAACACTCCAATGGATATTTTCTCTATCCATAGGAGTGCTATTTTACACGGTTCCATCCTATTTTTATCTTAATTAACAGATTGTAACGCATCTTACACGTTTGGCTTATTCACCAAAAACTTTGAAGAGTTAGTTTTTCAAATACGTTTGCTTAAATTGACTTTCAGCCTTTGGTCAATTCTCTCTGTAAGTAACTTTTATTTTACTTTTTCTCTTACTCGTTTTTACCTTATGCTTTATAGTTTACTATTTTTTTATGAAAAAGTCAATAGAAATTATTTACTTTTCATTTTTTGTATTGTATAATGGCTAAGAGATGTGTCCCAAAATGGACAAAATGTCCAAAAGGAAACGTCCCAAAATGTCCCATGCTTCCATAGCTCAGTTGGTAGAGTGCTACCTTGGTAAGGTAGAGGTCACGGGTTCAATTCCCGTTGGAAGCCCCATAAAAAAATGTCAACCAATTTTTGTGTTGACATTTTTCTATTATCCATTATATTCATTAAACATGTTTTTTATTGCTTTTTTCCTTATTCTCTGAATTGCATTATCTACTGATTTTACTGGTGTTTCTAGTCTTTGTGCTATTTTTATATAGCTTTCTCCTTTTAAAAATCTATCTAAAACTTGTTTTTCAAATTTACTTAAATTCTTATTTACTGCACTTTCTATATGGTCATAATATTCTTTTTTCATTATTGTTTCTAGTGGGTCTTCTACTGTTTTGCTGTTAAAAGTATCTATTAATTCCACACTATCTTCATCATTATTTTCATATGCTGATGTATTTAATGATAAATATGAGTTTAATGGCATATGTTTTTGTCTATTTGATGTTTTTATTGCTGTTATTAATTGTCTTTCTATACATATATTCGCAAAAGATTTAAATGAGCTTTGCTTTCCTGGGTTAAACCCTTTTATTGCTTTAAATAAGCCTATCATTCCTTCTTGTATTACATCTTCTCTTTCTGCTCCTATCATAAAATACTTATTTACTTTCATATTTACAATGTCTTTATATTTTTCTAATAGGTACGCTAATGCATTGTCATTTCCCTGTTCTATTTGAGATATTATTTGCTCATCTGTTAAGTTTATAAAATTCTCTGTTGCATAAAATATTTTTTCATTTTGCATATGTCAAAATACCCCCAAAAGTGCTTTTTTTCTATTATATATGCCAAAAACGCCAAAGTCAAGCAATTTTTGTGAAACTTTTTGGGACAGGCCAAAAAAGTTTCATTCTCGGACGTTTTTGGCCTGTCCCAATAAATCCATTATTTTGATAATTCTGTTTTGAATAATTGCCATACATCGTCTGTTTCCATACCTTTTGCCCAAGAACCAACTCCTGCCAAATTGTTGTCTGTAATTAATGATAATTTTGCTTTTAGGGATGCTATGTCTTCTATCCATACTTGTTTTTTGTTATCTTCATCTGTATATTCTACATAATTTTGTTTTAAATCATCGTCCCATTTTCTTTCTGCATCTTGTGGCACAACTGTTTCTATGTTTTTCATTGATAATGTATTTGATGTTGTTTTTCCGTCTGGATTGGTTGTCCAAACTCTTGTGTAAAATGGTACTGCTAATATTATTTTTTCTGCTGATATTTCTTCTGTTTTTAAAAATTTATTTAAACTTAATTTTACCCAGTCATATCCTGCTGTTGTTCCAGGTTTTGTGCTAGATACTCCATATTGGTCATATGCCATAAATACTATATAGTCTGCTGCATCTCCAATTACATTTCTATCAAAACACATAGACCATGTTTCTCCGCCGTCTGGTGCTGTAACATCTACTGATGTTATTAGTCCAATTTCTTTTAATCTTGGTGTTAGTTCTATAACAAATCTTGAAAACATATCTTTATCTTCTTGTTTCATATTTTCAAAGTCTATATTTATTCCGTCTAACTTATATTTTACACATTTTTCTACAATACTTTCTATCAATTTTTGTCTTAATTCATAGCTATTCATAATTTTTGATGTTATTGATAAACTTTCTGTTGCTGCTTCTGCATTTGATACCATTGGCCATACTTTGTATCCATTTTGATGTGCCCATTCTATATATGCTTGGCCTTTGCTTCCTATATTTTCGCGTAAATTTCCGTTTTTGTCTAAATAGAAAAATGCAGGTGATACAACATTTACTCCGTCAATTGTTTCCCCAGTTCTGTCCGGCGCTGAACCATATTGAGAAAAATAATCCCAAGTTAAATTAATCTTTCCTTCAATTTGTTTTTCTTCTTCCATACTTTCTCTAACAGTAAATTCATTTTCTAGTTTATTTGATTTTATGTATCCAACTTTTCCATTGTCTGTTCTTATTCTTGTATATCCATTATTTGAAGAAACAACAATTACACAATCTCCTTTTTTCACTCTATCTATTGTTTTTGAAATGAAATTAGTAGATGATTTTACTGCTGTTCCTGATTTTACTATGGCTTTCTTTTGTTCTCTTTTCAATGAATCCATTGTTATTACTTTTGTTTTTTCTATATTAGAAATTTCTATGTCATATACATCTTTCATCTCTGAGATTGGCAAATATACTGTTCCTTCCTTTTTTATTGCATGTGCATAGATTTTCTTATTTGAACCATTTATATTGATTTTGTTATCTTCATATCCTATTGTTGCAATTTTCTTTTCATAGGTAGTTATTATTTTATTATTGTCTTTTTCTTCATAAATATATTTGTCGAAAAAGTTTGCAATGTCTGGTTTTGATAAATATATTACACCATTTTCCACTAATACATTATTTTTTAAATTCGATGTTACATTTCTGTTGTTTATTACTAGATTTATTTCTTTGTTATTATCTAAAATTATAAAATTATTTGCAATCATTCCTATTACGAAAATTACAATTAGTGCTACTATTGTAAAAAATGTCTTTACTATCATTTTTTTCTTTTTTTCTATATCTTGTCTTGTTTGTACTCTTTTTCCCTTTGGTTTTTGTATTTCTTTTCTCATGTTTCTCTCCTTATTTTTTCTTACTTTACTACTATATCATAATTTGTTTTTTTCGCAAACTATTTTTTACAATTTTCACAATTTTTTCACAATAAAATGTTTATCTATTAACGTTTCATTTTACGCAAAAACGTCTTTTTTTCATCAGGAATTCTATAAGATTCTATTGCTTTTTGTATGGCTTTATTATATGTAAAATCATCTAAAATTGCATTTTCAAGGTATTTACAGGTTTTGTCATAATATTTAATTAAACAAATAGAAATTGCCCAAGCAACTGCCATTTGAACATAGTATTCTGTATTTTTTATGCTGTTAAATATTTTAAATAATTTATCTAAATATTGTTCTTCAACATAGTAGTCTAATAGCATTACAATACCAAATCTGATTTCGAATTCTTTGCTTGATTTTAAATATTTTTGTAAGAATTCAAACATTTCTTCTTTGTGTTTTTTGGTTATTTTTAGCCCTGCACAAAATGTATCACAGACTGCCCAATTGTTTATTTTTGGCACAAATTTTTCTATGTATTTTATTGTTGTTTCATAATCTTTTTTGCTAAGGCCGATAAGCATTCCTTCTAATAATATTTCTTCATAATATTGATTGTCCAAGTTTTCTATTATTTCTTCTAAAGTATATTTTTTTAATAATTCTTTTGCATAGTTTCTAAGTATAGGCACTCGTATTCCTATTATGTCTGTTGTTCCTGGACATAGACCTTGATGAAATTCTTGATATTTTTTGTCTTGCAATTGCTTTAATTCTTTTTTTATTTTTTGTTTCATAATTATACCCTTTCACTTTATCGAACATTTGTGCTTATTATAACATATATTGATAAATTGTCAATTGCTTTTTTTATTTTTCAAAAAAATTAAAGACAGCTTTTAAACTGTCCTTATTTCCACTTCACTGCTCTTAATCCATATGGGCATCCCCAAGGTGCTCCTTGTATACTATTTTCTTTTTTATTTATTATTATTTCTGATAAATTACTGCAATCATTAAAGCATCCTTTACCTATTGTATTAACACTAGATGGTATTTCTATTTTTGTAAGTCTACAAGTCCAAAAAGCAAGTGAACCAATTTCCTTTAAACTTGCTGGTAAAACAATGCTTGTCATTTTATTTAGTCCGTAAAAAGCACTGTTTGATATTTTTTCTATATTAGGTTCTACTACGAACTCCCCAGTTATATCACAAAATGCTCTTTCTAAAATTTTATTATCTTTCGAATATAAAATATTATTTCTTATTGTATATCTTTCATTTTCTGAACTTATAGAAACATTTCCCAGTTTTGCTAAGTCATTATAATCAATTACATCACCAGCAATATTATTTACATTTTTTCCAAATATAATATTAACTCCTTTATTTATTCTAGAAAGTGACCTTCCTCCCATAACTTTTAACGAATTGGGAAATGTTATTTCTTTTGCGTTTGTAGCTGTTCCCAAAGCTTCGCTTGCAACTCCTAGTATTCCTTCTTTTATTGTTATATTTTCCTGTTTCGAATAACATAATATCAGATTATTATCATTGTTGTATAAGATTTTATTTTCGTTATCAGCAATTAAAGTTTGATTTCCTTCTACTACTTCTACTTCTTCTATACTTGAAGGTAAACACAACCAACCGCCTATGATTTTTAGAGATGCTGGTAGGATTAACTTTTTTATATTTGTATAACTATTTGTAGTATATGAGTATCTTTCTACCCCTTCTGGAATAGTAAACACACTGCTGGCTCTAAGCTTATTGGGTGAAATATAACATATTGTTTTGTTGTCTGATGTTAGTAAAAAACCATTTTCAAATTTATAGTTTTCATTTTCACTTGTATCTATTTCATTCAAATTGTTTCTTCCTAAGCAAAAATTTGGATGAATATATTTTACTGCTGTTGGTATTTTTAAATATGTCAGATTACCACAAGCTAGTGCTCCTTCATATATTTGTTCTAATTTTTCAGGAAGTGTTATTTCTTTTAGTGAACTGCATCCGGTCAAAAGTTTGATTATTTAATACTTTTAAATTGTTTGATAGATTAATTTCATACAACTTTAAACAATAACTAAACGCCACAGCTCCAATTTCTTGTACAGTATCTGTCATACTAACACTTTTCAAAGTACTACAATTTTTGAAAGCACCATATCCTATTATCTCAACGCCGTCCTGAATTATTACTTTTTCAAGTGTTTTATTGTTCGCAAACGCATTTGAACCTATCTCTTTACAAGTTCCAGGAATAATTATAGTCTTTATTCCTTCTAATTTCGAAAATGCACCTTCTCCTATTTTAGTTACATTTTGTGGTATTATTATTGAACCTGTTGCGTCATCCACTAGATTTAAGTTTTGGTCAGTTGACATTAGTTCACCATTTATAATTATATATGGACTTATTTTTATTCCTATTTCTTGTGCCCATTTTTTCTCATTTTCATTTTGAGAAAAATAAAATAGTTCACCTTTTATAACTTCAAAATTATCCACATACTTTTTATTTGAATTTTTTAAAACAGTGTATATATTTCCTTCTTCTTGTATTGAATCATATATTAATGCATTTTTCCCTGCATACAACGCACTTTCTTCAAAACTTTTATCGTTTGAAAGCCTTTCTGTTAAATATAATTCATACTCTTCTGCTACTGCTGATAATTCTGTTTTGAATTTCGCTTCCCCTGCTTTTCCTATTGTCCCATTTTCTCCTGTTAAGGTTGCTACTGTTACTCCGTGCTAAAATTAATAAGATTATTATTGTTATTACTAATGCTATTAGCGTAATTCCTTTTTCTTGATTTTGCATATATTTTTCTCTCCTTTTCTTCTGTTTTTACTATTTTATCGTTTGCAAAAGAATTACGTCAACAAGTATCTCTCTATTTATTTTTATAATATATTGTATTATAAAAATAAAAGAGTAGAAATTCTCTAAAATTAAAGATTTCTACTCTTTATTAGTATCCTATTTTGATAAAATGTCTTTATTTATATTTGAAATTAATTCTGATGCGTTATAAACACCTTTCGTATATACTCCTATTAAGTATGTTGTATCTCCATAAACAATTCCATAATCATGAACATATGCTCCATATACTCCATATTTATGAGCCACATCACAATCAACATATTTTTTCAAATATTGTCCATGAGAAGAATGTTTCATATTATTTATCAGCTCTTGATAATCTTCCGAATTTTCATATAGATATTTTAGAAAATCGTATCCTATTGATGCTGTTATTATGTTTTTGTGATAGAACTCTTCTGTTAGTTCATCGTCCGTATATTTAGCATATTGCTTTTTATAATCTACCTGTCTT
Source organism: uncultured Clostridia bacterium (assembly GCA_948502395.1). Taxonomy (GTDB): domain Bacteria; phylum Bacillota; class Clostridia; order TANB77; family CAG-508; genus CAG-269. The sequence continues at coordinate 7,976 of CAOPES010000002.1, read as the reverse complement.
CCTAATCCCCAACAAAGTATATTTGTGGCTGTATTGTCACTATTTACTATCATTTGTTCTAATAAAAGTGAAACTGGTATATTATCTCCAACTCTATATTTGCTCGTAATCGTCCCCGCACCTGCTTCGTAAGCTCCGTCATAATATTTATACGTTTTACTTTTACTTATTTCTCCACTATTTAACTTATCGTAATATGTTAGTGCTATTGCAACTTTTGATGTACTTCCTGCTGTTAGCCATTTGTTTTCGTTGTAAAAATAATACTTTTGGTTGTCCATATTATGATAAAAGAATGAAAAATTGTTTTCGTTTAATTTATGTTGTTTCATTACATCGTCTATATATTCTTTTATTTCAATATCTTCCAAATCCACTATTTCTTCTGCGGGTTCTTCTTGTTCTGCTATTTCAGTTTGCTCTTCTATGTCTATTGGTTCTTCTACTTGAAGATAGGTGCTTCCAACTTCTTGTGCTGTTTTTTTCTCATTTATTAAGGATTTGATGTTTTTGGCAGTTATTGTTATTAATATTATTGTGCTTATTGTTAATATTATTGCAATAATTTTTTTTAACATTTTTTGATGTTCTCTTTCTTTTATTTTTTATTATTTTATCATTTTGTGATAAAACACGTCAATAGTCAACATAACTTAAAATGTGAAATTGACATTGTTAATAAAAAAACTGCCAAAAAATTCATTGTGTCTTTTGGCTATTTATACTTTCTAGAAATTCCATGTTTCTTCTGTTTTATCTTCTACTTTTGGTATTTCATTTTGTATGATGCTAGATTTTAGTGATATTACAGGGCGTATTCCGGCCACTTAGTTCGACCCCAGTTCCGCCACACAGATTCAATCAAATGACGAGGTAGTACAATCACTCCCTTTTCAGATTTAACCACTCCGCCAATGCAAAAGTCAGCATTACCTGAAAACGCATTGATCATAGGTGTATTCAGCCAATAACATGCTTTATCAACATTTCCGAATAGCATTTTATAAGCTCTTTCATTTGCTAAATTTACTATTGGTTCATCTCCTGAATTCACATTATACACATAAGCATTTACTGCTCCTGATACAGTAGTTTGTTGTTTTCCATTTAACCAACTTTGCGGCGTATAATGATTTTCAAAACTATATGCTTCTCCGTATTGCTTACTTCCCCACCAGCTTGGACCTTTGTTATATTCTTTGATTTTTTCTTCTGTTGTTATTCCTGTTATTTCATTTATATCATCTCTATTTACACTTCTTGCTGTTCCATACTGTGTTGTGTATAAACTACATAAATCATTTAATACTGTCTCTGAATTTAAATAACCTTTCGCTCCATATAAATGTAGATATGGATCTGTCGCTGAGTTGTTACTTTTCATTGGTCTTCCTGATATTAACTTTATTCCACCTGTTGTATTATCTTTTCCTAATACTCTCCAATTTAATTGGTTCTTTGATGCTTCATAAACTTGATTACTTGTATATCCTGTTTTTTCTTTTTCTGCTGTTTTAACACCTGATGTTGGATTTTTGTAATCCACGTAATCTCCTATATGCAAATGTCTTTTATTTGTACAAGTTCCATCTTCATTTATGCAATTATCTGCTATTGCTTTGTCATACATGTCTACTAATGTAAATAATTCTCCGAAATTAATTTCAATTCCACCTATTGTTATTACATCTACTGGATTTTCTTCGTCTGTTAGTTTTCCTATTTCTTCTGCCGTTAATTTTCCTTGTGCTTCTAATTCTGCTATTACTTCTTCTCTTGTCCTTCTTATTCCATTTGTATTATCTGCCATTGTGTTTTCTACTAGTGCCATCTCTACGTACTCTCTTACTTCTCCGCCCCTTGTTGCGTCTTTTGCTTGCACAGCTTTTGTTAATATTCCATTATCTCCTGTTAGTGTTGCTATTGTTACTCCTGCAAGTATTAATAATACTATAATTGTGATTACTAGTGCTATTAGCGTAATTCCGTTTGTTTTGTTTCATTTTTCTAAAATTCTCCCTTCTTTTGTTTACTAAATTTTATACTTCACATTCATATTACGTCAACAAGTATACGTTACTTCTCTTTTTAGTATTTACATTTTTCTTTTTGCTATTCACATTTATATTTTATATTAGTTGACGCATAACGTCAATATAATGGATAAAAAAACTGCCAAAAAGTTCATTATCTTTTTGGCAATTTATATTTTTAAAAATTCCACGTTTCTTCTGTTTTGTCTGCTACTTTCGGTATTTCTTTCTCTGTGACACTAGATTTTAGTGATATTACAGGGCGTATTCCGTAGTAAGTGCCACGCTCGTATCCGCCACTAGAATAGAATAAGACACTCGAGTCTATGCGCGCTACATCTTTATCTTCAAAAACTCCGCCAACACAGAAGGACTCAGCGGCAGAATTCGCATAAGTACTATGTGAAGCTAGCCAAAAATACGCTTTATCTACATTTTCGAATAGCATTTTATAAGCTCTTTCATTTGCTAAATTTACTACTGGCTCATCTCCGGAATTTACAGTATACGCATAAGTATTTACTGTTCCTACTATTGCAATTAATTGTTTTCCATTTAACCAACTTTGTGGTGTATAATGATTTTCAAAACTATAAGTTTCTCCATATTGTTTACTTTCCCACCAAGTTGGACCTTTATTAAACTCTTTAATTTTTTCTTCTGTTGTTATTCCTGTTATCTGATTTACATCATCTCTATTTATACTTCTTGCTGTTCCATAGTGTGTTGTGTATAAACTACATAAATCATTTAATACTGTCTCTGAATTTAAATAACCTTTCGCTCCATATAAATGTAGATATGGATCTGTCGCTGAGTTGTTACTTTTCATTGGTCTTCCTGATATTAACTTTATTCCACCTGTTGTATTATCTTTTCCTAATACTCTCCAATTTAATTGGTTCTTTGATGCTTCATAAACTTGATTACTTGTATATCCTGTTTTTTCTTTTTCTGCTGTTTTAACACCTGATGTTGGATTTTTGTAATCCACGTAATCTCCTATGTGCAAATGTCTTCTATTTGTACAATTTCCGTCTTGGTTTGTACAATTATCTGCAATTGCTTTGTCATACATGTCTACTAATGTAAATAATTCTCCAAAATTAATTTCAATTCCACCTATTGTTATTACATCTACATCTGCTAGCTTTGCTACTTCTTCTGCCGTTAGTTTTCCTTGTGTTTGTAATTCTGAAATTACTTCTGCTCTTGTTTTTCTTGTTCCATTTGTGTTATCTGCCATTGTATTTTCTGTTATTGCCATTTCTACATATTCTTTTACTTCTCCGCCCCTTGTTGCATCTTTGGCTTGCACTGCTTTTGTTAATATTCCATTATCTCCTGTTAGTGTTGCTATTGCTACTCCTGCAAGTATTAATAGCACAATTATTGTTATTACTAATGCTATTAGTGTAATTCCGTTGTTTTGTTTCATTTTTCTAAAATTCTCCCTTCTTTTGTTTACTAAATTTTATACTTTGCATTCACATTACGTCAACAAGTATACCTTACTTCTCTTTTTTAGTATTTACATTTTTATTTCTGTTATTCATATTTATATTTTATACAACTTGACGCATAACGTCAATACAATAAATAAAAAAACTGCCAAAAAAGTTCATTATCTTTTTGGCAATTCTTTAATTATTATTTTAATATCCAAGCTTTTGATTGCTCACTTCCGTCTTTTGCTACATCACTTGTGTCTAGTTGAACATTAGAGTTTAATGTTACAATTGGACGGACTGCACAGGCACGTGCACGCTCAATGGTATAACCGTAAATATCAGCAAGGAACAAAAGCCACCCGTCAACATCTCCGCTGGCTACGATGCGCACAACAAAGTCCGAGGCGTCATCACGCGCACGCACGCCATGAGAAGCTAACCAATAAAACATTGAGTAATTCTCTTCGCTATGATCTCCTGTATAAGTTTTTGTTTCTTCTATTAGTGTGGCATATAGTGGTATATTTTTATTAACTGTATAATAATAGTACGTATTATCTACTGTTATAGGGTTTTCTGTTGTCGCATTTCTAAAAATATTTGTATTTTTGTCCCAAAATGGTCCACCTGATGTATAAGTATATGCCTTATTATAGTTTGTTGCATCTGTCTCAGGATTAAACCCTGTTAAATTATTTATATCATCAACATTTATACTTCTTGCTGTTCCATATGCTGGATTGGAGTATAACTTTGAACATAAGTTATCTAATATTGTCTCAGCATTTAAAAATCCATTTTGAGATTTTAAATATAAACCAGTAGTTCCGTCACTTGATAAAGTATTATTAACTGCTACTATTTCCACATCTCCATTTGCTTTTTTATTTATAACTCTCCATAAAGTATTTGTATCTGTGTTAAATGTTTGTGGTGTTTCATATCCCGTGTCTGGCTCTCCATTTGAATTTGTTACATAAGATTGAGAAGTTAATTTATCTCCATATTTCACATAGTCGCCTACTTTTAATGTTGAAACTGTGATTTTTCCTTCTGCGTTTAGTTGCTTTTCTAATAATTCTAATCTTTGTTTTTCTGTTTCGTTTGCTATTTCTGCTTTTTCCTTAGCTTCAACTGCTTTTGTTAATATTCCATTGTCTCCTGTTAGTGTTGCTATTGCCACTCCTGCAAGTATTAATAGTACAATTATTGTTATTACTAATGCTATTAATGTAATTCCGTTTTGCTTGATTTGTTTCATGTTCTAAACTCTCCTTTTATCATTTGTTTAGTCTAATTTTATATTTGTCTTTTTATTACGTCAACAGGTATACCTTTCTCTTTTTTAAAAATTCCATGTTTCTTCTGTTTTGTCTGCTACTTTTGGTATTTCTTTCTCTGTGACACTAGATTTTAGTAATATTACTGGGCGTACACCATAGTAGTAATCACGTTCACGTCCATCATTAGAATAAAATAAAGCATATGAATGCATATAGACACCATATGTTCCTTTGATAACCACACCAACACTGAAATACGCATAGTCAGAACCAGCACCTGTATTACGTGAATTTAGCCAATAGTATGCTTTATCTACATTTTCAAATAACATGCTATATTCTCTTGCGTTTGCTATTCTTACTGTTGGCTCGTCATCAGAATTTACTGTATATACATATTCATTTACTATTCCTGATACTTTTGTATCCTTTCTCCCATTTAGCCAGCTCTGTGGTGTATAATGATTTTCAAAACTATATGTTTCTCCATATTGTTTTCCACCCCAAGAAGGATTTTTATTAAATTGCTTAATCTTTTCTTCGGTTGTTATTCCTGTTATTTCATTTATATCATCTCTATTTACACTTCTTGCTGTTCCATACTGTGTTGTGTATAAACTACATAAATCATTTAATACTGTTTCTGAATTTAAATAACCTTTTGCTCCACACAAGTGTAAATATGGATCTGTTTCTGAGTTATTGCTTTTCATCGGTCTTCCTGAAATTAATTTTATTCCACCTGTTGTATTATCTTTTCCTAATACTCTCCAATTTAATTGGTTCTTTGATGCTTCATAAACTTGATTACTTGTATATCCTGTTTTTTCTTTTTCTGCTGTTTTAACACCTGATGTTGGATTTTTGTAATCCACGTAATCTCCTATATGCAAATGTCTTTTATTTGTACAATTTCCGTCTTGATTTATACAATTATCTGCTATTGCTTTGTCATACATGTCTACTAATGTGAATAATTCTCCAAAATTAATTTCAATTCCACCTATTGTTATTACATCTACATCTGTTAGCTTTGTTACTTCTTCTGCTGTTAATTTTCCTTGTGTACTTAATTCTGAGATTACTTCTTCTCTTGTCTTTCTTGTTCTATTTGTATTATCTGCAATTGCATTTTCTGCCACCGCCATTCTTACGTAGTCTTTTACTTCTCCGCCCCTTGCTGCGTCTTTTGCTTGCACTCCTTTTGTTAATATTCCATTATCTCCTGTTAGCGTCGCTATTGCTACTCCTGCAAGTATTAATAGCACAATTATTGTTATTACTAATGCTATTAGTGTAATTCCGTTGTTTTGTTTCATTTTTCTAAAATTCTCCCTTCTTTTGTTTACTAAATTTTATACTTTGCATTTACATTACGTCAACAAGTATACCTTACTTGTCTTTTTAGTATTTACATTTTTCTTTTTGCTATTCACATTTATATTTTATATCAGCTGACGCACAACGTCAATATTGTAAATAAAAAAACTGCCATAAAAGTTCATTATCTTTTTGGCAATTCTTTATATCTGTTGTTTACTTTGTTGTTATGTTGGAATTGTTAGCATCATATACTATTTGATTTAATACAGGACAACTTCCTGTAACAGTCAACTTTATGCCAGGATTTGTTGTAGCTCCTGATAAACAATTAAGGTTATCTATGCATTCAAGAAATTCAGGTGGTTCTGGAATTAGTTGCTTTCCTGTAACATTAGCATTAATTTCTAGTGTTCCTTGCAAATTATTACAATTACAAAAAGTATAGCATAAAATTGTTACGCTCTCAGGTATTTTAGGAGCTACTTCTAATGAAGTACACGCTTGAAACGTCATATACATTGACATTGCATTATTCGATATCTTTGGAGCAATTGTTAAAGAAGAACATTGATAAAATGTCCCCCCCATATTTATTACACTATCTGGTATGGGGCAAGTTTCAGTTAAATTAGTACATCCAGAAAAACTACCATACATATTTATTACATTGCTAGGAATTGAAGGCATTTTAGTTAAATTTTGACAGCTATTAAAAGTTCCACGCATATTTAACACAGTATAAGGAATTTTAGGAGCTTCGGACAGGTTTGTATTATAGAATAAGTAACTAATATTAGTAACAGGTATAAATTCTCTATCATTCTTACCTTTTATATATTGTGGAATAGTACCTTGTATCTTTCCATTCTGTAAATTATTATTAGAATATCCGGAAGTTCTAATACCATTTTCTGATAAGGATGTTTCATTATTTAAAGCATATGTTCCATCTTCTAACTTCAAATATTCCCATAAATCCATATTAACAGGATTACCATCAGTTCCAATACCAATAACATCTTTGTTCCTTTCTTCAATTTGATTTTCTGGTGCAATAGCATTAGTCATAACTTCCGCCCAATTTACAGATTTTTCAACACCATTAGGAGTAATAATATAATCTCTTTTATTTTCAATAAAACTAACTATAAAAGTTTTATTACCAGCATCAATAACAAGTGCTTTTGACTTACCAAATATATTATCAATTTCAAGTTGTAAATTACTTTGACTTAATTCTTTGTAATCATTTTCTCCGATTTTCACATTTAATACTGCCAATTCAATATTTTCTTTTTCTTGTGCACTCACCATTTCTTTTTTCCCTTGACTGGCTTTAGCTAAAATTCCGATTACTTCCATTTAAAGCTGTTATACTTATACCAGCAAGTATTAATAGCACAATTAATGTTATTACTAGTGCTATTAACGTAATTCCGTTTGCTTAATTTATTTTTACTCATTTTTATCAACCTTCCTACATTTAGTTTATTATTATTTTACTTTTCAGAAGGTCTTTACGTCAACAAGTAATAGCCTAGGAAAATTATTTTAGTTCCCTAGGCTCTATTTTTTGTTTTATTTTATATCATTTTTAATTTTGCTAATTTTTTTGGGTCTATTTTTGCTATTTTCATTATTTGCTCATCGCTTAAATTGTTATTTATCATTTCTTTTACCATTTGCGTTATTGCTTTGGTTATTCCTAATTTTTCTCCACGTTTTTCTCCAATCCTTTCACCTTCTTGCCTTCCTTTTTTCCATTGTTGCTCTCTATCTTTTTTTATAACTTCTATTATCATTTCTTTATCACCCACCCTTTCTAATTTACCAATTATATCTTTTGTTTTCTCTTCTCCCAAAGTTTGATTATATATGTATTTAAT
>CAOPES010000001.1 GCA_948502395.1 uncultured Clostridia bacterium | reverse complement strand
AATTTTTTGCATATTCCTTTTCTCCTTTGTTTTTTCTTACCGATATTTTATCGTCCGAAAAGGAATTACGTCAACAACTATCTCTTTACTTTTATGTAGAAAAACAAAAACCAAGTTAATGGTTTTTCATTTACCTTAACTTGGTTTTGATTTAGTTGTATTTAATGACTTAAAAAGAAGTAAGCAAGTACTAAAAGTCCTAGTACAATTCTATAATATCCAAATGCTTTAAAGTCATGTTTTCTAATATAATTTAGCAATAATTTTATAACAACAACTGAAACTAGGAATGACACAAGCATTCCAACTGCCAATACAATTATTTCTGTTGAAGTAAATGCTAATCCAAATTTAACTAATTTTAACAAGCTTGCTCCAAACATTGTTGGTATTGCTAAATAAAATGTGAAGTTCGCAGCATTTGGTCTTGATAAACCTATCAATAATGCTCCTATTATTGTTGCTCCTGAACGTGATGTTCCTGGAAATATTGCTGCTAGCAATTGGAATAATCCAATTATTATTGCGTCTTTATATGTAATTTGTTCTGATGTTTCTTTTTTTGCTTTTCTACCCTTGTTCCAATTTTCTATTATGATGAATGCTACTCCGAATACTATTAATGCTAGTGCTATACAGAATGGGTTATAAAATAATGCTTCAAATACATCATCAAATAATATTCCAATTATCGCTGCTGGCACACATGCTACTAGGATTTTTCCCCATAGTATCATTATGTCTTTGTCTAATATTGATAATATTCCTTGTTTTTTTATTGCTTTTTCTTTGTTTTTTGTAAATGGCCAAATTTGCTTAAAGTACAATATTACTACTGCAAGTATTGCCCCTAATTGTATTACTACTTGGAACATATCCCAAAATTCTGGTGATACTTCTTTGAATTTTAAAAATTGTTCTAATAGTATTAAATGCCCTGTACTACTAATTGGCAGCCATTCTGTTATTCCTTCTACAATTCCAAAAATAACAGATTTTATTATTTCTAGTATCATTTTGTTTTCCTTCTTTCGCTATTTTCTATTTATATAAAAATATATTTGTTTACTTTTGTTTTTATTCCATTTTATTATTGCATATCGTCTCTTTCTTTTTCTTGTTCGTATTCTTTAATTTTCATAGCTGATTTGCCATGTTTTTCTTCTCTTTTGTTTAATAATTGTATATCAGCATAGCTTAAACTTCTTGTTATATCTGCCATTTCTTCTAAATGAGCTTTTGCTCTTAATTCTTTTTCTTCTAGTTTTTGCTCTTTTTCTTCCAATGTATTCTCTAAATTAAATGGCATTGGTATTTTTGCAATTATTGGTATAAATATTGGGTCTTTTTTTACTTTTGCAACTATTTTTTTGCTATTTATGTCTATTGCTATATTTACATATTTTATAGCTGTGTCTTTATCCCCTTGCAACAAGCTAATTTTGGCAAGTTCGTAATATCCATCCGCTGATAACTCTTCTTCTTCAATTGCTTCTAAAAATTTTTGCTTTGCTTCTTCTAAATCTTTGTAAATCAATGCTATCTCTGCTAACGAATATTTTGAATTATACGCTAAACTGTTTATTTCTGCTGCTTTTTCGTAACATATTTTAGCATTTTGGAAGTCATTTAACATTGTGTATGCTATTCCTAAATTGTAATTTAAATCATAACTTAGTGGATTGTATCTTAGTGCATCTTGATATACTTTTGCTGCTTCTTTATATGACTCATTAGCTATTAGAATATCTCCTAATAATATGCTTGCTTCATACATTTGTGGTTGTTTCTCTAATAAGCTGAATAACATTTGTGAAGCTTCTTGTCCTTTATCTAAATCATTTAGTAATTCTGCTACTTTATAATAAGAATTATAATCTTTTTTGTTTAAATCAATTGCTTGTACATACTCATCAATTGCCCTTCTCATTCCGCCTTCTGCTTCATATACTTCTGCTAATTTTTTATGTGCTTGATAGCTTTCTTGATTTCTATTTAATATATATAACAAGGCTTGTTTTGCTTTTTTGGTATTTCCAAATGCCATATAGATTTTTGCCTTGCTTAAATTTATCATTTCATATAATGGCATAATTCTTTTTTCTAAAATAACTATTCCTATCGGTAATAGGCATGCTAATATATATTTTATTATCACAAATAACATATTCAACTTTACTCTAAATAGCACTTCTGCAAAGTTTAGTGTTATTCCTATTGCTTCTAATATTAATATTATTACATATGCTGTATCATTGTTTTTTATCATTCTAAAAAACATATATACAAATATCGCAAATGAAATGAATGTGAATATTAATTGTTCTATAACCATTTTGTTTACCCCTATTTCTGTTTTTATTTTTATATATTTTATTTCATTTTTTGTCATTTGTCTAGTTTTGGTTGTACAATTTGTTTAGTTTTTTCTGTTCCGTATTTAATAATATAATTCTTTGTACATTTTGTAATTCACTAAAATCTTTCTAACATAATTATTCGTCTCTTTATATGGCACATTTTCAATATCTGTACCATCTGCTTTAATTATACCTTGTTCTATCCACTTATCAACTGTTCCAATACCAGCATTATATGCCGCAACAGCAATTTCCACATTTCCATACTTTTCTAATAATATCGCTATGTATTTTGTACCAATGTTAATATTATTATCAATATTCAAAATATCTTCTTTTGCATTGTTTGCATCAATATTTATATCATATTTTTTTGCAACATCAATCGCAGTCTCTTCCATAATTTGCATAAGACCTATTGCATCTTTATGCGAAATTGCTTCTTCTTTAAAATTACTTTCTGCCTTGATTAACGCATAAATCAGACTTTCTTCCACATTATATTCTTTTGCATACTTTGCAACATTATCACTATATTTTAATGGATAAAAGACTTTTAAAATCTCATTTTTAAACGCTCCAAAAAATATGATAATTATTATAAAAATTAGCAAAAAACCTATTAAAAATCTTTTGTTCATTAACCTTTTCTCTCCTTTTTATTGCCAATGGGGACGGACCTTTTTGGCAATTTTTTGCCACTAGGGACGGTCCTTTTTGGCAATTTTTTGCCATTTAGGTCCGTCCCCAATGGCAATTATTTGCATTCATGCCAGTTGTTTGCTGTTGATATTTCTGCAATTAGTGGTACTTTTAGCTCTATTGCTGTTTCCATACATTGCTTCATTATTTCTTGCATTTCTTCTTTTTCATCTAATGGTGCTTCTACCATCATTTCGTCGTGTACTTGCAATACTATTTTTGATTTTAATTTTCTTTTTTGTATTTCATTGTATACTTTGATCATTGCTATTTTCATTATGTCTGCTGCTGTTCCTTGTATTGGTGTGTTCATTGCTGCTCTAGCACCAAATTGTCTTACCATATAATTGCTTGATTTTAGTTCTGGTATATATCTTCTTCTATGGAATAGTGTTTCTACATAGCCTTTTTCTTTTGCTTCTTCTGTTATGTTTTCCATAAAGTTTTTTATTCCTGAGTATTGTTCTAAGTATTCGTCTATATATTGTTTTGCTTTTTTTCTTCCTATTCCTAGTTGTTCTCCTAGCCCGAAGTCGCTTATTCCATATACTATTCCGAAGTTTACTGCTTTTGCATTACTTCTTTGTTCTTTTGTTACTTCGTCTATTGGAGTTTTAAATACTTTTGATGCTGCTTGTTTATGGATGTCTTGTCCTTCGTTGAATGCTTCTATCATATGTTTGTCTTCTGATATTGATGCTAACACTCTTAGTTCTATTTGTGAATAGTCTGCATCTAAATAGATTTTTCCTTCTTGTGGTTTGAATACTTTTCTTACTCTTTTTCCTAATTCAAATCTTGTTGGTATGTTTTGAAGGTTTGGCTCTGTTGAGCTTATTCTTCCTGTTGCTGTTATTGTTTGGTGGAAAAATGAATGTATTCTTTTTGTTTCTGGGTTGATGTATGGTTTTAACCCTTCTACATATGTTGAGTTTAATTTCATTAGTTGTCTATAATCTAGTATTTGCTCTATTATTGGGTCTTCTTTTTTTAGTTTTTCTAAAACGTCTACATCTGTTGAATATCCACTTTTCGTTTTCTTTATTACTGGCAGTTTCATTTTTTCAAATAGAATTTCTCCTAATTGTTTTGTTGAATTTATGTTGAATTCTTCTCCTGCCATTTCATATATTACTTTTGTTAGCGTTTCTAATCTTGCTTTTAATTCTTCTCCAAATTGTTCTAATTCTTCTTTATCAACATACATACCATTCCATTGCATATCTGATAACACTTCAACTGTTGGCATATCTATGTTGTAGAATAAATCTAGACAATTTATTTCTTCCATTTCTTTTAGTGTGATTTCTTTTATTTTTGCAATTGCATAAGCATATAAACAGTATTTTTCTTTTTCTAATTCTTTTTGTTTTTTCTCTTCTTCGTCTTGCTCTTCATTTCCTGACATAGCATCAAATAAATTTATTTGCTTGTTTGCTTTTGTAGGTTCGCTAATTCCAATTACTTCTGCAACATTCATTTCTAGATATTGCTCAATTAAATTATCAATTTTCAATTTATTATTTGTTGGATTTAATATATATGCTGCAATTCCTATATCATAATTAATTCCTTTTAATGTAATCCCTTCTTGTTTTAACAAAATATAATCTCTGCTCAAGTCAATTCCTATTTTTTTGATTTCTGCATTTTCGAAAATTTCCTTTGGGACATTTCGGGACGTTTCTTTTTGGACAAAATGTCCATTTGGAAACGTCCCCAATGGGACATTTTGTCCATTTTGGGACACATCTATATAGTAAACTTCATTATTTTCATTGTTATAAATACTTATTCCTGTTATTTTTTCTTTTATTATCTTGTTTTCGTCTGTGTCTTGCTCTGTTGCTAAATAAAATGTCATTTCTTTTTGTTTTTTTATTAATTCTATGATTTCTTCTACTGTTTTATCAACTCTTTTGTAAGTTTCTTTTTTTGTTTCAGCATTTAGTGTTCCTGCTTCTTCTCCCCTTAGTGAGAAACGGTCGATATATCGATTGAAGTTTAGCTCTTTGAATAGTTCTAATACTTTTGGCTTGTCCCATTCTTCTACTTTGAAGTTTTCTAATGTGTCTTCTATTGGCACTTCCAAATTGATTGTTCCTAAGAATTTTGACATTTCCGCTAATTCTTTATTTTCTACTATTTTTTCTCTTTGTTTTCCTTTTAGGTCATCTGTTCCTTTCTCTATTGCTTCATATAGCTTTTCTATTGAGCCATATCTTTGTATTAAACTTAGTGCTGTTTTTTCTCCAACTCCTGGTACTCCCGGGATGTTGTCTGATGAGTCCCCTTGCAATCCTTTTACGTCTATTAATTGTTTTGGTTCTAGACCATATTTTTCTATTATTTTTTCTTTATTATATTCGTCTGTTTCTGTTTTTCCTGCTTTTGTATGTGGTATTCTTATCGTTACTTTGTCTGTTGCAAGCTGAAATGTATCCCTATCTCCTGATAATATTGTTACTTCTAGTCCTTGTTTTTCTCCATAGCAAGATAAAGTTCCGTAACACGTCATCTGCTTCGTAACCTTCCATTTCTACTATGTCTATGTTCATTGCTTTTAATATTTCTTTTATCATTGGCATTTGCTCTGCTAGTTCTTCTGGCATTCCTTTTCTGTTTGCTTTGTATCCTTCATATAGCTTGTGCCTTGCTGTTGGGGCTTTTAAGTCAAATGCTACTACTAAATATTGTGGATTTATGTCTTCTAATAGTTTGAATAGTATTGCTAAAAATCCATATACGGCATTTGTATATTTCCCGTCTTTTGTTGTTAACATTTTACTTCCCATTATTCCGTAAAATGCTCTGTTCATTATACTGTTTCCATCGACTAATACTAATTTATCCAATTTTTTTCTTCCTCTCCTATTTCTACCAAATAAAATTTGATTTTAAAGCTTCCCCATTATCAATAAAAATATCTTCTCCTGTCATACTTTTATTAACAACTGATATAAAGTACGCAAATTCTGCTATTTCTTCTGCTGATGCCCATTTATCTAATAAAGTTTCATTCAACACTTGTTTCCACAAAACTGGGTCATCAATTATATGTTGATTAAGTTTTGTAGTTACACCACCAGCTGAAATGCTGTTACTTGTAGCTCCATATTTAGCTACTCTTAATGCTACATTTTTCATGTATGCCACCATTCCACCTTTACTTGCAACATATTCAGGGAATTCTGAACCTGTTCTTGCAGATGCTGATGCTATAAATATTATTGATTTTATTTTGTCTTGTATTCCATATTTTTCCGTTATTGATATTGTACCTTTTAAATTTACATCTATGTCATTTCCGCTTTCTTGCACTCCTGCATTATTTATTAGTACTTCCACTCCTTCTATTTCAGGAAGGCTTTTGTCACATATGTTTTTCTTTATGTGTGTGTATTGTCCGTTTTCTATTGTTGCTTCTTCTTTGTCTATTCCTATTACTTTGTGCCCTTCTGCTAAAAATTTAAGGGCTATTGCTTTTCCTATTCCTTCTGATGTTCCTGTTATTAATATTTTCATTGATTAATCTCTCCACTTTGTTTTTATTTTTGCTTTTATACTATATCATATTTTTGCCAATTTGTCTTGTTTTATTTATTAATTTTTATAGTTTTGGGTGTTTTTGGGGACAGTCCTTAAAAACACCTTCTTTTTAATTCAAATTAAATTGTGTAGATATTATAATTTTATAAGGTGTTTTTAAGGACTGTCCCCAAAAACACCCAAAAAAGATTAGTTATATTCCAAACTAATCTCTTTATTCTTATTTAGATTTATACATATTCACAATATCCTTAAAACTCATCTTTGTGCCATAATTCAAAATCGCATTTGAATAAATCTTAATAGCAACATGAGCAATAATCAAAATAGTAACAACTAAAATTGCAACAGAAAGTGCAACATCTGTGCCACTAGCCAATCCCATCATAATTCTGAAAGGCATACAGAATGGTGATGATACTGGGAACAATGAAGCAAATACATTAAGCTCACTTGTAGGATTCATCATTGTGAAATATGATAGATAAAATCCTACTACTGCCAAAATTGCAACTGGTGAATTTGCTGATTGTATATCTTCTGGTTTGCTTACAGTTGAGCCTGTTAGAGCATATAGTAATGCATATGCAAGGTATCCTAATATAAAGTATACTATTGTAATTATTCCTAAATATGGTGTTATGTTTGACATATCTAGTGCTGCTTCTAATAGTTCTGGTTCTAGGAATGATTTTGATGAAATTAGTGCAGTTCCTACAATTAATACCATTTGTAATAGTCCTACTATTCCTATTCCAATTGTTTTTCCAAGTACTATCGTTCTTGGTGTTGTTGATGTTACGAGTGTTTCCATTATTTTTGATGTTTTTTCTGTTGTTATTGAGCTTGATACTTGATATGCACAGAAGTATATTGCGTAAAATAATACTATTGACATTAACATCATTACAAGTATGTTTCCATTTGCTTTTTCTTCTTGTGTTTGTTCTAAACTGAATTCAAAGTTTGGTGTTATTGATTGGATTTGTTCTTGGCTTAGTCCTAACTTGCTTATTTGCACATTTGTGTATAATGTATTTATTGCATTTACTATGTTTTCTGGAACTTCTTCCATCATGGCCATATCTTTTACCATATATCTTATTTTTACATTGTTTTCTTGTCTTTCTATCATTATTGCATTTTCTACTTCTTCATTTTCGATTTTAGATTTTACTTCTTCAAATGTTGCTTTTCCAACTTCTATTTCTGTTCCTAAATCTGCTTGTTTAAGCATTTCTAAGCTTCCTTCGAAGATATCTTCGTTATCCACAATTAGTAGTTTATCTTCTGTGTCTTCTCCTGCAATACTTTTTATTATGTTTGGTATGTTAAATCCTATTACAATTAATATTAAAATAATTAATGTTGATATTATAAAAGATTTTCTTTTTACCATATCTTTTATTGTAAATTTCATTACTGTTAAAATATCTTTCATATCTATTCACCCACCTTTTCTATAAATATGTCATTTAGAGTAGGCTTTTTAATTTCAAATTTGTCTACTTTTATTCCACTTGTAATTAATTTATTTAATAATTCGTGTGCTTTTTCTTCATCTGTTAGTTTGATAATATAATTGTTGTTTGCTTCATTTTCAATTTCCAATCCAAGTTCTTTGATATAACTTGTTATATCTTGTTTTACGTCTACTTCCACCCTATTTGCTGGATATGTTTCTTTTATTTCCTTTAAGTTTCCTTGCAATACTGTTTTTCCTTTATTTAGTATTAAAATATCACTACAAAATTCTTCTATTGTTGCCATTTGATGTGCTGACATTATTACATATTTGCCATTTTTCACTAGGTTTATTATGATGTTTTTTAATATTTCTGTGTTAACTGGGTCTAATCCACTAAATGGCTCGTCCAATACAACTAATTCTGGGTTGTGTATTATTGCTGTCATAAATTGTATTTTTTGTTGATTTCCTTTTGATAGTTTTTCTGCTGGTTGGTCTAAATATTCTTCAACTTTTAATTCTTTTGCCCATTTGTTTATTGATTTTATCGCTTCTTCTTTTTTCATTCCTTTTAATTCTGCAAAATACATTAATTGGTCAACTATTTTTGTTTTTGGATATACTCCTCTTTCCTCTGGCAAATAGCCAAATCTTACGTTTTTTCTATCTACTGCTTTTCCTTTCCATGTAATTTCTCCACTGTCTTTTTTTATTATTCCAAGTAACATTCTTATTGTTGTTGTTTTTCCTGCTCCATTTGTTCCAAGCAAGCCATATACTCCTGGTTTTTCTAGTGTTAGCGATATGTTGTCTACTGCTTTTTTGCCTACAAATGTTTTTGATACTTTTTTTAATATTAAGCTCATTTTAGTTCCTTCTTTCTATTTTTCTACAATCTTATAAATATAAATATTTTCAATTTGCTCTACTTTCTCATATTCCACGTCTTTATTATAATGCTCTTTTATAAATAAAACAATATTATTTATGTAATTTTTATACTCATTACCTGACCAATAAACATCACCATCAATCAAATAAACATCATCTTTTAACAAATCCAAAAATGTTCCTTCTAAATTATTTTTCTCCTTAAAATCATAATAATTCTGAGTAAACATATCCCAACCGCCCATAACTCTTAAATTTGAAAATGAACCTTTTGGTGGCATTTGGTATGGCGAATATGCTAAATATCGAAATTGTAAAGCTGGAATTGTAGCTAAATATGTATTTTCTTTGCGTTCGTTTACATATTCAATTACTTTTTGATATTGTTTGTAATCTTTTAATTTGTAATCGAATTCATATCTGCTTGCTGAATAGCTTGATGTTATTATTATAATCAAAACAATCCATATTGCACTAAATTGATGTTTTTCCTTTTCCAATTTCATATTATACGTTATAAGTGCTGTTCCTATGATGTATTCTGGTATAACTACTCTTAACATACTTCTATTTAAAACAATAAATAATGCATTAATTCCTAAGGTTACTAGCAATATTAGTATATTTAATCCGCTTCTTCTCTTTACTTTCTAACACAGCTACAAAAAACATTGCAAACATAAATAATGTTACAATTGTATTTGTAGATTGCATTTCATTTACTAAGTCTTCTCTTACTTCTTTTGGTTTAGAGTTTAAATTGTAATATTGATTTGTACTTATTTTATAATCTATAATTTTTTGCAAATTCTCTTTACTATATACATTCTCATCTCCAAAATTAAATGTATAGAAAAGATAATGGTCATTTTTTGACCAACCTATTTCGTCAAATATTTGCTTATTTTCCTCATAATCTGTATAAGACATATCGTGCAATATTGCTCTTATATTGTTATATTCCATATATTCTTTGTAAACTGGATTGTTCTCATAAATTGCATTATGTGATATATATACTGCAATTGTTATTACTGCAATAATTGCGTAATCAGCTATTACAGTCTTTAATTTATTAATGTCAATTTGCTTTTTGAAATATTTTATTAAATAATATATTGCATATAGTGCAAAAAATGGAGCGATTATTAGCAATGATTGCATTCTTAGCATTATTCCAACAGTGTAAAGCACAAAACATAGTACTTTTAGAGTCTTGCTCTTTTGTTCTCTTTCCATTAAGTGCATTATTATAAATAGTGCTGTTAGTATTAATACTGCCGCAACAGATGTGTATTGTATTAAAACTAATAGTACTGAATAAAATACACTTGCAAATACTGCATATATTATAAATGATTTTTCACTTTTTTGTTTTTCTGTTATGCAATATCCTATTATCGTAAAACATATGAATTGCATACTTAACAGAAATATTGTGTGCCAGTTAATTACTGGCACTATTCTATAAAAAAGCCCTATTATTGCACATAATATTGTATGCATATATACTCCATAAGTGCTATATGTTCCGTCTAACCCTGAATATAGGTTGTACATTATAAAGTCATCTACTTGCTCATATTTTATATTAAACAATAAATTGGTGATAGTAAAAATAATTGTATTTATAAGAATTATTTTTGCTAAATTTCGATATTTTTCTTGTTTTAATAATTGTTTCAAATTTTATTTTCTCCTTAACTATTTTTGTACTTGAACAATGCTGATGGTCTATGTCCTTCTCCTTTTTTTAATTTGTCTGTCTTTTCAACTTTGTTTGCAATAATTCTTCTGAATGCTGGATCTAATAACTTTTTATCTAATATTACTTCATAAACTCTTTGTAATTCTCCTAATGTAAAATATTCTGGCATCATACGAAATACAATATCGGTATATTGTATTTTATTTCTTAATCTTTCCATTCCATTTACAATAACTAGCGCATGGTCAAATGCTAGTTTTTCGTTTTCTACAACTTCATATTCATATTGATTTGTTGTGGCTTCTTTCAATTTTCTTTTAACAATGAATTCTAATTTTTCTTTTGGGCCTTCTAATTTTATGCTTACTAATCCATCTGCTCTTTCAATTAGTTTTATATCAAACCATGATGCTTCTTCGCTTAATTTGTCTTTTAATTGATTTTTATCGATTAGTGCCATATATGATGTTGAAACAACTCTTGTTCTTGGGTCTCGGTTTACTGCTCCAAATGTGTATAGTTGCTCTAAATAAATGTTTTTAATGTTTGTTTCTGCTGCTAGAATTCTTTTTGGACATTCTTCTAAGTCTTCTTTTATGTCTAAAAATCCGCCTGGTAAGCACCACTTGTCTTTATAAGGATAGTCTTTTCTTTTTACTAGTAATATGCTCATATTTTTTTCGTCGTTTTTTCGATAGTTTTCTTGTGGTTTGTCTGAGACACTGAAAATGATGATGTCTGTTGTCATTGATAGTTTTTCGTATATGCTGTCATCGTAATTTTCTAAAAATTCTTTTTCTGTTTTGTACATTTTTTCTTTTTTCCTTCCTTTTGTTTTTGACATTTATACTATAACATATTTTTTTTATTTTTTCTATATACAAGTAATTATTTTATTTTTTTCATAAATTCTTCGGTTTCTTACATAAGCAAAGAAATTCTAAAATTATTTTATAGCTCCCTTTCGTGTCACCGCACGAACTATTTCCATAAAATAATTAAAGAATTTCTAACCTTATTTTAGGATACATTCATAATTTATTCAAAAAATAAAATAATTACTTGAACTTGAATAAATGTCTAAAAATCTAATTTCAAATCATTTTCTTTAATCCAATTTAATTTTCTAAATATTTTTCCAAGCACATAACAAATTACAGCTGGCAAAACAAAACTAACCAAAATCAAACCAAGCCAATCCCAACCGAGTAATCGCTTGTTTTGTACCTTCTGCTATCGCCTGTGTCCAACCAGTATAAACTCCAATTTGACCAACCAAGCCACAAGTACCCATTCCAGAAGAAATTGCCGGTCCATCCATTGTTAGTTTGAATATACAAGTTGCAATTGGTCCTACAATTGCTGATGTAAGAATTGGTGGTATTGCTATTTTTGGATTTTTAACTATATTTCCCATTTGAAGCATACTTGTTCCAATACCTTGTGCAATAATTCCGCCCCATCTATTTTCTTTAAAACTCATAACAGCAAACCCTACCATTTGAGCACAACATCCTGCTAATGCTGCTCCGCCAGCTAAGCCTGTTAATGATAATGCTGCACATATTGCTGCACTACTAATTGGTAATGTTAATGCAATACCTACTATAACAGAGACTATTATTCCCATCAAAAGTGGTTGTAATTCAGTTGCCCACATTATTGCCCCACCTATACTACTTGCTAAATTTCCTATCGCTGGTGCAATTTGAATTGATAGTAGTGTTCCTACTAGTATTGTAACAAGTGGTGTTACGAGAATATCGATTTTGGTTTTCTTTGATACTAATTTTCCAAATTCTGCACTAATAATTGTTATAATTAGTACTGCTAATGGTCCACCAGCTCCACCTAGTTTATTTGCTGCCATACCAACTGTTGCTAATGAAAATAGTACTAGTGTTGGACATTTTAATGCATATCCTATTGCAATTGCCATTGCTATACCACTTACTGATTGGGCATATCCACCAATTGTTGTTAATATTTGAATGTTTAGTTGCGTACCAATTGTATTTAATATTGTTCCTATCAATAGTGATGCAAATAGACCTTGCGCCATTGCTCCTAGTGCGTCTATTCCATACCTTTTAAGTGATATTTCTATATCTGATTTTTTTAGAATTTCTTTTATTTTATTTATTATTTTTTTCATATTATTGTCCCCTTTCTGTTATCATTTTTTGTTTTAGATTACTTAGTTCATTACTAAGTTTGACTGTGTATCCTTCAAATTTAGGAAAACTTTTTACTTCATTTGGTATGGTTTCCATTTGTTTTGTGCAAAAGTCTCTTTTTTCATATAAATCCATATCTTTGTATACTTTTTGTCCTCTTGCAAATATTGGCTTTTGTAATGGTTCTACTGTATAGCTTTCGCTTTTTTCAATTTTTTCATTTTCTAATGCGATAATGTCTTCAACTGCTTTGTTTGTGTCTTTTTCATAAATTCTATAAACTTTTTTAAATCCTGGGTTGATAGTTTTTGCTGTATCACTACTTATTTTTATTTTTGGTATTGTTTTTCCATTTTGAATGATTGCTACATTTTTATATACACATCCAACTCTTCCTTTATCAGGTGCAACAATGTTATCTCCTAATCCTATTGAATCAATAATTGCTCCTTTTCTTTTTAGTTCTTGCAATTTTTCGGCATTTAATCCGTCTGACAAGCATATTTTAGTATTTTCTAATCCCGCTTCTTCTAGCATTTTTTTAGCTTCCTTAGATAAATAAGCTAAATCTCCTGAGTCAATTCTTATTCCTTTTAGTGTATATCCATTTGGAATTAGGTATTCTTTTGCAACTTGAATTGCATTTGGAACTCCACTTTTTAGCACATCATATGTGTCTACTAATAGTACACAATTTTCTGGGTATGTTTTTGCATAATTTAGAAACGCTTCTTTTTCGCTATTTGCTTCTGTAATCATACTATGTGCCATTGTTCCTAATATTGGCATATTGTATTTTTTTCCTGCAATTACATTGCTTGTTCCTATTGCTCCACCTATTATTGAACATTTACTTGCTTCTATTGCTGCTTCTGGTCCATAAGCTCTTCTTGCTCCAAATTCCATAATTCCAATGTTTTTCGTAATTTCTGTGATTTTTTTAGTTGCTGTTGTGTAACATATATTTGAGTTTAGATATGATAGAATTGCTGTTTCTATTATTTGCGCTTCTATTATTGGTGCTTTTACTGTTACAAGTGGTTCTCCTTTAAATATTGGCGTTCCGTCTGGTATTGCATATATATCTCCTGTAAATTTGAATTGTCTTAGATATTCTATAAATTCTTTGTTGAATAGTTTTGTGTTTTCTAAATATTTTATGTCTTCTTCTGTAAATCCTAGATTTTCGACGTATTCTATTAATCTGTCTACTCCTCCCATAATTGCGTATCCTAATTCTAATGGTTGTTTTCTAAAAAATACATCAAAAATTGCTTCTTCTTCTTTTTTTCCTGAATTGTAATATACTTGCGCCATTGTTAATTCATATAGGTCTGTCATCATTGTCATATTTTCCATATTCATTCCTTCTTTCTTTGTTTTTAATATTTTGTTAATAAGTATTTAGTTTTTAATAACAAGCTTGGTAAAACTTGTTATTAGCATTATATTAAAAACAAAATAATTTGTCAATAGTTTTTTAATTTTCTTTTAATTTTTTTGTATTTATAATAAGTTGGTCAAAATCAGGTAACATCCCTTGAAACCGCTCTGTTTCCTTCTTTTTGAACTGTTCGAATTTTTCGAATAGTTCGATTTTCTTTTAATTCATTAGTTTCAAAAATTTCTTTTAAATGATAATTTATTGTATTTACTTCTACCCCAAATAGTTTTCCCATTGACTTTTGAGTTAGCCAAAAATCTTCGTTATCGTATAATACTTCAATAGAAATATTTTCATTTTTTTGGCTTTGATAAATAATTAAATCTTTTAAATTTTCTAAACTATTCATAATCTTCCTTTCAAATTGTCTCTCTAATATTATTCTATTAACCCAAATGCTTTTTAAACTCAGTTTTAGTTTTTTCTAAATCCCTTTTTATTTGTTTAGAATACCTATCTTCCTCACTAAAAACGCACCCACAATACTTCTGCATATAAAGTCCCAATTCACGTGCCTTAGCTTGACCCTCACGGAAGCCAACCCTAAAATCACGATACAAAAACTTAACACCATATTTCTCAGCCATTTCATTTGCAATCTCAATTATAGCTTCATGATTTTGATAAATACTAACCAAAAGAGTTGTAGAAAAAGCATCATATCCATTATCCTTAGCATACTTTGCCACCTGTTCCAAACGAACCCTATAACAATAATTTTTACATCTATTTTGTAAATCTCCCACAACATTTTTGCAAAATTCATCTAATCCATAATCTTCTTCAAATATCGCTTCTATCCCTATTGATTTTGTGTATTCTTTTAGGCAATCTCTTCTTGATTTATATTCCATATATGGATGAATGTTTGGATTATACCAGTATACAGTTGGTTCAATTCCTTCTTCTCTTAGACTGTCTATGCAATATACACTGCAAGGTGCACAACAAGTATGTAATAATAATTTCATTTCTATTTCTCCTAATCTTCTAAATATTCATAGCCCAAATGTTTATAAGCAGCAGGAAGTGGTCTTCTTCCCCTTAAAGTCCTTGCAATAAAACCAATTTGAATTAAATAAGGCTCATACACATCTTCAATAGTATCCAGCTCTTCACCAACAGTAACAGACAAAGCTTCAATTCCAACTGGTCTTCCGCCATATTGAACAATCATAGTCTCCAATATTTTTCTATCAATCTCATCTAAACCTAGTTCATCTATTTCTAGCTTGTTTAAAGCATGTTTGGCAATTTTTAATGTAATATCTCCGTCACCTAATACAATTGCGTAATCTCTTACTCTTTTTAATAACCTATTTGCAATTCTAGGCGTTCCCCTAGAACGTCTTGCAATTTCTCTTGCCGCTTCTTCATCTATTTCCACATCTAAAATCTTGCTTGACCTTTTTACAATAGTTGTTAAATCTTTTTCTGAATATAATTCAAGCCTATGAGTAATTCCAAAACGGTCACGTAATGGTGTTGTAAGTGAACCAGCTTTTGTTGTTGCACCAATTAATGTGAATTTTGGTAAGTCTAATCTTATTGACCTAGCACTTGGCCCTTTCCCAATTACAATATCTAATGTAAAGTCTTCTAATGCTGGGTACAAAATTTCTTCTACACTTTTGCTTAATCTGTGAATTTCGTCAATAAATAAAACATCAAATTCTGAAAGGTTTGTCAAAAGTGCTGCTAAGTCTCCTGGCTTTTCAATTGCTGGCCCTGATGTTATTTTTATATTTGAATTCATTTCGTTTGCTATTATATTTGATAATGTTGTTTTCCCAAGTCCTGGTGGTCCATATAATAAGCAATGGTCTAATGGCTCTCCTCTTTTCTTTGCCGCTTCTATATAGATTTTCATATTTTCTTTTACTTTGTCTTGCCCTATATATTCTGCCAAATTTTGTGGTCTTAATGTATTTTCTATTCTTTCTTCTCCCACATTTTCTAGCTTAGGACTTAGAATTCTTTCTTCTTCCATAGTCTTGCATCCTTTCGATATTATTTGTTTTCTAAACTTAATAAGTTATTGTGAACAATAGAATTTGAAATGTCTAATTCTGTTTTCATATTCTCGTAATATGTATTTAACATGCTTTTCAAATCTTCGTCAGCTGTATCAACTTCGATAAATGAGCCTGTTTCTCTATCATACCAGCCTTCATCATAATAATATTCATCTGTTATTATAAGTTCATTATTTAAACATACAAAATCTTTACTTCCAAACATATTTGAGCCCAAAGAAAATCCGTCTTCTATTCCGCATAAATACGTAAGTGTTGGCTTTATATCTAATTTACTTACTGGCTTACCTATTTTCATACTCTGTACTCCTGGTATTTTAAAGCCACACAATACATTTGAAAAATTTAGTCTTATATCAACATCTGTTAATTCTTTGTCTGTTTTTAGAAAATCCAACATATTTTCTTCATACATATTTAACCCATTATGGTCTCCATATACTAAAATTGCTGTATCTTCATATAATCCTTTTTGTTTTAAGCCTTCCAAAAATACTCCAAATGCGTAATCTGCATAGTTTGCCGCTTCTAAATAG
This sequence comes from uncultured Clostridia bacterium, assembly GCA_948502395.1. Taxonomy (GTDB): domain Bacteria; phylum Bacillota; class Clostridia; order TANB77; family CAG-508; genus CAG-269. The sequence goes on along the minus strand of CAOPES010000001.1, from coordinate 240,113 downwards.
TTTCCGAAAAATGTATTTTTGTATTTTCCCACGTCAATATTTACTTTGCTTCTGTCTTGTAATCCTTCTAGTTCAAATGGTATATGTGATGATGCTGCTACCACAAATGATATGAATGGTTGCTCAAATTCTGCAATTTTCTCCACACTTTGCCTATATACAGTTTCATCTGATAAAAATCCATTTATATATTCTTGCTCTTCTAGTTGTTCTTTTAGTATTAAATTGTCTACTTGCAACTTTTTATATACATTTCCACGGTTCCAAAATTTAGCTTCATTTCCGTGAATATATGATGTATTGTAATTCTCCTCATTAAATTCTTTGAATAAGTCATCATATGTATTTGTGTAATATCTACTAAATGCCATTCCATTTTCTACTGGATATGTTGAAGTTAGCACAGAATGTTCAGAGTCTGCTGTTGTTGTATAACTTTGCATATACATATTTGTAAATTCTATATTTTCGGAAAAGAATTTATTCAAATTTGGTGTGATTTCTTTTCCATTAATTTCTTTGTTTATTACAAAATTTTGCAAAGATTCTAGTTGAACTATAATTATATTTTTTCCTTTTAAAGTTCCAGCTAAGTCATATTGAACTTGTCCATATTTTACATCATATTCTGATTTCAATTCTTCATAGTCTTTTAGCATTGTTTCTTTATCTTTATATTTTGTCTGATTATTCTTAATGAACGCACTTTTTATATCAAAAATATGATATCCAAATATTGTTGCTTCTTTTATTTGTATATCTTTTACATATGGCGAATTACTGCTCTTTTCAGCTATTGGAATACATAGCACAATAAAAGTTGTTATTCCAATTATACCTGATAGACATCTTGCAACTATTGTTCTTTTTTTAGCTTTATTTAAAGTTTCTATTTTTATTTCTTTAACATAATGCAAAGCTATCAACATTAACAAATCCACAAAATACAATATATGTACTGGACTTAGCAGTATTGGAATTGCTTTTGTAATTTCTTCTCCATATTGCAAATTTGTAATTTGCGCTACTGATAATATTGTCCTTGCATATATGTAATATGTATGGTCAGCAAAAAGTAATATACTTATTACAATATCTGATATTATTGCCCCCACTACTCTTGCTTTATTTGGTAATGTACATAGTATTGCTCCCAAAACTACTATGAAACTTACTGTATTTAATATTGTTTCTAACTCTACTTCTCCAACAGTTTGATTATAAAATAATAGTGTTTTTCCTAAAATTATAATTGCTATTATTATAACAAACCATACTGAATTGATTATTTTTGATATTATTTTTGTTACTTTTTCTTTCACATCTATTTCTCCATTTTTTACTTGTTTAGCTTATTTATTATATCTTGTTTTTCGATTTGTGTCTACAATTTTGTTGCAAAAACTCGTATTCTAAGGTATAATCTATCTGTAACAAAAACAAGGAGAAAAATATGAAACATTCATTTAATGAAAAAACAAAAATTATATTTATATCTAGCACTGGTGGACATTTTGCAGAATTAATGCAACTAAAACCAATAATGGATAAATGTAATTATCATATAGTAACTGAAAAAACTGCTACAAATAAAAATTTAAAGGAAAAATATAAAAACAAATTAGACTTTTTAGTATATGGAACAAGAAAAACCAAACTGCTATACCCATTCATATTACTAATAAATTGCTTTATCAGTTTATTTATATTTCTAAAAATAAGACCACAAGTTATCATCACAACTGGAACACACACAGCTGGCCCTATGTGCTGTATAGCTAAGATATTTGGATGCAAAATTATATATATCGAAACATTTGCAAATAGAACTTCAAAAACTGCAACAGGAAAACTTTTATATCATATTGCAGACACTTTTGTAGTTCAATGGGAGGAAATGCTTGAATTATATCCAAAAGCAAAATATTGGGGGTGGATTTTCTAATGATTTTTGTAACACTAGGAACTCAGGATAAACCTTTTGAGCGACTAATTAAAGCTGTTGAAAAACAAGTAGAACTTGGAAATATAACACAAGAAGTTATCGTTCAATCTGGTTGTACAAAATATAAATCAGATAAACTAAAAATTATACCTTATATGACAATTGACGAATTAAATAAGCATTTAAACGATGCTAGTTTAATTATCACACATGCAGGTGTTGGGACAATTATACAAGCCTTAGAAATTGGAAAAACTGTAATTGCAGCAGCAAGAAAAAAAGAGTTTGGTGAACACGTTAGTGACCATCAACAACAGTTTTTGGACAACTTCTCTTCTAAGGGATATATTATTCCTTTACTTGACTTTGATAAGCTAGATGAAGTTATCAAACAAGCTGAAAATTTTAAACCAAACAAATTTGAAAGTAATAATTCAAATTTCATCACAAGCACTATTCAAGAAATTAATAATTTACTTTCATAAAATTAATAAAAAGGACGAAAATTATGAACGAAAAAGTAGATGTTTTAATGGCAACATATAATGGAGAAAAATATTTAAAAGAACAAATTGATAGTATATTAAACCAAACCTATCAAAATATTCATTTAATAATCTCCGATGATTGCTCAACAGACGGAACAAGAAATATTTTAAAAGAATATGAAGAAAATGAAAAAATAACAGTATTCTATCAAGAAAATAACCAAGGATATGTTAAAAACTTTGAATTTTTACTAAATCAAGTAATAAGTGAACTATATATGTTTGCTGACCAAGACGACTTTTGGTTACCTGAAAAAATAGAAAAATCAGTAGAAAAATTGCAAAGTGAAAAACTTGATTTAGTTTTTGGGGATTTAGAAGTTGTAGATGAAAATTTAAAAACTTTATATCCTTCCTTCTCAAAACTTATGCTTTTAGATAGGAAAATAAAAAGAGAATTAAATACTGATAAACTTCAATATTTATACAACTGCATGACTGGCTGTACTATTTTGTCAAAAAAGAAATTTCTTGATAAGATTTTACCACTTCCTACTAATTCTAAATATGTAATTCACGATTATTGGCTTGGATTAGTTGTCTCTTTAAATGGTAAGGTTGGTTATCTTGAAACACCTTATATAAAATATAGACAACATGGAAATAATCAGGTTGGAACTGATAAAATATCTCATAAATTTAAAAAATTAGAACAAGTACGTAATTTGTTTATTGATGTGAAGTTAGGAGTTTTTGAGACTTATGTCCAAAATCCTGATGTCTTCCCTGAGTACTTGCAAATTTTGAATAAGAAAGCTTTTGATTATTTTAAAATGCTACAAACTAAAAAACATTTTAATTTTAAAGGGTGGTCTGTATTTTATAATTTGTATAAGACTGAAACTTTGCTTTATTTTGTAGAAAATTTTGTGATTTTAAATATGCCGTTTTTTGCTAAAATTGCTTTTCATATTAGGCTATTTATATTGAAATTATTGGGTAAGAGATAATTGCCATTGGGGACGGACCTTTTTGGCAATTTTTTGCCACTGGGGACGGTCCTTTTTGGCAATTTGCTGGTTTTCTGCCTTGGGTATATATGTGTTAATTTTGATATTGCTTTTGTTCATTACGTTCAATAATAATTTGTATGTTTATCTAAAAGGGGTTTTCACTCAGGCTCAAATTCTTATTTTATATTTTGAATAAATGATGAATGTGACTGAAATAAAAAATAGAAATTCTTTAACTTTTTTATGGAAATAGTTCACACTTGCTGTGAAAGGGAGCCATAAAAAAGTTTTAGAATTTCTTTTCTTATGTAAGGAACCAAAGAATTTATGAAAAATAAAAATAAGAATTTGCCCATGAACATTACTTTTTATATAAACTTACAAATTCTAAATTTCACTTCATTCAAGCAAGCAATATCAAAATTAACACATATATACCCAAGGCAGAAAACCAGCAAATTGCCAAAAAGGACCGTCCCTCTTGGCAATATTTTATTTATGCTCTTGGATGAGCTTTTCTATATACATCTTTTAAACCTTCATCTTGAAATTGCATATATATTTGTGTTGAAGATATATCTGAATGACCTAACATTGTTTGGATTGCTTTCAAATCAGCTCCATTTTGTAACAAATGTGTTGCAAATGAATGTCTTAAAACGTGTGGAGTTATATCCTTTGTTATGTGAGCTTGTTCTTTATAATATTTAATTATTTTCCAGAAACCTTGTCTTGTCAATCTTGTTCCATTGATATTTACAAATAGTGCTTGTTCGCTTTCATCTTTAATTAATACATCTCTTGCTTCTTCTATGTATTCTTTTAATGCTTTTAATGACATTTGTCCTAATGGTATATTTCTTTGTTTGCTTCCTGTTTTGCAAACAACATATCCTTCTTCTAAGTTTACGTCTTCGATATTTAATGAGATTATTTCTGTTACTCTCATTCCTGTTGCATATGCGAATTCTAGCATTGCTTTATCACGTGTTCCTTTAAGGTCCACGTCTTTTGGTTGGTTTAATAAAAGTTCTACTTCTTTTGCTGTTAAAACACTTGGTGTTCTTTTTTCTATTTTTGGTGATTTGATATTTGCTGTTGGGTCTACTTTTACTTTCTTGTGTTTTAATGCATATTGATAGAATGATCTTATTGATGCTATACATCTAGATATACTTGATGCTTTTTTCCCTTCTTCATCAAGTTCTTTGATGTATTCTTTGATGTCTTCTTCTGTTACTTTGTGGTATTGAATTCCACAAGCTTCTAAGTACATTCTAAATTGTTTTAAGTCTCTTTTATAAGACTGTAATGTGTTTTCTGATAACTTCTTTTCGTTCTCTAAAAATTCAAAAAAATATTTTAATCGTCTTTCCATTTTTATCTACCTCTATATTCAAAATAATTTATTTACATAAACTACATATGTTATATCAAAGAATTTGCAAATTGTAAATACATTTTTCGATTTTTTTAAAAATATTTTGCAAAAAGTTTTAATAAGTTTGTCGAAATTAGTATTTCAACCAATGATGACACTATTAAAACGCCTAACATTACTAGTGAAAATATAGTATGTCGCAATATTTCCAATTTGACATTTTCTTTTCTATTGTCTTTTACTATTGATTTATATAATTTAAATCCACTTACGGCCAAAGCTAATATTGCTGGTATAAATATTAAATTTTGTAATAACATACTACTCAATACAAATGCAATTCCTTTGCCAGTTCCCATAATAGTAACACATGCAGATATTGTATACCCTAGGCAAAATCCCCTATACATCACAATTCCGAATACTACTGGAATACCGTATTACAGTTGTTCCAAAGAACCAAATTATGACTGCTACGATGAGATTTTGAAAAATACTTGTATTTAATAAAGTTTGCATTTCTAACTTTTCAGTTTCTTTCATCTTGTTTATAAAGTTGCTGAAATATGATTGTATTTCAGCTTTTTGAGTTTCTTGTATATTATTTACAAATAACACTCCTAAAAATATTCCTATTACAAATAGCATTGCAACTAAGCAATATTCTTTTTTGTTATTTAATATATGCTGTTTTATTGTATCTTTGATTTTTATTCCTTTGTCTCTCATAAAAAATCTCCTTATCGTTTATACATAATGTGTATTCGATAAAGAAATTTTTAGAACTTTTTATTTAGGTTTTACAGAAATCTTTCCATAATTTCCGCCACCGCCAACTTCTACTTTACAGCTTCCATTTCTTGCGTTTTCTATATTATTTGCTACCTTTTCTCCTACTACCATTTCTATATCATCTTTTGATAATTTGTGTAATATGTTCATTTCAGTTTCAAATGCATCTAACAATTTATTTATTGTTTTTCCTCCTACACCTGGTATAAATCCAAGTGGCACTTGATATATATATGGTGGCCTTTTTTCAGGGCTTTTTGTTTCTTTTTTATCTTTTATCAATTCTATTCTGTCAAAAACTCCAAATGTAACGTTTTTTCCACCACACATTGGGCAAGTTTCTACTGGTTCTTTTGTTTCTATTGCTTTTTCACAGTCATCGCAATATGTTCTATGATATTTCCCAAGTTTTGGGTCTAGTCCATAATTTGCAACTATTCTTCTTCCGTCTTCATTTTTTAAAGCTTTGACTATTTCTTTAAATGATATGTCTTCGATTTCCATTTTGTTGTATTCTCTTGCTATTTTTGGCAATGAGTGTGCATCTGAATTTGTTAAAAACGTTCTTGTTTCTAATTCAGAAATCGTATCTGCCAAATATGTATCTGAACTTAGCCCTAATTCTATTGCAAAGATTTTATCAAATTTTTCTTTAAATATATTTGATAGTCTGTCTGTACAATTTCCATAGTAGCTTTTATGTGGCGTGAATACATGTGCTGGAATTAGTATTCCATTGTATTTTTCTACTATGTCTATTAAATCATATCCTGATAAATCTGTCCTTTGAGTACTTAATGTTATATTTTTTAAGTGGTGGCTTAATTCATTTGAAAATGCCTTTATATCACTTAAATGTGGGAAGAAACATATATTGTGGGCACTTCCACATTTTCCGTTTCTACCTTTTTCTGACGTTTCTACTTCACTTCCTAAAAGTATGCATACTTTGTCTTGATAAATAATTCCACCGTCTTCTAGTTCATATGCTTCACCTGTTTTTAGAAAGTTTTCTATATCTTCTATTACATATGGTGATGCACAGTCTATTATTCCTACTACATTTATCCCTTTCTTTTCAGCACATTCTCTTGCTATGTTTGCAAAATTAAGTGACCTTGCTGCTGTTATCTTTATTGGCTTTCCTTTTTCGCTTCTTCCTATGTGTACATGCAAATCTGCAAATATTTCATACATTGTTTTATTATCCTTTCGCTTCTACTGTTTTTTCTTCTATGTGACACATTATTTTGTGTGCTGTTTCTTCACTAAATAATGGTCTATTTGGATTATCTATACTGCAAAACATCTCTTTTGATAGGTGTTCTAGCTCTTTTTCCATTAATTTATCCACTTTTGGTCCATAATTGTATACAACTTCTTTTATAAAATTAGGTACATCTCCAGCTTCATAGTATGTTTTTACTAATCGTCTAATTACTGTGGTTTCAACTTCTTCCCCAACAGTTATTTTTTCAAGAAATCCGACAAATTGCATAAATGTATCTAGGTATCTGTTATATTTGTCTTTTAAATTTCTATGTTCTAATAGCACTAACGCCTCATCTGGCTTAAATCCTATTCTTTCTGGTCTATCTAATAACATTCCACCAAATTGGTCTACTAATTCTAATATGTCACTTTCTCTTTCTCTTGGATTGCTGTTGCTGTATCTGTTTACTTCTTCACACATTTTGCAAAATTTCTTTCCAAATCCGAATTCTTCTAATTGTTCTGCTCCCCTTTTTGCATATGAATGTATTGTTTCTATATCTTGTGCGTTGTCTACTTTTTTACAGTTGCATAAAAGTGTTGCCGTTAATACTAGGTTTTTGTCTACTTCTATTTTTGAATAGTTTAAGAACATTCTTGCTATTTCGGTTTTGAATATGACTGATTTGTCAAAAAATATTTTTCTTTTTTTGGCTAAATAGTATACTATTTCCATTTTTGATGCTAAGTCTTCTTCTGATAAGATATAATCTGCAAATGTTTCCATATTTTTTCTCCTTAATACATTTTCATACAATTTTATTATATTAGAAACGACAAAATATTTCAATGTTTTTTGGCTATGTCACATAATTGTAATATTTTTATAATTGCTTTATTGCGTTTCTTGCAAGCTCATCACATCTATTATTAAACTCATTATCACTATGACCTTTTACCTTTATAAAATTAACTTTATGTGTTTTGGTAAGAGCATATAATTCTTGCCAAATCTCTTTATTCTTCACAGGTTCTTTTCCAGCAGTTCTCCAATCATTTTTCACCCAATTATAAATCCATCCTTGCAAAAATGCATTTACAACATATGCACTATCACTATACAAATCAACTTCGCAAGGGAACTTCAAAAGTTTTAACCCTTCTATTACAGCTGTTAGCTCCATTACATTATTTGTTGTATCTTTTTTTCCTCCTGAAATTTCCTTTTTATTTCCTTTATACATTAATAAAGCTCCCCAACCACCTGGTCCTGGATTTCCAGAACAAGCTCCGTCAGTATAAATAACGACTTTTTCCATTTTTTCTATCATTCCTTTCCTTAAATGCACAAATCAGAATGAATAATTTCCTATATTTTGGTTATTATTCAACCCTCGCTCCTTCTTGTTTTTTTCCATTTTTTATGGTACTATTATAACAATAAAAACAAAAATATACAAGAAAGGATTTTTATTATGGGTAAAGTTTTGGGAATTATTGGTGAATATAACCCATTTCATAATGGTCACTTATATCATTTAGAACAATCAAAAAAAATTACAAGTGCAAACTATACTGTGGCGATTATGAGTGGTAATTTTACTGAGCGTGGCTCTACTGCTTTAATTGATAAATGGTCAAGAGCTGAAACTGCTTTAAAATGTGGAATTGACTTAGTTATAGAACTTCCTGTTTTATATGCTACTTCTAGTGCAGAAAATTTTGCAGATGGTGCTATTAAAATATTGAATTCCTTAAAAGTCGTTGATTATGTATCTTTTGGTGCTGAGACTTCTGATATTGATATTTTATCTGATATTGCAAATGTATTGCATACTGAACCAAAACAATTTAAAACCATTCTATCAAGTGAATTAGCTAAAGGTGTGTCATTCCCAAAGGCACGCGAAAATGCTTTACTACTTTATTTAAATAATAAAAAATATTTAAATGTCCTTTCTTCTCCAAATAACATTTTGGGTATAGAATATTTGAAGGCATTGAAAAAATATAAAAGTAATATTCAACCAATTTCTGTTGCTAGATTTGAAGCTGGATATAATGATAATTTTTATTCTGGAAATATTGCTAGTGCTACCGCAATTAGAAATATTGTAAAAAATGGTGGTTTCAATATTTTGAAAAAATTGCTCCCTGAGCCTAGTTATGATGTTTTGATTAAGAATTTTAAACAAGGAAATATTATTCCAGATTTATCTGTTTTTGAGAAACAAATTATTTATAATTTAAGAAAAATGTCAGTTAGTCAAATTGCCGAACTTCCTGATGTTTCAGAAGGTTTAGAGTTTGCTATTAAAAATGCTGCTAATTCTTGTAGTACTCTTGTAGAGCTTTTAGATAGTATTAAGTCAAAGCGTTATACTTCTACTCGTCTTCAAAGAATTCTTGTTTATAGTTTGCTTGGTATTTCTAAAAGGGATATGGAGTTATCTAAAAAAACTGTCCCTTATGTTAGAGTTCTTGGATTTAATGAACGTGGTAAGTTTTTGATTTCTGAAATTGCTAAGGCTAATCCTAAACTTGATATTGTTACTTCTGTTAAACGTTTTTCTGATAGTTGTCGCAATAAGTCTCTTTCTTCTATGCTTGATTTGGATGTTTGGGCTACTGATGTGTTTTCTCTTGGCTTTCAGTCTCGCCCTTTTAGTAATTTGGATTTTACTAAGAAAATTGTAATTTTATAATATGTATATTATAGGCCCTTTAAAATTTGATTTTTCAGGGTCTTTATTATTTCATAATATTTTAGCCTACTCATTTTCTATCATATTTATTTTATTAATTGTTAATTGTATTTTTCTCAATGTCTTTTATAATCATTGCCACTTTTTCTTCTCTATTTCCAGACGTATCAAAAAATTTAATATTATATCTTTCGCATTGCTCTTTCATCGTTTTACTATTTCTTATTATTCTATTGCATGCAAGATCAAGCATTATATCTCCTATATAATACGTCCAATCATTTTTTGTATCATTAATTTTTATCATTTGTTTTAAATTTTTTGTGGTTTCATTTGGCATTCCCAGACAATAAATATCACAGTCTGAGCTAAAATATTTGATAGCATCTTCTACTGTTAAAGAATATGTATCAATTATTATAGATCTACCCAAAGATTTTAAATCAATTTTAAGTTCTTCATAAATATCTCTGAAATAAATTGCGATTTCTTCGCTAGATAAATTTAAAAGTGCTAAATCTTCTATACGATTTTTATTACCTTCTTTTGTTCTTCTACTTATGGCTGATTGCAAGGGTATGATTAGAGCATCTCCCCTTATTGACTCATAATTATTGTATTTCTTTAGTATTTGGTTTGTTACTGAACTTTTGCCACAGCGTTGTTCTCCTATTATTAAAATGTCTCTATTAATTTCTATCACTCCTATTTTTAATAGAAAATGAGTAGGCTTTATAGATAATAGCATATTTTACATATTTTGTAAACAGTTTTTGACAATTTCTAATCCACACATATTACTTGTATCACACAAAATAACTTCTTTTCCCTTTTTTAAAGTTACTGTGACTGTGGTAGCAATACTTTCAAAAATATCTTTTGTCATTTTTCCTTTAACGGGTGCTGCTAGTTTAAGTCCTTTGTCATATTTTGATTTTATATTTAAAGTATATACATCTTTTTTGAATGTTATGTTGAACATATCTTCTTTAATGTCACATTCTAATATTTTAGCGTTATTATATGTTGTAAACTTAAATTCTGTGTTTTCAATAAGTAAAACACAAATAAGACCTTTAAATGAAAATAGTTTAAAAGGTATATCTGCTATTGAGAACATAAAACTGGCATTTGTTTTTTGAAAATTATTACCTTGACACCAAATATAAGATTTTGGAAATGAGCATCCCCAGTCTTTTTCAATATAACTTCTGTTATTGTTAAAATAAATTTCTTCATTATTTATTTTAATAAGTCCATTGTTGGTGTTTTGCATGCTGATAATTGCATGGTTACATTCCATAAATGGAATATAGGAAAATGGTCCCATTATGTTTGGAGCAAAAGTATTAGTACTGATGTTTTTATTATCGGTGTATTTTATATTTCCATGTACTTTAAGATTTTGAGATTTGTCTTCTATGTTGATATTTATTCCTTCTTTTGAGAATGTGTTATCTCCTATTTGTATGTTGAAAGGTTTATGGCTGAATTTGAATTCTTTGATGTTGTAATTTACGAAGTATGATGTATTATTAGTAATTATTTGTATGAATGCTTCGCTTTTTGTGCCATCAATGTTAATTCCTGGTATGAATGAAATTCCTTTATTTTGAGCTGTGTTTTTGTAATACCAACCTTCAAAGTAATTTTTATTTTTATTTAGATATTTTTCTCCTTGAAATAGTTCGGAGTTTTTTATTAGTTCTAATCTGTTCATGTGTATATTGTTTCCATTATGTACAATATTATTCTTTTTTACCTATTCAAACTTTTCTTATTTTCTTTTTCTAATTGTTTCAAACTCTTTTTGGGTGTGGGTAATTCTTCCGGCATAGTTCCGTCCTGCTTGTTTAATTGCTTTTCTAACTATTTTTCCAATTTTATTATGAGTATCACAAGCTTTCTTTTCAGTATCAACTTTATCTCTTTTTAATCTTGATTCAGTTTGTGTAATGCGAAACAGATTTGCTGCAAGTTCTTCGCTTCCCATATTGTCTAAAATATCTTCTCTATATCTTAATCCTTTTCTTTTAGCAATATCATCAGCGGTTTCTCCATTGTATAATCCTTTATATCCAGCATTATGAAATTTGTCAAAATTCTTAACTCCTGCATTTTTAGCTGTTTGATTAAGTGAATAATTACCTTTTCTAGTTAAGTTTCTTTGATAAAATCTTTTTTCATCTTCTGTTAATTCACTATATTCTTTTTCGCTAATTTCTTGTTTTCTAGTTTGTACAGCAAAATATGTTTGTGCAAGAGCAATTACTTTTTTTCTTGAGTCGCCATTTTGTGCTATTAAGTAGCAAGCATAACGAGTTAATTTATAATCTTTCTGTTCTCTATAAGCTCCTGAACCGATTTGAACCATTTTATTGACGTCAGTAAAATGGTCTATTACACTAATCCTGCTATTTTCACAAGCAATAATAGCTTTTTGAATTATCTTTTCAAAATTCTGCCAATTTGAATATTGTAAAATAGGCATCAATTCTCTAGCATACCAATATTCAACTCCATTTTCATCAACATGTTTAATATCTTCAAAACTTTGACCATTATAAATCTCTTCTCTATCTAACTGTTTCATTCACACATCTCCCCTATCTTATTTTATTTCTCGAATTTTTGTTCGTTTATATTTTAAAAATAAAATACAACTTAGTTGTATTTTATGGTGGGCAGGGAAGGATTCGAACCTTCGTACTCGAATGAGAACAGATTTACAGTCTGCCGCCTTTAGCCACTCGGCCACCTACCCAAATATAAAATTAAAATGGTGCTCCCTCAAGGATTCGAACCTTGGACCCACCGGTTATGAGCCGGTTGCTCTGACCAACTGAGCTAAGGGAGCATCTATGCTTGTTCAGCACAATTAAGAGTATATATCATTTTTATAAAATTGTCAATACATTTTTTAAAAATATTTTTCATTTTTTTCACAAACTCTTTAACCACATAAATATTGTAATATAAAAATCCCACAACTAATAATATAAAATATAATCACACACGACAAAATCCGACACAAAGTAACAATTGTCAACAAGCAAACACAAGATAAAATCAAAAAAATAAACTAAGGAGAACCATAATGAGCAAACTAATTGATATGTACAAAAACTTAAAACAAGAAAGTCCTGAAACACTCTATCTATTCAAAGCAGGACTATTTTATATTTTTCTAGATGAAGACGCAAAACTAATAAGCAATATTTTTTCTTTAAAACTTACGAATTTAAATTCAAGCTTTGTAAAATGCGGATTTCCAGCAAATTCTCTAGATAAATATATGAAAATTCTAGACTGCACTCAATATAAAGTAAAAATAATTGATAACACAACTAATACCTCCCTAACACCAAAAGAATTTGAGTTAAACCAAAATACTATTAATTTATTAAAAACAATTTCCAATATTGATAACAATAACCTATCAATTAAAGAAGCTTATGATTTTATATCTAATATAAAAAATACTGCAAATAAGATTTTAAAGGAAGTGAACAAAAGTGAAGCAAAAAACTAACAACAATTTATTAATTTATCAAAAATATATGGATTTAATATATTATACAAATGATATAGTTAGAAAATATCCAAAATCTGAACGTTTTGCCTTAGTTGAAGAAATTAAAAATTCGATGTATGTAGGTTTGCGAATGTTAATGCATGCAATAAAATCTTATGCAACCACAGACAAGTTAAAGTATTTAAAAGAATTAGATGTTTATTTAAGCTTGTTAAAAGTACATGTACGTCTTTCTTACAAATATCAATATATATCAAATAACAATTATTCAACTTGGAGTAATCTAATAACTGATATTTGTAATATGTTAGGAGGTTGGATAAATTCATGCCAAAAAAAATAAAAAATGTCTTTTACAAAAATTTAACATTTCAAAAGTTTATTGAAGCTCATAACCGTGCAAAGAAAAACAAGATGTTTAAAAATGAAGTTTTAAATTTTGATTTAAATTTAGAAAGTAATATTGTTACACTTATAAATTCAATTAAAAATGGCAAATATAAAGTTAGTAAATATCATTCTTTTATAGTCTACGAGCCCAAAGAACGAATTATCCAGTCTCTTCCTTATAGAGATAGGGTTGTACATCAATGGTATGTTGAAGAATTTATTAAGCCCTATATTCTTCCTAAGTTTATTTCTACTTCATTTGCTTGTTTGCCAAATAAAGGTACTCATAGCGCTGCCTTAGCCATACAATCTATGATGAGAAAATACAGAAAAAAGTATCCTAATTACTATATTTTAAAATGTGATATAAAAAAATTTTTTAATAGTATTGATTCTCTTATTTTATTCGAGATATTGAAAAAATATATCTCTGACAAGGCTTTGCTTAAATTTACATATCAAATTTTATTTGAAAACAGGCCTTTTAATAATTACACTGGTATACCTATCGGAAATTATACTAGTCAATATTTTGCAAATATCTATTTAAATGAGTTGGACCAATATGTGAAACGAACTTTACATATTCATGAATATGTTCGATATATGGATGATTTTATTCTTTTACTACCTGATAAGAATTCTTGTATTAAATTGATGAATATGATTTCTGATTTTTTGGCTAAAAAGCTTCGTTTAGAGTTAAATGATAAATCTAAGTATTTTCCAAATAAAATGGGAGTTAATTTTTGCGGATATAGGATTTTTCATACTCATAGATTATTACGAAATTCTTCTAAGAAAAAAATCAAAAGAAATGTAAAGAAATGGAATAAAAAGTATAAATCGAATACATTAGATATCCCCCATACTTTGCAACGAATTAATTCATGGCTTGGTCATTCTTCTTATTGTAATTCTTACCGATTACAACAAAAAATTTTAAATAAGTGTGATTTTTTATTTACAGATAAAATATATTCTAAATTAGAATCCAATTTATTAGAAAATTTTTAAAAATGGAGATAAGTTTTTTCTTATCTCCATTCATAATTTTGGATTTTCGCCATTTTACTACTAAAACAAAATTATTGTTTATGTGTTTATAACATTTTATTTCTGTTACAGGAATTAGACTTCTTTGATACAATATCACTCGGCAAGGTCCTTGAACTTTTGCCCCACTGGATTATTTTTGAATATTTATTATTCATTGTATCAGAGTGCTACTCGGCTACGAGCACGCTACGAAAGCCACAATTCTGATTGGCATTCCCATTATTGTCATTCAAGCCGCACTAGCCCGACATTGCCCGTATTATTCCAATTCCCACCACGTGGGAAGAAAACTAAAAAGTGGTGTTCGGTACAGTTTGTTACAGTCTAATCCCTATTTATTATTTTTAGCCTATTCTAAGTTCTTTTAAAGGGAACAAAGAACAAGGAAAGTTTTACAAAGTGCTACTCGGCTACGAGCACGCTACGAAAGCCACAAGACTGAACGGCACGCCCACCATAGTCATACAAGCCGCACTAGCCCGACACTGCCCGTACTATGCCAAGGCCCACCACGTGGGAAGAAAACTTCTCCTGTGCCTGCATCGTTTTCTAATGTTTGCCCAAACCAAGCATTAGCTGTACCAACATCACTTGAAACTTCATATATTGCGTCTCCAAATATTTTACTAAATCCTGGATATGCTGAATTGAAATCTTTATAGTCTGTTGTTGTCGGATTATATGGATATGCTGTTGCTAAATATGTTGATTTCCCATTTGCAAATGCTCCACCATATGTTGTTAAATATGACACACCTTCTGCATTTACATATGCTGCAATATAATCTGCTAAACATCCACCCATATCATATATTCCATATATATTTCCTGTTGTGCTTGATTTTGTCCCATTTCCTACATCTTTTCCTGTTTCTACATTATTCCATGCATATGATGTTCCATTTGTTCCTGTTACACTATCTGTAAAGTCTGTTGTTGATGTAAATGTCATAACATTTTCTGCTGCTTTTCCTGATGTTGCAGAATATCCTGTTATTCCTGTTATTTTCCATCCACTATTATTTGGATTTGATACTGGACTTGCTGCCACATTGTTCCCAGTTACAATGCTTAAATTATTTTTGTATTTTTCGTTATTACTACTTCCATTTGAATATCCGTATTGACTAATTGATAAATATGCTGCTGCTCCCCATTCGCTATTTTTCATTAAATGGCTATTTGATGTTGTTGTTAATCCATATGGGTTTTGTGCACTTCCTAAATTTTGTGATAGTTTATATGCTTCTGATACTGTTACATAGTTATATCCATATTTCCTTCCTTTAAACACTGGATAATAATAGTTATTTACTTCTGCTACTCTTTTATTTGTATCCTTATCTGTTGTGTATATTCCAGCTTGGAATTTTGCAACCCAAATTCCTGTTATTTCTTGTCTCCATTCTCCATTGCTGTACCCGTTACTACTTCCGTCTGTAAATGCTGGGTGTACCACATAATCTGTATATCCTGAAGTTGTTATTACTCCTTCATCATTTCCATTTTTAGCTTTTTTTAATTCTCCTGTTTCATCTACATATGAATAACTTTTGCCACTTACCCATTGTACATTTAGTTCTCCACTACTTTGATGATATCCTTTTGTTATTTTATAACTAAATCTTGGTATCCATACAAACATACTACCTAAATCTTCTTCTGCTACTTCTGTTCCAACTGCTGTGTTTTCGTTATATTTTCCGTCACATAACATTACATTTGCCCATCTTTTATCTTCTTGTGTATAACTGTACCACTCTTCATCATTTTGTGAACATACAACCCATTTTTGACTTGTAACATTGTATTTTACTGGGATCATTCCCTTTGTTAATTTTGGTGCATTCGCTACTGTTGCTCCGCCGTCCCAAAATATTACATTTCCGTCTTGTTCTATTAAAAATTTATATCCTGCATAATCTACAATTAAACTGTCTCCATAGTCTTCTGTTTTAGCTTTTAGGTTTGTTTCTAAATTTGTTTTTAATAGTTCTTTTTCAATATCTCCGCCCCTATCCAAAGCACCTATTGCTTCTAACTCTACCGCTTCTAATGCTGTTGCTTTGTTTGTTGCGTTTTTTGCTTCTCCTGCTTTTCCTATTATTCCATTGTCTCCTGTTAACGTACTTATTGCTACTCCGTGCTAATATTAAAAGCACTATTATTGTTATTACTAATGCTATTAATGTAATTCCGTTTGTTTCGCATTTGTTCATCTCTCCTTTTCTTCTGTTTTTATTATTTTATCTTTTGCACGAGAATTACGTCAACAGATGCATAGCACTTTATTTTTTATTTTGATTCTTTTCTAATATCCACATAACAAAAAATAACCTTAACAATGAATGGATATAACATTGCTAAGGTTATTTTTTATTATTATATTTAAATAGTATTCTGAAATTCGCAGACGCGTCTGCGAATTTCAAATATAATTAATTTATCAATATTATATCATTTATTTTATATAAAAAAACACTAAAATATTAAAATTTGAAATAATTTATATATAAACTTTAAATTATATCTTTATATGTTGTAACCAATTTAGCTCCTTGTTTAATTAAATCATTAGTTCCAACAGAATTAATAGAATTAATATTGCCAGGAACAACAAAAACATCTCTGCCCTGTTCCAAAGCAAAATCAACAGTTATCAATGTACCACTTTTTTCCTTTGCTTCAACCACAATAATACCACTGCTAATACCACTAATTATCCTATTGCGAGCCGGAAAGTTCATTTTATCAGGCTTTGTCCCCAAAGGATATTCAGAAATAATCGCTCCACCACTTTCAATTATTTTATCTGCCAACTTAATATTTTCACTTGGATATATTGTATCTAACCCATTACCCACAACGGCAATAGTTTTTCCACAGCTTTCCTTATTTTCCACATATAAACTTCCCACATGTGCATAACTATCCACACCTTTTGCTAATCCACTTACAATATTAAATTTATTTTGTGTTAAATTATACGCAAAATACTTTGCTGCTTTTTTGCCATATTCACTTGCTTGCCTACAACCAACTATTGCCAAAGCTTTGTTATTTAATATATCTTTGTTTCCTTTTATATACAAACTAATTGGTGCATCATATATCTTTTTTAGCTGTTGTGGATAACTTTCCACATTTATATTAATTATGTCTATATTGTTTTTTTGCATATATTCAATATGTTTTGAAACACTTGCTCTTACCTTCTCATTTAGTATTTTATCTGCTAATTTTTCTCCTATTCCTTCTATTTTTAGTAATTCGTCTTTGTCTAATTTGTATATATTTTCAGGTGTTTTATAAATTTCTAATAGCTTTTTCTTTTTTATTGCACCTAATCCTTTTATTAAAGATAACCATATCCAATATCTATTTTTTTCTAATTGTTCCATATTCTCTCCTTCTCTTTAATTTTTTTATTGTTCATACGCAAA
Organism: uncultured Clostridia bacterium; assembly: GCA_948502395.1. Taxonomy (GTDB): domain Bacteria; phylum Bacillota; class Clostridia; order TANB77; family CAG-508; genus CAG-269. Next base: position 222,150 of record CAOPES010000001.1, on the reverse strand, counting down.
ACCTGATATTTGATTTTTTGTACGCATTATATTTTTGTTGTTTTCGTTGTATAAGAAATTTTTCAATTTTCCTATACAACAAAAAAAGAGCACCATTAATAATGATGCCCCTATTTTTATTTAATTTATAACATTGACTTTTCTTTTTGTTGTTCCTTAGTTGCTTTTATCACATTGTTCATAAGCATTGCGATAGTCATTGGACCAACCCCACCTGGAACTGGGGTAATATAACTTGCCTTTTTCTCAACACTTTCGAAATCAACATCACCTGTCAACTTTCCATTCTCATCTCTGTTTATTCCTACATCAATTACAACTGCCCCATCTTTTATCATATCAGCCTTAACAAAATTTGATTGCCCTATTGCTGATATCACTATATCAGCTCTTTTAGTATGTTCTCCCAAATTTTTCGTTTTTGAATGGCACACTGTAACTGTCGCATTTTTTTGCAAACAACATTGAATTAATGGCTTACCAACAATATTACTTCTTCCTAATATCACAACATCTTTTCCATTCAGATCTATATTGTACTCATCAAACATTTTCATAACTCCATATGGAGTACAAGAAATAAATGTATCTTCTCCTATGCAAAGCTTTCCAACACTTGAAGGTGTAAAACCATCAACATCTTTCATATATGTAATAGCCTTAAAAGCCTCATTTATATCTAAATGCCTTGGCAATGGACTTTGTAACAAAATTCCATTTGTCTCTTTGTCTTGATTTAATTTTTGTATTAGGTTAATTAACTCTGGTTGTGTCGTCTTTTCAGGTAAAAGATATTCTTTGTAGTCTATTCCAACATCGCTACATGCCTTACTCTTATTCCTTACATACACTTTTGAAGCAGGATTATCCCCTACCATTATTACTGCCAATTTTGGAGTTATACCTTCTGATTTTAACTTATCACATTCAACTTTTAGACTTTCCCTTGTCTTTTTAGCAAGTAATTTTCCATCTATTATTGTCGCCATTTTAAGTTCTCCTTTTATTGGATTTTCACTTACCATATTTTACATTATTTATCTATCATTTTCAACAATTTTTTCAAAATTTTTATCTTTCTGCCACTGGGGACGGACCTTTTTGGCAATTTTTTGCCACTGGGGACGGTCCTTCTTGGCAATTTTTTGCCATTGGGGACACTCCTTCTTTCGAAAGTTGGGTGTTTTTTTGCTCTGTCCCCAAAGACACCCTATACTTAGAAATAAAAGATTCACTACTTCTATGGTCATCTAGCACAACTTGTCCCAAATCATAGATGTTAAATCTAGTATATGTTTCTATATCTTTTCCTTCTTTGTCATAAATTTCAAATATCTTTTCACCCACTTCATGAATTATCATTATTGCATATTTTAGACTTTCCAAATCTACATTTTCCTTTTTTCTAATTTTAGGAAATTTATTTAAAAATTCATAATCCATAATTAAGCAAGCTTCCCAATCTCTAGGTCTTTTGCCTTTGTCAATTGAGTCTACTAATTCTTGGGTTACTTTTTGTAATTCTATTCTGATATTTGGTAAATTTTTGTTGTTTTGCACTGCCAATGTACCTACAAATGGTGCAGCAAAGTATTTTGGCGATACTCTATGTATTACAAATTCCATATTTGCATCTTTCTGTTTTTGCTCTTTTATAAATTTTCTTATTTCTTTTTTACTTTTAAATGTGCCTTGTGGCAAATTAAGTTCTGAACCATATTCATTTCCTGCTCTTACTCTCCATAGTTGGTCTGATTGGTCTTTCCTGTCTAAATCTTCATCTTTTAAATTTTCTAGCTTGTCCACAAACAAGCAGTCTACTGTTAAGTCTGAAAAGTTTTCTTGCAAGAAACGTAATCCTTCTAGTTTTCTCATATTTCCCCCTATTTTACATCAAAAAAATCGTTTTTATTTGTGTCTGATAATATATTTTGATTGTTCCAAAAGAACATTCCGTCTACGTGATATCTTCCTATTTGCGCATCTTTTTCTAAATAATATTTGTCATATATATCTATTTGCGAATTTGCTTTTATTTTTTCTGTTCTTTCAAATTCTTTTTCTTCTGTTTCTCCATTTGGCTTGCTTATTTTGTACTTTATATATCCTGATATATCTTCATTTGAATTGTTATTTATTCTCATATGAAATGTTGTGAATTTGTCTTTTTTTCTATCTAAGATTTTTGGTGAAATACTCATATTTTTTAGTTTCCTTTCTTGTATAATAAAACGCATTTAAAGAGAGGTTATGTACCTCTCTTTTTAACCACACATTCTGCAAGTGATTATTTTTTTCACTTCGTTTTTCTCTTCAACTTTTTTCTCTGCTTCTTTATTCATAAAAAAACCTTCCTTTCTAAGGCCTTTATAGTTATGAAGATTTTTTAATTTCTTTCAAACTAACGCCTTTTTTGAAATTTTTTATAATATTTGTAAAAGCTCTAATGCCTTCACAAAATAAAGAACTTTGTATTTAACTACTTTTTAGCAAACATAATGGGTCTTCTTCAAATAGTGAATTTTTCAAAGCTACTGCTGATGCTCTACATCCGCCACATATCATCTTGTAACTACATTTTGAGCATTTTCCTTCTAACTTTTGTTTATATTTCTTTAATTCTACAAATAGTTTATTATTATTTAAAATTTCATCTAATGGTTTTTCTTTGATATTATCTGCAAAAGTTGGTATGTATGAACAAGCTCCAACATTTCCTTGATAATCTATGTAAATTATTTCATCTCCTGCCTGACATCCAGCATAGATTTTATTTAAATCATCATTTTTTATATCTATACCAAATATCTCTGGGAAAATCGGTACTAAAAGTGGGTCACCTGTTCTAAAATTAATATTTAGTCTATTACATTCTGCAATAACTCTTTTTATTGTCTCTTTATATTCTTCGTTTGAAATCAACATATCTTTATCTGCATGCCCAGCAACTAGAACTCTTCTTATGTTGAATTCTTTTGCTCCTTTTGATGCTATCAAATTTATTACTTCAATAACATCTTTTACTGTTTCTGTTGATAATGTATATTTTATTGCATATGGTATATTATACTCTTTTAGCAATGATAGTGTGTCAATTACTTTGCGAAATGTACCTTTTTTTCTACGAAAACTGTCGTGCGTCTCCGCCATTCCGTCCAAACTAATTGATAATTTTATGTTAGGAAAATTTGATAGTTTTTCACATACTTTTTCATCTATTAGAGTTCCATTTGTTGTTATTACTATATCTTCAAATTTTCTAGCATATTCTAGTATTTCAAATAAGTCATCTCTCATAAATGGCTCTCCACCAGAAAGATTTAATTTTGTTGTACCTGTGTACCACAATTGTGCAAGCAATTCCTTTGCCTGTTTTAATGACAATTGTTTTTTGTCATTTTTCTCTGATACTCTACAATGCTTGCAATTTAAGTTACATACATTGTTTATATCCCATTGAGCAATAGTTGCCATAATATCACTCCTTACATAAATATTTCATAGCAATCTCAAATGCATCTATGTGATTTTTATAGAGTTTATCATCATCTATTATAGCTTTTATTTCCTCTATTGAGCACCATTTTGCATCTTCTACTTCTTCTTTTTGTAACGTCAAGTTTTCTATATTTAGATTTCTGTTCATATAATATAAGTTGAAATTAGTCTGCCCTTCTTCTACTCTATAAAAAAGTTTTAGGTCTTTTTCATCTATATTTATTCCCATTTCTTCTTTCGTTTCTCTTATTATTCCTTGACTATTTGTTTCACCTTCTTGTACATGTCCACTTATAAATCCATATTTTCCACCTTTTTGCTTACTTCTTTTTTGTAATAACATGTCCCCTTCATCATTTCTAACAAATAGTGTTACTATATTTTTATTTTCCATACTACCTCTTTCGATATCCATATATTATCATTCATCAATATTATTGTCAATACATTTTATATATTTTTTCTAATTATTGCTACGAATACAATTTTCTTACCTCTTCTAAATTTCTCATTATATTTTATGCTCGTAAATCTTAAAATATTCCAAATTTGCCACTGGGGACGGTCCTTTTTGGCAATTTTTTGCCATTGGAGACGGTCCTTTTTGGCAATTTTTTTGCCACTGGGGAACACTCCTTCCAGTGGCAGGCTTAATTACATCTCTAATCTATATTCAATCTCTTCCATATGTGGAAACATTTCCTTAACTCTCTTTAAAGTAAGCATAAGCATCCTAGGTTGTGGATTTTTCTTACTCTCTGACAATAATTTCTGGGTATAGCAATTTTCTGCCGTCTTAAATAAAACATACCTATTCCCAACATAAGTATAATAAATTTGATAACCATCTCTTAAATCGCACCACATTTTTTCAAAAGTATAATCTTCCATAATCTCTCCTTTTTTATTTCACTAGTTCTTCGAATTCTGCTTCTGTAAGTATTGTCACTCCTAAATTTTGAGCCTTAGTTAGCTTGCTTCCTGCTTCTTCTCCTGCTAGTACATAATCTGTTTTTTTAGATACTGAACTTGATGTTTTTCCTCCAAATTTTTCAATTAAATTTGCAGCTTCGCCCCTTGTATACTTTTCCAAGCTTCCTGTTAGTACGAAGGTTTTTCCTGCAAATCTATCGTCTTGTATGTCTTCTTCGAGGCTTTCTAGGTTTACTCCTGCTTGTTTTAATTTTTCTATCAAGTCTTTTGTTTGGTCTTGTAAAAAGAATTCTCTTATACTGTTTGCTACTATTGGTCCAATATCATTTATTTCGCTCAATTCTTCTGCTGTTGCTTCCATTAAGTTGTCTATATTTTTATATTTTTTTGCTAATATTTTTGATGCTTTTACTCCTACGTGTCTTATTCCTAGCGCTGTTATTAGTCTGTGTAAATCATTTTCTTTACTTTTATTTATACTGTCTACTAAGTTTTGTGCAAATTTTTGTCCATTCTTTTTAAGTGATGCTATGTCTTCAAATTGCAATGTATAAATATCTGCTATGTTTTCAATTAGCTTTCTATCTAGTAATTGTCCTATTATGCTTTCTCCTAGGCCGTCTATGTTCATTGCTTCTCTTGATACAAAGTGCACCAAATTTCTAAATAGTTTTGCTGGACATTCTATTCCTGTGCATCTGATTGCTGCTTCGCCTTCTTCTCTAACCGCTTCTGCTCCACATACTGGGCAAACTGTTGGCATTTCGAAGTCTTTTTCTTGTCCTGTTCTTTTTTCTTTTAGTACTTTTACTATTTCTGGAATGACATCTCCTGCTTTTTGTATTACCACTGTGTCACCAATTTTTAGTTCTTTTTCTTTTATGAAATCTTGGTTGTGTAATGTTGTTTTTGATATAGTTGAGCCTGCAACCTTAACTGGCTCTAAGATTGCCATTGGTGTTATTACTCCTGTTCTTCCTACTTGACAAACAATATCTTTTAGTTTGGTTTCTTTTGTTTCTGGTGGATATTTGTATGCAATAGCCCATCTTGGTGTTTTTGCTGTTGTTCCTAGTATTTCTCTAAATTTTAGGTCATCAACTTTTACCACCGCTCCGTCTATCCCAAATGATAAGTTTTCTCTGTCGTCTCCTATTTTTTGTATTGCTTTTTCTATTTCTTCTACTGTTTTACAAGGTATTCTGACAGGGTTTACGTTAAATCCTAGTTTGCTTAAATATTCTAATTCTTCAAAATGTGAATTGAATTCTTTCCCTTCTATTTTTTGTACATTAAATATATATATGTCTAATGGTCTTTTGGCTGTTATTTTACTATCTAATTGTCTTAGTGAACCTGCTGCTGCATTTCTTGCATTCGCAAATAATTCTTCTTCGTTTTCTTCTCTTTCTTGGTTCATTTTTTCAAAGTCACTTTTTGATATAAAAACTTCTCCCCTTACTGTTATATCTATTTCTTCTGTTAATTCCATTGGTATTGTTTTTATTGTTTTTAAATTATTTGTTACATCTTCTCCAACTAGTCCATTTCCCCTTGTTGCGCCTTTTACGAACTTTCCTTGTTTATATTCTAGTGCTGCTGATAGTCCATCTATTTTTGTTTCTATTACATATGTTTTGTTTTCTATTTGATTTTCTTCTGCCTTTTCATCTATTTTTTTTACATATTCTTCTACTTCTTCTATGCTGAAAACATCTTGTAGGCTTTGTAGTGGTACTTCGTGTGTTACTTTTTCAAATCCTTCTTTTACGTGTCCACCTACTTTTTGTGTTAGTGATTCTTTTGATTGATATTCTGGAAATTCTTTCTCCAAATTTCGAAGTTCTACCATTAACATATCATATTCAAAGTCAGATATTTCTGGTGCGTCGTTATCGTAATATTTTTTTGCATGATATTCTACTTGTTTGCGTAATTCTTCTATTCTTTGCTTTGCTTGTGTTTTGTTCATTTTTTAATCACAGTCCTTTTGTTTTAAATTTCTTTCTTATTATATACAATTTGGCATAAAAAATAAAGGAATTTTTTCAAATTCCTTTACTTTATTTTTCATATTTTTAATCAGCTCTTGCTAATATTATTAATCTTTGTTTTCCGTTATCTGTACATGTTGATAATGTTATTTCAGCTTTTCCAGCTGTATCTCTTTGATAGAATGATGTGTCTGTATCTGATGTTTCAAATTTGTTATATATTGTATATGTAACTTGTTTTCCGTCATTGTCTGTTATATATACTTTATCTCCTAAATTTAACTTTTTGTTATTAGAGAAAAATGCACCATTTCTGTAATTGTGTCCTACTATTACTGTATTTCCTGGTTGGTTAATTCCTACTCCCCATAAAAATGCTACTGATACTTCTATTGATGATTTTGTCATTTTTTCAAGTATTGGATATTTTAAATTGATTTTTGGAATTGTCATTGTTCCTAAAACTCCAAAACCTTTATATTGTGGTCTTGTTTTTTGTGATGAAGCTGACTGGTTTGTTCCTGTATTCATTTTTTCCAATTCATCTAAAACATCATTATTTGTATTATCATCATTTTTATCTTCATCATCATCTTTTTTAGCTGTATCTCCATCAAAACTATTTACAAAATCTTCTGCATCACTTGTTGTTACATATTTATGATAATAGTCATATGCTAAAAATCCTAATAGACCTAATATTCCTATAATTACAATTACTAATATAATTGTTAGAACTTTACTATATTTACTCTCAAACATACCTTTTACCTCCGTACTTTTCACTATACATATATTATAACACATTTTATTACAAAAATAAAGTTTTATTTACAAGTTATACTATCTTTTCTCCAAATTGTGTACCAGCAAGTAAATGGAAGTGTAGATGCATTACTTCTTGACCTGCATCTTTTCCGCAATTTACTATTACACGGTATCCACTTTCGCTTACACCTTGCTCTTTTGCAATTTTGTTTATTACAGTATAAATTTTTCCAATTAAAGCTTCATCTTCTTTTTCTAATTCTACAAGTGATTTTATGTGCTTTTTAGGTATTACTAATATATGAACTGGTGCAGCTGGCGCTATATCCTTAAAAGCTAGTATTTCATCATCTTCATATACTTTGCTTGAAGGAATTTCTCCTTTTATAATTTTACAAAATAAACAATCTTCCATAATTATCTCCTTTATTGCCATTGGGGACGGACCTTTTTGGCAATTTATTGCCATTAAGGACCGTCCCTGTTGGCAATTTTTATTATTAATCTTTAATTAAAACTGCTTTTATTCTTCTTACTCCTGATGAACTAGATTCTTCTTTTTTGATTTTAAATCTACCTAGTTCTTTTGTATTGTTAACATGTGGGCCACCACATAGTTCTTTTGATACTGTTCCTATTAAATATACAGTTACAATATCAGGATATTTTTCTATAAACATACATTCAGCACCTGATTTTATAGCATCTTCTTTGCTCATTTCTTGTTTTGTTACAGGTAATTCTTCTGCAATCCATTGATTTACTAAATCTTCTACTTGCTTTTTCTCTTCGTCTGTTAATTTATGGTCACAGTTGAAGTCAAACCTCATTCTGTCTACTGTTATGTTTGAGCCCCTTTGATGTGCGTCTTTTCCTATAACTTGTTTTAGTGCTGCATTTAAAAGGTGTGTTGCTGTGTGGTATGCTATTGTCTCCTCTGTTTGTTCTGCTAATCCACCTTTGAATTTTTGCTCTGAACCTGCTCTTGATTTTTCTTGGTGTTTTTTGAATAGTTCGTCAAATTCTTTTAAGTTGATTTCGTATCCATTTTCTTCTGCTAGTTCTTTTGTTACTTCTGGTGGGAAGCCATATGTGTCATATAATCTGAATACTACATCTCCTGGAATTGTTTTTGTTTTTTGTAATTTGTTTATTGCTTTTTGGAATTCTTTTTCTCCATTTGCTAGTGTTTTTACAAATTTGTCTTTTTCTTCTAGCATTGTAGCTGTTATTATTTCTTTGTTTTTCTCTAATTCTGGGTACATTTCTTTTAAGTTTTCAACATTGATTTCTATTAATGTTGATAGCTCATTTAAATCTATTTGTAGTTTATTTAAGTGTCTAATCATTCTTCTTATTAATCTTCTTAAAATATATCCTCTATCTATGTTACTTGGTCTTCCGCCGTCTGCTATTAACATCATACTTGAACGCAAGTGTTCTGCTATTATTCTTCTACTTTCTATGTTGTCCACCTTTTGTAATTCTTCTAGTTTTTTCATTATTGGACTGAATAATTCTGTGTCAAATGGAGTTTCTTTTCCTTGTAGTAACATTGCCATTCTTTCTAGTCCTAGCCCTGTGTCTACGTTTTGTTGTTTTAATTTTCTATATCCGTCTTTGTCTTTGAAGTATTCCATAAATACATTGTTCCAAATTTCAACATATTTTCCACAGTCACATGAAGGTTGGCAATCTGCTGAACATGCTGGCTTTCCTGTGTCGTAGAACATTTCTGTATCTGGTCCACATGGTCCTTCTTCTCCTGCTATCCACCAGTTATCGTCTTTTCCATAATAGTAAATATGTCCATCTAATATTCCTGCTTTTTTCCAAGCCTCTGCTGCCACTTCGTCTCTTGGGCAGTCTTCGTCTCCTGCAAATACTGTTACTGATAGTTTTTCTACTGGTATTCCTAATTCTTTTGTTAAGAATTCAAAGCTCATTGCTATGGACTCTTCTTTGAAATAGTCTCCTAATGACCAGTTTCCTAACATTTCAAAATATGTTAGGTGTCTGTTGTCCCCAACTTCTTCTATATCGTTTGTTCTTACGCATTTTTGATAGTCTGTAAGACGTTTTCCTTCTGGGTGTTTTTCTCCTAATAGATATGGTACTAGTGGTTGCATTCCAGCTGTTGTAAATAATACTGATGGGTCGTTTTCTGGTATTAGTGGTGCTGACGGAATTACTACATGTCCATGTTTTTGGAAGAATTCTAAGTATTTTTTTCTTATTTCTATTGCTTTCATTTTATTTATCAATCCTTTCGATTTTGCCTACTTCTTTTTATTCTTCTTTTTGTGCTTCTAATTCTTTTTCAAATTTAGTAGTTAAACCTACAAATGTTAACATATATACTGTAATTACCATTGGAATTGTTAATCTTCCTATTGGAATTCTTGTAATTGCAATTAAGCTGATTAGTGTTGCTTCTGCTATTACTAGTGTTAACATTGTTTTTAAAATTACATTTACTATATTTAATTTTCTATATCTTATTGCCATATAAACTAGTGTTATTCCTGTTGCGATTGCAAATGGCCAAATATATGGATTTATTAAATCTCTTCCTTTTGTATTTGGTACTGTTACTATTTCTGTTTCTTCTGCTTTTAGTTCTAATTCGTATTTTTCATTTACTTTTTCTATTATTTTTTGTTTTTGCTCTTCTGTTATTTCTTTTGCTATTATGCTAACAGAATCTCCATATACTTCTACTTTTTGAACTATCACTTGTTCATTTGGCATAATTTCTTTTGTTATGTTTTGTATGTCTGCTATTTTAAAATCTTCTCCTAAGTATAGTTCCAATTTTTGGGCTGTTTGAAATCTTAAATCAAAATTAAATCCCATAAATGCTACAACTGCTATTCCTGCTATTATTATAATTGCAACAATTGACATTATTATTTTTTGTTTTTTTGTTAAATTTTTCATTATTTATTTCCTCCTATTTGTCAGCTTCTATTTTTAATAAAATATTTGTTATTATAGCGTTATAAATAGCAATTAATGTAATTCCCCAGAACATTACCATTCCAAAGCTACTAATAGGGCTCCAGTTGATAAAGCAAAATACTATTGCTAATATGCAAACTGGTATTATTCTAATAAAGAATTCTTTGTATGTTTCTGCTATTCCTTTATTTGCAGTTGTTTTAGTAAGTTTTTCTTCTTTTAATTTTGAAAGTAGTTTATTTACAAAAATATAATTTAGTACTAATACAATTGCTATTGCAAATATTCCTTCTATTGATATTACTACATTTGCGTATCTTATTAATATTAAAAATACTGATATTAGACCTATATATGATATTGTTGCAAGTGCTCCTAATTTTTTATATCTTACAATTAATACTATTAAAGCTACTACAACTACTGCTAATAGTGCATATACAACAATGCTTAATTCTTGATTTGTTACATCTGATAATACATATGAATTTTCTGTTGCTTGATATTTAACAGGTAGATTTCCTGTATCTAATACTACTGCTATACTTGACGCTTGAGCTGCATATCCTTGTAGTGTTTTTTGGTCTGATGACGCTCCACCCATTGATAATTGCATTTTCCCTGTTCTCATTGGTTCTTCAAAATTTGTTGTCATTATTTCTGTATCATCTATTTTTATTGTTACTTTTTTCTCTGTTTTTTCTTCACCATTTTCATCTGTTTCAGTTGTCTCTGTGTTTTCTGCATTTTCTGTATCTTCTTTTGTTTCTTCTATTTTTAAATATCTATTACTTATATCTTCTAATTTTTTTGCACCGTCTTTTGTAAATTCAATATTTAAATATATTCTTGTTTTTGCTACCGCAGATGTTGATGTATTGTCTGCTCCTGATATTGCACTTGCTAATTTTATATCATTGTTATCCATTAAAACTTCGCCTGTTTCACTATCTTGTATTGTGAATTTTCCGACTGTTACTAATTGGCTTACAACTGTATCTGTTGAATCATCTTCTGGAATTTCTACTACTATATCTCCTGCTTGTGTATCTAATTTGATTGTGTAATTATTTACTCCCATTTTTTGAAGTCTTTTTTCTAATATTTCTTTTGCTTTTTTGTAATTTTCTTCATTTTTTACATCTTCACTATTGTTTGGAACTTCTTCCTTTGTGTATCCTTTTTCAGTCATTTGTTCTTCTGTTAAATTTTCTGTATCTTTAACTTCTTTTCCTTCTGAATCTTTTACTACTGTTGTTGTTCCTGTATCTACTTCTAATCTAACAGTTCTTGTTCCTTCTAAATCCATTGCATATTTGTAGTCTTCTACTACATTTTCCATTCTATTTTGTTTTTGTACATAAATTCCACCAAAAGCTATTGCTGTAATTAATATGATTGCTAGTGTTATTGTTAATATTTTTACCTTTTTCATTTTATTTCCTCCATTATAATAATTTCGTTCCATTGATTATTAGTTCAAACCATATTCGTAAATATTTTGCTGCATATTTGCTCATAATTGTTCTATCAATAAATATTTGAAAATAATCTAGTACTGGACATATTTGATTATTAATTGTTAAATTTAATGTTATCTTTCTATTTTCAGTATCTAATTTTAGCTCTGCATCTGTTACTGCATAATTTACTTTATCGTGTATATCAAATGTTGAAATATTTTGATTTCTCACTCTATCTCTATGCACATCTGACTTATCTGCCAAAATTATTGCAGCTGATATATCACTCACTGCTGTTCCTGTCTTTTCATCATGATTTCCAATAGCCATCATTATTTGCGTTCTTTCTTCTACTGGCATTCCCATTTCTTTCAAAATGTTGTATGCAATTATTGCTCCATTATGTGCATGATCTACCCTATTTACTGAATTTCCGATATCATGCAAATACCCTGCAATTCTTGCCAGTTCTACTGTTCTTTCTGGATATCCTAATTGCTCTAATATATCCCCAGCTCTTTTTGACACAATTGAAATGTGTCTGTGGCTATGTTCTGTATAGCCTAATCCGTCTAATTGCTGTTGCGCGCCTTGTATTAACGCTTCAACTTCCGGATTTTTTCGAACATCTTCTAATTTTATCATTTTGTCCTCCTTGATATAACTTGTACTATAAAATTTTATATTAAATTTCCAAAAATATCAACTATTTTTGGAAATTTCTTTCAAAATGTCCAATGGGGACGTTTCCTTTTGGACATTTTGTCCATTTTGGGACACATCTTTCATTTTTTGTTTACTCCTATAATTCCACCTAGTATCCCAAAAATCATTCCCACTGCTATCATTATTATGCTTTGTATGTTTAGTCCAAATCTCCAATTTAATATGCTTGAAATTAAGTACAGAATTAATATGTATATTCCGCCTATTAATCCCCCATTTATTATTCCATTCTTTTTTATTTTTATGCTTCCTATTGAACTTCCAAGTAGTATGCTTATTCCTGTTACTACTATTATTACTGGTGTTATTGTGTTTTCACTTGTATTTGTGTATGCTAATATTATTGAGAATATTAATAGCATTATGACTGTTGATATCATTGCTATTCCTATTCCTTTGAATATGCTTTTTGTTGTTTCTTCAAAATTTGTTTTGTAGTTTTCCATTTTTTTCACCCTTTCTATTTCATTTATATTTTTTTGGGGGTCTAAATAGAACTTATAAATGAAAATGCAGAGTATTCGAAATTTTTCAAATACTCTGTTTTTTGGTCTTATCTTTTAGCTTTTATATTGGCTATTTCATTACAAATTTTTTGATACTATTTATCATCTTCCTTAAATCTACCTTCTTGTTCTGCTTTTCCAATTGTTTTTTCAAAATCGGAATATAAATATTCTTTTAGTCTTTTTAAGTTGACAATATATGCAAATTCGTCCAAATGTCTTTTTTTCCATTCACTACATACTTCCTTATATGATTGTCCTATCTGCCTTCCATTTCTCTCTGTCTCATATTTAATCACAAAATCCATAATTGCTTCTAGATATTTGTTTTTAGCCACACTTACTTCTTCATCTCCCGATGGCAAAGTGTTGTAACAACGAAGTGCTACTTTTTGCTCTTCTTGTGTTATAGGTGTTCCACTTTTTTCAAAGTTTGCAAAACAATTTAGTATCATTATTTTTATTTTTTTCCTATATTTCTTTGGAAATTCAGGATTATCACAAACTCTACACAGTTCTGGTGATGAAGCAATCCAATTATAGTCACATTCGCTATCTTCTAATACTTGTAGATACAATTCTTCTGCTGTTAACAGGTATTCTTCATTTCTCCTGTCTATAACTTTGAACTTTACTTTTTTCCCCCGCCTTCTTGGTCTGGCAAAAACATAATCTATACTATTATCTATAAATACGAATAATAAACCGAACAAAATAAGCATTATAATTAATATATTCATTCTCTCCACTTCTGTTGTTGTCGGTGCTATTTTTATTAGCACTGCTGCAATAATACCTGAGCTTGGTATTATTGATAGTCCTTCGATGCCCTTCATCACACTTCTTATTTTCATTCTTTTTTCTTCCATTTTCTTTTCTCCTCCAATATTTATTTGATGTATTTCCGATTTATGCCAACTCCTAAAAGGAGATTATAAAGATTAATCATTTGTTATTATATCTTATCTTTACATAAAATTCAAGTGTTTTCTGTTTTTTGCCAAAAAAAATCTCTATAAAATATTGAATCTTCAATACTTATAGAGTTCTTTATTGGCTGGGCTGGCTAGATAATATTTCTCTGTATCTTAGTATTTTGAGCGGTTTCGCTTATTGTCACTTTGTTTTTAATGCAATTTTAATGCAATTATAACAGCGCTTTATTTACTATTTTTATTCTACTAATATTATACACTTTTGTAAATGTCGTTGCAAATACATTTACTATAATTCTTTCTCTCCAATTCAATTCGTTTGTTATTTCATTTAATATTGCATTTTTCATTTTATACACTCCTTCATCTCTTATTGTTTCTATCGGAAGCATATATTCATTTGTATCCACTATGGTGGATATTTTATGAAACAGTAGAAATGCTTTATAAAAATTAAAAAAAGCACAAGTTTTGTGCTATGGTATTATTTTATATAATTCTTTAATATCTACATTTAATGCTTGTGCAATTATTACTAGCATAGATATCGTCGGCTCTCTTTCCCCACGTTCTATATAACTCAAATGCGAACTAGATATTCCTGTTAGTTTTGAAAGTTGCTGTAAACTATATCCGTTTTTTATTTCTTATTTCTTTTAGTAAAATCTCTATTCTCACGTTCTTTCCACCCTTGTTTAGTATGTCCAAAAATTTATATAACATACTTTCTGTCCACTATGGTGGAAAAACGTTATTTTCCGTAAAAAGAAAAAGCCGTTTAGGCTTCTTCTGCGTATTCAATTATTTTGTTAAAGTCTCTCGTTTCGCTTATGTACTTTAAGCTTTCTACATTTAGTATTAAGTAGTCTTTTAATAGCTTATTGTATTCTTCTTCTGTTTTTATATTTAATGCTTTTATGATTCTTAGAGATTTTTCGTATAATTCTTTCATAATACCATCTCCTTTTTTTCTAATTATAACATTTTTTGTAGAATTATTGTGTCGAACGGTGTCGAATACAGAAAAAAGAACTATCGCTAGTTCTCTTCTAAATAATTTTCAAATGCATTTAAAAATCTATTAAGTACATCTTCGTCTATCTCTCCAACTTTTCTACTGATATTGCTCGATGGAATACTCATTAATTGGTCGCATTTTACTATGCCATCATATTTTAATCCACATTCACTTGCATAAAGCGGTTCATTATATTTATATGGTGAGTTTTCCTTGCTTTTCTCTGTTCTTGATGATATTACAAGCCCCAAATAATCGATTGGAACTACCTTTCCATCATCATCAATTATTACGAAAAAATGGCTTCTAATACTACTACTATCTTCTTTCTTTGTTGCTTCCGCTGCAAAAACTATATCTCCCATTTGGTATTTCATTTCTTACTACAACTCCTTTTGCCTTCATATTATTACAAATTCTCTGATTTTCCTTTGTGAATTTCTTTTTCAACAGGGAACTCTTTGAAAGCAACAGTATGTGATTTTACTAAGCCTTTTTCTTTTGCAAGCATAACTAATCTTTTAGCTCTTTGGCTAACTTCACTAGTATTTGTTTTCATAGTAACCCCTCCTTTGCTATACATTCTTTATTATACCACAAATTTGACATAATATCAAATATATAACATTATTACCTTTTTTATTATTCTATACTTAAATAGTGAAACTTGTCAATATTTTTTATAGTTTTTTATTATTTTTTATTATTTGCTATTAATATATGTAATTTTAATCTATTTTATTCTCTTCAAAATTTCATTGAAATATCAACAAAAATCGGCTTTCGACAATCAATTCTGAGCCGTTTTATTTTTGAGTTCAAGTACTTATACAGCTTGATTTTTAGGTGTTTTCAAGGATTTTAAAACTTTTTAATATTTTTTCAAAAAAGTGTTGACAGTGACGTTACGTCGTGATATAATATAATTACACTAAAGGAAGGGAGGTAATAATATGATACAAAAAATAGCAAAGCTTATAGCTTCTATCCGCGAAAACAGAAAGCTACAAGCTAAACGCAAAAAACTTTGGAATGACATCTTAGACATTCACTATATGTTTTAAATCAAGAGAGAGTTTCTCTCTCTTGCATATATAAATTATATATGATAATATTAAAAAAATCAAGAGGAGGAAAATGTTATGGATAAAAGAACTTTACAAGTAATTTTTAACAAAGCTGGAAGTGGCAGCTGGACCAAAAGAATAACAATTCCCAGTAAAATTATTGCTGATATGGGCATCACAGAAAATGATAGAGATGTAGAATTACTATACGATGAAAACAAAAAAGAAATTACAATAAAAAAAATGAAAAAAAATTAAACTTTTTTCAAAAAAGTATTGACAATGACGTTACGTCGTGTTATAATATAATTAAGAAAAGAGATAAGACGTTAGCAAATGCAACGCACTCTAAAGGAGAACGGATATGAAAGAATTAGTAAAAGAAAATTTAAAAGTTATAGAAATTAAAGAAGGACATATTTATGACTGTAAAAAACTTACTAAAAATGGAGTTTATAGAACAACAGGTAATTTTAATGCAAAAAGTTTAGAAGAAGCAATGCAATATGCAGAAAAACAAGAAAATAAAATTTAGGAGGAAAAGAATTATGAAAGTAAAAGAAATATTAGAATTAACAGAAAAAGAATTAAAAGAAATGATGACAGAGGAACAATACGATAGAATGCAAGAATTAGGAATTGACGAAGATTGGAAACTATTAGATATGTTACAAGATAGCGCTAGACAAAGTGGACAAGATGAAGATGAAGAACATATTACAATAGATGCTTACTTAGATTATTTAGAAGATATGAAAGATTAGTATAGCTAATCTTCTTCCCTTTTAATTGTAGTTATATAAATATATTAGAATGTCAAAAATAAATTAAAATGGAGGAATATATGGATACAAAATTTAAAGCAAAAGATTATTCTAATATGTGTGTAAATGGTATATTGATATTGGAAAAGACAGACATTCAAAAAAGAGGTGCTTATTTGTGGAAGTGTAAATGTCATTGCGGAAATATTTTTTATACACAAGGATATAGAATAGCAAATGGAGAAATAAAAAGTTGCGGTTGCTCAAGAAAAGTTTATAGAGATGATAATTTTAAAAAAGCACTAAACAAACTACAAGAAGGATTTGTCGAAGGCACTTTTATACCACTTATAAAAAACAACAAACTTAGAAGCAACAATACTTCAGGGCATATTGGTGTTTCTAAAAAAGGAAATAAATGGGTTGCTAGAATTAATGTTTCTGGGAAAAGTATTAATTTACGGTTATTTTAAAGATATTAAAGATGCAATTAGAGCTCGAGAAGAAGCAGAAGAAGAATATTTTAAGCCAATTTTGGAAAAATACAAAAAAACACTTGACAAATGACTTTTACTTTTGTATACTAACAATATAGTAATTTAACATTAGTTTGTAATTTAAATATAATAGAGCAAAGAGACAGAATAATCTGTCTCTTTTTGCACTCTATTTATAGTTATTTTTATTTACATACGCTATTCTGCCTGTTCTTACCACTCTAATTTTGTCTACATTAGCATTTACATTTTGTAGAACTATTACATATGTATTCTCTAAGTAACTGTATCTTGTACCTGTTAGATTTGAATTTGAATATAATGAACAAGCTCTTAATAATTTGCCTTGTCCAACCGTATTTTTAGATACATTTGTTGTAGTATTGGCATAATTGCTTTTATCTATATAAGCTATTCTTCCAGTCTTATTCACTTTTATTTTATCTACTCTACTATTTACGTTCTGTAGAACTGTTACAACTGTATTTGCTAAATAGCTATATCTAACTCCTGTTAAATTTTGATTTGAATATAAATAGCAATTTCTTTTTAATTTATATGTTCCAACTGTTTGAAAATCCCCAACAGTTGAAGAAGTCAGTTTGTTTGCTAAGTAATTAGAACTTACCCAGCCATTTATTGGACTTACTATTCTACTCCAATTTCCGCTTGTTTCTGCAACTGTTACTTGTGTTCCATTAACTAATCCACCAATTCTAGCTCCGTTCGGTGTATTTCTTACATTCAATCCGATTTTCGCATTAACATATCTAGTGTAAGTTGATGTTACAACTGGTTGAGTATTATTAGCTTTTACTTCTCCGTCGTGTTTATAACAGAAAAAGCCTTTTGCATTTGCATAATTTCTAAAGTTGTCTACTGTTACATATACAGTATTTCCATTTACTGTTGCTTTTCCACGCCTTGTAGAAGTATTGAATTTTCCTGCATACAAATAAGGGTCAAATACACTTATTGTATTTCCTTCTATTCCTGTTAATACTATAAAATGTCCGCCGTTTGTGAATAAACCGTTTCCACAACTTGCTACAACGTAGTAGTTATTTTTTAATAGATTTACTACTGTATCTAAGTTGTATGTTTCAGTGTAATCAATATCAAATTCGTCTGCAATTGCTCGGAAAGCTGACCAATATGTTCCGTTGTTAGCACTTCTATATCCATATTTAACAAACAAATCTGACATTTTGTCGGGTGTTATTGCTCCCTTGCAAGCCGTTACAACCATTGCTGCAGATGTTGGACCACAGCCACTAGTTCCTATTGTTTGACTTCTATCCCCTACACTAGAATACATTTTATTGGACCATCTATTGTCTATTTGTGAATAATATGTAAGTCCCTTGTAGTCTCCTAATTCTACGTCCCAATTTCTTGCTTTATCGCCTTCATATGCTATTTCTCCTTGTAGCTCAAATCCTTCTGTTTCTGTTGTTGCTTGCTCTGTTGCATTTTCTTGTTCTTCTGTTTGCTCTTTTATTTCTGTAGAAGGTAATTCTTTTATTTCTTCTTCTGACATCTTATATGTTGTTATATATTCTTTTAGCTCTTTAATACCTTCTTGCACTATTTCTTGTGTAGACTTGTCCTTGTTGACCGTATAAAAACCAAAACCACTTAAAATCATAACGCATATTGTTACAACTACTAATGCTATTTTTTTCAATTTATTTTCGTCCATTTTAATTCTCCCCTTTCGATAATGGTAATTCATAACACTTATTTACCAATGTTTCTACTCCGTGGTTTCCCCCGAGTACCTGGTATTGTTTAAACAATTCTTCTAGGCAATATCTTGCATATTCGGGCAAGTAACCTTGCCCCATATATGTTTCACATTTTCCAACAATTTGGCTTCTAATTAAACTAAGCATACTTTCCTTCATTGCCCTGTTATCTTTCAATATTTTTATTAAGAAACCAAATATACCACTTAAGATTATCGGAATTGCCCAATTAAAAACTATTTTAATAATTTCTTCCACAAGCTATTCCTCCACTTCTACGTTTTCTTCTGTTGTTTCTTTCTCTGTTTCTACAACTTCTTCTGTATTATCTTCTACAACTTCTGTTTCTTCTTGCACTTGCTCTACTACTTGCATAGATTTTGCTTGTTCTTCAGCTAAATATGTAAGTAATTCTGTGTAGTCTTCTGCGGTTATTTTATTTTTATCTGCATAATCACTTGCTTTTAGTATTGCAAAGTCTACTGTGTAAATTCTTGCTTTGTATAAATTAAGTATTGCATTTTTAAATAATAAACTTGTATTCATATTCTTTCTCCTATTCCGCAAGTATCATCGCTTGCATTTTATTTATTTCTGCTTGTATATAAGCTTTTTGGTCTACTGTATATTTTGCATTAAATATCAGACTTACTGTGTCTGTACTATATACGTGTGTTCCGTCTTTGTAGCTGTGTAGTGTTTCTCTTATTTGTTTTGCTACTGCTTTTTGTGCTGAGTTAAATGGAATTTTTTTTGGTTCTGCTAGCTTGTAGTAAATTGTTACTGGTGTTCCACTATCTACTTGTTCCTGCATTAAAGTTTTAAACTCCTCTAATGTTTCAGCTACACCAAGTGGAAAACATAAATAAAACTTCTCATTCGATGAAACATATTTAGTTGTATTTACAGCATTTACATTATTAGTATATTTAGCGTGCGTGCATTTACTTGTATTTTCTGTTAGTACAGGCAATCCTATTCTTTCGTTTGTAATTCCATACGCATCAGTACGTGAAGTATTAGATTTAAACCAACCAATCCCTTGTAAATCAGCTTCATTTCCTGTAATTTCATGTTTCCCCCAAGTATGCACTTCTTCTTCATTGTCTAAGTCGAAATAGTCTCCTTCCAACGTTTCTTGCTGTACGTCTATTGTAAATGTTTGTTCTTCGTGTTCTACTATATCTGTTGCTGTGTTTCCTTCCTCCAATTGATATTTGTATTTTCCGTCTATTACATCTTGTCCAATCTGAGCATCATCAAAATCTAATTCAAAACGCAAATAATATGCATTATCGGGCATTGTTGAAACTCTTTTTAACGTTGCATCATCGTTGATTGCAAGCAAACTATCTTTTTTAGCTGTATATCCCAAATAGTTTTTATCTTTATCATAAAATCTTGTTTTGCGTCCTCTATTTCTTATCGGATTAGTCATAGTAAATTGTGCATTTGGCTTAATTTTAATGTAATTTTTTGTTCTTATATATTTTGTGTTGTTCCAAGGACCATTTTTACCATTTGAAACATTTATCACTCCTTGTTCAAATATGTTGTCGCACACGTTCTTATTGCAAACAGTAATATTAGCACTACCACAGCCGTATGCAGAATATGCACTTGCTTGTTTTCCTTTTTCTATTTTTATTGGCATATTTCTTACTTCTTCTCTGTTCAACTCACTATCATCGCTGTTTTTAAATAATAAATGTATGTATTTAACTTCTTCTGTTAATGTAAATGTATTTTCATTAAGAGTTGCTCCTTCTGAAATAATGTTTTCGTTTTCTCCATAAGCACGTACACCTAACAACCTTGTCTTTCCTATTAATCCGCTGAGTGTATATGGCCCTTCTCCCGCAAACTCAAAAGAAGATGTTCTTACTCTCGTAGGTCCTGCGTTTGTTGTACAAGAAAAATTACTTGAATTGTTATTGTAAAATTCTACGTTATCTTTATCAAACAAGTTCACGTCTTGTCCAACTGCTTCTGTCTCAGACGGAAATTCCAAGCTTGGCATAGCTCCATATTGTTCATATTTAAAACTATTTTCTGTTATAGATGTATCTTTTAAAACAGATATTCTAAATGTTATAGAACCACTTTCTCCTTTTGCAAATCTTAAATATGTTCTTAATCCTCTTCTTACATTACTTTCAAATGTTTCTTTAGTTTTTTGTATAGTTTTTTTAATGCTGTTATTACTTAAGTTTGTAAAGTCATATGTAGGGTCACCTAAAAATTGTCCGTCGGCTTCGTGTGATACTGCGAATAATGTTCCCGTTCCTGCAACATTCTTTACTTCTATAATTATTGCATAATTTGTATTTGTCTCTATATCTAAGTTTTTCGTATAGAAATTCAAAAACTTCGTTTTTTCTCCGTCAGTGTTGTCATAACTGCAAGTAATCCAATCTTCTTCATCTACAGATATTCCATTTGCAAATTCAAGTTCATTTTTTACATTGTATAAGTTATACCCTTCTCTTTTCTTTTGCTTGCTATTTCCACCTACTTCAAACTTTCTAAACCTTGCATCTGAGCTGTCTTGCAAGTACAAGCTTTCTCCTTCTGCTTGTCCTTCTAACGTTCCAGCCTGCAAGTCTTTTCTTGTTGCTAACAGCTCTGCTTGTAATGCTATTGTTGCTTCTTGTAACTCTGTTTTACTTGCTTTGTTTGTGTCTAAGTTTAATATGTCTGTATTTATATCTTCTACTGCTTGTTCTGTTTGTTGTTTTACTAAATCTATACTATCTTCTATTTCTATTACTTTATCATTTACTTGCTCTGCAAAATCTTCTATTTTGTCCCAATTTCCATTTAAGTAATCCTTAACATTAAATTGATTTGTATTTTCATTTAGCGGTTCATCGTGTTTCTTTAATTTTAAATTTGTTGTCTCGCTCATTTACTACGCCTCCGTTTCTGTTATAAGATTTGCATTGTAATAATCTTCTTTGACAAAAATTACTATGCATTTTAGTATTTTCGTTAGATTTGATGCAAATTGATTATGTACCAT
Organism: uncultured Clostridia bacterium; assembly: GCA_948502395.1. Lineage (GTDB taxonomy): Bacteria > Bacillota > Clostridia > TANB77 > CAG-508 > CAG-269. Next base: position 200,250 of record CAOPES010000001.1, on the reverse strand, counting down.
AGCTGTAATATTTTCTCCATACTTGCTATATGTGACCAAAAATTGGTCTCCATAGCCATTCTCATTCGCTATACAGCCTAAATACGTATATCCCTCTATATCACTAAAACTCCCCATTGTCACAGCTTTAGAGCTTGTGCCGTTCATCGTTACTTCTTTTTCATATTTCTTAAATTTAAAAATACTATTTACCTTTGTTTCTAATGTGTTTACACTGTCCTGTACTCCACCAATTGCGTTTTCTATTCCTGTTTGCATTGTGTTTAAGTTTGTATCATTTATCGGCGTCACGCCATTTTCAAAATTAAAATATGCCATTATTTATTCGCCTCCAGTTCTTCTACTCTTTTAATTAAATTTGCTATCAATTTGTCTTTCTGTTTGTCTTTTTCTTCTAGCTGTTTTATTTGCTCTTGTTGTTCTTGTATTGCTTTGTAAGCCATAGAGACCATAGAATATAAGTCTACTCCTACTTCTTTTCCGTTCTTATCTACCGCTGTTATTTCTTTAGAATATTCGTAGTTGTCTCCTATAATAAATCCTATGTGTTTTTTTACTTCGTCATCTTCAGCTTTGTAATTAAATTTATAAATATCTGTTTTAAGTATTTCTTTCAATGCTGTTTGATTATATTTGCTTATATTCTTTTTAGTTTCTAGTTTAGAATTGTTAATAAATGCTATCCCATCTACGTATCCATCTGTGCAACTTATTCCTTTCTTCGCCGTAAAATATTCCCACACGTATGCATTTTCATAGCAGTTTAAATCGTAGCAAACCACGTGACCGTCATCGCTCAACAAGCAATACTTGTCCCCGTCTCCAATTTTAAGACTATTGCTTCCTGCTTGATTTCTATAAAACTTAATGTCATCTAAAAATTGAAGAAATGCATATCCTAAATCGCTGTCAGGATAGATACTTAGCAAGTTCTTATAAGTCGCTGTATCAAGAATAATCATTCCCCCAATTGCGGGGTCACCTGTAAGTAGTGCATTTCCAGACTTTATACCTGTTCCTATACCACCTAATACTAAATTACAATAATTCAAAACTAATTCTCCATAAGTTTCATCAGTATTTTCTGCCCCCATAAGGAAGTTGGTTATATGCAGTATTGGCCAGTATTTTCCGTCTTTTGTTGTTACTCCCCAAGACATTCCATTTTGTATCTCTTGCCCATAATCGCCTTCAACAGAAAAACTTATGTAGTTTTGCTCTCCAACTTTTTTTACTCCCATTTCTCCAAAAACATTGCCTTGGCTATCACAGAAATGTTGTCCAGTCTTGTCTAAGTACATCATTACTTTTTTGTCTTTATCCAATATTGCAAAACTAGCATTGTTATTTATTATCATCATTTGTATGAAGTCGCTTATTTGGTTCCAAGCAAGCTTAACTGCTTCGGAATTTTGTATAAGTTGTGTGCCTAACTCGACTTTGGGAACAAATGTATCTGAAAATTCATTTTTTCTAATATACTTCGCCTTTAGCTTAGCTGTATAATTCTTTATAGTTATTGTATTTGTTTCTTCTTGAAGTGGTATTTTTAATTCTCCTAAGTCTTCTATTTTTTCTGTTGTCTTGATAGTTCCGTCTTTGTTTACTCTTCTTATTACTTTTGCCTGTCCGTCTAATAAAATAAATTCGTCACATACATCTCCATTTTGCCTTAAAACGTCTGTTATTCCTAACTCATAAACTTTATCATTTACAGTAATTCTACTGTCTCCTCGTGGATATAAGTTATTAGAAGGATATAAATCGTCGCTTGGGTACAAATAATCAAAAACTGTATTATTTCCATAAACGTGTAATTCTAACAGTTCCCCTTCCATACAGTTTCCTAGTGCTATTGTCTTTATTCCTTCTACTGTATTTGTTACATCTTCTATTTGTTCTACTTTATTTGTTATTGCATCTATTGTTTGTTCGTGCTGTGTTAGCTTCTGTGAGTTCTCTGTTGTTTCTTCTACTAATTGTGTTATTTTGCCGTCTATTTGATTTATTTCGCTTTGTACTCGTCTATTAATTACTTTTTGGCTTTCTTTCTTTACTGTTGTTTCTTCTTTTTGTTTTATTTGTATTTTGCTATTTATGTTTGCGATAAACCTGCCTTCTAATGTCATTTCGCCTTGATATATAACAGGCTTTCCGTCTATAACTATTTTGTCTCCTATATCTGTTGCTGGATCTATAACTGTTTTACCTTCAAAACTATTTGCAACTAATCCATTAACATTATTGTAAATGTTTTCTACTTGTTCTTCATCTACAATATACATATTGTCTTGGTTTATCCATAAATTGTTTCTTGTTTCATCTCCGAATTTAAAACTTCTTGCTCCATCTTCAAAAGATACTTTTGATATTTTAAACTCTTCGCCCCATTTATATTCTCCAAACATTTCAAGCGGAATCTCAGTTTCGTCTTGATATATTTTTCTAAAATATAATTTTCCATCTCTACCAATACAGGCGAAACAACCAGCACTTTCTGCAATGTAACTTAAGTATTCTCTCGCTGTTATAGTGTTGTCGTATACTGCTACTTGCTTGTTAGAATTAAGAAAAGAAGTAGGACCGTAATTCTACTCCTGCTTTACTACAAATATCTTGTGCTACTTCTTTTAATGTTGCATATCCCTTTTGAGCTATTAGCTCGCTACCATCGTAATTAAATTCAAATTTAATCATATTGTCTAGTGCTTTTATTGTAATCGTATCGTCATCATTGTTTGTATAATCATCTACATTGTATGTTCCAATTGGTATCATTTCAAAGGCTGTATTGTTTCCAGATAAGCTTTTTACAGGAATACCGTTTAATGTGCCAACTAGCATTGCATTTACTTCTGCTACTGTTAATCCATAATTAATCAAAATCCCATATTCCACTTTGATTGTTTTAGGATTGCTTGGGACTTTATCTTTATATAGTTGCATTTCTATGTATTGTGCTGGCGTTCCTCCTAGTGCTAATTCTTCATCGAATATGTTTCCACCTTTTTTAAAATCTAAAACATAGTCTGGGTTTACTAATACGTTGTCAATGTATATATTCATTGCACATTGTACATTTTCATATATATTTTCTTTCCATTTTTGAATTGTACTATACATTAACTCAACCCCTTTGCTATGTTTACAGTTTGCTTTTGCTGTTCTGTTAGTTTCTTTTGCATTAAATTAAAAGACACTTTCCATTTACTTTTGGAAGCGTCTTCATTTTGTTCTGTTTTTATCATTTCTGTTGACCTTTTACTTACTCTAAATTCTGCATTTTCTAGCATTCCACCTTGTACAGAAGGACATTTTATAGTTACTATAAGCGGATTTCTATATGTTAATTGCATAAGTTTTTCTGCTTCTTCTTCTGTGCAATAATCCCAGGTCATTTCTAATTTTAGCATACCAACTGCTACAACATTGTCTATTAATGCTCCTGTTACCTTGCTAGTATAACTATTGTTATCTAAATCTTCTATATTGTCTTTATATGTGCTTGGACTTTTTTGTATTTCTCCATCTACTTTCCATAACATACTCCTATCCTCCTACTAATGCTTCTATATCTTTTCCTGTTCGTCTTGTCATGTCTCTTAAATTGTCTATTAATATTTGTCCTATCTTTTTATTTCCTACATATACATTTAAATGTATGGTTTGTCCTTCGTTGTTGTTATGAAATTGAGTATCTTCTAATGCACTTCTAACAGTATCATACATTATGTTTTGCGGTGTTACTATTTCAGGGTTTGTTTTAGCTCCTGAGTATTCTCCTGCTATTACTGTTGTTGCTTCTGTTAATACTCCACCTTTAGCAAGTTTTGGAATTTGTGGTACTCCTATTGTATTTATCCAACTGAATGGTTGTAGTCCCATTATATTTACGCTTCTTATTGCTCTTAGTGCAGTATTTATACCATTAAATGGTATTGCTATTACTTTGTTTATTCCACCTATAATTGCATTCACAATAGATTTTAAGCCATTCAATATTCCATCTTTTATTCCATCAAATATTTTTCCGCCTGCGCTAAATACATTCTTAACTGCTTCCCAAGCTCCTTTGAATATATTTCCAAACCAATTCGCTATTCCACCAAATACAGATGTTATTGCGTTCCAAGCTCCTTGTACTCCTTCTTTTACTTTCGTAACAATTGTGTTCCATACGTTAGATATTGTACCTACAATTCCGTTCCATATGTTAACTATGAAGTCTTTTATGGTATTAAATACAGTAACTACTATATTTTTAATAAATTCAAATTTGGCAACTTGAAATTCTATCCAACCAGTTATTATCCCTACTACAAAATCTACAATGGCGTTCCATATTCCAATAAAGAAGTCTTTTATTCCATTCCATACATTTGTTACAGTATCACATATTCCTTGCCATAAATTAGAAAAGAACTCTCCTAATGCTGTAAAAATTTCTGTTGCTTTTTGTTTTATCCATTCCCAAGTATCGGCTAATGCTTTCATTATAGTGTCCCAATTCATTATTGCTAGTACTACTGCAGTAATTACTGCTATTATTCCAACTATAATAGCTACAAGCCAACCTACGCTTATTCCAAATGCCGTTGATACTGCTGTTGCTATTGGCATTATGGCATTATATATTCCCATAACTGTTGTTATTAAACTTATTGCTCCTGCAACTATACTTATCGCTACTCCTATCGCTAGTAATATTTCGGCAATCATTGGGTTCTCTACTAACCATTTAAAAATATCAACTAATCCACTTAATATATCTAATGCAACTGTTCCTATTGTCTGTCCTATTTGTGTTAATGCGTCGATAAGCGGTTGCCAGTCTATCGAAGCTATCTTTTCTGTTATTTCTCTAAATTTATCTGAGCAATTGTTTAACCAGTTTTGAAAACCTTCGCTTTGGACTATATTGTTTATAGCTCCTAGCAAATTGTTAAACGCATTTGCTAAATTTTGTACAATTATGTCTCCATTTCCATTGTAATTCCAAGCATTTGAAAAAGTTTGTGCAATATTTCCTATAATTTGTAATATTAATTCCAGTGATGTGTATACTGTTCCATTAGTAATTATATTTTCAAAACTTCCCCATACTGATGCGATTAAACTCCCTACTTGACTTGCTGTAATTTTAACTTGTTCTATCAAGCCTGCACCATATGTGTCCCAGCTTTCTTTTAATGGTTTGAAAAAATCATAGAATTTTTGTGCTAATGGCGACATTTGATTATCTATCCCAGATAAATCAATATTCGGTACTGTTGTTCCATTTCCACTATCTGAATTTTTGTTATCTTGTATGTTGTTAATTTCGTCGTGTACACCTGCTAGTTGTTTTGTTTCTTCTTTTGCTTTCTTAGCATTTCCTGCCATACTTGCATAAGATTTCGCACTTGCTTTGGCAAATATATTTACTCTAAATAAAGCATAAACAACTGACTGAATTGCTTTCATTAATTGATAAACTAGATTTGTAACAAATTGAATAACTGGTGCTAAAGCTGACCCCATTGCATACTTCATATAATCTATATTTGCGCTTAGTTGTTTTGCTCCTGCATTTTGACTAGATAGCCACGCATTCGCCGTACCTCTTAACAGTCCATAAATTCCCCTTATAGACATTAAAGCTCCAGCATATTTTAAGACGTGTTTTAATCCACCTTTAAAACTCCCGCCTATTCCGCTTGCTTTTTGTTTTATTGCATTAAAAACTTTTCCTACTTTATTTCCAAGATTAGAAAAAACTCCTGCAATGCCACTTATTGCCCCTCCAATTTTAGAAAATATTGGTTTAGCTTGTTCTAATTTTTGTTTAAACGCACTAAAAAAACTACTCAATTTACTTTGAGTAGCCCCTGTTTTTTGTGTTTCTTGACCTAATTGCGCCATTTTAGCTTTTGCACCGTCCAACAATGCATTATATCTTATTATTTCATTGTTTAGCTTATCGCTTTGTTTTACTAAGCTCATATAATTATCATTATTGTACAGTCTTAATTCTGTTTGTTGTCCTATCCTTTTAGCTCCTGCGTTTGGCATCTCCTTAATTACTTCTTGGTTTGTTTCATATCTCATTTTATCTAGTGCATTGTTTGTTATGTTTAACTTTAATTCTCGTCCACTTATTTTCTTTTGTAGACTATCTATTTCTTTTTCTAATTGTGTTATTTGTTTATGTGCATCGTCATTGGTTACTTTTATTGCAATTTTGCTTTTTTCGGTGCTTTTCTTTAAGTCTTGCATTTTCTTTTTTACAAATTGTACTGCTTGTTGAAATTTATTTTTCACTTCTTTTGTGTCTATTTTTGAAAAAGCTTCTTGTGCTTGCTTAGCCACTTGCTTTATTGCTGGCATTATTTTCATAAGTTCTTTTACTACTTCTTCTGTTTTAGCAGTTACAATTATTTCTAGTTCTTCAACAGTCATATTTCCTCCTTTCAAAGCATAATAAAAAGCACATACATATGTAAGTGCTTTACTTGTATATTATTAAAGTTCTAATCAAAAAGGCGTTTCCCGTTGTTTGGAATGATGTGTTGTCTATTTTCACATCAACAATTTCGTAGTTATTCCTTTGCATTTCTTCTATAATGCTATTTATTTGTATTGTATATTTATTTTCACATTCTAGTCCATTTGTTGTCATTTTAGACATTGTGTTTAACATTATAATATGTTTTAATCCATCTTTTGGTTGTAAATATTGTTTTACATCATCGTATAAATTTTGTGCTGATTTTTCATATCCTTTATCAAATAATCCCATATTTATCCCCTCCAATAAAAAATATACCATTATTATACAAATTATTCAAGTGTTATTTGTGTTTTTGTGCTTTCATAATTTCTCTCATTCTTCTTGTTATATCTTCTGGGGTTATTTCGTGTTTTTCTTCTTTAAATAATTCCTTATAATTGTCTCTTATTAGTTCTATTTTAGGTTTTTTACTCATACTGTCAGCTTTAATTAATTTGTTAGTTACCGCTTCTTGTAAATTTATTTCACGTTTTAAATCATCAACTATTTTTATTAAATGTGCTTGACAATACGCACTTATTTCTAAAAATCTGGCATTCCAAAATTCTTGTGGTTTCATATCAAAATAATATGCTAATGGTTCAATAGAATAAATTAAATCAACCAGATTATTAGTTTCTTTTATATTTTCTATAATATCATTTAGACCTTTTAGATTACTTGTGCTACTGCTTCTTGCTCTACTACCCTGGATACTGCTTTTTCCAATGAATTTTGCATTAAGTTGTCTATATCCATTGTTAATAAAGGATTTGATGTCATTTCTTTTAGTTCTTTCTTGTTCATTTTCTTTTTGAAAAAACCCTCTTCATTCAATGCCTCTGCTATTCTTTCATAAAGATTAAATGCTGTTATTCCCTCTGCTCTGCATTCGTCTATAAAGTCGTTCACGTCTTCTGATGTTGTGAACATACTTTTGCCGTTTTCGTCTTCGGCTAGTTTAAATATTATTTTTGACAATGCATTATAGTCGCATTGTGCATAAGCTTCCGTAAAAGCTTTTTCAAAATTTTTGTTTTTTAGTAGGTTAGCTATGTCTACTATTTTTCTTGTTTTAAATACTAAATTAATTGTTTTATTTTTAGTTTCTATTATCATTTCATTTCTCTCCTTTGCAAAAGAGAGAAGGCTTATGCCTCCTCTGTATTTTCTATTTCTTCTGTGCTAGTTTTATTAATTGTTCTGCTCCTAGCACTCTTCTTAGCAGAACTAGGCTGTGGGAAATCCTTTGCTTTCTTCAATAGCAGTATTTCTGTATAATGTTATTTTTGCTTTTAGCATATCGTCGATAGCAATTTCAGACATTCCAACGTGAATATTAGCTTGGAAATACCAAGTTAGTGGCTTTTTACTCGCTGATGTTTCTTCTGGCAATTGTATAAACCAATATGGATTCCCTTCTGCTTTTTCTATTGTTTTTAATTCGTCATATTGCTCCTCTGTAAATATTATTTCTATTTCTAGATTTTCTGCTTTCTTTCTTCCTACCGCTTGTCTTTCATCGTCAATGTCTAATGCACTCCATGTAATTGGTTCTGGTGCTGTTAAGAACTCTGGAATACTTTGGACATATGCTACTTGACTACGTTCTCCTGTTAAACTATCTCCATGAAATAGTTTTGTTAATGTACTTGTTCTTGGTTCTGTCGCCATTTTAATTCCTCCTTATTATCTTATAAAATCAAAAGAGTTCGTTATGCTATTATAACGAACTTCAAATGTTATTGTAATACCATATTTTTGCAATATAGAGTCATATATGCTAGGACTGGTATTTGTCCTTGTAAAATTAAATTCTTGTAGTTTTATTTCGACTTCGTCAGTCATTTCCATTGTTTTTCTTTGGCTTTCATTCCAACAAGTTATAGATATTTGAAATATAGTAAGTATAGGGATTGCATTTTCAGTTTTTCTTGTAGATTTTAATGGTGTGCGTAGTTCTAGACAAGGAAATTTACTTTCTGTTGTTGGGTTAGTTAATATTTGCTTATATTTTAGACTGTCTAGTTTTTCATAAACTATATCACTAAATTCTTTTACTCCTAATTGTTTCATTTGCAGCACTCCTTTAACATACTTTTTAGCTTATTTTTTGCTATTTCTATATTTTCATTTCTGCTTTCAAACTCGGCATCTCCGCAAAAAGTGGTTTGCTTTCGAGCCAACTGCAACATAAAATTGTCTTTGTCCAATTGTTACAATCGGATAACTTAGATTTCTACCTACTTTATTTACTGGTATATACCATTCAGTATAACCGAGTTTCTATAAAGTGTTTGGTTTTTCCAATATGTCCTTGTTCGGCATATTCTCCGCGTTCCAAAATATTCAAACCACAAATAAGATTGTCCATTTTCGGTCATAAATTTTGAAGGGTCTGCATATACACGCCCTTTAGTTTTCATAGTAGAAGTATCAACCATTTCTACTATTATCCCTTCTTCTTTATGTCCTTTTTCTAGCCTTATTGCATAACCCTGTATATTTTTCAATACATCTTCTACGCATTCTGTTGCAAATTGTGGCAAGTTTTTGATTATATCATTTATTTTTTTATAATTATACTTTACTTTCACTTCACAATTGATTTTCATTGCATTTTCTCCAATCTATAGACAAATGTGTTGCCAATTTTGTTTTTGTCTAATACTCGATATTCTGGAACGAAATTTTTTGTGTTTGAAATATCTTTAAATGATATTCCGTCCCCTTTTTCAATGGGGTAATCTATTGTTGTACGTCCTTTATAAATGCTATAATCTACTTCTCCTGTTGACTTTCGGTCTAGCTCGTTTACGTCTTGCTGTAAATTTAAAAATGCTATGCCATCGTTGCTTTTTGTGGCTAGCTGCCTAACTTCTAGCTTATCTAAATCTTTAACTTGCATTTCGTTTATTTCTGCAACTGTTTGTATTTCTTTTTTGAACTTCCATTTCTTTGTTGTTTCTCCGTGGTCTTCTATTTCTTCATATGTTGATATATATACTTTTTTTAAATCTCGCAATAACATTTATTTAAGCCTCCTTAATCCGTTCTTAATAATGTCATTTCTTAATTTGTCTATTATATCTTCATACGAGCTTGAAATACTTCCTTCACTTCTGCTTTGTAAGCCTTCTGCACCTCTTGCTAGGTACATTGCTTTTACTGCCTTTTTGATATATGGAAATAACTTGCCTATGTCTTGACTGTTAGAAATACTAAAGGCAATAGAACTTACTTCCTCTAATATATTTTCTAGCACTTCTTTATCTTCTATGTAATTAGCTCCTAAATCATTTATTATTTTTTCTAACATTCTATTGCCTCCTTAATTATTCTTGTGGTAATAAAGCTAATAATTCAGCTTTTGTTGCATTGCTAGGATATTCAATGCCTAGTTCATCTAACTTAGCTTTTATCTCTGCTACTGTTGGCTCTTTTGCTCTTGATTTGTTTGCTTCTGCATCTTGAACATAGAATATAGTATCTTCCATTAATGCTTGTGTTCCTTTGTATAAGTAATCTTCTAATGCTACAGCATCGTCAAATGGTATTTTTTCTGCACTATATTCTGATACATAATAAGGTTGTGCAATAGCTCCATCAATCATAACAGCACAATGTACACCTTCTGGCATTCTTATTGACTCATATACTCTTACGCCGTCATACATACCTATTGCTTGTTCTTTTGGGTCAGTTCCATTTGGTAGTTCGTCAAGTATTTTTTTCATTCCTTTTCTGTATGTGCTATCTACTACAATTACAAGCATATCTGACTCGATACCATCTATGAAATCATTTTTTAATGTTCTTGCTCTTTGTAGTAAGTCATCAATTGTATCTTGTATTGTAGATTTTACTTCTACTTTTGTTCCTTTTAGTATTTCTTTAAAAAACTCTCTGTCTAGGTATCTTATAATTGCTGATTGGTGGTTTACTTTTCTTCTTTCAGCCATTCCGTCAATACCATATAATTTAACGTCTTTTCCTTGTAATTCTTCTACTATTTCTTTGTCATCATTAATATATACTTTAACTGGTTTTGCTTTTACTTTGTTTCCTTCTCCTGCTCTTCTTGCAGTACCTTTATCTTGTAATTCTGCATTTACAAATCTTTTATATTCAATTACTCCACCTTCTGGATTACCTGAACCATTTTTAGCTTTGATTTGTTCTGATACTGCCCTTGCAGATACATTTTCTAACACTCCATTTAATACTTCTTTTAAATTTTCTTTTGTTGTACCATCTTGCATCATAATATTTAATGCTTCTTGTGTAATTTTTTCTCCCATTTTTAATTCCTCCTATTTTTTATTTTTAATAACTAGCTCTTGATATTGTTTTTCTATCTGCTGTACTAGTTGTTTTTGTTATAGGTGTGTCTTCTTTTAATCTTTCATTAACTGCTTTTTCTACTGCTTTATTAAATGCAGTTGATATTTCTTCAATTTTAGTGTTAATATCTTCTGCTTTTTCTGTTTTAAAGTTGAAATAATTAAGTAAAGATACATCTAGTCCTTTTTCACTTGCTACTTTTATTGCTTCTTCTTTTAATTTATAGGCATTTAATTCAGCAAGTGCATTATCTTTTTCAGTTTTTTCCTTATTTAACTGATATTGAAGCTTTTCATCACTTTTCATTTTTGCTAATTTTTCAGCTTCTGTTTTTTCTGCCTCAACTTGCTCTTTATATTTTTCAAGAGCTTTGTTTGTTTCAGCATTTACTATTTTGTTTACTTCATCTCTAGTGAAAGTTTTTATTTCTTCTTTTGATGTTTCAACTTTTTCTACACTCTCGGCAGTAGTCTCCAAAACTTCTTTGTTATCTTCTTCCATAACTTCCTCCTTAACTTTTACGGTGTTATAACCAAACTATTTTTGATTTTTTACGGAAATCTAACCAAACAAAAAAGACAGTTTTTAGCCTTGTCTAGGGCATAAAAATAAGAGCTAGTCGACTTTGCTCTTGATTTATAATTATAAAATTTTAATAACTTATTTTTCGTTCTTTTTTCCTGTTTTATATACTTCTACCAATATACAATGTTTTATGAATGCTGATATCGGCATAATTAAAGTAGTATAAATTGTAAATATAATCCAGTACCAAGTTGGCATTTGCAATTTGATGCTTAATATTAAAACTAATAACCACATATTACTTTTCCTCCCTTGTTATTCCTTTAATTGCCCACATACAAGCTTCTTCAAGTTTTGTTAGTGTTAAACTCTTTTCTCTGCTGTCTTTCATATTTTCTAATACAAATTTCGTCACTTTCGTAAATGCTTCCCTTGTATTACTAATCTTCTGCTTTTGTTCTTCATTATCTAAATAAACTGCATTCATTAACTCTTTTGCTTTTTCTTCCATTTTTACACCTTCTTTCCACAATAAAAGCACCTACTGTTAAGTAAGTGCTAAAATATTGTTTTCTTTAATCTTCCCTTTTTGATATTTTTTTGTTCTTCTTTTATAAGTGATTCATATTCTTTTCTTATATCTTCTGGTGTATCTGGTTTTAATTTAGTCCTGTTTCCATATTCATCTTCTTCGTCTGATAACCATAATAACCATCTAGGATTGAATACCATTTAAACCATCCCTTTCATAACTTTTACTATTTCTCTACTTAAAATCTTTGCATTGTTTTTGTTGGCATAATAATCTGCAAAAGCTTCTCCTATTGTTTCTTCATAATTCAATGTTGCATAGTTTGAAATATTATTTCTTAACATATCTTGTGTTAGTTTATCACTAATCTTTAAGTTTGAAAATGCTTTTTCTACAATTTTTTTCGCTGTTATATTTTTGTTCCAGTCGTTTGTCATATCATTTCTATTTTTGTATTTATTTTTAATAATTTCAAATGTAACGCTATGTCCTAATTCGTGTATCCCCATATCCTTGTATGTCGTTCCTTTCGGATGGAAACCTGCTTTTAAATCTTTATTATATTGTTTCTTTGCTGTTTTTTCATTGCTAAAGAACTTTTTGTTTATTTGCATTATATATTTATTGTCTTTTAAGTCTGGTTCTATATTCATTCCGCCATTTGGGTGTTCTATTGATTGTAATTTCTTTATTTTTCCTTTTATTTGCGGAAAATCTTTATAAACTCTTTGCATATTTTCTAATATGTTTTCAAGAACAGCCTTATCTATTCCCTTTATTCTAGCTTTATTAATACTATACTTGTTCTCAATGTCCTTTTCCTCTGTACTACTAAATATATTGAATTTTTTATCCACTTGTTGTACTGGTATTTGATACGTAATTGTGCTTCTACACCAATGAAAATGATGAGAAATTGGTGGTAAATTTAATCCTACCACCAACCCTTTACATTTTATTCTTTGTATTCTTAAGTTCCTTTTAGTTTCTCCATAATATCTATCAAATACATTTTCTTTATCTATATAAAATACTTGCCTATCTAGGCTATGACACATATCTGTTTCTTTTCCATCTATTACTGCTATAAACTTTACTTGTGCATTATTGTCTATTTCTTTTATTCCTTCTGCTTTTGCTAAATTATTTAATCCTATTAGCATTGCATCTGTTGCTCCTGATATTTTATCGCCATTTATATACAACTTTGTATTTTGTTGTTGATTTAATATCCTTTGAAATTCATTATTTTCGATTTCTAGCTCTTTTTGTTGTTGAATATTGATAAGTACTTGCTTATACAATTGTTGTACGTTATATTGCATTGTCGCTTGAATATTTTGACTATATGTAAATCCATTGTATAATTGCATATCTAACAGAGCTAAAAATATGGCATCTAGTATAACCGATGCTTTTTTTGTACTCTTTTTAGTATTTAAAACTTCTTTTTGCCCACTTTGATAATAGTAATTCATATCTTCGCGCATTATTTGCTTTTCGTATTTGTCTAATTTACTTTGTTCTTCTATATACGCTCCGTATATGAGTAATTCTAGTATTTCGCTATTCTTTACTCTTGTTCTACCATATATGTTTTTAGCTAACATTCCAAAGTACCCTTTTAGCAAACCTTTGTCTTTCCATTCTTCTATATATGTATTTACTGTGTTTTTCGTTTTATTGTCTGCTATGCTGTATAAATTATTGTTGTTGAAGCTTAGTGTCTTGAATATTGTTTGTAGGTTGTTTTGTGTCTGTTTGTTTATTCTTTGATATATCCTTTTTAGTTCTATCATCTTTTGATTGTGATAATTCCATATTTTTTCCATCTTCTTCACTTCCTAACATTTGCATATTTTCCATATTCTTTTGCATATTAGCTTCATTTTGTGCGTCTATCTCTGCTAATTCACTTTCACTGTCTAAGTCAAATGGAAGATGGTCTATTACTGTTTTATCACTTAGTAATCCTCTTAGTTTTAGCCAATTATCAACAATTTCTTGATTATTACTTGGTAAGTTTCTTGTTAATATTACTTCTATATCTCTAAAATCATATTCTGTACCCTTTTTTAGGTTTATTCTTGTTGTTATCATTTCCCACATACGCAAAAATTCTTTTTTGAATAGCTTATCTGCTTGTTGCAAAACTTGGTCAAGTGGAAAGAACTTCTTTTCTAATGCGCTTGAATTGTCTGCGTCTGTAAATCCTTGGTCTGTCACATTAGGCACTCCACTTATCATTAACGCCATATCTAAACAAGTCTTTTTATGGTTTTCCGTTGCTGTATCGTTTATTTCTTTTATAACCCATCCTATATCTCCTGTATTGTCAGGTGTATAAAACACTTTGGCATTTAATATTGCTTCGTCTTCTAATATTCTTGCTGGATTTTTTACCATTACTGGATTTCCGTTATTGTCTACTTTACCTTCTCCATTCTCTTCTGTTGCTTGTATTAATGCGTCATTTTGAGGTGTAAACCCTGTTATTTTTAACTTAGCATCATCGTTATATTGAAATATATTAGCATTGTTCTTTATTACTTGCTCGTGCTTCTTTATTAGTGTAACAACATTCTCAAATAGCGCTAATCCGTCTGGATTTTCTACTGCAAATATTGGCACATCGTCCCATAGGACTTTTTTGCTATCTTTTTCTTTGAAGTCTACTTTGTTATTTTTGTTTATGGATTTTTGTTCTATTCCGTCTATATAATGCTTTTTATAATTCTTTGTTATTAGTTCTAAATGTGTTATTAATCCGCCATTGTTTGAATTTTCTGCCCAATATCTTAATAGCCCTATTTTCTGTGCTGGTGTGTCATAATTCCATATCGCTACACTTGTTAAACTAGAGGTATTAGCATATACTTCTTCATTGTCATTATTCTCATATATTAATCCATAACACGCATCAGTTATAATATAATCTTTTACGCAGTCATAGAAAAAACTACCATTGTCATTATATTTTGTAATATAATCAATGATAGTTTGGTAATCATCTGGATTATTCTTATCTCCAAATATTTTATTGAATATTTTTTGTAAAATTCCTTTTTTAGTTTTATTTATTCTATTTACTTTAAATTGTGGTTCTTTTCCTCCAAAATAACCACTTGCAATAGTAGAAATATAAAATTCTAATGCTACTATTACATCATTTGTATCATATTTTCTTGTGTATCTATCATACAAGTATTTTCTATGCTCCCATATAGGTATTGCTTTACCCCATAAAGTATTTATATTTTGTGATATATTTTCTTCGTCTAAAAATTCATCTGGATATTGTATTTTTTCTACTGCTGACATATTAGTCCTCCTAAATTACTTTATTATAACCAAAGCTTATTGTATTTGGTTTTGAATGTTCATATACTCCTGTCAAACAATCTTCTGCGTCATCGTGTTCATTCTTTCCTGTTCTTGTATAATGTTTTATATGCTTTGCAAACTCTGGCCATCTATCTTCCCAATTTAATGGGAAATAGATATTATTCATTACTGCTGTTGAATTACTTAATATTCTTGCTTGTTTGTTTTCGCTTTGATGAAACCAATTTACTTTTGTATGAGTATTTTTTAATTCTCTTAATTCTCTTTGTACATTTCTTGCAAATCCTCGACCTCCATTATTGCTTTCTATATTTGCAAATCCTACTCTGTCTTTTGTAAGCATCTGTGCAACTGCTGGTTCTGTTGTTTCCATTGGCTCTTGTGTATATATAATGTCTAATATGTAATATTCATTGTTGTACATCTGATAATCTATTGAACATAAATAATCATCGCCCTCATCTGCTGTATCTGTATAATTCATAATGTAATGTGCTGGAGGTAATTTTTCGTATGTTTTAAATTTACTATATAATCTATTTTTGATGTCTATTGGTTCTTGTTGGTAATTTGCATATATAATATCTTTATTCATATTCTTTGTTTTTAAATTGTAATCTTCTTTACTCAATACCTCTTCGCATAACATTGAACCGTCGTCTTGTATTGCTTTGTAGTTAATATGTCTTACATTGTCATAATTCTCTAGCACATATCCTGCTAAATCCATACTTGCCCATCTAGTCATTATGATAATTAACTTAAATCCATTTTCTGTCCTAGATAACATTGTATTATTAAACCAGTCTATTTGTTTCTGCAAAACATTCTCATTATATGCTTCTTGTACATTCTTTATCAAGTCATCTATTATCATTAAAGTACAACCAAACCCTGTCGCTGTTCCAGTTGGAGATGTTGCTAAATAGTTTGCTTGTCCACTTCCTTCTAATGCCCATTTACTGCTACTAGCTTCTCCATATTTTATCTTTGTATTTGGGAATATATCATTGTATACTATTATACCTTCTGTTTTCTCTGATGCTATTGTATCTCTTACAGATTTTGCAAATGTTCCTGATAGTGTTTCATTATATGAGCCTGTCATTATTTTTTCTTTTGGATTTATTCCTAATATCCATTCAACAAATTTACCAGCTGTTCTCGATTTTCCGTGTCGTGGTGGCATATTAATTACACATATCTTTTCATTACTTTTATAAAAATCTTGTAATTGATTACATACATCTTTTAGAAACTGTCTATCTTCTTTATAAAAATCTGATGCAGTTAATTTACAATAATCAAAAAAATCACGTCTAGCTAATTCTAAACGTGCTTGTTTTATTAATTCTTCTTTTACTTTACTATTTATCATTTTTAATCAACTGCCTTAATTCCTCTGTAGACAGTTCTGAAAATGGATTATTAACATTTCCACTGTGTTCTATTTGCTGTTTATCTGACCAACCGAAATTGTTTTTTAAATTAAATATAATTCCCGTTGTGCTACTATCTGTTATTAGATGTTTTTCAAGATAATTTTCAACTTTTAATTTTGCTTTTTTTATAGTGTCGGAAAATTCTTCTTTTTTCACATATTCCGATAATGTGTCTCTGCATATATCTAATGCCATACATAATCCAGTTATAGTGTATGGCTCTTTTTTCTGTTCACATTCTTGAAAATATTTTTCTATCTTTTGTTGCATTGTTCTTACTTCTGTATATGATTTTGGTCTTCCCCTTGGCATTTTCCTTCACTCCCTCCTTCTAAATTATTGAACACATTGTCTTATGGTGTTTTAAATAGTCTTTTGCACTCCAATACTTCAATCCTTTTTCTTTTGCTTTATTTATGTATTCTGTTGCTGTTTGTTTTGTCCATTTTCTTGCCATTGTTACTCCCTCCTTTGTATCTAAAACATTCGTCATATTTCTTACAACCATCGCATTTACGCGTGATACATTTACTATAATTAAACTTGTCTTTCATAATAATCACACTTTATTGTGTTGTCTAATCTTTTGTGTAGTTCTTCTTGACATCTTTCTTTATTTTTACAGTTTTTACATATTACTCTTGAATATGTTTCGTATATTGTTTCTTTTTTCATATACATTACCTTCTTTTTTATAAATACTATAAAACATATAAATTATAGATAATTGCAATCTAGAATAAAACGGCTTATTGCATATATAGTAGCTCAGCTCTACTACGCTCCTAAGTTTTTCTTTTTAAGCAAGCGGAACATAAACCGTGATATTACTCGCGTTAAACTCGATTTCTAATTGTTTTCACATGCTTCGCCATTCTGCTGCTATCTATGTTTATATGCTTTGTACTATTTATAAATAATCGGCTACGGCTTGCGGACTTGAACCGCAATCTACATTTTGCTGTGTTTTACCAATTAAACTAAGCCGTAATATAAAAGAGCTTACTAGGAAAGCTCTACTTGTTATATTTGCGTGAAATAACTAATCAAAATAAAAAGGAGGTGCTCATAATGAACACTTTATATTAATTACCTAGTATGTTAATATCTTAATTTTGATAGGAACTTCCCTTGCACTATAAACCTATCTCCTCTGTTGCGGTATATCTTTCAACATACACTTTTAGTATATACCGTTCAAGGCTTTCTCCAAGTTTTTACAAGTCCACGTTGTATGTCCCTGTGAACCAAGTTTTTATATTTCACATATTATAAATACAAAAAGAGCAAACATATAAAACGTTTACTCTTCTTTAATTGATTAAATAAATAGAGACCTTGTCGCATTGGGTTTGGTATTTTTACCTGCGACTATTTATAATTTATCTAGTATAATTATATATAATAAGAAGTGCATTTTTCAATACATAAATGGTGCAATTTTAATGCAATTTCTATATATTTACTATTTTTAATATTTTTTCAATTGCATTATTACTTATTTCTTTTAATCGTCTTTTTTGTAACTCCTTGTTTATTTTTTCGTTTTCATTATATGCTTTTACCGCTTTATCCCAATTTTTACCTTCGTTGTTAATGTAAAATTCCTCAAGTATTATTGCTTCTTCAGTGTTTAATTTATCTATCCAGCTTTTTACACGTGCTATTTGTTTATTTAGTGTATCTTTTTCTAGTTTTAATCTGTCTATCTCGCTTTCTAAATAGTCTCTATCTTCTTTGTTTACGTGTCTTTGTTCTTTTTTGTAATTTATTGCTGTGTCTGCTACTTTGTCAGATGTTTTGTTTGTATTGCTATGTATGCTGTCATAAGGTTGTCCTTTTAATTGCATATTTTCTATCGTCTCTTTTTCTGTATCTTCATATACTGTGCCTGCAAGCTCTAACCTTTGTTGATATCCATCTATTTTAAAATCTATTTCAAATACTTTGCCTTCTTTTTCCTTTTGCTTTTTTAATATATTTTCAATATCTTCTTTTATGTATTTCATTCTTTTGTTTCCTCCTTATCGCATTTTCTGATAAAGTCTTCTTCACAATATGTTTTTCCGTTTGTCTATTTTATTATTTATAAAATGCCTTTTGCATTTTTCTTTATTTATACATTTTTTACTTATACACATTTGCATATCTTTTGTTCCTCCTTTTATCTAATATGATGTTTTTTGGCATATATCATTTTTGGTTGTTTTTCTATTAAGTCTAAATCATATTTACTAAAACATTCTTTGTATCCATACAGCATATCTTTGTATAGAAATAACTTATTGTTTATTTGCTTCTCTAGTATGTACTCGTGTCCGTTTTTGCTTATTATTTTCGGTATTCTCATTTGTATCACTCCGCTTCTTTATTGAATTAGTCCTATATATTCATTATTAAATTTATTTTTAAAATAATATTGTGATTTATAACGATTTTTATCAATGAAAGCTTTCAAATCAAATATGTCTTCAAATTTTATGTTTTTAAAATCAATATTTATTTCTTTAAACTCTATTTCTTCATCTTCTTCAAAATATTCTTTTACTTCTTCTTCTTCATAAGTATGAATTACATTAAAATTTATATTTTTCTTTTCTATATCTATTGTCAATCTTGCTTCTTCCCAATCTCTATTTTCCTCTATCCCTTCTTCATCAGTTTCAATAATTCCTTCATTCCTATCTTTGCATTTTTGTAAGTCTATATTAGTATCAATCAGTCCTAAATTTTTAATAGTAGTATCTATTTTGCTTTCATTTATTCCTGCTCCCGTTTCTTCTAGCAGTCTTATTGCAAATAACAAGTCTTTATTTTTTACATTTTCTAATTTGTATTTTTGTATATATTCAAAGTTGTTTATAATTTTTATTGCTAAATTTGCTGCACAATTTGAAAATCCACTCCAATGATAATATGCATTTGCTAATACTTTTCCATCTTTTATTATTTCTATATTTAATCTTTGTCCCATTTTACTTTACCTCTTTTTCTTCTAATCTTTCTTCTACTATTCTTTTCATATCCTTTTCTGTTTGTTTGTCTAAAAATTCATCTGATGTTATATAAAGTATTATTATTAATACTAAAGCTAATGTTATTATTGCTATTGCTATTTCCATTTTATTTTACCTCTCTTTTTTTATTTATTTCGTTTACTGCTCTTACTAGTTTGTTTATTTTGTTTGATTGTTTATTTAACAATTCTGTTATTGTTTCAAAATTTTTGCTTAGTTCTGTTGGTGTATAACTTGTTTTTGTAAAATTATATGATATATATTCTACTTCTTCTATTTCTTTGTTTTCTTCTATTACTTCTACTTCATCGTTTAATATATCCTCGATAGTCCACGCTTGTCCCAAAAATATGTCATCGGCTATTCTCATTATTGTGTCTTGATGTTTGTTATATATATAATCTTTTCTTTTAAACTTAAACCTAAATCCGTCTTCTAATATTCCATTTGCTTTCTTTACTAAAATATCTATAATCTTCATATTATCTTTTCCTTTCTAAATTTTATATTCTATACTTGCAAATTGTTCTTTTGTTACTATTGATATGATTTCATCTTTTGTAATAAAATTTATATATCTATCATTTATTCTTATTTCTATTGTATCCCATAAATCTTTTGGAAAATAGATATCTAGCACTTCGTGTCCATTCACATAGTCTCCAACTTCTATTAAGTCTATTATGTTTTTGCTGTGTTTTGTTATATCTTCTTCATCATAATAATCGTATTGACAACTAACGTGTTTGCAATTACAATTTGGGCTATTACATATACCATAATAATCAATAATAACTCTATCTATAATTCCTCTTTTAGTTCTTACATATTCTCCTACTTTTATTTCTTCCATATTATTTCCCTTTCTTTTTTGTTATAAAAAATATTGCTATTCCTAGTAACTCAAATGGTAATGCTAGTATATCTAGTGGTATTGTAATAATACTTGCAAAACTTAGAAATGCATATATTCCCATTTTGTTAAAATCTGTCGTATCGAAATAAAAGTCGTCTATAAGCGCCGTCCATATCATATACGTTAACATATTATTCCACCTCCAGTAATTCTCTATAAACTTGTGCCTTGTACATTTCTTCTACTTTTGCTTCGTATCTATCATATCTTTTGTCATATACTTTTTTTCTATATTCTTTTTCCATTTTCAAATATTTTTCTTCTATAACTTTTTTAGGTATTGAATTTTCTATGTAGTTTAAGACTGTTTCTATCTGTTTATATATTTTGTCTGTATCTTCAAACTTTTCTCCTTGTAAATCTTCAAGTAAATCTCTAAATGTTTTATATTCTTTTAACATTTCTTCTAAAAAATTTATAGCTTCTTCTAATTCTTTATTCATTCCATTTTAGCTCCTTTACTTTTTCGTTTATTGCTTGTAGTTCTTCTAAAGTTATTTCATTATATTGCTTTACTATTTCAATTCTCTCTGTAAGATGATTAAAACCAAATTCGCCTCTATTATCTTTCAATAAGTATCTTTCACTTATTATTTCTTTTTCATCTTCTTTGGTTATTTTGCATTGCACATTATTCAGCCTTTCAAACATCTCATCTGCTTTACTCATTCCTTTTCTCCTTTCAAAACAAATTTTGTTTTGTTATTTATCATTTTTACAATACTTTTAATTACATCTTTTATAATTTCGCTTTGTTTGTGGTGTGTTTTGATATAATCCAATATATTGTCATCATCATATTTGATTTTTAAATCATTCAAATAGTTTATTACTAAATTATAAGCATTATTGTTGTTTAATTCTTTTACTTCGTGTATTGTTGTAAATCTACGTATTAAGGCTTCGTCTATCATATCTTTTCTGTTAGTTGCTCCAATTACAACAACATCATTTTCTAATAAGTCAAACGATTGCATAAGACCTATTACAATTCTTGCCATTTCTCCTAAATCTTCTTTCCCCCTTTTTATTCCTATTGCATCTACTTCGTCTAACATTAATACGCATTTCTGTTTTGATACATAATCAAATACTTTTTCTATGTTTTTACTAGTTGAACCTAAATAACTACTAATACATTGTGAAAAGTTTAAATATGCAAATGGTAAGCCTAATTTATAAGCTACATATTTTCCAAAAGTTGTTTTACCTGTTCCGCTTTCTCCATATAATAAAGTTGCATTCAAATATTTTATACCCATTTCAGTTAATTTTTTATTTGTATTATTGGTCGCATCTATTTGATTAAATAATTGTTTTTCTTTTTCTGTTAAATAATATCTATTTTCATTAAATGTATTAGATACATCTTCCATTTTTAAAATACCTTTCATATCGCAAGGTAATTCTATAAAATTATGTTTTGTTTCTAATTTGTTTTTTATGCTTTTACAAAAGTATTGATTACAACTTGCTTTTTCATTATTTACAATAATACCTGCAAATCTTCTAGCTTGTTGGAAGTCATTATCTGCTACACATCTTATTAAACTTTTTACATCTTCATTTAATGCCATTCCTTTTCTCCCTTCAAAATTTTTAAAATTTCTTTTCTGACTTCTCTTTTAGCATTTAACGTATTTATATTGTTTTGATATATTTTTTTATATTCGCTCTCGTCTTTACAGTCTCGTCTTGCTTGTTCGTAATATATTACAGCTTTTTTATTTCGTTTATTGTCTTCTTTTAACTTCTCTATTAGCTTTTGCTTGTCTGTTTCTAGTTGATTTATGTATTCTTTTATTTCTTTAATTCTTTCTTGCATTTTATCGCATAGTTCATCTTCAAAATTCAGCATTACATTTGATGTTACTTTTAAATTAAATTCTATTTCTTCTTTACTTAACATTTTATCCTCCCAATTACGTTCAAAATATCAGTAGCATAACCGCTATACCCGTCTTTTTTTAATTCTTTTACTATTTCTAGTAGTTTTTCTGTTCTTTCTTGCTCTTTAGCTTCTAGCTTTTCTGTATATTTTAGTAATTCTTCTATTGCTACTCTTGCGTATAAGCATACTTTACGTTGTATTGCAAATAACACACTTGGATTTAATGTTTCTTTTATTTCTTTTTTACTTAATATCATCTTCAACCATCCTTTCAAAAAATTGTTTTATTCCCTCGGTATTTGTGGGTGATATTGTATCTCCTCTAAACATCAAAAAATTATTTGCCATTTCATTTATTATCTTTTCTTTTTTATTTAATTCTTTTCTAAAAAGTTTTGAAAATTCTAAGTTTTGCTCATATTTTAACTCTAAATCTCTGTATTTGTGTTCTTTCTTTTCTAGTTCTGCTTGTTGTTCTTTATATGCTTGTATTAAATGTTCTACGGCATTTTGATATTCAAATAATGCATTGTCTACCAAAACAACTGCATCTTCATATTCGCAAAATTTATTTAATATCTCTAAATCTTTTTCCATTCTATTTCTTCTACCTCCAAAATCACTTTACTTGATTTTCCATATTCAAATGTATCTGTAAAACCTTGTACATAATTTCTATTGTCATCTTTTAGTTTTCCTGCTTTTACCATACTGTCTAATATAAATTTTTTAGCAAAACATACATTGTCTAAATCTCTTTTTTTATTTTCTTCAACCCAATGAAAATGGATTTTAATCGGATTTTGATAATTTGGTAATAGTTTTATATACCAAGCTATATCACTTTCTATATTTTTCTTCATTTTAGCTCCAGCATATCTGTTTTTTCTGCACTCGTTTATATATTGATTTAAACTTGGTAGCCTAAAAGGTATTTCAATTTTGTTCATCTTTTGATTTCTCCTTTTCTATATAATTTTCGCATCTATACACTCCGTTTAAAGGTTTCTAATTCTAATCTATTACAACCTGTGCATTTTGCACATATTCCGCGTTAAGTGTGGATATTTCATAAGCTCTCCTAATCTATTCTTGGAATATGCTCGTAATTTAAAGCTTCAAGTCCTTGCTGTGTTCTTTTATATACCGCTACTGTTTTTCCTGTATAACTACATTTTTTCTTGTCTATCGCTTTTACATATCCCATCTTTTCTAGTTCTGTTAATCTTGGTGCTGTGTAATTTCTTTCTGTGCTTGGTATAAACCCTAATTCAAATAATTCTACTGCTATCTCTTTCGCAGTTTTGGGTTCATTTAATCTATTTAGAATTTGTATGTATCTTATTTTCGTTTTATCTTGTATATCATTAAAGCTCATTTGTCTTGTTTGATGTGTAATCATTTGTTACTCACTCCTTTTTTGGGTTCATCAAATCGTAAAACAACTTGTCTTGTTCTTCTAAAGTTAATAGCTCGTAGTCACTCGTCTTTTTCATCGACGATATAATCTGAACTATTTTGTTCGGTTGTTCTTCGATTTGCTTTTTATATTTATTAAATAAAATATAATATATATTATTTACATTATTGTTTGTGTTACTTTGTTGTTCTTTTGTTGTTTTTTTGTTGTTATCTTTCAATTCTTCAACTTGATAATCTTCCCATTTTTCAACGGTTACAACTGAAAATTTGTTGTTACTATTTACATTAATCATTTGTAATTTTTCTAAAAGTTTTATATATTTATAAATCGTACTTTCTGTCATTTGTAATTCTTCTGCTGCTTTCTTTCTTCCAAATACAAATTGTCCTTTTTTCAACTTTACTTCTGTTTGTCCAACTAACTGTATTCTCTCTTTGTATGTTGCTTTTAGTAGACACCATATCCAAATTTTCAATGCTTTCTCATTTTCAAATATGGGAGAATTTAATAATTTTCTAAATAATTTAATATAACTTGTATTTTCCATATCTCCCACCTTTTATTACAACAAAGGGCTAAAACTTATTTTGTCTTAGCCCTGTTGTTAATCAATATATTTTTTATAAATTAATTTTTCTTTACTCCAATTTGCTCCATAAATGCCTTTTAAATAGTTTTCTATGTACTTTTCGTATAACTTAGTATCTTGTCCAAAATCTTCTTGATAATGGCATTCTGGGCACAATGTAACAATATTTTCTTCTATGCCCAAACCTCCGCTGTGACCTTTTGATAAAATGTGCGTTTGCACAGATTTTAGGAACATATTTTCCACAATATACACACTTGTTGTTGTCTCTGTTCCAAACTTTTTCTTTTACTTTTTGTGAGATTTCACAAGCTTTACTTCTTTTGCTCATTATTTCCCCCAACTTTCTAATAAACTATCTATTTCATTTTGCGGTTTTGTTTCTATTTCTGCTATTTGACATTCGCTTACTAATCCGTCAATTAGAATTGACATTTCTTTTCTGTTCATTTCGCTACTACCTTTGTATACTTTATAGTGTTTAAATGTTTTTCCATTTAAAACGGATTCTCCTGCCTCTACATAGTATTTGAAGTATGGCTTCACATCTATATTTGCTATCACACTAACAATTTCGCTTTGTCCATACCTTTGAAGTAATAAGAAATGTAATTCTTCTTTGCTTATTCTTAATACATTTGCCAATTCGTTTACTAATTCCCAATAGTATGCATTTGCTTTTAATCCACGTTTTTCGCTATACTCTTTTACTTCGTATTTCTTTTCTTTGTCTTGCTTTAGTAAAAATGTTATACATTTTTTTGCTGTTCCTACCATATAAAACACCTACTTTTGTTCTCCTGCTAACTTCTTGTCATTACTCTTTAATGCATTTTCTATTGTTGAATAATCTTTTACTTCCAATATTTTTGGTAAATTTCCTATCCTTGATTTTTTTACTATTGCTTTTGTTCCTTCTTCTGCTCTTTCTAGTTGAATGACTATATCCATTAAATATTCCACTATATCTAATGCGTCATATGTTAGCCCTACTGGTTGCAATTTTCCTTCTTTTGTGTCCCATACATTTCTTGCTCTTGCTACTAATATTAAGTTCATAGGCACGTCTTTTAATTGATTTAATACTGTTCTTGCCATTTCTCTACGATATGCATACCATTTTGTTTTTTGCAATTGATTTAATTCCCCTACTTTTTTTCCTACCATTTGTTCATATTTTTTAGCACTTACATCTTCTATACAATCTAATAAATCTGTTATTGGGTCTACTATTAATGTTTTTCTGTCTGGGTATTCACCTTTCAAGATTTCTTCTATCAAATTTACTGTTAATGTAGCTGGATTGCTTGCTCTATTATCAGTCTTATTTACTTCTGCTTTATAAAAATCAAACTGTTCTGCATATAGCCTTGTACTTCCTTCTAAATCTATTACAATTGGACTTGGAGAGGATAACGCAAATCTACTTTTACCACTTCCACTTTCTCCCCAAACCATTATTTTTAAATTAACATCATCTAATGTTGCTTTTTTTGCTAATCCCACTTTATATTCCTCCATAAAAATTATTTTTGTTATCTTTTAAATCTAAATAATCCATTATTACACCTACTTTATTCTTAAACTTGTATTATTTGTCAATATCCTTACTCCGTTTGGTATTTCCCCTGTTTCTTTAAAATCATTTTTAATCTTTGTTTTATCAATTTTTACTGTTACTACTTCTGTTTTGTATTCACTTGGAACTTCATCTTCATTTTCTATCTCCACACTTATTGGATTTTTAGCAATTTTTAATTTTCCTAATTCTGTTGGAATTTCTGTTAATCCTAATCGTTCCATATTTTCTTTTACATATTCATAAAACTTATTTAGTTTTTTCTCGCCTTGCTTTCTTATGTCTGCAAGTCTTTTTTCTTCTACTTTCATTGCACCTAATAAGAGTTCACTATTTTTAATATATCCAATAATATTAGAACTTTTATTTTGTAATTCCAGTGCTAATTCATTCCCTAGCTCGTTATATTCTTCTTCTGTTAGCTCTCCATCTTGTGCCTTGTCCATTAATTCTACAAATCTGTTTGTTATGTTATATAAACTTAAATTATTCATTCTCTCCACTCAACCTTTCAAAAATTTCATCTTCATATTCCCTGTCGTCTTCTTCGTAAAGATGTTCTAGATATTCTTCACTGTCATTTTCTATATATAAATCTTCTATTACCATTTTGTTTTCTAACATTTTCATTTCTCCTTTGACATCTGTACTTTATTATGCTAAAATAAAAGTACAGATGAATTTATATAAATTTATTTTTTGTTTGAATTAGTTTTGATTTAGCGGTCTGACTAATTCTTTTATTTTGTTTAATCTAGATTTTTCATTTCCATATTTATTTGAAAAAGCCAGTTGTATTATTTTGTTTAGCATTTCTTCTTTATTATGCAATTCAGTTTCTAAATTAAACTTTTCTAGCTCTAGTTCTTCTGTATGCTGTCTATTTTCTTTATTTTCTTCATATAATGTTTTATTTTCTTCATTAAGTCTAACTAGTTCTTCGCCTTGTTTAATTATTGTTTTTAAAAACATATTCCTTCCTCCTTCCTATCTATATACTGTCATACTCATAAAGCCTGCAATGCCGATTATTGTTAACATTGCGTTAAAACTGATATATATTACTGCTTGTCCTAAAAATCTTTTTATTTTTCTTTTGTCTAGTTTTCTTTTCATTTGTTTACACCTATCCTTTCATTTAATTTTTGTAATTCTAATAGCATTAAGAAATCTATGCTTTGCTTTGGATTATTTTTAATGTTTATCCCCATATCATACAATCTTACTGCTGTTTTATCTGCTATTTGCTTTCCACTTTCTAATTTCGGAAAATCCTTTTTGTTAAATCTATCTCTTGCCCATTGTGGCGATTTACCTCTTATCTTTGCATAAATTTCGGGTGTTATAGTATCAGGAGCGTCTTCCCAATTCATTTCAACTTCTTTTTTTACATTCACTTAATCACTTCCTTTCTTTTTGTACCGTGTCGCAATTCGATATTTGTTTAAGTAACCTAAACTTCTTCTTCAAAAAAATATTCTTTTATTTCTTCTCCTGGAATTTCTAGCAATTTGATTATCTTATTTATTTCATCTTGAACAAACAAAGATTGATTATTAAGTCTTAAACTTATAGTAGACTTATTAATACCAAGATTGTTTGCTATATCTTCTTGCGTAAATCCCTTTTCTTTTATCCTACCTTTTAATTTGCTATAATTAAACATTTATTTCACTTCCTTTCTTGTTTAGTTTTTCTAAACTAGATTTATATTACACTACCACGTTTTATTTGTCAATACTTTTTTATAAAAAAATTTATTTTTTCTAAACTTTTTTTGTATATTTCTACAAAAACGTTTGACATTCCTAAACTTTTCATTTATAATATATTTGTACGGAGGTGCGATATGAGTGAATTGATAGATACATTTTCTAATAGACTATCTAGGGCAATATCTATTAGAAATATAAAACCTGTTGAATTATCTGAAAAAACAGGCATAGATAAATCTAAGATTAGTTCTTATATGTCAGGAAGATACAAAGCGAAACAAGACCGGTATACATATATTGTCTCAAATTTTAAACGTTGACCCTGCTTGGTTAATGGGATATGATGTCCCTATGGAAAGAGAATTAAAAGAAAAAAAAGATAAACTAGGTAACTTAGTTGTCGAAATTCCGCTTCTAGGAACTGTAAAGGCTGGATATGATTATTTAGCACAAGAAAACTGGATAGGAACTGTTGATATAGATAAAAAACTTGCTGAAAGTGGAGAATTATTTGCTTTACAAATAAAAGGAGATAGTATGTCCCCTGTTTTAATAGAAGATGATATTGTTATTATTAAGAAGCAAGATGATTTTGAAAATGGTGATATTGTGGTTGCTATTATAAATGGAGATGAAGCCACTATCAAAAAAGGTAAAAAAAGTGAAAATAGCATTTTGTTACAACCTCTAAACACTAACTACGAACCACTTATATTTACTTATGACGAAATGAAATCTATTCCAGTCACAATCGTGGGAATAGTTAAACAATTGAAAAGAGAATTTTAAAATAAAATTTAATAATTGTTATCAAGTTTAAGTTTATTTTTTTATAGACTTATTTTATATAAAAATATATGTAATAAAAGGAGGTGCAAAAAATATGGCAATTGATGAAAAAAGAAAAAGTGGATTTGCTACTGCAAGTTTAGTACTAGGAATAATTGGAATATGCACATCATTCATACCAATAATAAACAATGTTTCATTTATATTAGGATTAATAGCAGTAGTGTTTGGAATTGTTTCATTAATTAAAAAAGCTAGCAAAGGTATGGCTATCGCTGGAATAATAATTTCTATATTAGCAATAGTAATTACATTAAATTCTCAAAAAGCATTATCTGACGGACTTGACGCTATGAGCAAAGACTTAGACAAGGCAACAGGAACTAGCACGGAAGAAGTTTTAAAAAATGATGTTGATGTTGGATTGGGAAACTTTGAAGTTACAAAAAGCGAATATGGAATTACCGATACAAAACTTGTTGTAAAAGTAACAAACAAAACGAATGAAACAAAATCTTTTAATATTCAAGTTGAAGCAGTAAAAGCGGATGGTTCAAGGATAAAAAGTGATTATGTATATGCTAATAACTTATCAGCAGGACAAAGTCAGGATTTTGAAATATTTACATATACACCATCAGAAGAATTGGAAACAATGAAAAACGCTACATTTAAAATTGTAGAAGCTTCAATGTATTAAAAAAGATAAAGTACAGCTCCCAAAGCACTTATACTTTACCTTATATGTACATAAAGTATGTCTTTTATGTACAAAAACATTATATGTTATTTTATATGTTTTGATATAAAATTTTTATAAAAACTAAAAAATCTTATATGAAAATATAAAATACTGTATTTTACTTCAACATACATAAAAAGAGAATTATGTTCCAAAGTTTGCGACACGGTACATAATTCTCACACATAAACACTATCGAAAGTGGTTACTTTGTAATTATACAATACAAAACTTCCATTTTCAATAGTTTATTAAAAATAAATTGAAAATGGAGGTATTTTTTATGAAAGGACGACGCGCAAACGGCGAAGGAAGCGTATACGAATTTATACAAAAAGTAAAAAGAAATAATAAAAATTTAGAAATATGTGAAACATGTAGAAACTGTACTAACAGAGCTTTATGCAACAATAGAGAAGACTGTAAAAAATTATGTGATAAATGCAAGAATTGTACAGCTTGTTTAAAATATTGCGACAGATATTACATTTATGAAAGACACGTAAGTCAAGCAACAAAAAAAGACGGAACAAGAACTTCCCCAGTGTACGCAAAAAAGAAAAAAGATGCAGCAAAAAACAATCTCGACACTATCAGTAAAATAAGTGATAATACATTTGTTGATAAATCTTTAACTACTTTATATGAGATAGCTAAATACATTGTAGAAGATAGACACAACAAAAATAAAACAAATGACAATTCTTATATTGCAAATTTGGCAAAATTGAATAGATTACAACAGCATTCATTTATGCATAAACCCGCTCAAAAAGTAACTGATGAAGAAATACACGACTATTTAAATTATATGACCAATTATTCTGATTCCGTGATTGGGAAAGATTTTGGTTTATTAAATGCTACTTTAGTAAGAGCTGTCCGTAAAAAAATAATACCACTTAATCCGCTTGACGATAAAGATGAATTTAGCAAACCTACATCGAAATTTAAAACAGAAAAAGTTAGGGCTTTTACTTTGTCAGAACAACGAAAATTCTTGCAAAGTATTAAAGCTGTAAATAAAAACAATAAATACAGACCAGCTTGGCTACTAATGTTGAATATTGGAGCTAGACCAGGAGAAATTTATGCTTTAAGTTTAGACGATATTAATTTTGAAACAAAAAAAATCCATATTCGCAATTCTCTTACTAAAGATAAAGAAGGTAATACTATACTTGGCGATAGAACTAAAACTTACTCTGGAGATAGATTTGTCGATATGGATAGAGACACAGAGGTAATATTGAATGAAATCTTTGAAAATTCATCAACTAGCAAATACAACTTGCTTTTTTGGGATACAGATAAAGATAAATTTATATCTATTTCCGCTTCTAATTCTGCTTTTAAACGATTTTGCGACAAAAACGATATTGGAAAAGGAGAAGACGAAACTCAATATGTGCTAAGACACTCTTTTGCAACACGTAAAATTGAAGCAGGAATGCCTCCAGAGGTCTTAAAAAATATTTTAGGGCATAAAGACATATCTGTTACTCTAAATACGTATTTTGACGCTTTTGCTGAATATAAAAACAAATACAACAAAAAAGCCGAAGATTATAATAGACAGCAAAAAATAACTTACACAGATTTAAGTAGAATTGAGTTAGTCTCAGCAGAATTGTCTAAACTCGAAGCTTCGATTAACACACCTTATCTTGACGACTTAGATAAGAAGATATTGTTTGAAGCTTTAAACAAAATAAAAAACAAATACTGTTTATTAAAAGAAAAAACTTGCTAACTAATTGCATTAAAATTTTTTAATGCAATTTTAATGCAATTTTTAATGCAATTATTAAAAAGCAATAACTATATATTAAAATATTTCACTTTTGACTATTCCTTGAAACCATTGATATTAAAAGCTATTAACAACATATTAAAAAATAATAATAAAAAAACGAGATATTAAAAAATCTCGTTTTATGGCTGGGCTGGCTAGATTCGAACTAGCGCATGCCAGAGTCAAAGTCTGGTGCCTTACCGCTTGGCTACAGCCCAATATATATTTTAAATGGGGTGGAAGATGGGACTCGAACCCACGGTCTCCAGTGCCACAAACTGGCGCGTTAACCAACTACGCTACATCCACCATTGTTCACGTGCACCTTTAAACCTCGAGCACATTTAATATTATAACTAATTCGCACCCCATTTGTCAACTGTTTTTTTAAATTTTCTATTAATTTTTTTATATAGTCCACAAGAAAAGTTGCTTTGTTGCCTTACTTGTGGACTTTGAAATTAATATAACGAGAAAATCACTATCTTTTTATTGTGCTGTTGATAAGTTATTTGGGTCAATACCATATTGAGAATACAACCAATTCATATAATTAAATGGTTCTAAAGTCTTTGGTTCTCCATAATTCACACCATTTGTTTCAACCTTAATAGATGTAATTTTAACTGGATTTACTGGTGTGCTAACTTCTGCATTTGCTGAGCTTTCTTCGCCTTCGCTATTTGCTTTTACTTCAACTTCTTCTATTTTATGTACTACATCCATACCTTCAATTACTTTACCAAAAGATGTATAGTATCCATTTAATGATGTTGTTTCTTTTGTCATAATAAAGAATTGTGAACTTCCTGAGTTGTAAGATTCTTCTGCTAAGCTTTGAGAATATTGAGTATAGTCATTTCTTGCCATACCAATAACCCCTTCTTCAAATTTCAATTTATTGTTAACTCCATTTGATATAAATTCACCTTTTATTGTGTATTCTTTATCTTCTCCACCGTCTTTCAAGTCTGCTAATGTTGCTGATCCACTTCCTGTTCCTGCTTTATCTCCACCTTGTATCATAAAATCTTTTACTACTCTGTGGAAAGTTAATCCGTCATAAAATCCCCTGTTTGCAAGTGTTACAAAGTTTGCTACTGTTTCTGGTGCTAAATCTGGGTATAATTCAATTTTTATTGTTCCAAAATTCTCTACTTCCATTGTTGCTATTGGATTTTCAACTTTCATAGTTGCTTTTTTATAGTATCCATATCCTACTGTTGCTAGTAATATTATTACTAAAATTAATGCAATTATCCATATAATATTTTTTGTTTTCATTTTTCTTCTCCTTTTCTTCTTTGAAGCTTTTGCTTCTGTTTATTTATAATTTTAAATTAAATTATCAAAAATAAATTGCTCTTGCATCCTTTTTAAAGATTGCTTTATTGTTCTTGCCCTTACTTCTCCTATTCCTTCTACATCGTCTAAACTTTCTATGTCAGCTGCTAGTATGTGTTGGAATGATTTGAATGAACCAATTAGATTTTCTACTATATTGTTTGGCATTCTTGGTATTTTATTTAAAATCCTATATCCTTTTGTGTATACTCCCACTTCGTCATAATTATCAAATGTCTCATATCCTAGCAATTTCGCTATTACTGTTTCTCTTGATAGTTCTTCATATTCTAGTTCGTTCAACTTTTCAATTACTTTTTTAGGAGTTATTTTCTTTTTGCCTGGTACAATATAATCTTTTATAATAAGCTCTTCTTCTTTTTCTAGTCCACCTATCAACTCTTCAAGTTGCATTTTTACAAGCCTTCCGTCATTGCCTAATTCATATATCTGCCTTTGTATCTCTTCTACTATTTTCATAACCATTTCGGCTCTTTGAATTGCAACTATTACATTTTGTAATGTTACTATATCATTAAATTCATATTCATTCAAGATGTTTAGCTTATTATCAAATACTTTCTTATATTTTTCCAGTGTTTGTATTGCTTGGTTTGCTTTGTTTAATACAACGTCTGTATCTTCTAGTATATACCTGTCACTACCTTTGAAAACTGTAATTATGCTTCTTCTTTGCGAGATACTTATTACTAATTCTCCTGTTTGTTTTGCTGTTCTTTCAGCAGTTCTATGTCTTGTACCTGTCTCTAATGTTGATATTTCATGTGATGGTATTAATTGTGCATTTGCATATAGTATCTTTTTTAAATCTCCACTTAACACTATCGCCCCATCCATTTTTGCTAATTCATATAATTTTGATGAAGAATAATCTTCATTTATTGTAAATCCACCATCAACTACTTCTTTTAATACTTCGTTTTTGTCTGTGATTAATAATAAAGCTCCTGTTCTTGCTCTTAAAATATTTTCTAGTCCGTTTCTTATTGGGGTTCCTGGCGCAATTAGTTTCAAAATTTCTGTAATGTTGTCTTCCTTGCCTGTTCTCAACTCTAATTCTCCTTTCTGTCCATTGGGACATTTGGGGACGTTTCCTTTTGGACATTTTGTCCATTTTGGGACACATCTCTGTTTCCAATTTTTATTTTAACCCAACTTTTTTCATTGCTTCATTAATGTTTCTGACGCCTATTATATCTAATTTGTATTTATCTTTCAAGTCTTTTTTATTACTTTCTGGAATTATACAACTTTTAAATCCTAACTTTTCTGCTTCTTTTAGTCTTTTTTCTATTAAATTAATTCTTCTTACTTCTCCTGTTAGCCCAACTTCTCCTATTATTATCATATCTTTTGGTATTGCTATATTTTTGAAACTTGATGCTGTTACTAACATTATTCCTAAATCGATTGAGGGTTCACTTATTTTTAGTCCGCCAACTACGTTCAAATACACGTCTTGTGAACCTAACATTAATCCTGCTTTTTTCTCTAAAACTGCAATTAATAATGATAATCTATTATAGTCAATTCCATTTGCAGTTCTTTTTGGATATCCAAATACTGTTTGTGATGTTAGTGCTTGTAATTCTACTAAAATCGGTCTTGTTCCTTCCATACTTGATACTATGCATGAACCTGCTGGGTTGTCTTCTCTTTCTGAAATTAGTATGTCTGACGGATCTGAAATTTCACACATTCCTTCTTCTCTCATCTCAAACATTCCAATTTCATTTGTAGAACCAAATCTGTTTTTTACTCCCCTTAAAATTCTATATGAAAAATATCTCTCTCCCTCTAAGTACAAAACTGTATCTACCATATGTTCTAAAACTCTTGGCCCTGCTATGTTTCCTTCTTTTGTAACATGACCTATTATTATTGTTGTAATCGCTCTTGATTTACAAACTCTCATCACTTGACCAGTAATTTCCCTTACTTGGCTGACACTTCCAGCAGCTGCTGTAATATCGTCCGAGTACATTGTTTGGATGGAATCAATTATTACTAGTTTAGGGTTCATATTTATAATCGCTTGGTTTACTATATCAATATTTGTTTCTCCTAAAAACATTATATTTTCGTTGTTAATTCCAAGCCTATCTGCCCTTAACTTTATTTGCTCTGCTGACTCTTCCCCTGAGACATATAGAACTTGTCCTTCTCCTTTGATTTTATCACAAATTTGTAAAATTAGTGTTGATTTACCTATCCCTGGCTCTCCACCTAATAAAACTAGTGAACCTTTTACCAATCCACCACCTAACACTCTATCTAGCTCTCCAAAGCCTGTATGTGTTCTTAGAGTTTCTTTTGCTACATATGAGCTAAGCTTTTGCGGTGTTGCTATTTCTCCTGCATTTTTTGCTTTGTCTTTTCCTTTTGTTTCTACTATTGTTTGCTCATAGAAACTGTTCCAGCTGTTACAGGCTGGACATTTTCCTAACCATTTTGCGGATTCGTTTCCACATTCACTACATACAAATATCGTTTTATTTTTTGCCATTTTCTCCTCCTTGGGACATTTGGGGACGTTTCCTTTTGGACATTTTGTCCACTTTGGGACACATCTCCTTTTTCTATTCTTTATTGATTGCCCTTTCTATTATTTTTCTATTTATTCCAGTAACTCTTGCTATCTGCGTTTTTGTTGTTCCTTTGATATTTTTCAATTTGATTATGCATTTATCTCTTATATCTGAATTATATTTTTTTATTTCTATTAAATTTTCAATATTTAATATTTTTTCTATTGCTTGTTTTAGTTCTTCATCTGTAAGCTTATCCACTATTTCAAATTCTACATATTCATTTTTATTATAATCTTCATTTTCATATTTATGAAATGTTTCAAAATTCTTTATAGCTTGTTCTCTGCTGCTTCCGAACATTGGTAATATTGTGTTTATATTAGTTATTCTTTCTTTTAATTTTAGGCCTATATACTCTTTATAGCTACTCCAATTATAATTATCTACTGATGCTATTTTTGCCTTCGCTGGGTTTTGATGAATATATCGACATAATTGTAATAAATATTCCTTTGTTTCAACATTTTTACTTAAAAATCTATTTTGAAATAGATGTCCGACTTTGTCATATTTTTTTGAAAAATAACTCGAATATGCTACTGCTAAACTTTGCATTGCCTTTGAAAGATTATCGTTTTTATCAAATACTATTAAATGCACATGATTTGACATCAAACAATATGCTAATATTTCATATTGATATTTTTCTTTTGTTACTTTAATTTCTTTTAGGTATTTTTTGTAATCTTGTGAATCAAAAAATATATCTTGTTTATCATTACCACGAAATATTATATGATAAACTTTTGTACCACTCACTTTACGTGCCATTCGGGGCATTAACCTCATTCCTTTCTTTTTGTTTAATTTTTGCCCCTATTCACGTTAAAAAGTATAGCATAATTTTTTCAATCTTGCTATACTTTTTTATAAATTCATTAAAATTTCACATTTTGATAGATGTGTCCCAAAGTGGACAAAATGTCCAAAAGGAAACGTCCCCAAATGTCCCTATTTTCTTTTTCCGAATGTTACTTCTTGGAATAAGAAGTCATGTACTTTTTCCCATGTTATTTCTTGGTGTAAAAATTCATTTATTTCGTCTTCTACTTTTTGTTGATATGGTGTTAATTCTACTTTTATTTCTTTGTTCCAATCAATTTCTTGTAACCAGAATGCTTTGAATTTTGTCCAAAATCCTGTTTTTGCTGGTAGCGCTGAGTTTCTGATTGTTCCAGCTTCTATTCCTTCTATACCAATTCCACCATTTGCATTTTCTACTGGGTTTCCACCATTTCCATTTAGTTCAACTCCACCAAATACTCCTGAGATTTTGTTTTCTGCTCCTATTTCTGCCATTTTATTTTCCTCCTTTGTGTTTTTACATCTTCTGCTTAATTTATACTATATTTTTATATTTTTATCAAGTCATTTTCCTTTTTATTATATTAAATCTTTGTTACATAAATATTACAATTTTGTTACTTTGTTCCATTTTTATTTTGAAGTGTGACAAAATGGACATTTTGTCCAAAAAGAAACGTCCCTAATGGACATTTATCAATTTTTCCTGTATAATAATGGCAGTATGAATTTAGGAGATTTATTATGAACACATATTTAGATAAATTAGAATTTAATAAAATATTAGAAAACTTAGAAAAGCACTGCACTACAATTCAAGGAAAAAGTTTAGCAGTTCATCTTATACCTAGCAACGTTAAAAATATTGTACAAAATTTATTAAGCGAAACTGAGGAAGCTGTTAATTTAAGTTATAGAAATTCTATGCCAAGTTTTTATGAAATTAATCCAATTGATGTTGAACTAAAAAAACTCGAAAGTGGAATTTCCCTTTCATGTGGCGAGCTTTTGAATTTAAATAAAATTTTCAAAAGTGCATGTAAATTGAAAGAGTATTTTAACAAAGACTTTTTAGATTTAAATGATTATCCAATTTTATCCGCTTTATTCGAAAAACTTTATTTTAATAAAAGTATTATGGATAATATAGAAACTTGTATATTGGATGAAAATTTAATTGATGATAATGCTTCTTCTACCTTGCAAAATATAAGAAAGAAGAAAAGAAATCTAGAATTAGATATTCGTGAGAAGTTGAATACTATGGTTCACTCTTCTAGCTATTCTAAATATATACAAGAAAATATAATTACAATCCGCAATGAGCGTTTTGTAATTCCTGTAAAAGAAGAATATCGTTCACAAATTAAAGGGTTTGTACACGATATTTCAAATGCTGGCTCTACTGTATTTATTGAGCCTATTGCAGTTTTTGAGATGAATAATGATTTAAGCAAATTAAAAATTGAAGAAGAAATCGAGATTGAGAAAATTTTGCAGGAACTTAGTGCTTTATTTGAGCCATATATTGAAGAGTTAAATTCT
Organism: uncultured Clostridia bacterium; assembly: GCA_948502395.1. Lineage (GTDB taxonomy): Bacteria > Bacillota > Clostridia > TANB77 > CAG-508 > CAG-269. The sequence continues at coordinate 162,772 of CAOPES010000001.1, read as the reverse complement.
TCTCTTGATTTAATTGGAAAATTGGACTTTATTTTTGCAAAAGCTAAGTATTCTAAGGAAATTAAAGGAATTACTCCAAAAATTAATAATAAAAAAGAAATAAATTTAATTAATGCAAGACATCCATTAATAGCAAAGGAAAAAGCTGTGCCTATTTCTGTAAATTTAGGTTCTGACTTTTCAACCCTTTTAATTACTGGTCCAAATACTGGTGGCAAAACTGTTAGTTTAAAAACTGTCGGCTTACTTTGTTCTATGGCTTGTAGCGGACTTAATATTCCAGCAGATGAAAAGTCTAGTATTTATGTTTTTTATAATATTTTTTCAGATATTGGAGATGATCAAAGTATTTCTGATTCTTTGAGTACTTTTTCTTCTCATATAATTAATCTTGTTGAAATATTGAAAAATGTAACTGAGAATTCTCTTGTGCTAGTTGATGAGCTTGGTTCTGGTACTGACCCTATTGAAGGTGCAAATCTTGCTATTGCTATTTTAGCTCATTTAAAAAACGTGGGGGCTTTAACTATTGCTACTACTCATTATCAAGAATTGAAGCAATATGCACTAGTTACTAATGGTTTTGAAAATGCATCTGTTGAATTTGATGTTGCTACTTTAACTCCAACTTATAAATTGTTGGTTGGAATTCCTGGTAAGAGCAATGCTTTTGAAATTAGCAAAAATCTTGGATTGAATGAGAGCATTATTTCCAAAGCTAAATCTCTTATGACTTCTAATCAAATTGATATTGAAGAATTGCTTAAAAACATCTATGATAATAAGGCTGAAATTGAGAGAGAAAAAACTGAAATTGATAATAAATTAGCAAACATATCTAATTTAGAAAATAAATTAAAACATGATTATGAAGCTTTCAAAAATAAGGAACAGGAGTTAATTTCTAATGCAAAAATTAAAGCAAGAAATATTTTGCTGGATGCTAAGGAAGATGCAAATGAAATTATTAAGGAAATGATTTCTCTTTCTTCTGCTGATAGAAAGCTTGCTGATAATATGAGAAATAAATTGAATGAAAAGATAAAAAATACTGCTTATACAAATGAAACTGTAAATTCTTCTGAAAAAACTTCGGTTCTTAAACCTGAAAATATTAAACTTAATATGGATGTGTTTGTTAGGTCTTTTGGACAAAATGGAATTGTAGTTTCTAATGTTTCAAAATCTAATGAAGTTCAAGTTCAAATTGGTGCTATAAAAACGAGTGTTAAATTAAGTGATTTAGAAATAGTAAAAACAAATTCTGTAAAAAAAGTCCCAAAGGTTCAAACTTCTGGTTATGGTGGATTTAATAAATCTAAAACTGTTAAGTCCGAAATTAATGTTATAGGTTTAAATGTTGAAGAAGCAATTTTTGTGGTTGATAAATTTTTGGATGATTGTAGTTTGGCTAAACTTCAAACTGCTCGTATTGTTCATGGTAAGGGTACTGGTAAATTGAAAAATGGCATTCATCAGTTTTTGAAGACTAATTCTCATGTTCATTCTTATCGCTTAGGTACTTATGGTGAAGGAGAAACAGGTGTTACTGTTGTTTCTTTGAAATAAGTATGCAACCCTGCCACTGGGGACGGACCTTTTTTGCAGGCTCTTGCCAAAAAGGTCCGTCCCCAGTGGCACAAATATTTTAAACATATTTCTCAATTGCAACAACTGTTCTTCCGCTTCTTGTAGTACCTGTAAATTCTTTCACAACAAATCTACCTTTACCACGAATTGTAATTATATCTCCCAACTTTATTTGCTTAGACAACTTCGTCTCATTTTGTCCATTAACAAAAACTCTTTCTTGTGCAATTATCTGTGCAGCCTTACTCCTAGATGTTTTCGCTAAGTCTGATACTATATTATCAAGCCTTAATGAAGGAACTATTATTTTCACTAATTCCATATTTAATTCTTTTTTTCTTAATTTAGTTATATCTTCTATTGTTATTTCACTTTTCTCAAAACGTGTAAGAGATTGTAATTCGTTTTTCAAAATTTCTGCAAACTCTTCCACAACAATAATGTCTGCTCCGTCATTTTGTACTAAAATGTCTCCTACTTTTTCTCTTTTTAAGCCCAATTTTACAATTCCGCCTAAATAATTTCTATGTGCATATTTTCCGTGGTCTTCTTCTGGTAGGTTTACTCTAATTATTTTCAACATTTTATTGTAGTTTTTTTGTAGCATTTCTTCATTATATTTTTCTGGATATATTATTAATATTTTTCTTTCACTGTCTTCATATCCACCATATAATTGATAGTTTTCTATTTTGTTCTTTCTTAAGAAATTTTCTACTAATGATATTTGATACATATCTAAAAATTCTGTTTTTTCAATTTTTTCACGTGTTTTAGAAAATTCTATTTTGTCTAAAACTTGTGATAAACATATTTTGTCTTCTTGCTTTTTGTAATCTTTTAATAACTCTTGTTTATTCACTTTCTAAACTCCCTTTTGCTTTTTTATACATTTAGAGTATAATTTGAATTTAATATATCTTTGGCTATGCTTTGTACATCTTGTCCATATAATTTTTCTAGTTCATCTACTGTTCCATGTTGTATAAAATTATCTGGATATGCATAGTTTTTAACTTCTATATTTTGTAGTTTTTCATCTACTATCAGCTCTTTTACTGCTGTTCCTAATCCATTAATTATTGTTCCATCTTCTATTGTTATTATTCTTTTTGTTTTTTCAATTGATGTTTTTATTGTTTCTTTGTCTAATGGTTTCAAAAATCTTGCATTTATAACTTCTGCACTTATATTTTTTTCTTCTAACATTTTAGAAACAGCTTGTGCCTTTTCTACTGCTTTTCCAATTGCTAAAATTGTTATGTCATTTCCTTGTTTTAAAATCTCAGCTTTTCCTAGTTCTATCTTTTCTTCTTGTTCTATCTTCTCTTTGCCTTCCCCACCTCTTGGATATCTTATAACAACAGGTTTATTCAAGGTTACTGCAAATTCTAACATATCTTCCAATTCTTTAAAATTCTTTGGTGCCATTATTGTTAGATTTGGCACTAACCTAAAAAATGACATATCAAATTGACCTTGGTGTGTTTCACCGTCTGCTCCTACTATTCCTGCTCTATCTACACACATAACAACTGGCAAATTTTGAAGGGCAATGTCATGAATTACTTGGTCATATGCTCTTTGATAAAATGATGAATAAATTGGAACTACTGGGATAACTCCGTCTTTTGCCATTCCTGCTGCTAGTCCTAATGCATGTTGTTCTGCAATACCTATATCAAAAAATCTATCTGGAAATTCCTTTTGAAATCTTCCTAATCCAGTTCCGTCTTTCATTGAAGCTGTTATTGCAACTATTTTGTCATTATTTTTTGCTAGCTCTACTAATTTATTTCCAAAAATCTTAGAATAGTCATCACCTTTGGCTTTCTTAGATTTCCCTGTTTCGATGTCAAATGGACCTGTTGCATGGAATTTATCTGGATTTTCTTCTGCTATTTTATACCCTTTTCCTTTTTTAGTTAAAATATGTAGTAATACTGGGCCATCTAGCTCTTTGCTTATTTTTAACATTCTTTCTAGTTCTTCTATATTATGCCCATCTACTGGCCCTAAATACCTGAAACCAATATCTTCAAAAAACATTTTAGGAATTACTAGTTGTTTAATACTTCTCTTCATTCTTTGTACTATTTTTACAATTGGTTTTCCAATTATAGGTATTTTACTTATTATTTTCTTTCCTGAAACATTTGATTTTGTATATGCTCTTCTTGTTCTTAGCTTGCTAAGTAGCATATTTACTCCACCAATATTTTTCGAAATACTCATTTCATTATCATTTAAAATTACTGTCAATTTTGCCTTACTACAACCTGCATCATTTAACGCTTCTAACGCCATTCCACCTGTTAGAGCTCCATCACCAATTACAGCCAAAACGTGGTTGTTTTCTTTTTTGATGTCCCTTGCTCTTGCCATACCTAGAGCTGCTGAAATTGAAGTGCTACTATGGCCTGTATTAAAGCAATCTGTTTCACTTTCGTTTGTTTTTGGGAAACCTGCTATTCCATTTAGTTTTCTTATATTTTTTAGTTCTTCTCTTCTTCCTGTTATAATTTTGTGCACATATGTCTGATGTCCTACGTCCCACACAATTTTATCTTTTGGCAGGTCAAATACTGTGTGCAATGCTATTGTTAGCTCTACTACTCCTAGGTTTGATGCTAGGTGTCCGCCATTTTCTGATACTACTTCTAATATGTATTTTCTTATTTCTTCTGCTAGTTTCTTTTGTTCACTTATGTTTAATTTTTTTATGTCTTCTGCTGAGTTTATTTTTTCTAACATCCTTTATCACCTTTTCCTTGTTTTTAGCTTTTAGATTATACCACGTTTTGTCCATAAAAACAAGTATCCATTTCTTGCCAATGGGGACGGACCTTTTGGCATACTTATAATAAAAGGATAGGTGTTTTTAAGGTCTGTCCCCAAAAACACCCAACTCTATAATACTATAATTTTTTCATCTTTCACTCCAATTTTAGCACGAGTCCCCTTCTTCAAGTTACCATCCAAAATTTCTTCTGCCAATCTATCTTCAAGCACACTTTGGATAGTCCTACGTAAAGGCCTTGCACCAAAATTCTTATCAATTCCCTTGCTTGCAATCAACTCTTTTACAGCTGGGTCTAACTCTATTCTTATCTTTTGAGCTTCTAATCTATTAACCACTTCTTTTAGCATAATATCGATAATTTGATTTACTTCATCATCAGTTAATTTATGGAATACAATTATTTCATCAATACGATTGATAAATTCTGGGCGTAGTTCACGTTTTAATGTTTCCATTACTTGTTTTTTTGTTTCTTCATATTCTTTATTGGCGTTTTCTTCTACATTTCCTGTTTTGGTAAATCCTAATGTTTTCTTGTCTGTTATAAGTCTTGCACCGATATTTGATGTCATTATTATTACTGTATTTTTAAAGTTGACTGTTCTTCCGTTTGAGTCTGTAAGTCTGCCGTCTTCTAGTATTTGTAGCAACATATTCATAACATCTGGGTGTGCCTTTTCTATTTCGTCAAATAAAATTACTGAATATGGCTTTCTTCTTATTTTTTCTGTTAGTTGGCCACCTTCATCAAATCCAACATATCCTGGAGGTGAGCCTATTAATTTTGATACTGAATGTGGTTCCATATATTCAGACATATCTACTCTTATCATTGAGTTTTCGTCTCCAAATAATGTTTCTGCTAAAGCTTTTGATAATTCTGTTTTTCCAACTCCTGTTGGTCCTAAGAATAAGAATGAACCTATTGGTCTGTTTGGGTCCTTTAACCCAACTCTTCCTCTTCTTATTGCTTTTGCTACTGCTTCAACCGCCTCTTGTTGCCCTACTACTCTTTCATGTAAGCTTTTTTCTAAGTTTTTTAGCTTTTCATTTTCGTCTTCTGTTATTTTCTTTGCTGGTATTCCAGTCCAACTTGCAATTACTTCTGCTATATTTTCCTCTGTTATGTTTGTAATTGCTTTTGTATTTTTATTTTTCCATTTTTTAAGCTCTTTTTCGTAATTTTCTTTTAACTCTTTTTGCTTGTCACGTAGTTGTGCTGCCTTTTCAAATTTTTGTATTCTTACAGCTTCTTCTTTGTTTTTTGCTACTTCTTCTATTTCTTCTTCAAGTTTTCTTAATTTTTCTGGCTCTGTATATGATTTCAATTTTGCCTTTGATGCCGCTTCATCTATTAAATCTATTGCTTTATCTGGCAAATATCTATCATTTATATATCTTATTGACATTTTAACAGCTGCATCTATTGCCTCATCAGTTATTTTAACATTATGATGAGCCTCGTATTTGTCTCTAATACCTTGCAGAATTTTTATTGTATCTTTTGTACTTGGCTCATTTACTGTAACTGGGCTAAATCTTCTTTCTAATGCTGCATCTTTTTCAATATACTTTCTATACTCATTCAAAGTTGTAGCACCTATTAGCTGAATTTCTCCCCTTGCAAGTAATGGTTTCAAAATATTTGCTGCATCAATTGCGCCTTCTGCTGCACCTGCACCAACTATTGTGTGGATTTCATCAATAAATAAAATTATATCTTTTGCCTTTTTCACTTCATTTAAAGCCTTTTTAATTCTCTCTTCAAAATCTCCCCTATATTTGCTACCTGCAACCATTCCTGAAATATCCATAGTCACAACTCTTTTGTCTTTTAATATCTCTGGAACATCGCCTGCCACAATCTTTTGAGCCAAACCTTCAACCGCTGCTGTCTTACCAACCCCTGGCTCTCCTATCAAACAAGGATTATTTTTAGTTCTTCTAGATAATATTTGTATTACCCTTTCAATTTCTTCTTTTCTACCTATAATAGGGTCTAGCTTTCCTTCTTCTGCTTTTTTAGTTAAATCTTCACCGAATTGATTTAATGTTGGTGTGGAATTGAAACTTCCTTTTCCCTTGCTATTGTTTCCTTTATTTTCAGATTTTGTAGCATCTTCACCTTCATTTATCACCTTCACTATTTCATTATATAATTTAGGAACATTTACATTTAGCTCCAACAAAATCCTTGTAGCAATACTATCGCCTTCTTTTAATATACCAATCAACAAATGTTCTGTCCCAATATAGTTAAAACCAAGCTTTCTCGCTTCAATAAAAGAATTCTCAATAACCCTTTTAGTCCTTGGAGTAAAACCAAAAGTTCCATCTATCGGAGCTTCATTTCCTAGTAGCTCCACAATTTTATCTATAATCATATCTGCCGTAATTCCTTGATTTTCCAGAACCTTATATGCAATTCCACTGCCTTCCTTAGAAAGACCATATAAAACATGCTCTGTACCTATATAATTATGTCCTAACTCCATAGCCACATTACTAGCTATCTCAATAGCCTTCTTAGCCCTATTTGTAAATTTATAAGTCATAAAATCTCCTCCTTCTCAGAATATTGCCAATAGGGACGGACCTTTTTGGCAATTTTTTGCCATCAGGGACGGTCCTTTTTGGCAATTTTTTGCCATTAAGCTCCGTCCCCAGTGGCAATAATTTGTTTAATTACTTCCGCTCTTTTTATTTTTAGCTCTTCTTTATCATATTTTTGCCCCAAATATTTTTGTAAATTTGATGGCTTGCTATATAAATATAGCTTTTGTATTTTCAAATCTGTTAATTCGTTCAAAATTCCTAAGTCTACTCCCAGTTTTACATTTGATAGTAGTTCTCTTGCTTCTTCATTTGATATTTGTTTGCAATTTGCTAAAATTCCATAGCTTCTATATATCATATCACTTAAACCTATTTCGTCTTGTGCTAATAGCTTTCTTGCTTGTCTTTCTTGTTCTATAACTGTTTGTACAATTACTTTTAGGTTTCTTATTATTTCTTTTTCGCTTATTCCTAATGTTTGTTTATTAGAAATTTGATAGATGTCCCCTTTGCCTTTGTATACTTCTTTTATGTTTATTCCAAAATCTCCTATTGCTTCAAATACTTTTCTTGTATTTCTTGTTCTCTCTAATGCTGGTAAATGTACTTTTACAGACACTTTGAGTCCTGTTCCTATATTGCTTGGTGAACTTGTTAGATATCCATATTTTTTGCTTACTGCATAGCCTAGTATTTCTCCTATTTTTTCATCTATTTCAATTGCCAAGTTTAACACATTTTCTAAGTCTAATCCTGCTCCATATGATTGTAATTCTAAGTGTTCTTCTCCACCTATCATAATACAAATATTTTCTTCGTCATTTATTAAAATACTTCCATATCTTTTTAATGCAAAATTTGAACTTATTAATTCTTTTTCCACTAAGCTCATTTTTGTTATTTCATCCATATCACATAGTTTTAAGAATTTTAGTCCATAGCCTATGTTATATAGATTTTCTTTTACTTTGTTTTCTAATCTTTCTATATCTTCTTGCTTTTTTAAGTTAAATTTAAACTCACTTAAATTTCTTGAAAACTTGATTTTCGTGCTTTTTACTACATCTGAATTTTCATTTACATCTAAATACCAATTCATTTTTCAGTTCCTTTCTTATTTTTATCAGATTGCCAATGGGGACGGACCTTTTTGGCAATTTTTTGCCATTTAGGTCCGTCCCTAGTGGCAATTTTATTTTTCTAATTTCTTTATTTCGTCTCTTATTTTGGCGGCTTCTTCGTATTTTTCTTGTTCAATTGCTTTTTTTAATTCTTCTTTTAATTTTTCTATTTCAGATTTTTCTTTTGGTTTTCCTTTATTTTCCTTTTCGTTTTCTTCTGATACTACTATTTTGCTATCTATTACTTTGCCAATTCTTCCTACATGTGTGTCTGCTCCTTGTATTCTTTTTATTATTGGGTTTAGATGTTCTTCAAATACGCTGTAACAGTTTTGACATCCTAGTCTTCCTGTTTTTACTATATCGTCAAAAGTGTATCCACATCTTTCACATGTTAGTGTTTTTACATCGTTTAAGAATGGCATAAATTCTTGATTTTCGAATTCTTCAAAAAATCCGCCGAAAAAGCTTGAAAAGTCTATTGGCATATTGAAGTCAATTTGGTTTATTCCTAATTTTTGACTGCATTCTTCGCATAGGTTTAGTTCTTTTTTTCTTCCGTTTATGTTTTCTTGGTATCTTACGTTTGCTTCTCTTTTTCCACAGTTTTCACATAACATATTAGTTTCCTCCTATTCTAAATTTAATATCATATTTTTGAATATTCTTGCTCGTACTTGGTCTTTTATGTCTTTTGGTAGTTTTAACACGTTGTCACTTGTTGCAACTTTTAGAAGTTTTGCTTCTTTGCTTGTTATTAAATTGTATGATAAAAAGTCACTTATTAATATATCAACTTCATTTGATGTTAGTGTGTTTTGTATGTTTTCTATAATGTGCATTAGGTATTCTTCTTTGCTACTTTTTACTTTTTTTATTGTGATGTGTCCGCCACCACCTCTTCTACTTTCTACATAGTATCCTTGTGATGGTTTAAATCTTGTTGATATTACGTAGTTGATTTGTGATGGTACACAGTTGAATTGTTCTGCTAGTTCGTTTCTTTGTATTTCTATTGCTTCGTTTTCTTCATCAAATAAGTCTTTGATAAATTCTTCTATTAAATCTGACATTCTCATTTGGGTTCATCTCCTTTTTTGTTGGCTTTTTATTTCAAAGTTGCAATAAATTTTTGTTGACTTTGACTTTCTTTGACCTACATTATTATTATACTACCCTTGAAAAATTTTTCAAGAGCATTTTTTGACTTTCTTTGACCTTTGTTTTGCTTTTTTGTTCGGTTATCTTTCTTTTTCTTCGTTTTTCTCACTTTTTGTCATATTTTCTAATTTTTTTACTACGTCTTTTTGTTTTTCTGGTGGTACCCAGGCAAAGTATGTTGAGATAAACTCTCCATATTTAGTTACGTCTTCTCCATGTTCTTCTTTTCTTTCCATTTTATACCTCTTTGTTTTTTATTTTATATTATAGTTATTCTCATTTTTCTTGATTTTTATACTTAAAAATCCTCCAAGGCAAATACCTTGAAGGATCTATTAGATATCGAAACTATTATTTTTTATTTTGTTTTATTAACAATCTCATAATATTCTGACATTTTGAATCTAAATCCAAAACAGGTATTATACATATCAAAAATAACTGTACAATCATCAGAAGATTGTTTTATGTCAGAAATTGCAATTTTTTTCAACTCTTCATCGCATTCACCAAGTGGCTCTATTCTATAATGGCAATAAATATCATCGAAATATACTTCACAACGGTTCCTTTTCTTGTGAATATTCTTTTCATATGGCCAATACAATTCAGCAGCCCAATGATGACTTGGTTCAAACCATTCTAGATTTTCCTCCCGCTCACTCCAATCATGCCATTGCCCACAAACTGGACAGAGATACTGTGTTGGAGTCAATTTTAAAAGTTCTCGTTTCATAAAGTTAAATATCCTTTCTAGATTAGTGTGGTATTAATAGTTTCTTATCTTCTTTCTTTATAGTATATTTACTTTTTGCTATCTTCAATAGCTTTTAGTGCAGCATCTATTGCCGCATCTGTTCCAACCACTTTGCAATATTTTGCACGATTATTCTTCAAATACTCTTCAAGCTTAATACCAAACAATCTGCTTTCAGATTCCGTCTCTGCTCTTCCTTCCGTTTCATATAGTACTTTTTCTTCATCCCTTTGAATGAAAATTGTTACTTGATTAACCTTATTTCTAAGATACCAAGCCAAATTTTCAACATGTTTGCTCTCATTTGAAGAGTGGAATGCGCTAATTTCAAGTCCTGCATCTGTTACTATATAATCTACTTTTCCAATTAAATCATAAATGCGTTTATATTGTTCCGCAATTATATATGATTGGTTTGGAATGTATTTTCCCAACAGACCATTGTAGAATAAGTCTTTTGCAAATTCTTGAACATACTCAACAGATTTTCCTTTTTTCTTCAATTCATAGCTAGTTCCAAGCGCTGCTGTGCTTTTTCCTGCTCCTGATGCTCCTACAAAAGAGATTACCAGCGTTTCTGATTTTTGTTTTTCATCATCAATCGCTAACGACTTTTTCAAGTCTGGATATGCATTAAACATTGTAATTGCTTTTGTTAGCATTTCGCCATGTTGATATGCTAATCCTTTTGACATCGCATCACTGATTTCATAAAATTTGACATCTGTCAAGTCATCAGTTGGATTTAAGTATTCTTCATACTTGTATAGCTCATCTTCTACAAAAACTCCAAAACATTGAGAAGAACCTCCTCTTGTTCCTGAAACTTTTTCGTCTTCCGAGCCGTAAATACCTACAATGTACATTTGCTCAAGGTTTGATTTTGGAACGTTTTCGAATTTTACAATTGCAGGCTCCAGTGAGTTGTCAATCATCTTCATTTTCAAACCCGTCTCTTCGTAAAATTCACGAATTGCTGCATCTGTTGGTGTTTCAAATTCGTCAATACCTCCACCTGGTAAGGCAAGATATCCAGGAAAATCTTTCTTTTTCATCGAGCGTTTTCCTAATAATACGTATACCTTTCCGTCAAGTATATTACGAATTAGCAGTATAACATCTACTGTCTGTCTTCCTGGAACGAATATTACTCCACGATTTTTACTTGATGCAATGATTTCTCTGAATGTATTTCTGAACAGAATTGGCATTATCTCTTTCGGAATCATTTCTTTGATTTTTTCATAATTCCCTTCGATAATGTATTTTCTTATGTCTGTTGCATGGAAGTGAAACTTTGTGTCTTTTTCTGGATTTATCATTTCAAATCCTAGTTTTTCATTTCTCTTTTCTAATACATTCAAGATATCTTCTTGATTTCCTGTACAGAAATGAGTTACTCCATTTGTTTCACACACTCTGCGAATAGTATCAATCCATTCATCAAATGATTCTGTGTCAGGAATTGGAATAATTTTATACTTTTCTTCTGCAATTCCTTCTTCTTTAAACATCGCTCTTAACATTTTTTCCCGCTCTACTGCTGGAATGCAGTTTCGCTGTGTTCCATTTTCATAACATGAGCCAAGCATAACAATTATTTTGTCATATTCTTTTGCGAATTTTATTAGGAAATCTTTATGCCCGTTGTGAATAGGCATAAACCGTCCAATAACTGCTACAACTTGTTTTTCAGTACTTTTTTTGTTTTGATTTGTTTCATTTGCTACCATAATCAAACATCCTTTCTATTTTTTACCAAGTATTATTATAACATTAATTAAATTATTTTGCAACATTTTATGTATATTTTTAAATAGTTATGTCGCTTATTGTGTTTTTTCTAATATTGTGCTATAATAAATTTAGTTGGTAAATTTAAGGAGGATTTATTTTATGTGGTATATTTGGCTAATTATGGCAGGAATATTTTTAATAGCGGAAATTATAACAGTAGGATTTTTAATTTTTTGGCTATCAATTGGTTCTTTATTTGCTATGATTACAAGCCTTTTTACAGATAACCTTGTTATTCAAACAGCAGTATTTGTAATCTCATCTACAATACTAATTTTTGTAACAAAACCTTTTGTAAAAAAATTTGCTACAAATAAAAATCCTATCAAAACTAATGTATACTCTATTATAGGAAAAAATGGAATAGTAACACAAGACATCAATCCTATCGAAGCTGTTGGACAAATCAAAATTTCTGGTGAAGTTTGGTCTGCTATCAGTCGAGATAATCAAATTATTCCAAAAGACACTAAAATAAGGGTTCTAGAAATAAAGGGTGTAAAAGCAATTGTTGAACCTGTTTTAAATGACCAATAAATTTAATATATATTATAAAAGGAGGATTTATTATGTGGTTTTTATTAGTATTACTTGTTATTATTTTAATAATAGCAGCAGCATCAATTAAAATCGTTAAACAATCTGAGGTTTATATCATTGAAAGATTAGGTAAGTTTTATAAAGTAGCAGACGCTGGACTTACAATTATTATTCCTTTCTTTGATCACGTTAGAAGTGTTGTTAGTTTAAAACAACAAACTATGGATGTTCCACCTCAAGGAGTTATTACTAAGGATAATGTTACAATTACAATAGACACTGTTGTTTTCTATCAAATAACAGACCCTGCAAAGGCAGTTTATGAAATTCAAAGTTTGAAGAAAGGTATTGAATATCTTGCAATTACAACAATTCGTGATATCATTGGTAAAATGGACTTAGATGAAACATTTAGTTCTAGGGATGGTATCAACAATAAATTGAGAGTTGTTTTAGATGAAGCTACTGATAGATGGGGTTGTAAAATTGATAGAGTGGAAATTAAGGATATTACTCCACCTGCTGATATCAGAGATGCAATGGAAAAAGAAATGAATGCAGAAAGAAATAAAAGAGCTATGATACTAGAATCCGAAGCTCAAAGACAATCTGCTATTACTATTGCAGAAGGTAAAAAACAAGCTGCTATCTTAGAAGCTGAGGCTGATAAAGAATCAAAGATTAGAAGGGCTGATGGTGAGGCTCAAGCTATTAAGGCTGTTGCAGAAGCTAAGGCTAAGGAAATCAAAATGGTTTATGAGGCTATGAAAAATGCAGCTCCTGATGATAAGTTGGTTCAATTGAAATCTTTGGAGGCTTTGGAAGAAGTTGCTAAGGGTGAAGCTAATAAAGTGTTTATCCCTTTTGAAGCTACTAGTGCTTTAAGTTCTATTGGTGCTATTAAAGAAGTTTTAAAAGATGATAAGAAGAAATAGACTTTTTGGGACAGTCCAAAAAAGTTTTGAATAAAATTTTAGACGGAGCAAATTGCTCCGCCTTTTATTTTTTTGTTTTTAGGACTGATGTTTTTTTGCTCCGTCCCTAAAAACATCAACTATTTCATTGCTTCTTCTACTGCAACAGCTACTGCAACTGATGCTCCAACCATTGGGTTGTTACCCATACCGATTAATCCCATCATTTCAACATGTGCTGGAACTGATGAAGAACCTGCAAATTGTGCATCTGAGTGCATTCTTCCCATTGTATCTGTCATACCATAAGAAGCTGGACCAGCTGCCATATTATCTGGGTGAAGTGTTCTACCTGTTCCACCACCTGATGCAACTGAGAAATATTTTTTATTTTCTGCTAATCTTTCTTTTTTATATGTTCCTGCAACTGGATGTTGGAATCTTGTTGGGTTTGTTGAGTTTCCTGTAATAGATACATCAACATCTTCCATCCACATTATAGCAACACCTTCTCTAACGTCATTTGCTCCATAACATCTAACTTTTGCTCTTTCTCCGTCTGAGTATGGTATTTCTTCAACTACTTTTACTTTTCCTGTAAAGAAGTCAAAATCTGTTTTTACATATGTAAATCCATTTATTCTTGATATAACTTGTGCAGCGTCTTTTCCAAGTCCGTTTAAGATAACTCTTAACGGTTCTTTTCTTACTTTGTTTGCTGATTTTGCTATACCGATAGCTCCTTCTGCTGCTGCAAAGCTTTCGTGTCCTGCTAAGAATGCAAAACATTTTGTGTCTTCTGATAATAGCATAGATGCTAGGTTTCCATGTCCTAATCCTACTTTTCTATCATCTGCAACAGAACCTGGGATACAGAATGCTTGTAATCCTTCTCCTATTGCTTTTGCTGCGTCTGCTGCTTTTACACAACCTTTTTTTACAGCTATTGCTGCTCCTAATGTATATGCCCAAGCTGCGTTTTCGAAACAGATTGGTTGAACTCCTTTTACTATTTCGTATGGGTTAAAACCTTTGTCTGTACAGATTTTTAGTGCTTCTTCAAAATCTTTTATTCCGTATTTTTCCATTACTGGTTTAATTTGATCTATTCTTCTTTCATAACTTTCAAATGTTACTGCCATTTTTTATTCCTCCTAATTTTAATTTTTATTGTAGATGTGTCCCAAAGTGGACAAAATGTCCAAAAGGAAACGTCCCCAAATGTCCTATTGTTTTCTTGGGTCAATCTTCTTAACAGCCTCATCAAATCTTCCATATGTTCCAGATGCTTTTTCAATAGCTTCTGTTGGTTCGATTCCTGCTTTAATGTTATCCATCATTTTTCCTAAATGAACATATTTGTAACCAATAATTTGGTCATCTTTATCTAACCCAATTTCAACTATATAACCTTCTGCAAGATTTAAGTATCTAGGTCCTTTAAGAGTGCTAGAGTAAATTGTTCCAACTTGGCTTGTGTGACCTTTTCCTAAGTCTTCAAGTCCTGCTCCTACTGGTAAACCACCTTCTGAGAAAGCTGTTTGTGTTCTACCATATACTATTTGTAAGAATAATTCTCTCATAGCTGTATTTATAGCATCACATACTAAGTCTGTGTTTAGTGCTTCTAATATTGTTTTTCCTGTTAAAATTTCTCCTGCCATAGCAGCTGAATGTGTCATTCCTGAACATCCAATTGTTTCTATTAAAGCTTCTTGGATTATTCCGTCTTTTACGTTTAGTGTTAGTTTACATGCCCCTTGTTGTGGTGCACACCAACCTATACCATGTGTTAATCCTGATATGTCTTTTACATCTTTTGCTTTTACCCATTTTCCTTCTTCTGGAATTGGTGCTGGTCCGTGGTCTACTCCCTTACGAACTGTGCACATTTCTTCTAATTCTTTTGAATAAATCATTTTCCTTGCTCCTTTCAATTATTAAGTTTTTAGTTCTTTTATTTTTTCTTTTAGACTAAACTTAATTAGCCTAAATCTAATAACATAATTTATTGTGGCTTTTCTAATTTCCACCTTGTTTTTCCATTTCTAACTGTTTCAGTTCTTCTTCTGATAATAGTATTTGATTTTTCTTCTTCCTTTGTGGTTTCTTTTCTTCTTTTGGTTTTGTTTCTATTTCATTATGTTGTCTTTCTACATTTTTTGCTTCGTTTTCTTCTGTTGTGTTATATGCTACCATATTACCAACATCTCTTATATATATTCTATCTTGATATGTATCTATTTTTTGTTGATTTTTGTTTGCTTCAATTCCGAGCAATATATCTGTTTAAAATTTGTTTGTCTTTACTGCTTACTTGCTCTGGTCCTATTTTTAGATATTGATATCTCCATATTATGTGTCTTTCGTAATTATCGAATTGACCACTTAACAAATCGTCATATTTGTATTCTACTTTAAAGTTTAGGTCTTCTATTGACATAGTCAGGTTAGACCACAATGGGTCTAAACCTGTTTCTCTAAATTCATTTCTTAATTCTTTTATTTGCTCATATATGATTTTTACAAATTCGACATATTCGTTTTCGTCAAGATTAAATTTATTAGGTATTTCATATACATTTACTGGTTTCTTTTTTAGTATTCCTTTTGGTATATAATAAAAATATAGTTCACCAGTTTGCTCTCCATTTGCTTTGTCTATGACTGATGCATATAGATATAGTTGATTCCATTTTTCTGGAATCATATAAAAGATTTTCGTTTGTATATCTTCATATATTTTTCTTATTTTTTTTGTATGATGTAACATATTATTTTATTCCTTATCTAATAAACTTGTTCCTGTCATTTCTGCTGGTTGTTCTAAATTCATTAAATCAAGCATTGTTGGCGCTAAATCTGCTAGCTTTCCGCCTTCTTTTAGTTTTAGTTTTTCATTTGCTGTTACTAAAATTAGCGGTACTGGATTTGTTGTATGAGCTGTGTGTGGTTCTCCTGTTTTGTAATCTATCATTTGCTCTGCATTTCCATGGTCAGCAGTTATTAGCATATTTCCTTGTTTTTCTTCTACTAATGCTACTACTTTTCCTACGCATTCGTCTACTGCTTCTACTGCTTTTATTGCAGCTGTTAAGCTTCCTGTGTGTCCTACCATATCTGTATTTGCATAATTTAAAATTATTGCATCATATTTGTCTGATTTTATTGCTTCTAATACTTTTTCTGTTACTTCATATGCACTCATTTCTGGCTTTTGGTCATATGTTTCTACTTTTGGTGATGGTACTAGTATTCTGTCTTCTCCTTTATATTGTTTTTCTTCTCCACCATTAAAGAAGAATGTAACATGTGCATATTTTTCTGTTTCTGCTATTCTTAGTTGTGTGTATCCTTTTTCGCTTATATATTCTCCAAATGTGTTTGCTAATGGCTCTTTTTTGAATGCAATGTGAACATTTGGCATTGTTTCATCATAGTTTGTAAAACATACAAAATATAAGTTTAAATCTTTCTTAGTTTCAAATCCGTCAAAGTTTGGATCTACTAATGCTCTTGTTATTTCTCTTGCTCTATCTGGTCTGAAATTAAAGAATATTACAGAGTCATTTTCTTCTATTTTTGCTACTGGTTCTTTTCCATTGCAAATTATTGTTGGTTCTATGAATTCATCAAATACTTCTTTTTGGTATGAGTCTTCTATTGCTTTTATGCTACTTCCTGCTTTGTTTCCTTCTCCTTTTACTAGAGCATCATAACATTTTTTAACTCTTTCCCATCTTTTGTCTCTATCCATTGCGTAAAATCTTCCTGAAATTGATGCTATTTTTCCAACTTTTTTCTCTGCCATTTTTTCTTCTAATTTCATTACATAGCTTTCAGCTGATGCTGGTGGTGTGTCTCTTCCGTCTAAGAAACAGTGTACATATACATCTTCAAAGTCTCTTCTTTTTGCCATTTCTAATAGACCATATAAATGTCTGTTGTGACTATGAACTCCACCGTCTGATACTAATCCTAGTATGTGTAATTTTGAGTTGTTTTTCTTGCAGTTTTCAATTGCTGCTATAAATTCTGGGTTTGTAAAAAAGTCTCCGTCTTCTATTGATTTTGTTATTCTTGTTAGTTCTTGGTATACTATTCTTCCTGCTCCTATGTTTGTGTGACCAACTTCTGAGTTTCCCATTTGTCCGTCTGGTAATCCTACTGCTAATCCACTTGTGTTTATATCTACTGTTTTATATTTTTTCATTAGTTTATCTATATTAGGTGTTTTGGCTAATTTGATTGCATTTCCGTCTTTATTCTTGTTGTCTCCAAATCCGTCTAATATCATTAGCATTGTTAGTTTGTCTTTCATTTTTACCATCCTCTTCTCAAGGTGTTTTTGGGGACAGTCCTAAAAAACACCCTTTTACTTATTTATATATTTTCCCTTTTTTTAATTTTGGGGTGTTTTTTAGGTCTGTCCCCAAAAACACCTTATTCAAAATTTACGATTTTGCTGAATTCGTCAGCTTTTAGACTTGCTCCCCCTACTAGGCCACCGTCTATGTCTGACATTTCGAATAATTCTTTTGCGTTTGAGCTTTTTACGCTTCCGCCATATTGTATTATAACTCTTGAAGCTGTCTCTTGTCCATAGATTTCTTCTATTTTCTTTCTAATTTCTTTTACACTGTTGTTTGCATCTTCGCTTGTTGCTGTTTTTCCTGTTCCTATTGCCCATATTGGTTCATAGGCAATTATTGTATTCTCTACTTGCTCATTTGTCAAGCCTTCTAATGCTAATTCTGTTTGTTTTGTTATTATTTGGGCTGTTTTTCCATTTTCTCTTTCTTCTAGTGTTTCCCCTACACATACTATTGGTTTTAGTTCATTTGCAAATGCTGCTTTTATTTTTTTGTTTACTGTTTCGTCTGTTTCGTTAAAATATTGTCTTCTTTCTGAGTGCCCAATTATTACATATTCTACGTTTATTGATTTTAGCATTTTTGCTGATACTTCTCCTGTGTATGCACCACTTTCTTCAAAGTGCATATTTTGTGCTCCTATTTTGATGTTTGTTCCTTGTGCTGTTAGCAACGCATAAAATAAGTCTGTATATGGTACACATAGTATTACTTCATTTTCTGTGTCTTTTACCAATGGTGCTAGGTCTTCTATAAATTTTATTGCTTCGTTTGGAAGCATATTCATTTTCCAGTTTCCTGCAATTACTTTTTTTCTCATATTAATATTTCTCCTTTTCTATTTAATTTATTTTTTATGTTTTTCAGTAACTTTTCTTTTGAATTTTCTGTATAGTCATTTATAAATACATAATCAAATTGTTGTTGAAGTTCTTTGTTTTTTGAGAATTCTTCTATTTGTTCTTTCATTTCTTGTATTCTTTTTTCTTCTACATCTTTTGGTAATTCTCTTTTTCTTAACTCTAATTTTGCTCTTTCAAAGTCAAATGGAAGTATATATATTGAAAATACATCTTTTGTGTTTCTTTTAAATTGATAAATTGTGCTGTAATGTAATTCTGTTACTTGGTTTTTACTGGATTTTAAGTCTTCTTTTTTATATGCGTATTTTTCTTCTAAGAATTGAAAATCTACTGCTATTTCTTGTTTTGCTTTTAGTTCTTCAAATTCTTCGTTTGTTACAAATTGCTTATCAATTCCTTTTATCTCATTTTTTCTTTTTTCCCTTGTTGTTACAATTACTAAGTTTTTGAACCCTATCTCCTGAACAATTACATTTTTAAAAAATGATTTTCCTGTTCCTGTTATTCCTGATAATGTTACAATCATATTTCATATCCTTTTACAATTATCTTAATCAAGTATTTTTAGTTATTTAGAAGGCATTCAATACCTGGTAATTTTTTACCTTCTAAAAATTCTAGTGATGCTCCACCACCTGTTGAAATATGTGTCATTTTGTCAGCTAATCCAGCTTTTTTTACTGCTGCTGCTGAATCTCCACCACCGATTATTGTTGTTGCATCCATTTCTGATAATAATTTTGCTATTGAATTTGTTCCTATTGCAAATTGTTCAAATTCTGATAGTCCTAGTGGTCCATTCCATACTACTGTTTTTGCTTTTTTGATTTCTTCTGAGAACATTTCTATTGATTTTTCTCCAATATCAAATCCTTCCCAGTCTGCTGGTATTTCTGTCCATGATACTGTTTTGCTTTCTGTGTCTGGCTTAAATTCTTTTCCGACTTTTGTGTCTACTGGAAGCATTAGTTTTACGCCTTTTGCTTTGGCTTTTTCCATTAGTTCTTTTGCTAGTTCTAATTTGTCTAATTCGCAAAGTGAGTTTCCTACTTCATATCCTTGTGCTTTAAAGAATGTATATGCCATTCCACCACCTATTATTAATGTGTCTACTTTTTCTAATAGGCTGGCTATTACTCCTATTTTGTCTGAAACTTTTGCTCCACCTAGTATTGCTACAAATGGTCTTTCAGGATTTGTTACTGCGTTTCCTAAAAATTTTAATTCTTTTTCTATTAGTAATCCTGATACTGCTGGTAGGTATTGTGCTACTCCTGCTGTTGATGCATGTGCTCTGTGTACTGCTCCAAATGCGTCACTTACATATATTTCTGCCATATCTGCTAGTTTTTTTGCAAATTCTGGGTCGTTGTCTGTTTCTTCTCTATGAAATCTTACGTTTTCTAATAGCATTATTTGTCCTGGTTGTAGTTTTTCTGCCTTTTTGTTAGCGTCTTCTCCTATTACGTCTTTTGCCATTATTACTTCTTTTCCTAATAGTTTTGATAGTTCTTTTGCTACTGGTGCTAGTGAAAATTCAGGTTTGAATTCTCCTTTTGGTCTTCCTAAGTGTGAGCATAGTATTATTGCACAGTTTTTCTCTATTAGGTATTTTATTGTTGGCGTTGCTGCTACTATTCTTGTGTTGTCTGTTATATTTTGTTCTTCGTCCATTGGTACGTTGAAGTCACATCTTACTAGTACTTTCTTTCCTTCTAAATCAATGTCTTTTATTGTTTTTTTATTCATTTTTGTTTCCTCCCTGTTTTTGTTTTGTCTTAGTATTTGCTTGTTTTGGCTTTTTTATTAAGACATTCCTATTTTATCGCAAAAAAGAACACTTTTCAAGTGTTCTTTTTATATTTTTGTACTCTAATTATTGTTTTAATTATTCTTACTTAAATCACATAACATTTGAAGTAGATAGTCTCCATTGTTTTTATCTCTTTCGTCTCTTTCTAGATTTCGTTTTCCAAAACATACAAAACCATTACTTTCATAAAATTCTTTTAATTTTGGCTTATCTTCACATTCTAAGTATACATATCTTCCACCTAATACATCTTGTGCTATTTTTATTTTGTTACAGGCTAGTTTCAGTAACATATCACCTGTAATTAATTTATTATATCCATTACTATAATTCTTTCCAATTTGTCCTATTAAAGGTAGTGCTACACTATATGTTTTATATTCTTTGTCGTATTTTGCAAACTTTAATATTCTTTTTTTCTTTGTAGCACTGAGATTCATCTTTTTTATATTTATAGCCTTATTAGTGGTTGAAAAATATCCAACTATAACTTCTTTCCTTTTATACTGGCTCATAACTATGAATGTTTCTGCAATTCCTTGTTTAGAAAACTCAATTGCTTTTTCGTGTAAAAAATATTCAACATCCTTATTTAGTTCGCATTTAAATTCTTTTAGTATCTTTTTCGTTTCCACTTCTCCTAAATTATTATAGATATTCTTTAGCTTTATTACTTTATATCCCATTATTATTTATGTTTAAATATTTCCTTTATTTTTTCACTATCTTCTATGTCTTCAACTAATCTATCGATTTTCACATTTTTTCTCTTTTTTCCTTCTGCATTTTCTAATGCTTCGATAAATGCTGTTGCTGACTTTTTATCTTTAATAACTATATTTTTTAAAAAACTTTTTGTTGCCATACTACATCATCTCCTATTATATTTTATGCAATATCTATAATAATTATAACAAATAATTATGTAATTTTCAAACTTTTCTGTTTTCATAAATATTTTACCATAATTCAAAATAAAGTCAAGATGGTTTTATAAAGTTTCTGTTTATATCTTTGTTAAATACCAAAGCGTGCTTGGTCTACTCTATAATTGTTTTCTATTTCTTCTTGTGTTAATTCACGATTATATACTCTTACTGAATATATAGACCCATTTAGTGAAATTCTTGTATGCCAATTAGTACCACCCAATCGAGCTTTTGCACCAGCTAATATTGCTGGATTTGTTTGTAATCTCTCTATTTCTTTTGAATTTTCATACCCTATTAATTGTTTACTATCTTTTTTATATGTTATAGCTCTATTAAATTTTGCTCCAACTATATCTTCATAGTCTATATTTTTTACATTAGTCCCTGCCCCATTAGGTTCGTAATAACCAAATCTTTGGTAGTTTTCGCCCCCTTCCTCATTATCATAACTTATGAATTGAAGTCCTTTTTGATTTGAATCTTCTCTTAAACTAAAAATCCATCCCCATTCTTCTTTTTTACTATACTTAGCAACTATTTCTATTGTATAATCTTCTGGTTCTACATTAAATACAGCATTTTTACTACTAGAATAAATTTGGCCTTCTTTCTTTCTACAAACTAATTCTTTATTACTAAAAGTATGTTCATTTGCTAATGTTACATCATTATTACTTCCACTTAAATCTTTCCAGATATTACTGGTATTACTATGATTGCTATCTCCTTCTCCAGTATTGTTTATAGCATCCAAATGTAAAATTAACCCATCTTCAACATAGCCTTCCCAGCCTGAAATCTCATCATAATTAATTGTATATTTACCACCTTTTGATGTAAAACTATCTTCTGCCAAAGTATCACTATATCCCTTTGCTTCAATCATCTGCTTTAATTCAGACTTCGTGGGCTTCTTACCTTTTTTTATCTTTTCATTATATAAATCAGCTTCTATCTTTTCTATTATACTCTCTTTTTCAGCTTCTGCTGAACTTGTTTCTGCTTGTTTTACTATTCCTTTTTTATCTCTAATAGAACCTATTGTTATGCTTGCTAAAATCAACATTACTATAATTGTTATTGCTAATGCTATTAGAGTTACACCCTTATTATTTTTCATTTGTATGCCTCCCTAAATTTATTTATAATACTAAGCACTTTTATTTTATATGAAAAAAGAATACTTTGCAAGTATTCTTTTTATATTTTTACTAATTATCCTTTTGATGCAATGTAACAAGCTAGGTCTACTAATTTATTTGAGTATCCCCATTCATTATCATACCAAGCAACTAATTTTACAAATGTATCTGTTAATTGAATACCTGCTGTTGCATCAAATATTGATGTATGAGCATCATTGATAAAGTCTGATGAAACTACTGGTTCATCTGTATATTCGATAATTCCCTTCATTTCATTTTCAGATGCTTTTTTGATTGCTGCACAGATTTCTTCCATTTTTGCTGGTTTTTCTAAGTTACATGTTAAGTCAACAACTGATACGTCTACTGTTGGTACTCTGAATGACATACCTGTTAGTTTTCCATTTAATGTTGGTATTACTTTTCCAACTGCTTTTGCTGCTCCTGTTGATGATGGTATGATGTTAGCTGCTGCTGCTCTTCCACCTCTCCAATCTTTTTTAGAAGCTCCGTCAACAGTTTTTTGTGTTGCTGTTGTAGCGTGTACTGTTGTCATTAATCCGTCTTTAATTCCAAAGTTGTCGTTTATAACTTTTGCTAATGGTGCTAGACAGTTTGTTGTACAAGATGCGTTTGATACTATGTTCATGCTTGGGTCATATGTTTCATTGTTTACTCCCATTACAAACATTGGAGCATCTTTTGATGGTGCACTGATTATTACTTTTTTTGCTCCTGCATCTATGTGGGCTTGTGCTTTTTCTAATGTTGTGAATACTCCTGAACATTCTAGTACGTATTCTACTCCTATTTCTCCCCATGGGATGTTATGTGGGTCCATTTCATTATATACTTTTATTTCTTTTCCATTTACTATTAGATTTCCGTCTTTTTCTTCTACTGTTCCGTTGAATTTTCCGTGTACTGTATCATATTTTGTCATATATGCCATATAGTCTGCTGTGATGAATGGATCGTTTACTGCTACTACCTCTACTCCTTCCTTTGCAATTGCTGCTTGGAATGATAAGTTTCCAATTCTTCCAAATCCGTTAATTCCTACTTTTATTGACATAAAAATTCCTCCTTAATTTTTATTTTGCCCTTTTTAGGACATTCCTATTCTATAACAAAAAAAAAGACTTTTCAAGTCTTTTTCTAAACTTTTTTGCCCTGCCAATAGGGACGGACCTTTTTGGCAATTTTTTGCCACTGGGGACGGTCCTTTTTGGCACATTTCTGCAACCAAGGGACAGACCTTCCAAATCGCTTGACCCCTGTCGCTGGCGATATACGTGTTATTTTTGATATTGCTTGCTTGAATGAAGCAAAATTTAGAATTTGTAAGTTTATATAAAAAGTAATGTTCACGGGCAAATTCTTATTTTTATTTTTCATAAATGCTTCGGTTTCTTACATAAGAAAAGAAATTCTAATAACTTTTTTATGGCTCCCTTTCACAGCAAGTGTGAACTATTTCCATAAAAAAGTTAAAGAATTTCTAATCTTCTTCCAGTCACATTCAGCATTTATTCAAAATATAAAATAAGAATTTGAGCCTGAGTGAAAACCCCTTTTATATAAACATACAAATTATTATTGAGCGTAGTGAACAAAAGCAATATCAAAAATAACACGTATATCGCCAGCGACAGGGGGTCAAGCAATTTGGAAGGTCTGTCCCTTGGTTGCAGAAACGTGCCAAAAAGAACCGTCCCCGTTGGCAAAAATTTTATCCATACAATTTTTCCAAAACAATAACAAACATTGCATGAGACCAGCCAAGTCCAATAACCCAATTAGGCTTCAAAGTACTATTATCAACCTGCTCACCCAAATAAAAATGTTTACCAGCAGTCTTAACAACAAAATCAAAAGTCTCCTTTGCAAGCTTCTTCTCACCAGCTTCTAGGTAATACAAAGTCATCCACAAATTGGCAATAGGCCAAGGATTACCATTCATATAACCATCGCCCTCATACCTTTGATATCCACCAGTATAAGTCCTTATATTCATATTTATTCTCTCAACTGTATTCTTAACTTTATTCTCTTTTGGCTTAAATACATTAAACGGTGTCACAGCTCCTAGTAAGCTTATATCCATTCTTCTATCTTCTGTATTTCTAACATAAGATTTCTTTTCATCATCATATAGATTTTCTTCTATATATTTTTTTAGTTCTACCTGTATTTTCTCAATTTCTCTTTCATTTTTAGATACTTTTTCTTCTTTTAATCTGTTATTTTCAAATTCAGATACATTTTTTCCAAGAGCCCTATAAATAGCAAGCATCTTGTCAAATGCTGAATAAATACTAGCTAATGAATAAAAATGTACACCCTTATCATTTTCTTCCCAAATATCATAACTTACTGGATATTTGTGTCCTTGTCTATTTATTGAATTTTCAATTTCTTCTTGTACTTTGTCTTTGTCTCTTTCTTCTCTTCCGTCGATTTCTAGCCAATCTTTTACATATTTTTTCAAAAAGCTTATTGCTTTTTCACACATTTGTAAATTGTCTTTTAAAAATTTTTCTGATTTAGTATATTGGTAATGCTCATATACTCCAAAAACTACACTTGCTGTTTCGTCAACTTGATATCCCCAACAAGGTGCAAGTTTTCCGTCTGTATAAAATCTTTGCTCCCACATTCCATTTTTGCTTTGTGTTTTTTTGCAGAAACATTTATAAAATTTTTCTGTTTCTTTTTCCATTTTTAAAATGTCCATTGCTTTTGTTATAAATACTGCATCTCTTGGCCAGCAATAAGCATATCTTCCACATCTAGTAAAGTTTTCGTCAACTTCTGGTGACGCTATAATTCCACCTGTTTCTGCATTTGTTAACAATGGAAATAGCAATATACTTCTTTTATATATTTCAAAAATTCTTTCTTCGTAGCTGTTTTGTGGTTCTTTTAGGTTTAAACCATTATGTGCTCTTACATATTTTCTCCAATATGCTTTTGTGTTAGTATATTCTTTGTGTAAATCTATTTTTGTAATTCTATCAACTTCATCTTCCATATCTGAAATGTTTTTATTTTCATCTATCAGAATACATATTTCTAGAACTTTCTTTTCTTGTGGTTTTATCACTCCCAAGTCATATGCAATACTACTGTCTTTTGACATTCCAATATAGTCTTTGTCCCAAATTTCAGCTCTTTTTATTGTTTCTTTGCTTCCATTTATTTGATGTGCTACAATTTTTGCACCTTTTGCAAATGTTGCTACATTAAAGTCATGTGCATACTGCATCATACCTTCATCAATTACTTTGCAACCAACTAAATTATTTTGGTCTGATAGCAATTCTGAATGTATAAAAAATTTTGTATTTAAGTCTATTTTTCCATTGTTTAAGAATATATATCTTTTTGCTAATACATTTTCTTTCAATAATACATAATCTGTTTGAAGCATATTCAAATTGAAGTATGTATTTGTTACTTCTGTGTTTAACACATTTGTGTCTGTATCGTAATATTGTTTGTAGACATTGTTGATGTCGTCATGCAAATATATTAGGTCCGAATTATTTACTTTCACTCCTGTGTGAAAAAAGTTGATATATTGCCTGTTATCTTTACTTGGAAAGTACATTCTTTGTAACTCCCCTTTTTCTGTAAATGTGGCTATCATATTTTTGTTTCCAATTATTGCTTCATTTAAATATTTGTTTTCCATTTTTTTACCTTTCTTGGGTGTTTTTGGGGACAGACCTAAAAAACACCCAATTACAATTATAATATTAATTATTAAAATCTTAAAACTTTATAGGGTGTTTTTTAGGACTGTCCCCAAAAACACCCAAAATTCTATCCTTCTATTATATTTAAGATTTGTTTTTCCAGGTCCTTTATTCTTTCGTTTATTGCAAAAACTTCTCTATCTGATAAGTTTGTATCTTGAACGTCTTGTTTTACATAGTCTTCCATATCTTGAATTTCGTTTCTTAATTTTGATAATCTTTGCATTATTTCTCTTCTTAATGTGTTTGCAGTTTCTCTTCTTTCGATTTTTCCAACAACTTCAACCTTGTCGTTTTCTTTGTCTATTTCATAGGTTTCTCCCCATTGTGGTATTACCACTGGTATTTGTGCTTCTTCTTCCACTTTGGCTTTAAAGATGTCTTGTGCTTCTTCTTCTCCATGTACTAGGAAAATTTTCTTTGGTTTGTTTATGAATGAATATATAAAATTCATAAGTCCGTCTTGGTCAGCATGCCCTGAATAACCTTCGATGTATTCTATTCTTGCATTTACTGCTATTTCGTCTCCAAAGATTTTTACTGTTTTTTCCCCGTTTACTATGTTATATCCTAGTGTTCCTGGTGCTTGGTAACCAACAAATAATACTGTTGATTTTGGGTTCCATAGGTTGTGTTTTAAGTGATGTTTTATTCTTCCTACTTCACACATTCCACTTGCTGATATTATTATGCTTGGTCTTTGGTCTTCATTTAGTGCTTTTGATTCGTCTGCTGTTCTTGTAAATTGCAATCCTGGGAATTCTAATGGGTTGTCACCTTTCATTATTTCTTCTTGCACTTCGTCTTCAAATAGGTTTGTGTTTTCCCTAAATACTTCTGTTGCAGATATTGCAAGCGGACTGTCTACATATACGTTTGATTTCATTAATGTTTTGTATTTTCTTCTGAATTCTTCGTCATCTTTTGTTTCTTTTAATTTGTTTATCTCGTATAAAATTTCTTGTGTTCTTCCTACTGCAAATGATGGTATTACTACTGTTCCACCATTATCTAGTGTTTCTGATACTATGTTTAAGAATAGTTCTGCTTTTTCTTCGTTTTTTAGGTGAATTCTGCTTCCATATGTTGATTCCATTACAACGTAGTCTGCGCTTTCTATCATTGTTGGAGAGTCTAATAGTGGTATGTCATTGTTTCCTAAGTCTCCTGTGAAGACTGTTTTTGTTTCTTTTCCGTCTTCTTTTACCCATAATTCTATAATGCTAGATCCTAGCATATGTCCTGCATCATTAAATCTTACATGTATTTCTGGTGTTATTTCTATTATTTCGTCATATTGTACAGGTTCAAATATTTCTAATGACCTTGCTGCATCTTCTGCTGTATATAGTGGCTCTACTTCTTTTTGCCCTTTTCTTACTCTTTTTTTGTTTTTCCATTGATTTTCCATTTCTTGAATATGTCCACTGTCTGGTAACATTAATGCACATAAGTCGCAGGTTGCTTTGTGTGCATATATTTTGTTCTTGAATCCTTCGTTGTATAGTTTTGGAATTCTTCCAGAGTGGTCTATGTGTGCATGTGTTAGTAGCATAAAGTCTATTTCTGCTGGATTGAATTGAAATTCTTCTCTGTTTTGTTCTTCTAGTTCTGCTCTTCCTTGCCACATTCCACAGTCTACTAAGAATTTTTTTCCTGCCGCTTCTACTAAAAAGTTTGAGCCTGTTACTGTTCTTGTTGCCCCTAAAAATGTAATTTTCATATTTTTATTTCTTCCTTTCATTAATAAAATGCTTTGACTTTTTTGTTTAGTCTAATATATAAGTCTTTTTTATTTATTTTATCTGGCTCTTGTATTTGAATTTTATCTTCAAAACTTTCCCCATCAAAAATTTGTATAAAATAATTTTCTTTTTCTTTTGTAAGTTTAACATATATTTCTTCTAAGTTTATACTTCTTGTAGAAAAAATATATTTTAGTAGTTCATAATCAACATCTTCCTGTTTTGAAAATTTTTCTATAATTTTCATATTATGTGATTTTTCTAATAAAGTTCTTTCTATGTGTTCAATTGTACTTTTTAGTTCTTCTACTTCTCTTATTGATTTTTCATAGCTGTATGGTAACATTGTGTAATATCTAAATTCGTAAATCATTTTTGTCATTTCTTGTTTTGTTTCTGTCATTTTCATTTTATGTTCAAAGCATTTCAAAAAGATTTTTTGTAATTGTAATTTTAATTCTTCTATGTCTTTTTCTATGTCAAATGTGTCTAATACTTTTAGTATTTGTTTCTTGCTTTCTAAATTTCTTTTATATTCTACGAATTTTTGTGGGTTCATTAATTCATTTATTTTTTCTATTCTCTCTATCTTTTTTGCTCTTTCTTCTTCCATTAATTTTGAAAGTATTCTTATGCTAAATATTTTTTCTTCTAATGGAAGTTTCTCATTTCTTTTGTCATATTCGCTTTGTAGCATTTCTTTATTATTTATTGTTTCGTCTATATTTCTAATTTCTCCTGTAAGTTTCCTTTTTTCTTTTGTTAAACTTTCTAAAAAAATCTTGTTATCTTCTATTTCTTCTAATTTTTCTTCTATTTCTTTTTTTATATTTTTTATTTTTTTACTTGCTTCTTTATCATATTTCACTTCTAATAAAATTGATATATCTTTTAATCTTTTTATGAATTCGTTTGCATTTTCTTTTCCGTACGTTGCTTCTAGCTTATTTATAAATATTTCCATATAGTCTAAAACTGCTTCTTTATTTGTTAACCATTTATCCATAAAATTGTTGCCTAATAGAAGGGCTAAATTTTGATAAATTAAGTTATGGTCTACACTTTCGATTTCTCTTGATATAGTTGTCCACGAATAGCCATTAAAATCTCTTAATGGCTCTACTGTGCTAATATTTTTTCCAACAGTTATCAAGTCTGATAATGTCTTGTTTATTAAAAAATATTTGTCTTTTATTATTTTATCTTTTTGACTTATTTTGCTTATACAATATAGAACTTTTCTTTCTATTGGATAACAAAAAATTATTTTTCTGTTTTTTTCTACCCAAAAGCTTTTCCCTTTTAGTATTTCACTTTCTTTCGAATTTGGGTTTACTAGTTTTATTTCATTACAATTTTCTTTTATATTTTTTATGAATGTTTCTATCATTTTCTCTTTTGTTTCTACATCTTGCTTTACTTGTTTGTAGTCTTTGTATGAAGTTTCTAGTTTATATAAGATAGAAAGTAATATACTTTTTGTATCTTCGCTAAAATATTTTTTTTCTAACAATGCTTCTAATTCATTGTTATAGTCTTTTTTTACAAATTTATCTAAAATATTTTCATTCTTCTTTAGCAAACTTTTTCTCCTTTCAAAAATTAAATATTTTTTGAAATCTTATCTTTTAATATTTGGTCTATACAGTCATTTACAACTATATATTCCCCTGATACTTTTCTTAAATTTGTGGTATCTATATTTTTTGTAAGTTTTTTGTTGCTTTCTTTTTCAAATACAACTATATCGTTGTTTTTTATAAGTGATAATAAAAATGTTATTTCATCTTCTTGTTCTAAATCTATGATTGGTAATTTTTTAACTTTTGCATTTATAAATGTTCTTAATTTTATTTTTTCATACTTTTCTTTATCTGACAATTCGTAATAATCATTACCTAAAATACTTTTTATTATTTCTTCTATGCTGTTATATTCGTATTTTTCCCCTTGCTCTACTACTACATAATTTTTATTTTCCATTAAAAATTACCCCTTAATTATCTTTCTTCCATATCTACTGTTTCTTTGGCAAAGCTAATTCTCTCAAAAAATCCACTTTCTTGGATTAATTCTTTATTTGTATTATATCTTTGCCAATACACTTCCTGTTCTTTTTCGTCAAATAGCAGTTCCATTAAATTTTTCATTTTTTCATCTTCTGAGTTTCCATGTTTTAATTTATATTTGGCAATTATTTTGCGTTGTTCTTCTGTTGTTATTTCTTTTTGTTCTTTATGTTTATTTTTTATTTCTGCTATTTCTTTTGCTGATTGCATTATTCTTCCATATAATCTAATGTTTTCTATCCATACATCAGCGTCTATTGTTCCATTTGGCACTCTAAATTCTATCGTATTTTTACATGCATTTCCTATATTTTTTACATTTATTGAACATGTCTTTGAGTTTCCTTGAATTTGTTTTGCAACTTCTATAAATTCGTCTTTTGTTTCTGGAACTTCTTTGTATGTATTCCATTTTTCTGCAACTGGTATTGCATATTCTGCTACTCCGTTTCTTGGAATTTCGTTTGGTTTATTTGAAATTATATATAATATTTCTTCTGCATTTCCATATATCTCAAATAATTCTTTGTATTCTTCTAGTGTATTTAAATAATCTGCTCCTATGTGAATATGTCCACCACAACTTTGGCCTATTGATAGTCCCAATTCTTTCATCATTTTTGTTATTTGATAAATCTCAGTAACTTCTTCCTCTCTGTCTCTAAGATGTGGAGATTTTATTTCCACTCCACCAATTAATGAAATCTCACTTTCTATCTCCCAATCCCAAATGTTTTTTTGATATTCTATTAATAGCTCACTCCACATTCCTTCTGCTTCTATTTCTATTCCTACTGTCATTTTAGGGTCTATCCCCATTTTTTTGTATTTAGTGTTGTGACATTCTTCTGGTTCTAAGTAGCTGTTTACAATTCTATTTATTTCTTCTATTTTTTTATCTCTGTTTTTGTATAAATTTAATTTTGACATTATGTATGTTCTATTTTTAGGAGACTTTATTTTGTTAATTTGTTCATATATCCATGGGCTTCCAAGTTCTTCTTGCATATTAACTAGTATATATGCTTTCATATCTTCATTGCTTGATTTTTCAACATATTCCTTTCTTACTTTTTTGTCTCCTAAACTTGTTATTACCATTACTTTTGCATATTCATTTTTTAGTGTTTCAGCTAATTCTAGTTTCATTTTTTCACTTATCATTACAAAGCTTAAAAGATATGCCTTAGTTGTTTCATCTTCTATTTGTTTTATTGCTTCAATAATCTCATTTTCATCTGTCATTTCTTCTACTCGCATTATTTGTTCCATCTCTGGTAAATTTGCAAAATTTTCTATATTATTCTCCATATTTTTTCTCCAATACGCAATTAAGCTTCTTGTTTATTTCCCATTTTTAGTTCTTGTAATTTCTCCAAAGTCATTAAAACTTCTCTTGGTTTACTTCCTTGATATCCGGAAATAACTCCCCTTTCTTCCATTTGGTCTACTATTCTTCCGGCTCTTGCATATCCTACTTTAAATCTTCTTTGTATAAATGATGTTGATGCTTGTCCTGTTTCTACTACTGTTTGTATAGCGTCCATTAAAAATGGGTCTGTGTCGTCATCTGCATCTGCTTCTGTTGCTATTTCTTTGTCTGTTTTATTTGAATTTTCTATACTTTCTAGTATATCTTCACTGTATGTCGCTGTTCCATTAGATTTTATGAAATCTACTATTTTTTCTACTTCATCATCAGATACAAACGCACCTTGTACTCTTGAAGGCTTTGGTGCTCCTGCTGGGAAGAATAACATATCTCCTTTTCCAAGTAATTTTTCTGCACCAACACTATCAAGTATTGTTCTAGAATCTACTTGTGATGATACTGCAAACGCTATTCTTGAAGGCACATTTGCTTTTATTAATCCTGTAATTACATCTACTGATGGTCTTTGTGTTGCAATTACTAAATGCATTCCTGCTGCTCTTGCTTTTTGTGCTAGACGACATATCGCGTCTTCAACATCATTTTTTGCAACCATCATAAGGTCTGCAAGCTCATCTATAATTATTACTATTTGTGGTAATTTTCCTGTTCCTTCTTCTGCGTCTTTTTCTATTGCTTTGTTATATCCTTTTAAATCACGAACACCTTTGCTTGCGAATTTATTATATCTATCATCCATTTCTTGAACCGCCCAAGCAAGTGCTCCTGCTGCTTTTCTAGGGTCTGTTACTACTGGTATTAATAAGTGTGGTATTCCATTATATACTGATAATTCAACTACTTTTGGGTCTACCATAACAAATTTTACTTCACTTGGTTTTGCGTTATAAATAATACTTGTAATTAGTGTATTTATACATACACTTTTTCCTGAACCTGTTGACCCTGCAATTAGTACGTGTGGCATTTTTGATATGTCTGCTAATTGCACATTTCCTGCTACGTCTTTTCCAAGTCCTACTGTTAATTTTGATTTGTTTTCTCTAAATTCGTCACTGTCTAATATCTCTCTAAAATGAACTACTTCTTTTTCCTTGTTTGGAACTTCTATTCCAACTGCTTGTTTTCCTGGAATTGGTGCTTCTATTCTTATTGTTTCTGCTGCTAAATTTAGTGCTATGTCATCAGCTAAATTAGCAATTTTACTTACTCTTACACCTTCTGCTGGTTTCAATTCATATCTAGTAATTGCTGGTCCTACTGAAACATTTTCTACTTTTGCAGATACTCCAAAACTATATAAAGTTTTTTGTAGTCTCGTTGCTGTGTCTGTTAATGCTTTTGCTCCACCTTTTAATCCTTTTTTTGTTGGCTTACTTAGTAATTCTACTGGTGGATATTCATAATGTTCATCTTCTACTGTTTGGCTGTGCTCTAATTGTAATACTGCTTTTTTCTTTTCTTCTTTTTGTTCTTCTACGTCTTTAAATAAATTGCTATCTATTACATCTGGTTGTATTTGTTTTTTGCTATTTTTTGTTAATGGCTCTAAATCATCATTTGAATGGTCATATTTCTTTAATCCTGGTTTTTCATCTGTGTTATCCACAATTCTTCCACCAAAGTTGATTTTTATTTGCTCTCCCATTTGCTGTTTTGCTTGTTGTGCTTTCATTTGTTTCATTTCTTCTTTTTGTCTTTTTCTTCTTTCTGCTCTTGTTTCTTTTTCTTCTTCTGCTAGTTCTTTTGCTAGTTCTGCTTTTCTTTCTAGTCTTTCTTCTTTTTTCTCTTCTAGCTTATCTAATAGCATATTAATCATTTCTGATAAGTTTATTCCAAATGTGAATACCAACAATATGACTGCAAGTCCAATACATAATATCACTGCTCCAGCATTTCCTAATAGTTTTGTAAGTGGTGCTGCTCCAACTACTCCTATTGCTCCACCACCTTTACTTTGCGAACCTAAGTAATACGCATCTTTTACTAACTCTGTTATTTCTTTTGATGATTGTAGTTCTCCTGCTGAGAATTGGAATACACTGAATACTATCGATATACTTACTACTGCTATACCATATTGTACTAGTTTTGGTACTATATCTTCTTTTCCGTCTACTGCCAATTTTATTGCTACCGCAAACATTCCAATAGGTAATATGTATTGCATTATACCAAACATTCCGCCTAGTATTTCGTTTAATTTCAAACCTACTACTCCTGATTTGTTATAAATTAATACTGCCAAAAGTATGCTAAATACAATTAGACTTACTACTACTAAGTCTAATTTTGATTTTTGCTTTGTTCTTTTTTTATATCTTCTTTTTTTAGCCATTTTTCTACATCCTTCCTACTTAAAAAGTCAGAGTTCAAAAGTCTTCTCTTTTCTGACTTCTGATATCTGACTTTTGTTTTTATTGTAATTCTTTTCTACTATTTTGGATTGTTTTTATTGTATCTTCTAGTGAAATTTGCATTAAGTTTAATGCTTCTGTCATATTTTCTCCTAATTTGTTTAGTGTGTTGTTTAATACGTTTTCTGTGCTTGAAAGAATAGAGTCTGCATATTCTTTTGTGCCTTTTGAAATTTCTCTTGACATTTCATTTGCTGTTTCTATGATTTCTGTTTTTTGGTCATATGCTTTTCTTGTAATTTCATGCTCATCTATCATAGCTATAATTCTGTTTTCTGCTTCTTTTACTATTCCATCTGCTTCTTTTTGAGCTTCTACTAATATACGTTGTCTTTCTTCTTTTATCCATTTAGCTTGTTTTAGTTCGTCTGGAAGTTTTATTCTTATTTCTTTTATTATATCTAACATTTCTTCTTTGTCTACTACACTTTTCGCAGAAAATGGTAAATTTCTACTGCTTTCTAATAAATCTTCTAATGTTTCTAATAGTGTAAATAATTCCATTGTTTTCCCCTTTCCTATCTATCCTACTTTTTTAATAAAAATAAGATGTGCTCGACCATATTTTCTTTGGTTTACTATCTCTATGTTTAGTTTTTCTATTTGTTTTATAATTCTTTCTTCTTCGTCTGTTTCTATGATTACAATTGAATTTTCATTTATTAGATTTTTATCTAATATTATTTTAATCGCATTATAAACAAAATCTGTTTTATATGGTGGGTCTATATATATAATATCTATTTTTTCTTCTATTTTGTCATTTAGCAATTTTTCAAAAGGTAATTGATATAATTCTATTTGGTTTTCTAAGTGAGTTTTTTCTATGTTCTTTTTTATTATGCTAATTGCTTCTTTTGATTTATCACATAGTATCGCTTTTTTTGCTCCCCTACTTACTGCTTCTAATCCTATTGCTCCACTTCCAGAAAACAAATCCAAAAATATACTTTCTGGTATGTCTCTTTGTATTATATTAAATAACGATTCTTTTACTCTGTCTAATGTTGGTCTTGTATTATCGCCTTCTAATGTGTATAATTTTGTGCCTTTAGCTTTTCCACCAATAATTCTCATAAATCACCCTTCTTAAATTATTTACATTCTATTATTTTTTCTCGCAATGGTCAATAGTATTAATAGAAATGTAACATAGATTTAACAGTTCTGTAACATTTTTTCTCTTTTGTAATATTTTTCTTTATTTATAGACACAAAAAGACTATCTATTTTAGATAGTCCTCTTTTGTAATTTTTTATTCTTTATTTATATCTTTTATTAGTTCTAATTGTGATATTAGTAAAGATTCCATTTTTGCTTTATATACATCGAATTGTTTTCTTATGTCTTCTAATGTTTTTTTCTTTGCAATTATTTCATTATCTAAATCACTTGCTTCTTTTTGTGCTGTTCCCCTTGCTTCATTTACTATTTGGTCTGCTTGTTGTTTTGCCGCATTTTTTACATCTTCTGCCGCTGATTGTGCCATTACTAACGTGTTTTGTAGAGTTCCTTCTATCATTTTATAGTGTTCTAAATCTTTTTCTAATTTGTCTACTTTTGTTTTTAGTTCAGCAACTTCTTTATAGTTTTGAGCATAGTCCTCAGTTAACTCATCTAAAAAGTCATCTACTTCTTCTACACTATATCCATTCATCATTTGTTTAGAGAATTTTTTATTCTCAATATCTAATGGTGTTATCATCTTTTATTCCCCCTTATGGATATATTTTTTAGTTTATTCCATTATTTTTTAACCATGAAACTGAAAGTTTGCTTTTCATTTCTTCTCTTGCCATTTCGTTTGTTATTTCATAGTTTGATGGTGCTACTAAGAATATTGAGTTTGATACTTTTTGGATATATCCATCTAACGCATATACTCCACCACTAATAAAATCAACAATTCTTCTTGCAACGTCTTTGTTTACGTATTCTAAGTTGACTATTACTGATCTTTTTTCTTTTAGGAATGAGCATATTTCATCTGATTGCTCAAATGTTGTTGGTTGTGATATTACCATTTTTATTGCGTTTGCATTTGCTTGTGGCATATTTACAACTTTATTCTTTCTTCCAAATAATTTTCTATCTTCCTCTTCTTCTACTTCATCTTCGTAGTCATATATGTTTTCTTCATCGTATTCTTCAGGTTCTGCTGAATCCATTCCAAATAAATCCCATACTTTGTTCATTAAAGCTCCTGACATAAAAAAACCTCCTAATTACTTTCCTTTGTTTTTGTTTTGGTTGCTTTTAGTATCTACTTTTTTTCCATTATTGTCAATATTTTTCACCAATGTTATTGAATTTTAATATTCTTGTAATATTTCTGTAACATTTCTGTTGTATGAAGGAGTGTCCCCAATGGCAAAAAATTGCCAAAAAGGTCCGTCCCCAGTGGCAATTTTTCTTTAATCATATCTTTGGATTTGTTAAAATTTCGTCGTAAAGTGTAATTTTCTTATATGAAGTAATCTCCGCACTAGAATATCCCAGTTCCTTTAACTCTTCATTTGAATAAGGTTCAACAATTGAATAATTTTCACCCTTTTCTTCTACCTTTACAAGTAATTCGCTCAAATAACCAGCCCTATTTCTAACAACATAATTCAATCCGTCTTTCTCAACAATTGCTTGGTTTGGAACTTTCAAACCAGAAGCACTCCACCAAATTAAATCAACTGCTGTTTTTCTATAATTAATCAATTCTTCTATCTGCTCTGTAACCTTTAATATTATTACATTACTTCCGTTTTCTTCGTTTTTTATCATTTCTATCTTGGCTGTTATTTCTGTATTATTTGCTAACCTTAGTTTTATTTTATCTCCTGTTTCTGCTTTTTTGGCTTCTTCTGAATTAGATATCACTGCTATATAGCATACAAAATTATTTATTACTTTTCCACATTCTTCGCTTGTGGCAACTATTTTTCCTGTTTTTAAATCTAATTTTTCTAAATAGTCTTTTGTAAGTGTTTCAAAACTATTAGGTGTAAGTACATCTTCTAAACCATCTACTCTATATGAAACAACGCCCCCCATTGGTGCTTTTACATATTCTGCTCCTGAGTTTAGTTGATTTTCATAGTTTTTTCTAGATTCTATTAGTTGATTTAAGTATGATCCCCTTGGGCTTGATTCGCCAGCTATTTTTGCTTTTTTTGCAACTAATTTGTCTATTTCTTTCTTGTATTCAGTAAGTTGATTTGCGTCTGTTATTTTACTTATATTTTCTATTTTTTCGTCAATCTGTTTTTCTAGTAGTTTCATATCAGATGTTAATACACTGTTGTCATTTTTCATTACTTCTTGGATTTTAGTATCTAGTTCTGCTATTTTTTGTTTTAATGTTTCTTCATTTGCACTATAATATCTAAATACATTTTCGTTTACTCCTGCCTTTTCCCCTTCTGCAATTATTTGTTCCATTCCGTTTTTATAGTTTTCACCTTTTATTACTTTTTCTTCTCTTATTACATAGCCTATTGCAATTTCTTCTTGGTACAGTTTTCCTTCTTCCACTGTAAATACATTTGTTGGTTGTTTTATTAGAAGGTAAATTGTATATATTAAATATATTAAAATTCCTATACCGACTACTATTGCGACTATTCCTTTTCTATTTAGTTTTTTTTCTTTTCTAATATTTTTATTATTTTGTGCTACTTTTGTTTTATTAGATGTTTTTTTCTGTTCTTTCAATTTAAACCCTCCAAAATAATTCTTATATTATTTTGTATTTCATCTTGTGCGTTTAGCCATATTGTTTGCTTATTTTTTCTGAACCATGTTAATTGTCTTTTGGCATATCTTCTGGTTTCCTGTTTTATTTTTTCTATCATTTCTTCTTTTGTTAGTTCATTTTCTAAGTATTGAACAACTTCTTTATATCCTAATCCTTGCATTGCTGTTGGAAATTTTTCATACTTGTTATAGACTTCTTTTACTTCTTCTATTAGGCCTTGTTCTATCATAATGTCTACCCTTTTGTCTATTCTTTCATATAATTTTTCTCTATCCCAATTTAATGCATAAACTTTATAGTCATATTCAACTTCTTTTTTTCTTGATTCTTTTTCTTGTTCTGTTTTGTTTTTTCCTGTTGCATGATATATCTCTAAAATTCTTAATATCCTTTTTTTATCATTTTTGCTTATTTTTTCTATTGCTTGTGGATCTATTTCTTTTGCTTTTTTATAAAGTTCTTCTAGCCCTTTTTCTTCTACTTGTTTTTCTAAACATTCTCTATATTGCTCATCAAATTCTATATTTGGATATTCTATTTCATAAATTAAGCTATCTACATATAGTCCTGTTCCACCTACAATTATTGGAGTTTTTCCTTTTCCTATAATTTCTTTTATAGCTTTTTTAGCATCTTTTTTATAGTCTGCTACACTGTATCTTTCATCAGGTGATACAAAGTCTATTAGATAATGCTTTATCCCTTGCATTTCTTCAACTGTTGGTTTTGCTGTTCCTATTGTCATATCTTTATAGATTTGCATTGAGTCACTTGAAATTATTTCTCCATTTATTTTTTTGGCAAGTTCTATTGATAGAGCTGTCTTTCCTGATGCTGTTGGCCCACATATTACAATTACTTTTTCTTTTTGCATTTTTCTCTTCCTTTATTTGTTTAATTGATATATTTTTAATATCCCATTTTGTGTATTTTTCATATATCCACATTCAATCCACATACAGATTATAAATATTACTGCTAAAATAGCCATTTTTCTTAAAAAATCTTTTTGTTCTATTTCTCCTTCGTGAATTTTGTACAGTTGTTTTGAAATATATGGAAGTAATATCAATAAGTTTACTCCTGTAAAAATCATTACTATTATTCTTCTTATTTCACTTTCTCCCATTATTTCTTGATAATTAATTCCGCTTTTAGATATTGCAAATACTATTGCTGTAATTATGTATGTTATTAACACACCTATTACTATTACTGCAATTTTTTGTGGTTTTTCGATATCGCCTAGGCTATTCCAAGCCCATATGGTTGATAATGCATACAATATTATTACGATGATAATTATAAGTGCCATTCTGCTCTCCTTTGCTTTGTGCTAAATTTTATTTTCTTGCAAATTTTCTTTCAATGTCGTATTTCGTCATTTTTATTGCTGTTGGTCTTCCGTGTGGACAAGTAAATGGATTTGGTAGTTGCAACAAACTGTCCATTAGGCTTTCTACTTCTTGATTTGTTAGTGCCATATTTGCTTTTACTGCTGCTTTACAAGCTACTGTCGCTATAAATCTTTCTTCTTTTTCTTGTTTTGCAGTCCTTGCCACTGTATTTATTTCATCTAATGTCTCTAAGAATACTTCTTTTGTGTCTAAATCAATACATATTGTTGGAACTCCTGTTAATTTTATTGTATTTTCTCCAAATTCTTCTAAGCAAAATCCAGCTTGTTCGAACATTGAAATGTTGTCTTTTGCTATATTCATTTCTTTATGTGATAATGTTATTATGTCTGGTAATAATAGCATTTGTGAGTCTTTTTCTTTTTCACTATAATAATTCTTTTTTACTTTTTCGTACATTATTCTTTCATGGGCTGCATGTTGGTCTATTATGTACATTTCGTCGTTCATTTCTATTATTATGTATGTTTTAAATGCTATTCCTATAAATTTGTATACAGGTTTTTGAAATTCTTCTTGTGTTTCAAACATTGATATATTGTCTTTTGCTATGTCTATTGCATTTACTTTTTTTGTTTCTTCTGCTTTTTCTTTTGGTTGTTCATCTGTTTTTGGAGTTGTACCAAATAGTTTTGCATACATTGTATTGAATTCTTCTGAAAATAATTCTGTTTTTATTTCAGGAGTGGTTGTCCCTTCATTTTGCTTGTTTTCTTCTATTTGTGCGCTTACTTCTATTGTTTCTTCTTCTTTTTTTTCTTGTTGCTTTTGGCTATTTTCACTTTCTCCTGTCTTTGAATTTTCTAATTCATATACTGCACTTTCTTCGTTTACTTCTAATATTCCAGTATTTTCATTATTTTTACTAAATATGTCTTCTACTATGTTTGTTTTCATTTTGCTTTCTTCGTCTGTATATTCTTCTATTTTCTTTTCTGCTTGTTTTCTAAAACCGAATAGTCCAGCTCCTGAACTTTGTTCTTCTTTTTTGC
Organism: uncultured Clostridia bacterium; assembly: GCA_948502395.1. Lineage (GTDB taxonomy): Bacteria > Bacillota > Clostridia > TANB77 > CAG-508 > CAG-269. The sequence goes on along the minus strand of CAOPES010000001.1, from coordinate 122,863 downwards.
TTTCTTTTAACAATCTTAGTCTTTCTTCAAAGCTTACAGCATCTCTTCTTATTACATTTTCTGCTGGCTTTTCTCTATTTGCTTCTATTGGCTGTTTTTCTGTATTTGCTACTAATTCACCTTTTAGTAATGTGTCTTTTATTGAGTGGTATATTGCTTGGAATACTTTGTTTTCTTCTTGAAATCTAACTTCTAATTTTGCTGGATGTACGTTTACATCTACTTTTGCTGGACTCATTTCTAGGTTTAATACTACAAATCCAAATCTGCCAATAGGAATTAATCCTTTATATGCTTGTTCTGTTGCTGCTGTTAGTGTTTTGTCTTTTATGTATCTTTTGTTTACAAAGAATAGTTGGTTTGAACGGTTTGACCTTGCTATTTCTGGTTTTCCAATTACTCCTGTAACTGTTATGTCTTCATATTTGTATGATAGTTCCATTATTCCGTTTGCTACATCTTTTCCATATATGCTGTATATAACACTTTTTAGGTCTCCATTTCCATTTGTTTGTATTACTGTTTTTCCTGTATTTATTAGTCTTATTGATATATGTGGATTTACTAATGCTATTCTTGTAATTGCATCTTCAATGTATCCTGATTCTGTATAGTCTTTTTTTAGAAATTTGTATCTAACTGGTGTGTTAAAAAATAAGTTTCTTACTGTTATCGTTGTTCCTGTTCTACAACCTGCTTCTTCTTTTTCTAGTATATTTCCTGCTTCTACTACTACTTTGTACCCTATTTCTTGTTCTTCTGTTTTTGATACCATTTCTACATTTGCTATTGCTGCTATACTTGCTAACGCTTCTCCCCTAAATCCCATAGATGTTACTGTGTCTAGGTCTTCTGCTGATCTTATTTTGCTTGTTGCATGTCTTTCAAATGCTATTTCTAAGTCATCTTGTGCTATTCCTTTTCCGTTGTCTGATACTTTTATGTATGATATTCCACCATTTTTTATTTCTACTGTTATGTTTGTTGCCCCTGCGTCTATTGAGTTTTCTACCATTTCTTTTATTACTGATGCTGGTCTTTCTATTACTTCTCCTGCTGCTATTTGGTTTATTGTTAATTCATCTAATAATACTATATTTCCCATTTTTTTCTCTCTTTCTAGTTTCTTGTCTTTGGTTTTTATTATATCATTATTTTTTGTTTTTTGTATAGGGTTTTACTAAAAAAAATCGTTTTAGATTTTTAGAAATTATATATTCCATCTAAAACGACTTTTGTTTATTTTATATATAATACTGGTCGAAATCCAACATCTGCAATACTGTTAGTTGCCAAAGCACCACCATTGCGAAACCATATTGTTTTTTCCCCTTCATCGCCAAGTCCGGCTCCACGAAGTACAGCATATTCCATTTCAGAACTTCCAGATGGTGTTGTTTGATTTCCTGTTTCAGTAGTCCATTCCCACATATTTCCACAAATGTCATATATATTCTTTACTTTTGTTTCATTTGTTGCACCTGTCGCAAATTCTTTTCTTATATCATAGTTGTAATTTGTGTCATCATATGAATTTAATACAAATTCATATTGGTCTCTTATTGATGCTGACAATGAAACATACCCTGACGTTATATTTCCTTTTTTATATTTTGTTGCATATGTCCAATAATCATTTTTATTATTTGCCACCCCTGTTGCATTTCTTCCTGCAAATCTATGTAATGCATACAATGTATTTGCTGTTATTTGACTATTGTTTGCATAATTCCCAAAATTTGTGCTGTCTAGTCCTATTCCACTATATTCGCTATCACTTGCCATCCACTTTACAGTTGTATCCCATGCATAACTATCCACTAATCCACTTGTTACTGATGTACTTGCTTTATACATATTTTCAGAAACTTTTTTAGCTTTTTCTTGTGATATATAATTCCAGCTTTGTGTTCCTTTTTGTACTATTGGCCTCATACTTAATACTTCCTCAGAGTTCTTCTTTTCTTCTTTATAATATGTTGCTCCTTCACTATCTGCGTAAAAATCTGCATCTCTTGGCACTCCTGCTTCATATCTTCCTATATAAAATCCACCATATTTTGTTACACTTGCGTAATTTCCGCCATTATCTGACCAATCTGTTATTGTTTCTCCTGCTGTTGTTGTTGTATAGCTCCATTGTTTATCACTATAACTTTCTTTCCAGTATGAAGCTAGCCCATGATTTCCTGTTCCATTGTCATCTGTTTTTTCGTACGTTATTCCATTGGTTCCTGAGCATGGTACCCACACAAATTGATTCCCTTTTTTGCTGTTGCTATCATCGTCTCCCATTTTGTCTGAAATTACTAGTCCTGTTGATGGCGTTCCTGCTACATAGTAAAATCCTGTTGGTATTACTGCTCTATTTGTTTTGTCTTCCTTTTCTACAATTATTGCCTTAACACTTTGTTCTTTTAATAATGTTTCTTCCGCACTTCCTTTTTCTGCGTTTGCTAGTGTTATTTCTTCTAGTCTATTCTTTTCTATCTGTTCTTTTTCTTCTGTTCCACCTGTTATTTCACTTAGTGTGTATTCTTTGTTCTTGTATGTTACTGTTCCTTTTGCTATATTTGCTGTTATTCCGCTTTTCTTTCCTAATTCTGTTAGTATGTATTCATCTTCTGACACACTTTTATCACTTAAATAATATTCTGCTATTATTCCTAACGCTTCTGTTTGCAAGTATTCTAGGTCTCCTGCTGTGTTTGTTTTTTCTTTTGCTTGTACTGCTTTTCCTAGTATTCCATTATCCCCTGTTAAAGTTGCAATCGTCACTCCTGCCAAAATTAATAACACAATTATTGTTATTACTAGTGCAATCAATGTAATTCCCTTTTCGTTAATTTGTTTCATAATCAAAACTCTTCCTTTCACATTTGTTCAACTAAATTTTACATTCCATTCCACATTACGTCAACAAGTATATGTCGATTTTATTTTTTTAACTTTTATATATACTTTATAATTCAATCTATATTTATAAAATCAAGATTATTATAAATATAAGATTGGACGAAAACCAAAACTACCAACAGCGCTCCCAGCACCATTTACTCTACGATAACTAGCACAATAATCTTTATCACTATAACTACCACCCCTAGCTACACAGTTACCACTAGTATATTTATGAGTTTCTGTTGTCCATTCAAAACAATTACTTGCTATATCCCATACATTACATATTTTGTCTTTATTGTTTTCCAACAAATTATTTGTACCTTCATTTGCAATGATGTCCATATTTAAGGTCTTTTGTAGTGAATATATACTCTTATTCTCTAATGCTCTATCATCGAATGTTTGCAAAAACAATATTGCCGTATCCCAAGCATAACTATTCATTAAATCACTTGAAAACTCTTTTCCTTCGTACATTTTCTTTGATACTTCTGATGCTTTCCTTTGTGTTATGTAATTCCATACTTGACTATTTGACTTTGTTACTAATTTCAGTTCTTTTCCTTCTTCTGCTTGATATCCTGTCCAATTAATCTCTGAATTATTCTTCTCTGTGATAATTGCATCTGCATCATAGTTATCAACTCTTGCTTCATATCTTCCTATATAATATCCACCACTTTTTTCTGAACTCGCTTTTAATGTAAACTCTTCAATATTACTTGCTATTTCATTTTTATATTCACTTTCATGACTTGTTTTTGTGTCTTCGGCATAACTATTTTCTATTTCTTCTGAGAAATGAGATGTTTCATTTCCCTCACTGTCAAATGTATATCTACTTAAATTTATTGTTATAGTCTCTGTTTCTGATTTTTTAATATTTCCTACTGGTATCCATACAAATTCACTTCCTATTGTTCCTTCATATGTTGCATCTTGTACTATAATTCCGTCTTTTACTGTTGGTGTAGGTTCTGTTGGATCATCTTTTATCACTTTGAATCCTGCTGGAATTGTTATTTTATTTCCATATCTATCTGTTATTTTAGTATTGTTTTTATATGGCAAGTTTTGCTTTATTGCTTCTTCTACTGTTGTGGCTGTATTGTATTTTATTTTACCATTTTCATCCATGCTTGCCATTGCATCTAATTTTAATGCTTCGTCTTCTGCTGCTTTTTCTGTTTTCTCTTTTGCTTGTACTGCCTTTGTTAATATTCCATTATCCCCTGTTAAAGTTGCAATCGCCACTCCTGCCAAAATCAACAGCACAATTATTGTTATTACTAGTGCAATCAATGTAATTCCGCTTCTTCTATCTTGTTTCATTTTTTTACCCCTTTCTTTTGTTCATGTAAATATTTTATATTTCATATTCACATTACGTCAACAAGTATTACCACATCTATAAAATTTCTAATTATAATTTCTAAAACATAAAAAAACAAGTTAATATGTGTATTTTATATAGCACTCTTAACTTGTTTTATATTTTATATATCCATTTGGCTTCCCAAAAAAGTTGCAGCTGACTGAGCAACCTTTTTTTCCACTTCATCCATCTTTTTATTTGCTTCTTTTGACATAAGTATAACAGTTCCAATTGTATCTCCATTTGAAATTATAGGATAAACAACTTGGGCATTATTTCTTCGTTCATTATTATCATTTTTAGTAATTGGCATAGCTATATCACTATTTTCTTTACTTGTATAAATCTCTTTATCTTCCATTAATTGTTCTAATTCTTTACTTACATCTTGTTCTAAAAACTCTTTTTTTGAACCACCAGATACTGCAATTATAGTATCCTTATCTGTAATGCAAGCAATATGACCTGTTGTTTTTGATAATGTCTCAGCATATCCAGAAGCAAATTCAGAAAGTTCTCCTATTGGTGAGTATTTTTTTAGAATTACTTGACCTTCTCTATCTGTGAAAATTTCTAATGGGTCACCTTCTTTAATTCTTAATGTTTTTCTTATTTCTTTTGGAATAACAACTCTTCCTAAATCATCTATTCTTCTTACAACTCCTGTTGCTTTCATAATTTTCCTCCTTTATAAATTTATGTCTACTTTTATTATTGCAAATAAGGAAAAAATTATTCATTTTTTATAAATTTATCTATAAAAGAATTTTTAGGTTTCTTCTACTTGTTCTGTCTCTTCTTTTTTAGGCAAGAAACTGATTTTATATTTTGATAAAATATATTCTAAGCTCTTAGAAAATTCTTTAAGCATAACAATTTTTATTGTAGTACCTTTGCCTTTTAGATAATCATCAACAATTTGTTTCAATTGCTTAATATTCTTCATTTCTGGTTCAATCTTTTTAGGATATTTATCAGCTCTATTTTCTAGTTTTTCTTTCAATAAAACTATATCTTCATTACTAGCGCAAGAAATTCTTTGGAATAATTGGAATGGGTCATAATATTTGAAAATTGGAATTTCCATACATTCTCTATCAAATTTCTCAAAGAATTGTTCCATTTTCATTGGTATACATTTCATTGTATCTTCTGCTTTTTCTGTGTACATTTTATCTAATAATTGAGTGTTTAGAACATTGAAATGTTTTAGAATTTCATCCATATCTTCTGCTACTTCTTCAATTGCAATTTTCCCAAGTTCTTCTTTTACATTGGCACAATATGTTGAAGATAATGCTGCCATGTTCATTCCTGTAAAGAATATATTTTTCAAAGTTTTTAGGTCATATTCTATTAAGCCTTTTCTAGAAAAGTAACTGAAATACGCAAATAATTTTACTGTATCTATTAAGTTGACTTTTCCTTCTTTTATATCTTCAATTACTTCTTTTATAACACCGTCAAATTGGTCGTCTGATATTTTCCAATATTCTTCTGTTAGCAATCTTCTGTATCCTGGTAAGTTTTCTGTGTCAACTGTACTTATTATTGCTTCCATATTTTCTTTAAATATTTTCATATCAAATATACGTGTTCTAATGTAATATTCAATAAATTTGAAAAATCTATATTCTGATTTAAAGTTGTAATAATAATTGCTATCAAACTCTTTAATATAGAATTGTCTGTTATCCATTAGGATTCTTGAAGATACTAATATTGCTTTGTATTCTTCGTTGTCTTTAATATTTACGAATTTATCTTTTGTAATTTTACCTGCTTTTATTTCAAACGAAATTGCTATTGTGAATATTAGCATTGTTTGCATTACTCTGTGGTTTATGTTTGGATATGATTTGTTGACCATTTCATATATTTTTTTGAAGTCATTTAATGCATGCTTTAAAATTCTTAGGTTTCTTGTTCCACTTTTGTTAAATGTTGATATTATTAGTCCTGTGTTTTCTCTTAAAAATCTTATTAGGTCTGGATTATTTTCATATCTCATTAAAATTCCATTTATAATGTAGTCAAATTTTGGGGCATATTCAAAAGTTTCGCCTATTAGTTTTTCTTTTATTCTTTCATAATCATTTGCTTTGTCAAAAACATGCTCAATTTTATCTTGAATTTTTTCTACCATTGGTTTGTCACTTTTGTTTAACTCGTCTTGCTTGTCTAATAGGTAAGTTGCTATAAATGTTTTCATTTCAAGATTTGAACTTTTTAGTTTTGTTGATAATTCTTTTTCGTTACATATTATTATTGTTTTTATATGGTCATGTTCAACAAAATTGTTTATATATCCTAAAATGTCTATAACATCTACATTTGCTCTCTCTAAGTCGTCAAAACAAAGAACTTTATCGGTTGTTGAGAAAAATTCGCCGTAATCAACTTTGCTTCCGTTTTCAGTTACTCCAAAAAAGTTCGCCATATCAATTCCTGTTTTTGCATATTCTGGAATTGTTGACTGCCCATTTGCATCCATAAATTTTCTTAGATTTTTGTCCATAAGTTGTGTTGTTTCAATAAATATCTTTTTGCTTATTTCTTCTAGGTTTGATATTCCATATAATGACATATATATTGTGGTATATCTTTTTCCATTTAATTGCATTGATTCTATTTTTTTTCTAATTTTGTTGTTCCAAAAGTGGGTTTTCCCGAGAACCCCATTCACCATTTATCATAATTGCATAATCTGTATAATCTGACCTTACATAGTCTAATATGCTTTCGACTAAATCTTCCATTTTATTTCCTCCTTTGTTATTGTTGGTGTAATTTCTTAATCTTTTGCAATTGTGAATACGTCTATTTGTTTTGGATTTGCTATATTTAAAATTTTGCAACATTCATTTGCTGTACTTCCTGTTGTGTAAATATCGTCTAATAGTAATATTTTTTTGTTTTTTAGTTTTTCTGCATTTTTTAGTTCGTATGCTCCTTGTATATTTTTTTGTCTTTCTTCTTTGTTTAGTTTGCTTTGTTCTATTATGTTTTTTGTCTTGTATAGACATTCATTTTCTAATGTTATGCTTGTTCTTTTTGCTATTTCTTTTGCTAGTAAATAGCTTTGGTTGTATCCCCTTTGCCTATTTCTTTTTTTGTTTATTGGAGCTGGTACAATTGTATCATAAGATTTTAAAATTTTAAAGAATTTTTTATTTTTTAGTAAAAAATTTATAATTGTTTTGTATAGGTATGATTTGTCGTTGAATTTGTAATCTATTATTATCTTTCTTATCATTCCCTGATATTCGAAAATATATAAATGTTGTTTGAAATAATTGCTTTCGCTTTTTTCGATTGTAAATTTTGCTTGTAGTTCTAATGTTTTTTTGCATTTGTTACATAAAAAGTTTTCGTTTAACTTTCCACATATTCCACACTTTGGTGGATAAATTATGTTTAGAATTTTTTCTATTTTTATTCACTTCCTTTGTTTGACTTTTATGTTAATCTATGGTATAATAGTTTATAGAGATATTTTTATCGTTTCCACAGTCGCTTCCTGTTGACTGGGATAGAAGGAGAAAATTTATGAAGAGAATTTGTAAGACCTTTATGCGGGACCCTAAAAAATTAGACAATTATGGGTATGTATTTTTATTACTTGCTAATATAGCCACAATTGTAGCACCACTTGTTTCAATTGGACTATTTTTAATTACAGGATTAATCTTTCTGATTGAAGCTGTACTTTATCTAAAATTAAGTTTAATTGATTTGTCTGGTTTTGTTGCTGCATTAATATGTGTATTTATTGCTGCATTTTTCGCATATACAATACTTTAAATTTTCTTAAAAGAGACCTTTTATAAAAGGTCTCTTTTAATTTAACATCTTATATTCTAGACCTGTATTTCTCTTTTTGCTATCCACATTTTGTATCATAAAATCAATAACCTTTTCGTTTCCAATAATAATCAACATTTTCTTTGCTCTTGTTATTCCAGTATACAATAAATTTCTTGTTAGTAGCATTGGCGATGAAGGTGGTATTGCCATAATGACTACATCAAATTCGCTTCCGTTGTGCCTTATGTATTGTAATTGCATAACTATGTTCTATTTGGTCCAATTCAGAAAATTCGTAATATGCTATTTTGTCGTCATCAAACCTTATTTCCACTTGCTTTTCGCGTTCATTTATTTCTGTTATTGTACCTATTTCTCCGTTAAAAACTCCACTTCCCATTTCTTTTATTCCAAAGCTATTTTTCTCCCAATAAATATCATAATTATTTTTTATTTGCATAACCCTATCGCCAGCTCTAAAAATTGCTCCCATGCTTGCTTTTTCTGGTAGATTATTAATATTAGGATTTAACTGTGCTTGCAATATTTTGTTTAGCTCTTTTGTTCCGAAGCATTCCCTTTTTTGTTGGAGATAATACTTGAATATTCTGGAAAAAGTCATAATTTCCATATTTCTCTAATCTTCCTGTGCATAAAGAAACTACTTGTGCTAACATTTTTTCTTGTGATGTTTCTTTTATAAAAAAGAAATCTTCGTTTGTATCTTCTTCTTCACCTTTTTTTATAAATGCTTCGCCATTATTCACTTTGTGTGCATTTAAAATTATTTTGCTTTTTGCTGCTTGTCTAAATATTTTATCTAAGTGAATTGTTGCTATTTCTCCTGAGTTTATTAAATCTTTTAGCACACTTCCTGGACCTACTGATGCTAACTGGTCTACATCCCCTACTAGTACTAACTTTGTTCCTTGATATATACATTTTAGCAAATAACTTAGTAGAAACATATCTACCATTGAAACTTCATCTACTATTATTACATCAGCATCTATTGGTGCACCTTCATAATTGCTTGTATTTTTATATAAACTATCTTCATCAATTTTTCCAATTTCTAATAATCTGTGCAGTGTTGACGCTTCTTTATCTGTTGTCTCTGTCATTCTTTTTGCTGCTCTACCTGTTGGTGCAGCTAATATTACCTTTTTACCTTTTGCTTCATATATTTCTATTATATTCTTTATAATTGTGGTCTTTCCTGTTCCTGGCCCACCTGTTATAATTGTTACATTGTTGTCATTTACCAGCTCTAATGCTTCTTTTTGCTTTTCTGATAATTCTATTTTTGAACTTTCTTCTACTTTTTTTAGTTCTAATTTTAAATTTGCTACTTTCTTTACATTTTTTGCTTTTTGCAATCTTTTAATTAAAAACGCAATTTCTGCTTCTGTATTGTAGAATGCATATAAATATACATATTCTAAGCTTTCACGTTTTTCCACTACAATTTCATTTTTAACTTTTAAATTGATAATTCCGTCTTCTACATTCTCTGTTGAAACATCTAACAGATTTCTTACAAACTCTATTAAATTATCTTTTAAAACACATGAATGTCCGTTGTATGTACTTCTAATTAATCCATATTTTATGCCACTTGCAACTCTCTTTTCATTGTCATAACTTATTCCCAAATTTAATGCCATTTGGTCTATTTGTTTAAAATCCACACCTTTTGTTAGCTCTATTAATATATATGGATTTGCTTCTATCTCTTCAATCGCCTTAGCCCCAAATAAATCAAACACTTTCTTTGCATGCTCTGCACCTATTCCAAATCTCTCTAAAAAACCTACTATTTGCCACACTTCCCAGTTCTCTATAAAACTCTCTGACATTTCCTTTGCTTTCGTTTCAGATATTCCCCTTATCTCTGCCAATCTATTTGGTTCATATTTAAATATATGTATTGTCTCTTCTCCAAACTTTCGAATAATCCTTTTAGCAATTGTCTCACCTATTCCTTTTATATTACCATTTGCTAAATATTTCTCTAACGCCCCTAATGTCTGTGGCATCATTTTTTCAAAAGTATCTATTTTGAATTGCCTTCCATATTCCTTATGTTCTACAAATTTACCAATTAACTTTAACGTATCTCCAGGATTTACAAATGGCAAATATCCTACCACAGTTGTTGTCTCTTCATCTGTCTCAAACTCTGCAATTGTATAACTATTTATTTCATTTTTGTATATTATATCTTCTACTTGTCCTATTATTTCCATTTACTCCTCCTAAAATTTATCTTTTCCTAGTCTATCACAATTTCACCATGTTTTCAAGAGCTTGTCAACGGATTGCCAACAGGGACGGACCTTTTTGGCAATTTTTTGCCATTGGGGACAGTCCTTGTTTTATTTAAAATTTTGCCAAAAGAAAAAGACAGTATTATCTGTCTTTCTCTTTGACTGAGAATAAAAAACCAACAAAGTATGGATTTTCCTTTGAAACATAATGGTCTTTTTTGAAGTTTACCATTTCTGGTGCTTGCCCTGGATGCTTATGTGACCAATAACCATTGGCATCTTTTCTTAGAAAATGATAATATCCGCTATGGACACATCTTCTCAAATAAATTAGATATTCACCTTTTGATGTGATATAGTCTTCGCTTACTTGTTTTATTTCAAGTCCGAAGTATTCGCCTTCTTCAATTATGGTTTCAATGAGCTCTTGGTTTGTGGCGTTGTATTTACGTCTCTTTCCTATAAAGTCACCCACTAACGCAAAATATGGATATTTTGCGTTTAGTGCATATGGCCAACATCCTTGCCATTTTAGTCGTTCTCCTTTGAACCGCTTTGGATAGAATTTGGGCGGTCCTTTGTACCTCCGATTGTGTTTCTTTTTCTCTACTTCAATTTGCATTTGTATACCCCCTAGTACTGGTGTATATTATAACATAGTTTTACATAAAATGCAATTACTTATTCTTTTTTCTGCTACTTTTTTTGTTTTTTACTACAAATATAAAATTGGACGGAAAGTATAGAAGCTGGGAGCAAAGGTCGTGCTGTCGTTGTTGCGACTCGCAGTGTAAAAGTTGCTGTTGTAGTAATTGCCTCCCCTACTCACACATGGATAGGAAGTGTCACTGTTGGTTTCCGTTGTCCATTCATAGCAATTACTTGCCATATCCCATATATTACATATTTTATCTTGTTTAGATGTTTCTAATTTATTTGTTCCTTGGTTTGCTGGACTGTTTGTATTTAAACTGGTCTGTCTTGAATACACTTTTTTACCTTCTAATGTTCTATCATCAAATGTCTGTAAAAATAATGTTGCAGTATCCCATGCATAACTATTCATTAAATCACTTGTAAATGTTTTCCCTATATACATTCTTTTTGATAACTCTGATGCTTTATTTTCTGTTACATAGTTCCATATTTGACTATTCGGCTTAATTACCAATTGTCCACCAGCATATCCTGTCCACATTGTATCTGAACCATTATAAGAACCATATGGCCCTGGATTTCTTATTTCTGTTTCATCTAATGTTGCGTTATCTACTCGCGCTTCATATCTTCCTATATAATATCCTCCACTTCTTTCAGCACTTGCTTTTAATTTAAAATCTTCTATATCTGTTGCTATTGCATTTCTATAATTTAGTAGATTTCCTGTATCTTTTGAATTTTCTTCTTTATTAGTGCCAGAATAATCACTTTCGTTTCCTTCACTATCAAATGTATATCTACTTAAATTTATAGTCACTATTTCTGTTTCTGATTTCTTTATTTCTCCTACTGGTATCCATACAAACTCACTTCCTATTGTTCCTTCATATGTTGCATCTTGGACTACAATTCCGTCTTTTACACTTGGTGTCGGGTCTGCTGGATTATCTTTTACAACTTTAAATCCTGCTGGTACTGTTATTTTATTTCCAAACTCATCTGTTATTGTTGTATTTTTTTCATATGGTACATCTTGTTCTATTGCTTCTTCTACTGTTTTCCCTGTATTGTATGTTCCCATGTTTTCTAATATTTTTAATTTTCTTGCTTCTTCTTCTGCTGATTTTTCTGTGTTTTCTTTTGCCTGTACTGCTTTTGTTAGAATTCCATTATCTCCTGTTAACGTTGCAATCGCTACTCCTGCAAGTATTAACAGCACAATTATTGTTATTACTAGTGCTATTAACGTAATTCCGTTGTTTTTGTTTCTCATAATTTTTCTCCTTTTCTTGTGTTTTTATTATTTTATCGTTCTCATTGGAGTTACGTCAACAGGTACATATATAATTCTTTTGGCATTTTTTACTTGGCATAAAAATTACGCTTCATCTTTTTTGATGAAGCGCTTCCTTCAATTTTTATATTCAATTACTTTATATCCAAACTACTCTTGTACTAGTTTTAATTTTGTTTTTACAGAGTTCTTTCCTACAAATATAAAACTGTGCGAAAAGCAATATCGCAATTAGCAGCAGTAGTGACAAGACTGCCTCGACCGCTCGTATAGTTATTACTGTTGCTGTAAGTGCCGCCCCTGCCAATGCACGAATTGATGGAGTAGCTGCTGGTTTCTGTTGTCCATTCATAGAAATTGCTTGCCATATCCCAAATATTGCATATTTTATCTTGATTAGATGTTAATAACTTATTCGTTCCTTGATTTGCAATGTCATCTGTATTTAAACTATTTTGATTTGCATAATTTCTATTTGTAACCTTTTGAATAAATAATATTGCTGTATCCCATGCATAACTATTCATTAAGTCACTTGTAAATGTTTTCCCTATATACATGCTTTTTGATAATTCTGATGCTTTATTTTGTGTTACATAGTTCCATACTTGACTATCTGGTTTAGTTACTAATTGTCCCCCTACATATCCTGTCCACATTGTATCTGAACCATTATAGGAACCATTGGGTCCTGGATTTCTTATTTCTGTTTCATCTAATGTTGCGTTATCTACTCTCGCCTCATATCTTCCTATATAATAGCCACCACTTTTTTCAGCACTTGCTTTTAATTTGAAATCTTCTATATCTGTTGCTATTGAATTTTTACAATCTGAATTGTGATTAGTTTGAGTATCTTCTGTATAATAATTATTTATTGTGTTTGCTCCTTGGTCAGTTTCATTTCCTTCACTATCAAATGTATACCTACTCAAATTTATTGTTACAGTTTCTGTTTCTGACTTCTTTATTTCTCCTACTGGTATCCATACAAACTCACTTCCTATTGTTCCTTTATATGTTGCATCTTGGACTACAATTCCGTCTTTTACACTTGGTGTTGGGTCTGCTGGATTGTCTTTTACAACCTTAAATCCTGCTGGTACTGTTATTTTATTTCCAAATTCGTCTACTATTTGTGTATTTTTTTCATATGGTACGTCTTGTTCTATTGCTTCTTCTACTGTTTTCCCTGTATTGTATGTTCCCATGTTTTCTAATATTTTTAATTTTCTTGCTTCTTCTTCCGCTGCTTTTTGTGTTTTTTCTTTTGCTGTTACTGCTTTTGTTAGAATTCCATTATCTCCTGTTAACGTTACAATCGCTACTCCTGCAAGTATTAACAGCACGATTATTGTTATTACTAGTGCTATTAGCGTAATTCCGTTGTTTTTGTTTTTCATAATTTTTCTCCTTTTCTTGTGTTTTTATTATTTTATCGTTCTCATCGGAATTACGTCAACAGATGCATATATAATTCTTTTTGGCATTTTTAGCTGAAATAAAAAAATGTACTTCACTTAATTTTATGAAGTACTTCTTTTAATATTTATTTAACTGTCCTTTTATTTTGCAATGTTTAATTTTATCGTATATATAGTGTAATGCGTGATGAAGCAAAACCAAATGTACCTGTTGCATTATTGTCTGGGCTATTAGCTATTGCCCCACCACCACGGAAAACTCTATTGTAAGAAGAAATACTCTCTAATGTCCATTCCAAACTATTTCCTAATAAATCATATATATTTTTTATTTTATCAAGTTCTTCTGAACCTGTTACTCTCGTTGTATTTTTGCTTGCTCCTTTCATAGGCATTTCCGAATTGACATTTATATTACTATCTTTGTGCATCCAATTCAGCATTGCATCATATTGGCTTCCCCATATCATACTACTTACTACTGAATCTTTATTATATGTTTTTGCTTTTTCATATAATCCATACCACATACTCGTATCAGTTTGCGAAGCATTTGATGATATTTCATTTTTCTTTGATTGTGCATTTTTATTAACATCTAAACTCATTTCATATCTTGCTACGTAAAATCCTTTGTTTTCATTGACACTTTTTATCATATTATTATAATCATTTTGTAGGCTCTCTTTTGTGAATAATCCATTATTATATTTTGTATTATTATCATAAGCATCTATAATATCTGGTTCTCTATAACTATTTTTAGTTGTTGTACATCCACTTTTTACAGATGAATCTATCTCGGAAAAATTATATAACAATCCCCTATATTGTGGATTTTCTTCTGTTCCTAAATTTACTGCCATTGCTTTATTTATTGTTCCTTGTTCTTCACTTTCAGCTATTGCTGTTGGTACTGGTATCCATACAAATTCATTATCATTAGCGTCTATTATGACTAATCCATTTTCTACTGTATTTTCTCCTTCTATTTGTGATACTGCAAATCCAGCTGGTATTGTCGCTGTATCTCCATTCGCATCTGTATATTCTTTATTTTCAATATTTAATTCTGATTCTAACATTGTCAATCTTCTCATCTCATCTTCACTTGCTTTTTCTGTATTTTCTTTTGCCTGTACTGCTTTTGTTAGAATCCCATTATCTCCTGTTAACGTTGCAATCGTTACTCCTGCAAGTATTAGCAACATAATTATTGTTATTACTAGTGCTATTAGCGTAATTCCGTTGTTTTTGTTTTTCATAATTTTTCTCCTTTTCTTGTGTTTCTATTATTTTATCGTTCACATTGGAATTACGTCAACAGATACATATATAATTCTTTTTCGTCATTTTAATTAAATTTTTTATGTTTCATCCACACTATCCATTATTTCCTTACATTCTTTCCAGCTTAGCACTTTCAGACATTCATATTCTTCTGATAATTTCTTTGCAATCTCTTTTGTATTGTCTGTTGATTTCAAATCAGCTACAATTACATTTCTTAAATATTCTTCTCTTCCATATAATAATTTAAATAATGTTGAGCGCAAAAATCCTTCTATTTTGTCTTCTTGGTTTTTTGTTGCAATTATCAAGTATATTCCGTCTGATTTGAAGTTTGTATATGTGCTTATGTATATGATGTTTTTTACGATTTCAAATAAACCATAAAAAGCTAATGTCCAAAATATGGTATTTAGAATAAATTCCATTTTTCTAGCCTCCTATGGTTTTATTATATGTTTGATATTTATTTATGTGATGTTTTTTTGCTCCGTCCCCAAAAACATCAAAAAAATAAACTGCTATTTGTAATAACAGTTCATTTTTATTTACATTATATTAATTGTAATATAGCAACTTCTGCTCCGTCTCCTCTTCTTGGTCCAGCTTTGATTATACGTGTGTATCCACCTACGTTTTTACCAGCATATTTTGGAGCTATTTCGTTAAATAATTTTGATGTTAAGTCTACATCTTTAACTTTGTTTAATGTTTTCATCATTTTTCTTCTAGCATTTAATCTAGATGGCATATCTTTTTGTCTTTTTTCAGTAGTTTCTTCTTTTACTACTTTTAGGTATTCTTTACCGTTTTTGCTTTTTACTAATTCTGTTTCTTTGTTACCTTTTGCATCTAGTTTTGCTTTTACTACTTTAACGTCTACCATTTCGAAGTTATCTTTTTCTTTTATTGCAAGTGATATTAAACTATCTGCCATTGCTTTTACTTCTTTTGCTCTTGCAAGTGTTGTTTCAACTTTTCCATGCATGATAAGGTCTGTTGTTAAAGTTTTAAGCATTGCCATTCTTATATCTGTTGGTCTACCTAATTTTCTATTTGTTGCCAATTTTTTCACCTTCCTATTCTCTTTTTATGTCAAGGGATATAATAAGACGTTCCCTTTATTTTAATTATTCGTCTTCGTCTGCAAAATTTAGTCCTAATGAACGTAATTTTGCTGTTACTTCATCAAATGATTTTTTACCTAAATTTCTTACTTTCATCATTTCTGCTTCTGATTTATTTGTTAGGTCTTCAACTGTGGCAATTCCTGCTCTTTTTAGACAGTTGAATGATCTTACAGATAATTCTAATTCTTCTATTGACATTTCTAATACTTTTTCTTTTTTAGATTCTTCTTTTTCTATCATTACTTGTGTGTTTTTTGCAGCTTCTGATAGGTCTATAAATAATTCTAAATGTCCTGTCATTACTTTTGCAGCTAAGCTTAGTGCTTCATGTGCTTTTATGCTTCCATCTGTCCAAACTTCTATTGTTAGTTTGTCATAATCTACCATTTGTCCAACTCTTGTGTTTTCTACTTGGTAGTTTACTTTTTTAACAGGTGTATAGATTGAATCTATTGGAAGTACTGATATGTCTTGATTTGGTTTTTTATTTTTTTCAGCAGAGTTGTACCCTCTACCCCTATCAGCTGTCATTTCCATTTTTAGGCTTCCACCTTCAGAAACTGTTGCTATATGTAAGTCAGGGTTTAGTATTTCAACTGTTCCATCTGATATGATGTCACCAGCTGTTACTTCTCCTTCTCCTTTGAAGTCTATTCTTAGTGTTTTTTCTTCTACTTCATCAAATTTTAATCTTACATTTTTTAGGTTTACAATTATTTCTGGTACATCTTCTACTACATTTGATATTCCTGAAAATTCATGTAATACTCCATCAATTTTTACGCTTGTTATACTACATCCAGGAAGTGATGAAAGTAAAATTCTTCTTAAAGAATTTCCTATTGTTACTCCATAACCTCTTTCTAATGGTTCACATACAAATTTTGCATAGTTCTTTGCATCGTTAACCTCTAGACATTCAATATTTGGCTTTTCAAATTCTATCATTTTTACCTCCTAATATTTGAGAACTGCTCTCAAACTTTTTATACTATTTAGGTTTTTCTTAAAGTAAATTCTAAAAGTTTTTATTAACCTTTTTATATTACTTATAATTATTATTTTGAGTAAAGCTCTACTATTAAATGTTCTTCAATTGGAATATCAACATCTTCTCTAGACGCTAATCTGATTACTTTACCACTTAATTTTTCGCTGTCTTTTTCAAGCCAAGCAGGTACTGGTCTTTTTGCTGATTCTTCTACATTGATTTTTATAGTAGCGTTGTCTTTTTTGCTTTCTCTAACTGTGATTACATCTCCTGCTTTTACTAGGTAAGATGGTATATCTACTCTTTTTCCGTTTACTTCGAATTGTGCGTGATTTACAAATTGTCTTGCTTGTGCTCTTGATGTTCCAAATCCTAATCTGTAAACTACGTTATCTAATCTACTTTCTAATATTTGTAATAAGTTTTCACCTGTTACACCTTTTTTATTAGAAGCCATTTCAAAGTATTTTCTAAATTGTTTTTCTCCAACTCCATAATATGCTTTTGTTTTTTGTTTTTCTCTTAATTGTGTTCCGTATTCAGAAAGTTTTGCTCTTTTTTGTCCGTGTTGTCCTGGTGCGTAGTTTCTTCTTGAGATACTACATTTATCAGAATAACATCTTTCACCTTTTAAGAACAATTTTTGTCCTTCTCTACGGCATCTACGACATTGTTCGTCTTTATATCTTGCCATTTTTTTACTCCTTTCTTTTGACAGTGGGATTTTCTTTTCTCCCGTTTATATTTCGTTTATTTTACACTCTTCTTCTTTTTGGTGGTCTACATCCGTTGTGTGGTATTGGTGTTACGTCTTTTATTGCACTTATTTCTAAACCTGCTGTTTGAAGTGCTCTGATTGCAGCTTCTCTACCAGCTCCTGGTCCTTTAACAAATACTTCAACTGATTTTAAACCATGTTCCATTGCAGCTTTTGCAGCTGTTTCTGCAACTTGACCTGCGGCAAATGGTGTGCTTTTTCTTGAACCTTTGTATCCTAGTTCTCCAGCACTTCCCCATGCTATTGCATTTCCTTGTGTATCTGTGATTGTAACTATTGTATTATTAAAACTAGAATGAATATGTGCTGCACCTTTTTCGATGTTTTTTCTATTTCTTCTAGCTACTTTTTTTGTTGTTACGTTTTTAGCCATTTTGCATCTTCCTCCTTGATTTTATCTATTTTTTACTCTTACTAACTAATTTTCTAGGACCTTTTCTAGTTCTAGCATTAGTTTTAGTTCTTTGACCTCTAACTGGTAATCCTTTTCTATGTCTTAAACCTCTGTAACATCCAATTTCTGTAAGTCTTTTGATGTTTAATGCTACTTCTCTTCTTAGATCACCTTCAACTGTATAAGCTTCGTCAATTACTTTTCTTATATCGTTTACTTGATCATCTGTTAAGTCTTTTATTCTAGTATCTGGGTTTACTCCAGCTTTTTCAAGAATTTTTCTAGAGCTTGATACACCTATTCCATAAATGTATGTAAGTCCTATTTCTACTCTTTTTTCTTTAGGTAAGTCTACTCCTGCTATACGAGCCATATTTTTTTGCACCTCCAAAATATTTTTTTGTTTTTATTATTAGTTGTTTTTAGCTTTCCAAAGGTGAAATGCACTAGCGTTTACTCTAGCCGCTTTGGAATTCTTCAAAACATATATATAAACACAAATTTGATATGTATCCCCTAAAATGTTTTTCAGGGTTCACAGCCGCTACCTAATTTGTGTTGTTAACTTGTTTAAGGAATTAACCTTGTCTTTGTTTGTGTTTAGGGTTTTCGCATATTACTCTAATTACACCTTTTCTTTTTATTACTTTGCATTTATCGCATATTGGTTTTACTGATGGTCTTACTTTCATTACCTAGCACCTCCTTGGTTTGCTTTGTTAATATATTTTTGGGTTAATTTTTTACTTCATTTGTTTATTTAGCTCTCCATGTAATTCTTCCTCTTGTTAAGTCATATGGTGAAAGTTCTACTTTTACCTTGTCCCCAGGTAAGATTTTAATATAGTTCATTCTTAATTTACCTGATATATGAGCTAATATTTGATGTCCATTTTCAAGTTCTACCTTGAAGTTTGTGTTTGGTAAGGCTTCTACTACTGTGCCTTCTACTTCTATAACATCTTCTTTTGCCAATTTTTTCCCCTCCTATTAAGAGTTTTTTAGTAGTCATTATGTAAAATTTGGCAATTACACATAATAACTACTATATTATACATCATCATTTAAGGATTGTCAACACTTCTGGTTCTTTTTCTGTAATTAAAATTGTATTTTCATAATGAGCTGATAAAGAACCGTCTTCTGTTATGATTGTCCAACCGTCGTCAAGCTCTAAAATATTAGGCTTTCCTTGTATAACCATTGGTTCTATCGCAAGGGTCATACCTGGTTCTAGTCTAATTCCTTTTCCTGCTTTTCCGTAATTTGGAATTCCTGGGTCTTCGTGCATTTCTCTACCAATTCCATGTCCTTGGAATTCTCTTACTACTGAATATCCTTGTGAATGAACATATTCTCCAATTGCGTGACATACGTCACCAATTCTGTATCCTGGTTTTGCATATTTTATTCCTTCAAAAAATGCTTGTTTTGTTACTTCTACTAGTCTTTTTGCTTCTTTTGATACATTTCCTATCATAAATGTTCTTGCTGCATCTCCATTAAATCCATTTTTTAAAGCTACTGTGTCTATACTTACTATGTCTCCGTCTTTTATAATTTTGTTTTTTGATGGAACTCCGTGTATTACTTCGTCATTGATTGATACACATATTGATGCTGGATATGGCGGGATTCCTTTTATTCCGATATCATATCCTTTTTCTGCTGGAATTGCACCTTCTGCTCTTATTATTTTTTCTGCTATTTGGTCTAATTCCCATGTTGACATCCCTGGTTTTATTTCTTTTTCTAGTTTGTCGTATAAAACGGCTACAACTCTACATGCTTCTCTCATTAGTTCTATTTCTTTTTTTGATTTGATTGTTACCATTTTTTGACGCCTTCTTTCTAATTCTTTACTTATTGTCTTTAATTTAGTATAAGCTAAGCTTATAAAAATTTTATATTACTTAATTTTCTTCATATTATATTTAAAAATTTTCTTCTATATATTTAACTACGTCTTCTGCTACATCTTTCCCCAATTTGTTGATACTTTTGCTAACTACTGCTGAATATAACTTTCCTTTTTTCTCGTAATATTCTACAAGTGGGCTTGTTTGCTCAAAATAGCTATTTAATCTTGATTTTACAGTTTCTACTGTATCATCTTTTCTTTGCACTAGCTCTGAACCGCATTTGTCGCATATTCCTTCTTGTTTTGGTGGGTTTAGTTGTAAGTTGAAAATTGTTTTACATTCTTGGTTTGAGCATACTCTTCTATTTACTATTCTTTCTATTATTTCTTCTTCTGGTGTTGTTAAATTTATTACTATATCTACTTTTTTATTTTCTGATTCTAACATTTTATCTAGTTCTTCGGCTTGTTTTACTGTTCTTGGGAAACCGTCTAGTATAATTCCGCTTTGTACGTCTTTTTCTTTTAGTCTGTCTTCTACTAAGCCTATTGTTACATCATCTGGAACTAATGCTCCTTTTGATATATAGCTTTCTGCTAGCTTTCCTAGTTCTGTTCCTTCTTTCATGTGTTTTCTAAAAATGTCTCCTGTTGATACTTGTGGTATTTTTAGTTTTTTCTCTAAAATTCCCGCAATTGTTCCTTTCCCTGTTCCTGGTGCTCCTAACATGATAATATTCATATTTTTTATATCCTCCTTGTCAAAAAATTTTGCCCCTAATTTTGTTAGAGGCTTAATTCCTTTTTTTAACATTTATATTTTAGCTCATTTGAACTATTTTGTCAATCACATATTTACAGTTTATATCATTATATGTTATAATTATTTTTGTAAAGCAAAAATAGATGGAGGTATAAATATGTCACTAGTATATGAAGATGAAACAAATCAAGCTCTTTTCCAAAATAACTGTTTAGCATTAACAATCAGAAAAGAATATCAAATTCAAACAACATACAAAGTATTCAACAAAAGCTTAACAGTTAGTTTCAAATCCATATTTGCTGGAGCTGTATTAACAATACTAAATATATTTATTTAAATTTTTTATCTAATTTTTGAATTTGTTTTTGAGTATAAATTACAAATTCATTTTTTTCGCCTACTTGACCTATATGACTATCATACCTAAGAATTTCTTCTTTTAATTTTTTTAAATCTTCCTTATTTTTTACTTTTTTAAACAATGGTTTAAAATATTCTGTATAGCACAATTTTTGTACTGCTAAAAAGTGATTTTGGATTTCTCCGAGTGTATATTTTTATTCTTTTTTCAATCATTCTTCTATTTTTTATGTTTTTCTCTTTTTTTAAAGCTCTTCTATCGCTAGCAATTTTGTCTCTTGCATTCATCATTTTGTCAAATGAATTTCTTAAAAAGTCATATGATTTCTTCCCTGCAAATTTTTCAAAAGCTTCTTTAAAATCGTCTGTATTTTCTAATATACTTGTCAACAATTCTTTGTAACCTAGTACATATGTTATTTGCTGTAATAATGCGCACAAGATTGGGAAAGATTTATTTTGAATTGCTTTTACTTTTATTCCAAAGTAGTTTGTGTTTTCTTGTTTGTTGTTAAATACAAGTGAAATTATTAGTTGTATAGCAACCTCGTTTATGGCAAGGCCAGTTATTATATATCCGTGTAATTTGCATAGTCCCATTTGTTCTGGCATTGCCCCTATGTTGTTTTCTTGGTTGCATTGTATGTAGTGAATTATTTCATGAAACATTATTTCATCTATTTCTTTTATGTTTTCTTCATCTCTAATATAAATTGAGTTTGTAGAAACTATATAATTAACATTTGTATATTGTTCTGGTATTTTTGCTAAATACATTTTTGATTTTACGATATGCTCATACATATAGTTTCCGTCAAAATCAACCATTATTGTCTCTATTTTCTTTATAACTTCTCTTGCAATTTGCTCTATTTCAACTTGTGTAAGTTCTCTGATAGGCTTTATATTATATCTTTTTAGTTCATGATTTTTTTCCATATGGCTATCCTTTCTTCATAAACTTTGTTAATGCTTTTTGTAATTCTTTGAAGTCTATTGGTTTTGATATATGTTCGTTCATTCCAGCTTTTTCTGCTTGAATTATATCATCTGCAAAGGCATTTGCTGTAACTGCTAATATTACTACGCTTCTTGCGTCTCTTCTTGGTAATTTTCTAATACATGATGTTGCTTCATATCCGTCCATAACAGGCATTTGTACGTCCATTAATATTGCGTCAAAATATCCTTCTACACTGTTTCTAAATATGTCTACTGCTTGTTTTCCGTCAAATGCTTGTGTTATTTTTACTCCTTGCATTTCAAGTATTTCTGTTGCAATTTCCATATTTAACTCATTGTCTTCTACAAGTAAAATTCTTTTGCCTTTTAGTTCTTGTAAATATTCTTTGCTTTCATCTTTATTTTCTTCTTCTATTTCTTTTATTGTTTCTAGTGGTAATACAATATATATCTCGCTACCTTTTCCTGGTTCGCTGTTTATTTCTATTTGTCCATTTAATGTTTGTACATTGTTTTGTACAATTACCATACCTAGACCTGTTCCATTCATTTCTTCTGAGTGGAATCTAGTTTCTCTTTCAAATGGTACATATATCTTTTTCAAGAATTCTTTACTCATTCCAATTCCGTCGTCTACTATTCTGAATGTATATTTAGAAACGAATTTACCTTCAATTTCATTTATTTCAACACGTACATTTCCACCTTTTCTTGTGTATTTTAACGCATTTGATATTATGTTATTTATAATTTGTCTTATTTTTCCCCAGTCGCTTAAAACATAGTCATGTTTTATGTTGCATTCAATTTCAAAGTTCTTCTGTTGTATAAATGCTTGTTCTTTAAATACCATAAGTGTATCTTCTAATGATTTTGCAATATTAAATTGATTTTTTGTGATTAATGGCATATTTTCTTCAATTCTAGAAACTTCTAGTATGTTGTTTATAAGTTCTAATAATTGTGAACTTGATATGTTTATTTTTCTTAAATAGTCCATTACTCTTTCTTTGTTGTCTGGTTGTGATATTGCCATGTTAGAGAAGTTTATAATTGCGTTTAATGGTGTTCTCATATCATGAGACATATTTGAGAAAAATCTGTTTTTGGTTTGTGTTGCTGATCTCATTGCTGTAAGTGATTCTCTTAAAACTTCTTTTTCTTCTAGTTCTTTCTCTTTTCTTGCATCTGCGTCTTGGAATGCAAATATAACTTCTGTTCTATTTTTTCTTACATATTCTTCGCTATATAACATTCTAACATTTACCCATTTAAATTCACTGTTAAATGCTCTTCTAAAATCTCCACCAAAGCTTTTTACGTTATTTCTTACTAATCTACGTATATTTTCTATTGAGAATGTTTCTTTAAATTCTTCGTATGCTTCTTTTTCCATTATATTTTGAGTAAACTCAACAAATGAGTTGTAGTTTCCTGTTTGTGGAATAGATTGTATATATTCTGAACCTTTTAGTATTGTGTATTCTTCTTTTTCAAAGTCTACTAAGTAAAGTGCATAATATGAGTCACTTAGCACATTTGTTATTCTTGAGTATAATGATTTTCCTTTTTCTGCTCTTCTTTCTGAAAATGCTAAATATAATATTAAGATTGAGAATAGTACAGTTGTGCTATAATAAGCAATTAATATAACTCTGGTGCTGTTTAACATATCTCCATATGATGTTTTCACAAGAATTTTCCAGCCATTATATGTTTCTATTGTGTATAATCCTGCTTTTGAGCTTATTCTCTCGCCTTGTGAAGATAAATTAACAATTTCTTCTTCTTTAATTTTTAATTTTGAATATATTTCATCTATGTGTTTCTCTTCTTGGTTTGTTTTTGTGTTTTGCTCACTATCACCTTGGTGTATTATATTTCCTGCTGCATCTGTTATGTAGTAACTTGTACCCTTAGGGAATATTTCTATATCTGACCATGTTGCTATTCGTTCTGGGAAAATATCTATTGCTAACATATCATTTGTGCCTGCTATTTTCATCGCTGCTGTTACTATTGGCTCTTTTGTTTGGCTAGAATATTTAGCGTTTGTGTATATTATTTCACCATTATTTGTTTCTTTAACTTTTTGGTACCATTCTGTTTTAGTATAATCTTGTTCGTTTTCTTGGTTATCAGCAGTATAATATTTATTATCTATTACTGCATATATTTTTGCATTGTCTACTTCTAATATTTTTCCATAATTGTTAATAACTTTTTCTAATTGGTCTTTATTTATATTTCTTCTATTTTCTTCTTTTAATTCTTGTATTTTTACTGCTACCGTTTTTAGTAATGCTTCATTTTTTCTAAGATATGTCTCTTGTGTTGATTTTATTTTTTGTGGTATTTCTCCTCCCATATCTTCTAAACTATTTGTAAATTGCCCACTTGCAGTTATTAAAAGGACTGCACCTATTATAAACCCAACTAATAAAAAAGCTGTTATCAAAAATTTGTGATTTTTTCTATCTATTTCTTTTCTTATTTTTTGCATTTTTTCCACCCTTTCATTAATTTATATTTTCAATTACTGTTATAGTGTGTTTATAGTCTTCTTGCAATCTTTGATAGATTTCTTGTGTGTTTTCATATTGTTTGTTTCTTATTGTTTGTACAAGTTCATTGCTAATAGAAAATAAATTTTCTAGACTTAGATTTCCTGCTACTCCTTTTAGTGTGTGTGCTTTTTTTTCAATTTCTTCGTAGTCGCCTTTTTCCCATGCTTGTTCTAGTTCATTGTAAGTATTTTCTTGTAAAAATCTTTTTAAAAAACGTTGATATATTGCTTCTGAACCGCCAAATCTAGTTAGCGCAGCATTATAATCAATGTTTAATTCTTTGCTTGCTTCTTGTAGATCCATTTTTCTACACATCCCCTTTTTTTTGGTTTTATTTGCCTATTATATTATCATAAATTTTCTTTTTTTTCAATAGACTAAAACGTAAAAATCTTGCCACTGGGGACGGACCTTTTTGGCAATTTTTTGCCAAAAAGGTCCGTCCCCAGTGGCAAAAAATTGCCAAAAAGGTCCGTCCCTTCTGGCAATTTTTATTTTATTCTAAGAATCCTTTATAGTGTCTCATTGCTAATTGAGATTCTAATTGTTGAACAGTTTCTAATGCAACTCCTACAACGATTAGTATTGATGTACCACCAAATGCTATGTTTAGATTTGTAAATCTTAATAACATTGGAAGTATAGCAATTACTGCTAAGAATAGTCCACCAAACCATGTTAGTTTTGATATGATTGATGATAAGTATTCTGTTGTTGGTTTTCCAGCTCTAATTCCTGGAATAAATCCACCATTTTTCTTAATATTATTTGATACTTCTGCTGGGTTGAATGTTGCATAAGTATAGAAAAATGTGAATGCTACGATTAATAGTAAATAAACAAGTGCGTTTGCTAGAGAGTATCCCCATCCTACACTTGATGTTGATGTAGCGATTGAGAATTTATATAACCCTGCTAAAAATCCTGTTTGATTTGCTATATCTTGTACAAATATTTGTATAATCATAGCTGGGAATGTCATAAAGCTGCTTGCAAAGATTACTGGCATTACTCCTGCCATAGCAAGTTTTAATGGAATGTGTGTGCTTTGTGCACCTACCATTTTTCTTCCTACTACTTTTTTAGAGTATTGTACTGGAACTCTTCTTTCTGCTTGTTGTACGAATACAACTCCTGCTACTAAGATTATTGCTCCGATTATAACTCCTATTGCTGTTAGTAATCCTGTTGTGCTAAATCCTGTGCTTGTCATTATTAGATTCCAAACTGTTACTACTCCGCTTGGTAATCTAGATATGATTCCTATGAAAATTAATAATGATATTCCATTACCAATTCCCTTGTTTGTGATTTCTTCACCTAACCACATTAGTACTGATGTACCTGCTACAAGTCCTGTTACTACTAGTAGCCCTGTTAAGAATGTGTTGTCTACAAATATTCCTGTAGATTTGTATGATAGATAAATACCTATACCTTCTACAACAGCAAGTATTATTGTTAAGAATTTTGTATATCTATTTATCTTCTTTCTTCCTTCTTCTCCACCTTCTTTTGTTAATTTTTCTAAAGATGGAATTATCATTGCTAATAATTGAATAACAATTGAAGCTGTTATGTATGGACTTATTGTCATTGCGAAAACAGAAAATCTTGAGAAAGCTCCTCCTGATATCATATCTATTAATCCTGCAATTCCGTTTGTTCCTCCCATAGCCTCGTTTAATGCTACACTATTTACTCCTGGTACTGTTATATAGCATCCTAATCTGAATATTACTATTAATAACAATGTATATAATAATCTTTTTCTTACATCAGGTGTCTTTAACGCGTTTTTTATTGTTTTAAACAATTAAATCACCTCTGCCTTTCCGCCTAAAGCTTCGATTTCTTCTTTTGCTTTCGCTGTAAATCTTGTAGCTTTAACATTTAATTTTTTCTCTAATTTTCCTGTTGCTAATACAACGATACCATCATTGATTTTTCCTATAATTCCTTCTTCTAATAGACTTTCAGCTGTAACATCTGTTGCTTTTGATTGATTTAACATTTTGAATGTTACTTCTGTATAAGTATTAGCATGAATATTTGTAAATCCTCTTTTTGGTAATCTTCTATATAATGGTGTTTGACCTCCTTCGAAGCCTCTTCTTACTCCACCACCACTTCTTGCTTTTTGTCCTTTATGACCTCTTCCAGATGTTTTTCCGTTTCCAGAAGCCATTCCACGACCTACTCTATTTCTTTTTACTTTTTTTGCAGTTGGTTTTAAATCGTCTAATTTCATTTGAGCTTGCACCTCCTCTTCTTTTATTTGTATTTTCTTATAAAATCTCTTCTACTTTTTTACCTCTTTTTTTAGCTACGCTTTCAAGTGTTTGCATTGATTTTAATCCTTCAATTGTAGCATAAACAACGTTTCTTGGATTGTTTGTTCCAATAACTTTTGTTCTGATGTTTTTATATCCTGCAAGCTCTAATACTGGTCTAACGCTTCCTCCAGCGATAACTCCAGTACCGATAGCAGCTGGTTTTAACATAACTTTTGCACTACCAAAAGTTCCAACAAATTCGTGTGGTACTGTTGTTTCAACAATTGGTACTTCTACTAAATTCTTTTTAGCTTCTTGGATTGCTTTTCTGATAGCATCTGGAACTTCGGCTGCTTTACCATTTCCAACTCCAACGTGACCGTTTTCGTCTCCAACAACTACTACTGCACTAAATCTAAAAGTTCTACCACCTTTAACAACTTTTGCAACTCTGTTGATAGCAACAACTTTTTCTTTTAATTCATTTCTTTCTTCCATGAGTCTTTGTTTTTCCTCCTTTTTCTTTTTCGACAAGGGACACACCTTTGCTTTTTAGCCTATTCACTGTGGTTCAAGGAATGTCCCTTCCCCTTATGAATATGTGATTACCCTATATTATATTTCAAACTTAGAATACTAAACCGCCTTCTCTTGCAGCTTCTGCTAATTCTTTAACAACTCCATGATAGATGTATCCACCACGGTCGAATACTACTGTTGTAATTTTTTTATCTGCTGCTTTTTTAGCAATTAATGTTCCTAATTCTTTTGCTGCTTCTCTATTAGCATGTTTTGTTTTAACATCTTTATCTAATGTTGAAGCTGCAACTAGTGTTTTTTCTGCAACGTCATCAATTATTTGTACATATAAATTTGTATTACTTCTATATACGCATAATCTTGGTCTTTCAGCTGTTCCAGATATTTTTCTTCTTACTCTAGCATGTCTTCTAGCTCTTTCCATTTTTCTATCTGTTTTCTTAACCATTTTTATTACTCCTTTCTTAGTAATCTTTTTCTATAATTTTGATTAAATTCGGTATATTGTGCATTTTTGATATTTATTACAAGCTGATGGCGTACATAGGTACGTCGAAGTTTGAAATAAATAGCGAAAATGTGCAAGATATTGGATTTAATCGAAATTTATTTACCAGTTTTACCTTCTTTTCTACGAATAACTTCATCAGCATACTTAATACCTTTACCTCTATAAACCTCAGGTGGTCTTTTAGTTCTTATAACTGCTGCTGTTTGCCCAACTAATTCTTTATCAATTCCCTTAACAATAATTGTATTAGCATTAGGAACATCAAAAGTAATTCCTGCTGGTGCTTCGAATACTACTGGATGTGAATAACCTAATGTTAAATTTAAGTTATTTCCTTGTTTTGCAACTCTGTAACCAACACCATTAATTTGTAATTCTTTGCTGTATTCATGAGTTACACCTGTTATCATATTATTAATTAAAGTTCTTGTTAAACCATGTAAACTTCTGTTAGCAGGTTCATCATTTGGTCTTGTAACTTTAATTTCGTTTCCATTCATTTCTACAGAAATATTTTTATGTATTTCTCTTTCTAATGTACCTTTTGGTCCTTTAACAGAAATATGTTTTCCGTCAATTTTAACTTCAACACCTTCTGGTACTATAATAGTTTTATTTCCTATTCTTGACATCTGGTTTTGCCTCCTTTTCCTTTTCATTTTTTCAAAATTGATTAAAAATTACTGTTTTTAATCGATTTTACCATACGTAAGCAAGAACTTCTCCACCTACGCCTAATTCTCTAGCTTGTTTATCTGTTTTTAAACCCTTAGATGTAGAGATTATTGCAATACCTAATCCATTAAGAACTTTTGGTAATTCATCCTTAGATGCATAAACTCTTAATCCTGGTTTACTAATTCTTTTTAATCCGTCGATAACTCTAGTTCCTTTTTCATCATACTTTAAAGTAATTCTGATAATTCCTTGAGTATCGTCTTTGATTTCTTCAAAAGATTTAATATATCCTTCGTTGAATAATATTTCAGCAATTCCTAGTTTCATGTTAGAAGCTGGGATATCAACTGTTTTATGTTTTGAACTATTTGCATTTCTAATTCTTGTTAACATATCTGCTATTGGATCTGTAATGTTCATTTATTACGTACCTCCTTTTCTTTCTTTTATTGTTTTTTAAAATTGATTCAAAGTAGTAAGATGTGCATTTTTATTAAATGTGCATGTTGCTGCTTTCAATCGATTTTCTTACCAGCTAGCTTTCTTAACTCCCGGGATTTCTCCTTTATGAGCTAATTCTCTAAAGCATACACGGCAAATACCATATTTTCTAATATAAGCATGTGGTCTACCACATAATTTACATCTATTATATTCTCTAGTTTTATATTTTTGTGGTCTAGCTTGTTTTACTTTCATTGAAGTTTTAGCCATAGTTTTACTCCTTTCCTTTGACTAATTAATTTTTAAAAGGCATACCTAAAAGTGTTAATAGCTCTTTTGACTCTTCGTCTGTTTTAGCTGTTGTTACAAATATAATATCCATACCTCTTAATTTATCAACTTTATCGTATTCGATTTCTGGGAATATTAATTGTTCTTTAATACCCATAGAGTAGTTACCTCTACCGTCAAAAGAATCTTTTGAAACTCCTCTAAAATCTCTTACTCTTGGAAGAGCTACATTGAATAATTTGTAAGCAAAATCATACATTTTATCTGCTCTTAAAGTTACTTTACATCCAATGTTTACACCTTCTCTTAATTTAAATGCTGCTATTGATTTTTTAGCTTTTGTTACAACTGGTTTTTGACCTGTTATAATGCTTAAATCGTTCATAGCGTTTTCTAAAGCTTTAGGATTTTCTTTTAAATCTCCTAATCCTATATTTATTACAATTTTATCAAGTTTTGGAACTTGCATAACTGATTTATAATTAAATTTTTTCATTAATGCTGGGATTACTTCGTTTTGATATTGTTCTCTTAATTTTTCCATTATGTATTAATCCTCCTTTCTTATCTTATTTTAATTTTGCTCCGCATTTTTTACAAACACGTACTTTTTCTTCTTTTTCTACACTATATCCAACTTTTGTAGTTTTTCCGCATTTAGGGCATACTACGTTTACTTTTGCTGCTGGAATAGCACATTCTACTGATATTATTCCGCTTTCTTCGCCTTGTTTTCTAGCTTTAACGTGTTTTTTTCTAACGTTTACGCCTTTAACAATAACTTTATTTGTTGCTGGGATAACTTCTAAAACTTCTCCTGTTTTACCTTTGTCGTTTCCTGATAAAACTTGGACGTTGTCTCCTTTTCTTATTTTCATTGAGACTTTACCTCCTTTTTTATATTTTTTATTGTTATGTTTTCAATTAATTTTTATAATACTTCTGGAGCAAGTGAAAGAATTTTCATATAATCTTTCTCTCTTAGCTCTCTTGCAACAGGTCCAAAGATACGTGTTCCTTTTGGTGTTCCGTCTTCTTTAATTATAACTGCTGCATTTTCATCAAATTTTACATATGAACCATCTGGTCTTCTTAAACCTTTTTTAGATCTTACTATAACAGCTTTAACAACATCACCTTTTTTAACAACTCCACCTGGTGTTGCTGATTTAACAGATGCAACTATTACGTCTCCAATGTTTGATGTTTTTCTGTGTGAACCACCCATACATCTGATACACATAATTTCTTTTGCTCCTGTGTTGTCTGCTACTTTTAATCTTGTTTGTTGTTGAATCATTATGGTTTCTCCTTTCTATTTAATTATAGCTTTTTCTACAACTTCAACTACTCTCCATCTTTTATCTTTAGAAAGTGGTCTTGTTTCCATTACTTTTACTTTGTCACCTATTTGGCATACGTTTTCTTCATCATGTGCTTTTAATTTATATGTTCTTTTTACAGTTTTTCCATAAACACCGTGTCTAACACTTGTTTCAACAGCTACTACAACTGTTTTGTCCATTTTGTTAGATGTTACTGTTCCAACCATAACTTTACGAAGATTTCTTTCTTCCATTTAGATTTCTCCTTTCTATCTGTCAGGGGACACATCTTTTCTCTCGGTATTTCTTTGTGGACAAGAAATGTCCCCTACCCGTGTGAATATGTGATTACCCTTATTTTAATTTTCAAATATTATTGAGCTACTTTATTTTCAGCTATTTTTCTCTCTGTTAATACAGTATTTATTTTAGCTATATCTTTTTTTACTTCTTTTATTTTCATTGGATTATCTAATCCGTTTGTAGCTAAACTAAATTTTAATTTGAATAATTCTGTTTTTAGTTCACCTAATTCTTTTTCTAAATCTGGTGAAGACATTTCTCTTATTTTATTTATCTTCATCATTTTCACCTACCTTTTCAGTTTCTCTTGCTACAAATTTTGTTTTGTTAGGTAGTTTGTTCATAGCAAGTCTTAAAGCTTCTCTTGCAGTTTCTTCTGGTACACCTGAAATTTCAAACATTACTCTTCCTGGTTTTACAACTGCTACCCAATATTCTGGAGCTCCTTTACCTTTACCCATACGAGTACCGATTGGTTTTGCTGTTATTGGTTTGTCTGGGAATATTTTAATCCAAACTTTTCCACCTCTTTTAATATAACGAGTCATAGCAATTCTGGCTGCTTCAATTTGATTTCCTGTAACTAAAGCTCCTGTTACAGCTTGTATTCCGTATTCTCCGTCTGTAACTTTATTTCCTCTTGTTGCTTTTCCTCTCATTCTACCTTTTTGCATTTTTCTATGTTTTGTTCTTTTTGGCATTAATGGCATTATTTGTTTCCTCCTTCCACTGGTCTTTCTGGAAGAACTTCTCCTTTATATATCCAAACTTTTACACCGATTTTTCCGTATGTTGTATCTGCTTCTGCAAATCCATAATCGATATCAGCTCTTAAAGTTTGTAGTGGAATATTTCCTTCTTTATAGAATTCAGTTCTAGCCATGTCTGCTCCACCTAATCTACCAGATACAGCAGTTTTAATTCCTAATGCACCTGATTTGATTGATTTTTGCATACATTGTTTCATTGCTCTTCTGAATGAAACTCTTCTTTCTAATTGTCCAGCGATATTTTCAGCTACTAATTGAGCGTCTGTATCTATGTTTTTAACTTCTACTATGTTTAAGTTAACGTCTTTACCTACTAATTTAGCAAGTTCTTCTTTAACGCTTTCTACTCCTGCTCCACCTTTTCCGATTACAATTCCTGGTTTTGCAGTGTGTAAATTTACTTTTACAGCTTTTGCTGTTCTTTCTATTTCGATTTTAGAAATTCCAGCAAGGTATAATTTTTTCTTTAAAAATTTACGTATTTTTTGGTCTTCTACTAAATAGTCTGCAAAATTTCTAGAATCTGCATACCATTTAGAGTTCCAATCTTTGATGATTCCAACTCTTACTCCTGTTGGATGTACTTTTTGTCCCATGCTTGTTTAGGCCTCCTTCTTTTTTATTTGTCAAGGGTCGCACCTTTACCTTTTGGCGCTTCACTGTGGCTAAGGAATGTCCCTTACCCGTGTGAATTAGTGTTCCACTTGATTTTAATTTTATTTTTCCTTTAATACGATTGTTATATGACTTGTTCTTTTTCTAATTCTTACTGCTGAACCTTTTGCAGCTGGTCTAATTCTTTTTAGAGTTGGACCTTGGTTTGCATAGATTTCAGCAACATATAAGTTTTCATGTTTCATATCATGATTGTTTTCAGCATTTGCAATTGCTGATTTTAATAATTTTTCTATAATTTCTGATGATGCTTTTGGTGTAAATTTTACGATTGCTAGAGCTTCATCAACATTTTTGTTTCTTATTAAGTCTGCAACTATCTTTACTTTTCTTGAAGATATTCTTGCATATTTAAGTGTTGCTTTAGCTTCATTTATAACAGCTGTTTCTTGCACTTTATTTCCCTCCTTAACTAATTTCTTAGTTTGTTATTTTTATTTTTTAGTTGTTTTGTCTCCTGCATGACCTTTATAAGTTCTTGTTGGAGCAAATTCACCTAGTTTATGTCCTATCATTTCTTCTGCTATATAGATTGGAACGTGTTTTCTTCCATCATGTACAGCTATTGTATGACCTACCATTTGTGGGTATATTGTTGAAGCTCTTGACCATGTTTTTAAAACTTCTTTTTTACCTGTTTCGTTCATAGCTTCTACTCTTTTTAATAATTTTTCTTCAACAAATGGTTTTTTCTTGCTTGATCTTGACATCTAAAATGTCCTCCTTTCTATCTATTTACTGTTTCTTCTCTTTACAATAAATTTGTTAGATTGTTTCTTTTTGTTTCTTGTCTTGTATCCAAGAGCTGGTTTGCCCCAAGGTGTCATTGGTCCAGCGTGTCCTACTGGTGCTCTACCTTCACCACCACCATGAGGGTGATCTACTGGGTTCATTACAGAACCTCTAACTGTTGGTCTAATACCCATATGTCTTTTTCTTCCGGCTTTACCAATTTTAACATTTTCGTGGTCGCTATTTCCGATTACTCCGATTGTAGCTCTACATTTTGCTAAAACTAATCTCATTTCTCCTGAAGGTAATCTTACGTGTGCGTATTTTCCTTCTTTTGCCATTAATTGTGCGCTTTGACCCGCAGCTTTAACTAATTTTCCACCTTGTTTTGGATTTAATTCTATGTTGTGGATTAATGTACCTACTGGAATTGAGCTGATTGGCATACAGTTTCCTGGTTTGATATCAACTGCTTCTCCTGATATTACTTTATCTCCATCTGTTAATCCTTGTGGTGCTAATATATATGCTTTTTCTCCGTCTTCATATTGGATTAATGCTATATTTGCACTTCTGTTTGGATCGTATTCGATTCCTAGAACTGTTGCTGACATGTCGTCTTTTGCTCTTTTGAAATCTATTATTCTATATTTTTGTCTGTTTCCACCACCTTGGTGTCTTACTGTTATTCTTCCATATGAGTTTCTTCCTGCATTTTTTGATTTTTTTGCAAGTAGTGATTTTTCAGGTGTTTTCTTTGTTACTTCTGAGAAATCTGAAACTGTCATGTTTCTTCTTGATGGTGTGTATGGTTTGAAGTGTTTCATTGCCATTTTATTTTCTCTCCTTTATTATAATTTATTTTCCTGGTGTTCTCCAGATAATTTTTGCAAAATTGATTTTGCCTAAGCACCCATAAATTCATCAATAGAATCTTTGTATTTCTTGCTTATTTTTGTTGTTTTTCCACCTTTAGCAAGGTATGTTTTTTCTTCTGGGTTTGTATCGATTGTTACGATAGCTTTTTTCCAGTCAGATGTTTTACCTGTGTGGTATCCAACTCTTTTTTGTTTTCCGTTTACTGTCATTGTATTTACTTTTAATACTTTAACTTCAAAAAGTTTTTCAACAGCTTTTGCTATTTCAACTTTTGTAGCTTTTTTGTTTACTTTGAAAGTGTATTTACCTTCTTGTAATTGGTCGTTACTCTTTTCTGTAACAACTGGTGCAATTATTATTTCTTCTGGTAGCATTATGCGTACACCTCCTCTAATTTTTTAACAGTGTCTATTGATAAAATTAGATTGTTATATTTTAATAAATCAAATACATTGATGTTGTTTGCTGTTATTGTTTTAACACCTTCAATGTTTCTTGCTGACATTAGAACATTTTTGTTAACTTCTGGAACTACTATTAATGTTTTTCCTTCTACTTTTAATGCTGCTAATGCATTTACCATTGATTTTGTTTTGATTTCTTTTAATTCTAATTTATCAACTACTGTTAGTTGTTTTTCTAATACTTTAGAACTTAATACTGACTTGATTGCAAGTCTTCTTTCTTTTTTATTAACTGTATATTTGTATGAACGAGGTTTTGGTCCTAGTGCTATACCACCTTTTATCCATTGTGGAGCTCTTATTGAACCTTGTCTTGCTCTACCTGTTCCTTTTTGTCTCCATGGCTTTCTTCCACCACCACGAACTTCTGCTCTTGTTTTTGTACTTTGTGTACCTTGTCTTTGATTAGCTAAGTAGTTAACTAGTACGCTGTGTACTATGTTTTCGTTTGGTTCAATTCCAAATACGTTTTCAGCTAATTCTATATCACTTACTTTTTTACCTTTAATATCATATACGTCTACTTTTGGCATGATTTAACTCCTCCTTCCTTTCTATTTACTAGCCTTTACAGCTGATTTTACTTTTAGAATTGCTCCTTTTGGTCCTGGAACGCTTCCTTTTACTAATATTACGTTTTTATCCATATCTACTCTTACAACATCTAAGTTTTGTATTGTAACTGTAACTCTTCCCATATGTCCTGGTAGTTTTTTACCTTTGAATACTCTTCCTGGTGTTGATGTAGATCCCATTGAACCTGGTCTTCTGTGATACATTGAACCATGTCCCATTGGTCCTCTTGATTGTCCATGTCTTTTTATAACACCTTGGAATCCTTTTCCTTTTGATGTTCCTTGAACGTCGATTTTTTCTCCTGCTGCGAAGATGTCTGCTTTTACTTCATCTCCTACTTTGTAGTTTGCTACATCGTCCATTCTGAATTCTCTTAGATGTTTTTTGTTTGCTAGTTTTGCTTTTGCAAAATGTCCAGCTTCTGGTTTGTTGATATGTTTGTCTTTTATTTCTCCATATCCTAATTGGATAGCGTTGTATCCGTCTGTTTCTATTGTTTTTATTTGTGCTACTGTGTTTCCAGCTGTTTCTATTACTGTTACTGGAATTACATTTCCTTTTTCATCAAATATTTGTGTCATACCGATTTTTTTACCGATAATTCCTTTGCTCATTTTCTTTCCTCCTAACTATTGGCTGAATACCAATGAAAAACTTCGTTTTGCTGTGTTAAACTTCTCTCAAAAATGCTCAACGTACATAAGTACGCTTCCGCTTTTTTCGTTCGTTTGCCTTGCAATACTCGTTTTTGATCGCTATTGGTTTTTCCAGCGTGGTTTAATTTTTGTTTGTTGCTACATTATATATGTAGTTTTTAATTATAATTTGATTTCGATGTCAACACCAGCTGGTAGTTCTAATTTCATTAAACTGTCAACTGTTTTTTGTGTTGGGTATAAGATGTCAATTACTCTTTTATGTGTTCTCATTTCAAATTGTTCTCTTGAATCTTTGTATTTGTGTGGAGAACGTAAGATTGTTACGACTTCTTTTTGTGTTGGTAATGGAATAGGACCTGAAACCTTTGCTCCTGTTTTCTTAGCAGTATCTACTATCTTTTCAGCAGACTGATCTAAAACTACATGGTCATATGCTTTTAGTCTTATTCTAATTTTTTCGCTTGTTGCTACTGTGTTTGCCATTGTAATTTTCCCTCCTTCTAATATTTGTCAGGGGACACTTTTTCTTTTCGGGTAATTCTTTTGGGATAAAAAATATCCCCTCCCCTTGTTAATTAGCTTTACCCTACGATTATTACCGTGGCAAGTTAAAACGCACTCTGGTGTTTCGGATTTCTCCTATATAAATTCCCAAAACATGCATGTTAATTCTGGGATAAGTGCTATTTTTATAAAACTTACCGCCTGGTCTTTGCCATGACATACTCCACCGAAGTTCCCTCCATTCTTACGGATTCGCAAGATGTAGCCACATTCAGCTTCTTCGCTTAATTCATGCTTATATATTATACAACGTTTACAGCCGTATGTCAACAGGTTTTTTCCATTTTTTCCAGTTTCTTTCTAAAAAAGATATTTATGCAAAAAGAAACGCCATTTTTACAGACGTTTCTTTTCTATTATTTCCATTTTATTGCCCTTAATCCAAACGGGCATCCCCATGGTGCATTTGCTATTTCATTTTCTTTTTTATCTATTACTATCTCTCTTAGCGAAGAGCAATTAGTAAATGCTATTTTGCTAATTTTCTCTATATTTGAACCTATTTGCACTCTCTGCAAATTAGTTGATGCGTCAAATGCATTGTCATAAATATTCTTTACACTATTTGGTAACTCTATTTCTTTCAAATTATTCTTTGCATAAATTGTATAATTTCCTATTGTTTCTACCGAATTTGGAATATTATATGTTTCCAAGTCTTTTGATATTGCTACAAGTTTCTTTCCATTTTCACCTAATATAATTGTTCCGTCTAATGTTTTCAAATATGGATTGTCTTCTGCTATTGTAATATTTATATTTACTCCATAAAAAGTAATTGAATAATCAATATCTTTCATTTTTGCTGGAAAATGTAAATCTGTAATTTTAGTTCCTTGAAATTGAAATCCACCTATATTTTCTAAATTTTCAGAAAGTGTTAAGTTTTTTAAATTACTAGCAGATAAAAAAGCTTTGTTACTAATTCTTGTTACTTCATTTGGCATTATAAAAGCTGTTTGGTTCTGTGTGTATCTAATAAGTTTTTTCATATCTTTTGTATATAAATTTCCGTCCACTGATTTAAAATTCGGATTTTCTTCTGCCACATTAATTCTTGTTATTAATCCACCAAATGTTGTTTGAATTGATTTTACGCTTTTCGGAATGTTTAGTACTACTTGTCGTGGATATGATTCAAAAACTCCCGCTTGGATATTTTCTACTGTTTCTGGTATGCTTATTTCTGTTGTATTAGCTAAAACAAAATATAGATTTTTTCCGTCTTTTGACATTAATGAATTATTTGCAAAACTATATGTTTCATTATTTTCTGATATTTCTATCTTGGTTAATTTATAGTCTCCTAAAAACACCCCACCATCAATAATTGTTACTGTTGATGGTATCTCAACTTCTTTTAAATCGCTACATCCCCAAAATGCATATCCACCTATTTTTGTTATTCCTTCTGGTATTACAATTTGTGTTATCGATTTACACGCCGCTACCATTTGCATTGGTATTTCTTTTAAAGATTTTGGAAAGTTTATTTCTGTGAGCGCTGTACAACTAAAAAAACATTGTTGTCCTATACTTGATACACTATCTGCTATTTTTATTGTTTTCAAAGCTGAACATGCAAAAAAAGCTTGCGCTCCAATCTTTTCAACACCTTCTTCTATTATTACATTTTCCAAAGTTGGATTTCCTGAAAAGGCATTCTCACCTATTTCTTTTACTGTTCCTGGAATTACTATGCTTCGTAAACCTGGTACATCTCTGAATGCTCCATCCCCTATTTTTGTTACATTTTGTGGTATTATTATTGAACCTGTTGCTTCATCCATTAAATCTAAATTTTTATCTGATGACATTAGCTCTCCATCTATTATTATATATGGACTTACTTTTATTCCAATTTCTTGTGCCCATTTCTTCTCATTTTCATTTTGAGAAAAATAAAATAGTTCTCCTTTTATTACTTCAAAATTGTCTACATATTTTTTATTCGAATTTTTTAGAACAGTATATATATTTCCTTCTTCTTGTACCGAGTCATATATTAATGCATTTTTACCTGCATATAACGCACCTTCTTCGAAACTTCTGTCGTTAGAAAGTCTTTCAGTTAAATATAACTCATATTCTTCTGCTACTGCTGATAATTCTGTTTTGAATTTTGCTTCTCCGAGCTTTTCCTATTGTTCCATTTTCTCCTGTTAGTGTGGCCACTGTTACTCCGCGCTAGAATTAATAAGATTATTATTGTTATTACTAGTGCTATTAGTGTAATACCTTTGTTTAATTTTGTTTTTCTCATTTTTATCCACCTTTCTATTTTAGTTTTATTATAATTTTACTTTTTAGAAAGGCTTTACGTCAACAATTAATACGATAGTCTAAACAAGTTATTTTTTACTTTTTAGACTATCGTATTTTTATCCTTTTATAATTTTATCAATTGATTGTTCTCTCATTTCTTTAATCAATCCACAGCTATGATTTAACTTAGCTTGTTCATCTTCATTCAAATCAAGTTCTATCAGCTCTCTAACCCCCTTGCTATTTATAATAGCTGGAACACCAATATAGATATCATTTTGACCATATTGGCCATCTTTTAAATAAGTAGAAACTGTCAAAATAGAATTTTCATTATCTAAAATAGCTCTTACTAATCTATTTAAAGCCATACCTATTCCATAATATGTTGCCCTTTTCTTTTCAATTATTTCATATGCTGCATTAACAACACCTTCATGAATTTTATTTAAATCTTCCATTGGATGTTTGTTATCTTTCATTATATCTACAACTTTTTTACATCCTATATATGCATGATTCCAAGGAACAAATGAAGAATCTCCATGTTCTCCCATTATGTATGCATGCACATTTTTACTAGATACTTTTAAATAATCTGCAATTAAATAACGTAGTCTTGCTGTGTCTAGCACTGTTCCTGATCCAATTACCCTACTTTTTGGTAGTCCAGATACTTCTGATACAACATGTGTCATTAAATCCACTGGATTACTTGCTACTATTATAATCCCGTCAAATCCACTAGCCATTATACTTTCTGTTATTTGTTTCATTATTTTTGTGTTTACTTCTGCTAATTCTAATCTTGTTTGACCTGGTTTTTGTGCTATTCCTGCTGTTATTACTACTATTTGTGCATCTTTACAATCTGAATAGTTTCCTGCTTTTATTATCATTTTTTGTGGTGCATATGGTAATCCATGTGATAAATCCATTTCTTCACCTTTAATTTTGTTTTCATCAATGTCTACTAGTACAAGCTCATTTATACCTCCTCTATTTAACATAGAATATGCCATACTCATTCCGACAAATCCTGCTCCTACTAATACAATTTTACCTTTTTTCATAAATCATCACTCCTAATTGTTAAAATTTTTCGGATATAGTATATCACTTTTTATTTAATTTTAAAAGTTTTTTTCAATAATTATTTTACTTTTTCTGTAAGTTGTGATATAATTCCAACAAGAAAGCAAAGTAAGGAGTGCTATTTATGAGTTCAAATTCAAATAATGCTACTACTTTGGCAGAAAATAAGGTTTTAATCTTATACATATTAAATCTAATAGATAACGATACAAGACAAGATGATTTGTTTAAAATCATTACATCTATAAATAATATTAACTATTTTTATTTTAAACAAGTACTAACAGATTTAATTGACTCAAAGCTAGTAGGAACATATACAAAAGAAGAAGAACAAGTTATCAGAATAACTTCTGAAGGGAAAAATGCATATATTCTTACAAAAGACGTATTACCAGGACTTATGAAATTAAAAGCAGATAATATTTTTGAAAAAGAATTTGCTTTAATTGAAGAAGAGTCTTCTGTTATTGCTGAATTCATTCCAAAAAATGAGAATGATTATACTATAAAATGTAAAATTGTAGAAAATAATGAAACAATTTTTGAAGTTAGAACTTTTGCAGGCTCTCGTGAAAGAGCTAAACGCATTGTTGATAACTGGAACAAAAATGCAAAAACAATTTACCCAGAAATGTTAAATTTATTATTAAAAGATAAATAGAACCGCAAAGCATATTGCGGTTTTTTGTTATCTTATTATACAAATAACTGAAAATATCAAGACTTTAATCATAATATTTAAGAAAAAACTGTAATTGACACACTTAATCCCCACTTCATTAATCTTATCAAAACCATTGACTAATCTATCAATCTCATCTTTATCAGAAATTTTAACATCTTCCATATAATCTTTTGCTAAATATCTAGCCTTAATCATAGCATCATTTTCCAAATAAATTCTAACCACATAATAAATCAAACTCAAAATCAAAAAAATTGATAAAAACATCATTTTATATGGCAACACTTTAAACAATCCTAATGCACAAATTACAATAAAATATAAAATATATATATTTGAAAATATAAAATTAAACATCAATATTTTTCTATTTTGAATTGAATGTAAACACTCATGTGCAATAGTTTGAATTCTTGTATATGTATTACTTATATTTGCAATAGAAATTTTGTCAGTAATTGCTATGTATAAGCTAGCTTCACTTTCGGTATTTTCTTCTATTTTCACTTTTTCATTATTCAATTTTTTAAGATAATATTTACACATTTGTATGTTGTTTGGATACTTTTTAGCAACTTCATCTAGTTCTTTATCATCTGCTATATGCTTGATTTTTTTCATATTATAATCAAATATGTATCCTAAAATAAGGATACATATTACCGAAATTATTGCAATTATTATAAATTCCATACTTTCTCCTTTAAAATAGATAGATGTGTCCCAAAGTGGACAAAATGTCCATCTGGGACGTTTCCTAATGGACATTTTGTCCAAAAAGAAACGTCCCCAATTGTCCCAAATGTTCTTTACATCACGTCTCTTATTGCCTCACCTATTATTTTGTTTACATCTGCAATCATTACATTGAATTTTGTTTCTGCTTCGAAGAAACTTTTTGCTTCACTGTTCTCAATTAGTTCTGCATATAGTTCTTGCATTTTTTTATATTTTTCTTCGTCATTTTTTCCTGTTTGCATCATTTCTATTTGAACTTCATATCTAAGTTTATCAAAGTCCACCATTTTTTCCTTTAAACTTGTGTTTAAGTTTAATGTTTGTTTTGCCATTTTATAATTCATATATTCTTCTGATTGTTTTATTTCTTGTGCTAATCTATTAGCTGTATCATATATGTTCATTTTTTCTCCTTCTTTCTTTTCACCTTTTATGCTACTGGTTGTTCGTCTTCCATTTCAGCTGGTGCTTCTATGACTACTTTTGCATCAGGTGCACATATATTTACAAATGTGTTTCCATCATTTACTTCTATTATGTTTCCGTCTAAGTCTTTATATACTGTTTTTTCGTCTCTTGCTGTTTTTTCGCATTTTATTTTGATTGCTTTTCCGTTTGTTATGTAATATCCGTCAAATGTTCCGATATTTTTTAAACCTTGTCTTCCTTTGTTTTCTTTATCTGTTAATGTGTAATTTTCACAGAATGTTATAATTATATTTTTTACTGTTATTGCTTCTTTTGTGTTTAAGTCTGTTTGTTTTTTGTTTCTTGCATATCTTTCATATACTTTATTTTCTGCGTCATATTTGTATTCTACTGTTTGTAGGTTAGAGTGTGGTATTGTTATACTAATTGCTCCTTGGCCATTCTCCAAATTTACTTCGTCTGTTACATAGTTTAATACGCTTTTTTCTTTTGATGTTGTTTTATATTTTTTGTTTTTTGCTGATTGCAATAGTTTTTCTGTGCTTGTCATTGCATTGTGTGGAGCTGCTTTTGATTTTGTTCTCCAGAATGTTGTTCCGTCTTCTGCTATTCCATTTATGTCGTCTATACTAAATTTCTTTAAGTCGCTTTGAGCTTGTGGACTTTGTCCAAAGTGTGTGTATATTGCGTCATTTTCCATTACATAGTCTATAAAATAATGTCTAGCACTTCTTACTGGTCCAATTTCGTCTATTTCTTGTCCTTTGAATAGTGCCATTAGTCTTGTTTCTCCACCTTCTGCTATTATTTCATACACCATATATGCTTTTTGTATTCCACCTTGTGGCCAAGCATCTTTGTGGTTGTCGATCATTACTGCTATTGGTCTGTCATCACCTTTAAATATTTGCACTTCTTTTTCTTCTATTGTTGTAACTAGTACATCTTTTTGTTCTTCTGTTGCTACTTCTTTGTTATCTTTATCTTTTACTATTTTGTATGCAAGTACTCCTCCTGCTGCAATTACTAATATTATTAATATTATAAATAGTGCTTTTGTTCCACCTTTTTCACTTGTTCTCATAATTTTTCTCCTAACTTGCTTTTCTATATTTTTGTCTTATCTTATATATGCTTGCTTATAGATTAGCTTATTCTAATTTCTTTTTATCTTTAAGTCGTTTAAGATTTTTTCTTCTTTTGGTCTCATATTCTTTTTGTCTTCTTCTTTTATGTGGTCATATCCCATTAAGTGATAAAATCCGTGTACTATCATATAGCTTAATTCTCTTTCAAAACTATGCTCATACTCTTTTGCTTGTTCTTCTACTTTTTCTATTGATATTATGATATCTCCTAGTACATCTGGATATTCAAAATCTTCATTTTGTATTTTTTGTTCTAGCTCGTCTTTTTCGAACATAGGAAATGAAAGAACATCTGTTGCTCTTTCTATGTTCCTATATTGTTTATTTATTTCTTTTATATTCTCTGGGTTTGTTAATGTTATTGTTATATATAACTTTGAGTTTAGTAGTTTTTCTTCTTTGAAACATTGTTCTAAAACTCTTTTTATTATTTTTTCATATTCTTCTTTTTCTTCTATTTCTTTATAAATTATTTCAAACATTCTGTCTTTCCTTTACTTTTATAGTTCTACACTTTCTAGTTGTTTTATGTATTTTCCTTCTGATTTATATGAATTTCTTATTTCTCTTATAGCTCCATAATCTACTAATTTTCTTTTATAGTATTTTTCTAGTTTGCTATAATCAATTTTTCCTTTGTCTAATTTCTTTATATCGTCTTTTATAAATAATATCTCTTTTTGTTTTATATATTCTATAAAATCTTTTTCTTTTAATTTTGATATTTCTTTATACTTGTTCCAGAATTTTTTATATTCTTCTCTTTGTTTTGTTGATTCCCAATATACTTTTGTTGATAATAGTTTTATATTGTAGTCTTCTATTAAATTTATTAACATTGAATATGTCTTTTCTCTTTTTGCTGCAATTTTAGTGTCTTGCACTAAGTTTCTTGCGTCTTTTAATAGTTTTTCATAACATTGTTCTGCAACTATTAGTGGTAAACTGTGTGTGAATAATTTCCTGCTTATTCCTAGTAATATCATATTTTTTTCGATATTGTCTTTTGTGTCTAATTTTCCAACACAGTATGTTTCAAATTTTTCATAATCTGCCATTACTTCTTTTAAGTTGTCACCATAGCCTATTTCTATTTTTAGTGATAGTATATTTTTTATATAATCTTCTAATGTATAGAAAATTTTTGTGTATATCCATTCTTTTGCGGAGTCATATGTATTTGTTGTATCTGCTACTTTTATTGAGTAGTTTTTTAAGATTGCTTTATATAGTGAATCCATTTTTGAAATATAAAATTGATTGTATTTTTCTTTTAATTTTTCTTTTGTTCCTTCTTTTATTCCTTCATAGTCTAAGTCTATTAGGTATTTTTGTTTTCTGTTTTTGTATTCTATAAATTCATTTTCTTTTAGGCTTGTTACTTCATAATATTTTGACATTGCATTTTTTTCGAATTCTGACGCTGTTCCGTTTCTTACTTTTTTATATATTGAGTCCATTACATATTTATCTAATGCATCTAAATAAGCTTCATATGCAGTATCATATTTTTTCTCTAGCACGTCTCTATCATAATTTGTGTCTTCGTTTTTAAAGTTTTCAAATGCTTTTATTACGTTATTTCTTTTTATTGAAATTAACATTCCGTTAATTCCTATTTTTGTTGGTATTAATATTTTTGTTAAAGTTTTTGTTATTTTATTAAAAAATGTTCCGTCTGCTCCTGTTATTCTAAGGCTTCTTTCTTCCATTTATATCATCCCTTCAAAATATGATTTTTTCATTTGTCCCTACGTTTTCTAGCACTTCATATGTAACAAAAACTTCTACGCCGTCTTCCTTTTCGTATGTGTTTATGTTTTTGTTTACTATTTTCTCTTTATTTTCAATCTCTTCATCTAATTCTTTTTGAAGTTCTTCTATCCCTATGTTTTTAGCTTCTTCTAAATTATAAGATTTTGCTATTTCTTCTTGTTCTTTATTTGTTGTTTTTATTATCGAAATTGGTAAATAAAAATCTGAAAATATCTTAAATTTATTTT
The DNA here is from genome assembly GCA_948502395.1 of uncultured Clostridia bacterium. Taxonomy (GTDB): domain Bacteria; phylum Bacillota; class Clostridia; order TANB77; family CAG-508; genus CAG-269. The sequence goes on along the minus strand of CAOPES010000001.1, from coordinate 77,976 downwards.
CTGTGTCTATTGTATCATAAATTTCAAATTTTGAAAGCTTTTTTGACAAATTTATTACAAAATTATTTATTTTTATTGCATACTTGTTCTCAACTTGCCCTGTATCTCTTTTTTCCGTAGTGTTATACGGAATTTTTTTACTCTTTGTGTGCCATATTTTTGCTTCTATTTCGCCTTTTGCGTGTACATATCTAACACCTGTAAATTTTCCTTCCATCCAACCATTTATTAATGTGTCTCCTGCCTTTATTGTATCTCCAACTTTTACATTTGCAGTTCCACTTTGTGCATTTATTTTTGTAATAATTCCTGTTTTGTCTGATACAATACTGCAATATTCATTTTCGTCAATAATATCTGGCTTTTCTTCTGCTTTTACTAATTTTACAATTGCATTTGTTCCTTTTAGTTCTATTCCCATCCATGCAATATCTTTTCTTTGAAGCCTTATTTTGTTTATTATCTCTTTTGTGTTTATTTTGTTTTTTAGTGTTCCTGTCTTTAAGCCTGCATTTTCAATATCTTGTACTATATTTTCCATTTCGTTATTATTTTCTTCTACAATATCCACATTCCATACAAAGTTAGATGATAACCCAATTAGCACTATCATAAAAAATAATAATATCAAAAAGATTTTTCTTTTTTTATATTTATTTAATAAAAATGGAAATCCTTTTTTACTTTTTATTTTTACTTTGCATTGTGTTTTTCTGGCAATTTTACATACTTCTTTAAATTCTCCAATTCTTACATTTAAATATAACTGTATGTCTTTGCTTCTTTTTAAGTTCCATATTGTTATTTTCTTTGTTTTACATATGTTGATAAATCTTTCTATATAATATCCTTCTACTGATATTCTTAAATATCCCAGCAAATAGCTTAATAATATCTTTATAAACATTGTTTTCTCCTTTAACCTTCATCTATTGTTCTTTCTATATCAATGCTTTCTATTTTTCCTTTAACTTTTATATCATCATTTGTCATATTTTCTAAATCTAGACCATATCCGTTTACATTTATTATTCCTATGTGTGTGTTTATTCTTACGTAGTATTCTTCATATTCTAATATTCCTTTAAAGTTTTCTACTATTAATTCGTCAAATCCTGTAATTATTACTTTTGGTACATTAGAATATACTTCTTTTGGTAATTCTAATAATCTATCTAATCTATTGTTATTTTTTTTCATTTTGCCTCCCTATTTCTCAAATTCATCTAATGATTTGAATTCATATCCCATATTTTTTGCTTCTTTTATTACACTATCTAATACATTTGTATTTGTTTTTGAGTTTCCGTGTAGTAGCATTATTTCTCCATTATGCAAGTTGTCTAATATCTTCTTTTTTGATTTTTCTTCGTCTGGCTGTTTGTCTTCGTTCCAGTCTTCATATGCAAATGACCACATTACTGTTTTGTATCCTAGTGAACTTGTTACACTTAACGTTTTTTCACTGAATTCTCCTTTTGGTGGTCTTATGTATTTCATTTCATATCCAAATTTTTCTTGTATTGTTTGATGTAGTTTCATTACTTCTGAGTTGATTTGTTCTTCGTTTAAGTCTGGCATACTTTTGTGGTTTACTGTGTGATTTCCAACTATATGCCCTTCTTCTATCATTTGTTTTACTAGTCCTTCTTGTGTGTTGATAAAGTGTGCTGTTAGGAAAAAGGTTGCTTTTACATCATTTGCTTTTAGTGTTTCTAATATTTTGGGTGTGTATCCTGCTTCATATCCTTCGTCAAATGTTAGGTATATGTATTTTTTGTCTTTGTTTCCTAAGCATATTCCGTTGTTTGCTTCTAGTACTTTCTTTCGGTCTGCTCCTACGTCTGGCTGGTCGTGGTTGTCGTTTCTTTTTATTCCCCACCCTATTTTTTTGTTGCTGAGTGGCTCACTGTTTGTGCTTATTGTACTTTTGCCTTTTTGCATTGATATTACTGATAATGAGAATATTCCTATTGTTAATAGAAATATTGTTCCTATTTTTATTTTTTTCATTTTTAGTCTCATTCCTCCCTTAAAGGCACAAATTAGAATGAATTTCTATTTGTGTATATTATTTGTCTTTTTTTAATTATATTTAAGTGATGTTGAATATATACACAAAAAAAGAACCAAATATTTTGGTTCTTTACGAAGTATAATTTGGTAGACGTTTGTTCACTTCATCACAAACAAGCTTAACCATTTGCTCTCTGGTGAAATCAACTTTTCTTCCCAAATATGCTTCTACTCTTTCCTGAAGTTCGGAATTAGAGTATGGAGTAATCTCAATATGAGTTTTCTCCTTGATCAAATGTTCATAAGTTTCCAGCAGTTGTTCTAATTTCTTATTGTACATGAACTTTCCTCCTCCTAGGCTCTATCAATATTATATCACATTTTACTTTAATTGTAAAATATGGTATAATATTTGTAGAGGTGATTTTTATGGGAACAAAAAAGTATGCTTATTTTAGACAAGATATAAAAGATTTGATTTCTTCTTTTAATGAATATGATGAACCTATGGCAAAAAAAGATTTTTTAAGGTGGATTGATGCTTGTGCTGAATATACTATGGCTGTTGTGGAACATACTGCTTATAGAAAAGCATTTACTGGATATAGTAGTCCCTCTACCCGTGCAGAAATGGAAGATTTAAATAAAAAAAGATCTACTAAACATGATGAAGGAATTCGTTTAACAATGACTTTAAATAGAAATATCAAAAAATTAAATGGAAATGGAGCTTATTTTTCTGCTCTAAATGGAATTAATTATTTAGATAACATCAAACTTATAAGGAATTTGTCTTCTGACGAACGTCAAAATTTAGGTAAATTATTTTTTGAAACCTCTTCAATTATTGCTAGTTTAACTCCTGAAGAAGTTAAAGAAACTGGATTAGCACAATTAAGAGAAGATGTTGGAAAAAATATTGAAACAATTAGCTTTAAAAGAGATTTTAAATCTCAAACAAGAAGATACGGAATTAAGAACATTGGTGGTCCTACGCAAGATGGCTATGTTAAAAATGCAGATGACTGTTATGATGAAATAGAACGCTAGTATAAGGAGAGTGTAATTATGAAAAATATTGAAAAACTCGCCAAAATAATGGAATCAGATATAAAATCTAAAATAGGTACTTTAAAAAAGGAAGACGAAAGATACATCAATTTTAATTATATCGCTAGTACTGTTAAGGATTATATAGAAGAAAATAATATCACAAATATAAAAGTTGATTATACAAATGTACAAGCTATGCTAAATTTTATAAATATACAAGTTTTAAGCTATATCAAATAATAGTTATAACTGGATAATTTTGTAAATATCTCTTGACATTTGTCGAATTATGGTTTATATTATTATAATGACTGGAAAATTTAGGAATTTGTTCAATCAAAGCCTTTACTTTCCGTCTTTTTATATAATTATTATTTTAAAGGGGAGAAAATCATATGCTAAAATTTGCTATATGTGATGACAATTTAAATATTTTAGACAGATTAGAAAAAATGCTAGACAATATCTTTGTAAAAAACAATTTCGAAGCTACTGTTTCTTATAAGTGTTCAGACACAACAGATATGCTTGAATATGTTAGCAATAATAAGGTTGATGTAATAATGTTAGACATCAATTTAAAATGTAACAAAACAGGATTAGAGCTAGCAGAAGCAATTAGAAAAGTAAACAAGGATGCTTATATAATATTTACTACTGCTCATTTAGAGTATGCTATGGTTGCTTATAAATTTAAAACATTCGACTATTTAGCTAAACCAATTACATACGATAGATTAGAAGAGACTATACTAAGACTTTTTGAAGATATTAATGGAACTCCTAAAAGATACATTAAACTTGATAATAAAAATACTCTTGTTGATGCTTCAGAAGTACACTTTATAAAGAGAGATGGTATGAAACTTGTTTTCCATACCGCAGGACGTGATTACGAGATTTATAGTTCTTTTAATAAGTTCCAAGATAGATTACCTGACTCTTATAAAAGATGTCATAAATCTTGTATTGCTAATATTTCGCAAATTGTAGATGTTGAACCAGTATCTGGAACAATTACTTTTAAAGATGGTAGTTCTTGTGATATTGGACCAAAATATAAATCTGATTTGTTAGGGGCTCTTTCTGAAACATCACAAGTATTAATTTAATTTTAATAGCAAAAAACCGCAACTTTTAAACATATAATTTAAAAATTGTGGTTTTTTATAGTGCCAAATTTCAATTGCCTATTATGCCATTTTTAATTTTTGTAGCTCCTTTTCGTCTATTTTAGTTATGTCCATTATGTCCTTATCACTCATTTGTTTTTGTAACATTTCTTTTACCATTTGTTTTATTGCTTTTGCTATTCCTATCTTCTCGCCACGTTTCTCCCCACGTATTTCTCCACGTTTTTCCCCACGTTTTTCCCCACGTATTTCTCCACGTTTCTCTCCTTCCATTTCTTTTTCTTCTAGCCATTCAATAAAATATTTTTCAAATCTCATTTCTTCATTCTCTCCTTTTTCTAATTTTCTAATATAATCTTTTCTTTCTTCTGGCATAATTTCTCTGATTTTGTTAGAATATTTAAGCATCTTTGCTATATATTCCTTTTCTTCTTTTGTTAAATTCTTTTTCAATATTTCAATCATTGCTTTTTTTAGTTCTTCTTTTGAATTTATTCTTTCAAACAGTAATGCTTTTGACATCCCTGTATCTTCTTTTACTAGATTTTCTTCTATTTCATTATTTATATCAACAAAATTATACTTTGTACATTGAAATATTTCCATTATAAATCTTCTTTTCACTTCTTTTTCATTAGGTACATTCCACTTTCTGTGCCCTGTATATAATACTATTGGGCAAATATCTGGCTCAATCCATTTTTTGCTTGATTTTCTTATGTCTCTTCTTAATTCTATGCAATATTTTGTCATTCTCTCAGGCATATTATAGTCTACTTTGCTTTGATGTTCTATAATTATATATAAATTTTCTTTTGGTATTTGATATACTATATCTGCTTCTTGCTTTTCAAATCTTGATGTTATAAATTCTTTATTGTATTTTTCTATGTCGTTTTCAGTTAGTTTTTCAAATATTTCGTCTTTGAAATATTTTTTCAGAAAATTTATAACTTCTTTTTTATTGCTTAATATTTCTTTAAAAATTTTATCTTTATATTGATGTGTTTTTTCTTGCTCAATATTTAGATTATATTCTGTACTTTCTTCTCTTAATTCATATATCGCTCTTGGCTTTGTACATCTCAAATATTCTTTGTATGTAAATAAATACATTTTTTATTCCTCGCTTTCATTTTAATATATTTTTATTCTATTGTCAATATTTCTTTATTAGTAAAAACATCTTTGTTTTCTGTCTTTGCTTTATTTTTCTTTTTTTATCACCTTTTTTCTTATTTTTATTTGCTTTTTGAGTTTTTGTTTCGATAAAAATTTTCTCGAATTTAAATTAGAATTAATACAGATTTTAGCATTAATAAAAATGTTATAATGCTTTTATATACAAAAAATTCTATATAATCTGCACATTTATTAATATATCAGATTTTATATATTTTTTCAATCTTTTTATTTAATTTTTTTCAACTTTTCATCGACTTTTTTCGGCAGCTCTTGATTTTATGTAAATTATGATGTATAATGTAATTCTCAAAACTTTATGTTATCTTGATTGATGATATTTATAGTATTAGTTCCTAAATCGTAGTGATACTGTTTGTTTTAAGAATTGGATAATTTTGTAAATAAATATTGACAATATGCAGATTTTGGATTATATTATTGTATTGACTGGAAAAATAAGGTAATTTTTTTATTTTTGTCGAATTATCTCGTTTCCTGTCTTTTTATATTATATTTATTTTGAAGGGGAGAAAATTGTATGTTACATTTTGCTTTATGTGATGATAACTTAGGTCTTTTGGATAGACTAGAAAAAATGTTAGAAAATATCTTTGCAAAAAATAATTTCGAAGCTTGTGTTTCTTATAAGACTTCAAATTCTTCTGATATGCTTAACTTTGTTACTGGTAATAAAGCTGATGTTATTATGTTGGATATAAATTTGAAGTCTGATAAAACTGGATTGGATTTGGCAAGGGCAATTAGAAAGGTAAATAAGGATTCTTATATTATTTTTACTACTGGTCATTTGGAATATGCTATGCTTGCTTATAAGTTTAAAACTTTTGATTATTTGGCTAAGCCTATTACTTATGATAGGTTGTCTGAGACTATTTGTCGACTTTTTGATGATGTTAATGGTACTCCTAAAAGGTATATTAAGCTTGATAATAAGAGTACTGTTGTTGATGCAAATGAAGTGCAATATATTAGAAGGGATGGTATGAAGCTTGTTTTTCATACTGCTTCTCGTGATTATGATGTTTATAGCTCTTTTGCTAAGTTTCAGGATAGGTTGCCTGATTTTTATATGAGATGTCATAAGTCTTGTGTTGCTAATGTTTTGCAGATTAAGGATATTGAACCGGTTTCTGGAACTATTACTTTTAGGGATGATAGTTTTTGTGATATCGGTCCTAAATATAAATCTGATTTATTGGAGGTGATTAAAAATTATGGAAATTTTGAATAATTTATGGATGGCTGTAAGTACGCCGAATGAAGGGTTGATTAATATATTACTAATACCTACTGCTTTTATCGAAATATTTCTTATAATGTCACTTTGCATATGTATTGCAAATATTAACTCTTCTAAGTGTAGGAAATTGATTTATACTTTTCTAACATCATGCATTACACTAATTGCAAATTCACTTATGCCTAGTCCATTTAATGTATTTGTTAATTATATTACTGCAATTATTCTTGTATGTATTATCTTTAAAAAATCATTTTTTAAGGCTCTGGTTTCATACGCAATAGCTCTAATTGTATTTAATCTAATAGGTATTTTCATATTAAATCCTTTTTTGACACTATTGCACATAGATACTTACCAATTAAATTCTATTCCTGTTTACAGATTTATTTACATGTTTGTTGTATATACCTTTACAATAGTTGGGATATTTCTATTAAGATATAAAAACGTAAAATTGGAATTCTTAGAAGATATAGATAGAAAAGATAAAACAATAATAATTTCTAACTTATTCTTTGGTATAATTGCTATTATTATACAATCAGTGATATTGTTTTACTATGTAGATAAACTACCTATTTCTATAACATTATTGAGTTTTATTTCTTTATTAGTTTATTTTGCAATTAGTATATATGGTTTAACAAGAACATTTAAACTGATATTAACAACTAGAAAATTACAAAGTGCGGAAGAATACAATCATTCATTACGTGTATTACATGATAGTGTTAGAGCATTTAAACATGACTTTGATAATATGGTTACAACAATTGGCGGATATATTAAAACTAATGACATGAAAGGCTTAGAAAAATATTACTCTGAATTAGTGGATGATTCTGAAAGAGTTAATAATTTATATATTTTAAACCCAGAAGTAGTAAACAATGATGGAATTTATAACTTGTTAACAAAGAAATATCATGAAGCTGATTCGAAAGATATAAAAGTAAATATCACATTTTTATTAGATTTAAATACCTTACATATGAAAATTTACGAATTTGCAAGAATATTAGGAATTCTATTAGATAATGCTATTGAAGCAAGTTCAGAGTGTGAAGAAAAAATTATAAATCTAATATTTAGAAACGACACTAAAAATCATACTCAGTTATTAATCGTAGAAAATACATATGCTGATAAAACAGTTGATACAGAAAAGATTTTTGAAAAAGGTATTTCTGGCAAAGAAAATCATACTGGATTAGGATTATGGGAAGTTCGTAAACTTGTCAACAAAAATCAAAATGTTCATTTACGCACTATCAAAGATGATAAATTCTTTAAACAACAATTAGAAATTTATTACAAATAAAAAATAGAAAGAGAAGTTTTATAATAATTTCTCTTTCTTTTATTTATTTTATCATACATTTTGGCATTTTAGGTTGATGAAATATTGCAAGTACTGCGCAAGCTGTATTTGTTGATTTTGCATATTTTTCAGCAACTCTTGCTAAAAACTTGAACATAATAAATTCCTCCTTAGTTAGTATTGTGAAAATTATATAATATAAAATACAACCGGTATATATTTTATATCAAACTGTTTCTAAAGAAGTATTATCATATACTTCATATCCATATTTATTATTAGTTGCTTTATAAATAAATTTTGTTATTGTTATTGTTTGGAATAAATTTGCTAGTACCAATATATTTGTAATTATACTATTATTTATAATTGCTGCTACTAGTAATCCTATTGTAAATGTGATATAAGAAAAGATTTGTTTTTTCTTTCTAACCTTTAAATTTAGAATAGGTACATTTTCTGTATCTGCTGGTGCATATAATTTTATCATTATCATTCCAAATATCCATACTGCAAAAATCATCGCATATTTAATTATACCTGACATTACAAAATGCTGAGATATAAACGGTATTATGCAATAAAATATTGTTGTAAAAGTAAGGCATCCAATATGTGTTTTTAAATGCACTCCGCCTGATGCGCCTTTGTATGGAAATAATGCTAAAAAAGTGAATAACGCCCATTTAAAAATCCCTAATACATAAGCAATTGCAAGCATTATGAATATCTTTGGGATTTCTCCTACTATATTTTGTAGTCCATAAAATATGACTTCTGCTTTTTCATCATCTACTTCTGGCATTTCTTTCCTAATTCTATTTGTTAAAAAGGTACAGATTTTGTCTATCATTTTCTCACCTCTTTTGCTCTATCCAAATTTTATCATTAGTATACTCAAATTTGTTTTTTTATTTGTAAAAATTTTATTTTATTTTGTAAAATTCTACTCTCTTTTTTTAGTGTAATTTTTATTTTTCTATATCAACCCTTCGTTTCCTTTTTGTGAACATTTTATTTGTGTGTTTATGTTAATATTCGTTTTGTTCTCAATTTATTGTTTTATTAGCATTATATGCCCTATTTTTAAATATTTTTGCAGCCATTTTACCTAAAACACTTGATTTTTCGCTGTTTTTATGTTAAAATTGTTATGTATTATAGAAAAAGAGAGGTGAAAACTTAAAGGGAACTTTAAGGAATTAAATGAGAATAAGAGAAAGACAAACAAATTTTATAGATTTACTTAGGTCTTTTTGGATACCTGACGAGATTGAAACTTCATTTGATGAAGACCTTCAATTAAACACTGTTAGTTGTCTATCAGAAGAAGATAAAAAATTATTAACTGATACATCATCACATATAAAACAAATAGAAAAAGAATTATATAACCATAGTGTTGAAAAAACAAAAAGAAAATCTAGTAAAGCAAAAATAGATAGACAAGAACTATCAAATAATAAATCTATTGAAAATAATTATCAAAATTATTTAGACAAAACAGAAAAAGAAAGAGAATGAAATGCAAGAAATTTTTAATTTCTTGTATTTTTGTCTTGACAAATGGCAAAACTATCGGTATAATGGATACTGTCAGTTAAATATGGCGAAGTAGCTCAGTTGGCTAGAGCATTCGGTTCATACCCGAAGGGTCATGTGTTCGAATCACATCTTCGCTACCAAAAAAAGCTCATAAAGAGCTTTTTTATTTTATCCTATTTTATAGATGTGTCCCTAAATGGACAAAATGTCCAAAAGGAAACGTCCCCAAATGTCCCTAGTCAACATATTCATTTAATGGTTTAACTTTATAATCCAAATCCCCCATTTGTTCAGTTGGAACATAACCTGGTTTAGCATTTATAACATCAGGAATTCTATTTACAACAGTTGCACAAGTAAGTTCCACTGTTGCTGGTCTATTAATAACCAACGTTGTTTCAGGTTCACCAATTACAGTCCATTCATTTTTATCAAAATCATTTTCAGAATATACTTTTCCAATACATTCACTTTCAATTGTAATACCTTCATTAGTTTCAGTTGTAACAACAGCACTCATACCTGTTGCATCACCTGCTTTTACAGTCATACCTAATGTACTTGAGTATATATCTTCTGTATGTGTTTGTGGTATAGTTTTTTGTGTTTGAGATTTTACTGTTAGTCCTAACTTTTCACATAACCAACCATTTACATTCCACATATATGAAGGTAAATATTCTCCTTTTTCAATTATGGCTTGTCTTTCTTCGTCTGATATTTTATCTACTGATGCAACTTGTTTATCAAATTCTTCTAGTGTAAGACCTGCGCCATGTGCTTGTGCCAAAGCTATTCCATAGTCTTCTACATTGTAGCTTGAACTTCCTTTTATTTTTTTGATTGTTTGTGTTGAACCTGCAATACTAGATATTAATTGTCCCCAGTATATATCTTGATATCCACTTCCTGTTATTGTACATCCTGTTTGTTTTGCCATATCGTCTATTTTCTTTGTTACTTGTGGGTTAGAGTTTGCTGGGTAAAATGCTTCTTCACAAGTTGTTATTGCATTTACACCTAATTTTGCACATAACATTAAAGCATCTTCTACATCATTTATTAAACTCATTGTTGTTACAATTGCAATATCTGGTTTAGTTTCTTGCATCATTTTTTCTGCCTCTTCTAAACCTACTACCTTTACTCCCTTATTTTCTGTTCCCATTATTTCTCCGATGTCTTTTCCTATAACTGCTGGATTTACATCAATTGCTCCTACTATTTCAGCTCCTTTTTCGTATACATATCTCATTGTGTATACACTCATTTTGCCTGCTCCATATTGAACTACTTTGATTTTTCTATCCACAAAAATCACTCCTTTCACTCTTCTTAAATTATATACTTATTTTCACTTTTTATACAAGCCCTTTTTTAAACTTTTTGGGACAGGCCCAAAAAGTTTTGGATTTGGATTTTTTTGGCCTGTCCCAAAAAGTTTCGATTTTAGATTTTTTTGGCCTGTCCCAAAAAATCTTCCAATAAATTTGCGCATCTCTTTGATGCTAGTTTTAAGTTTTGGTCAAATGTGTTAGCATTTTTTCCGTCAGGAGTATCTGAAACGCTTCTAATAACAATAAATGGAATATTGTCTAAATACGCAACTTGGGCTATTGCTCCACATTCCATGTCGACAACATCGGCATCAAATTTTGCTCTTATTTTGTTTTTCATTGCTATGTCTTCGCAGAAAATGTCTCCTGTCGCTACAACTCCTAATTTAATTTGATATTGTCTTTCTGGTCCGTTTTTTACAGTTTCTTTTAATTTTTCTACTAATTTCTCATCACATTTTATACTGTTCCCCACTCCTGTTATATATCCTTTGCTATGTCCAAATGCAGTGATGTCAAAGTCATGTTGTACTACTTCTTTTCCTATTACTACATCTCCTATTTGTAACATATCGTTTACACTTCCAGCAGCTCCAACATTTACTATAAATTCCAAGTCAAAGTTGTCTATCATTACTTGTGTTGTTCTTGCTGAGTGGACTTTTCCTACTCCGCTTTTTACTAGTATGCATTCTTTTTTCCCTATTTTTCCTATTGTAAATCTTAAATTATATATTTGCTTTGTTTGTATGTCTTTCATTTTGTTTTCGACTGCTTCAAATTCTTCGTCCATTGCTACTACTATTCCTATTTTTTTCATACTTCTCTTTACTCCCTTCTCTCTAAATTATTTCAATTGTATTATACTTTAAAAAAATTTTTTTCACAAGTACTTGTGACATTTTGTTTTTTAGTGTAATATAATAATACAAATTGGAATTTGCAAATATAAATTTAAAGGAAAGGAGTTTGTTTTAGTTTAAGCGCCAGTACATCAATTTGATGTTGACGAGGTCTAGGGTTATCGAATTTTCGGCGGATTCTCTAGTGGCTATGCTTGAAGTCATAAGTATTATTACAAAAACAATAGCAATATTGCAACAAAATTTAATACATACAAGCTTTGCATAATTTCAATTCCAAACATGTTCAAGGGACGTTTATTTGTGTTACCTTGAAAAAGAAAGGAATAAATATTATGTGTGGAATTGTAGGATACATAGGAAACAAAAAAGCTAGTCCTATTCTTATTAATGGACTTTTAAAATTGGAATATCGTGGCTATGACTCAGCTGGTATTTCAACTATTGAAAAAACAGGTCTTTCTACTATGAAAGATAAAGGAAGAGTTAAAAATTTATATAATCTTCCAGAAATTGATAATTTGGAAGGAACAATTGGTATTGCTCATACAAGATGGGCTACACATGGAAAACCTTCAAAAGAAAATGCTCACCCACATATGGATAATACAAAAACTTTTAGTGTTGTTCATAATGGGATAGTTGAGAATTTCAATGAGTTAAAAAAACTTTTATGTGATAATGGTTATACTTTCTATTCTCAAACAGATACAGAAATTATACCAAATTTAATTGATTACTATTATAAAAAAGAAACTGATAATGATGATCTAAAATTTTTAAGAGCTGTAAAAAATGCTTGCAATAGCTTAAAAGGAAGTTTTGCTTTAGAAATTATTTGTAAAGATTATCCTGATAATATGATAGTTGTAAGAAAAGATAGCCCTCTTGTTATAGGAAAAGGAAATGGAGAAAATTATATTTCTTCTGATATTCCTGCTATGCTTTCATATACAAAAGAATTCTATCTTTTAAATGATTTAGAATATGTTGTTTTATCAAAAGATGATGCAAAATTCTATAACAATAATTTAGAACCAATTAATAAAGAAATCAAATTAATTGACTGGAATGCTTCTAGCGCTGAAAAAGGCGAATTTGAGGATTATATGCTAAAAGAAATTTACGAACAACCAAAGGCTATTAGAGAAACAATCGGCTCTAGAATAAATAAAAATTCAAAATGTGAATTTGAAGAACTAAACTTTACAAAAGACTATTTACAAGGGCTAAATAAAATTTACTTTGTAGCCTGTGGTACAGCAATGCATGTCGGATTGGCTGGCAAAGATATGATAGAAAAACTTTGTAAAATACCAACAGAAGTTGATATCGCTTCTGAATTTAGGTATAGAGACCCTTTAATAGATGAAAAAACATTGTGTATTTTCATATCTCAGTCAGGTGAAACAGCAGACACATTAGCAGCATTAAAATTATCTAAAGAATGTGGAGCAAAAACACTTGCTATCACAAACGTCATAGGAAGTTCAATAACTAGAGAAGCTGACTACTCAATATACACTCACGCAGGCCCTGAAATAGCAGTAGCATCAACAAAAGCTTACACATCCCAAGTGGTATTAGTTGCAATGCTTGCAATATACTTTGCTGAAACACTAGAACTATCAGCTGAAAAAACAACTTTACTAAACTCACTAAAAGAAGAATTGCTTGTATTACCTAAAAAAGTACAAAAAACATTAGAAACATCAACTGAAATAAAAAACTTTGCAAAGAGAATATATAAAGAAAAAGACATCTTCTTTTTAGGAAGAGGAATTGACGAAACAGTAGCCAAAGAAGCCTCTTTGAAACTAAAAGAAATTTCTTACATTCACTCAGACAGCTACCCTGCTGGTGAACTAAAACACGGTCCAATTGCTTTAATCGAAAACGACGTTACAGTTATAAGCATAATGACTGACCATAAACTTGTAAAGAAAACAGTAAGTAATATTCAAGAAGTAATTTCAAGGGGAGCTAAGACATTGATTGTCACAAATCAACAAATTGATACTGATATGTTTGATATGGTGATACGTATTCCAGAAACATCTACATTCATATCTCCAATTTTATCTATAATACCTTTACAGTTACTGGCTTATTTTACATCAAAGGAAAAAGGCTTAGATGTAGATAAACCAAGAAACTTAGCAAAATCAGTAACAGTAGAATAATATAAAAATTGCCAACGGGGACGGACCTTTTTGGCAAAAAATTGCCAAAAAGGTCCGTCCCCGTTGGCAATAATTAGCAAATTAAAAGTTTTACTATTATTAAGCATACTGCTCCTGGCAAGCCTAATAGTCCGAATGATTATGCTTGTAAAAAAGTTTAGTCCTATATGAAATCCAAATGCTCCACCAACTAAGTTTATTATATAAATAGTCACTCCACCAATTATTGAATTCAAAACCAATTTTAATATCTTCTTTATAGGAACTATAAAAATTCTACCAAATATAAAAATAAAGCAAATACAAGCAAGATATGTAATCATATTATAATCCATTTTATCAACTCCAAACAAAAAAATGATAATAATTTCTTATTACCATTTCTATGTTAATTTTAGGACAAATATTACTGACCTTTTTTCTTCAAAATTACATTTAATTCATATCTAAGTTGTTATTTATCTAATTTATGAACTTTTCCAACTTATCCTGCTTCTTCCCCGTCTTCTATAAACGAGAATTTTTGATTATTTATCATATCTACTTCGATACCTTTTGTTTTTGCTAATTTTATCAAATAGTCTAATTTAGCTTGTGTTGCTTTTATTTGATATGAGTAGTAATCTACTAATCCGTCTTTTGCATATTCAAAGTTTTTGTTGTTTGCTTTTAGTTCTTCTCTAGTTTTTATTATTGTTCTTATTAGTTCTATTTCTCTTCCGTGTTTCAGTAATTTCTGGAACTTTTTGTTCTCTTATATATCCGTCTTGCATAAAATTTCCCCTTTATAGATTTTTTCTTTTTATTATATTCATAAAAAAGTGTTTTTATTCAATTATTTTCGCCAAACTACTTGTTTTTTTGGCGATTTTATAGGATAATATATATGTATGATTTTATTTAGCGAAAGGATTTTTTAAATGAAATATATTGATAAATTTTTGAAAAAATTAAACACAGATCGAAATACTTTTGTGACATATGTATTAACATTAGTATCTGTATATTTAGCAGTGGATAGATTAGTAGAAATGTTATTTATGATTTTTACTGGAGTATCTCATTCATATTGGGGCCCAATTGCTTATACATTTGCCCTAGCCTGCCCTATTTTTGCATTTGTATTTTCAGGACCATCAAAGTTCTCTACGTCAAAGGCAAAAAAAGTTACATTATTTTATATATATGTAATAGGTTTATATATAATAGCAATATCAATGTTTACACAATGGCTTAACATGGGAGCTTGGCTATTAATATTGTCAGTTCCAAATTATGTAGAACTTATTACAGATTTTTCTGAATTAGTAACACCTGCTATGGTTAGTATATCCCTATTCTTACCACTTGCAACAATATTCCCAATGTTTAAATGGTTATTCTTTAAAGTTAATGATAATAAAGACCATGTACGTTCTATTTGGGATTACGCTGGAATTAATTTAGCTCCACCAAGTGAGAGTAGCGGACCATATTCTTGTGAAGTTTATATATGTTATGATTATGAAACTAGTAAATCAATAACTATGCCAGAAGCTTCAAGATATCAATCACTATTTGTTTGTGGTGGTTCTGGTTCTGGAAAAACTTCATTGGTGTATGAACCATTAATTGCAAGAGATTTTGAAAGAAAATACTTCTTTAAAGAAGCATCAAAAGAAATGGGATTTACAGCTTTAAAAACCCATATAGCTGTTCTAAATGCCCCATATAACAACGAATACTTGAATAAAAACTTTAACTTAAATATGTTACAACCTGTTGAAGGTCGCGAGTCAGTTTATAAAGCTTATATGAAAAAAATGATATTACATAGTGCAGGTTCAGAAATAACTTATAAAAACTTAGGTCTAACACTTATGGCTCCTGATTATGAAGTAATTAGCCATATGATATCTGTATGTAATAATTACAATATTTCTTATAATATTATTGACCCTTCTAACTCAAATTCAATTGGCTTAAACCCTTTTGTTTATGAAGATACATTTAAAATAGCAATAACAATTTCTTCTGTTATAAAAGCTATGTACAATACTACACATTCTGATGTTGGCGAAGCTTACAAAGAAGATATAGTTATGCAAGCACTTGAAAATGTTGCTATTTTACTTAAAGAAATGTACCCTAGAATGAATGAAGGTAAACTTCCTAATATGGAAGATATGCTTAAAATGTTTACAAATTTTGAGTTAGTTGAAAAAATGTGTAAAATACTAGAATTTAATGATGAGTTAAGAGAAAAATATAGTGTATTATTAGCATATTTTAAAAAGAACTTCTATCAAAATGCACCAGGAAAAGCTAACATTGAAAAATACCTATCTTCTGTTGTTAGTCAATTAGACAACTTACTAAGAATTCCAGGAATTAAAGGTATTTTATGTAATAGAACTAACAATTTAGATTTTGATAAGATGCTTGCAAACTCTGAAATTAACTTCGTTTGTACAAGACGTGGTGATTTAGGTGCTGCTGGACATAAAGCTTTTGGATTATTCTTCTTGATAGCTATGCAAAATGCAGTTCTACGTAGACCTGGAATTGAAAATTCAAGAGTTCCACACTTCTTATATATAGATGAATTTGCTGATTTCATTTGCAAAGAAACCGAAGCTATATTTACAATGTATAGAAAATATAAAGTTGGTACAGTTATATCAACACAAAACTTACAACAATTAGAGACACCTGCTCTTGGAGCAAGTTATAAAAACACTATTTTAGCAAACTGTGCTAGTAAAATATTTACAGGAAATGGTGCTTTTGATGAATTACAATGGTGGTCAGGAGAATTTGGAACAAAAAGAGAATGGACATATTCAAATTCTATGGATATGGAGAAATTGGAATATAGTAAAACCTATGGTGGTGTAAAATGGGAATTTGTTTCTCACTTTAAGCCTGGAAAACTTCAATATCTTGGAACAAAAGATTGTGCTTATAAAATAAGAAGTTCTGGTGGAAAGCCACTGGTAGGTCTTGGTAGATTATGCTTCTTAGAGTCTAAATATAAAGAACCACACAAATCAAAAACTTATAATTTTGAAAGATATTTGAATGGATTTAATTCAAGTAATTCTGATGATAGTAAGAGTTCTTCAAATAAGTTTGATTTTAGACATGTAGATTTTACTGATGATAGGAATGAAGTTGATCCTGTTCAAATTGATAATACAGATTCTAAATATTCATTTGATAATGATGATGCTGTTGTTGTTAATTTGAAGAAAAAACCAAAAATTAATTAAAAAATTATATAAGGACTAGGTATTTATGATACCTAGTTCTTTTTTTGTGTTAATTGTCAAAAAATGTCGAAATAAAATTAAAAATTTTGAGAATAATATTATTATAAAACTTTAATTAAAGTTTTATTAAAAATCGCTTTAATTTAGTAAAAGCAAGGAGGATATTATGTCTCGAAATAGTAAATTAATATCTGAAAATTTAAGAGAAGAAATAGCAAAAGAATTGGGTGTTTATGATACAGTAAAACAAGATGGTGGTAGCTGGGCAAATGTTTCTGCTAAGGATTGTGGTAATATTGTAAAAAAAGCAATTGAGATAGCAAACAGATCAGTTGAAAATCAATAGTTATTTTTTCAGGAAAACATGGAGTAGATATTTATTTATCTACTCCTAATTATTCACTGTATTATTATAATTATATTTTACTTCTTGTTCTGTAAGTGGTCTATTATAAACTCTTGTTGCGTATATTTCTCCATTAAATGGATATCTATTGTCTTGATTTTCACCTAAATACGTCTTATGTATATCAGAACCTATTTGAATATTAGCATCATTCTGTATTTTAATGATGTTTTCTACATTTCCTCTATTAGTTGTTTGTACTTTTTGGCCATTTATATATAATATTCCTTTATCCTTTTCCACATTTGGATTAAATGTATATGTAATATACAAGGGTACATTCTCTTCCACATATGAATTTGTAACAAGACTTCCAGAAACACCGCCTATATAAACGGTTATTCTTTTAAATTCTTGTTCTTTTCCAATTTGATTTTCGTCTTTATTATTTCCTATAAATATATTAAATCCGTCATTTTCTGACTTTCTTTTCATCATTAAAAGTTGAAGTATTTGATTATTAGTTTGTCCCCTATATTTAAAATATGTTTCTAGTGTAACTCCATTACTATAATCTGATTTATCAGGAACTTCAATTCCGTCATCAATACCATCAAAACTCAACGAATTTTCTGTCCATCCACTATTTTCATCATCTTTATTAAAGTTGTGTAAAATTGCATCTCCCCAATTATCTCCTGTTGACCTATTTTTAGCATCTACTGTATAAACTAAACCTTCTTTTATGCATAACAAATTATTATCCACTATTCTATGTTTTCCTTCTTCATAGTTTACAACGTCACCAGTTTTATAATTTACAATGTATGAGTTTTTTAATGTTATTCCTTCTGCATTTTCTGGTGTTATATAATACCAATTGTCTGCATATGTTTCTCCTGTTTCTGTATCATATATACTTGTTGTATCTTCTACTGAATTGAAATATACTTGTTTTAATTCTTTTCCTATTTTCTTGTCTTCTAATACTAATAATTGTAACTGTTCCACTTCACTTGCAAGTAAAGTCTTTTCTTTTGCCTGTACTGCTTTTCCTAGTATTCCATTATCTCCTGTTAATGTACTTATTGCTACTCCGTGCTAATATTAGAAGCACAATTATTGTTATAACTAATGCTATTAAAGTAATTCCATTTTCTTTGTTTCGTTTCATTTAATAAAACTCCCTTCTTCTTTGGTTTTATTAAATTTTATACTTATAGCAAGAATTACGTCAACAAGTAATAGTTTATAAAAATTTTTTAATACTAGAATAATTTTTTATACCATTTTCAATTTTGCTAATTTTTTAGAGTCTATTTTGGCTATTTTCATTATTTGTTCATCACTTAAATTATTATTTATCATTTCTTTTACCATTTGTGTTATTGCTTTGGCTATTCCTATTTGTTCCCCACGCTTTTCGCCACGTTTCTCTCCAATTTTCTCTCCTTCTACTCTTCCTTCTCTTTTTTCATCTTCTAACCATTCAATAAAATATTTTTCAAATTTCATTTCTTCATTTCCCCCTTTTTCTAATTTTTTAATATATTCTTTCGTTTCTTCTGGCATAATTTTTCTGATTTTGTTAGAATATTTAAGTATCTTTGCTATATATTCCTTTTCTTCTTTTGTTAAATCCTTTTTCAATATTTCATCCATTGCTCCTTTTAGTTCTTCTTTTGAATTTATTTTTTCAAATAGTAATGCTTTTGACATTCCTGTGTCTTCTTTTACTAACTTTTCTTCTATTTCATTGTTTATATCCACAAAATTATATTCCGCATATTTGAATATTTTTATGTTATATTCTCTGTCTCTTGCTCTACTCTCTATGTCCCACTTTCTATCTCCTGTATATAACACTATTGGACAAATAACTATATCAAATATTTTATTGCTTGATTTCATTATGTCTCTTCTCAATTCTATACAATATTTTGTCATTCTCTCAGGCATATTATAGTCTACTCTACTTTGATGTTCTATAATTATATAAAAGTTTTCTTTTGGTATTTGATATACTATATCTGCTTCTTGCTTTTCAAATCTTGATGTTATAAATTCTTTATTATATTTCTCTATGTCATTTTCAGTTAAGTTCTCAAATATTTCATCTTTGAAATATTTCTTCATAAAGTTTATAACTTCTTTTTTGTTGCTTAATATTTCTTTAAAAATTTTGTCTTTATATTGATGTGTTTTCTCTTGCTCAATATTTAGGCTATATTCTGCACTTTCTTCTCTTAATTCATATATCGCTCCTGGCTCTGTACATCTTAAATATTCTTCGAATGTAAATAAATACATTTTTTATTCCTCTCTTTCATTTTAATATATTTTTATTCTGTTGTCAATGTTTCTTCATTGGTAAATTAGTCTTTGCTTTTTGTTTTTACTTCATCATTCTTTTCTTATCACCTTTTTTCTTATTTTTATTTGTTTTTTGAATTTTATTTTCGATAGAAAGTATTCGAATTTAATTTGAAATAAATTTAATGAGCATTATATAAAAAAGTATATATAATCTGCACATTCATTACTATATCAGATTTTATATACTTTTTCAATATTTTTAGATAAATTTTTTCAACTTTTCATCGACAAATTTCGACATTATACTTTACGATTTATTTGATATAAAGCACAGGTCGAAAGCCACTGTGAAAGACATTATTTGTGGTATAATACGCACCATTACGGTGAAAAATCGAATCCACTCCACCATTGTTAAATCCCCCGCCACAGCGTACAGCAAGTGTGGTTTCTGTATCTCCTTCTTTTACAGTATATTCCACTGTTTCAGTAGTCCATTCGCTTAGATTGCCACATATATCATATATATTTTTAACTTTTGTTACATCTGTTGCTCCTGTTGCAAGTTCTTTATATGCATAATAATCATAGTTAGTATCATCATATGTATTTAAAGCAAATTCATATTGGGCTCTTATTGATGCTGACAATAGAATTTGTCCTGATGTTATACTTCCTTTTTTATATTTTGTTGCATATGTCCAATAATTTGTTTTATTATTCTCTTTTCCTGTCTGATTTATTTTAGCATATCTATGTATAGCATATAATGTATTTGCTGTTATATTATTATTAAATATATAATTTCCATACCTTGTACTATCCATTCCTATTCCACTGTATCTACTGTCACTTTCAATCCACATTGCAGTTGTATCCCACGCATAACTATCTACTAAACTACTTGTTACTGATGTACTTGCTTTATACATGTTTTCAGAAACTTTTTTGGCCTTTTCTTGTGATATATAATTCCAACTTTGTGTGTTTTTTTGCACTATTGGGCTCATACTTAATACTGCATCAGAATCCTTCTCTTCTCCACCATAATATGTTGCACCTTCACTATCCACATAGAAATTCGCATCTCTTGGCACTCCTGCTTCATATCTTCCTATGTAAAATCCACCATATTTTGTTACACTTGCGTAATTTCCGCCATTATCTGACCAACCTGTTATAGCTTGCCCTGCATTTGTATATCCTGGTGCTACTGCTGTATAAAACCATTGTTTACTACTATAACCATTTCTCCAATATGATGCTAATCCATGATTTCCTGTTCCATTGTCATCTGTTTTTTCATACGTTATTCCATTTGTTCCTGAACATAGTATCCATACAAATTGATTCCCTTTTTTGCTGTTGCTATCATCGTCTCCCATTTTATCTGAAATTACTAGTCCTGTTGATGGTGTTCCTGCTACATAGTAAAATCCTATTGGTATTACTGCTCTGTTTGTTTTGTCTTCCTTTTCTACAATTATTGCCTTAACACTTTGTTCTTTTAATAATGCTTCTTCCGCACTTCCTTTTTCTGCGTTTGCTAGTGTTATTTCTTCTAGATTGTTTTTTTCTAATGTTTGTTTCTCTTCTGTTCCACCTGTTATTTCACTTAGTGTGTATTCTTTGTTTTTGTATGTTACTGTTCCTTTTGCTATATTTGCTGTTATTCCGCTTTTCTTTCCTAATTCTGTTAGTATATATTCATCTTCTGACATACTTTTGTCACCTAAATAATATTCTGTAATTATCCCTAGTGCTTCTGTTTGCAAGTATTCTAAGTCTCCCGCTGTATTTGTTTTTTCTTTTGCTTGTACTGCTTTTCCTAGTATTCCATTGTCTCCTGTTAATGTACTTATTGCTACTCCGTGCTAATATTAGAAGCACAATTATTGTTATAACTAATGCTATTAAAGTAATTCCATTTTCTTTGTTTCGTTTCATTTAATAAAACTCCCTTCTTCTTTGGTTTTATTAAATTTTATACTCATAGTAAGAATTACGTCAACAAGTATTCCGTTATTTAATATTGCTTTTTCATTTTACAATTCGTTTTCAAGATTATGAAATGTAACTGTCTTTTCATAATTACCTTTAATCTCACTTTCATTCAATTCCCTATTATATAATCGCATACTATATATATCTAACTTTGTATAATTCCATTTTCCTACTCCCCCAAAATATCTTCCTAAATAACAATCTATACTGTTATCTTCAAATATCTGCTTTCCACCATTTACACCATGCCAATAATCGTGTTCTGTTGTGGTTGTATCTAATAATTTGCCATTTTGATATGCAGAAAACTGATTTTTCTGTGGATCAAAAGTTATATCTATGTAAGTCATATCTCCTAAATTATAATTACATTTACATCTTAAATTTCCATTATTATTAATATCTTGCGACACAGACCAAGTTGAATTTGCTAATTTTTTAGATGTATTAAACATTATTTGATCTTTTATTAGTCCAAATCTACACGAATAGTCTGACGATCCACTTAGTTGCTTAGAAAAAAAGTTATTTCCTGAATACACTCTCCCATAGAAAGACCATGTAAATCCTTTGCTATAATCTTCTGTCGACTTAAAACTTATATAATCATCTACACCATCAAAAAATAATCCTTTATCAGTTTGACCTTCAAACCCATGTAATTCTACATCATTTCCCCAAGTTGTTAAATCATTGTTTGACATATTTGTTGAGTCAACATTAAACACTAATCCTTCTGTTACCGCTAATCCACTATTGTATGAAAGTTCTATATAACTGTCTTTTTCTAATCCGTATTATTTCTCCTGTTTCGTAATTAACTAACCATTCATTTTTTGCACTTCCATAGTCTGGTATGTTATCTCCTTTTTTTATATAATTCCAGCCAGTTCCATATATTTGCTTTTTTTCATTTATTGATATTATATTCCATTTATTGCTGTTTTCTAAATTTTTATCGTATAATGTTGTTCCTAAATGATATTTATTGGGTTCATCTGATTTGTTTTGTATTTCTGCTAATGTGACAGCTAATTCAATTGCTTCTCTTTCACTTGAAATTTCCGTCATTTTTTTAGCAGTCACTGCTTTTGTCAGCATTCCATTATCTCCTGTTAATGTGCTTATTGTTACTCCGTGCTAATATTAGAAGCACAATTATTGTTATAACTAACACTATTAAAGTAATTCCGTTTGCTTTGCATTTGTTCATCTCCCCTTTTCTTCTGTTTTTATTATTTTATCTCTCGCAAAAGAATTACGTCAACAGATGACAGCTTGTTTGTTTTTATATATTAATTATTAAAAGGATAGATTATTCATCTATCCTAATTATTTACCGTATTATTATAATTATATTTTATTTCTTGTTCTGTAAGTGGTCTATTATAAACTCTTGTTGCATATATTTCTCCATTAAATGGATACCTATTATCTTGACTTTCACCTAGATGTGTCTTATGTATATCGGAACCTATTTGAATGCTCGTATCCGCAACTTCCATAATCTTTTCTACATTTCCTAAATCTGTTGTTGCTACTTTTTCTCCATTTATATATAAAACACCTTTATCAGTTTCAGTATTTGGATTAAATGTATATGATATATATATAGGTTCATTCTCTTCAATAAATATATTTGTATCAAATCTTTCATATACTCCACCTATATCTATCGAAATCAATCTATACAATTGTGAATTATGCTCTTCAATATTTTTATTACCCATTACAATAAAAAATCCATTAAGAGAATCAGTCCTTTTCATTATTAATATTTGTGCAACTTGATTTTCCGTTTGTCCCCTTAATTTTAAATATATTTCTAATGTAACACCATTACTATAATCAGAATTATCAGGAACTTCAATTCCGTCATCAATACCATCAAAACTCAATGAATTTTCTGTCCATCCACTATTTTCATCATCTTCATTAAAGTTGTGTAAAATTGCATCTCCCCAATTATCTCCTGTTGCCCTATTTTTAGCATCTACTGTATAAACTAAACCTTCTTTTATGCATAACAAATTATTATCCACTATTCTATGTTTTCCTTCTTCATAGTTTACAACGTCACCAGTTTTATAATTTACAATGTATGAGTTTTTTAATGTTATTCCTTCTGCATTTTCTGGTGTTATATAATACCAATTGTCTGCATATGTTTCTCCTGTTTCTGTATCATATATACTTGTTGTATCTTCTACTGAATTGAAATATACTTGTTTTAATTCTTTTCCTATTTTCTTGTCTTCTAATACTAATAATTGTAACTGTTCCACTTCACTTGCAAGTAAAGTCTTTTCTTTTGCCTGTACTGCTTTTCCTAGTATTCCATTATCTCCTGTTAACGTACTTATTGCTACTCCGTGCTAGTATTAGTAACACAATTATTGTTATAACTAATGCTATTAACGTAATTCCATTTGCTTTGTTTTGTTTCATTTGATAAAACCCCTTTCTTCTTTGGTTTATTAAATTTTATACTTCAAAAACAAATTACGTCAACAGATGATACTATAACTCTTTTATTTTATAAATTATTCTACTAAAAAAAGACTAGATATTACACATCTAATCTTTTTAGGTATTATTAATTAAAATACAATTCCAATTAATTCAATTATAATTCCTGAAATAACCCCTATTGCATATAACAAACCTGTAATCTTCAAATTCTCTTTCAAACCTTTATTAGTTCTAAATAAAACAAGTAAACCAACACCTGCGCCAACTAACAAACCTGAAATCATAGTAGCTGCATTTATTACATTTTCCAAATACAATTGTGTTAATATAACAGATGCTGCACAATTTGGAATTAAACCTATTATTCCTGCAATTACTGGCCCTAATATTGGTATTCCACTTAAAATTCCTGCAATTGTTTCTTCACCTATAAAATACATTGCCATATTTATAATTAATGTGACAAGTAATATAAAAATAAATATGTTTAAAGTGTGTTTTAATGATGATTTTATAATTCCGTGGTCACAGTGACAATGTTCCTTCTCGCATAAATCCACTATTTTGTTTTCTTCTTGCTTGTCCTTGTTTTTTATTCTTAATACAAAATCAATTATAAAACCTGCTATCATACCAATAATTAGCTTAATTCCTAATATTTTTAATATTGTAGTTATTGGTACTGCTTCTGATATAAATATTGGTAACATTTCATCTGATGTTGATAAATATACTGCTATCAATGTTCCTAGTGTTATTACTCTTGCTGCATATAGGTTTGTTGCTGAAACTGAAAATCCACATTGCGGAAATATTCCAAGTAAACTTCCAATTAGTGGTCCGATTTTTCCGGATTTTTTTATCATATCTTTTGATTTTTCACTTGTTTTGTGTTCTATGTATTCCATTATTAGATATGTTATAAATAAAAATGGTAGTATTTTTATACTATCAATTATTGCTTCTTCTATTACTTCTAACATTTTTCTCTCCTTTTCTCATTTAAATATGATAACATATTTTTCCAAAAAAGTAAAGAGCCATTGTAATTTAATGGCCCAAACTCTATTAAATTTTTATTTATCTTCTTCTGTAACAACCTGAAATTTGACCACAGCCATTACCATTATTATTTGGAATAACATTTATTCTAGCAGTCACGCCATTTCTATTATTATTGCAACCACAGCCACAATTTGAATTATCATTGTCATTATCACAACCACAATTGTTATTGTTTCTATTTTGACAACTAGAACTAATAGTTAACAAATCGTTATTCACTCCATTGCAACCACTACTTGATATTGTAATCAAATCACCATTATTAGAATTTCCACAATTGCTACTTATTCTAAGCAAATCATTTGAATTATCTCTATCTCTTTGGCAGTTACATCTTCTATTTCTTCTACAACCACAACCGCTTCTTCCGCAACCACAGCCACAACTATCACTGTCATTGTCATTATCACAGAAACGCTCTATCAACCTACAAATAAGACATACAATTGCTGCCGTGATAAATGCTAATATTGCATAAATAAGTGCTGCAACTAAGAAATTTATGTTATTTATTACAAACGTAACAATTAAAAATATTGCAAATATAACTGCTGCAACTAATGGTGGACATTTTAGAATTTTTTGTAATGCTATTGATATTATTATTGTTGCTATTGGTAAAGCAAAAAATATAAGTAATATGTTCATATGCTTTCTCTCCTTTGTTTTTTACTATATTTTATGCTTTTTTGTTGTATTTTGTGTTAACAATATTCTACATTTACTAAATACAAACCTTGTGGTGGTAATGTTTTTCCTGCATTTTCCCTTTTTTGTGATTTTATTATGTTTTCAATTTCTTTTGGTTCTATTTTTCCCATACCTACTTCAACTAATGTTCCAGATATTATTCTAACCATATTATATAAAAATCCGCTTCCTGTTAACTCTATCCATATTTTATCATCAGGCATTTGGATTACTTTAGCATCATAAATTGTCCTTACACTGCTCTTGCTACTTGTGCCACTTGCTTTAAAAGCTTTAAAGTCGTGCTCTCCAACAAAATATTTTACTGCTTTTTGCATTTTTTCTATATCAAGTTTCATTGGTATATGGGTTTCTAAATTTCTATAAATTGCTGTACCATATTGAGAATTATTTATAACATACCTATATGTTTTTCTTTTGCAACTAAGTCTACTATGAAAATTCTCTTCAACTTCTTCTGCTTGTTTTATTCTGATTGATTTCTTTAAGTTGCTATTTAGTGCTATTGGAAATTTTTCAATGGGTAAATTTGAATTTGTTTTAAAATTTGCAACTTGTCCAAAAGCATGTACTCCCCTGTCTGTTCTTCCTGATGCATTTAAGTCTACTGTTTCCCCTGTAATTTGTTCTATTGCTTTCTCTATTGTTCCTTGTATATTTAGCTTGTCTGGTTGCTTTTGCCAACCATTAAAATCTTTTCCGTCATATTCTATTGTTAATTTTATATTTCTCATATTAATCTCCATTTATCTCAAATTGATGTTTTTTTGCTCCGTCCCCAAAAACATCGCTATTTAAAAAAGTTGCTTTTGAGCAACTCTTCGTTTTTATTTACTTTCTTCTTTTTGATTTTCTTTAGCTTTACTTATTTTGTCTTTAAGTTCTTTTAATCTATTTTTTCTTTCTTTTTTCTCTGATGCAAATCTCTTAGTCACAATATTGCTTATTAATATTTTTTTCAGCACATCTTCTCTAACATCTGCAATTAGTGTGCCATCTTTTGCTACTGATATTTTTCCAGTCTCCTCTGATACTACAACTACTAAGCTATCAGATTCTTTTGAAATTCCTATTGCCGCTCTATGTCTTGTTCCTAACTCTTTGGAAATATCGTTATCATCTGCCAAAGGTAATACACATGCTGCTGCTGCAATTTTGTTTCCAGATATTACTACTGCTCCGTCATGCAAAGGTGTTTTAGGTTCAAATATGTTTACTAGTAATTGTGGTGAAACTTCAGCATTCATAGGTATTCCTGTGTTTACTATGTCTTGTATTTTTATATCTCTTTCTAATACAATTAATGCACCTGTTTTTGTCTTTGAAAGCTCAGTTGCTGCAATAACTACTTTGTATATATCTTCTTTTGTTCTTGTTGATAAATCTTTATCAATTCCAAAAAATTGTGTTATTCTATTTGTTCCTAATTGCTCTAATGCACGTCTTAATTCCGGTTGGAAGATTACAATAATTGCAATTACTCCCCAATTCATTATTCCTGTTAAAATCCAGTTTAATATTTTTAAGTTAAATAGTCCACTTACCCATGTTGCAACTATTAATAAAGCTATCCCTTTAATTAACTGCCATGCTCTTGAACCTTTTACAATTCTAAAAAAGCAATATACTAAAAATACAACTATTGATATATCTATTATTAGAGTTACTAATTCAAATGGGTTAGACTGCAATGATTTAATATATGCTCCTATATTATCATTGTAAAAACTTTCCCAATTCATTCCAAAATTTGTTATCATTTATTTCTCCTTATTCTTCTTTAAATTAGTGCGAATATAAGTGTTGATATTGTTCCTACTAACATTAATAGTGCTAAAAATCCTGCCATTACTTTTACAAATATTTGTCCTTTATCATATTTTTGTTTTTTCTCTACTTTTTTCTTCATCATTCTTCTTCCTTTCTATGTCCATCGGGGTCCATCGGGGACGTTTCTTTTTGGACAAAATGTCCATTTGGAAACGTCCCTAATGGGACATTTTGTCCATTTTGGGACACATCTATAAATATCACTGTAAATATTATAGCATATTTAAAAATTTTTTCAATTATTTTGTCCTGTTTTCCATAACTTTCTAGGAAATTGTTTTTAATATTGTTTTAATTGGTTCTTTTTCTTGTTCTTCTATTTTGATTGTTTTTAATAGTGTTTGTTTTGCTTCTTCTAATGTGTTTTCATTGTTTGTATGGATATATCCTAAGCAGTCACCTTTTTCTACATAATTGCCTACTTTTTTATTTAGTATTATTCCAACTGCCATATCTATTTTGTCTTCTTTTCTAATTCTTCCTGCTCCTAAACTACATGCTAGCTTGCCTATTGTCTCTGCATTTATTTTTTGTATATATCCTGATTTTTGGCTATATACAGGTTCTATGTATTTTGCTTTTTCAAATTTGTCTAAATCTGTTAGATATGATGTATCTCCGCCTTGATTTTCTACTAGTTCTACAAATTTGTTGAAAGCTTCTCCATTTTCTATTTTTTGAATTAATATTTCTTTTGCATCTTCAATGTTGTCTGTTACTTTTGCTAGTTTTATCATATGTGCTCCTAGTTCTAACACAACTTGTTTTACATCTTCTGGCATATTTCCTTTTAGAGCTT
Organism: uncultured Clostridia bacterium; assembly: GCA_948502395.1. GTDB lineage: Bacteria > Bacillota > Clostridia > TANB77 > CAG-508 > CAG-269. The sequence goes on along the minus strand of CAOPES010000001.1, from coordinate 49,282 downwards.
CTACCGCTTCTTTTATTTCTAATGTGTTTCCTACTGCATATCCTAGTGGTTCATCCATATTTGTTAAAACACATACTGTTTCACGGTTTGCTAGTTCTCCTATTTCTATCATTGCTTTTGCAAGTTTGCTTGCTTGTTCGATGTCTTTCATAAATGCTCCGCTTCCAACTGTTACATCTAATACTATTTTATTTGCTCCACTTGCTATCTTTTTACTCATTATGCTTGATGCAATTAATGGTATGCTTTCTACACAAGATATACTATCTCTTAACGCATATATTTTTTTATCTGCTGGCGCTAAGTTTAAAGTCTGTGAAATCATACTTATTCCTATGTTTTCCACATTTTGTATAAAACTGTTGATATCTATTCCTGTTTTATATCCTGGGATTGATTCTAATTTGTCAACTGTACCGCCTGTAAAGCCTAGTCCACGTCCAGACATCTTCGCAACTGGCACTCCACAAGATGCAACTAGTGGTAACAATATTAATGATACTTTGTCACCTACTCCACCTGTTGAGTGTTTATCTACAATTATTTTTGGATGCTTTTTAGGTCTGTCCCCAAAAACACCCAAAACATCTAATATTTCTCCTGAGTTTGCCATTGCTAGGGTTAAGTTTGTTGTTTCTTCTTTTGTCATTCCGTTTATAAATATTGCCATTACTAGTGCTGCCGCCTGATAGTCTGCTATTGTTCCTTCTGTATATCCTTTTATAAAATATTCAATTTCTTGCTTGCTTAATTCTTGTTTGTCTCTTTTTTTCTCAATAATGTCTAGTATTGTCATAACACAAACTTCCCCTTTCTTATTTTTATACAAATTTCTTTGTAAAACTTCTTCTATGTATTGGACATAATCCACATTCTTTTATTGCTTCGATGTGTTTTGCTGTTCCATAACCTTTATGTGCAACAAATCCATATTGTGGATATATTTCGTCCCATTGTCTCATTATTCTGTCTCTTGTTACTTTGGCTAAAATTGATGCTGCTGCAATGTTGTAACATTTTGCATCACCTTTTATTATTGGTTCATATGGAATTCCCCTTGTGTTTATTCCTGTTAATGCATCTACTACTATTAGGTCTGGCTTTACATCTAACCCGTCAACTACTTGTGTTACTCCTGCTTTTGTTGCATTTAATATGTTGATGTCGTCTATTACGTCTTGACCTATTATTGCTACTGAATAGCTTATGGCTTCTTCTATTATTTGGTCATATAGTTTTTCTCTTTTCTTTTCTGATACTTTTTTAGAGTCGTTTACTCCTTCTATCATTGAGTCTTGTGGCATTATTACTCCTGCTATTACTACTGGCCCTGCTAGTGGTCCTCTTCCTGCTTCGTCTATTCCACATATGTTTTTAAATCCTTTGTTGTATAAGTCTTTTTCTATTTCTTTTAGTTTTGTTAGTCTTTCTAGTTCTTTTTCTTTCATTTTTATTCCTTCTTTATTCCATTGCATCTATTTCTGTTAGTGAGTATTTTCCATTTATTCCTTTTGTATTATATATTTCTACTGTTGCATTTGTGTCATCAAAGTTTATTAGGTATGTATTTCTTTCGTTTGTTTCTAATTTTTCAAGTCCCCATTGTTTTAATGTTTCTTCTGTTACTTTGTACATATCTTCTGTTATGGTTATTGATACTGGTACTGTTGTTCCTTCTGCTTTTTGTAGTTTTGCTTCTCCTTCGTATATTTCTTGCCTTACTGCTGCTTTTTTTTCTGCTGTTGGGTTTATTCCTATTTTGAAGTTTGCTAGTTCTACGTATTCTTTTGCTTTTGCTTGTATCATTAGCATGTTTGTTCTTAGTTCTTCTAGTTGTGCTTTTTTTATTACTTCTTTTCCTGTGTATACTGTTATACTTGCTATTATTAATAGTACTATTACTGTTACCATTAGACTTACTAATGTTATTCCTTTATTTTTCTTCATTTTTCTCATCCTTTTTCTTTTTGTTTATTATACATTTTTAGTCATTTTTTTTCAATAGAATTTTTGTAAAAGTTTTTATAATTTTTTCACAAAATTTTCACAAATATATTGTATTATAATGTTACATTAGGATATTATAATAATATCTAAAATATTAGGAGGTCAAAAACATGGAAGAAAACGAAAATAAAAATCAAGAAAAAACAAACACATTCAAAACAGTTCAAAACCCAATAACATACAAAACAGCATATGAAATGAACAATCACCAAAAAAATAAAACAGGCTTTGGAAAAGGATTTTTCCTACCATTCGTAAGCGGTGTACTTGGTTGTTCTTTGGTACTTGGAGTATGCTTTGGTGTACCAACAATTAAGGAAAAATTATTAAATACAAATTCTACAAGCAGCTCTTCAAATTCACAAAACTCAACAAATAATGGATATGTAACACAAACATCATTATCAAATTATTCAGACACATCTATTTACGCAGCAAATAAAGTATTGCCATCAATCGTAGGTATAAAAGTTGAATACAATGTAAATTCACTAATTTCTATGTTTGGTAGACAAACACAAAGTTCAACAGCAACCGCAACAGGTTCTGGAATAATTATAAGTGATGATGGATATATTTTGACAAATAACCACATAGTTGCAACATCATCATCTGAATCTTATTACGAAGTTTCAGATGCAACTAAGGTAACTGTTACCCTATTTAATGATGAAACTGAATATGAAGCTAAAATTATTGGAAAAGATGAACAAACTGATTTAGCTGTTATAAAAATTGAAAAGACTGGTCTTTCAAAAGCTGAATTTGCAGATTCTGATAGTATAAAAGTTGGAGAATTTGCTATGGCTGTTGGAAATCCATTAGGTATGCAAAGCAGTATAACATGTGGTGTTGTAAGTGCTGTTAATAGAGAAGTTACAGATTCTGATGGCAAGACTTTCAAGTTAATTCAAACAGATGCTGCTATAAATTCTGGAAACAGTGGTGGTGCATTAGTTAATAGCCAAGGAAAAGTTATTGGTATAAACACTTTAAAATTATCTGGAACAGGAATTGAAGGTATGGGATTTGCTATTCCTATTAACTCAACAACAGATATTACATCTCAATTAATTCAATATAGCAAAGTAAAAAGACCTTATATTGGAATTTCTGGTTTAGATTTAAATGAACAAACAGCCAAAGCTTACAATCTAGTTCTAGGTGTTTATGTAAAAACTGTTGAAGATTTTTCAGCTGCTGAGAAGGCTGGTATAAAACCTGGCGATGTTATTATTGAAGCCGAAGGGAAGAAAATTACAAAAATGGATGAATTAAATGAAATTAAAAATACTCACAAAATCGGTGAAGAGTTAAAAATTAAGGTTAATCGTGATGGTTCTGAAAAAGATTTAACAATAGTTTTAGGTGAACAACCATAATTTCACTTTTAGTTCACACAATGGACAAAATAGATTGTTAAAATGTAATCAGTCAAGTGAAGATGACTTGAAATAAAGAACATCCCCTTTTATTTTCAAAAGAGAAGCTTTAAATCAGCTTCTCTTTTACTTTTATTAAAATATTATTAAATCCATTTCACTTGTTAAATTCTCATTTCCATATGCATAAATTATATATAAAGTATCATTTGTTACGTAATATTCTTTTGAATTTTCTATGTTATATATGTTGCTTCCTGGATTTCTATTATATATAGAATATCCTAAATCTTTTAAGTCTTGTGCTTTTTGATGTTCTAGTTCTACTTCTTTTCTAATTTTATCTTTAACTTCATTTCTTTCTAGTTGTTTTATTCTAAGTGTTTCGTCTAAGCTAATTTCTTTGTTATTTCTTAAATCATAGTTATATGTTCTAATTATTACTCTTTGTGCATTTGTGCCTTCTTTTATATTTGATTTTATTGCAAGTGATAAAATTCCGTCATGTACATTTGATACATATTCTACTGTATATATAATATTTCTGTTTTCTGTCTCTAATACCTTTCTTGCAGTTTCTACAAATATATCTTCTATTTCTTGATTATATTTATTTACTACATCACTTCTGATATTTATGTATGGAATTTGTACATTCATATCATAGTTGCTTGGTTTTGTTTCTTTTTCATTGTATTTTGTATATACTAATTCTTTACTTGCGTCTTGTTTTTTGCTTGTATAGTCTACTTCTTCGCTTTCTAAGTTGTTTTTGAAGATTTCGGTAAATCCTGCTTTTATTTCTTCTATTTGTTCTTCTGTTTTATTTCCGAATTTTCTTTCTTTTGTTGTTATTCCTATTAGTGATGCTATTTCAATTCTTGCATAAAATTGTACGTAAAATGCTATTATTACAGCTATTACGCATACTGATATTATTGATATGTATATTGTTAAGCTTTTTTTACTTATTTTGAATTGGTTTGGTAATTTTACATTCATAATTAATCCTCTTTTTTCAATTTTCTATATTATAACATTTTTTACTTATTTTATCAATATTTTTGTGTTTCTGGGTTAATGATTTCGAGACAGTGCGGGGAACAATGGGCAAAATTTAGCTTTTATTTTGTTCCTTGTTCCCCGTACTGTCTCGAAATCATTAATCAGTAACAGAAATTGTATGAATATTGGCTCAAAATATTGACTATTTCGCAATTTTGCGATATTATACTATGAGTTAATATTTTAATTAGAAATGAGGAATTTAAAGTATGTTATGTTCAGAATGTAATAAAAAACCAGCAATACTTTTTTATAAAAAAATAGAAAATGGAAAAGAATCCATGGAAGGCTATTGCGCCGACTGTGCACAAAAAAAAGGCATAAATCCAGTAGAAGTAATATCAGACCAACACGACATAATGGCAAAAGAAATACCTGATATAGGCAATATGACCAAACAACTAGAAACAATGTTCAAAGATTTAGCAGAAAACATCAACTTAGAAGACATAGAAAACATCGAAGGAGCAATCACATTTGAAAATCCAGAAATCACAGATGAAAACGGTGACCCAAAAATAACAGGAGCAGCAATTCCAATTGGCTCTTTCTTCTCAAATATGTTTGGACCAAAATCTAATGCCGAACAAGAAGAAACTTCTAGCAGTAGAAAAAAAGTAAAAGTTGAAAAAAAGAAAAACAAAAAAACAAATAAAAAGAAAAAATTCTTAGATACTTTTGGAACAAATTTAACGGAAAAAGCAAAAAATAATCAATTAGATATGATAATTGGTAGAGAAAAAGAAATTCAAAGAATAGTACAAATTTTAAATAGACGTTCTAAAAACAACCCTTGCCTAATTGGTGAACCAGGTGTTGGTAAAACTGCAATTGCACAAGGTTTAGCAATCAGAATTGCAAATAAAAACGTTCCTGCAAAACTTTTAAATAAAGAAGTTTATTTATTAGATATGACAGCTGTTATAGCTGGAACTCAGTTTAGGGGTCAATTCGAGTCAAGAATGAAAGGTATAATTGACGAATGTAAAGAATTTGGAAATATCATTTTAGTTATTGATGAAATTCACAATATCATTGGTGCTGGGGACGGAGAGCATTCTATGAATGCAGCAAATATCTTAAAACCTGCCCTATCTAATGGAGAAATTCAATTAATTGGTACTACAACTTTAAAAGAATATAGAAAATATATTGAAAAAGATTCTGCTTTAGAAAGAAGATTTCAACAAGTTTTAGTTGAAGAACCAAATGTTGAAGATTCTATTGGTATTTTAGACGGAATTAAAAAATATTATGAAGAATATCACAAAGTAAAAATATCTTCTGATGTTATTCGTCAAGCAGTTATAATGTCTGAAAAATATATTCACGATAGATTTTTACCAGACAAAGCAATTGATATTTTAGATGAAGCTTGTTCTAGAATTAACTTGGAAAACAAAGAACTATTCAAATTAGAAATGCTAAAACAAGAACTAGTTCAAGTTCAAAATGAAAAAGAAGAAGTTGTTGCAGCAGATTCTACCGAAGATTACCAAAAAGCTGCAAATTTAAAAACACGTGAATGTCAACTAATAGAAGAAATAGACAAATTAAACAGCAAAATGAAACCAAGACAATTAACAATTCAAGATATAGCAAATGTTATTGAAAGTTGGACTAAAATTCCAGTTAAAAAAATAACAGAAGCAGAAACACAAAAATTATTAAATTTAGAAACAAACCTACATAAAAGAATTGTTGGTCAAAACGAAGCTGTTAATAGTGTTGCAAGAGCAATAAGGAGAAATCGTGCTGGATTAAAAAGCACTAAAAGACCACCTTCATTTATATTTGTTGGACCTACTGGTGTTGGTAAAACAGAGCTTGCAAAAAGTTTAGCTTATGAAATGTTTGGAAATGAAGATTCAATTATAAGAATAGATATGTCAGAATATATGGAAAGTCACTCTACATCTAAATTGATAGGTGCTCCCCCAGGTTATGTTGGTTATGATGAAGCTGGCCAATTAACTGACAAAGTTAAAAGAAAACCATATTCTATAATATTATTAGACGAAATTGAAAAGGCTCATCCTGATGTATTCAATATTTTGTTACAAGTATTGGATGATGGAAAATTAACAGATAGCCAAGGAAATACAGTAAGCTTTTCTAACACAATTATAATAATGACATCTAATGCTGGTTCTAACACAAATACAAACTCAATTGGTTTTGGAAAACAAACTGTTGACAAAAACAAAATTATGAATAGCTTAAAAGAAGTATTTAGACCAGAATTTTTAAATAGAATAGATGAAATTATTAGCTTTGATGCTTTAACTCGTGAGCAACTTTTAGAGATTGTTAATTTAATGTTAGACGATACTTTCAAAGTATTAAAAGAAAAAGATATTTCAATGAATATATCTCCTAATGCTAAAGATTATATTTTAGAAAAAGGAACTGATATCAAATTTGGTGCAAGACCTTTAAGAAGAGCTATTCAAAGATATATTGAAGATGAATTGGCAGAAATGATTTTAAAAGGCGAACTTACAGACGGTCAAAATGTAGAAGTTGAAGTAGAAAATGATAAATTAAAATTTGAAGTAAAATAGGAGAAAATTATGTTGAAACATATACCAAATGCACTTACAATAGTAAGATTATTATTAATACCATTTATAATATTACATATCTTTACTGGAAATTATATATTAGCTTTTGTAATATTTACACTTTCTGGAATTACTGATATTGCTGACGGCTTTATTGCAAGAAAATTTAACTTAGTATCAAATTTTGGAAAATTAATGGACCCATTAGCTGATAAATTAACTCAAATATGTACTCTTACCTCTTTGACTATTACTAATATTATTCCAATTTGGATTTTAATAATTGTCTTACTTAAAGAGTTTATTATGATTGTTGGTGCTTCTTTCCTTTATGGAAAAGATGTTGTTGTTTATAGTAAATGGTATGGTAAACTTGCAACTGTGCTATTTTATATAGCTATTGTTTGTTCTTTACTATTGAAACAGTTTGATTTAACTGGTGCTTGGCAACAAATTGATTTTTATTTATATTGCTTAGCTCTTGTTACTACTGTTTTTGCTCTTGTAATGTATGTTAAAGATTTATACCAAAAAGGATTTATTGATAAACAAGATTTAAAGAAAGAAGTTACTGTTGATAAGAGAGAAAAGAAGAAATAGAATTGTTTAAAAGACGCTATATCAGATTATATAGCGTCTTTATTATTTATTCAAAGTCTTCAATTAATTGATTTAAATCTTGTTTTCCATTAACATATATCCCTTTTTTGATATTGTTTTTGTCAGTTTCAGTCAAATACTCTGTCGAAATATCAGTAACTTCGTATTCTTTTTCGCTTTCGTCATCTTGTATTTCATATATAACAACTTTACCTTCTTTGTCTCTAACTATATAGTGTTCTCCACAACTACCCGCTTCTTCTTTTTCAAGCACTATATCTGTGTCCGTAAATTTTTGTATGTCCCAATCCATATATTTTTTCTCTAATTCATTTCTTGTTTTATTTACTAATTCTTCTGGCACTGTTTTGTATTCACTTGATGTGTGCCCACATTGTTGATAATATGTTTTTAATGTTATTGCTGCGTTTGGTGAGATTTTTTCTTCGCCTGAGTTTGTTGTCATTATTTGGTTTTGTTCTTGCTCGTATTCGTCTGTGCATTCGTCTAGTATTTCTTCTTGGGCTATTTCTTTTATGTTTGTTTCTTCTTGCTTGTTTTCTTTTGGTTTGTATATTAGTATTCCTGTTATTATTGCTGATATTATTACTATTATTGTTATTAGGGTTATTATTGTTTTATTCATTTTTAACGCCTCCGTAATTTCTTTTGTTTTTATTATTTACGGATTTTGTTAAATTTATACAATTAGTTGGTTTTTAAGTACATTATTACCGCGTTTTTTATTAGCTCGTTTATTGATATGTTTTTTTCTATTGATTTCATTTTTGCTTTGTTGTGAAGCTCTACTCCTAGTCTGACATTTAACGAACCTTTGCATTGTTTTTCTGGTTCTTGATTGTGCTCTATACAGTATTGAATATGATTGTCTATTGCATTTTTGAAATCCTTTTTTAATTCTTTTACAGTCATTCCTTCAAAAGATATTGAAGTGTTTTTTAATCCTTCTATTATTCCATAAAAGCATTCGTCTTCATCACTATACCTAATCTCTGCCCAATACCCTTTATATTTCATAATACTTCCCATTATAAAAACCTCTTTCTATTAATTTTTCTATTCTACTCATATTATATCACTCCTTTATCTATTTTGCAACTATTTTTAGTCGCACTTATTTCTTTTATCTTTTTTCCATTTGTTTTTATAGTTATTTCTCCATTTTGGTCTGTTCTACAAATTGAAATCTTCTGCTTTTCTAAATTCTCTATTGTAATTTCAGCTGGATGATTAAACAGATTATTCTCTCCTACTCCAATTACAGCTATTTTAGGCATTACTGCTTCTAAAAAAGTATTTGAAGTAGAAGATTTAGAACCGATGATGTGCAATCTTTAAAACAGTGGATTTCAATATATTATTATTTCCATATTTTTCTACAATAGCTTTTTCAGCAACTTCTTCTATGTCGCCAGTAAACAGCATAGAAAACTTTTGATACATCATTTTGCAAACCAAAGAATTGTTATTAATACCATTTTCGCTAATCACTTGTTTTGAGCTTGGCCACAACACATCAAAATATAAATCTTTTTCAATATTAATTCTTTTCCCCGCTTCTACCATATACACTTTTACATTTCGTTCTTTTACTAATTTTAAAAATTTTTGATAATTTTCCGAATCTTCAAATTGCTTTCCTATTATCACATTACGAACTCTAATTTCTTGCATAATAGTCAAAATTCCGACCGCACGTGGTCCTGGTCAAAATGGCTTATGAAAACATAATCAATACTTGTATATCCCCTATCTAAAACATAAGGAAGTAAAGTACTCTTACCAACATCAAAATCCTTTGAACTACTGCCACCACCGTCTATTAGTATTGTTTTTCCATATGGTGTTTCTATAAATGTGCAATCCCCTTGCCCAACATCTACAAAATGAATATTTAAATTTTTCGGAACAAATTTAAATAACGAAAAAATTATTATTGGAATTAATGCTATTGATACATACTTCTTTCTCTTTTGTCTAAATTTGTATTTAAATAATGCAATTAAATTTCTTCCCCTTCTTCCGAGTAGCACTTATTATTTTTGAGTTATATATTCTATAACAGAAGTTCAAAAAGACAATTGCTATATAATATATAACAATTTGAAATATCGAAGGGGTTTGAATATAAATTTTAGAATATGGTAATTCTCCTATGTTTGAAATGAAAATTAGACATTGAATTAAAAATGATAAACTAACAGATAGAATCCCTGCAATTTGTGGGATAATCATATAACAAAAAATTGTTATAATTCCTAAAATTATAATCGGACCTATAATTACACTTACAATTAAATTCGTAAGAAAAAAATATATTCCAAATACATTAAAATGATATATCATAATAGGTATTATCGCTATTTGAGCAGATATAGTAACAGCTAAAATTTCTTTTATTCTATCTGTAATTTTAATCACTTTTGGACTAATTCTATATTTCCACTTTTTATTTTTTATCTTTATATCTTTTAAAATTTTAAGAACATTATTATAAAAAAATAAAATCCCAATTGTCCCAATATATGAAAACTGTAACCCAATATTCATAATTAAAAATGGATTATAAATAAGAATTAGAATTAATGACAAACTTAGTGAATTAATTGTATCATTTCTTCTATGAATTAAACCTGCAATTAGAACTAAAATTTCCATTACACACGCTCTTACGACAGAAGGCGAAAATCCTGTTATAAACATATAGAAAATTAAAAATAAAATTATAATAACTTTGGTTTTATTCTTCCCTGCTTTTCTTTTTAAAAATAAATTAATACCTATAACTAAATAAGATACATGCATACCCGAAACCGCTAATACATGTGAAATACTGCTAATTCTAAACTGTTCCTTTATCTCTTCATCTATATTGGAACTATCGCCTAATAATATCCCTTTCAAAATCTCAGCTTGTTCTTTTTTTAGAACACTATCTATCGCTTTTTCAAATTTTAAAAAGCAACTATTTGAAAAACTAAAAAATATATTTGTTTTATTATGCTGTGTTACTTTAAAATTATCAACATTTATACTTCCAAATACCTTTACAGTTTTTAAGTATTCTTTATAGTTAAAACCGCCAAAATTTCGCCTTGTTGTTGGCTCAGTGAAATCACCTGAAAAAGTAACTTCATCGCCATATTTTAGTTCATTTGTATCTTTTTTATCTATTCTTAAAAATAAATAAGTATCTTTGTATTTAGAATTTCCATTTATATTTGTAACCTTTACCTTGTACTTATTCTTGTATTCTTTTTCTACTTTATTACTTACGACAATGCCTTTTCCTGACAAGTTTTTGATGTTCTTATATAAATTATCATATTGTTGATTTTGGAATAGAACAATTCCATTTGAAATGCTAGAAATAATTATAATTATCATAATAACTTTTGAATTTAAAATTAACTTTACATATCTAAAATACCTATGTCCATTGGGGACGTTTCCTTTTGGACATTTTGTCCACTTTGGGACACATCTCCCTTTTAGTATTTTGTAAATTGCAATTGCTGGTATATACAAAAGGACTACACTGTATTTAAAGTATAGCCCCATTATTATCCCTATTATATATCCAACTGCTGCAATTAAAACTGGTCGTTTTATTGTTTGTTTTCTTTGCGCTTCTATTTTTATCTTCCTTTCAATTGCTTGTTTATTGGATTACTCTTCTTGCTCCTACATAGTTGTTGTTGTAGTAACCTGAGTTTATTGTGTCTATTGTTACTCCTCTTTGTCTATTTGCTGCGTGCACTATGTTTCCACCGCCAATATATATTCCAACATGATTTATTCCTGATTTTCCAAACATTACTAAATCTCCTGGTTGCAAGTTATTTCTTGCAACTGCTGTTCCATTACTATATTGTCCAGCTGCTGTTCTATTTAAGCTTATCCCGTGTTGTCTGTACACATATGATGTAAATCCTGAACAGTCAAAGCTGTTTGGACCTGAAGCTCCATATACATAACTGCTTCCAATATAATTGCTTGCTGTTTGTACTACTGTTGCTCCTTTTTTTGATGTTGCTTGATTTGCTTGGTTTGTTGTGCTTTGTGTTTCTGCTGGTTTATTTGTGTTTGTATTATTGTTTTGTCTTGGTGTTGTTGAACTTCTTGATGTTACTTCTTGTTTTTTATCTGATAGTAGTGATGCTGATATGTATCCAGCTTTTCCTTCTACTTTTACTCTATACCAACCGTCTAGTTCTTCATAAACTTCTACTGTTGTATTTAGTTTTAATTTTGATACTATTTCTGATGTTGTATTTGCTTCTTGTCTTAAATTTACTGTTTCTGTATTTACATATAATGTTTTTAAAACTTTTTCAGCTGTTTGTGCTGCTGGTTGATCTTGGTCTTTTGGTTCTTCTTGATTATTCGTTGGTTGTTCTTCTTGTGCTGATTTAAGTTTGTCTTCTCTTATCCAACCTCTTACTGTTTCTACTTCTATACATACCCAACCATTAATTTTTTCTATTATAACTACTTCTTGGTCTTTTTTTACTTGGATTGTTTCTGTTGCATTAATTGCTGGTACTATTTTCAATTTTGTGTCTTCTGCTACTTTTTTTGTTTTTTCATCTTTATTTTGAGCTTGATTTTCTGTATTTGTTTTTGGTGTTTCTGTTTCGTTTGTTTGATTTTCTTGGTTGTTTGTTGTTTCTGGATTTTCACTTGTTGTATTCTCTGTGTTTGTTTGTTCCGTAGTGTTTTGTGTACTTCCATTTAGTGTTATTACGTCTTGTCTTAAATATCCTGTTATTCCTTGTGCTTTTACTTTGTACCATTCTCCTTCTTGTTCTAGTATTGTTACTTCTTGGTTTTGTGATAGTAGTTCTAGAATTTTAGAGTTTGTGTCTGCTGTTTCTCTTAGGTTTGCAGTTTCTACTTTTATTTTAGCTGTGTTTGCAGCAAAACTTATATTTATAAAAAACAGTGCTACAATGCTTATACCCGCAAGCATTACGATGCTTTTTATATTTTTTATACTTTTCATTTTGTATTACTCCTTACTATATTATATTACATCCTTTGGTTTAACGTTCCTAGTATATATTATTTTTCATTTTTTGTCAAGTTTTGCAACTTTTTCCTACATAGAATGGTTACTGCTTAATGGTTTGGGTGTTTTTTTAGGGGAATAATGGGGCAAATTTTAGTTTTTATTTTGTTCATTCCATTTGATAAGAATTTGTATGTTTATAAAAAAAGGAGCTTTCACTCAGGCTCAAGTAATTATTTTATTTTTTGAATAAATTATGAATGTGCCCTGAAATAAGGTTAGAAATTCTTTAATTATTTTATGGAAAGAGTTCACACTTGCTGTGGAAGGGAGCCATAAAATAATTTTAGAATTTCTTTGCTTATGTAAGAAACCGAAGAATTTATGAAAAAAATAAAATAATTACTTGCCCGCGAACATTACTTTTTTTATAAACTTACATATTCTATATCTCATTCCAATCAAATCATAAAAGCTAAATTTTGCCCCATTATTCCCCTAAAAAAACACCCAAACCATTAACCAGTAACATAGAATGCAAAAGAAAGACCACAAACATTGCTGTTTGTAGCCTTTCCGTAAGTATATCTGCTTTGATATAATTTCTATCTTTTTGAGAATTGAGGCGCTTTTCTTGCCTTTTTAAGACCGTATTTTTTTCTTTCTTTCATACGAGAATCTCTTGTTAAGAATCCGTTTGATTTAAGAGCTGGTCTGTATTCGCTGTTTGCTTCATTTAAAGCTCTAGCTATTCCGTGTCTTAAAGCTCCTGCTTGACCTGTAAATCCTCCACCTTTTACAGTAGCGATTACATCATATTTTGCTAATGTATTTGTAACTGTAAGTGGTTGTCTAACGATTACTTTTAATGTTTCTAATCCGAAAAATTCTTCGATGTCTTTTTTGTTTATTGTTATTTTTCCTGTTCCTTCTACTAATCTAACTCTTGCAATTGCGTTTTTTCTTCTTCCTGTACCATAGTAAACGATATTTTCTTTTTTTGCCATTATTTTCTTACCTCCCATACTTCTGGTTTTTGTGCTTGATTTTCGTGTTCAGCTCCTGCATATACTCTTAGTTTTTTAAGCATTTGTCTTCCTAAAGAGTTGTGTGGTAGCATTCCTTTTACTGCTAATGTCATAGCTTTTTCCGGATTTTTTTCAAGCATTACTTTGGCAGAAACTTCTTTCATTCCTCCAATATAACCTGAATGATGTCTGTAAACTTTTTGGTTTATTTTGTTTCCTGTTAATATTGCATCTTTGCAATTTAGTATTATAACATGGTCTCCCATATCGATATTTGGTGTAAATGTTGGTTTGTGTTTTCCTCTTAATAATGAAGCTGCTTCTGTTGCAACTCTACCTAATGGTTTGTTAGCTGCATCTATTATATACCATTTACTTTCAACTTCACCTTTTTTTGCACTGTATGTAGTATTATTCATGGTAATAGTTACCCTCCTATATATTTTATTTTTTATTTATATATGAAGTCTAAATTTAAAACTACCGGGGAGAAGTTATAAATTTAAATCATATTATCTCATAGTACCAAATTATTTTATTACAAAAATGGCAATTTGTCAATACTTACAGGAAAAATTTTTCAATTATGCCATTTTAATCTTTTCAGTCACTTTTTGTCTATTTTTTATTTTTACAAAAAATCCTCAATTTTTCATCTCAAAATTTCACAAAAACCTTTAAATTTACAAAAAACTATGATACAATGTAGAAAATTTCAGAAAAAACATATCAAAAGAAAAAATGGAGGGAACAAAAAATGGAATTCAATAGATGTACAAGATGTGGAAACTTTTATGTAGCAGAAGGAAATGTATGCCCAAAATGTAGCAGTAAAGACAACTTTGAACTATCAACATTTAAAACATACATAAAAGAAAATGGACTAACAAATTCACTAGAAACAATATCAGGAGAAACAGGAATATCAGTAAAAAACCTAAATCGTTTCTTAGGATACGACGAATTAAAAAACTATGGAAAAGAAGTCAACAACATAGATGCAGAAAGCAACTTTGGCTTTACAGGAATAACATTTAACTAATAGCACAAGAATTAAAACTAATACTCAATTAAGCTTGTGCCACAAGAAAGGACTGAAAATTATGCAAAACGTAATGGACATATTAGAAGAAAGAAACTATATTGAACAATTAACACACCCAAAAGAAATAAGAGAACTTTTAGGAAAAGAAAACATATCATTTTATATTGGAATAGACCCAACAGCAGACAGCTTACATATTGGCCACTTTGTTTCATTAATGGTTGCTAGCCATTTACAAAAAGCTGGACATAGACCAATTATCTTAGTAGGTGGTGCAACTGCCGCAGTTGGTGACCCTTCTGGAAAAACAGATATGAGAAAAATGCTTTCTCAAGAAGAACTTGCACATAATGTTGAATGTTTAAAACAACAAATATCAAAATTAGTTAGCTTTGAAGGCGAAAATGCTGCAATTATGGTAAATAATGCTGATTGGTTTTCAAATATAAAATTCGTAGAATTTATGAGAGAAATTGGAAGTTTATTTTCAGTAAATAAAATGCTTGCAGCAGAATGTTATAAACAAAGATTAGAAACAGGATTAACATTTTTTGAAATGAGCTATATGCTAATGCAATCATATGATTTTTGGCACTTATATAATGAGTATGGATGCAAATTAGAAATCGGTGGAAATGACCAATGGTCTAACATTATTGGTGGAGTTGATTTAATCAGAAAAATTGGAAAAGATGATTCTTTCGGTTTAACATTTAAACTTCTTACAACAAAAGAAGGCAAAAAAATGGGTAAAACTGAAAAAGGAGCATTATGGTTAAATCCTGAAAAAACATCACCATATGAATTCTATCAATATTGGAGAAATGTTGAAGATGCAAGTGTTGGTACAGTTTTAAAAATGCTTACATTTTTACCAACAGAGAAAATAGATGAATTAACAAGCTTAAAAGACGAAAAAATAAATGAAGCTAAAAAAATTGCAGCATATGAAATTACAAAATTAATCCATGGCGAAGAAGAAGCAAAAAAAGCAGAAGAAGCCGCTAATGCCCTATTCAATGGTCAAGGTAGCTTAGAAAATATGCCAACTACAAAATTAGAAGATGTAAACATCTCTGTTGTAGATGCAATTGTATTGACAGGAATTGCTCCTTCAAAGAGCCAAGCTAGAACATTAATTAATCAAGGAGCTGTATCTTTGAATGATGAAAAAATCTCTGATATTAATTATAGATTATCTGAAAAAGATTTAGAGCAAGGCTTTGCAATCTTGAAAAAAGGTAAAAAAGTATTTCATAAATTAGAAAAATAGAAAGAAGGTGTTTTTGGGGACAGACCTTAAAAACACCCTCTTTTTTTGTTTCGTCCTCAAATACATTAACTTTATTTTTTTCTGGTGTTATCATATTCAAGTACCTCACAATTTTTTAACTTATAATTATTATAATTTCCGTCTTTTGGTTCTCCTTCGAAATAACATTTTATATATATACTTACTCCTGCATGAGTTACAACTAATATATTTTTCCCTGCATACTTTTCTTTTAGTTCATCAAAAAAATCTGTTATTCGATCTCTAAAATGTGTTAAAGATTCTATTCCTAATTTTTGTTCGTTCACATCTGTAAAATCTACCATATTTTCGCATTCGGTTTTTAACTTTCCTTCTAGTTGCCCATTACATCTTTCAATTATTCTATCGTCAATTTCAATTGGTTCATCTGTAATTATTTGCGCTGTTTCAAAAGCTCTTTTTAATGGGCTTGAAAATACCTTATCAAATTTAATTCCTTCTAGCTTTTCTTTTGTTTTTTCTGCCTGTTTTCTTCCTTTTTCATTTAATTCAATATCTATCCTACCTTGAAATCTTCCTTCAAGATTCCAATCAGTTTGCCCATGTCTAACTACATATACCATTTTATTTTTCCTCATTCATTCTTTTAATATTTATTATTATATTACTTATTTATCAAATTTTCAATTATTTATCACCACTTTATCAACATAATGTACTAGAGATGGGTGTTTTTTAGGACTGTCCCCAAAAACACCCATCGATTTATCTGCTTTTCTCCACAATTTCAACAATATCAGCAATAAACTCACCAATAATAGGAATATTCAAAGTCACAATTTTTTGAAGCAAAATAACAAGTATAGCAGTAATAACAGTAACACCAATACCGTATCCCAATTCCCCTAAAAATACCTGCAAGCAAATTTCTTTTTATAATTTCCTTTTTATTTCCTAGTATATACGTAAGTTCAACAAAGTTGCCTTCTTCCAAAATCCTACTTAAACTATCAATAGCAAATGTCAAAATGCTCATTTTCTCTTTCAAATCTTTCTTTTTTCCTACTTTGTTCTTCTTTATAAACATAAAAAATCCACCTTTATTTATTATATTTAGGGTGGATTTTTTATTTAAATTTTATACATTATAAAATTTTATTTACCTATTATTTTTTCTACTATTTACGCTATTTGTAGTGTTAGAATTATTTAAAGTATTATTAACTTCTACAATATTATTGTCGTTGTCTTTTTCATCTTCCTGTACTTGACCTGTTGTATTCGTTTTATCTAAATCAGTTTTTTTCTTATCTTCTTCTTCCTTCAATTTTTCTAAAGAATCAATTAGCTCTTGAAGTTTCTTTATGTCTTTACCTACCATTTCCCAGTCGCCATTTTTATTAGATTCTGTTAAATTTCCATTTGCCTTAATAATTGCTTCTATTAAACCTTCAATATCATCTGTATTTTCAACTTGGATATCAACAGCATATTTAGAAAGAAGATTTTCTAGCGCTTTTGTTAAGTTATCGCCAATAGCAACTTTGTTTCCTGATGCTACTACGACTTTTTTAAGAATTGGTACTTCTGATTCATTTAGCATTGTTTGATATATTGGCTCTACATATAGTAAAGTATTTTTTATTGGAACTATAAGCATTTGTTTAGTTAGCTTTGTTCCTGTAACGTTTAATGCTTCCAATTCTGATGATATAACTTCATCTTCTTCTATTTGTTTGTCTAATTGCATTGGCCCAACTATGTTACTATCTGCTGAGAATTTATATAACTTCAATTGATTGTTTCCATTTTCAGTGCTTCCTACTAAATATGATATTATATTTTGTTTTTCATTTGGAGTGTATGTTTGTACTAATCCAAATTTTTCTCCGTCAACTGTGTTTAACATTGTGTAATATGGTTTCATATATGTTCCTGTTGCCTTAGTAGTTTTCGATGAGTTATGTTTTGATATATCCCATAAATCGTCTGCTCTGTATAATACGTCTGGTTTTACATTATGATATACTTTTAGCACTTGTGCTTGTACATTATATAGGAACTCTGGATATACTGTATGTTCAGCGATATCTTTTGGTAATTCAGTTCCCAATGGCATAAATAATTCTGGATAGATTTTTTGATATGCAACTGCTATTGGGTCATTTCTGTCTGTTATATAAAATGTCATTGTTCCGTCATAGCTATCAATTAATACTTTTACAGAGTTTCTAATGTAATTTATTTTTTCTTTTACCCCGTCATGTTCAATAGCTGTATATTGTGAATATGGATAACTAGAAGATACTGTATATGCGTCTAATACCCATACAATTTTACCTTCATCTGTTACAACTGTATATGGTTTTTCGTCATAGATTAGATATGGCAATGCTTTTTTAGCCCTTGTTCTAATTTCTCTATTCATTAGAATTTTGCTGTCACTTGTTATTTCTCCTGAAAATGCTAAGTTGATATCTCCTTTTGTAATTCCTAGTATTAACTTGTCCAAAAATCCTAGTTGCATTCCAGCTTTTCCATTATATGTTGATGCATAATCTGTTCCATTTTCATCTGTATAATCATATTCTTGTTTGTTTTTAGCATTTGTTGCTATAATTTCTTTTGTCTCTAATCCAAAGTATATACGTGGTTCAGAAACTTTTATTACTTCATCTTTTCCTGATACATCTTTTTGTATGTATTGAACATTTCCTGCTTCATTTGCTCTTGTTGCTGAAGCAATTATTGTTCCCATTCCGTGTGTATATTCATATGTCTTGTTATTGTATGTTCTTCCTGAGCTCTTAATTTCTCTTGGAGCTACATACACTAATTGCTCTGTTCCATTTACATTATATTTTGCCAAATTTGCATTTGGATATTTGAAATATCCTGTTCCAGTTTGACTATCTTCTAATGCTGTTAATACTGTTTCTTTGCTCATAATTGGAATATTATTTATTACATTACTACTTTCTTCTACTTCCCAATTTGTTATAGTTCCTGAATTTTCTAAATTTTCTTCTTCTATGTTGATATTATATGCATTTTTTGTATTTACTATATTTTCTTGTATGTATTTTTTCTCTTTATCTAACTCATTTTTTTGAACATAAAACAAGTCAAACATTGACATTACTATAAATAGCACTACTAGATATCCTGGTATAACAGCAAGATTTCTTAATACTCTATTTGTATTCTCTTTTTTAAAATATTTTATCGCTCTATGTGCAAATATTACTATTACAACTGCAAATATAGCAAATCCCCACAATTTAACAGTAGCTTCTGTCATTCCAGCACCTATTATTTCGATGTCTTCATTTACAGATAATATTTTTCCATATAGTATATTTTGTGTATTTAACACTGTCATAGCTGCAACACATAGTATAATTAAAAAAACGTTTCTTATTAGCTTTTTTATAAATAGACTTTCTTTTAGCATTTTGCCTTCAACACCATCAAAATATCTATTTAGCACTATTATATAATATAAAGCTGTATATATAGATAATCCAACTAAAAGTACTATTGCATATATTAGAGATAACTCTATTAATGGCTTTTGGAATATGTAATATGCTATATCTAAGCCATATATTGGGTCTTGCATTCCAAATGCTGTGCTATTGGCTACTAACATTATTTTTTGTACAAATATGTTTGATACAGCTAAACTTGTAATTGATGATATTACTAATGCTAGGGATTTATTTAGTAATTTAGGCATTTCTTTTTTTTCTTTTTCGAAAAATACTTTTAGGCCTTTTTTTATTCCCCTATTTGTAAAATATATTATAAAATATAATGCTACAAAATTAACTGCCATTATTCCATATTTATATATCTGATTTGTCTTAAATATGCTTGTATAATTTTCTCCTAATTCTAGGTACTCTAAGTAACTTCCCCTTAGTCCAATATAAGTTATTCCTGCAAATACTATTAAAAATAGTATAACTAAAATCATTCTTATCTTACTTTTATTTGTTTCAATTGTAGGTTTTTCTACTTTTTTTGTATTATTATCCACAATTTTACCTCCCTTATGTTTGAACATCCCTTTTTATATGATAGCTTTTACAAAATCTTCTGAATTGAAAATTTCCATATCGTCAATTTGTTCTCCAACTCCAATAAATTTAATTGGAATTTGATTTTCTTCAACTATTCCTATTGCAACTCCGCCTTTTGCTGTTCCGTCTAATTTTGTAATTACTAGTCCTGTTAAATTTGTTTCTTCTTTAAAAGCTTTTACTTGAGAAATAGCATTTTGACCTGTTGCTCCGTCTATTACAAGCAATACTTCTTTGTCCGCTTCTGCCATTTCTTTGTTTATTACTTTTTGTATTTTATTCAATTCATCCATTAGGTATTTTTTGTTGTGCAATCTTCCTGCTGTATCTACAATTAATATATCTGCATTTTTTTCTCTTGTTATTTTTATTGCATCATAAACTACTGATGCTGGGTCTACACCTTCTTCTCTTTTTACTATGTCTGCACCTGCTCTTTTTGCCCAAATTTCTAGTTGTTCTACTGCTGCTGCTCTAAATGTATCTGCTGCTGCAACTACTACTTTTTTTCCGTCTTTTGCTAGTCTGTTTGCCATTTTTCCTATTGATGTTGTTTTTCCTACACCATTTACTCCTACTACTAGTATTACTGATGGTTTTGTGTTTAGATGTAAGCTTATGTCTGTTATGTCTAGTATTTTTTGCATTTCTTCTCTTAGTGCTTTTTTTACATCTTCTTCGTCTTGTATTTTTTCTTTTTTTATTCTTGTTCTTAGGTTGTTTATTATTTTTATTGATGTGTCCATTCCTATGTCTGACATTATTAGTATTTCTTCTAGTTCGTCTAAGAAGTCTTCGTCTACTTTTTTGAAGCTTTTGAATACGTTGCTTATTTTTTCGTCAAATGAACTTTTTGTTTTGTTCATTCCTTGTTTTAGTTTGTCGAAAAATCCCATTGTCTACTCTCCTTTTAATATTTTAATATTGTCTTCCCCATACTACCATTTTATCTGCCTTTTTTCCACAGCATACACAAGTATCTCCTATATGCTCTTGTTCGAATGGCATACATCTTGATTTTGCTGATGTTAATTCTTTTATTTTCTCTTCACATTCAGCATTTCCACACCACATTGCTTTTATAAAGCCTTGTTCTTTATCCATATTTGCTTTAAATTCTTCTAATGTATGTGCTATTGTAGTCTTTGATTCCATTCTCTTTTTGCATATTTCATACATATTTTTTTGTATATCTTCTAATAATTTTTCTAGTCCTTCTTCTATATTTTCCAATTTTATTGTAGTTTTCTCTAATGTATCTCTTCTCACAAGTATGCATTCACCATTTTCTATATCTCTTGGTCCTATTTCAATTCTTACCGGAATACCTTTCATTTCGCATTCGTTAAATTTATAACCTGGTGTAACATTATCTCTCAAATCTATTTCCATT
The DNA here is from genome assembly GCA_948502395.1 of uncultured Clostridia bacterium. Lineage (GTDB taxonomy): Bacteria > Bacillota > Clostridia > TANB77 > CAG-508 > CAG-269. The sequence continues at coordinate 27,826 of CAOPES010000001.1, read as the reverse complement.
CTAAATTTATTTTTTAATTTTTCATACAATTGTATTGTTTTTTCTTTTACTCCTTCTTTTTGCATTGCTATTGGAACTATTTTTACTTGTACTGGTGCTACTCTTGGTGGTAGTTTTAGTCCTCTATTATCTCCATGTGCCATTATTAATCCACCTATTAATCTAGTTGATATTCCCCATGATGTTTGATATGCATATTCTTGTTTTCCTTCTCTATTTTGGAATTTTATATCAAATGGTTTTGTAAAGTTTTGACCAAAATAATGTGAAGTTCCTGATTGTAGTGCCTTTCCATCATACATCATTGTTTCTATTGTATATGTTTCATCTGCTCCTGCAAATTTTTCTGTTTCTGTCTTTTTACCTTTTATTACTGGAATAGCCAATAAATTCTCTACTACATCAGCATATATATTTAACATCTGAATTGTTCTTTCTTGAGCTTCTTTTGCTGTTTCATGTATTGTATGACCTTCTTGCCATAAGAACTCTCTTGAACGTAAAAATGGTCTTGTTTCTTTTTCCCACCTTAATACGTTGCACCATTGATTATATACAAATGGTAAATCTCTCCATGAACTTAACCATTTTGAATATAATGTTGATATTATTGTTTCTGAAGTCGGTCTTATACATAATTTTTCTTCTAATTGTTCTCCTCCTGCTTCTGTTACCCATGCCACTTCTGGCGCAAATCCTTCAATATGGTCTTTTTCTTTTTGCAATAAACTTTCTGGAATTAACACTGGAAAATATGTATTTTTTACTCCTGTTTCCTTAAATTTCTTATCTGTATAATTTTGTATGTTTTCCCATATTGCATATCCATATGGACGAATTGCTATACATCCTTTTGTATCTGTATAATCTGCTAGTTCTGCTTTTCTAACAATGTCTGTATACCACTGTGCTATATTTTCATCTATATTAGTTATTTCTTTTACATAACCTTTTTCACTCATAATCATTCTCCTTTTCTATTCATTCTCTTCAAATTCCTGCTCTGTTTCCATATCATCTTCCCTTTCGGGTACTGGAGCCTCCTGACTTCCTTCTATTAAGTCATCTATTACAATTTGTTTATTCTCATCTAATTTATATCTTGGAAGTTCTGGTAAATCTTCTAATGAGCTGTAACCAAACATTCTTAAAAAATCACTTGTTGTTTTATATGACATAGGCTTACCTGGTAAATCAATTTTTCCAGCTTCTTCTATCAAACCATATTCTAATAGCTTATACACACACGCATCTGCTGAAACTCCACGTATGGCTTCTATTTCTGCCCTTGTTATTTGTGGATTATATGCTACTATTGCTAATGTTTCTAATGCCGCATTTGACAAATTTGGTTTTGTTCTTTTGTCTAGTACAGGATAGACATATTCATACAATGATTTTTTTGTACATAACTGATATGAATTTTCTATTTTAATTAGTTCTATTCCTCTGTTTTCATTTTTATATTCTTCTTGCATGTTATTTATAATGTTTTCAATATCTTCTTCTGGTAATTCCAGTGCTAGCACAAATTCATTTTTACTTAATGGTCTTCCTGCTGCAAAAAGTATTGCTTCTATTATTGATTTTTTTTGCTCAATTTCCATTTCTTCTCTTCCTTTTTGTAAAGTTTTGACCTATATATTATGTCAGAAAAACGTTAATATGTCAATATTTTCTTGCACTTTTCATAGATATATGATAAGATGTAAAAAAATCGTTTCGGAGGTAATTTTATGGAAGAAAATAAAAAAATAGAAGTAGTTACAGGTGATAGCTCAAATTTAAATATTTCTCCTGTATATGACAACATAAAAGACGCAAAACCAAAATCAGCTACTAAAAAAACAAAAAATGTTGTAGTTCCAGAAGAATCTCATAAACAAAATAAAGTTTCAAAAAAGAAATAAGAATAAGGTGTTTTTGGGGACAGACCTAAAAAACACCTTTTTTAATAAAATTAGCCATTAGGAACAATAAAAAAATGGGTGTTTTTAAGGTCTGTCCCCAAAAACACCCAAAAGCATTAAAAAAGTTGGTTATTATTCACCAACTTTTTTCTCTATTTTTGTAATTATTTTTTTAGCCTTTTCTCTTTCCAAAACAACAACATGTTCACAACCTAGGCATTTCAATTTGAAATCTACTCCGACCCTAGTTAGTTCCCACAACTTGCTTCCACAAGGATGTTGTTTCTTAGTTCTTACAATATCTCCAACATTATATTCCAAAGTATCTTCGTCCTTTCTTACATCTACACTCTAACACTTCTGTTATAAATTTACATTTACTATAATTACAATTGTTGTTTAGCTTTTTCAAATCTTTTTGCAATTCTTTCTTTTCCAAGAACTTTCATAATCTCATACATATCAGGAGTATTAGTTCTAGCTGTTAAAGCAACTCTTAGGCAGGTACTAACATCTCCAACATGAGCTTTGTATGCGTCTGGGTTTGCTTTAAATTCTTTAACTTCTTTTGCGTATCCCATTTCTCCTGCAAGTTCTTTTATTTTGTCAAACCAAGTTTGTTTGTCATCATTTTCGTCATAATATTTTTCGATATATAAAGTTAATATTTTTTCTATATCTTCTTTTTCGTTTATAACTTGATATGGATATTCTTGTGTTTTTGCATAAAAGTTTTCGTCATACATATATTCTATGTTTTCTTTTACTTCTGCCCATTTTGAAATATCTTTTCTAGGCTTTTTGTTGCCTCTTTCAATTCCAAATACTTTTAATGCATATTCTTTATCTTCTAGCATTTCCATTAATTCTTCGTCATGTTTTTTAGCCCAGTTGAAGGCTTCTTCGTAAACTCTTTCTGCTGTATATTTTGATATTACTGTCTTTCCAACGTCTAGTAATTTTACCATATCAAATAATGCTCCACTTACACTCATTTTATTAAGTTGAAGTTCAAATTCCGACATATCTTTATCTTGGTTTGCTCTTCTCCAATTTTCAAAAGTAGAGTTTGCTATGTTTAACAAATATTCTTTTACTGCTTGTGCTGGAATTCCTTCTTCTTCATAATAACTTGTTGCAGCTTCTGGGTCTTTTCTTTTACTTAATTTTCTCTTATTTCCATTGTCATTTTTCATAATTGGTGCAATATGTGCATATTTAGGTGCTTTAAATCCTAATTCTTGGAACAATTGTAAATGTAATGGTATAGATGATAGCCATTCGTCTCCACGTATTACATGTGTTGTTCCCATTAGATGGTCGTCAACTGCGTGTGCAAAATGATATGTTGGTAATCCGTCTGCTTTTATTATTACTACATCTTGGTCATTTTCTGGAAATTCTACATTTCCTTTTATTACATCTTTGTGTCTTATTTTTCTGTCTTCTCTTCCTGGTGATTTTAAACGAATTATATATTTTTCTCCATTTTTGATTTTTTCTGCTGCTTCTTCAACCGTATGATTTCTGCATTTTGCCCATACTCCATAGTATCCAGGTCTTATTTTTGCAGCTTCTTGTTTGCTTCTAATTTCGTCTAATTGTTCTGGTGTACAAAAACATGGATATGCTTTCCCTTGTTCGATTAGATATTTTGCATATGCTTGATAGATGTCTTTTCTTTCTGATTGTTTGTATGGTCCATAGTTTCCTTTGCTTTCTGTTGTTGATGTCATTCCTTCGTCTGGTTCTATTTCAAATTCTGCTAAACTGCTTACTATTCCTTCTACTCCGTTTTCAATTTCTCTTTTTTGGTCTGTGTCTTCTATTCTTAAAAAGAATACGCCTTCTGTTTGTTCTGTCATTTTTTTTGCTACTAGTGCTTGGTATAACCCACCTATGTGCATTACTCCTGTTGGGCTTGGTGCGTATCTTGTTACTATTGCTCCTTCTTTTAGATTTCTTCTTGGATATTTTTCTTCGTAATATGTTATTTCTTTTGCTTCTGGGAATATTAAATTTGCTAAGTCTTTATAATCCATTTTTATCTCTCCTTATTTTTTACTTTCCTTATTATACTCTAATTTTCTAACTTTTTCAAGCTTTATTTGCATTTTGAACATAGCAAAAGACTAGAGGATGCAACTCTAGTCTTTTTTGTGCCTTTATTGGGTCACATTAGCTAAATTAATTTTTACAGATTAGAAATGATAAATGCAAAATTTATTTTATTTCTTATCTATGTGTTAATTATACTAAATTTATTTCGATTTGTAAATAGTTTTTATTAAACTTCCATTATAATAGCAATTTTCAAAATTTAGTTACGAAAATTAGCTAGTTTCTAACACTTTATCTACTCATATCTTCCATAGAACTACTTCTATCTATTTGATGTAATCGTTCCAATTGTTTTTCAGTAATATTTATAACCTTACCACAACAAGGTTTAAAATCTTTATTTCCATACACTAACCAAATAACATTTTCTCTTTTTAAATCTTCCTTTGGCATAAGACCAAATGATGCATAGCCATCAGTAAAAATTATTTTATTTATTTCTCTTTTTTTAGTAAATGATCTAACTGGCAAGTCTAAATCTGTTGCATAAGCTCCCCATCTAGGTACAGTAAAATTATTTATATCTTTCTCGTTTTTTATATTTACAAATCCCCAAAATTTAGCATTAAAACATCCTACTTTTAATTTTGAATGTTGTAATAATGGTTTTAGCTGTCTTAAAAATGACTTTACTAATTCTAAATCTACTGAGCCCGAAGCATCAATCATAACTTCTGTTTCTGCATCTTCTTCGATGTCGTTTTCTTCTAGTCTATACGCATAATTATTTTCTGCAATAGAACGTCTTTGACTCCAAATAGTTTCGCTTTTTTCTATTTCTTTGCGTATTAGGAGTTTCCAATCAATTTCTTCTTTGCTTTTTCCTATATCGCCTAATTCAATTTTTCCTTTATCAGTATTTCTTATATCTTTTTCGGTTTTTTCTTTTCTAGATTTGAATTTTTCTCTTTTTTCTTTTCTATTATCTTCAAATTCTGCCCTTTCATCAAAATCTATATCTGTCTGTTCCTCTTCTGCTTGCTCTTGGTCTTGTTCTTGAGCTTGTTTTTGTCCTTTTTGCTGTTCTTTAAATGCTTCTTCCCATAAACTGTGGTCATCTCCTTGACTTTTATTGTTATCTGACTCTTGATTTTCAGTTTGTTCTGAATTTTCATTATTACTATTTTGTTCATCTTCTTGTTGCTGACTTTGTCCACTTCCTTGCTGATTATCTTGCTCTTGTTCTTCACTCTCTCCCTGTTCTTGGTTTTGATTATTTTTTTGTTCTTCTTTTTTTCTCTTTTCTAATTCATATAATTCTTCACTACTATATTCTAAAACCCAGTCTCCGTATTTTTCATCTGTGTCAGAACAGATCCTTCCATCCGGTATTTTAATGCCATCTCGTTTTAAATTTGCATTAACTATCGCATCACAAACTATATTCCATAGTTCTAAATCCCTCATATTTCCGTTTTTTATCCTTTAATCTATACATATGCATAAATATTTTATGGAGAGTTTCATGCGAAAGTAAATATAATCTACGATTTTCATCTACACTAGCAAAATGCTCTGGATTGATATATATTTTTTTGCCATCTGTGCATCCCGTCCTTACTTTATTGGTTAATACAATGGGAGTCTTAGCTATTTCACTACCAAATCTAGGATATTTTGCTAGCATTTTTCTTGTTGCATCATAAATTAAATCTGTATTAGCACTCATTTATATGCTTCTCCTTTCTTAAAATTAGCTACTACCACTTTATGGCTAATTACTATCTTTCATATTCTTCTTTTTTAGTTTCCTCTTTAGAATCTTTTGTTAAATATGTACTATACATTTGCCCTATATTTGTATAGTTCTCTATTCCATCTCTTGCGCATTCCTCTGTTTCTTTACTTGTATGTAATGCTAAAGTCATTTCTTGTAGTTCACTTATTTTTTCCATTTTTCTTTCATCATTTCCTGCCCAGTAGATATCAAATACTTCCAAATATTCTGGATCACAATATTTTCTTATAAATTCTCTACATGCCTCTACTTGGCTTTCATCAGCTGTTATCAATGCTGTCATATATGCAAATCTTTCACTTATATCTCTTGGTAAATCTGCTCCGAGTATATCCTTCTCCCATTCCTTTTGTTACTTCTTCTGGAGTCAATGTTGGAAGATTATAAAAATCAAAAAATTCTGCTGACCACTCTTCTCTAAGTTTTGAACTTATTGTTCTTTCTAATATATCTTCTACATCTTTTCCTTCATATTTTCCTGCTTCTAGATTTCTCTCAAAATTATATAAGGTATTTGAAATTGATGTCCAACCACGAGGATCGTTTGTTCTTCCTTTACATCCATTTCTGTCTAAATGTTCTTCTCCTACCTCTGGCTCTTCATAGAAATAACCTATATCTTGTAAATCTTCACTTTTTCCAGAATTGTTATATTTTGATAGCATATATCCTATTACAGATGGATGAATCTTTTGTGGAATTGCATATTCTGTTATCCATTCTCCTACTTTTGGTTCCATATCTAATATATGGTCAAATCTTTTTTCTAGTGGTTCTGCTAAATCTTCTGCTACACTTGAATATTTCTTTTGATTTCCTGTTGCTACAATAACGGCGTTGTCTGGTAATTTCAGTCCTTTTCCTATCTCTACCATTCTATTTAACACTAATGTATATACTAAACTTTGAACTGCTGGCTTTACATTTAAAAGCTCATCTAACATTATTACAACTTTTTTATCGCTTTCTTTTGATCTTTCATATACTGTATCTGCTACATCATATATGTTTTGTATATTTTCCTCAACTAATTTTCTTTCTTCTTCCGTTGCTTCTTGCATAATTGCTGTTTTTGCAAAATCTGGCGGTATACTTTGTCCTGTTTGTAAGTTTACTGAGCCGACGACCTTCTCTGGAAACATATTATTGGTTAATTTTAAATAAATTAGGTCTGGATATAATTTTTTTATTCTTTCTGTTTTTCCTATTCCTGATGGTCCTCGTAGTAATACTGACTCTCCTGCTTCAATCCAATTTTGTATTATTTCTGTGTCTGTCATTCTTGTTCTATCAGCAGTTTTTGTTTTATCTGGATTTAATTTCTGTAATCTTGATTTTCTTTGTGGTACTTTTTCTGTTTCTTCTGTTTGTTCTCCCAAAGTTATTGTTCCTATTGATTGTTCTAAATCTCTAGATAAGTATTTATCCATAAATGTTTTTATGTCCATTTTATCAAAATCCCTTGTATGGTAATTACTTTCTTTATTAAATTGTACTCCTGCAAATATTAATTTTTCAGTTATCATAATTCGAGATTTTTCATCAACTAACCATTTAACTGGCTGTACTTCTACCCATACATTATCACCATCTCTATAACTCTCTCCATTTGAAAGTGTAAAGTAATTTTCATCATAAAATGAATTCGCTTCAACTCTTACATATCTTTTTCCATTATATTCATATTCTTCATGTTGCTTTGCTAAAAATTTTTCGTCATAAGCATCACACTTTCTTGAATCTGTTGTATAGCTATTTTTTGTTTTTGAAAGTCTACCACTTTTATATTCTCTTTCTAATCTTTCTTGCATATCTTTTGATACTGCTTTTTGTGGATAATACCCATATTCTACTTCAAGGATACCATCTCTTGCTCTTTTCCCACTCTCTCCGTTTGTGGGGATCGAGTCCATTGATGAGAACGGTAAAACTAGGCGAGCCCCACCAGAACGCCTGTTAACACAGGCTTCGTCTCCAATACCATCATCGTCAACCAAGCATGCGTCATTATCTCCGTCATCTGACTTTGTCCAATACCATCCAGTTCTTCCCTCCAAAGAATTATCATTATATATATGATAATAACTGGAAACGTAAGCACCTAAAAGAATAGAGAAATCTGTTATTGCTGCTTTTGTTCCTCTCTTTTGTAATATTTCTAATTTATCGCTTCCAAAGCATTGTTCTTCGGTCAAAAAAGTAAACTTATTCATATATTACTCCTTGTTAATCAATAATTGCAACCTAAAATGCTACTACACAAAAATGATAAAGTTCCTGTGATATTTTTTTTAATCCTTCTCTATCTTTAACAGTTAAAACTATAATCATATTTGGGGGTAATTTGTATCCACCAAATTCTCTATCTTTAACAATTTGATAATACTTTTCTTGTAAATTCTCATTCAATTTGTCAATTTCAGTTATAATAAAATAATCAAGTTCTTCTTTATTAGAAATTTTCTCTTTAAAAATTGTAAGCAATTCACTATCACTAGAATGAGCATTTACAATAATTTTTGAATCTAATTCTTTCCAATCTTCATTTTGTATTACAACACAAGTAGCTTCACATCCTTTTTGCAATTCTATCAATTCTTTATTAATCATGTTAATTTTTCTCCCCTTTCGCAATACTAAAAAAACTCAATATTTTATTAAGAAACTTTTTTAATATATTTTCTTTTTTATATTCTGTTATATTCGTTTCCATTACATTTTGTTTTTTATTTTTAAAAATATCATTTACATTATATGTTTCTTGTATTTTTTCTCTTTTCATATTGTTTTCATGTATTATATTTTTATATCTTTCGTGTTCTTCTTTATCACACCACCATGTGATATATATAAATCCTAAAAGTTCTTTCGTTTGTTTTCTTAAATTAAAACCATTAATTGGTTGTTCGTGATTAAATTTAGCTTTATAACTTTTGCTTGAAATATTGGTTAAAAATTTTATAAAACTTTGTGGAATTCTTTGGACATCTTCTTTATTGGTATGATTTAGTATATCTAATACTTCCACTGCTGCTTCACTGTATTCAATTTCGTTCATTTTCTTCACTCCTACTCTTTTCTTCAGAATCTCTTGCTAAATACGAACTATACATATGACCTATATTTGTATAGTTCTCTATTCCATCTCTTGCGCATTCCTCTGTTTCTTTACTTGTATGTAATGCTAAAGTCATTTCTTGTAGTTCACTTATTTTTTCCATTTTTCTTTCATCATTTCCTGCCCAGTAGATATCAAATACTTCCAAATATTCTGGATCACAATATTTTCTTATAAATTCTCTACATGCCTCTACTTGGCTTTCATCAGCTGTTATCAATGCTGTCATATATGCAAATCTTTCACTTATATCTCTTGGTAAATCTGCTCCGAGTATATCCTTCTCCCATTCCTTTTGTTACTTCTTCTGGAGTCAATGTTGGAAGATTATAAAAATCAAAAAATTCTGCTGACCACTCTTCTCTAAGTTTTGAACTTATTGTTCTTTCTAATATATCTTCTACATCTTTTCCTTCATATTTTCCTGCTTCTAGATTTCTCTCAAAATTATATAAGGTATTTGAAATTGATGTCCAACCACGAGGATCGTTTGTTCTTCCTTTACATCCATTTCTGTCTAAATGTTCTTCTCCTACCTCTGGCTCTTCATAGAAATAACCTATATCTTGTAAATCTTCACTTTTTCCAGAATTGTTATATTTTGATAGCATATATCCTATTACAGATGGATGAATCTTTTGTGGAATTGCATATTCTGTTATCCATTCTCCTACTTTTGGTTCCATATCTAATATATGGTCAAATCTTTTTTCTAGTGGTTCTGCTAAATCTTCTGCTACACTTGAATATTTCTTTTGATTTCCTGTTGCTACAATAACGGCGTTGTCTGGTAATTTCAGTCCTTTTCCTATCTCTACCATTCTATTTAACACTAATGTATATACTAAACTTTGAACTGCTGGCTTTACATTTAAAAGCTCATCTAACATTATTACAACTTTTTTATCGCTTTCTTTTGATCTTTCATATACTGTATCTGCTACATCATATATGTTTTGTATATTTTCCTCAACTAATTTTCTTTCTTCTTCCGTTGCTTCTTGCATAATTGCTGTTTTTGCAAAATCTGGCGGTATACTTTGTCCTGTTTGTAAGTTTACTGAGCCGACGACCTTCTCTGGAAACATATTATTGGTTAATTTTAAATAAATTAGGTCTGGATATAATTTTTTTATTCTTTCTGTTTTTCCTATTCCTGATGGTCCTCGTAGTAATACTGACTCTCCTGCTTCAATCCAATTTTGTATTATTTCTGTGTCTGTCATTCTTGTTCTATCAGCAGTTTTTGTTTTATCTGGATTTAATTTCTGTAATCTTGATTTTCTTTGTGGTACTTTTTCTGTTTCTTCTGTTTGTTCTCCCAAAGTTATTGTTCCTATTGATTGTTCTAAATCTCTAGATAAGTATTTATCCATAAATGTTTTTATGTCCATTTTATCAAAATCCCTTGTATGGTAATTACTTTCTTTATTAAATTGTACTCCTGCAAATATTAATTTTTCAGTTATCATAATTCGAGATTTTTCATCAACTAACCATTTAACTGGCTGTACTTCTACCCATACATTATCACCATCTCTATAACTCTCTCCATTTGAAAGTGTAAAGTAATTTTCATCATAAAATGAATTCGCTTCAACTCTTACATATCTTTTTCCATTATATTCATATTCTTCATGTTGCTTTGCTAAAAATTTTTCGTCATAAGCATCACACTTTCTTGAATCTGTTGTATAGCTATTTTTTGTTTTTGAAAGTCTACCACTTTTATATTCTCTTTCTAATCTTTCTTGCATATCTTTTGATACTGCTTTTTGTGGATAATACCCATATTCTACTTCAAGGATACCATCTCTTGCTCTTTTCCCACTCTCTCCGTTTGTGGGGATCGAGTCCATTGATGAGAACGGTAAAACTAGGCGAGCCCCACCAGAACGCCTGTTAACACAGGCTTCGTCTCCAATACCATCATCGTCAACCAAGCATGCGTCATTATCTCCGTCATCTGACTTTGTCCAATACCATCCAGTTCTTCCCTCCAAAGAATTATCATTATATATATGATAATAACTGGAAACGTAAGCACCTAAAAGAATAGAGAAATCTGTTATTGCTGCTTTTGTTCCTCTCTTTTGTAATATTTCTAATTTATCGCTTCCAAAGCATTGTTCTTCGGTCAAAAAAGTAAACTTATTCATATATTACTCCTATATTTTTATACTCGTTTTATTTTTATGTAAATTTTCACATACATTATCTCTTTTTTATTTTACCATAACAACCCATTTTTGGAAATAGTTTTTACGTATTTTTATGTTAAATGGTAACAGAAAGGTAACAAAAGGGTAACAAACAAGTAATACCAAGCCGTAAAAAGCTTGGTATTACTGTATTTTATTAAACTTCCATTATAATTGGAATAATCATCGGATTACGTTTAGTCTTCATAAAAATATAATCTCTTAAAGTCTCTCTTGTAGTCGACTTAATAGTAGCCCAATCGCGAACTCCGCGTTCTTCGCACTTTCTGATTTCATTTCTAACAACAGACTTCACGTCATCCATTAGATTTTCTGACTCTCTAACATACACAAATCCCCTTGATATAACATCAGGACCTGCAACAACTTCACCTGTTTGAGAATCCATTGTTAAAACAATAACAATCAAACCATCTTGTGATAGATGTTGTCTGTCTCTTAAAACAATATTTCCAACATCTCCAACACCAAGTCCATCAACCAATATTCTACCACTTGGAACTGTGGTTGTAAACTCAGCTCCATTCTCATCAATTTCTAAAACTCTACCATTTGATAACATTATAACATTATCTCTATCAATTCCCATACTTTGAGCTGTTTCACTATGTGCTATAAGTTGTCTGTATTCACCATGAACTGGTATAAAATACTTTGGTTTTGTAAGTGCAAGAATTAATTTTTGTTCTTCTTGGCAAGCATGTCCTGATACGTGTATATTTTCTAGTGAGCTATATACAACTTCCGCACCAATTTGCATTAAATCATCAATTACTTTTGATACAAATTTTTCATTTCCTGGTATCGGAGTTGCTGATATTATAACTAAGTCATTAGGTGTTATTTTTATTTTTCTATGATCACCAGCAGCCATTCTTGTTAATGCTGACATAGGTTCTCCTTGACTTCCTGTTGTTATAATTACTAATTGGTCATCTGTATAATTTTTAATCATATCAATGTCTATAAATATGTTTTCTGGGCATTCAATATATCCTAACTCTCTTGCTGTTGTTATCATATTTATCATACTTCTACCACATACAGCAATTTTTCTATTATATTTCACTGCTGAATTTACTATTTGTTGTACTCTGTGCACGTTTGACGCAAATGTTGCTACTACAATTCTTTTTGTACAGTGTAGGAATAGTTTATCAAAAACTTCTCCTACTGAACTTTCAGACATTGTAAATCCTTTTCTTTCAGCATTTGTACTGTCTGACATCAATGCTAATATTCCTTGATTTCCTAACTCTGCTATTCTTCCAAAATCCATTAGTTTTCCGTCAATTGGTGTATAGTCTATTTTAAAATCACCTGTGTGTAATACCGTTCCTGCTGGTGTCGTTATTGCTAACATTACTGAGTCTGGTATACTATGTGAGCTTCTTATAAATTCCACTTTAAAGTTTTTTCCAAGGTTTAAAGTTTGTCCTTGCATAACTTCTGTTAATTTTGTACTTCTTAATAATTTATGCTCTTCTAATTTATTTCTGATTAATCCCGCTGCTAGTCTTGGAGCATAAATTGGTATATTTATTTTCTTTAATAAATATGGTACTGAACCAATATGGTCTTCGTGTCCGTGTGTTATTATTAGACCTTTTATTTTGTCTACATTTTTTTCTAAATATGTTATGTCTGGTATAACTAAATCTATTCCAAGCATATCATCTTCTGGGAATGATAGCCCACAGTCTACAACTATCATTTCGTTTTCATATTCAAAAACTGTTATATTTTTTCCAATTTCGTGTAGTCCACCTAATGGAATTATTTTTAATTTTGATTTTTTGAATATGTTGTTTTCTGTTACTCTTCTGTTATTTCTTCTTGTTCTTGTTTTTGTAACTGATGTCTCTTTTGTTGTTTCTGTTTTTCTTTTTTCTTTTTTAACTTTTTCTTCCATATTTTTGTTTTCTCTTTTTTTGTTATATCCTGTCTTTCTCTCCTTCCCTGCTGTATTTCTTTTTTCTGCACTTCTTCTTGTGCTTGTTTTTTGAGTTTTGTTTGTTTTTTGTGTGTTATTTTCTTCTGTCATAAATTCTCCTTCCATTTTTTAATTTATTTTACTATTATTTGTTTTTTATACGCATTAATAAAGTTTATATTTTATATGGTTCTCTCTCAGTTTTGTCCATATTTTTATAAACTTTTCTAATATTTAGTTTTGTTCCGTTCCTAATATTATTTCTCTCTCTTATCTTTTTAATACATATAATTCTAAATTTATAAAAAACTCTCATTTTTAGCAATTTTTGCTAACGACTGTTTTCTATTATACTATATTTTGGAAGAAAAGTCAAATTCATCCCAAAAGTTGACATTTTATGTAAAACATGATATAATAGTTATATCCTAACGGATTGCAAAAGTGGAGGTACATATGAACAGTAATTTTGCAACTTATGATCTTTTCAATCTTGTTGTTTCTTTAGCAGATAAGCTTAATGAAACAGTCGACATCAGCGTAGTTGACTTCTATGATGATATTGTTCGATTGAACCAACTTACCCAAGAAGCAATTGATCAACACGAAACTGGTCAAGATACTTTCTTGGTAGAAGCACTTGGAAATTTTGACTATCATAGCACAGAAGAATGTCAGGAACCTAAAACTGTCTGTGAAGTAGTTAGTACTCCAGCAGATTTCTTCTGTGAAGTAGTTAGTACTCCAGCAGATTTCTTCTATGATCCTACATTAGAAAAAGAATTCAAAGCTCAAAAACGTAAGCGTTTTAAAAAAACAGCTTACTATAAAATTGAACTTGAAAATCGCACTGACGAATCTTTGGCTAATGAAAGAAAACGGTCAACTGAACGAAATATTCATCCTTCTCAATCCCAAAGATGTCTTAAAACTAGAAATATTGCAAAAAAGTGCAAGCACTGCAATAACGAAAACGTTAAGGCATATTTAGACTCTAAGGCTTGGTTACCGGATAAAGAGAAAAGGGAAAAGATAAAGGAAAATAGAAGGAAAAATACGAAGAAAAATAAGTTAAAATCGAATGTCAAAGAAGTTAATAAAGCTCTGAGTTATTAATCCACAAAAAACATCCCATTTGTTTGGGATGTTTTTTCATTTCTATTAATTGTTTTCTCCTCTTCCTTCTGGAAGTGCATCTGAATAATCTACAACTATTCTTATTTTTGTTATAGCTTTTATCGCTCTTACAACTTTGCTATTTTTAATTCTTTGCCATAAACTTGGTTTAGCTTCAAATGTTGTTTCTTCAACATATTGTTGTTGCTCTGCTTCTATTGCTTGTACTTGTTGTTCTACAACTTCTTCAATTGTTTCTTCTACTGGTGTTGGTATTGATTTTAGTGCATCTGCTATTTCTATTCCTATATAGCTTAGTGCTTTTGAACGATCTTCTATTCTTTCCATATCTATTTCAATATGTAGGTTTGATTCTAGGTTATTTATTCTTGCATTTAGCAATTTTATAGCATCTTGATAATTTTCTGTTTTGTCGCTTTTTGATTTTCCTATTATTGTTAATGTTTCAGTTATATCATCTCCGAAGTTTTCTTCAGCTTTTTTAACTTGATCTTTCCAATCTTTTTCTTTGTTTACAACTGCTTCCATTACTTCTTTTAAATTTCCTGCCAATGCTATGTTTTGTTCTCTTTGTCTAATTAGTTCTTCTATTTTCTTTGTATTTTCTTCAAATTGATTCGTCGCAAATTCAACTAGCCCATAAGCTGCTTTATATACACTTGCTGGGAAGTTTTTCTTTTTTGGATATTCAATTAAATATGTTTTTATTGATTCTACTAAATCTTTAAAGTATCCGTCATCTTCTAATTGTACGATTTGTTTTTTACTTTTTGGATTTATTAATTTTTGTACTTTATCTATATTTGATAATATTTTCTCTTCTGTGATAACCATTCTCACATTTACTATGCCAGATCTAGACATTGTAATGTACCTCCTTTATCTTACGCGTGTTTGCTTTTTGTTTCGTTCTTTATAATTATACATTATCTAACAAAAAACTACAAGATTATATTTCTATTTTTTCATTAAATTTTGATTACAAAAATATTACAAAAATATTACAAACTCTAAATTTGTTAGGGCTGGCCACGTCTTCTTGCCAAAATGAGAAAATTTCAAATGCAATAACAATTGTAGTATTTTTATGTAGTAATAAAAAATCAAAATCAGAAAAATGAAAGTTCATCATTTCTAATTTTGATTTATTTATTTCTAATTTAATACAGTTTTAATTTCTTCAAATCTTTTAATTTTTTGAGTTGTTGTTTTTATCAATGCTTTATCTGTTATTGAAATTTCTCTAATATATTTATAAGCAGGCATAGTTTTATTAACCTTCTTAACTTCTTGCCAAATTAGCTCTTTCAATTTTTCTTCATCATTTGTTCCATAAATAGCTTCAACAGTATCTTTATCATATACAATCTTAGCACAGATTTTATAATCTCCATCATCTTCTGGTTTTCCATAAACAAAACTTTCTGTAACACCTTCAATTTTATTCACAATTGTTTCTAATTCTTCTGGGTAAATATTTTTTCCGTTTTTTAATACTATAACAAATTTCTTTCTACCTGAAATAAATATAAATCCGTCTTTATCAATCTTAGCTAAATCACCAGTATGTAGCCAACCATCTTCCAAAGTTTCTTTTGTTGCTTCTTCGTTATTATAATATCCAAGCATTATTGTTGGACCTTTAACTAGCAATTCACCTATTCCTTCTTCATTTGGCTCATCTATTTTCACATCTAGACTTGGAAACGCTTTACCAATTGAACCTAATCTTTGATATTTATCGTCTTCTGCTGCAATTACCGGAGAGCTTTCTGTTAGTCCATATCCTTGTATCATTTTTACGCCTAATTCATTAAATCCCTTTTCTGCCGCTGGGTCTAATGCTGCACCACCTGCAACAAATAGTCTTGCTTTTCCACCCAAATTATCAATTACTTCTTTGAATAATTTTCTTCTTATATCTATACCAAATTTTAATAGGAAATTACTTATTTTTATACCTTTTTTAACTGTTTCTAACTTACCTTTTTTCTCAATTCCTTTCATTATCTTTTTATACATTGTCTCAAATAAAATTGGAACTGATATCATTGCTGTTACTTGGTATTCTTTTGCATTATCCGCTATATGTCTTATTCCTTCACAAAATGCTATTGAGCACCCTTTTGATATTGGGTATAAAAATCCAACTGTACACTCAAAAGTATGGTGCAATGGTAAGAATGATAACATTCTATCTTCTGGAACTAGTTTTATTACTGCTGCTATATCCATTAAATTCGCACAAATATTTCTTTGTGACAACATTACAGCCTTTGACATCGCTGTTGTTCCAGATGTGAATAGCATTATTCCCATTTCTTCTGCATCTATTTCGCTATCTAAATATTCTGTGTTACCTTCTTTTAAAAGCTTTGCTCCATGTTCCATTAACTCTTTTTGTGAATATATATCATTTTCTTTTTTATTCAAATCCATTGAAATGAAATATTTTACATTTGAAGTATTCTTATCTTTTATTTCATTCATTATCTCGTCATATTTATTTGAATATACAATCGCTTCAACTTCTGAACGAATAATTAAACTCTCAATCTCATTTGATGGTAACGCCTTATCTAATGGTACAATTACCCCTGTACCTGTTGTTACAGCCAAATATGAAACACACCATTCATATCTATTATCTGATATTACAGCTATTCTCTTACCTTTTAGCCCTAAATTTACTAATGCTGTTCCAAAATTTCTTATATCTTTTGCAAACTCTTTATATGTAATTTCTCTAAAAACTCCTGGTTTATCTGTCTTGAATACATATGCTGCATTATCTCCGAATTTTTCTTCTGATTGTTTTAACATATCTCTTAAATCTGTAAATTTCTCGAATTTATGTATTGGCTTTCTCATTTTAGTTCTCCTTTTATTTTACACTTGGGTGTTTTTGGGGACAGACCTTAAAAACACCTTAAGCATTATTTTTTTAATCCTTTTATTACTGTACTTTCAAATTCTTTGTATAACTCCATTATATCTATTTCTTCTTTACTTCTTGTTTTGTATACCAAACTTGAACATATTAATCCATATATTTCAGATGCTATTGCTTGTGGATTTCCTTGCTTAATTTCGCCCTCATCTATTCCTGCTTTTACTATCTGTTCAATTTTTTCGATATATGTTCCTATTTGCTCTTTGCACATTTGATTTCTCGCTTCGCTTCCCCAAAATTGATTTAATAATATTGTTATTAAATTCTCATATTTCACAACTATTTTTATTTGTATTAATACAATTGCTTTTAACTTATCTATGTAGTTTGGTAATTTGTCTATCTTTAAGTCTACGCTGTTATGTAATAGTTTCATTCCTTCTTCTACTAAAAAGTTAAATATTTCTTCTTTGCTTGAGAAATGATAATATAGTGTTCCTTTTGCTACTCCTACTGTTGCTGTTATTTCTTCTATGCTTGTTGCATCATATCCCTTTTCTGCAAATAATTTCATTGAAGCTTCAAATATCTTTCTCTTGGTTTTGTTCATTTTTTCACCCTTTCAATTAGTTCTATTATATATATTTTTATTCATTTTTGCAATACTTTTATGTCATTTCGACTACATAGTACAAAATTGCCATCGGGGACGGACCTTTTTGGCAATTTTTTGCCACTAGGGACAGACCTCCCAAAATTCGCTGTTCCTTTGCTTGGGGTATATATGTTGATTTTGAGATTGCTTGCTTGAATGAAGTGAAATTTAGAATTTGTAAGTTTATATAAAAAGTAATGTTCACGGGCAAATTCTTATTTTCATTTTTCATAAATTCTTTGGTTCCTTACATAAGAAAAGAAATTCTAAAATCTTTTTCTGGCACCCTTCCACAGCAAGTGTGAACTCTTTCCAGAAAAAGATTAAAGAATTTCTATTTTTTATTTCAGTCACATTCAGCATTTATTCAAAATATAAAATAAGAATTTGAGCCTGAGTGAAAACCCCTTTTATATAAACATACAAATTATTATTGAACGCAATAAACAAAAGCAATCTCAAAATCAACATATATACCCCAAGCAGAGAAACAGCGAATTTAGAGATGGTCGTTCCTAGTAGCAGGATTGACAGAAAAAAATTGCCAAAAAGGTCCGTCCCCAATGGCAATTTTATAATTAATTTTTTGAACTTACTTTTGCATATTTTTTAAGTTTTTCATAAACAAGATAATTCACTGTACCTGCTGGGAAATGGCCATCTTTGTCCTTCTTACCCGCTGGAACACCTGTTAAAACTTCAATTCCTTCTTCAATTGTAGAAACAGAATAGATATGGAATTTTTGATTTTTAACGGCTTCAATAATTTCATCTGAAAGTTGTAAATTATCAACATTTTGAATAGGTATCATAACTCCATGAGATCCATCTAACCCACGAGTTTTGCACACTTGGAAGTACCCTTCAATCTTCTCATTTACACCACCAATTGGTTGTATTTGTCCTTTTTGATTAACAGAGCCAGTAACAGCAATTGCTTGGTTTATTGGTATTCCTGACAAGCTTGAAAGTAATCCATATAATTCTGTACTAGAAGCACTGTCTCCATCAACACCATTGTATAACTGTTCAAAACAGATACTTGCTGTTAGGCATAGTGGGATGTCTTGTGCGAACATTTCTCCTAAATATCCTGTCAAAATCAATACACCTTTTGAGTGTGAAGGTCCAGAAATCTCGACTTCTCTTTCTATGTTTACTATACCACTTTTCCCTGTATATGTGTTTACTGTTATTTTAGCTGGTTTTCCAAATGTATAATCTCCAATTGTCATTACTGTTAATCCGTTTAATTCTCCCACTTCGTATCCAGTGGTATTTATTAGTAATGAGTTTTGTTTTATCATTTCTAGATATTTTTCGTCATATTTTTTTACTCTTTCTACTCTTTCTGCTAATGCTTTGTCGATAAATTTTGCAGTTACAACTTTTGATTTTGACATTTTTGCCCATGTTGCTGCTTCTGCTACTACTTGCATTAAGTCGTTGAATCTTGTAGAAACTTTGCTATGGCTTCCTGCTAGTCTAGATGCGTATTCAACAAGTCTTGCCATTGCTTCTTTATCTAAGTGTGGTAATTCTTCTGCTTCACAGAAGCTATATATAATTCTTGCTAATTTGTTGACATTATCTTTGTTAATTTCAGCACTTTCTTCAAATTCAACTTTTATTTTAAATAATTTTCTAAAATCTGAATCCATTGCCAATAGTGTTTGATAGATATTGGCATTACCAATCAATATAACTTTTAAGTCTAGTGGTATTGGCTCAGGTTTTAAAGAAACCATAACCATTGAAGAACGTTGGTCTGTTGTGTTTTCTATTGCTATTTGTTTTACTCTTAATGCTTTTTTCAAAGCTTCATAACAAGCACCATTTGTTAATAAGTCTTTTGCTTGG
Organism: uncultured Clostridia bacterium; assembly: GCA_948502395.1. Lineage (GTDB taxonomy): Bacteria > Bacillota > Clostridia > TANB77 > CAG-508 > CAG-269. The sequence goes on along the minus strand of CAOPES010000001.1, from coordinate 8,239 downwards.
AAAACTATATATCCGCCATTTGCTTGTTGCATAAGCCCTGGCTTTAACATTGTATGGTCTGTTTTTAATGCTCCGTAGTAATTTTCATATTCCAAACTTCCAAAAATATTGTGATATGAATAATTCGAATCCATTATGACTGGTGCACCTTCGCGGTTTGAGTTATCGACAAATAAGTTTACTCTATAATTTTCGCTTGGGTCTGGCTTTCTTTGTACAGGACCTTGAACTGGTTGCTGTTGTGGTTGTTTTGAGTTATCTTCTAAAAATGCAGGTATATTTCTCAAAACGTCTTGTTTAACATCATTAAAGAATTTTGTTATTTTTTTATTTCTTTTATATTGTGATTTTAAGTAATTTATATGTGCATTTACTGTAAGAAGTGCAACATTTGATTGCCATTCTGATATTTTTTTATCTGACAATCTTTCTATTTCTTTTATCTGAGTTATTGTAGCCATAATTTGCTCTTGAACAATTACAGCCCTTTCTTCATATGCTTTTTTTACTTCTTCTGCCAATTTTTCAAATTCTTCTTCTTCAATCGCTCTTCCGTCCACAATTGGTGTCATATAAATTCCATTTTGTGCTGTTTTAACTTGAAAATTATGTTTTGATGCATCTTTGTTTAATTTCTCTAATAGCTCTGTACGTTTTGTTTCAAATTCTTGTTTTATTAATGTTTTTTCTTTTTCGAAATCATCATTGTTAAAAGTTTTTCTGATGTCTTTTCTAATCTCTTTTATAAAGCCTTCCATTGAATCTTTAAATTGTTTACCTTGACCAGCAGGTAATTCAATCGCTACTGGTTGATTAGGATTATCAAAATTATATACATAACACCAATCTGATGGTACTTTTTTCTTTGCTGCTATTGTATTCAAATAGTTTTTGGTATACATTGTTTTACCTACACCACTTGGCCCTTCTAGATATAAGTTGTATCCCTTTACATCTACTTTTAGTCCAAATTCTAGTGCTTTTATTCCACGTTCTTGACCTATTCCTTCTATTATTGGGTCTAACTCCTCAGTTGTATCAAAGCTGAAAACTGATGGATTACAGGTCATTTTTAGTTCTTTGTAATTTAATTCATTTTTTCTTTTCATTTGTTTCCTCCATATTTTTTCTTAGTATGTCCAATTTACGTTTATTTTATATTAGTTCTTTCTAAAAGTAAAGAATAATTACGATTTTTTTTGATGTTTTTGGGACAGGCCAAAAAAGTTTTAAAATACATTTTCTAATGTAAATGCATATTTATCTTCAATATGTCGCAAAATAAACTTACTTTCGTCAATTTTGCTAAGAACTTGCTCATAATCATTAGTCTCAATACTACTATTTATTCCAACAATATCTGTTTCAACCTTTTCAAGCTCATCATGTTCAATATAATACGCAAGCTTGCTATGAACATCTTCCCAATACTTTTCAACTTCTTCTATTTTGTTTTTAACACTATCTTTGGCAATATCTTCACTTTCACCAATATCAGTAATTTCAGTTTCTAATGCTTCTAGTTTACTATTTAATTCACTTACTGTTTTAGTTGTATAGTTTTGTGTTACAATATTCGCAATTACAATTATTATTACTATAAATATGCATATGACGATTTCTTTTTTCATATTTATTTAATCCTTTCTAATAAAAGTGACTTTGTCACCTTTTCTTCTCGCCGATTTGAGTTTTTCAATGTTAAGATTCCTTTTTTTGACAAAAGATTTGTCCTTTGCCATCCAAAGTGACAACCAAAGCTTCTTCGGGTTTTATTCCAAAAGCTTCGGTTTGCTTTTTAAGCCAATTATAATTTTTACCAATAGCTTGCAAATTTGCTTCCATAACTTTTCCGTCAATAACTAAATCATATGGAATTCCTTCATATTCTGGTAAAATGTTGAAGTCTTCTGGTATTGTTGTCCTTTTCTCAGGCTTTTGAATAACTGTAACTTGTCCACTTGTTTCTAAAATTGCATATTCTACATCACCTAAATTGACAACATTATTCCCACGCAATCTCTCTTCTAGTTCATTTATTGTAAATCTTTCCTTAACTAATGCTTTTTCATTTATTTTGCCCCTATATATTAGAATGCTAGGCTTTCCACAAATTATTTCTCTTGCTCTTAAACTTTTCATATTAACGACAGAAATAACTAGGTGCATAACTAAAAGTCCTAATATTGGTATTATTCCATTAAAAATAGGAATTCCAATCTCAGTCATTGGAATTGATGCCAAATCTGCAATCATAATCGAAATCGCTAGCTCAAATGGCTGTAATTGGCCAATTTCCCTTTTTCCCATTAATCTCATTACTATTAAAACTACCAAATATAAAACTATCGCTCTAAAAAAAGTAATTAACATTTAAATTCTCCTTTTTGTCCATTGGGGACGTTTCCTTTTGGACATTTTGTCCATTTTGGGACACATCTTTTTTTATTAAAACTTTTTTAGCCTGTCCCAAAAAAGTTTTATTTTTATTTTTTACAAATTTTAACCAATTTATACTATTTGTATAAATAAATTTTTTTTGTAAATAATAAGCTTAGAACCTTTGAAAAAAATCACATTAAAATAAAAAAAACTAAGGAGGTTGGACCTATGTCAGAAGCTCAAGGGAGTCGTGCAAATAGTGGTACTTCTACTGTATGGCAAATAGTTGGTAGATTAGTTGGTGCTGCTGTTGTACTAGCAATTACTGCATTCTTTACACCTGGATTTACTATAAATAGTATTTGGACTTTGGCAATAGCCGCTATAGTTTTAACTATAATAGATTACTTAGTAGTCAAATTTACGGGCTTACACGCTAGTCCTTTTGGTAAAGGCTTTGTTGGATTTGCGTTAGCAGCAATCACATTATATGTTACTCAATTTTTCGTTGCTGGTTACTCAATTTCTTGGATGGCCGCTATTATAGGCGCTTTAATCTACGGTGTTGTTGATTACTTCATACCAGGAAATCAATCAATGTAGTAAAAAATCAGCTTAAATTATATTGTTTTGTAACAGTATAATTTAGGCTGATTTATTTATCTTTTTTCTATTATTTCATTTTTATTTTTGTAAATTGATTTTTCAGGTACAACTCCCCTTACAGAAGATAGCGGATATATGTTAGAATTTTTGCCAACAACACTACCTGGATTTAGAACCGTTCCACATCCTATTTCAACTTCATCGCCAAGCATTGCTCCAAACTTTTTAATACCAGTTTCAATTTGTTCTTTGCCATTTTTCACAACTACCAATTTCTTGTCTGATTTCACATTTGAAGTTATTGAACCTGCACCCATATGAGCTTTATAACCTAAAATTGAATCTCCAACATAATTGTAATGTGGCACTTGAACTTTATTAAACAAAATTACATTTTTAAGTTCTGTTGAATTTCCAACAACTGCACCTTCTCCTACAATTGCCTTTCCCCTAATAAATGCACAATGTCTAATTTCTGCATTTTCACAAATTATGCAAGGTGCTGCTATGTATGCAGTTGGTGCAACTTTGGCTGTTTTTGCTATCCATATATTTTCTTCTACTTCTTCATATTTTTCTTTATCTAAGCTTTTTCCTAATTCTATTATAAAATCTACAATTTTTGGTAGTGCTTCCCATGGATATGTTACTGTTTCTAACAAATCTTTTGCTATTGTTTCTTCTAAATTATATAAATTTTTTACTTTACACTCTTCCATAACACTTTCTCCTTTTGGGTGTTTTTGGGGACAGACCTTAAAAACACTCTTTAAAAATATATCCCTGCCAAAAAGGTCTGTCCCCACTGGCAAAAAATTGCCAAAAAGGTCCGTCCCTAGTGGCAATTATTTGCCTTGCCTTGCCCAATACTTTTCGTAAAGTTCCTTAGCTGTTTTAGGGCTGTCAACTCCTTCTTTATTTTTAACAGGCGCGAAGTCATCTTCTCTTTTGCCCCTTAAAATTGCTATATCGTCAAAAAATTCAAATGCATCAAATATAAAAGATTCGAATTTATAGCTATTTGGCTCTGTTGGTACTACTTCCTTGCCATTTTCGTCTATATATGAGTTTTTCTTGAATGCACTGTGATATATTAATGGCTCTTTGCTGATTTTGTCAATTGCTTCTATTGTGTATAAATTACACATTATGTGAGATTCTCCATATTTTAACTCTCCATTTGCGTCTGTTTCTTCTGCCATTTTTTCTGGAAGTTCTGTATATTCTATTACTTTTGGGCATTTATTCATTTTACAAAATACGCCTACTCTTTCATGCGGATTTGCTTTTACTACTGATTTTGATGCTATTTCTACTCCTTTGTCTATTGCCATTCCTAGTAATGTTACATCTACCATTTTTAACAAAGCATTGTCAACACTTCCGATAAACACCCATTTTATCCCTTTTTCTTTCATATCTGCTATACAACCACTTTGTCTTAGAGCTGGATATGTTCCACCATTTCCGTCTGATGCTTCTCTTATTTTTAGGTCTTTTCCAATTAGCATTTTTCCTTGTTTGTCTATTAGTGGTAATCCATTTTGTATAAATATTGTTACTTCATTTTTGTCATATCCAAAATAGTTGTTTTTTTCTAGAAAATTTATTGTATCTTGATTATTTTCCTTGCTTGTCATTATGTACCATGGGATTGTTGTGTTATATTTTTTGTTTGCTTCTTTTAGGTTATCTGCTAATATCTCAAATAGATATTTTCCTTTTCCATATACGTCTAGTTTGAATGTTCCTTTTGGTCCACTGTGTCCTAATCTTGTTCCTTGCCCCCCTGCCATTGTTACTACTGCATATTTTCCGCTTCTTATTATTTGCTCTCCTAGGTCGTCAAATTTTTCTTTTTGGGCTTTTGTTAGTTTTGATTTGTCTAAATATGATGTTGCTTCTATTTTATTTTCTTTTATTTCTATTGGCTTTTTTGTGTGTTCATATAGCTCCATTATTTGATTAAAGTCTATATTTTCAATTTGTTCTATTAATTCTTTTCTTTTTGTTCCGTCTGTTTTTTTTAATAGTTTTATAATATGGTCTTGGTTGTATTTTTCTAATAGTTGTATTAGTTCTTGCTCTTTATCCATAATTATCTTTCCTTCCTAATTGGTCTAATCTATTATATGCTGTCGTCTGTACTTTTGTCATTTTAACATAGTTCGTTATATTTATCAACGTTTTTCGACTTTCTTTTTATTTTAAAAGGAATATCCACATAGATATTCCCCCTTAAATTCTATAAAATTATACAAATCAAACCGCCACTACCCTCATTAACAATTCTCTCCAAAGTCTCTTGTAGCTTAATTTGCGCATCTTCTGGCATTTTAGACAATTTAGTTTGTAGCCCTTCATTAACAAGCTCATGTAAACTCTTACCAAAAATATTTGACTCCCAAATTTTCTTAGGATCACTCTCAAATTCAGATAATAAATAATTAACAAGTTCTTCTGATTGTTTTTCAGAACCAACAATTGGAGAGACCTCAGTTTCCACATTTGTTCTAATTAAGTGAATAGATGGTGCAGTAGCTTTTAATTTAACACCAAATCTAGAGCCCTGTTTTACCATTTCAGGTTCTTCCAAAATAAGTTCATCCATTGAAGGAGTTACAATTCCATAACCTTTGCGTTCAACTTCATCTAGTGCATATGCAATTTTATCATATCTTTTCTTTGTAACAGATAATTCAGAGATAATACTAAACAAATCACCTTCATTATCCACTTTAACACCAGTAATTTCTGTAAGTACATTGTAAAATAAATTCTCTTTTAAAGTAATTTCCACATTGATGCTACCTGTACCCAGCTGAATATCGCTAAGCAAGCTTCTTTCAATTATCTCTGTTTGATTAATTGCTGAAACACAATCAGAAACATCTTTTAGAACATTGACATTTTCAAAAGCTTCTCTGATTTCCTTATATAATTCAGTTTTTAAAGGATGTGTAAATTCTAATCCGTCAATCCATCTTGGGCACTTAATCTTAATTTGCTCAACTGGGAACTCATATAGTAATTTTGAAAACATATTGTTAATATCGTCAATTGATAAATATTCACAATTTGTTGGCACAACAGAAGTTTTATATTTCTCACTTAACGTATTTGCCAATTCTTGTGTATAAGATGAATTTGGCTCAGCAGAGTTTAGCAATATGATAAAAGGTTTGTTCAAAGCTTTTAATTCAGAAACCACTCTTTCTTCTGCCTTGATATAATCTTCTCTTGGAATATCTGTAACACTTCCGTCTGTTGTAACCAATATTCCTATTGTTGAATGTTCATCAATTACCTTCTTTGTACCTATTTCAGCTGCTGTTTCAAAAGGTATCTCTTCGTCTGACCAAGGTGTTTTTACCATTCTTGGCATATCATCTTCTAAGTAACCAATCGCATTGTCAACTAGATATCCAACACAATCAACTAGTCTTGTTTTAAATTTTAAATTGTTGTCCAATGTAATTTCAATTGCTTCATTTGGCACAAATTTCGGCTCTGTTGTCATTATTGTCCTTCCACCAGCACTTTGTGGAAGTTCATCTTTTGCCCTTTCTTTTTTATATTCGTTGTCAATGTTCGGAATTACTAGTAAGTCCATAAATTTTTTGATGAATGTTGATTTTCCTGTTCTTACTGGTCCTACCACCCCAACGTAAATGTCTCCATCTGTTCTTTTTGCGATGTCTTGATACAATCTCGTATTTTCCATTATATACCTCCTAAATTTATATTCGAAATGCTTGTTTCTTAAATTCTTTAATTAATATATATTTAGGCTGGTTTGGTAATATGACAAGTTTTATTTAAAAAATATGTTTTTGGGTGTTTTTGGGGACAGACCTTAAAAACACCCTATTAAAAAATAAAATAATTACAAATTTAATAAAAAAATAATGGGTGTTTTTAAGGACTGTCCCCAAAAACACCCAAGGCTTTTATTGATAATTTGAACCACTCAAAGTCGGATAATTAAATACTTTTCCCCCTTCTGTGAATTGTCCACTAGGAGTGTGGTCCTTACTCATAGTATTTGAGCCCTTCAAGAAATACTTATACTTTGAAGCATAAGTTGCCTTTCCCCCATTTAAAACAACAGGATCATCCCATGTAGCATCAATAGCATACCAAGCTCCTTTTATATTCACATAATTCCAAGCATGATTTTCTGTCTCTCCCTTTGAATTTGTAGCCTTACCAATTACTAGCACACAAGGAATATTCATATCATCCATAATATACTTAAACGCTCTTGCATAACCTTCACACACACATAAACGATTTATCAACGCACCATAAGCATCATAAATATTAGGTTGTGAAATACTTGTATCATACTCTATTGTATCAACCAAATAATCATGCACAATTCTTATATCATCATATATATCCCCTGTTCTTTTAGAAATTATATCTTTTTTTGCATTTTCCACTTTACTTATTGCATTATCCACTTCTGATTTAGAAGAAAACTCATTAACCAAATAATTTGGCTGTTCTCCATTATTTATAAACACATTATAAGTTGTTTTAAAAAGGCTAGTAGTCTTTTCTATATTTAGGTACATCTTATTTGGACTTAAATAAAAAATATCTGGATTATCATATGTATATGCTTCAATTGCAGACTGATAATATTCACCCAATTTAGTTTGACCATTTTCAGTACTCAATAAATCTGAAAATGTATCTCCAAGCTCTATCTTATGTGTTCCTGTTTTCATATTTTCTCTATTAGCTTCTAATGCTTTATATATCGTCTTTGACTCTTCACCTAATTGATTGTAAAAAAATCTATCAACATTTACTTGACTATAATCAACTTTTGGTGTTTTATTATTATCCATATTTTCAAGCTTATCAAGCGAATTTTCCACAATATTTGGTGTCATTATATTTTGTTTTTCAATATCTTCCCTTGGTCTTTCAGATATAACAGTTTGAAACTCCTCAGGCTCCATTGCAATTTCTAAATTTGAAAATTCTTTCCACAAAATAGCACCAAAAATGCATATTACTGCAATTATCAAAATTACTATTATACTCATTATAAAATTTGCAAATTTACTTTTCATATTTTATATGTCTCCTTACTTTTTTATTATATCATTTTTTTATTTATAAAACTAGTATATTTTTTGCTTTTTTAACAAATACTACAAAAAAACAAATTTGGAAAATTTTAATTGCCACTGGGGACGGACCTTTTTGGCAAAAAATTGCCAAAAAGGTCCGTCCC